>JAEUMP010000005.1:5000-194257 GCA_016791445.1 Hyphomonadaceae bacterium | reverse complement strand
AAGGCGGAGGGATCCCGGGGATCTGCGATGAACAGCGCAGACCCGCTCACCGGCGGCCGACTGGACAAGGGTGCGAGAAAACATCCCGAGCCATGCCGTCGGATAACGATCACGGGGACGCGGACGGTGTCTGCATCTTCTTTCTTCCACCCAGTTTCGCGGATTTCGTCCGCGTCCCCGGCCCTCCCGTTTGTGCCCGCAGCGTGAAAACGCGTGCGGCTCAGAGTGCTGCGTGAGCGCGAAGAGGACCGCCGGCGCCCCGCCGGCGAAGCGGTCCGGCGCCGCTCAGACGATCTTGAAGTGCGGCGACCGCAGGACGAGCACGACGTGGCCGTCTCCCGTCTGCGCCGCGATCTCGACGCCCGCCTGCCGCGCGAGGATGCCCGTCAGCAGGGGTTGCACCACCGGGCCCGGATAGCCGTCCTCGGGGAGTTCGCCGCGCAGCGCCGCCAGCGTCGCCGGGCGGACGCCCGCGCGCTGGCCGGTGCACGTCAGGCGCACTTCCGCGCCGCCGTCGCCGTCCGGCGCCGCATCGACCACGACCACGCCGCCCTTGGGCAGGCATTCATTGGCGATGAAGAGCGCATTCATGAACACCTTCAGCGCGCCCCGGGGCAGGGCCGTCGCCGGCGCCTTCCACTCCATGGCAGGCTTCAGCGCGCCATAGAGCTTTTCCGCCGTGGCCTTGGCCTCGTCGAGGCGCGCGTCGCCCTCGCCGCCGGCCGCGCCTCCGCCCGCGAACGCGAAGCGGAAGAATTCGAGCTTGGCCCATGCCTTCGCGACGCCGTGCTCCATGAGCGCGATGGCGTCGGCGTTCTTGCCGGCGGCGTCGTTCTCCTTGAGCATGTCGAGGCCCTGGATGAGCGCGTTCATGGGCTCCGCCATGTCATGGCAGACGCGCGACGCGACGAGCGCGGCGAGGCGCGGACCTTCGATCATCGGAAAACCCTCAGAAGCAGAGCCGTAAGCCTTATCCGATTCGAGCCGTCCGCCGCCGATTCGTCTCAGCGCTCCGGGTCCTGTTCGTTGAGGCGTTCGTCGAAGCCGCGCCGGGCGCTGTAGAAGGACAGCGCCATAAGACCGCCGCCGAGAATCACCGCCAGCAGGGCGCCGATCCCGATCACCAGCCACCCGAACACGCCGATTTCCACCTGCGCGCTCCGCCACGCCATGACGATCGCGACTGCGGACCCGATCAGGATCACGCCGAGCGCTGCGATGAGCGCGGCGGTCTTCACCGCGGGCAGTAGGACGGGAGGTCGACAGCGCCGGCGTTGCGACGCCAGCTTCCGCCCTGGTCACGGTAGAACGCGCCTGTCGGCGTGTTCTTCACCAGCAGCGTGCAGCCGAAGGATCGTGCATATTCCTCGACGCTGACGCCGTTCGCCTGGGCGCGATCGGTGTACGTGGCGCGGCGGCGCATGTTCACCTGGTCCATCCGCGCGCGCGCGTCGGAAGCGACGGCGGCGCCGTCGACGACCGCGAGATAGCCGTCGGCCGTCTCGCCGATCTTCTGTTCGTTGATCGCCGTGTTGAGGATGGGATCCTCGATCGCGGCCGCAGCCCCGGTCGAAGCGACGGCGGCGATGCCGAGGGCCGCCGCGAAGATGATGCGCGAGAGCATGGCGGGCTGTCCTTTCATCAGAAGATGTCCGTGTTCTGGCGCAGCGTCTCCTGGACGTCGCGCTCCAGCTTCACGACCACTTCCTGCCGGATGTTGACGTTGAGGTTGATCTCGATGGGCTTGTCCGGAACCTCGACGCGCACGGTGGGCGTGCAGGCGCCCAGCGTCGCACCGAGGCCGGCGAGTGCGGTCGCCGCCGCCAACGCCGTGATTTCCCTGCGGCCCATGTTGGCTCCTCTCGTCGTCTGCCGATCCCGTAACGTCCGACCTTAATTGGGCGGTTGCGGGGCGGGGTCAACGGTCCCGTTCCGGATCGCCTCGTCCACGAGGGGCCGGGCGTCGCTGAGACCGTCGGAAGTCTGCATCAGTCGCCTGAACGGCGCCCGAACAGAAACGGTGAACCGGAAGGGCAGGCCCGTGGCCCGGATCTGTCCCAGTCCCGGGATCGGCGTGGCGACGGGCCCCGCCATCATGTCGACGGGCTCCTGGTTGGTGCCGGTGAAGCGGATGGCGGTGACCAGCTCGCCGTCGAGCTTGCCGGTGAGTTCGAGCACGAGATCGTCATAGCGGAAGCTTCGCAACGCCTCGAACGCGATCTGCGGCGCGCCCGCGAGGCCCGATCCTGCATTGCCGGTGTAGCTGATCGTGCCGCCGCCCGGCGCCGCGCGCAGCGTGCCGAGACCGTCGATGGCGCCGCCCTCGCGGTTGAACACGAGCGGGAAGGCGCCTTCCACGGTGCCGGTGGCGGTCAGGTCCTTCAGCTCGAGCTGTTGCAGGAAGCGCGCGACGTCGACGTCGCGCAGCGCCAGCGTCATGCGGAAATCGTCCTCGCCGATCTGCACTTCCTGCGGATCGACGGAAAGCACGCCGCCCGCGAACGGCCAGGCGGCGGATTCCATGTAGATACGGTCCGCGCCGCGCAGCTCGAAGCGGATGACGCCGTTCTCCACCACGATCCCGGGATTGAGACGTTTGACCGTCAGCGTCTGTCCCGGCGGCGTGGTCATCAGCGCGAGATCGTTGAAGGCGATGTTGCCGGAGACGCCGGTGACGGGGCCGAGCGCTGCGGCGTTGAGGTTCACGTCGTCGAGAATGATGTGACCGCCGGTCTTCATGATCTCGTTGTTCCACGTCGCGCGCAGATCGATGGTCACCGGTCCGGTGACGCGGTCGATGACGCCGCGCGCAAGTTCGGTGATTTCGTACACGTCGAGCGATGGTCCGAACTGCAGCGCCGCGTTGTCGATGTCGGCGAGGCCTTCGCCGGTGCGGAGATCGTGTTGCACGGTCAGCGTCGCGAGCCGTCGATCGCCCTTGCGGGGGCCGCGATACGCGCCGCCGTCGATGAGGTCGATGACGCCGGTGGCGGCGATCTCCGATCCCGCGAGCGTGGCGTTCAGTTCACCCACGCGCACCGGATTGAAACGAGGAATCCACTGCGGTCGCGCCGTTATTTCGGCCGCCGCCGTCATGGCGCGGGCGGTTTCGGGCGTGACCTCCCGCACAGCGTCGCGCGCGACGCCGGCATCGACGGGCGGATCGCCGTCGATGGGTTTGCGGTCGCTGAGCGTCGCCACGCCGTCGATGAGGCGCACGACATTGCGTCCGCCTTCCGTGCCTGAGGTCCAGCGCGCAGCGATGTCGGAGACATTGGCGGGCACGGCGGGATCTTCGAACACGCCGCCCGTCAGCGCGCCGCCGACGCGTCCGCCCTGTTCGGTGCGCGCGGTCAGCTGCGCGCCGGCGAAGCGGATGCGCCGGTCGGGAGCGAACTCCACAGCGTAGGACGGATTGGTCACCGACACTTCGAGATGGGAGTCCGTCTTCGGTCCGACGAAGCGCCCGTCAATGCGTTCGGCCGCGAACGATACGGGCTTGCGCGCCGCGTCGTCGGTGTGGCCGGAGAAGGTGGCGGCGTTGACGGAGAACCCGCCGAACATCTGGCCGCGCGCGTCTTCGCCCATCAGCACGCCGTCCGCGCCGGGACACAGCGCAATGCGCCGCCCCTCCAGCACATGCCCCGGCACCCCGATGGCGCCTTGATCGATCGGCGCGCAACCATCGGGCAGGGTGATGCGATAGCCGCCGCCCCAGACGGCGTCGATCTTCAGCGGTGCGCGCAGATCGCGGATGCTGAGCGCTTCGGCGGCGCCATCGATCGCGACTGCGCCGTCGAGGGAAAAGCGGCCCTTGCCGTTTTCGCTGTTGAGTTTGAACCGTGTGTTCTCGAGGTCGAGGCGTCCGCCGTTCGCGCGCCAGTCCGCGATGCGCAGTGCGCCGTCGGCCTGCATGCGTGCGCCGGAGAAGGTGAATGTGGAAACCGCGAGCGTCGCGGCGGGAAGTCCGCCGCCTTCGGTGTTGATGCGCGCGCCGCCGCTGATTTCACCCGACGGGAGGAGAAGCATCAGCACAGGGCGTCCGCTCTCGGCGGGCGTCGCGGTCACGATGGCGCCGCTCGCCGCCTGCGCGGTCAACGGCCCGGGAAACGAAAGTCGACCGCTTCCCGCGCGCCAGTCGAGTCGCACGGCGGCGGCGGTGGAAAACTGCGTCAGCGCGCGATCGAGCGCCGCGCGTCCCGAGCCAAAGAGCGGGCCGAGCGGTGAACCCGAAAGCGAAGGCGTGGCGGCGAGTATTTCGCGACGGCCTTGGGCGTCGATCGCCGCTTCCGGCAAAGTGACGGATCCGGCCGCAGAGATCACGGCGCCGTCTTTCGACTTGCCGCTGAAGGCGAATGTGCCCGCGCCGTTGGGCTTCGACGAGTGCAGGCGCGACGCGCCGAATTCGTCTGCACGAAATGTCCACTCGCCGTTGGCTTCGGACGGATCTCCTGCGCCGTTGAGGGTCACCCGCACGCCTGCGCCGCTCAGCGCGTCACCGGAGATCGATGTCGCATCCACCGTACTGCGCAGGCGCCAGCGA
Source organism: Hyphomonadaceae bacterium (assembly GCA_016791445.1). Taxonomy (GTDB): domain Bacteria; phylum Pseudomonadota; class Alphaproteobacteria; order Caulobacterales; family Aquidulcibacteraceae; genus VFBF01. Next base: position 189,714 of record JAEUMP010000005.1, on the reverse strand, counting down.
TTTGCGGCGGCAGGTTCGACGCCCGCTTCGAGGCGCGCGCCCGCAACGGCGTGTCCGCCCGCCGAGACTTCGCCCACCGCGCCGCGCAGCGAAGCGGACGCACCGCGAAATTCTCGCGGGATGGCGGCGGAAGCGTTGAGTTTCAGATCGCGAAGTCGGGCGCCCTCGCTGTCGAGCGCGGCAATCGCGCCATCGCTCTCCACGAGCAGCGAACCGCCTTCAGTGCGTGCGCGGATGGAGAGGCGGACGCCCGCCATGCCGCCCGCAGCGGTTTGCACGCTCGCAGGCGCGATATCGACAGCGCCGGTGAAGTCCCGGGTCAGCCGGCCCTTGCTCGTCACCGTCGCAGGCAGGACGCCGTAGGGCGTGGAGATCAGGACGCGGCCGTCGACGATCTCGATGGACATGTCGGGCAGGCGCCCCGCGCCGCCGTCGCCGGATCCAAGCCGGTCGAGCGAACCGAGGGACACGCCCTTGTCGGATATTCCTATGCGGAGTGCGGGCTCCACCAGGCGTAGTCCTGCGACACGCGGCCCGGTCAGCCCCCATCCGAGGCGGATGTCGGCGCGTTGCGCGGCGGCGTCCGGGGCTTCCGCAGGGCCGATACGCAGTGCGCTCAGCCCGATGCCGCCGGGATCGACGCGGGTGACCCTGAAGTCTGCGTCCAGACCCATGTCCGCCATGGCGCTGCGAGCGAAATGGTCGGTCACCGGCATGCGGAAGAACCAGGCCGCACCGGCTACAGCAAGGATCGAGACGCCCGCAACGCCTGCGACGAGCCGTAGCCGGCGGCGCGTGGGCGTCGGGTCGGGCAGGGTCGGCTCCTTCATCGCGCCTCCGCCCGCCCTGTCGTCGGTTTGACCCTCAAGGGGGTGCGCATTAAAGCCATGGTTTGTTGGGACTTACCGCCCTAAATGCTAAGAAGCGCTTCATAGTTCCGCCCGCGTCATGAACGAAGTGACAGAAGCGGTCATGACGCTTTTTAAGTAATCTGGCCGATCATGGGGCGATACGGTCGATGGGCTTCGGGAATCTTACCGTCTTGTCACGAGTGCAGTCTGCATGATCGCCGGTTCGGGGCCCATGGTGCTCGGCTCGTGGCCGCGCGGCCTGCGCTGGCCCGCGCTCGCGGTGGCCGCAGCCGCTGTCGGACTATGGGCGCTGGGTGGTTTCGCCGGAACGGTGAGCCCGGAATTGCGGGCGCGCCTGGCTGCAGAGGCGGAAGCGCAGGCGATCGTCGCTGAACATCTGGCCTTCACCGGCGATGTCGGCGTGCCCGAGGAGCGCGAGGTGCAGGTCGCCAGCGGCGAGACGCTCGCCATGGCGCTCAACAAGGCCGGCGCGAATCCGAGCGAGGCGAATGCGCTGCTCAACAGCGTCAGCAACATTTTCGACGGTCGACGGCTTCGGCGCGACCAGATCCTGAAAGTCTATTTCGAGAGCAATGGCGCAGAAGCGCGGCTCACCGGTCTCGCGTTCCGCTCTGAGCCGGGCGCGGCGATCACGGTGAACCGCACATTCGACGGCCAGTTCCGTGCGCGTCAGGTGATGATGCCATTGACCTTCGAAGTCGCGCGCATCGCAGCGAGGGTCGAGAAATCGCTCTACGACAGCGCCATCGCCGGCGGGGCCACCGAAAAGGAAGTGCGCCAGCTCGCCGACATCTTCGCCTACGACATCGACTTCCAGCGCGACATCCATCCCGGCGACGCGCTCGAACTCGTCTTCGAGCGTTTCCGCGACGACGAAGGCCGCACGGTGAAGACGGAGAATCTGCTTTTCGTTTCTCTCGATGCGCGCGGCGCCGCCAAGAGCTTCTACCGCTTCAAGCGCGAAGGCGAGGCGACCGCAGACTGGTACGACGCCAACGGCAAGAGCGCGCGCAAATTCCTGATGAAAACGCCAATCAACGGCGCGCGGCTTTCTTCGGGGTTCGGTCTCCGCCGACATCCCATTCTCGGCTATTCGGCGTTGCACAAGGGTACTGATTTCGCGGCGCCGACAGGCACCCCGATCATGGCGGCGGGCGACGGCGTCGTCGTGAAGGCCGGGTACAATGGCGGCTACGGCAACTATGTCCGCATTCGTCATTCGGACGGATATGAAACCGCTTATGCGCACATGTCGCGTTTCGGCCGCGGCGTGCGTCCCGGCGTGCGCGTGAGCCAGCAGCAGGTGATCGGGTATGTCGGCTCGACGGGGCGTTCGACGGGGCCGCACCTCCATTACGAAGTGCTGCTGCGCGGCCAGCAGATCAATCCGATGCGCCTGCGTGTTCCCACCGGCCGCAATCTCAGCGCGACTGAACTCGCGGCGTTCAAGATCGAGCGTGACCGGATCGATGCGTTGCGTGTCGCCCACCAGCGGGAAGCGGAACTGCGCGGCGCGCCGCGCGGGCAGGCGATCGTGACGGCGGCCTCCGCCGTGCCGAGCGACGGCGCCATTCGCGGCGGCTTTCGCTGACGCCTTTCAGTCGAGGTCGTAAGTATCGTCCTGGCGGTCGTCGATGCGCCGCTTTGGCCCGCGATATCCGTGTCCCGCCTTTCGCCGGCGCCGGTCCGGTCCGACATAGGTCGTTGCGCGCACGAAGGGTCGGCGTTCGTTCAGGATCGCATTGAGGCGCTGCATCAGCGCCTTCGCCGAAATCGGCTTGGCGAGTATTTCATCGATGCCGGCGTCCCGCGCCGTTTCCACGATCGCACGCTCGGTGTGCGCAGTGAGCATGATGATCGGCACGGCGGTGCAGGGATTGTTGCGGGCGGCGCGCAATTGCCGGGCGAAGGCCGTCCCGTTCATCGGCTGCATGTTCTGGTCGACCACGATGAACGTGGGATGCCAGACGAGCAGCATCGACATCGCTTCTGCGCCGTCCGACGCCTGCCGCGTTTCGTCCACGCCCACCGCATGCAGGAGCGTGATGAGGATCGAACGCATGTGCGCGTTGTCGTCGATGATGAGCGCGGTGATGCGCGCCTCGTCAGCCATGACAGCCCTGTAAGTTTCCCCGGCGCCTTCACTAAATTGTCACCGTGGGTGTCTGCAAGCGCAAACAGGCCGGGTTTCCCCGGCCTGCTGGACCCAATTCGGGCAATCTGGAAGGGTTTTTCGGGTCAGGCCGCGACGACGGCGCCGACTTCCTGCGGATCGCGCAGCACATAGCCGCGGCCCCAGACCGTCTCGATGTTGTGTTCGCCGCCGGTGGCCGCCGCGAGCTTCTTGCGGAGCTTGCAGATGAAGACGTCGATGATCTTCAGTTCCGGCTCGTCCATTCCGCCATAGAGGTGGTTGAGGAACATTTCCTTGGTGAGCGTCGTGCCTTTGCGGAGCGAGAGCAGCTCCAGCATCTGGTATTCCTTGCCCGTCAGGTGGACGCGCTGGCTGTTCACTTCGACGGTCTTGGCGTCGAGGTTCACGATGACGTCGCCGGTGCGGATCACCGATTGCGCGTGGCCCTTCGAGCGGCGGACGATGGCGTTGATGCGCGCGACCAGTTCGTCCTTGTTGAACGGCTTGGTCATGTAGTCGTCGGCGCCGAAGCCGAGGCCGCGGACCTTGGCGTCGATATCGGCGTTGCCGGAGAGAATGAGGATCGGCGTGTTGACGCGCGCGAGACGCAGCTGCTTCAGCACATCGTAGCCGTGCATGTCGGGCAGGGTCAGGTCGAGCAGGATGATGTCGTAATCATACAGCTTGCCGAGATCGATGCCTTCCTCGCCGAGGTCGGTCGAATAGATGTTGAAGCCTTCCGACTTGAGCATCAGCTCGATGCCCTGCGCTGTTGCGCTGTCGTCCTCGATCAGAAGAACCCGCATTGCCCGCTCCAGTCCGCAAAAATCCGCGCAGCCCCGCGCCCTGTTAACCGATAGATTCGCCCGTTAAAGTATCCAACCGGTTAACGCGGCAATGATTCAGTTCGATTCATCTGTAAAGACCTCGGTTTGACAGCCGAGAATCTGGCGCCAGCGCCGTCGGTTTCGATTTCGAAACATCAACCAATGGCCGATAACCCATCATTAACCACGATTTTTCCGGGAACGGTTCCGAAACGACAGTAAAGCCGCAGCGCGTTCTCATTTCGGACCTGTACCGATATCGACTGCAAAAAATTCCGACGCCGCTTCGCGCACGCGCCCCATCGCTCCCGGCGCTTTAATCCCCGCTCAATCATTCTGACCGAAATCCGAAGCGTGGGCTCCGCACTCCTTTCCGCTATCGACGAGATCGAACGTCTCGACCCGCGCGTCTTCTCCGGACGCGTTGCGGGGTTGAGCGGCCTGCTCATCGAAGCCACGGGGCCTGCGGAAGCGCTGGTCGTCGGCGAACGCGCCACGATCGCCGGCGCGCGCCCGACGCGCGCGGAGATCGTCGGCTTCAAGGGATCGCGCGCGCTGCTGCTGCCGTTCGACGCGGTGGACTCCATCCGCCCCGGCGCGCGGGTGCTGTTCGACGGCGCCGCGCCGACCACGCGTCCGTGCGACGCCTGGCTTGGCCGCGTCATCGATGCTTTCGGCGATCCTGTGGACGGCGAGGGTCCGCTGCCGCAGGGCCTGCACGCGCGCCCCGTGCGCGCAGCGCCGCCCGCTGCGCATGGCCGCGGCCGCGTCGGCGCGCGTCTCGATCTCGGCGTGCGCGCGTTGAACATTTTCGCTGCGGTCTGTCGCGGCCAGCGGATGGGCATCTTCGCCGGCTCGGGCGTCGGTAAATCGGTGCTGCTGTCGATGCTCTCGCGCGGCGCGGAAGCGGACGTCATCGTCATCGGTCTGATCGGCGAACGCGGGCGCGAAGTGCGCGAATTCATCGAGGATACGCTGGGCGAAGAAGGGCGCCGTCGCGCGGTCGTCGTCGTCGCGACATCCGATGAGCCCGCCGCGCGACGTCGTCTCGCCGCCGAACAGGCGTGCGCCGTCGCCGAACATTTCCGCGACGAAGGCAAGGATGTCCTGCTGCTTCTCGACAGCGTCACGCGCTACGCCATGGCCGGCCGGGAAATCGGACTCGCCGCCGGCGAACCACCGACGACGAAGGGCTACACGCCTTCGGTCTTCGCGGATCTGCCGCGCCTGCTCGAACGCGCCGGGCCGGGGCCTGTCGGCGCCAAAGGCTCGATCACGGGGCTCTTCACGGTGCTTGTCGACGGCGATGATCACAACGAGCCGATCGCGGACGCGGTGCGCGGCATTCTCGACGGCCACATCGTCATGGAGCGCGCGATCGCGGAACGCGGGCGCTATCCGGCGATCAATGTGCTGAAGTCGATTTCGCGCCTGATGCCCATGTGTCACTCCGCGCGGGAGAACGAACTGGTTGGCGAAGCCAAACGCCTCCTGAGTTCCTACGCGGACATGGAAGAACTGATCCGCATCGGCGCCTATCGTGCGGGCGCAGACGCGATCCTCGATCGTGCGATCGCGCAACGACCGGCGATCGAGGCCGTCCTCTCGCAGGGTCGGGATGAATTGAGCAGCATCGACGATGCGTTCGCGATGCTTGAAGGGGCGCTCCAGACATGAGCAAGGCGCTGAACACGCTGGCGCGGCTGCAACGCGCGCAGATCGACGAAGCCCGCATCGAACTCGCAGAGATCGTGGCTGCGCGCGAGGCGATCGCTGCGCGACAGGCGGCGCTCGAGGCGGAAATCGCACAGGAACAGGCCGTGGCCGTCCGCGATGCGGAGGCGCGCGCCGCCTATGGCGCATACGCGCCGCGCGCGGCGGAGGAAAAGCGCGCCATGGCGGAGACCGATGCGCGGCTCGCCGGCGAAGAGTCCGCGCTGCGCGAACGTCTTTCGGCCGCATACATCGAACTGAAGAAGATCGAACACCTCATGCAGGCGCAGGAAGAACGCGAGCGTCTCGCCGAGAACGCCCGCGAACTGGCCTCCTTGGATGAGGCGGCCGCCATGCGCGCGGCGCGACGGGGCTGACCCGCCGGCCGCGCTCTCATGTCATCGCGGTTGCGGCGCGGGGACCGGCCGCGGCTCTTCCGGCCGGATCATCCTCGGCTGATCCGGCGCGGCGCGGGCGGTTTTCGCCGCGCGTGCAAGCTGCACGAATTCCGCGCGCCAGCCGAAGGGATCGGCCCCGCGCGCGCCCTGCGCGAGATCGATCACCTGGTCGAAACCGTAGCCTGCGTCGAGATAGGGATCGCCGCGCAGCAGCTGGCCGTAACCCGCGACGGCGGCGGCGAAGCGCGTCGACTCCGGCGCCTGCGCGATCGTGGCGACCGCATCGCGCGCCGTGATGGGTCGCTCGATCAGTTTCGAGTCCGCGGCGCCCGGCGGCTTCCAGCGGATGCGCAGGAAAGCAATTTCGCCCGAAGGCGCGGCCTGCGGGCGCGGGCTCTGGTAGCGCAGGGGATCGTTCAGCGTGCGGCCGCCCACCGGCGTGATCTCGTAGATGGCGGTGACGTTCGCGCCCGCGCCGATCTCGCCCGCATCGACGCGGTCGTTGTTGAAGTCCTCGCGGTTGAGCATGCGCGTCTCGTAGCCGATGAGACGATATTCGGCGACATGCGCGGGATTGAACTCGACCTGTATCTTCACGTCGTCGGCGATGGGCAGCAGCGCCGATTGCGCCTGATCGTGCAGCACCTTGCGCGCCTCGGCGAGGGTGTCGATGTAGGCGGCGATGCCGTTGCCTTTCTGGGCGAGGCGTTGCATCAGCGCGTCGTTGTAGTTGCCGCCGCCGAAGCCGAGCACCGAGAGATAGATGCCGCTCGCGCGCTTGCGGGAGACGAAGCCTTCCAGCTCGGACGGGCTCGTGATGCCGACATTGAAGTCGCCATCGGTGGCGATCATGATCCGGTTGACGGCGTTGCGGTCGAAATTGCGCTCCGCGAGCGTGTAGGCGAGCGCGAGCCCCTGGCCGCCAGCTGTTGAGCCGCCGGCGGAGAGCTGATCCAGCGCGCCGAGTATCTTCGACTTTTCGTTTCCGGGCGTCGGTTCGAGCACTGCGCCGGCCGAACCCGCGTAGGCGACGATCGAAACGCGGTCGCGCGGGCCGAGGTCATCGAGGAGCATGGCCAGCGCCCGCTTGGCGAGCGGCAGTCGGTTGGGCCCGCTCATCGAACCCGACGTATCCATGAGCAGCACGAGGTTGAGCGCGGGCCGCTCGCGCGGTTCGATGTCGTAGCCCTGCAGGCCGATGTGGATGAGCTGCTTGCCGCTTGCCCACGGACTCGGCGCGACAGTCACAGTCGTCGAGAACGGCGCCGCGCGATCTCTCGGCAACGCATAGTCATAGTCGAAATAGTTGATCAGCTCTTCCACGCGCACGGCGTCGCGCGGCGGCAGATTGCCGGCGTTCAACATGCGGCGGACATTGGCGTAGCTCGCCGTATCCACGTCGATGGAGAAGGTGGAGACGGGATCTGTCGCCACGGATTTCACGGGATTGGGCGTTGTTTCGCGATAGGTCTCGCGGCTCTCCGCTTCCGGATTGTAGCCCGGCGCAGCCATGTACAGTCGCGAAACCGGAGCGCGCATGGCCTGCGCACGGCTCATGGAGTCCATCACGCCCGTCGGCGGCGGCGTCGGCGGCATTCCGGTTGGCGCTTCCGCCACGACCGGTTCGGGCGGCGCGGCGTCTCGCGTCTGCGCGCATCCAAGCACGAGCGCCGCGCTCGCGGCGAGCGCAAGCGCCGACGGCAACCGAATTCCCATGATCCGTTCTCCCCTGACTTTATCGTCGCAACGTCGTGCGCGTTTCCGGCGCGGCGTGGCCCAAACAGAGGCGGAATGAAGGCGCGATGCGGTTCAAGGGCCCTTGTGCTTTTTCCGCCGCGCGCGATTCACCGCACGCGCGCAATCCACTTATCGATTTGCGTTTCCAGTACGGGAAGGGGAACGGAGCCGTTCAGCAACACGATGTCGTGAAACCGCTTGAGATCGAATTTGGGTCCGAGGCTGCGTTGGGCCTTTTCGCGCAGTCGTTCGATCTCGATGCGGCCGATCTCGTAGCCGCACGCCTGGCCGGGCCAGACCGCGTAGCGTTCCACTTCGCTGACAACCACGGCGGGGTTGTCGCCGGTGACCTCGAGCAGATAGGCGATCGCCTGTTCGCGGCTCCAGCCTTTCGCGTGCAGGCCGGTATCGACCACGAGGCGCGCCGCGCGCCACAACCGCCAGCGGAGAAAGCCGATCCGGCCCACCGCGTCGTTCTGGTAGAGGCCCATCTCGTCGACGAGTTGCTCGGCGTAGAGCGCCCAGCCTTCCGCGAAGGCGTTGAAGCCCGTGATGCGGCGCAGCAGCGGCAGCTTCTGCTGTTCCTGCGCCAGCGCGATCTGGAAGTGGTGGCCCGGCACGGCCTCGTGGAAGTCCTGCGTCGGCAGGTCGATCTTCGTCATCTGCGCCATGTCGCGCAGATTGACGTAGTAGATGCCGGGCTGCGCGCCATCGAGCGACGGGCTCTCATAGTAGGCGCCGGATTGCGAGGCTTCGAGAAGCGGCGGCACGCGGCGCACTTCGAGTTTCGACGTCGGCAGCGCGCCGAACCATTCAGGCGCCCGCGCCATGATCGCGGACACGCGCGCATTCACATCGGCGATGAGTTGCGTGCGGCCTTCATCGGTTTGCGGATACTGGTGGCGCGGATCGGCGGAAAACACGGCGAGGCGTTGTCCGGCGGGGCCTTCCGTCAGGCCCTGCACGCGCAGCGCGCCGTCGAGTTCGCCAAGCAGGGACTGCACCTGTCGCAGACCTATGGCGTGGATTTCCTCCGGCGTGAGCGTGGTTGTGGTCTGCTGTGCGAGCGCCGCCGCATAATATGACGCGCCATCGCGCAGGCGCCCGATGCCGGCGTCATGCGGGGCGCCCGCACGGATGGAGCGCAGGAACGATGCAGCGCGGACATGGGCGGGATGGATCTTCGTCGCGACGATGGTTTCCGCCTGCGCCAGCAGCTCGCGCGCGCGGGAGAGTTCGACGGCGTTCTGTGCGGGCGCCTCGGCGCCGGCGGGTGGCGGTTGCGGCGACAGGGGGCCGACGACCGCTTCAAGCTTGCGCCGGAGGGCGGTGATGTAGGTCTGGTTCGCCGGCGCCGTGCCGATCAGGGTATCGAGCGCCGCGAGCGTGCGGTCGATCACGAAGTCGGGCGGCGTGACGCCGGCCGCGACGTCGAGGCGCGCGCGCTGCGTTTCGGCATCGATGGCGGTCGCGACCTGGCCGAGGCGGCTTACATAGTCGCGCGCATCGAGCAGGGTCTGCACCTCATGCCGGGTGTCGAGGAAATCGGGGAGGGTGAGGAAGGCGCTGTCGAGCTGGTTCAGGACATAGGGGGAGAAACTCTCCTCGTCGAAACGCCCGAAGGTGAACGCTGCGCCGCGCGCGGCGGCGCGGAATTGGCCGCCCAGCACATCGAAGGTGACTTGTTCGTCCTCGTCGAGCGCCTTGCGGTCGAAGCCGCGCAACTGCGCATCGAGACGCAACGCCATCGTGCGCCGCCGGTCGACAGCCATCGCACTGCGATCATCCAGCATCGCCTTGAAGCCGACGCCCGCCAGTTCGGGCCCGAGCCCCGCGCGGGTCGCAAGCTCGGGGCTGTCGGCGACGATCTCACGCGTGGCGTCGCCGATGAAGCCGTCGAAGGCGGAGGGAGGCTCGTCGGCCTTCGGCGCGCAGGCGGCAAGGGTGAGGGCGACGGCGAGAAGGGCGAAGCGAGTCATGACGCGCTGTGTAGCACTGTGCGTCCGGACTTTCCGCCACCTCCCGCCGCCGGCCGCGGTGTTTGCGCCGCTATTTCTGCGCCCGGATCCAGGCGTTCATGTTCGTCTCCAGCACCGAAAGCGGCACCGGGCCGTCCAGCAGGATGCGATCATGAAAGGCGCGGATGTCGAACTTGCCGCCCAGCTCCGCGCGGGCCTTGTCGCGCAGGCGGTTGATGGTCTGGCGCCCGACCATGTAGGCGCAGGCCTGACCCGGCCAGACGATGTAGCGCTCGACTTCGGTGGCGATGGAGGAGGGCTGATCGCCCGTCACGCCGACCATGTAGTCGATCGCCTTTTCCCGGCTCCAGCCTTTGGCATGCAGTCCGGTGTCGACGATGAGGCGCGCCGCGCGGAAGGCCATGGACTGCAGGTAGCCGAGCCGACCGAGCGGGTCGTTGTCGTACATGCCCATTTCGTCGGCGATCTGTTCTGCATAGAGCGCCCAGCCCTCGCCGTAGCCGGAGAACCACAGGATCGACGAGCGGATCAGCGGAATGCAGTCGGTCGCGCGCGTCTCGGTGCAGTTGGCTTCCTGCGAGATCGCGTTCTGCAGGTGATGGCCGGGAATGCCCTCGTGATAATTGAGCGTCGGCAGCGTGAAGCGCGGCCACTCCGCCGTGTTGCGCAGGTTGATGAAGTAGGCGGCCGCGCGCGACCCATCGAGCGTTCCCGGTTCGTAATAGCCGCCCGGCGCGCCCGCCTCGATTTCAGGCGGCACACGGCGGATGTCGAGCTTCTGCTGCGGCAGCGTGATGAACTGTTCCGGCAGACGGGTCGTGATGACGGCGGTCTGGCGGTTGAGTTCGTCGATCAGGCGCACCTTGCCGATATCTGTATTGGGATAGATCTGGCGCGCGTCCCGGCTGATCGCCTGCACGCGCGCCGCGACCGTTCCCTCCGCATAGCCTTGCGCCTTGAGCAGGGCGTCCATCTGCCGGGTAAGATCCTCGATGAGATCAAGGCCCATCTGGTGGATTTCGTCGGGCGTCATTTCCGACGTCGTCCAGGCGGCGAGAGCGGCCTTGTAGTATTCGTCGCCGCCGGGCAGGCGTGTGACCGCCGCCGCCGGTGTCGCCCGCGGTTGCAGCGCGACGAGGGCGTCGACCTGCCGGCGCAGCGCCGGTTGGATCTTGTCGCGCACGATAGCCGTGGCGTTGCGCACGAAGTCCGACGCCTGCACGCCCGTGACCCCGGTCGCGCGGCCGATGCGGCTCTGGATCGAGCGCACCATCGTGGTCGCCGGTGCGGGGCCGTTCGCAAGCGGGCGCATCTGCTCCAGCGTGCGTTCGATGATGAAGCTGGGCGGGATGACGCCCTTTTCCGCGTCGGCCTTCAGGCGCGCGGTTTCGTGATCGATGTTCGCCGCGAATGCTTCGAGACGCGCGATGTAGGCCTCGGCGTCCGCCGCATTGCGCATCGGATGCTGGTTGTCGAGGAAGCTCGGCACGGACTGGTAGGAGCCGGTGAGCTGGCTGACGACGTAGGGCGTCGGCGCATATTCGAGGCCCCAGTTGCCGAAGCGCGCAGCGTTGCCGCGGATCGTGTAGCCCAGCGCGGCGCGCACGACGTCGTACGAGATCGCGTCCTGACCGGTCAGCGCCTTGCGGTCGATGGCGTCGAAACGCTTTGCGAGGCTTTCCGCGAGTGCAGCCTGACGGGCGAGGCCTTCCGGCGACGCATCGGCGAGACGGTTGTTGTACGGGCCGCCCGCGATATCTTCACTGATGCCGAGATTGGTCGCCAGCGAGGGCGATTCCTTCAGCAACGCCGTCGCCGTTTCGGACAGCAGCGCGTTCAGGCTGGCGGCCGCTTCCGCGCGCGCCGCTTCACTTGTCGTCGATTTCTGGCCGCATCCGGCGGCGCCGAAAGCGATCAGCGCCGCTGCGGCGATGGCGCCGAGCAGGCGTCGTTGCGATGTCATCGATCGATGCTCCGTGTGAATTGCGCCGGCGATCAGGCGCGCAGCGTCGTCTTGCCGTTCTTGATGACCGTCACGCCCGGACGTTCCTTCACGGACGCCTCGAAGGAAACGATGTTGCCGTCCTTCCACATGCGCGTGACGATGGTTTCGCCCGGGAACACCGGCGACGAGAAGCGCACGTCGTGGCCGACGATCATCGTCGGGTCATAGTCGCAGTAGGTCTGCAGCACCGCGCGGCAGGTGACGCCATAGGTGCACAGGCCGTGCAGGATCGGGCGGTCGAAGCCGGCGGCCTTGGCGAGCGCCGGATCGGAGTGCAGCGGATTGCGGTCGCCGGAGAGCCGGTAGATCAGCGCCTGATTGGGTGTGGTCGCCAGCGCCAGTTCTGCGTCCGGCGCGCGGGTCGGCACCTCGTGCGGCGGCGGTCCGCCGGAGGACGGCCCGCCGAAGCCGCCATCGGCGCGCGCGAACGTCGATCCCGTGAGCGTCACGTATTTCTCGCCGCTTTTCTTGTCGCGGATGACGGTGTCCGAATAGATCACCGCGCCCTTGCCGGGTCCCTTGTCGAGGATGTGGGTCACCGCCCAGTCGGCGACGATGGCGGCGCTGTCGGGCAGGGGCTTGTGGACGACGAGCTTCTGCTCGCCGTGGACGACCATCATGTAATTGATGCCGATGGCGTGGGTCTTGCCGGCGCCCCAGGCGATGACGGTCGCCTGGGTGGGCATGACCCGAAGGCCGTTTTCATAGACGAACGGCAGCTCCTTGAGGTTCATCGGGTCCGCGCCGAGGCCGATCCCGAGGGCATAGAGCATCGTCTCCCGGTCGCCGTAGCTGAACTCCTGACCTTCGGAGCGGAGTTGGATGGCCTTTTCGTAGTCGATCGGCATGGCCGGTCCTCCCTGAGCGTGACCTGTTTGCGACGGTCCTAGCATGGCCCCCGCCCGGATCGCGAGCGGCCCGTCGACGAACGGCGTTCCCGGCGCCCGCAGCAGTTGCCCCGGCTGCACTTTCGTGGTTCACCGCCGCCGGTGGAATCAGCGTCGCGCGAGGGAGAAACCATGAGCGCCGAGAACGCCCTGTCCGGGCAAGTGATGTTCTACCGTCAGCCGGAGCCGCTCACGATCGAGCAGCACCGGAACTTGGGCGCCAAGCGCGTGGAGCATCCGTTTGCCTTCCTGGGGCAGGCGCATGTGGTCCCCATCACGGTGAACGAGTTCGGCGTGGCGGCGGGGTCCTACCCGGTGATCTTCGCTGGCGCGGACAAGACCCCGCTTGCGGTCATGGGCGCCCGGGCGGGCGAGAACGTGTTCATGTCGCCACTGGGCGATGTGGACCCGGAAGTCTATCTGCCGGCGTTCGTGCGGCGCTATCCGTTCGTGTTCGCCAATGACTCCAGTGGCGACCGTCTCATCCTGTGCATCGACCGCGCGGCGCCGATGATCGGGGAGAACCCGGAAGTGCCGCTGTTCAACGGCGACCAGCCCTCGCAGTACACGCAGGAAGCGATGGAGTTCTGCAAGGAATTCGAACGCCACCGCCGGTCGACGGACAATTTCATCAAGACGGTGACCGAGATGAACCTCTTCGAGACGAAGACGGTTTCACTCACCAACCGCCGTCCCGACGGCACGGAAGAGCAGCAGGTCGTCGCGGAATATTTCGCGGTGGACGAGGAACGACTGACGAACCTGCCGAACGATCAATACTTGCGTCTCAAGGAAAACGGCATGCTGGGCCCGATCTACGCCCACATGATTTCCCTTCTGCAGTGGCCGAAAATCATCCAGCGGGCGATGTTCCGCTTCCAGGCCCAGCAGGACGCCCAGGCGCGCGCGCAGACGCCGCTCGGCTGATCCTCCTCGAGACGATGTTGAGTTCATGCGGCCCCGGCGAAAGTCGGGGCCGACTTGTTTTTGCTGGACGCACGCCACGAAAAACGGCCCCGGTCTGCACCGGGGCCGTTCTTCAATCTGGTTGCGCCGTCAGCGCTTACATCGCCGAGAGGCGCATCATGCGACGAAGCTCGTCGGGCTCGCCGTAGGTGCGCTTCTTCCGCGGTTGCTGCGGCTGGAACGCCAGCGACGCGTGATCGGGGCAGTAGGTCCCCGTCGAGCTGCGACCGCAGAACGCAAAGGTCGCGTCCGTGGGATCGCCGATCGGCCACTTACAGACGCTGTCGGACAGCGTGAGCACCGTGGTGACGCTGCCGTCCTCGGCCTTGAGCGGCTCAAGGTGCGGGACGAGCGCGAGATACGGCGCCGGCGCCATGCGGGGGCGCGCCGCCGCGCTCGACGACGAGGACGAGGCGAGGCGCGGACGCGACACCGGGCGCGGGCGCTTGGCGGGGCGCGACGGCGTCGCACGGCCGGCGAGGCCGAGACGGTGCACCTTGCCGATGACGGCGTTTCGGGTCACGCCGCCGAGTTGTTTGGCGATCTGGCTCGCGGAAAGGCCCTCGATCCAGAGTTTCTTGAGTGTCTCCACTCGTTCGTCGGTCCAGCCCATGTCTGGTCAGCCCCTCTGTTGCCCCGCTCCATCATGCGGGATGTACGCGGACTCGTCAGCCAGGCGAGACCACGACGGGATGGTACTCATCTGGCGAAGAGATACAAGGGATAGTGTGTAGGTACTCAACGTTATCCTACCCCTAGCGCGAATCACTCAGCTGTTGTCCACAGGCGGCCTAGGTCCCCGGAGGTCTTGGCGGCCAAGGTCGCTGCGGGGTTATTCACCACGAATATGGTTAATGACCTCTTAATTGGTTAACGGATCATTGATGGCAGATACCGCATCCACGGCCCCCTCGAGACCGCTCTCGCCGCTTCGATCTCGTCAGTACACGGGCATGAACTGGCTGGGCCTGCGGACGCTTCTGGAGCGGGAAATCCGGCGCTTCGTGAAGGTCTCGGCGCAGACCCTCGTCGCCCCGCTGATCACAACCATCCTCTACATCTCCGTCTTCGCGCTCGCCATGGGCGGACGTGGCGCGCCCATCGGCGGCATTCCCTACATCGATTTCCTCGCGCCCGGCCTCATCATGATGGGGGTGATCAACAACGCGTTCCAGAACGCCTCCTCGTCGCTCATCATCGCCAAGATCCAGGGGAACTCGGTCGACTTCCTGATGCCGCCGCTCTCGGCGCTCGAGCTCACCATCGCCTTCATCGGCGGGGCGGCGGCGCGCGGGATCATTGTGGGTCTTGCGTCGCTGGTCGCGGTTGCGCCGTTCGCCGACGTCACGCCGGAGCACTGGTGGGCGGTGTTGCTGTTTATCGTCTCGGCGTCGGTGATTTTCGGCGCCATCGGGCTTCTGGGCGGGGTGTGGGCGGACAAGTTCGACCACCTCGCGGCGGTGACGAATTTCATTATCACGCCGCTGACATTCCTGTCGGGCACGTTCTATTCGGTGAACGCCCTGCCGGCCCCGATCCGGGACGTCGCGCACTACAACCCGGTGTTCCTGCTGATCGACGGCTTCCGGTACGGCTTCATCGGTCACGCGGACGGCCCGATCGTGATGGCGAGCGCGGTGAGCGTGGCGCTTGCGATCGGGCTTTCTACGGCGTGCTGGGCGGTGATCCGTTCGGGGTGGCGCCTGAAGGCCTGAGGACGCGACATAGCATGGCGCGCGAGGACGCCGACACACTGTTCGCCATGGCGGTCGCAAAGCTGGAAGCGCCGTCCGCGTCCGCGCTGACCGAGGCGATCGCCGATCTTGAACGCGCCGCCGCAGCGGGCAGCGGCGCGGCGATGGCGAAGCTTGCAGGCTTGCTTGCAGCCGGAGTCACTGGTCCGGCGGACTGGGATCGCAGCGTCGTCCTGCTTGCGCGCGCGGCGCAGGCGGGATGCGATCAGGCGCTACGGGAATTGCAGCTCCTGGCGCGCTCCGCAGAAGGCGCGTCTCCTGAAACGTTGCAAGGGCGGGTGGACATTCATGCGCTGATTGCGCCCAAACCGGCGGTCACGGTGTGCGCCGCGCCGCGCATCCGTGTCGTCGCCGGGCTGTTCACGCCGCACGAGTGCAGCTGGATCATCGAGCGCGCCCGCGATCGCCTCCAGCGCGCTGCGGTCTATGCGGCCAGCGAGAACGCTGGCCAAATAGTCGATGTGCGCAACAATAGCGAGGCGAGTTTCCGCCCGTGGGACCTCGACGTCGCGACCACGTTTTTGCGCGCACGGCTGGCGAACGCGATCCGTGCGCCGATGCACATCTTCGAGCACGCCTCCGTGCTGCACTATGCTGTCGACCAGCAGTTCGCGCCGCACTTCGATTTTCTCGATCCCGCCGTGGCCGGCCAGGCGGCGGATCTCGCGCAGCGCGGACAGCGCGTGGCGACGGCGCTGGTGTATCTCAACGACGCCTACGACGGCGGCGAAACGGATTTCCCGACGCTGGGCTGGAAGTTCAGGGGGCGGCCGGGCGATCTCCTCGTCTTCGACAATGTCGATCACGCGGGAAGCATCGACAGGCGAACTCTCCACGCCGGCGCGCCGCCGACGACCGGCGAGAAGTGGCTTCTCTCCCAGTGGATACGCGACCGCCCGCAGGGCTGACCCGATTTCTCCCGACATCCCGCCTGCTGGTGAGAAGGACGCCTGATGGCGGGCAGGGGAGCGGACAATGATAGATCATGGCAATGCCGTGGATTTCCGGCTCTGCCCCAAGGAGGCGCTGGGCACGGTCGGCATGATCCTGTTCGTCGTCGTCCTTCTGGGCGCGGTCGCCTTCTACGATCGTGGCGGCGTTGGGCTCGCACTCGCTTCCATGGTCAGCGTGGTGTTCATCGGCTTTTTCCTTCTGGGCTACCTGATCGCGCGGTTTGACCGCTCCGTGAAACTCCGCATCGACGTCAACGGCGTGCATTCGGCAAAGCTCTTCGTGCGCTCGGTCCCGTGGTCTCACATCTCGCATATCGCCTTCGTGCGGTTTCCGAGGGGGACATTGAAAATGAAGGTATTCGTGGGGCCGCCACGCGGGCCGTGGCAGGCGCTCGGCTTTGAATCCTTCGCGATGCTGTTCCAGCGAGGACGGATCAATCTTGAAGTCGAGGACCTCGAAGGCGAGGTGGATGACATCATCGCCGCCATCCGTCGTTTTTCGCCGCAAACGACGGTCGGATTCTAGCGCGCCCGGGCCTTGGCCCTGCGCAAGGCTGGTTTCCATCCATTAACCAAAAAGCTAGGGTTCCCCGGCCAGTCTCCGGGCTTCGTTTGAAGTTTGGCAGAAGCCGCCCAGCGGGGGACCCCATGACCGCGCGTCTTGTTTCGGTGATCAACATGAAGGGCGGCGTGGGCAAGTCCACGACGACCATCGGCCTCGCGGAGACGCTCGCCGTCCACCACAAGGCTCGCGTGCTGGTGATCGACCTCGATCCGCAGACCAACGCCTCGATCATGCTGGCCGGCCCGGACAAGTGGAACGACCTGCACGAGAACGAGCGCACGCTCGACTTCTACTTCGAGGCCTATGCGCTGCAAGAAAAGCCGAAGCCCTTCAAGAGCCTCGTCGAGGCGAAGGTCTCCGACCTCAAGGGCAAGCCGGACATCGCGCTCGTGGCCTCCGCGCCGGAATTCCGCACCATCGAACGCGATCTCATCGAGACGTTCGTGAAACGGCAATTCCACATCGACGCGATCCAGAAATGGATCTGCGAGCGTTTCGCGCAGGGCTTCCGCACGGTTCTGAAGGACTTCGACTACATCCTCGTGGATTGCCCGCCGGGTATTTCGCTGTTTGCGGAAGCGGCGCTCATCGCGGCGGACGCGATCGTCGTGCCGTCCATCCCGGACTATGTCTCGCGCCTCGGCCTGATCACCTTCCGCAAGCGGGCGCTGCGCCTGATCAACGAGAAGCGGGGCGGGCAGTCGCTGCTGATGGTGCTGGCGACGAAGTACGAGGAAGACATGGCGCTGCACCGATCGGAGGCGGCGCTGCTGAAGGAGAATCTCGGCTCTGCGATGTTCGACGTGCGCATTCCGCAGATCCAGGACATCGCGCGCGCGGCGGAGTGGTCCGACACGCAGCGCACCTTCGACCAGAAGTACGGCGCGGGCGCGCCGATCATCCGGGCGCTGGGCGATGAGTTCCTCGCCAAGATGGCGCTGGCGCCGGCGCTATGAGCCTGAACAAGTCCCTCAACCGGCTGTTCGACGAAATCCGTCGCGAGGCCAAGCGCAATCCGGACTTCGCGGATCGGCTTGATGCGATCTTCCGCGTCCACGAAAGCAATCGCGATGTGGCCGAGGAAGTCGTCGAGGCGGCGCGGACGGACGCCGAAAATGAAGCGGCGGCGCCCTCGCCGCCGACCGTGTCGAAGTCTTCCGAGGGGCGCGCTGGCGAGGGCGCCGTCGCCCCGGACCTAAACCCCGTCGCGTACTTTACGCGGGAAGGCGCCGACGCCCTCAAGGTCGCGCTGACGAAGTTCACCAAGCCGGCGCTCGAGCATCTCCTGTCGGAGCACAATCTCGATCCTGCGGGCGCAGCCGCCGGGCTCCCGAAGCCGGCTCTCGTGGATCACATAATTGCGCAGGCGCAAAAGCGCGTGGAGCGCGACCGGAAGCTGTTCGACTACTAGGCGCTCGCCGGGTTGACGCTCCGGCGCCGTGCGTTTGCGCCGCCGGGCGAACGGCATTGCCGACGCGTGCGGCCCCCGCTATCCCAGCGCATCATTCTTGCGTCCAGCCTTCCAGAGAGCCGATGTTCGGGAAAATTCTGATCGCCAACCGGGGCGAGATCGCCGTCCGCATCATCAAGACCGCGCGTCGGATGGGGATCAAGACGGTGGTCGTCTATTCCGAGGCGGATCGGGACTCCATGGCGGTGGAGATGGCCGACGAGGCGGTGTTCATCGGTCCGCCGCCGGCGGCGCAGTCCTATCTGGTGATCGACAAGATCGTCGATGCGGTGCGCAAGACCGGCGCGGAGGCGGTGCATCCGGGCTTCGGCTTCCTGTCGGAGAAGGTCGAATTCGCCGAGCGGCTCGCCGCCGAGAAGATCGCCTTCATCGGGCCGAACCCGAAGGCCATCTTCGCGATGGGCGACAAGATTGAATCGAAGCGCACCGCGGGCGCCGCGAACGTCTCCACCGTGCCGGGCTTCATCGGCGAGATCGAGGGCGTGAAGCACGCCGTGCAGATCGCCGAGGAGATCGGCTATCCGGTGATGATCAAGGCGTCGGCCGGCGGCGGCGGCAAGGGCATCCGCATCGCGGAGAACCGCAAGGAGGTCGAGGAAGGTTTCCCGGCGGTGGTCGCGGAAGCGAAAGGCGCTTTCGGCGACGATCGCGTCTTCATCGAGAAGTTCGTTCTCGCGCCGCGCCACATCGAGATCCAGATCCTCGGCGACAAGCACGGCAACGTCGTGCACCTGTTCGAGCGCGAATGTTCGATCCAGCGCCGCAACCAGAAGGTCATCGAGGAAGCGCCGTCGCCATTGCTCGACGAGAAGACGCGCGCCGCGATGGGCGAGCAGGCGGTCGCGCTGGCGAAGGCGGTGAACTACGACAGCGCGGGCACGGTGGAATTCGTCGCGTCCGGCGCGGACAAATCCTTCTACTTCCTCGAAATGAACACCCGCCTGCAGGTGGAACACCCGGTCACGGAAGCGATCACCAGGCTTGATCTCGTGGAGCAGATGATCCGCGTGGCGGCGGGCGAGAAGCTCGCCTTCAAGCAGAAGGATCTCAAGATCAACGGCTGGGCGATCGAGAGCCGCATCTATGCGGAAGATCCCTACCGGAACTTCCTGCCGTCCATCGGACGCCTGCGCCGCTATCGTCCGCCGCAGGAAGGCAAGTTCGGGACCGTCACCGTGCGCAACGACGCGGGCGTGCGCGAGGGCGACGAAATCTCGATGTTCTACGATCCGATGATCGCGAAACTCGTGACGCATGCGCCGACTCGCCTCGAGGCGATCGATGCGCAGGCGCGCGCGCTCGACGGCTTTCTTATCGAAGGCATCCAGGACAACGTGCCGTTTCTCGGCGCGGTGATGGACGAAACGACGTTCCGCTCGGGCAATTTCACCACCGCCTACATCAAGCAGCAGTTTCCGGACGGTTTCGACGGCACGGCGCCGACCGAAGACCAGCGCGCCTTGCTCGCGTCGTGCGCGGCCTTCGCGCAGGCGCTGTTGAGCGCGCGCGCCGGGCAGGTGTCGGGCCAGATCAGCGGCTACAAGGTCGATGCGACGGCCGAGCGCGTCGTCATCTTCGGCGAGGAGACGATTCCGGTCGCGGTCACGCTGACGGAGGAGGGCGCCAACGTCGCCCTCAACGGCGGGCGCGAAGTGCGTCTACAGTCAAGCTGGCGGCCGGGGCAGCCGGTGATGGAAGGACGTTTCGGCAAGGAGCCGTTCGCGGTGAAGATCGCGCCGCGTCCCGAAGGTTTCCGTCTGCGCCTGCGCGGCGTCACGGAGACGCTCATCGTCACGAGCCCGCGCGCCGCGGCCTTGCACAAGCTCATTCCGCCGAAGCCGCCCGCTGACACCTCCAAGTCCATCGTGTCGCCGATGCCGGGGCTCGTGGTCGCCATCGAGGTGGTCGCGGGGCAGGAAGTGAAGTCGGGCGAAGGCGTCGCCATCGTCGAGGCGATGAAGATGCAAAACATCATCCGCGCCGAACGCGATGGCGTCGTGTCGAAGGTCAACGTCGCCGCCGGCGCAAGCGTCGCGGCGGATGAGGTGCTGATTGAGCTGGCGTAGTTGCGGATGACATGGGCCATCGGCGTCATCGCCGACGGCTCCTGATGCTTACTTCCCGTCGCTCTCCGGCTTCTTGGCGACGTGCTTCATCAGCTGCGCGCGGAAGTAGGCCTGCGTCGCGTCCGGCTGCGCGGTCATCAGTTCGTCGAAGAAGAAATCGCCCTTGGCGTCGGCGGACGACTTCGGTAGCGGCTTGCGCGCGCGCTTGACGGGCTTGCCGGGGGCGGGGGCGGTCTTGCGGGTGCTCATGAAGGTATTTCGTTCCTGATCGGTGTCCGGATTAGGACATCGCTGCGACGGTTGTGTCCTTGAACTGCTTTTTCAGACCGGCGGGGCGGCCGGCTCCACGGGGCCGAACACCTCGACGAAGGCATCCAGCAGAGCCTGGTCCGCGTCCGCCATTGTCACCGGCAATCCGAGATCCACGAGACTGGTGACACCGTGGGCGCGAATGCCGCAGGGCACTATTCCCTCAAAATGGGAAAGATCCGGTTCAACGTTGAGGGAAACGCCGTGGTAACTTGCCCACTTGCGGACCTTAACGCCGATGGCGGCGATCTTGTCCTCCCGGACTTCATGCCCCGGCGTCTTCCGCTGGACCCAAACGCCGACCCGCCCATCGCGGACCTCCCCGGCCACGTTGAAACGGTCGAGCGCGGAGATGATCCAGCCTTCCAGGTCCCGGACGTAGCCACGCACATCCCGACCCCGTTTCGTCAGGTCGAGCATGACATAGGCCACGCGCTGGCCTGGCCCGTGATAGGTGAACTGGCCGCCGCGGGCGGTGCGGTGCACGGGAAAGCGGGCGGGCTCCAGCAGGTCTTCCTGCTTGGCGCTCACGCCGGCGGTGTAGAGGGGCGGATGTTCCAGCAGCCAGACAAGCTCGCCCGCGCGCCCTTCGGCGATGGCCGCGGCGCGGGCCTCCATGGCCGCCACGGCGACGGGATAGTCGACCGGCCGGGGCGAAACGGCCCATCCGATCGGGGCGGCAGACACGGGATTAAACTCTTCCTTGGTGATTTGGGCGCGATCTGAGGGGCCTCAGATAGGGATTGAAGTGCCGCGTGAAAAGTCAGGTTCATAACGTAGAGGTCGAGTTGACGGTCATTCTGGGCCGTTGCCAGCTCCCCATGCACCAGCTCCTGAAGATGGGCCGCGGCGCGATCATCCCGCTGGGCGCCGGCGAGAACGAGGAGGTCTGGATCCTGGCCAACAACTACCCCATCGCCCGCGGCGAAATCTCCATCGACGGCGACCGCCTGACTGTCGTCGTCACCGAGCCCGCGGACGTCCACGCCTTCAACGCCGCCGCCTGATGCCGACAGGCCTTCCCGCAGGAACGCCCGGGCGGTACGATCCGCGCAAATCACCCCCTCGCAGGAGCTGGCCTTGGACCCGCAGGAACGCGCGCGCGTCGAGCACTATCTGAAGTCGCGGTTCAAGACGCCGAACCTCACCATCCGCGCCCGTCCGCAGAAGAAGGACAGCGCCGAAGTCTATATCGGCGAGGAATTCGCGGGCGTGCTGTCGCGTGACGACGAGGACGGCGAGCTTTGCTGGCACTTCACGATGACCGTGCTTGAAGGCGATCTCGACGAGTAGAGCTTCGCCGCCCGGGCGAAGGCGCTCGCGTCGCAACGACAGGCGCATATGGTTAATCACCATGAAGCGCGCGTTTCTCGCCCTTGTCGCCGCCGCCGCAGTGTCGGCCTGCGCCTCCTCCGTTCCCGGCCCTCAGCTCGACACCGCAGGCGTGGAGCGTCTGTGCGTGAGGCTCGCCGCCGAGCCCGGGCTTCTTGAGCGCGGCGGCATCGGCCATCGCATCCTTGCAGCCGGCGCGCAGCCTTCGGTCGCCTGCCGGGACGCCGCCTATGACGCCGCCGCCGCGTCCGACCAGTACCGCCTGGTCGACGCCTACCAGACTGTGCGCCTCGTCCAGTAGATCCCTGACGGGAACGTGAAGGCGACGCCGCGACGGAAATCGCTGGCGCGTCGGCCTTGAGTCTCTAGTCTCTCCCAAAACAACTATGGGGAGACCGCCGGTGAGCGAGCAGACTGCGACGACCGAACAGGGGCACACCATCAAGCCCGTGACCGCCGGCTACCGCAGTTATGCGATGGGGCTGCTGCTCGTCATCTACATCATGAACTTCGTCGACCGGCAGGTGATCAACATCCTTGCCGAGCCGATCAAGAACGAACTCGGCCTGCTCGACTGGCAGCTCGGCGCGATGTCGGGACTTGCGTTCGCGGTGTTCTACACGCTGCTCGGCCTGCCGATCGCGCGCTACGCCGAACGCGGCAATCGCCCGCGTATCATCGCTGTCGCGCTCGCGCTGTGGAGCGGCTTCACCGCGCTGTGCGGCCTCGCGCAGAACTTCGTGCAGCTCGTGCTCTTCCGCATCGGCGTCGGCATCGGGGAGGCGGGATGCACGCCGCCGGCGCACTCGCTGATCACGGACTATGTGCCGAAGGAAAAGCGCGCCTCCGCACTCGCCTTTTATTCAATGGGCACGCCGCTGGGCTCGCTCGTCGGCATGGCGCTCGGCGGGGTGATCGCGGACGCCTACGGCTGGCGCTGGGCGTTCATCGTGTGCGGCCTGCCGGGCATCGTGCTCGCGATCGTGGTGATGCTGACGCTCGTCGAGCCGCGCGTGAAGCAGGTGCTCGACGATGTGAAGCGCGTCGCCGCGAAGGGGCCGACCTTCAAGGACGCGCTGAAGGTCCTGACGCACAAGCGCACATTCTGGCTCATCGCCTTCGCGGCCGCGATCAAGGCGTTCATCGGCTACGGGCACGCGCCGTTCACGGCCTCCTTCTTCCTGCGCAACCATGCCGAAGAGGTCGCCACGCTCGCCGCGCAGTTCGGTCTGCAGTCGCAGGGGTTCCTCGGCATCGCGCTCGGCGTCGTCGGCGGTCTTGCGGGCGCGCTCGGCGCGTTCGTGGGCGGCATGATCGCAGACAAGTACGGCGCCAAGGACCTTCGCGCGTATGTCAGCGTCCCGGCAGTCGCGGCGCTGGTGACGATCCCGGTCTATTGCTTCGCCATGACGGTCGACAGCGCCGCCATCGCCATCGGCGTGCTCGCGATCAACGCCATTCTCGGCACGCTGTGGTACGGGCCGGTCTATGCGACGGCGCAGTCCATCGCGCCGCCGAACATGCGCGCGACGGCGTCGGCGATCATGCTCTTCGTCATCAATCTGGTAGGCCTCGGGCTCGGTCCGCTCGCGGTCGGCATTCTCAGCGACTATGTGGCGATCGGCCTCGACATGGGCAAGGCCGAAGGCGTGCGCTGGGCGCTGATCATTTCCGTGCTTGCCAATATCGGCGCCGTCGCGATGTTCTGGATGGCGCGCAAGTCGATCCGCGAGGAAATGGAAGGCTGACGGTCCGCGCGCGTTTCCAATTCCGGCTACGCCCGGTATCGTGGCGTCGATGACGGAGGAAGCGCGATGGATGTGAAGGCTCTCTTTTCGCTCGAAGGCCGCGTGGCGCTGGTGACCGGCGGCTCGCGCGGCATCGGGCGGATGATCGCGGAAGGCTATGTGAAGAGCGGGGCGAAGGTCTACGTGTCCTCGCGCAAGGCCGATGCGTGCGACGAGACGGCGGCGGCGCTGTCGGCGTTCGGAACCTGCATCTCGCTGCCGCAGGATGTGTCGACGGTCGAAGGCTGCGACGCGCTTGCGGCGAAGTTCGCCGCGCTGGAACCGAAGCTCGACATCCTCGTCAACAATGCGGGCGCGGCGTGGGCGGCGCCGTTCGAGGAATTTCCCGAAAGCGGCTGGGACAAGGTCATGGACCTCAATCTCAAGTCGCCGTTCTTCCTGACGAAGGCGCTGCACGGCGCGCTGAAGGCGGGCGCTGCGTACGGGCGTCACGCCAAGGTCATCAACATCGCGTCGATCGACGGCATCCGTCTCAATCCGTGGGAGACGTATTCTTATCATGCGTCGAAGTCGGGCCTCATCTATCTTACGCGGCGCATTGCGGCGCGGCTGGTGCAGGACGGCATCCTCGTCAACGCGATCGCGCCGGGCGCCTTCGCATCGGAGATGAACCGCACCGCGCGCGATCACGGCGAGGCGGTGGCGAAGCGCATTCCCACCCGCCGCATCGGCGCGCCGGAGGACATGGCGTCGGCGGCGATCTATCTGGCGTCGCGGGCGGGGGATTATGTGGTGGGCGAGACCATCGCGGTGGACGGCGGCGTCGCCTTCGCGTCCATCGGCGAGGCCAATCCCTCTTGAGGCGAATGTCGCGCTGCGGCGCTTGAGTCCCAAGGGCCGCTTCCCGTCCGCGCACTTTTCACGGAACCCCGGCCGCGCCCGCCCGTTTTCTTCTCCGACAGGTCAATGACAAACACGGCGAAGGAGGCGGGCATGTTTCTCAAGGTGATGACGGCGGCTCTCGCGATCGGCGCCACGGGCGGCGCAACGCTGGCGGTGGCGGAAAACACGATCGGCGCGCCGCGCTACACGGAAGCGACCGCGCAGGTGTCGAAAGCCGGCGAGACGTGCGCGCCCGTCG
This sequence comes from Hyphomonadaceae bacterium, assembly GCA_016791445.1. Taxonomy (GTDB): domain Bacteria; phylum Pseudomonadota; class Alphaproteobacteria; order Caulobacterales; family Aquidulcibacteraceae; genus VFBF01. Next base: position 164,857 of record JAEUMP010000005.1, on the reverse strand, counting down.
CGTTCCGCATCTATTTCGAGCCGGAGTCCACGCGCCTCAATCCCGAAGCGCGCGACACCATCGACGTCGCGACGCGTCGCGTGGCGGGATGTGCGCATGTCGAGATGAATCTGGCCGCGGATCCGACGCAGATCGCCGATGCATCGCAGCGCCGCCGCGTGTCGGAGCGCAGCGTGGCGATCCTCTCCGAGATGCGCCGTCACGGCGTGCAGGGCGATGTGTACGTCCAGGACGTCAGCCGCACCGTGATCGCGGCGGAGAAGAATGCCGGCCCCGACTTCATCGAAGTGGCGGTCGCGCCGTCCGAAGCGCCGATGATCCTCTCCAGCAATGCGCGCTGACGCCGCACGCATTCCTGCGCCGTGACGACCGCTTGAGCCCCTCCGGAAACGGAGGGGTTTTTCTTTGCGCCGACGCGTGGCATGGCGCTCCGTGAAGCAAGGGAGAGCGGACATGCGCGGATGGATCATCGCAGTCGCGGCGGCGGGAATGCTCGCGGCGTGCGGACAAGAGCAGAAGGCCGAAGCGCCCGCGGAGCCGGCCGCCGTCGAGGCGCCGGAGCCCGCGTTCGCGCCGATGCCGGCGGAGCGCACGGCGCTCTGCAGCGCGGCGCTCGAGGCGTGGAAGGGGCTCGGCGCGTCGAAGCCGCCGGGCGATCTGACGGTCGCGGAATTCGGCGAGTCCGCGCCGCTGCTCGGCCTGCGCTCGATGGAGCTCGAGATCGCCGACGCCGAGGGCTTCAAGGCCGCGAAGGCGGCCGCCGAGACCGCCTGGAAGGACAAGACGCCCGCCGACATCGAAGCCGCGACCGTGGCGTGCCTCGACGAGATCGATCCCTGAATCGAACCCTGGCGGACGCGCGCGCCGCCGAAGGCGCGTCTGAAAATTGCGAGTCGGGGGCGGGCGGCGAGGCCGTCTGCAATCTCTCCATCGTTGCGCAGTTCGATCATTTCGCTGGTCGCTCCTTCGTCCTGATGTCGAGGGGCGGAGCATGGCGCGGATCTTGACCCGGTCGGATTGCGGGCGGCGGTTTTCATGGCGCGCATGGCCTTGCGGGGCGATTTCTGTTGTGTCGCGGGGGCGGGGATCCCCCTATTCGCGGGCGCGGCGATCCCGGCGGCGTCCGGCTGCGTAAGCGCGCGCATGACACGCATCGCCTTTCCAGTATTCGCCCTCGTTCTCACCCTCGGCGCCTGCGCCACGGCGCCGGACGCCGCCCCGACGCTTCAGGGCAAGTGGACCGTCGATCTCTCGAGCGAACCCGGCCAGCCCTATGCCAAGCCCATGACCCTCACGCTCAACGCGGACGGCACCGTGACGGGCGACTTCTACGAAAGCGAGATCCTCGCCGGCCGCTGGAAAACCGATCGCGGCCGCACCTGCGTGAGCTTCCGCACGACGGATGGCGTGGGCCCGTATCACACGGCGGCGTGTCTGCGTGGGGAGCGTGTGGAAGGGCAGACGTGGGCGGAGGGGCGGAATTTCGTGTTCAACTGGAACGCGGTTCGCAGCGCCGACTAACCCTTCTCCCCCGGGAGGGGGGTGCGTAGGGATCAGAAATCGATCCGGGGGATCGATTTCCCCGAAGCACGGTGGCCGCGAAGCGGTCGGATGAGGGGGCGTCCTGGCGATTGTCCCCGACACCCGACTTCATCCCGCACCTCACCCCCTCATCCGGCCTTCGGCCACCTTCTCCCCCTCGCGGGGGAGAAGGGCTCATCGCGATGAGCATGGCGCGTTAGTAGGGTGGATTGAGCACCGCGAAATCCACCTTCGGCGCCGGCATTGTGGTGGATTTCGCGGTGCTCAATCCACCCTACTTCAGCGCGCTGGTCGCTATCCCAGGTGCGGATACTTTCAGTCAGGCTTAAGCCAACAGAATCAGCTATCCGATAGATGCCATGAGTGGAATCAAGAGCGTTGAGCCCGAAAACAAATTTTCGCGTCTCTCTGGAGCATTTGAACTGGACGAGCAGGCGATCAAACGGATCGTGAAGGCGATGGAGCGCCATGTTCCGGAAACGGCTGAATCCTGGGCTGGAATCACAAAGACTAGGTCCGTCTTGTACGAGCTTGAGTTTTCTGACGGCCGCAAAGAGCAGACTTCTGACGTTGCAGACTTGGAGCATTTTTCGTTCCATAGCCCGCGACGAGCGTCATTCAAGATTGTCACCGAAACGGGCTCAGTCAGCGTAAGCGTCACATTCTCCTATCTCAACTATCAGCCGGCGGCCTTTCTTAGTGTCTTCCGGGTGGCCAACATCGATAGCGCTGTCAAAGATGTTGTAGCGGCCGTTGAGTCCACCAAGCCTTGGTACAGCGTGCCCTATCAAAACGTGAGTGTTTGGGTTCAGTGGCTGGTAGTCATTGCATTTGTCGTTTCATCGATAGACATGTTCGTGCTGCGCAGTGGTTTCGTGCCGCACTGGTTGACCGCGGTCGTTGCCGTAGCAGGCGTAGCCATTTTGATCTCAAGGATTCTGCTGTTTGATAGAATTGCGATTCAGTTTGGTGGGGAACGGTCGAGATTGGAATTGCGTCGCAAAGTTCGTCGGTGGGTTCCAGCCGCTGTTGGTGCAATAGTTCTCGCCGTGATCGGCAGCGGCGCATTATTCAACAACTGAGCCGTTGTTTCTGGGCTGCAGAGGTGTTGCGGCTAACGCACTGCCCCCAATCCTCAATCAATCCCCTCCCGCTTCTCCCCCGTCTCGCTCACATAAATCTCCCCGCCCACCTCGCGGAATTTCCCGCTCATCTCGGCCATGCCGCGCTCCGCTTCTTCCTTCGCCGCCGCATAGTCGCGCACGTCCTGCGTGATCTTCATCGAGCAGAATTTCGGGCCGCACATGGAGCAGAAGTGCGCGGTCTTGTGGGCTTCCTTGGGGAGGGTGGCGTCGTGGAAGTCGCGGGCGGTCTCGGGGTCGAGGGCGAGGTGGAACTGGTCTTCCCAGCGGAATTCGAAGCGCGCGCGTGACACCGCGTCGTCGTGCAGGCGCGCGGCGGGGTGGCCCTTGGCGAGATCGGCGGCGTGGGCGGCGAGCTTGTAGGTGATGACGCCGGTCTTCACGTCGTTGCGATCCGGCAGGCCGAGATGCTCCTTCGGCGTGACGTAGCAGAGCATCGCCGTGCCGAACCAGCCGATCATTGCGGCGCCAATCGCTGACGTGATGTGATCGTAGCCGGGCGCCACGTCCGTCGTCAGCGGTCCGAGCGTGTAGAACGGCGCCTCGCCGCACGCGGCGAGCTGCTTGTCCATGTTCGCCTTGATCTTGTGCATCGCGACGTGGCCGGGGCCCTCGATCATCGTCTGCACATTGTGCTTCCACGCGATCTTCGTCAGCTCGCCCAGCGTTTCCAGCTCCGCGAATTGCGCGGCGTCGTTCGCATCCGCGATGCTGCCCGGCCGCAATCCGTCACCGAGCGAGAAGGAGACGTCATACGACTTCATGATCTCGCAGATCTCTTCGAAGTGCGTGTAGAGGAAGCTCTCCTTGTGGTGCGAGAGGCACCACTTCGCCATGATCGATCCGCCGCGCGAGACAATGCCCGTCACGCGCTTGGCCGTCAGATGGATGAAGGGCAGTCGCACGCCCGCGTGCACGGTGAAGTAGTCGACGCCCTGCTCGGCCTGCTCGATCAGCGTGTCGCGATAGATTTCCCAGGTCAGCTCTTCCGCGATGCCGCCGACCTTCTCGAGCGCCTGATAGATCGGAACTGTTCCAATTGGGACCGGAGAATTGCGCAGGATCCATTCGCGGATGTTGTGGATGTTGCGGCCGGTGGAGAGGTCCATCACCGTGTCGGCGCCCCAGCGCGTCGCCCACGCCATCTTGTCCACTTCCTCGGCCATGGAGGAGGTGACGGCGGAATTTCCGATATTGGCGTTGATCTTCACGAGGAAGTTGCGGCCGATGATCATCGGCTCGGCTTCGGGGTGGTTGATGTTGGCGGGGATGATGGCGCGGCCGCGCGCGATTTCATCGCGGACGAATTCGGGCGTGACGTAATCGGGAATGCTGGCGCCGAAATCCTCGCCGTCGCGGATGAAGGGGTCGGTCGGCGCGCGGCGGAGATTTTCGCGGATCGCGACGAACTCCATCTCCGGCGTGATGATGCCGCGGCGCGCGTATTCGAGCTGCGTGACGTTCTGGCCCGCCTTCGCGCGCAGCACGCGCGGCAGGTTCGGGAATTGCGGCGTGAGCTTGTCGGCGCCGACATTGCCGTTGTCTTCCGGCTTCACTTCGCGGCCTTCGACGTACTCCACATCGCCGCGCGCGACGATCCACGCCTCCCGCGTGCGCGGCAGGCCCTTCTCGATGTCGATGACCGCGTCGGGGTCCGTGTACGGGCCGCTCGGATCGTAGAGCGTGACGGGCGGCTCCTTCGCGCTCGGATGCAGCGCCACTTCGCGGAAGGGCACGCGCAGGTCCGGGTGCGCGCAGCCCGAGGCATAGACCTTGCGCGAGCCGGGGATCGGCCCGGACACGATGCCGGCGGGCTTCAGACTCTTGGAATCGACGGGTTTGTTCATGTTGCGCCCTCCCTCCGCCGGTAGTGAGCCGGATCAGGTTCGACGGGTCATGGGCGGATACCCAACTCTCAGCCGCTCGTGCGGCCCCCCGGGTGAAGTCGGTGGTGTACGCTGATCGGTGCGCCAGTCAATCGCACGAGTTTGAGAGTGGGACCAACGCTTGCTATACATGGACGTGGGTGTGGAGGGGGCGAGGCGTTGCGGCGACTTTTCCGGATTATGATGGCCGTGGCTGTCGCGGCGCCATTTGCGCCGATATCGGCATATGCACTGTGGCCCGACAAGTTTACGCGGAGCGTGATCGATTCCGCCCTCGCCATCAAATTTGAAGGCAAGCAGCCCTCCGTTATCGTCAGTATCGAGGGCGCATTCGGCGATCCATCCGAGGTGCTGAGCATCTACGCCTATTTCGACAAAAGCGATGATCGTCGTTTCGCCGTCCGTAGAGCTACGCGCCAGAAAGATTCAACCGTCGTGGCATGGGCCGGATCGTCCGAGTGCTCACAGATGAAGCCGCTATTAGTCAGGCTGGAGGGCGTGCCGCCGCCGCGCGTTGATCTGTATGGCATCGGGCAGGACTCCGCCGCTGCGCCCGTCTTTGACGGCGTCACATACTCCCTTTGGGCGGCGTTTCCGAAATGGCAGGAGAGCCTAGGATATGAGTTGTCCATGAGCAGCAATATCGGATCGCCGCTTGCGGTCTGGACGGAGGCCTTACTGGCAGGGTTGCAACCTTGCTGGAAACCTCAAGCCCCGGCCGGCTGACCAACTCTAAGAACCGATCTTCGGCGGCCTTGCGGAAAAACCGAGCGTGGAGATCCACGCGCCGATCAGCGCCATGCCGGCGCCCGCCACGGTCCAGGCGTTCGGCGTCTCGTTGAAGAAAGCCGCCATTCGGTCGACGAGGCGCGGTGCAAACAACAGCACCGCTCCGCGCACCACGATCATCGCGCTGATGACGGTGATGACGAACGCGCCGATCGAGGACAGCCGGTGGTGGAACGCCAGCAGCGCAAAGCCCGCGAACACCGAAACCACGCCCGTGAAGAACGCCGTCGCCGGGCTCTGCGCGAAGGCGTCGACGATGTCGATCATGTCGAGCCGCCGCGCGATGACGGCCACCCCGACGACGATCGCCGACGGCCCGAGAATGCGTGCAACCACGCGGGTGGATTCGTGTTCGGCCACGGGATTCTGAACCTTGCGCCGCCGCTCATGCGCGGCCAGGGGGAGCCTAGGACGGGGGCGGGACGGGTCAAGCGGCGACAGTGTCGCGAGTTCGTGCTGGACGGCGGCGGTCGCGGCCCTATGCTTCCCTGCGGAGAAGGAGAGGGCCACCACACGAGGGGAGTTCGCGCATGTCGCTCGCGCCGCCAATGACCGGATCTTTTCCACTCACCGCCGCGGCGGTGGAACAGCATGTGACTGCGGACGGACCCGGCGCCTACGCACTCGGCTTTTCCTGGAATAACGTCTTCACCGTGCAGAACGTCGGTCGTGCGGATGACGCCCTCCGCGCCGCGCTCCTCGCGCAGGCCGATGCAGGTCGCTATGCGGCGTTCAAGTTCGTCGCGACTGCGAACGCACACGACGCCTTCGAGCGCGAGTGCGAGCTTTTCCACCAGTTCGGCGGCCTGCGTCACCTCGACAACACCGCCCATCCGGCCCGGCCCTCCGGCGCCGGGTGGAAATGCCCGCACTGCACGATCTACGGCATACGCGACTGGTCGGCGCTCGCGCGCTGATCCGTCACTCGCCCTTCACCACCGCGATCCTTTCGATCTCGGTCGCGGCCTTGAGATCAAATTCGACGCGGTCGCCGACCTTCAGGCCGTTCAGTTGCGACGGGTCGGCGGTGGTGAACTCCATCGTCATGGCGCCCATGTTGTACTCGGGAATGGCCTCGTGCCGGATGGTGACCGCGCCGTATTCGGGTTGCAGGACGACGACTTCGCCCGAGCCTTTCGCCTTCACCGCAGGCGCCGCGTCGGCGGCGGGGGCGTCATGCGCGGCGGTCTCGTGCGTCGCGGGCGGCGAACAGGCAGTGACGGCGAGGGCGAGACCGGCGGCGAGAAGTGTCGCGAGAGTTTTCATTTTGTGGCTCCGGAGATGTTTGAATCAAGAGAAGAGGGCTGCGGCGAAGAAGGCGAAGAACGCGCCGACGCACCACGCGACCGCGGCGACGCCGAGGATCCACATGGATACGGTGCGCAACCGCGTGCAGGCGCGTGCGGCCGCGGGGTCTGCCGGGCACGGCGCGTTGCGCGCCCGCCACTGCAGCCAGGCCGAGGCGAGGATCAGCGCGCCCGATGCGCCGAACACGAGCGGCTTGTGTTCGGACAGCCAGGTGATCTGCGGGACGGCGGAGACGAGCCCCGCCACCACCGCCCCCATGCCCAGCGCGACGAACAGGGCCGGCAAGGCGCAGCACACGAGCGTCGCCGTCGATCCGAAGAGCGCCAGCGTCGGCGCGGCGGCGTCGCGCCATGAGAACGGTTCGCTTCTCACGAGGCGCCACCATTTCCGGAAGATGTCGGGCGGCGGATGCTGACGACGGTGTAGCCCGCATTGGTGACGATCCGGCGCAGCGTCGCGTCATCGAGCGTCGTGTTCGGCTTGAAGTCCACGGAGACGACCTTGGCGGTGAGATCGACGCGGATGTCGTTCACCTCCGCGCGGCGGCGGAAGCTCTTCTCGATGGCCTGCGCGCAGAAATCGCACACGAGACCGTTCACAGAAATCACGGCGTCCGCAGCGATCGGCGCGGCCTTCTGCGCTTGCGCGCGGTTGGGCTGGGCGATGGCGGGCGCGGGGACGAATGCCGTAAGCGCGGCCGCGATGAGGAGGGATTTGAAAAGGGTCATAAGTCGAGACCTCAGAAATAGACCATGAGACTGGCGAACGCATCGCCGTTGAGGGAAACGCCGGCTTCGGCGAGCGCGCCGCCCTTGAAGAGGCGCACCACGGGGCTCACCGAGAGCGGGCGGTCGTCTTCGGCGTCGTAGTCGACCTGCAGGATCGCCCAGGTGTGCAGCGCGCCGGCTTCGGCCACATAGGGCGCCACGCCGAAGCGCGCCCGCTGCATGAAGGTCGTGTCGATGTCCTCGGCCCAGAAGCCCTTGGCCTGATACTGCGTGTAGAAGCGGCGGTTCTCCCAGTCGGCTTCGACGCTGGCATAGGCGGCAGGCTTCGCATCGCCGCCGGTGGAGGCGACATCGTCGTAGGCGACGCCGGCGCCCGCCATCCAGAAGATGTTGCCTTGGGCATCCGGCATGTTCCAGCGCTTCGCGAGCCCCGCGATCATGGGCCCGTGAAACTGCCAGTCGCGTTCGTCGTTCCATTCGTCGTGCCAGCCGACGGCGAATTTCGGCGTCAGCGTGTGCACGAACTCGGTGGTGGTGGATTCGTCGCGATGTTCGACCATCGCCATGTTCCCGCCGGGATAGGTGACGGGACGCGCATCGGCGTCCGTGGGCGCAAGCGCGGCGGCGGCCGCGGCGAGCGCCATGTATGCGTAGGGTCGCATGAGATTTTCCTGAGTGGACTGAAGCGGAGCGCGCGCAGGGGTCTGCGCGGCGACGATCAAGCCTTCAGGCGCGCGGCGGGGGCGTGTCCGGCGGGTCGGCGGCGCGGGGCGCGCGCACGATCACATGCAGCGTGCGATCCGCCGCGATCACGTTGGCGATGGCCGGTTGGTGGACGGCGCCGATGGCCTGCGTCGCGTTGACCAGGGTCATGCAGTGCTCGGCGCAGGCGCGGCCTTCGTCGTTGTCGTCCGGCTGGTCAGCGGATGGCGCGTGTCCCGCAGTGTCATGGCAGGACGCCGCCTCGGCGCCGCCCTGCATGGTCTTGGCCATGGCGACACCCGACACCGGCAGAAGCGCCAGCGCGAGGGCGATGAGGGTGGCGGTCAGCAAACGCACGCGCCATACATGCCCCGAAAGGCCGGCTTTGTCACGGCGATGCGGCGAGCGGCCGCGAGGAGGAAGCACATGGATCTCGGTCTCAAGGGCAAGAAGGCGGTCATTCTGGGCGGCACGCGCGGGATCGGGCGCGCGATCGCGGAGACGCTCGCGGGCGAGGGCGCCGATGTGGCGGTGTGCGCGCGCAACGCCGATCAGGTGGCCGAAACGGTCGCGGCGCTGAAGGCGCGCGGCGTGAACGCGACGGGCGGCGCCGTGGACATCACCGACGGGCCCGCGCTCAAGGCCTGGGTGAAGAAGGCGGGCGAAGACCTCGGCGGCATCGACGTGCTCGTCTCCAACGCCGGGGCGATGGCGCAAGGGCCCGGCGTCGATGCGTGGAAGAAGAATTTCGAGGTGGACGTGCTCGGCGCCGTCAATGCCTTCGAGGCGGCGGAGCCGTTCCTGAAAGCTGCGGCGGAAAAACACGGCGACGCCTCGTTCGTGCTGATCGCGTCGGTGTCTGCGGCGGTCGCGGAAATGGCCGATTCCTACGGGCCGATGAAGGCCGCGCTGATCCACATGGCCAAGGGCCTTGCGCGTCAGCACGCGTCCATCGGCCTGCGCGTGAACGTGGTGTCGCCCGGCATGGTCTATTTCAAGGGCGGCGTCTGGCACATGGTGGAAACCAACATGCCCGACTTCTTCAAGAAGCAGCTCTCGCGCAATCCCACGGGCCGCTGCGCGACGCCGCAGGAAGTGGCGAACGCAGCGGTGTTCCTCGCAAGCCCGGTTTCGTCCTACACGACCGGCGTGAACCTGCTCGTGGACGGCGCGATCTCGAACCGCGTGAACTTCTAGCGCGCGGCTATTTCGGACCGCCGCCGAGGCGGTTGATCGGCAGCTTCAGATAGCGGTGGCCGTCGCTTTCGGGCGGCGGCAGCGCGCCCGCGCGTATGTTCACCTGCAAGGACGGGAGAATGAGCACGGGCGGAGCCAGCGTCGCATCGCGCGCCTTGCGCATCTGCACGAAGGCGTCCTCGGTCACGCCCTCATGCACGTGGACGTTGCGCGCGCGCTGTTCGGCGACGGTCGATTCCCACGCCGGCTTGTCGCGGCCTGCGGGCAGATAGTCATGGCCCGTGAAGATGCGCGTCTGCGGCGGCAGGGCGAGAATGCGCTGGATGGAACGATAGAGCGCGGCGGCGTCGCCGCCCGGAAAGTCCGCCCGCGCCGTCCCGTAGTCCGGCATGAAGACGGTGTCGCCGACGAACGCCGCATCGCCGATGACGTAGGTGATGCACGCGGGCGTGTGGCCTGGCGTGTGCAGCACGCGCACATCGAGCGCGCCGAGTGCGAAGTGTTCGTCGTCCGCGAAGAGCGCATCGAACACGGCGCCGTCGCTGGCGGTCTCCTCGACATGGAAGAGGCTGCGGAAGGCTTTCTGCACTTCCGTGATGCGCGCGCCGATGCCGACTTTGGCGCCTGTTTTCGCGCGCACGTAATCGGCGGCGGAGAGGTGATCGGCGTGGGCGTGCGTGTCGAGCGCCCATTCGATCTTCAGGCCCTTGTCGGCGGCGGCCTTGAGCACCGCGTCGATGGAGGTCGAGGCGAGATGGGCGGCCTTCGGCTCGTAGTCGAGCACGGGATCGATGATCGCGGCGGCTTTCGTGGCGGGGTCGGAGACCAGATAGGTCACCGTGGCGGTCTGCGGGTCGAAGAAGGCCTGGATGTCAGGGGAGGCGGGCATGGGAGGCTCCGGGGTTGGTGACGGCATTTATATATGAGTACTTGCTAATTCAGCAATAGCTAATATATAGGCGACATGCTTGTCCTCACCCACGCCGACCGCGCCGCCTTCGAAGCCAGCGCCGCCGCCGCCGCCACGCTCCTGCGGGCGCTGGCGAACGAACGCCGCCTGATGATCCTGTGCCAGCTCGGGGACGGGGAGATGAGCGTCGGCGCACTGCAGGCGTCGCTCGGCCTGTCGCAATCGGCGCTGTCGCAACATCTCGCGCTGCTGCGCGAGGAGGGCATCCTCGCCACGCGCCGCCAGTCGCAGACCATCTTCTACCGCATCGCCGATCCCGCCGCCGTGAAAGTCATCGCGACGCTGGCGTCGATCTTCTGTCCCCCCACTGCCGGAGAAACCGCATGACCACGCTTGCCCCCATCGATCCCAAAACCGTCGCCGCGCGCCTGAGGGCCAAGGAGGTGACGCTCATCGACATCCGCGAACCCGATGAATATGCGCGCGAACACATCGCGGGCGCGGTCTCCATGCCGCTGTCGCGCCTCGAAGCCGGCAAGCTCGATCTCGAGCCGCGCGGCGATGTGGTGTTCCATTGCAAGTCCGGCATGCGCACCAACACCAACTGCGCGCGCCTGGCGAGCCACGTCGATGGCCCGGCCTTCATGCTCGAAGGCGGTCTTGAAGGCTGGAAGCAGGCGGGCCTGAAAGTGGAGACGGATGCGAAGGCGCCGCTCGAACTACAGCGTCAGGTGCAGATCGTCATCGGCGTGCTGATGCTTGCGGGCGTGGCGGCGACCACGTTCGTGCACCCCGCCTTCATCGCGCTGCCTGCGATTCTCGGCGCGGGACTGCTGTTCGCCGGCGTGAGCGGCTGGTGCGGCATGGCGCATCTGCTGGCGGCGGCGCCCTGGAACAGGCGGACGCCCGCGTGATCGCGCTCTCCGCCGCCGTCATCGCCGCAACGCTCGGAAGCGGCGCGCTCGTCGGGCTGTTGCTCGCGGTCTTCGGCGGCGGGGGCTCCGTGCTCGCCGCGCCCTTGCTGCTTTACGCCGTGGGCGTGCGCGATCCGCATGTGGCCATCGGCACATCGAGCGCGGCGGTGGCGGCGAACGCGGCGTTCAATCTCTTCGGCCACTGGCGCGGCGGGCGCGTGAAATGGCCGTGCGCGCTCACATTCGCGGCGGCGGGTCTGGTGGGCTCCTTCGCGGGATCGACGCTCGCGAAATCGATCTCCGGATCGAGCCTCCTGATCGCGTTCGCCGTGGCGATGGCTGCCATCGGTCTCTCCATGCTGCGCCGCCCGAAGAGCGAAGGCGATCCCGACGTGCACATCACGCCGCGCCTCATGCTGCGGTTGACGCCGCTCGGCCTGCTCACGGGCTTCGCCGCCGGCTTCTTCGGCATCGGCGGCGGCTTTCTCATCGTGCCCGGCCTGATGCTCGCGACGGGCATGACCATCGTGAACGCGACGGCGTCGTCACTGGTGTCCGTGGCGATCTTTGGCGCGGCGACGTCGGTCAACTACGCGGTCTCGGGTCTTGTCGACTGGCGCCTTGCGGGCCTGCTGCTGCTCGGCGGCATGATCGGCGGGGTTGCGGGATTACTCGTGTCGAAAAAGCTCGGCGCACACGCACTGGTCTTGCGCCGCGCGTTTGCCGGTTTGGTCATCCTTGTCGCGGCCTACGTCGCCTATCGTGCGTTGAGCGGCTAAAGCGCTACTTCTCCACCGCCGCGGCGACGCGGAAGCCGACGGCGCCATCCCGCGTGGTCTGGCTGTTGCGGCCGCGATTGGCGACGCGGAAGGCGGCGGGGCGATCACGCCAGCTGCCGCCGCGCACGACGCGCAGAGTGCAGTTGCCGGACTCTATCGCGACGCCGCTGCGGTGCGCTTCGGAAAAGCCGCTGACATAACAGTCCTGCACCCATTCGCGCACATTGCCGGCGACGTGGTGCAGGCCGAAGGCGTTCGGTTCGTCGCTGGTCGCGTCGGCGGTCTTGCCGGTGGGCGCGCGGCGCGGATCGAAGGTCGGGCCCCACCAGAAGGCGGTGCGCGTGCCGGCGCGCGCGGCGTACTCCCATTCGGACTCGGCGGGTAGGCGATAGGCGCGCCCCGTCTTCGTCGAGAGCCATTGCGTGTAGGCAATCGCATCGCGCCAGGAGACGGCGCCGACCGGATGCGCATCGCCGCCGCTGCGCGCGGTCGGGTCGTAGCCGTTGCAGCCGCCTTCGGCGAGGCAGGCCTTCCACTGCGCGACGGTGACTTCGGTGGCGCCGATGGCGAAAGACGCGATCGGCACTTCCTGTTGCGGGCCTTCATAAGGCTGGCGCTGCGGCTCGCCTTCCGGTGAGCCGAGCGAGAACGCGCCGGCGGGAATGACGCGCATGTCGGGGCACGTGTCGCAGTCGCGGAAACTACTCGCCGTTTCGGCGGCGGACTTCGGCTCCGCACGGGAGACTTCTTTCGGCGCTTCTTTCGACGCTTCGGGCGGGGCCGGCGTCGATGGCGTCGTCGTTGCGGCGCTGGCGACTTCCGTTTCGGGCGGCGCGTCGGGCTTGTTCATCTGCATGAACACGCCGCCGAGCAGCAGCACCGCGCCGATGGCGATGGCGCCGATCAGCACCGGCGATAGCCCCGGCGCGCCGGGGATCGGACGCGACGGCGCGGCGGGCGGCACGGGGAACGGCGCCGGCGCAGGCGCGCGCGCCGCTGCGACCGGCGCCGCTTTCGGTTCGACCGCGGGCGGCCGCGGAGGCGGCGGCGAAGGTGGCGGCGGTGGCGGTGGCGATGGAGGAGGCGATGGAGGAGGCGGAGGTGGCGGAGGTGGCGGAGGCGATGGAGGAGGCGGAGGTGGCGGAGGTGGCGGCGCGACCGCCTCGACAACCGGTTGCGGCTCTGGCGGCGGGGATGGCGGCGTCGGCGCCGCCGTTTCAACAACAGGCGCCGGCTCCTGCGGCTCCGGCGTCGGCGCGTCGGCTTCGGCGGGTTCGCGCACCGGCGACGGTGCGGGCTTCGGCGGCGCGGCCGCGATGACCGGCGGCGCGATCTCGTCCTCGTCCTCGTCCTCTTCCGCGCTCACGGATTCCGCGAGGGTGGCGGCGACGTCCTTCGCGCCGGGCGGCGGCGCGTTCTCGGCGACGAAGGTGTGCAGGTCTTCCAGGAAGTCCTGCCAGCGCGGATCGTCGCGTTCGCCGGCCCAGCCGATCAGGTCGGCGGTCTGAATGAGTTCGAAGCGCAGCGGGCGCTCGCATTCCTCGATCATCACCGGCACCAGCCGCGCCCGGTTTTCCGCCATCGTGGCTTCCGCGCGCACCCATTTCGACTTCACCGACCGGTGCGACCACAGCACCACGACCGCACGCGCCGCGCGCAGCTTGCCTTCTGTCACTTCGTCATAGGTCTGCCCGGCGCGCAGCGCGGTGTCCCACCACACGACATAGCCGGCTTCCTCGAGCCCCTCCGCGATATGCTGCGCTGTCGCGCGGTCGCCGCGATTGTAGGAGAGGAAGATGTCGGTCACGGAGGGCGGCGCCTTTCGCAGTGCCCGGCACTAGAGACCGGGCGGCGCGCTCGCGTAAAGGGCGGCGACGCGGAATTGTGGCATTCCGGGAGACCGAAGCGGCGGCAAAGGTGATTGGCGCGCCCGCGTGGGCGGCCTAGCATGGCGCGTCTCGGAGAATTGCCATGCAGCATCGCCCCCTCGGCCGGTCCGGCCTGTCGATCGCGCCGCTCATGTTCGGCGGCAATGTGTTCGGCTGGACGGCGGACCTGCGCACCTCGCATCTCTTGCTCGACCGCTTCGTGGGGGCCGGTTTCAACGCCATCGACACGGCGGACGTCTACTCCGCGTGGGTCCCGAACAACACCGGCGGCGATTCCGAAAAGGTGATCGGCGCGTGGCTTTCCGCGCGCGGTCGTCGCGACGACGTGGTGATCGCGACGAAGGTCGGCATGTGGCCGAAGCAGCCGGGACTGACGAAGGCCAACATCATCGCCGCGTGCGAAGGATCGCTGCAACGGTTGCGCACCGACTACATCGATCTCTACCAGTCCCATCAGGACGATGCGGCGACGCCGCAGGACGAGACCATGGAAGCCTTCGCGTCGCTCGTGAAGGCGGGGAAGGTGCGCGCCATCGGCGCGTCCAACTTCACCGTGGATCGCCTCGCTTCCGCGCAGCAGATCGCCGCCGATGCGGGACTGCCGCGCTACGATACGTTGCAGCCGGAGTACAATCTCGTCGCGCGCGTCGAGTTCGAGGCGGGGCCGCAGCAGTGGTGCGTGGACAACGGCGTGTCCGTCATTCCGTATTTCGGTCTCGCGAGCGGCTTTCTCACGGGCAAGTACCGCACCGAGGCCGATCTCAAGAAGAGCCAGCGCGGCGCGCGCGTGCAGAAATACCTCAATACGCGCGGCCTTCAGGTGCTCGGCGCGCTCGACACGGTGGCGACACGGCATGGCGCGACCCTGGGTCAGATCGCGCTGGCATGGCTGATGACGCGGCCGGCGATTGCGGCGCCCATCGCCAGCGCGACGAGCGAAGCGCAGCTCGATGACCTTCTCGGCGCCGTGAACGTGCACCTCTCGCCGGAAGATGAGTGGGACCTCGACCGCGCCAGCGCGATCGACGCCGAGCCGTGAGCTTCAGCGCCGGATGAGGCGCGCGCAGGCGGTGCGCAACGTCGCGAGCTCCGTCGCGGTGATTTTCGGCGCGCCCTGCTGGATGATCTTCTCGAAGCGGTCGAGATCGCGCTTGGCGATCGGGAAGCCGATGTTGACGCCGCTGTCAGGCGCGAGCGAGCTGACGACCGGCTCACCCGCGCCGTCGAACACCACATAGAAGGGCAGCCCGGACGTGGGTGTGGCGAACCGTCGGTACATGTCGTCGGCGCCGGCGATCTGGCGCGCCTTCCACTGCTCTGTGCGTTCCAGCGCGCGCATGTGGAAGACCTTGAACTCGCGATCGACGATGGCCGACGCCTGCGGATCGGAGAGCAGCATGTCGAAGAGGCGGCAGTACGCGCACCAGCTGGCGTGGAAGAGCAGGAAGAGGCGTTTTCCCTCGCCCGAGGCGAGGCTCACCTGACGCTGGAATTCATCGCGCGCCGGCGCGGGAACGGCGTGGGCGATACCGCCCCCCAATCCGGTCAGGCCGATCGCTGCTGCGCCCGTCAGGACCTGCCGCCGCCGCAACCCGCTCATGCTCAACCCCGTGACGTGATGGGGAATCGTCCCTGTGTTCGCGAGTCGCGTCAAATGACAGCGGCGGCGCGGCTGCGTTTGTCGATCTCGGCGCCGATGACATAGGCGATGAGCGATGCGGCGATCGAGACGAGGAAGTATCCCTCCATGGTCGGCGCCTCGCCCGCCACCAGCAGGCCGAGCGCCGCGCCGAGGGCTGCGCCGTCCGCCATCGCCGCCGCCAGCGGCGCCGCGGCGAGCGTCCACAGATTGACGATGACGCACGCGATTATCGCCCACAGCGCCGCGCGCTTGCCGCCATAGGAAGACCACAGCCCGATGAGCACCGCCACGAGTATGCCGGCCTGTCCCCAGACCGATGTCAGCGCGATGAGTTCGTATATCGTCTGGCCGCTCGAGGCGATCAGGTAGGCGGCGAGACCGGCCGCGACGGTCGTGATCCGCGCCGTGCGCGCACGCGTCGCCTCGCTCGCGCGCGCATGGAAACGCGACAGCAGGTTCACCGACACAAAGGAAGATACCGAAAGCAGGTTGGAATCCGTCGTCGACAGGATCGCTGACATGAGCGCGCCCATGAAGACGAGCAGCAGCACCGGCGGCAGAAGCTTGGCCGCCAGCAGGGGCAGGAAGGTGTCGGGATCGTCGCCCACGGGCATGAGGTGCACGCCGACGAGACCGATCAGCAGCGGCACGCCGCCCAGCAGGAGATAGAGCCCCGCGGCAGCGAAGGAGGCGCGTCGTGCGGTCGGAGCGTCCCTGGCGGACAGGAAGCGCGACATGGCCTCCTGGGTGATGAGGCTGCCGAGAATGGGGATCGCCCACGAGTCGATCTGTCCGATCCAGCTTTCGCCCTCGCCGAGCAGCGTCAACTGGCTCGTTTCGATGGTCGCGAGCATGGCGTCGACGCCGCCGAAATGGTGCACGAGCGCGGCGAGGATGACGAACATGCCGATGATGAGGACGACGCTTTGCACCACGTCGGTGACAATGTCGCCGATGATGCCGGCGAAAGACGTGTAGACGACGACCACCGCTGTCGCGACCACGAGCGTGATCCGCGCGTCGATGCCGAGCGTGCCTTCAAGGACCTTCGCCAGCGCCAGCAACTGTGCGGCCGCCCAGATCGTCGAGACGATCACCATGATCGCCGCGACCCAGACTTCGGAATGCCGGTCGAAGCGGTCGCGGAAAAAGTCGGCGAGAGTCACATAGCCGCGTGCGCGGAACTGCACCGCGATGAAATAGCCCATGGCGACAAGCGTGATCGCGTAGCCGAACGGCTCCGCGCGCGCGCCGGCGAGGCCGTCCGACGCGATCGCCGCGCTCGCGCCCATGACGGTCTCGGCTCCGAACCATGTGGCGAACAGCGAGAGCGCGATGGGCAGCCAGCCGATCCGCCGCCCGGCCAGATAATAGTCCGTCTCGCTCCTGACATTGCGCGCGAAATAGAGGCCGATCGCGATCTGCGCGGCGACATAGGCGGCGATGGCGGCGCCGACGAGAAGGGGTTGGTCGAACATCTAGCGCTGCGCCCGCAGGCGGGGCGGGGACGTGCGACGCGGCGCGCGCGTCGTCATTGATCCAGCCGTTTTGCGAACACCTTCGACACGACCTGAAAGCCGGCGCGGTCGAAGAAGGCGTGCGCGCGTGCGTTCTGCAGCCCGCTTTCGAGGAATATCCAAGCACCGCCGCGCCGGGTCGTCTCGCGCTCGATTTCCCGGAACATCGTGTCGCCGACTCCCGCGGAGCGCCGTTGCGGCGCCACGGCGATGTCTTCCAGCGTCGCGAAACGCGCGGCGCCGTCGAGGTCCCAGTGGACGATGGCTGCGCCGACCAGCACGCCGCCGTCGCGCGCGACGAGCACGCTGCGCGCATCGTCGTAGTCGGCGGCGGCGTTCAGGAAGCGCTGTTCGAGATCAGGCGCCCAGGACTTACCGTCGGGACTCAGTCCCTGCTGGATCTCGCCGTGAGAAATGTAGGCCGTGTCTGTGCGCACGGCGCGCGCGAGAAATAGCGCCGCGTCGCGCACGGTCGCCGGATCGGTCGCCCAGGCGATCTGGATGTCTGCGTCGGGGACGGGATCGCCCATGCGTGATCGTACTCCTGCTGTATCGCGCGCGGTCACCGGCCGAAGCGCGGCAGGCGCAGCCACGTTGGATAGTCGGGAAGCTTTCGCGCGGCTACCCGTTTGTCCTGCGCGGCGATGTCGGCAAGCCAGTCGGCGATCACGTGACAACGGTAGAGCTTGGCGACGTGTTCGAAGAAGGCGCGCTTGCGATGTTCCTCATCGGCGTGGGGGTCGAACGTGGCGACGTGGTAGTCGAAGATGTTGCGCAGCTCGCGCGTATAGTTCTGCTTGATCGTGTCCCAGTGACGGCGGAAGCCCCATTCGCAGACGGTTTCGTAAAACCAGATCGTCCAGCTGCCGAAGACTTCGGGATCGAGAATGCGGGCCTTGCGCAGACGCGCCGCCATCTCGAAGAGGTTGAGCGCCTTCTCGAAGTATTTCCGCGTCTTGCGCCAGTCGGCTTCGAGCTGCCTCAATGTGCTCTTGGCGGTCTCGTCAGCGGCCGCGTTGACGGCGAATGCGCCCTCGACGAACTGCTCCCAGTTGTCGAGCGCCTTCAACTCCAGCGGCGTGAACTTCCAGGCGACGGGGTCTATGTCGCGAAATCGCTCAAGCGCCTCGGCGTGATCGGCCTCGAAGCCGAACAGGTCGTTCGAAGCCAGTTCGAGGCGCTGATAGACCTCCTTGCGTTGCAGTTCGTTGGCGATGTGCTGCTGCACGAGAAACGTGGAGCCCGCAACGAGGATGCCTATGAGCGCAAACAGCGACTGCAGCCACGCGTCGCCGCTTGCATGCGTGAGACCGTCCCAGAGGGTCTGCAGAAATTGCAGCAGACCCGCCGCGAGCCCGCCGGTGTCGTCGGTCATGAAATCCCCTCCATGGTCGCTCTCAATGGCCCGCCTCTCGACCTCCGAGTCAACAGACGCCGCCGCTTCCGCCCACGCCCCCGGAGCATGCCCGGTGGGTGGAAGATTGCAGGCGTCGCACCATGTCCTATGATCTCCCCGGTAGGTGCGCGTAGAGTGGCGATGACTTCAGGAATTTCGCGCCGGGCGACGCTCGCCGGCATGGTCGCGGCGGCATGCCCGGGCCGCGCGCATGCGGATTTTCTCGGTCATGCGCCGGGGATGTTCGCTGCGGGCGTCATCGCGCGCGACATGCGCGGTCGTGTCGTGTTGCAGGAGGCGGACGGCGGCGTCTTCGGTTCGCGCGCGCGGTTCGGCGTCGAGGCGGCCTTCCGCGTTGCGTCGGTGTCGAAGATGATCGCGACGTTCGCGTTCATGCCGCTTGTGCGCGCCGGCCGGATCGGTCTGGACGACGACGTCGGCGCGATTGTCGGCGACGATCTGCGCCATCCGGCCCACAGGGACGTTGCAATCACGCCACGCCTGCTGCTGGCGCATCTGAGCGGCCTGCGCAACGGGGCGGACTATCCTGTGGGTTTTGGCCGGCGGCTCGCGGATCGCCTGCGCGCGGCGCGAGACGAGGCAGACTATGGCGAATGGTATGCGCCGGACGGCGAGAGGCCTGGCCGTTACTTCGCGTACGCCGACGTGAATTACGCGCTTGTCGCAGGGCTGATGGAGTCGGCGACCGGCGTGCGCTTCGACCGCTACATGCGCGAGAAGGTGTTTGCGCCGCACGGTCTCGACATCGGTTTCAACTGGAGCGGCGTGTCGCAGCGCAAGCGTGACCGGGCGGCCGCCGCGGTGCGAAACTTCGACGGCGTGTGGACGGCGCAGATCGACGACGCGATCCCGCAGGCGCCGGATCCGCTCGTGCCGCGCGCGCCGGAAGCGGCGTCGACGTCGGTCGACGCCTACCGGCTCGGCGACAACGGGTTCGTCTTCGGACCGCAGGGCGGGCTGCGGCTCAGTCTCGCGGACATGGATCGCCTCGTGCGCATCTTGCGGCGCGACAGCGAGGACATGGCCGGACTTCAATGGGTGCATGACGGGACCAACGGAAATACCGAGAGCGGATTCTACGCGGCGTATGGCCTCGCCATGCAGCGTCCGGGCTTCGGTGCGCTCGACGGGTTTTTCGGCGCGGAGTCGCGCGACTGGCGCGGCCATTGCGGCGATGCCTACGGCTGGATGACGGGCATGTTCTGGAACGCGCGCGACGGACGCAGCATCGTCTACGCCGTCAATGGCATGCAGGAGTTCCAGCGGCCGCGTGCAGAAAGAACCGCGCTCACGCCTCCCGAGCAGGCGCTGATCGATCTCGCGCTGGACCGGATGAACTGAACGCGCGCCGTCGGTTCCCGACATTGCAAGTTGGTAGAGCGGGGAACTGTCGCCGCGTCTGACGCTTCCTCCTGCAGCGCCGCACGTCTGTGCGGACGTGATGAGCCAGAGATGAGGTGTTCCATGAACAAGATGCTCGGCATGGCGGTCGCCGTCGCGCTGTCCGCCGCCGCAACCATTTCCTTCGCGCAGACGACGCCGGCCACGCCGCCCGTCGAGCCGCCGGCGACAACCGTGCCGGCGCCGGCGCCGGATGCGGCGACGCCGCCCGCCGCGACGCAACCGGCGACGCCCGCACCGCCGGTTGAAACGGCAGAAGCGGCGCCCGCCGCGACGACTGCGACCGCCGGTTCCTGCCGCACGCGCAAGGCCGAGGGCGATGCGTGCGCCTGCCTGAAGGATCCCGACACCGTCGGCGTCGCGCAGTCAGCGCCGAACGGCGGTCGCAATATCTGCGTGGTGCAGTAACCGGCTGGCGGGGGCCGCGGGCTCCATCGCGCGGTCTCTGCGGGCTGGCGGCGCGCTCCTCACGGGGCGCGCCGTTTCCGTTGGTGGTCTCGTCGCGGGGCAAGACATTCCCCTGGCGCAGCGTTATACCGGCTCAAACCGCCAATCGAGGGGCCGTCATGCGCGTCGGATGTCCGAAAGAGATCAAGATCAGGGAATATCGCGTCGGGCTGACGCCGGAGAGCGCGGCGGAGCTTGTGCGGGCGGGCCACGAGGTCCTGATCGAGAAGGGCGCGGGCCTCGGCATCGGCGCGGAAGATGCGCGCTATGAGAAGATCGGCGCGAAGATCCTGCCCGACGCGGACGCGGTGTTCGACGCCGCCGAGATGATCGTGAAGGTGAAGGAGCCGCAGGCCGTCGAGATCGCGCGCCTGAAGCCGCGCCACACGCTCTTCACCTATCTCCACCTCGCGCCCGATCCCGAGCAGGCCGAAGGGCTGATGAAGTCGGGCGCCACCTGCATCGCCTACGAGACGGTGACCGATGCGAGCGGGCGCCTGCCGCTCCTGAAGCCGATGAGCGAAGTCGCGGGGCGCATGTCGATCCAGGTCGGCGCGAATTTCCTTGAAAAGACGCATGGCGGACGTGGCGTGCTGATGGGCGGCGTCCCCGGCGTGCGCCCGGCGGATGTCGTGATCCTCGGCGCGGGCGTGGCGGGCTACAACGCGGCGCAGATCGCGGTGGGCATGCGCGCGCGGGTGACGGTGTTCGACAAGAACCCCGCGCGGCTTGAAGAACTTGATCGCGAATTCAACGGCAGACTTGAGACGGTCTATTCCACCCGCGCTGCGGTCGAAGACGCTGTACGCGAGGCCGATCTCGTCATCGGCGCGGTGCTGGTGGCCGGCGCTGCGGCGCCGAAGCTGATCTCACGCGCGATGCTGAAGACGATGCGGCCGGGCGCAGTGCTGGTGGACATCTCCATCGACCAGGGCGGCTGCTTCGAGACCTCGAAGGCGACCACGCACGACGATCCCGTCTTCGTCGTCGACGACATCATCCACTATTGCGTGGCGAACATGCCGGGCGCCGTCGCGCGGACCTCGGCGTTTGCGCTGAACAATGCGACGCTGCCGTTCACGCTCGCGCTGGCGAACAAGGGCTACCAGAAGGCGCTGCAGGACGATGCGCATCTCGCGAACGGGTTGAACGTCTACGAAGGCGCGATCGCGCATGAGGCCGTCGCGCACGATCTCGGCAAGGCGTATGTGCGGCCGAAGTGGCTGGGGTGAGCGGCGAGCGCGTACTTGGCCTCAAGCGCAAGAGTATCGCTCAGTGCTGACGCTCGCGCGTGAAAGCCTTCAGATCGGGCTCTTCGGGTCGGTCGGCGCAGGCGCAGGCGCGTTCGCGTCGGTGTCAGGCGCCGGAGGCGGAGTGGAGTCGGACGCCGCCGGATCGACCATGATCTGGTCCCCGGAAATGTTGAAGCCGGCGAGCAGGCCGACGCCGTCCTTGATCTGCACGGTCAGTGTTTCGATGACGGGCCCCACCGGGCACTTCCGCTCATAGACGACCGTCACGAAATTTCCCGACGTGGAATAGTTCGTCGACACGTTGTTCTTGATGCGCGTAGGCGCGTCGCACGGCGCCAGACGCGGCTTGAAGAACGTCACCAATCGCGCGGTTTGCTCGAATGAGGTGGTCGACCTGTAGGCCTCTGCGGCGCCGTCGTGCAGCGCCTTTGCGTCGCCGGCGGCGAGGTGCGTGTGGAACGTTTCCGCCGTCGTTTCCACTGCGCTCATGTCCTCGGGCGATGCGCAGGCGCTCACGGCCGCCGCGATTGCAAGAACGCCCAGAACCCTGCTGACCATGTGCATGACGGCCCTCCACCTCCCACACTTGAAGCTGAGGGGCAGGGGGTGGTCAAGTCAGAGAATCCGGCGCGGTTCCGCGCCTTCGATCACTCGGACTTGTCTGGAGCGCGCGTCATGCCCGTCACACCCGCCCGCGCCCGTGAACTCGCGCTCGCGTTGCCGGACGCGAGCGAGAAGGCGCATTTCGATCGCGCGGCATTCCGTACGCCGAAGCGCATCTTCGCCACGCTGGGACCGCAGGGCGATCTCAACCTCATGTTCGATCCCGACCTGCAGGCGCACTATTGCGAGATGGCGCCGCAGGCGTTCGCGCCCCTCGACAACGCCTGGGGCCGGAGCGGCGCGACGTGCTGCACGCTGAAGAAGGTGGACGCGGCGACGCTGAAGAGCGCGCTGGCGGCGGCGCACCAGCGGGCCATGGCGCCGATGAAGCGCGCCAAGAAGTAGGCGCCGTCTCTCCGCCGTGCACAAAATCGAGGCGCGCGCCTGCGCGTTGCCGCGCACCGGACGCCGGTGCGGGACGCCGCCGCAGACTCACTACAACGACTTGTTAAGGTTGCTACGGGATTCTCCATGGTGTGAGGCCCGTTGCAGTCGGGGGTGATGAGATGCCCGGCAAAATTATCGGCGACCCTTGTCCGAAATGCGCGGCGATGTTGATCCGTCGACGACGGGCCTCACTTTTCCGCGCCACGGATGGCGACGTGGCGTTCTGCGCGCCGTGCAACGCCGCCTGGGAGATCGAGGGGGAAGAGGCGCCCGTCGCGAACGCGCCGGCCGCCTTCGCCCTCGGCGCGCGACACTGAAGCCGCAGCGGCGCGCTTGCTCACTCATTAGAAGTCGAAGTAACTGCCGTTGGTTGCCTTCGGTCGATTGACCGGCGACGCCCGTGCGGGCGATCGCCGTCAAGGACAGGGGCGAAGGTGCAGGAACGGCGCATGGCAGGCGGCAACGTGCAGAGACTCGATCCAGCCAAGTTTCGCGATCCGCGCGTGACGGCCAAGGGCGAGCCGCGGGCCACGGTCACGCTCGGCGCATTGCGGACGCTGTGGTTCAACACCGGCACGCTCTGCAATATCGCCTGCAAGGGGTGCTATATCGAGAGCTCGCCGTCGAACGACCGGCTCGTCTATTTGAGCCCCCAGGACGTCGCGCCCTATCTCGACGAGATCGCGCCGGACGTGGAGGTTGGTTTCACCGGCGGGGAGCCATTCCTCAATCCGCACATCATCGAGCTGATCGGCATGTCGCTCGCGCTCGACCATCCGGTGATCGTGCTGACCAACGCCATGCGTCCGATGCTGCGCCCGCGCGTGATGGAGGGATTGCTCACGTTGCAGAAGGAGTACGGCGAAAAGCTCGTGCTGCGCGTCAGCCTCGATCACCCGGAAGCGCCGCTGCACGACGCCGAACGCGGCGAGGGCGGATTCGACGAAACGCTGGCCGGGATCGACTGGCTCTGCGCCAACGGGTTTGCCGTGCACGTCGCGGGGCGGATGTGGGGCGCCGAGGAGGCGGACCTGCGTGCGCGTTATGCCGACCTCTTCGCCGCACGGGACTGGCGCATCGACGCGGCTTCCCCGCGCGAGCTGGTGCTGTTTCCGGAGATGGACGTCGCTGTCGACGTGCCCGAAATCACCACGGCGTGCTGGGGCATTCTCGGCCTTGATCCCGCGGGGCTGATGTGCTCGACGAGTCGCATGATCGTGCGGCGTGCGGGCGCTGCGCATCCTGTCGTGGTCACATGCACGCTCTTGCCGTATGAGCCCGCGTTCGAGCTTGGCGCGACGCTCGCGGGCAGTGCGAGGACGGTGCCGCTCAATCACCCGCACTGCGCGAAGTTCTGCGTTCTCGGCGGCGGCAAGTGCGCGGCGTGACCTAGGCTTTCAGGCCGTCCAACGCGTGATCGAGCACCGCGTCGACAAATTTCCTGTCGAGCGCGCCATGGCCCACCAGCAGGCGGAAGAAGAGCGGCGCATAGACGAGGTCGAGCGCGGCCTCGATGTCGATGCGCGGCCGCACTTCGCCGGCTTGGATGGCGCGCATGAGGAGGCGACGGCCTTCTTCGCGGCTCGCCAGCATGAAGCGGTGGCGGAAGACCTTGGACAACTCCGTCTCGCTCTGCGCAGCGGCGATCATCTGCGCGACGCTGCGGCCGGCGGGCGTGGCGAAGAGCGCAGCTATTCTTCGGAGCTGGCGACGCAGATCCTTCAGCGGCGCCGAACTCTCCCGCACCGACGGCAGGAGTGCGGCGCTCTGCAGCAATGCATCGAGTGCGACCGCGTGCGCGTTCGGCCATGATCGATAGATGGTGGGTTTGCCGACGCCGGTGCGCGCCGCGAGACGATCCATCGTGACGGCCGTGAGCCCGCCTTCATCGAGCAAGGTTTGCGCCGCTTTCAGCACCGCCTTGCGCGCGCCTTCGTCTCGCGGTCGACCGCGAGGGCGGGGCGTTTCGGGCGGCGGGGCGTCGTCTTCAATCATCGCTTGACGGGCGTCAGTCTATTTCGTAACGATGCGTAACGCAATAAGCCGGAGGCGTCGTGTGTCAGAGCATTCCAGTGCGCAAGCGTCGCCCATCAAGCATGCCGGCATCGCGCCGTACATCTGCGTACGCGGCGCCGCGGAGGCGATCGACTTCTACGTCGCCGCATTCGGCGCGGTGGAGGAATTCCGGCTCACCGAGCCGGAGGGCAAGGTCGGCCATGCGCAACTCCTGTTCGGCGACAGCGTTCTGATGATCTGCGACGAGTATCCCGACTTCGGCGCGCGCGCGCCGGGCGCCTTCGGCGGATCGCCGGTGTCGCTGCACATCAATGTCGAGGACTGCGACGCGGCGTTCGCGCGTGCGGTTGCGGCGGGTGCGACGGAGCTGCGTCTGCCCAAGGACGAGTTCTACGGCGATCGCAGCGCGATGGTGGCGTGCCCGTTCGGGTATCGCTGGCATCTCAACGCGATGAAGACGCCGCTGACGTCCGCGGAGATGCAAGCGCGCTGGAGCGAGATGCTGCAGGGATGAAGCCCTCGCGGCACGCCCTGTGGTTCATCCTCGCCACGATCCTGATCGACACGATCGGGTTCGGCATCATCCTGCCGGTGGCGCCGGATCTGATCATGGACGTCGGCAAGGTGAACCTCGCCGAAGCGACGCGCATTTCGGGCTGGTTGCTTGTCATCTATGCGGCGCTGCAGTTCGTCTGCGGGCCGTTGATGGGCGCGCTCAGCGACAGGCTGGGGCGCAGGCCCGTGCTGCTGGCGTCGCTGGCCTGCTTTGCGATCGACTATGTGTTCATGGCGCTCGCGCCGGATCTCGCCTGGCTCTTCGTCGGACGCGCGGTGGCGGGCATTGCGGGCGCGGTCTATGCGCCCGCGAACGCCTACATCGCCGACATCACGCCGCCGGAGGAGCGTGCGGGGAAGTACGGGCTCGTGGGCGCGGCGTTCGGGATCGGCTTCATTCTCGGTCCCGCCATCGGCGGGCTCGTCGGCGAACTCGGTCCGCGCGCGCCGTTCTACGCGGCGGCGGCCGTCGCTGCGCTCAATTTCGTCTATGGCTGGTTCGTGCTGCCGGAGTCGCTCCCGCCGGAACGCCGACGCAAGTTCGAATGGGCGCGCGCGAATCCACTCGGCACGCTGAAGGCGCTCGGCAAGTTTCCGGCGATCCTGCCCATGTTCGTCGTGCTCGCGTTGTGGGACCTCGCGCATCACGTCTATCCGACCACGTGGTCCTTCTTCGCGAAAGCGCAATTCGAATGGGCGCCGTGGCAGATCGGCCTGTCGCTCGCCTATGCAGGCGTGACGATGGCGATCGTGCAGGGGTGGCTGACAGGGCGCATCGTGCCGAAGATCGGGGAGACGCGCGCGCTGGAGATCGGGCTCTTCGTCGGCGCGGCGCACTTTCTCGCGCTCGCCTTCGCCAGTCACGGGTGGATGATCTACGTCATCATGACCATCGGCGCGCTCGACGGGCTGATCTTCCCTGCCATGACGGCGCTTCTGTCGCGCGCCGCGCCGGGCGACCAGCAGGGCGAGCTGCAGGGCGGCGTCGCGGCGATCCACGCACTCACCGCCATCGCCGGTCCATGGCTGATGAGTGAGACGCTCGCGCGATTCACCGAACGTACGGGCGAGCTGCCGTTCTTTCCTGGCGCCGCGTTCCTGCTTGCGACGGTGCTCGCGCTGCTTGCGCTCGGCGTCCTGCGGATCATCGCGCGCAGGGCTGCGCCCGCCTGACCGTCGCCATCGGCGCGCCTTTGCAGTAGACTGCGGCGCGCGGGGCATGGAACCGGAGGCAAGTCGCCATGAGCCTGAAAGACATCCTCGCGATCGTGCTGGGTTCGGATGTGGACGAACCGGCCATCGCACTCGCGGAACATCTCGCCGATGCGTTCGACGCGTCGCTCTCCGCGACCTTCCTGACCGCGCTGCCGGACGAGCCTCTCGCCTACGAGCCCACGGTTGTCGCTGGTGTCTGGGCGGAGCTGCTCGGGCGCGCGCGGAGCCAGGCCGACGAGGAACGCCGTCGCGTCGAAGAGCGCCTCAAACGCGGCGGGCGCGAGGTCGAGTTCCGCACCATCGAGGCGCTCGGGCGCGATCTTGGACGCGTGGCGGCGGTGCATGCCCGCTATTCGGATCTCGCCGTGCTGGCGCGACCGCGCGACGACGCCGGCGGCGACATGCGCTTCGAAACCATCGAGGGCGTGCTCTACCACGCAGGGAGACCCGTGCTCGTGGCGCCGCCGGGATGGCAGGGGCCGACATTCGGCGAAAACATCGTCATCGCATGGGATGCAAGCCGCGAAGCGACGCGCGCGCTGGCCGAAGCGCGCACCTTTCTCGCCCGCTGCAAGCGCGCGACGGTGCTGACCGTCGACGCAAAGCCCAAGGCCTTCGGCCACGGCGAACAACCCGGGCTCAACATCGCAGCGCACCTCGCGCGGCGCGGCGTGAATGTGGAAGTCCGCAATGCCGATGGCGCTGGACGACCTATCGCGCGCGTGCTTCTCGAGGAGACGCAGGCGCTCGGCGGCGATCTCCTCGTGATGGGCGCTTATGCGCGCTCACGACTACGCGAACTGGTGTTTGGCGGCGCCACGCGCGATGTGCTCGCCGCTGCCGATGTGCCGGTGCTGATGGCGCACTGAGTCGTCAGTCAAGGCTGAGCGCCGCCGCGACGTCCGCCCAAGATGCGTACTTGAAGTTCTGCGTGGCTTTGGGATCGGTGTTCACGTCGTCCTGGACGACGATGAGCCCGCGCGGGAAATCGGGGCCGAAGCCGGCGGAGGAGACGGCAATCCCGTCCGTCCCGGTCACCGCGTCGCCACCCGGGCCGGCGCCGACGCGGAACGCGCCGCGAAACGCGTGCGGCGCCTTGCGGTCGTAGACGTTGAACACGGACCAGCCCTGCACCGAGACGACGAGGTAGCCGCCGCCGTCCGCGCCTTCCCAGAGCGTCACGCCTTCCACGTCGGCGACGAGGCGTCCCGATCCCACTTCATCAACTAGCGCGCGTTGCGATCCGTCGGCGTCGTCGATCGCGACGCGCCACACGCCGCGCAGTTCCTGCCCCACAAAATAGGCGTTCGCTGCGCCGTCGATCACACAGCCTTCCGCGATCGAACCAAGGGCATAGGCGGAGAGGATGTCCGCGCTGACGCCATCTGCAGCGGCGGCCAGCTTCCACACTTTCACTTCGCCGATCTTGCTGGTGGCGACGAGGATCGTATCCGCGCCGCGTCGGCCGACGCACACGCCATAGACCTCCGCGAACCCTGTCGCGATGCGTGCGCGCGGCGTCGCCTCCATCTTTCCGGACGATGCGTCGAAACGGAACAGCGGAATGGTGTTGTCTGCGCGGTCGCTGGCGGCGACGATCGGCGCGACGCCGTCGGTCCACGCAAAGCCATCAGCAAGATCGACATTGTTCGGTAGGCCGAGCGGCAGTTCCTGCACGATGGCGCCGTCGAGATCGTAAACGAAATAGCCGCCCTTCTTCTGCGTACCGATGACGCGGCTTTCAGCGACGTTCGGCGCCACCCAGATCGCCGGGTCATCCGCCGCGTCGCCTTTCTGGCCCACGGGCGGCGTTTCGCGCAGAGCGGGCACGGACGGCGCATTGATCGTGGGCGCGTGCGCGCACGCGGAAGCGAGAACCGTCAGCGCAAGACTCGCGAACAGGGATTTGGCGGGCATGACGGCTCCTGCGGCATTGAAATCCGTGGCCGTCTAGACACGCTCGCGCGCTGCGGCAAGGCTGTCACGAACTTGTAACAGGATCGTCACGCACCTCTCGCAAACACCCGATATCCGCCGCGCGTCATCAAGACAGCGAGGGATTCGGGGCGATGAACCAATCGGGAAAAAAGCGTGGGCTTCTTGTGGGGCTCGCAGGCGCGGCGCTCGCGTGGGCATCGCCCGCCATGGCGCAAGACGCCCCGGCGCCGGGAGAGAACGCGCCGACTGGAACCGTCACCACGTCCGACGAAGTCGTCATTCCCGGCCAGATCACCTACCGGAACCGCTCCGAAGAAACCGCGCCGGTTCTTGAGTACGGCCTCGATTATTTCCAGCGCTTCGAGCCGCTGTCGGCGGGCGATGCGCTCAAGCGCGTGCCGAGCGTCGCGTTCCTTTCCGACGTCATCGAAAGCGATGGCGTGCGCCTGCGCGGCCTCGACCCGGCTTACACGCAAATCCTCATCAACGGCGAGCAGGTGCCGGGCTCGGGATCGAGTTCGGGCGCCTTCGGCAACGGCGCGGAACAGTCGTTCTTCGTCGACCGAATCCCCGCTGAACTGATCGAGCGCATCGAGATCGTACGCAGCGCCTCGGCGAACCGTTCGGGGGATGCGCTGGCCGGCGCCATCAACATCAAGTTGCGCGACGCGTACGCGCTTGACGGCGGATTCGTTCGCGCGGGCGTTCTCTATTTTGACGACACCGTCATGCGTGAGACGCTCGGCGGGGTCTACGGCGGCGCCATCGGCAAGGGCCGGTTTCTCGTCGGCGCCAACATGCAAGACCGCTACAACCCGAAGCTGAAGACGAGCTGGCGCTATGACGCGCCGGGCGCTGCGATCAACGACATTGAAAAGCAGACGGATACGCGCGACGGGACGGACTACTCGCTGAACGGAAGCCTCCAGTTCCCGCTGTTCGGGGGCGAGTTCTCCATCGACGGCGTCTATGTGCACACCGACCGCTACGAGAACGAAGACAGCCTCGAATACCTCAACGGCACGCTGAACAACGCCAATCTCCTGACGGTAAACGACAACAACGCCGACATCGAGCAGGACAGCTACTCTATCAACATGCGCTACGCGTTCCGCGCCTTTGGCGGCGAAACCCGGTTCAAGCTCGGTTATGCGCTGTTTGAGGCGCAGGAGTCCGAGTACGAGGACGAGATGGAGTTCCTGCGGGACGCCAATCCCTATCCCGAGGCGGATCGCTATACGGGCGAAGAGGCGCGCGTCGATCTCCGGGACCAGGAGATCAAGTTCAAGCTGGAGCATGAACGCAATCTCGGGGCGGCGACGATCGAGTTCGGCGTCCACACCGAGTTGAAGGAGCGCGTGAACCTCGTGGCCGAGCGCGACCCGCGCATCCGAATCACCCTGCCGAACGGCACGCTGGTGCAGGGCGCGCGTCCGACCGCCGGCCTGCCGCCGCTCAGTCCGTTCTCGGCCGTTCCCGGCGGCGACAACCGGATCGAACGCTGGCGCGTCGATCCCTATGTCCAGGTGTCGGGCGACTACGGCAAGCTCGACTGGGAAGCGGGCCTGCGCGTCGAAACGAGCGAGACGGAAATCGACGATCGCACGGCCGGGACGCGTACGAGCGACCGTCGCGCGATCGCGCTGCCGTCGGCGCACCTGCGCTGGAACTTCACGGACAATGACCGCGTCGCTTTCTCGCTGGCGCGCACCGTTCGCAATCCGAGCCTGCAGCTTCTCTCACCGGCGGTGCTCGAAGCGGAACTGGGCGACAACGACTTCGTCGGCAGCGCCACGCTGCAGCCGGAATCGGCGTTCGGCGTCGATCTTGGCTACGAGCGGCGTCTGGGTCGCACCGGCGTCGTCGGCCTCAACTTCTTCTTCCGTGACGTGACGGATGTGCTCGAAGTCTTCAGCACGGGGGCGGAAGGATCTGAGGGACCGGGGACGTTCATCTACTCCGCGCGCAATTCCGGCGACGGGCAGGTGTACGGCGTCGAGTTCGATCTCTCGACCTCGCTTTCCGCCATCGGGCTGCAGGACACGGGCGTGTTCCTCAACTATTCCTGGCTCGACTCCAAGATCGACGACGAGTTCGGCGAGCGCCGTTTCAATTCGCAATCGAACTACGTGTTCAACGTCGGTTTCATCCAGGACTTGCCGGCGTTCGGCGCGGCGTTCGGCGCGACCTACCGCAAGCAGGGCGATGCGGAGAGCCGCGTCGTCGGCGAGGAAGTGACGACTTCGTACGGTGCGGACCTCGAAGCGTTTATCGAAAAGCGCATCGGCGGACGCCTGACGCTGCGGTTGGTGGGCTCGAACCTGCTCGATGCCTCGAAGGATGAGGTGTTCAACAAGTTCACCACCGTCGGCGACCAGTTCTCCCGCAGCTTCGACGAGTATGAACTCGAGAGCGAGAAGGCCGGTCCGGTCTATCAGCTCATCGCGCGACTGGCGTTCTGATCTGCTCTGCAGGTGTATCGGCGCGGCCCCGGACAGCGTCCGGGGCCGTTTCGCGTCTGGGGGGAATGCCGGTTGCGCGGTTCGCCTCCGGCGTCTAGCTCCCGGGCAGCGGGAGACTTGAGATGAAGAGCATCGGCGGCGCGCTCGTGGCGCTCACACTTCTGGCGGGTGCGGCGCAGGCGCAGACGCAGCCGACGCACGCGCTGTCACGCGTCGACCAGATCGAGTTCCGCGAACTCTACAAGGAGCTTGTTGAGATCGACACGACGCTGTCGAACGGCTCGTGCACGCGCGCGGCGGAGGCCATGGGCGCGCGTCTGCGCGCGGCGGGTTTTCCGGAGGCGGATGTGCAGGTGATCGTGCCGCCGGACCGTCCGAAGGACGGTAATCTGGTGGCGGTCCTGCGCGGCTCGAATCCGCGCCTCCCGGCAGTGCTGCTGCTCGCGCATATCGACGTCGTCGAGGCGCGCCGTGAGGACTGGACCCGCGATCCGTTCAGCTTCATCGAGGAAGACGGCTATTTCTACGCGCGCGGCGTCGCCGACGACAAGGCGATGGCGGCGGTGTTCACGGACTCGCTGGTGCGTCTCAAGCGCGCGAACTGGCGCCCGCGCCGCGACATCAAGATGGCGCTGACGTGTGGGGAAGAGACGTCCGACACGCACAACGGCGTCGAATATCTACTCGAGCATCATCGTCCGCTGATCGAGGCGGGCTTCGCCATCAACGAAGGCGCAGGCGGGCGTCTCGACGCGCAGGGCAACCGCATTTTCCTCGGCGTACAAGCCGGGGAGAAGGTCTATCAGGACTACATTTTCGAGACGACCAATCCGGGCGGCCATAGCTCTCGACCGTCGAAGGAGAACGCGATTTACCGCCTCTCTTCGGCGCTGCTGAAGGTGCAGGCGCATGACTTTCCGATCGAGCTGAATGACGCGACGCGTCTCTTCTTCACGCGCAGCGCCCCGCTTGCGGGCGGCGAGATGGGCGCGGCCATGCGCGCCGTCGTCGCCGATCCGACCAATGCGGCCGCGGTCGAGGTCGTGTCGCAGGACGTGTCCTACAACAGCATGTTGCGCACCACCTGCGTCGCGACGACGGTGGAGGCGGGCCACGCGCCGAACGCGCTGCCGCAGAAGGCGCGCGCGAACGTGAACTGTCGCATCCTACCCGGCCACACCGCAGACCAGGTCAAGGCCGAACTCGAGCGCATCATCGACGATCCGAAGATTGCGGTGAGCCTTCTGGCGGAGCCGGACCCGACGTCTCCGCCGCCGCCGCTATCGCCCGAGATCCTCGGTCCCATCGAGCGGGTCGCCGGCAAGATATGGCCGGGCGTTCCCGTCGTGCCGGCCATGGCCACCGGGGCTACGGACGGGCGCTTCCTCAACCACGCCGGCATCCCGACCTATGGCGTCTCGGGGATGTTCACCGATCCCGACGGCGGCGGCGTGCATGGCCTCAACGAGCGCATCAGGGTGCGGTCGGTCTATGAGGGGCGGGACTTCCTGCACGAACTTGTGAAGGTCTATGCCTCGCGGCGCTGAGACCGTGCGCCGGGCGCGAAATTGCGCTAAGGGGCGGTCATGCTGAAGAGAGACGAACCCAGCGGGGACCTCGCCCGCGTCCGCTATGGCGACGCCGAATTCACCGTGATCGCGCCGGGGCGGTTTGTGCGCTGCGCCGTGTCCGGCGCGCTGATCCCGCTGGACGAACTGCGCTACTGGAACGTCGAGTTGCAGGAAGCCTATCGCAGCGCCGCCGAGGCGACGGCGCGTTGGCGGTCGCTGAACGAGAAGAAGGCCTGACGCAGGCTCTCATCAATACCGCATCGGGGGATCGACCATGCGCGTCGCACTTGCTTCCATTCTGGCGCTCGCTGTTGTCGCCTGCGGCGCGCCTCAGGCCGCACAGACCACGCTGCCCGTTCCCACGCCGTCGCCCGTCGAGGCGCCTGCAGACACCGCCGTGGTCGTCCCGGCGCCCATCGCGCTCGAGTGTGCGGGCGCCTTCGCGCAGGGCGGGGTGATCGTGTGCCGCACGGAGGCGGGGGCTGCGGTGCGGGTCGACGACGTCGATCGAGGCAGGGCGGACGCCTCGGGCTGGTTCGTTGCGGGCTTCGATCGCGACGCGCCCGCCGCTGCGAAGATCGAGGTGCGCGGGACGAACGCCGCGCGCGAGCGCAGCTTCGCCATCGCGCCGCGTCAGTTCTCCATACAGCGCATCGACGGCCTTCCGCCGGAAACCGTGACGCCCACCGATCCGGCCGTGCTCGCCCGCATCGCGCGCGAGACCGAGATCAAGAACCGCGCGCGCGAGTCGCGCGCCGTCCTGCAGGGCTACAACGATGCGTTCCTCTGGCCGGTCGGCGGCCGCATGAGCGGCGCTTGGGGCAATCAGCGCGTACTCAACGGCGAACCGCGCACGCCGCACTACGGCATCGACATCGCTGCTCCGACCGGCACGCCCATCCGCGCGCCGGCGGCTGGCGTCATCGCCCTTGCGGAGAAGGACCTGCATTTCGAAGGCGGGCTCATCATGCTCGATCACGGGCAGGGCCTCATCACCTATTACCTGCACATGAGCCGCCTCGATGTCGCGCAGGGCGAAACGGTGGCGCAGGGCCAGTCCCTCGGCGCCGTCGGCCGCAGCGGCCGCACCACCGGTCCGCACCTGTGCTGGCGCATGCGCTGGCGTGACCGCAATCTCGATCCGTCGCTGGCGATACACGGCCTCGCGGTCGCACGCGCGCATTTCGGCGCCGGCGCATCGGTTGATCCCGGCGCCGCCCCGGCGGGCTTCGTACAGTGGACGCAGGCCGCCGAATAGGAATGCGCATGACGATGAAGACTTTCGCGGCGCTCGCCTGCGCCCTGCTGCTCGCCGCGTGCGGTCAGCCGTCGCCGACGACCGGCGAAGAGAGCGCGGGCATC
Organism: Hyphomonadaceae bacterium; assembly: GCA_016791445.1. GTDB lineage: Bacteria > Pseudomonadota > Alphaproteobacteria > Caulobacterales > Aquidulcibacteraceae > VFBF01. The sequence goes on along the minus strand of JAEUMP010000005.1, from coordinate 131,225 downwards.
GACGTGCTGCAGGCGCCGACGGCGCAGGGGCGCAGCCTTGTCTGTCTGCTGAGCTATGTCGCCGTGCGCGGTCCCATCGTCTCGGAGTCGCGGGCGCGGATCGACATGGTCATCGAGAACGGCGCGCTCGGCAAAGGCTGGACGGTGGAGAAGGTCGAAGTGCTCGAAATGCTGCCGGGCGCGCAGGGTTTCGATCCATGGTTGCAGTTTTTGCCCGGCGTACAGCGTCAGATCCACGCCGAGGATGGCGCACTGCTCACGCTCGCCATGCCCGACGGCGCGCCGCTGACGCTCAACCGCGCCACCGGCGACCTCAACTGGAGCGTGGAAGGCCCGCTCGGCGAGACGGAATACACCGGCGCCTGCCGCTGAGCGGGCCGTGCATCAGCCCTCCAGCGGAATCCACACCTCGCATTCGCCCTGACCCGTCATCGGATTGAAGCGGTGATCGTAGCGCTCGAACATGGGCGCGTCGGCGGCTTTCTCGCCCGAAGACGGCAACCATTGTCCCCACGCGGCGCCCCAGGTGGCGGCGATGGTCGCAACGTGACCGACGTGGGTGAAGACGGCGTAGCGCGTAGGCGCGAGCCGCAGCACGGTGAAACCGCTGGGCAGGTCGCGGGTATGCTCCATCTCGACGCCTGCGAGATAGTCGAAGCCGCCGTCATCGTCGTAGTTCGTGCAGACGCCGTAAGTGACGAAGCCGGGCGCAGCGCCGGGAATAGCGCCAAGATGCGGTGCGAACTTCTGCCATTGCAGCGGAATGCCCGGCGCGCCGGCGCGTTCGTGGCGTTCCGACACCCCGGCGATGATGCGCGCGGGGGCCGTTTCGAAGCGGGGTGCGGGCGGTGCGATGGTGGCGGTGTTCGTGCGGACAGGCTCCACGAGTTCGATGTGATCGACGTCGCCTCGCGCGCGGACCTCTTCCGGCGTCACGCCGAACTGGTCGCGGAAGGCGCGGGTGAATGCCTCATGGGAGCCGTAGCCGTGATCGAGCGCGACGGCGAGAATGTCCGGCGCGCCGGCGGCGAGCGCACGCGCGGCCTCGCTCAGCCGGCGACCGCGCGCATAGCGCATGATCGATTGTCCGACATTGAGCGCGAACATGCGTGACAGGTGAAAGCGCGACAGCCCCGCCGCCTCGGCGACATCGTCGACCGAAACCTCGCGGCCCAGTCGGGTCTCGACGATCCAGAGCGCCTTGTTCACCGCTTCCATGGCTTCCTCATGTGGCGGCCGCGATCATGTCCCGACGCGGGGATCTCCGTTTGATCGATCGTGCGCCTATTCGGCGCGATAGAGCGTCAGGCGATTGGCGTCGCCGTCATTGTGGTTGAAGCCTTCGATGACGCCGAGTTCCACGGGCGTCACGCCTGCCTTCGCGGCTGCGGTGAGAAAGTCGGCGCGCAGCGGTTCACCGACGAGGCCGATGGCGCAGGCGCGATCGCCGGCGAAGTGTGCCGCGAATTCGTCCGGCGTGCGTGAGAGCACCGTGTCGGAGCCGTTGAGGAAGACGAGGCTCGGCTCGTGATATTCAAGCAGCGCGAGTTTCGATGTCGGGCAGGGCGCGGCATCACGCACCAGCGCCATGACGCGCGGCGACATGAACACCTGGCTCAGGCCCGGCAAGGTAAGGCCGAAATTGCCGATGGCGGTAAGCGTCGCCGCCGCCATCATCGCCGCGACGCCTGCGCGCGCGCGCCCCTGCGCCACCAGCGCCAGCGTCAGCCCGCTCAAGAACAGCGCCGCTACGCCGATCATGAGCGGCAGGTAGGCTTCGTCGCGCTGCAATTCGAGTCTGACCCCGGGAACGCCTACGGTGAGGACGAACGCGAACACGAGCCACAGCGCCGCCGCAGCGGCGAAGAGGCGCGGGCGTCCGAACCACTTGGCATCGCCGGCCTTCTGGATTGCCGCCGCGCTCAGCATCGCGACCGCCGGCAGGAGCGGCAGGGTGTAGTGCGGCAGCTTGGTGCCGGAGAGTTCGAACACGATCCACGCCGGCACGATCCACGCGATCGCGAAGCGCACCGCCGGCGTCCGTCGTTCGATCCACGCGAAGGGGATGGCCAGCAATCCGAAAAGGCTGCCCGGCCAAAACATGCCGGTGAACAGCAGCGCGTGATAGCCGATCGGGCCGCCGTGGTTCTGGTGTGCGCCCACGACCTTGCCGGCCACGCTGTAGCCGAGCGCGGTGCGGAAGAACTGGCCGTCCGTCGCGAGGCCGATGGCGATGTACCAGGGCGCCGCCACAAGCAACATCAGCGGCACGCCCCACAGCGGCTGCAGGAGCCCGAGCCACTTGACCCGGCGTTCCATCGCGATGAGGCCGAGGATCGTGCCGCCGGTGACGAGCACCATGACCGGGCCCTTCAGCAGGACGCCGAAGCCGAGCGCGCTCCAGAACAGCGCCGCCCACCAGGGCGAGAGCTTCTGCGATGCCTCCCGCGCCATGAACGCGCGCGCGAGCGCAGCCTGCGCCAGCAGCGTGACCGCGCAGAGCGTGGAGTCGATCTTCGCGATGTGCGCCTCGACCGCGAAAATGAGGCAGGTGCCCATCAGCGCGGCGGCGATGCGTCCGGCTTCCCTGCCGAACAGCAGGCCGCCGATCCACCAGGTCAGGAAGACGGTGGCGATGGCGGAGAGCCACGATGGCACGCGGTGCGGCCAGATCGCGCGAACCTCCGTGTCGCCGAGCGCCTGCACCGACGCCGCCTGCAGCCAGTAGATGCCCGCCGGTTGCAAATGGCGCGGCACGTCGAGGAAGCGGATATCGACATAGTCGCCGGTCTCGACCATCTGGCGCGTGGCCTGTGCGAAGCGCGCCTCGTCGCGGTCTATGGGCGGGATCGTGGCCTGCCCCGGCAGCACGATGACGAGTGTCAGCAACAGCGCGAAGAGCGCAGCGCCCGTGCGATCGCGCAAGGCGTCGGCGCACCGTTCGAAGAAATTCACGCGCGCTCCACGCCGGAGGGCGCCCTGGTGCGCGCGCGCAGCCAGACCACGCCGATGATGTCGACGACTCCGACGAGCGCGCGCCCGATATTGGAGTACTTGGAGACCCCCGCCGTGCGCGCCCGGTGGTTCACTTCGTGCAGGATCAGCGGATGGCCGTAGGTCTTGAACAGCGCCGGCAGATAGCGGTGCTGGCCCTCGAACACCGGCAGCATGAGGAACGCCTCGCGTTCGAAGAGCTTCAGGCCGCAGCCGGTGTCCGGGCACCCGTCGTTGAGGATCGCCTGACGGATGCCGTTGGCGATGCGCGTCGCGACAAGGCGCGACACGGGATCATTGCGTCGCCGACGCACGCCCGCGACCAGCGGCGAACCGCCCGCGTCCAAAGCGAGCTTCAGCATCTTCGCCACATCGACCGGATCGTTCTGGCCGTCGCCGTCCATCGTGCCGATCCAGCGCCCGCGCGCGGCGACGACGCCAGTCCGCACAGCCTGCGATTTCCCGCAGCGCTTCTTGTGCTTGATGATGACGATGCGTGGATCGCCGATGGCCTTCAGGCTCGCGACCGTGTTGTCCGTGGAGCCGTCATCGACGAACACCACCTCGAAAGACGGACCGCCTTCCAGCGCTGCAAGCGTCTCGCGGGCGACGGCGGCGGCGTTCTCGTCCTCGTTGAAGACAGCGATGACCACCGACAGGGTCGGCTGTGCGGAATCGGGGGTGGCGGCGGCGGCGCTCATGGAGGGGCGCGCATAGCACAGGCGGGGCGCCCCGTCGCTAGAGGCGCGGCGGGTCAAGGTTGACGCAGCCGGCCGTCGGCGGCAGGAGTCTCGAACGATCCAGCACAAGCGCAGGGAGGCCCGATCATGACAGAGATTGTTTTCGCGGCTCCCCGCCGCGCCGAGGGCGTGCGCCGGTCGTGACGGCGCGTTCCGCCGGCGCATCCGAAGTTCTGCTGGTGGACCAACCCCATGATCATTGAATTCGGCTGGAGCGATGCGCTCCGGTCCGCCTTCGCGCCCCATGCGGCGCAAGGCCATATCCCCGCCCGTGTGACGGCGCAGCATCGCGGCCTGTGGCGTCTCGCAAGCGAGGCGGGCGAACTGAACGGCCGGATTACGGGCCGCTTCAACGCCGCCGCCGCGCCTGGGGAGCATCCCGTCGTCGGCGACTGGGTCGCGATCACGCTCGAGGGCAGCCCGCCCGAGGCGCACATCCACGCGCTGCTGCCGCGCCGCACGGTTTTCACCCGTCGCGCGGCCGGCAACCGCGTCGGGGCGCAGGTGGTCGCGGCGAATGTCGATGTCGCCTTCCTCGTGGCGGCGCTGAACGGCGATCTGAACCTGCGGCGGATCGAGCGGTATCTCGTCGCCACGCGCGACAGCGGCGCCGCCCCGGTCGTCGTCCTGACCAAAGCCGATCTGCTCACCGACCCCGCACCCGCGATCGCGGACGTCGTCGCGATCGCCGGCGGCGCGCCGGTGGTGGCGCTTTCGGCGCGGACGGGGACGGGGCTCCATGCGCTCGGCGCGTGGCTGCGGCCGGGGACGACGGCGGCGCTGCTCGGAAGCTCCGGCGCCGGAAAGTCGACGCTGCTCAACGCGCTCTCTGGAAGGACACTGATGGAGACGAGCGAGATTCGCGAAAGCGACGATCGCGGCCGTCACACCACCACGCACCGGGAACTTTTCCAGCTGCCCGGCGGCGCGCTGCTGGTCGATACGCCCGGCATGCGCGAGCTGGGGTTGCTGGATGTGGATGTTGCGCTCGATGCGAGCTTCGAGGACGTGACGGCGCTGCTCGGCGCCTGCCGCTTCAGCAACTGCACCCATGGCGCAGAGCCCGGCTGCGCGATCCGCGCCGCCATCGCCGACGCAACGCTCGCCGAGGACCGATGGGAGGCTTACCTGAAGCTGCAGCGTGAACTCGCCTTCGCCGCGCGCAAGGACGATCTCGGACTTGAGGCGACCGAGCGCGCGAAGTGGAAGCAGATCCACAAAGGCCAGCGTGCGCGCCAGAAGCATCGGCTGCGCAACGAGGAAGACTAGCGCCTATTTCTGCTTCTTGCCGGCGCCGCTCTTGTTGATGGAGGGACGATGCTTCGGCGGCGCCTTGCCGCCGAACGTCTTGGTCTTCGCCTTGTGCGCGGAGCGCGGTTTGGCTTTCAGCGCCGGTTCGGGCGCGGGCTTGCCGAACGCGCGGGCGCGACGCTCCGCCCGGTTTTCGGGGCGCGGCTCGCGCTCGTCACGCGGTTCCGGGCGCGCCTCGCGACGCTCTGCACCCGGCTCAGGGCGCCCCGCCGGATGCCACTCCTCGCGGCGCTCGCGTGGCGCGGCGCGGCGTTGCTGGCGCGGCTGTTGCTGCGGCGCACCGTCGAGCGCGGTGGCGACGATGTTCTTCTCGACGTGACCATCGGGGCCGACGGCCTCGAAGAAGGCGCGCGCGCCTTCAGGCGAAAATTCCACATGCGTCTCGCGGTCATGGATGCGGATCGCGCCGAGATCGCGCTTCGTCAGATTGGCGAGACGGCAGATCATCGGAATGAGCCAGCGCGGCTCGGCCGCCTGCGCGCGGCCCACCGAGAGCGAAACCCAGACGCCATCGGCGAAGTCGTCGCGCGAGCGGCGCTCGCTGCGCGACGTCTGCGCCGTCTCCCGCTGCAGCGGCTCCGGCGGTGATGCAATTTCCTCCGGTGCGGCCAGACCCTTGCGGTAGAGGCGCACGAAAGCGGCGGCGATGCGCTCCGCGCCGTGGCGCTCAAGCACCGCCTGCACGATCGCCTGCTCGTTCTCGGGGGCGGGTTCGTTGAAGATCGGATCGGCGAGCAGGCGCTTGTCGTCACGCTTCTTCACGTCCTCGGGGGAGGGCGGCTCGCCCCAACGCGCTTCGATCCGCGCATCGCGCAGCAGGCGTTCGGCCTGACGGCGCGCGGGATGCGGCACGATGAGAACGCTGACGCCTTTTCGTCCCGCACGACCCGTGCGGCCGCTGCGATGGACGAGGCCTTCGACATTCTTCGGCAGATCGGCGTGGATGACGAGTTCGAGGTCAGGAAGATCGATGCCGCGCGCGGCGACATCGGTGGCGACGCACACCTGTGCGCGGTGATCGCGCAGCGCCTGCAGCGCGTGGAGGCGCTCATTCTGGCTCAGTTCCCCGGAGAGCGCGACGACATTGTAGCCGCGATTGCTCAGGCGGCTCGTGAGGCGCGTCACCGCCGCGCGCGTGCCGCAGAAGACGAGGGCGTTCGTCGCATCGTGATAGCGCAGGAGATTGAACACCGCGTTCTCGGTCTCGTGCCGCGCGGCGACGACGGCGCGGTATTCGATGTCGATGTGTTGCGCTTCCTTGCTCACCGTGTTCACGCGCTGGGCGTCGCGCTGGTACTTGCGGGCGAGCGCTTCCATGGCCTTCGGCATGGTGGCGGAGAACATCAAAGTGCGGCGTTCGTCGGGCGAAGCTTCGAGGATGAATTCGAGTTCCTCGCGGAAGCCGAGATTGAGCATCTCGTCGGCTTCGTCGAGGACGACGGCCCTGAGCGCGTCCATCGCCAGCGCGCCGCGGCGGATATGATCGGCGAGGCGCCCCGGCGTGCCGACCACGATGTGCGCGCCGCTCTCAAGCGCCCGGCGTTCGTCGCGCGCGTCCATGCCGCCGACGCAGGAGACGATCCGCCCGCCCGCAGTCTCGTAGAGCCATTGCAGCTCCCGTTTCACCTGCAGGGCGAGTTCGCGCGTCGGCGCGATGACGAGCGCGAGCGGCGCCTGCGCGCGAGCGAAGGTCTCGCCGCCGTCGAGCAGCGCCGCCGCCATGTTCAGGCCGAACGCCACCGTCTTGCCGGAGCCCGTCTGCGCGGAAACGATGAGGTCCGCGTCGGCAAGCTCAGGCGCCAGGACCGCCTCCTGCACGGGCGTCAGCGCCTCGTAGCCACGCGCGGCAAGCGCCTGCGCGAGCGCAGGAAGAACGGAATCGGGAAGGGACATGTAAGGGGTATCTTTCGGGTCGGGAGCGCGTTCAGGCGGTCGGGACCGGGGGTACGCTTCAAATCTTCTACCTGAAGACGCCGCCGATGGCGATGCGGCGCTTCTGCAGGGGAGCATGGCGTGAACGGACGCGGTTAACGTCGCTTACATCACCCCCGCCTCGACCCATGCCTCTTTCGGCCAGCGGTTGTGGACCCAGAACCATTGCTCGGGCGCCTCGCGGATGCGGGCTTCCATGAAGGCGTTGATACGGCGGATGCTGGCGGGGAGGGCGATGTCATCAGGGTCGTCCGCATCGATTGGCAGCGGTTGGTGCACCACGGCGTGGAAGCGCGCGCCGTCGCGTTTCACGCTCATCGGCTGCAGCAGCGCGCCGAACCGCCGCGCGAGGCGCGTGGGCCCGTCGGCTGTCATGCAATCGTAGCCGAAGAAGGGCGCGCGGATGCCTTCATTGTACTTCTGGTCGTTCATCAGCGCGACGGACCAGCCCTTCTTCAGCGCGCGGATGAGTCCCACGCCGCCTTCCACGCCCTTCGCCGATTGCAGCTTCGCGCCGTAATTCGCGCGGATCGCCATGATGCGCGCATCGATGAGCGGATTGTTCGCAGGGCGATAGGTCATCTGGCACGGCGTCGGGCGCTGCGCGATGGCGATGGGCATCAGCTCCCAGTTCGCGAAGTGGCCCGAGATGAACACCGCGCCCTTGCCGCTCTCGCGGATGGCGTCGAGCCGCTCGGCGTTCTCGACGGTGATACGGCTGTCGGGGCGATAGGCGTTGATTGCCGGCAGGTGCGGCATCTCCGCGACCGTGCGGCCGATGCAGGCCCACATCGCTTTCGCGACATCCGCGCGCCAGGATTCACTTTCGCTCGGAAACGCGAGTCGCAGATTGCGCAGCGCCGTGCGGTGCGCCGTCGTCAGCGGGCCGAGCCGCACCAGCCAGTCGGCGCCGGCGGCGGACGCCTTGTCGATCGGCATCTTGCCGAAGTGACGCATGTAGGCGCCGAACCCGAAATCCTCGAGGCGATGGATGAAGGTGACTTTGCTCGGCGCGGCCATGGGTGATCCTAGGCGCGTTCGGCCGCGTTCGCGATGGCGCGCGCGAGCAGCGTCCGCAGCGCCGCTTCGTCGTCGAAGCGGGCGGCCACGGGCAAGGTCAGGATGTCGGCGCGTTCGGCGGCGGGGAGGCGGACCAAATCCTTCTCGGTGGTGATGAGGCGGGCGTCGTGGGCGCGCGCGTGGTCGCGCAGGCGTTTCATGTCCGCGGCGGTGAAGGGATGGTGATCGGCGAAGGAGATCGCGTCCGACAGCGTCGCGCCGAGTTCGCTCAGCGTGTCGTAGAATTTCTGCGGCCGACCGATGCCGGCGAACGCCACCAGCGGCCCCTCCGGCGCATCGCCGAGCGGCGCGAGGGCCGCATGCAGGATCGGGCCCCGAAACGCCGCGAGTGCGCGTGCGAGGGGCGTGTCCGCCGTTGGTTCGTGTAACGCGCCCGACCGCATCAGGATCACCGCATCGGCGCGTGCGAGTCCTGCCGCCAGCGGTTCGCGCAACGGCCCGGCGGGCACCACGCGTCCGTTGCCGGCGCCCGCTGCGGCGTCGAACACGAGGATCGAGAGATCCTTGAGCACTGCAGGATTCTGGAAGCCGTCGTCCATGACGATGACTTCCGCACCCGCCGCGACCATCGCGCGTGCGCCCGCCAGACGATCCCGTGCGATCCACGCCCCGCCGTCTCGCGCGTGCAGCAGCGGTTCGTCGCCGACATCGGCGGCGCCATGTCGCGCGAGATCGACCGCGAGCGGTCCCTGGAGCGATCCGCCATGGCCACGCGACAGCGTCAGCGCCTTTCGACCATCTGCAACGAGCAATGCGCGGATTGCACGCACCACGGGCGTTTTGCCCACCCCGCCCACGGGCAGGTTGCCGATGCAGATCACAGCCGCCGCGACCGGTTGCGGAACGACATCGCGAATCTTCTGCGCCGTAACCGCGCCATAGATCCACGACAGCGGTTGCGCGAGAAGTTGCAGCACGGGCGCGTTTTCGCGCCCCTCCGCGCCATACCAGAATCTAGGCGGCTGCATGGGTCGCGTCCGGCAGCAAGTGGTCGAGCGCAGCGATGGTGCGCTCAAGAGATGCGCCGCCGCGCGAAGTCACGCCTGCGGCGGCTTCAAGCAGCGCACGCCGTTCGGGTTCGTGACGCCACAGATGCATCACCATCTGCGCGATCGCATCGGCATCGGGGACCATGACAGCGCCGTGCGCAGCGACGAGATCGGCGAAGGTGTCGGCGAAGCTCTCCACATGCGGACCCGTGAGCACGGCGCTGTCGAGTTTCACTGGCTCCACGGGATTGTGGCCCTTCAGTTCCGGCAGCAGGCTGCCCGCGACCAGCGATACGGGCGCCAGCGCGTAGAAAAGCCCGAGCTCACCGATGGTGTCGGCGATGAAGACGGGTGCGGCGCCGAAGCCGTCCCTGGACGAGCGCCGAGGTGCGCCATTGGCGAGACGCGCGATCGCTTCGCCGCGTTCAGGATGACGCGGTGCGATGACGAGAAGCGCATTGGGGTGCGCCGCGAGGATCTGGTCATGCGCAGCGAGCACGATTTCATCTTCGCCCGCGTGCGTGCTCGCGGCGAGCCAGACGGGACGGTCGCCGATCTCGGCGCGGGCGGCGGCGAGCGATGCGGGGTCGACGGCAGGCGGCGGCGCGGCGAGCTTCAGGTTTCCCGGCGCTTCGACGGCGCGCCCGGTGAGACGCGTGATGCCTTCAGCGGTGCGGGGATCGGCGGCGAGGATCGTCTCGAACCGCCCGAGCAGGTGGCGCGCCGTTTCCGGCGTGCGCGTCCATGACGCGAGGCTGCGCGGGCTGATGCGGGCGTTCACGAGGGCGAGCTTCGCGCCGCTGCGCGCAGTTTCCTCGATGAGATTGGGCCAGATGTCGCTCTCGGCGAATACGGCGACGTCCGGACGCCAGTGTGCGAGAAAGCGTTGCGCCACGGCGACGCGGTCGAGCGGCACATACTGATGGATCGCGCGCGTCAGCGGTTTTGTGAAAAGGCCGGCGGATGTGCGCGTGCCGGAGGTGAAAAGAAAGGACACGTCGGGCCGTTGCGCCGCGAGTGCGGCGTGGATCTGCATCAGGACGCGCGTCTCGCCGACGCTTGCGCCGTGGAGCCATATCAGCGTGCCGGCGGGGCGCGGCGCGTTCGTGCGACCGAAGCGCTCATCGAGTCGCGCGATGTCTTCTTTCCCTGCGCCCGCGCGCCAGCGCAGCAGCGGCCCGGTGAGCGGCGCCGCCATCGCGGTGACTGCGCGGTAGACGTTCATGGAGAAGGGCAGGCTCATGCCGTCGGCGCGTCCGCGAGGCGTTCCGGAGGCGAGGCTTCGGCCGGTTCGATCGGCGCGGCGCCGACGAGCCGGTCGGCTTCGTGCGCGATGCGCGTCAATTCGTTCTCCAGCGCAAGGCGCGCGCGTTCGAGGGCGGCGTCATCGGCGTCGCGCGGGACGTTCAGGAGATCGCTCCACACATATGCACCGCGTCCGAACGGCAGCGGCAGCATGAACTGGTCCCATGAGTTGAACACCTTGCGCGGTCGCGTGGACCAGCCGAGGCAGATCAGCGATGCGCCCGAGAGGCGCGCCAACTGGATCACGCCGGGCTGGACGCGCATGCGCGGACCCTTGGGACCGTCCGGCGTGATCGCCACGCTGCCGCCGGCGCGCAAAGTCTTGACCATGGTGCGCAGCGCTTCAGCGCCGCCCTTGCGCTTGTGCGCCTTGTCGGTGGAGCCGCGCACGACGTCGAGACCGACCATCATGCATGCCTGTGAAATCGCCTCGCCTTCCTTGGACTGCGAGATCAGCATCAGCGTGCGCGGCGCGCCTTCGCTCTGCCGCCATCCCACATGCGACTGCATGATGCGCCCATGCCAGTAGCACACGATCAACGGCTTGCCCGCTGCCCAGGCCTTGCGCGCGCCGTCTTCGTTGATCCGCGTCCAGCGCGTCGTCCAGCCGCAGAACAGCATATAGGCCCCAACGAGGCGGCCGATGATCCTGTGGAGGACGGAGGCGTTGGTGCGGTTCATCGTAAGAGGGAAGAGGCGACCGGGATGCGATGCCCTGTTGTCCGGGCTCGAAGGCCCTTATATGCGGGCGCTGCGACCGGGCGCCAGAGATGGGCGTCCTTCCTCCTCCCGCAAACCACAGTTCGGACCCCCTTGGCCAGCGTCCCCCAGTTCCCCGACAGCCGCTTCGACCTCGGATCGCCCGAGGGGCGCAAGCGCGCGCGTCACGATCTTATGTGGGTCGACCACGGCTTCCTGCGGGTGATGTTCCAGAACTTCCACTGGATCTCGCCCGAGATGGCGCGCGCCAACCAGCCCTCGCCCGAGCACATCCGCCGCTATGCCGCCATGGGCATCCGCACGATCATCAACCTGCGGGGCGTCAACGACAGCGGGCAGTACCACCTCGAACGTGAGGCATGCCTGCAGGAAGGGCTCGCGCTCGTCGATTTCCCGGTGCGTTCCCGCGACGTGCCGACGGTCGATCAGATCTTTCGCGCGAAGGAGATCGTCGAGACGATCGAGTACCCCGCGCTGATGCACTGCAAGTCCGGCGCGGACCGGGCGGGGCTGATGGCGGTGCTCTACAAGCATTTCCGGCTCGGCGTGCCGATCGCGGACGCCATCGAGCAGCTCTCGCTGAAATACCTGCACGTGCGGCAGGGCAAGACCGGCATGATCGACTTCTTCTTCGACGCCTATCTCGCCGACAATGCGAAGGAGCCGATGCCCTTCGAGCAATGGGTGCGCGAGAAGTACGACTACAAGACCCAGCGCGAGAAGTTTCTCGGGTCCTGGTGGGCCAACATCCTCGTCGACAAGATCCTGCGGCGCGAATAGCGCGCTATCGCGCGTTCACGCCTGCATCGCAGCGATAGCCGAGCGCAGGATCGGCGCAGAAGTCCGGCCATTCGCCGCTCTCGCGCCAGGCGGTGTAGAGACCGCTCGTCTTCATCATCTCGAGGTAGCGCCGGTCGCGGCGCAGACCCGCGAGCGCTGGCGCCGCTGCAAGATCGGCGCGGAAGAGCGCGACGGGGCCTTCATAGGCGGTATCGAGAGACAGCGATGCGCCCTTGCCGGCGGGCGTGAAAGCCCGCGCTTCCTCGGCGACGGCGAAGGCGTCGTCATGCCTGCCCATCAGCGCCAGCGCGAAGATCGCATCTTCCGCGCGTGCGGGGCCCTCCCGCGCCAGTGCGCGCCAGACGCCGATGGCGTCGGTCCGGCGACCGCGCAGCGCGTCGATCAGCGCGGTGAAGCGCTCTACGGCGGCGTCGCTCACTGATGCGGGCCGCGCGCCTGGCGCAAGAAGGGCGAGCGCATCGGCATAGCGGCGGTCGAAGATGTGAAACAGGAGGCGCGTGTTCCAACTCGTGTTCGGCGCGATCTCTCCTGCGCGGGCGAGCAGGCCGCGGGCGCGGCCGGCATCGCCCTGCGCCTCCATCGTCCAGATCAGCAGCATTTGCGGATCGAGCGGGTCGAGCGTGCGCGCCCGTTCTAGATCGGCGCGGGCCAGCTCCAGATAACCCATGTCCGACAGGACGCGCGCGCGTGCGCGCAGCACAGTGGCGTCGCCGGGCGCAATTTCCACGGCGCGATCCATCAGCCGGCGCTGTGCGCGCCAGTCGCCCGGCGTCTGCAGGCCCGCGAGAACGGCGAGCGCATAGGCGTCGCGCGGTTCGAGTTCGAGCGCGCGTTCGGCGGAGGCGCGCGCCGCTCTTGCGAGGCTCACAGCGGCGCGGTGGTCCGGGTTTTCGTCGAGGCGCACCTGATCGGCGCGGATGAGCTGCGCGCCGGCAAGCTCGGACCAGGCGCGCGCAAACTCCGGCGCCCGCGCGACAGCCTGCTGCAGTAGCCCGATCGCCTGTTGCACTTCTTCATGGCCGCGCGTCAGCCGTGCGGCGCGACCCTGCAGGTAGAGATCGAACACATCGGGGGAGACCTGCGCGGTGGATTGTGCGCTCGACTGGCGTACGCGACCGGTGGCGCCGGTCACCACGGCGCCGGCGATTTCTTCCTGCAGCGCGAAGGCGAAGGCGGCGTCGCGCTCGAAGCGCTTGGCCCACACCACATTGCGCCGGCGTGCGTCGACAAGGTGCGCGTCCACGCGCAGGCGCTCGCCGTCGAGGCGCACGACGCCGTCGACGACATAGTGCGCGCCGAGCTTCCGTGCGGCGTCGACATCCTTCTCCGCGGAAACCTTGAAGCTCGACGCGCGTGCGGCGACGCGGATCTGCGGCGTCTGCGCGAGGTCCATGATGATCTCGTCGGCGAGACCGACGGCGATTCGCTCGGCCTTCTCGCCGTCCGGCGCATCGAAGGCCATGACTGCAATAAGCGGCTCCGCGGGCTCGCGCGTTGCGATGAGCCATCCGCCCGCCGCCAACACCGCCACAGCGCCCGCCGCCATCGCCGCGCGCCAAGGACGGCGCACCATGAGACGCAGGCGTCCTACAGGTCCGAGATTCCCGGCGAGCGCAAAGACCGCCACGCTCGCCGTCATCTTCTCGAGCAGCACCGGCCCCTTGCCGACGAAGAGACGCTTCATGCGCGCCGACAGCGGCGACACCATCGCTTCGGACACCACAAGCCCGCGCGGCGTGGCGAGCGCGCGCAGACGCGCGGCGACATTCACGCCGTGTCCCAGGAGGTCGTTGTTGTCGAGGACGGTGACCTCGCCGATATGCGCGCCGATACGCACCGCCGTGGTGTCGCGCAGGCGCCGCAATGTCAGGATGGCGCAGGCGATCGCGTCGCGCGCGGTTGCGAACTCCGCCATGAAGCCGTCGCCGGCGGTGTTGAAAATGCGCCCGCGATAGTGCTGCACCGTTCGCGCGATGATCTCGCCGGTCTCGCGCACGATGGCCGCCGCCGCCGCGGAATCGCGCTCCGACATCGCCGAGAAGCCGGCAATGTCGATGGAGACGATGGCGGCAAGCTTGCGCGCGCGCTCGGCGGGCATCGGGACCAACTCCGCTGCGGGTGAGGGCAGCGGTTTAGCACCCCCGGCGCGGGATTGTCAGGCGATAACGCCGCCCGCGCCGCCGCTGCGCAGCACGAGGTAACGCTTGACGAGGCCGTCGACGTAGGACGGGTCCTTCAGGCGCGTGACGTCGATGCGGCGCTCGATGAGTGCGGCCTGGCTCGTCACCGGCTGGTAGGCGATCTGCGGCGGCAGGCCGAGGGCGGTGGTGACGACCTCACGCGCCACAGGGTCGCCGAGAACCTTGTAGGCGCTGGTCAGCTTTTCCGCGCGTTCCTTGAACGCAAGCGCATAGGATACGCCCGGCGCCGACGCTTCCAGCGATTCCCGCCATAGCGCTTGCGCATAGCCTTCCTTGATCTCGGCGATGGACGACGCCTTTTTCAGCACGTCCATGCCGCTGTAGTGGAAGTCGTAGGCCATCGCGGTTTCGTACCAGGCGCCGCGCGTGGCGCCCATGCGCGCGGCAAGGGACGTGTTGTCGAGGTAGTCGGAGTTCAGTGTCCGCGAGACGAGCGCGCGGAAATCCGCCTGGTCGCCGAGGCCGTTGGCGGTGAGGAAGACCTTCACCGCGACCGGGTTCTTGAAGAAGTCCTCCACGGTCTTGGCGTTCGCGACGGCCTTCTCGAAAATCTCCAGTTCGCGCTTGACCATCGGCTCCTTCGCCTTGGCCGCCACATAGGTCGCGCCGTTCTTTTCGGCGTCCTTCAGGGCGGAGATCGGTTCGCGCGTTGCGGTCGCGGTCTGCTGCACGCCGCCGCCCAGCGTCGTCAGCAGTGACGACGCATTCGTCCCGTTGTTGAACAGGACCGACGCGATGGCAGGCGTGATCTTCATCACAAGCCGTCTAGCAAGATGTCGTTAAGAAATCGCTTGCGCGCGTTCAGGCCTGGAGCTGAAGGCGGGCGACGCGGGCATAGGCGCCATCCTTGGCCATCAATGTCTCGTGGTCCCCGGTCTCGACGATGCGGCCCTTGTCCATGACGAGGATGCGGTCGGCTTCGCGGACGGTGGAGAGACGGTGCGCGATGACGAGCGTGGTGCGGCCCTTCGAGAGGTGCGCGAGCGCGTCCTGTACGCGGGCCTCGCTTTCGGCGTCGAGCGCGCTCGTGGCTTCATCAAGAAGCAGGATCGGCGCATCGCGCAGGAAGGCGCGGGCCAGCGCGATGCGCTGGCGTTCGCCGCCGGAGAGCGCTGCGCCGCGTTCGCCGACGCGGGTGTCGTAGCCCTGGGGCTGCGCGAGGATGAAGTCGTGCGCGGCGGCGGCTCTGGCGGCGGCTTCGATGTCGTCGAAGGTTGCGTCGGGCCTGCCGAAGGCGATGTTGGCGCGGATCGTGTCGTCGAACAGCGTGGCGTCCTGGCTGACGAGGGCGATCGACCGGCGCAGGGACGCGAGCGTCACGTCGCGTACGTCGACGCCGTCGACGGTGACGCGCCCGGCGGTGGCGTCATAGAGGCGGGGGATCAGGTTGAAGATCGTGGACTTGCCCGCGCCCGATGCGCCGACGAGCGCGACGGTTTCGCCTGGCGCCACGGTGAAGCTCACATTCTCGATGGCGTTGTCGCCCTCATAGGCGAAGGCGACGTTCTCGAAGGCAATGCGGCCTTCGCGCGTGGCGAGCGGCTTTGCGTCGGCGCGGTCGGTGACGTCCTCTTTTTCGTCAAGGAGGCCGTAGATGCGGGCGAGTGCGGCGACGCCTTCGTTGAAGACAGTGTTGAAGGTACCCAGACTGCGCGCGGCAGGGGACGCGGCTCCGACCGCCACGATCATGCCGAGCAGATCGCCGATGGTCATCGCGCCGCCAACGATGCGCGCGCCCGCCACATAGAGCACCGCCGCAAGCGCCACGCCGCCGAGGATTTCCATCAGCGGGTCAACGCGCGCGCGGTTGTAGACGATTTTCATGTTCACGCGCCGGCGTTCCTCGAACGCGATTGCGGCGCGCGCCTCCTCTTTTTCCTCAAGGCCGTAGGTCTTGACGAAGCGGGGGCTCGAAAAGGTCTCGGAAAGGAGGGCCGTGAGGCGTCCCATCAGAAGTTGCGCGCTCTCGGTCTGGCGCCGCGCGCGGCGCGCGATGGACGCGAGCGGCGGCCCGGCGAAAACGAAGATCGCGATCACGAGAAGCGCCACCACCCAGTCGAACCACAGCATCGAAACGAGCGCGCCGATCAGCGTCAGCGCATCGCGCATCACGACCTGCACCGAACGGATCAGGCCTTCGGCGACGACATTGATGTCGTTGGTCAGACGCGAGATCATCTGGCCGGAGTTTTCGCGGGCCGAACGGGCGAAGTCCGCGCGCACGAGCTTGGAGAACATCACGCCCTGCAGGTCGCGTAGCACCTTGTGGCCGAGGCCCTGGCTGAGCACCGCCTGCGCCCAGATCGCGACCGCGCGCGCGATGGTGGCGCCGATGATGGCCAGCGGCGCCCACGCGATCACGCCCGTATCGCCCGCCTGCAGGCGGTTCACCGTCTCGCGCATGATGAAGGCGTAGCCGACGCCGATCACCGCCACCGCCGCCAGCACCGGCCCGAGCGCGAGCAGATCGCCCCAATAGCGCTTGAGGTGATCGTTCCAGAGCCGGGTGGTGAGGGACGTGGCGCGATGCGTCATCGCGGGCGGTCAGTGCTCATGCGTCTGGCCCGTTTCGGGGTCGAAGAGGCGGTGCGCGTGGAGAATGAAATAGCGCATGCGCGCATTGTCGACGGTGCGCTGCGCGGCGCCCTTCCAGGCGTCATAGGCTGCCTTGTAGTTCGGGAAGGCGCCGACAAAGTGGATGGCGGAGAGATCGGCGAATTCGTGCGAACTCAGCGCCTTCAGCTCGCCGCCGATCACGATGTGCAGCAGTTGCGGGGTCGCTTCGGTCATGAGGGCCGCTCCGGAAAAGTCGAGGGATGAGGGGCGATTTTCACGCGTTCGATCAAGGAAGGATGAAGGCGGGGGCCGGAAGCGACCACGCCGGGCGCGCGGGGGTCGGGATTGTTGAAGGTGATCTCGCCGTTCCAGGGGTCGCTGACGCGCCCGCCCGCCTCGCGCACGATGACTGTGGCGGCGGCGATATCCCACTCGCTTTTCCAGCCGAGCGCGACCATCGCGTCATGCGCGCCGGTCGCGATCAGCGCCATGCGGTAGGCGACGGCGTTCTTTTGCGTGATCTCCATGGCCGGCCAAGGCGTCGGCCAGCGCGGATTCCGGAAAAGGTCTTCCGCGCCGATCATGCGCGAACCTTCCACGGCTGCGGTTTCGCTGACGCGCAGCGCCGCGCCGTTGAGGGTGGCGCCGTGGCCATCGACGGCCTCGTAGAGCTCTTCAGTGATCGGATTGTAGACCACGCCGACGACCGCGCGACCGTCCTCGACGATGGCGAGCGCGGTGACGAAGTCGGGCTTCTTCTTGATGAAGGCGCGCGTGCCGTCGATGGGATCGACGACGAAGACGCGTTGCTTCGACAGACGCTCCGCGTTGTCGGCGGTTTCCTCCGAAAGCCAGCCGAAGTCGGGTCGCGCTGCGCGCAGACGCTCCTTCAGCATCTTGTCCACGGCGAGATCGATGGCTGTGACAGGCCCGGCGGCGCCCTTCGACCAGATTTCGTAGTCCGCGTTGAAGCCCTCGCGCATCAGCGGTCCCGCAGCGAGCGCCGCGTCGCGCAGGAGCGCCAGATCCTCGCTTCGATCAGACACCGGCGATCGTCAGATCGTCGATCAGCACGCTCGGCGCGTCCACGCCGCCGCGTCGTTCTAGATCGGATCCCGGGATCAGGCGCGCGAAGATGTCGAGCAGATTGCCCGCCACCGTGATCTCGCTGACCGGATAGGCGCGTTCGCCGTTCTCGAACCAGAAGCCCGACACGCCTACCGACCAGTCGCCGGTGTTGGCGTTGAGGGAGGGGGAGAACTTGTCGGTGATGAGGAGGCCCTTGCCGGCGTCTTTCATCAGTTCTTCGAGGCTTTTCTGTCCCGGCATCATCGTGACGTTCGTCGAGGAAATGCCGGGCGGACCGCCATGGCCGAGCGTGGCGTGGCCGGTGCTCTTGAGGCCGAGCTGTCGAGCAGCGGAGGCGTTCATGAGCCACGTCGTCAGCACGCCGTCGTCGATGAGCAGGCGCCGCTGGCCCGGCGCGCCTTCGCCATCGAAGGGGCGCGAGGAGAGGCCGCGCTTGCGGAACGGATCGTCCTCGATGTTGACGCCCTTGGCGTACACCTGCTGGCCGAGCTTCTCTTTCAGAAACGACACGCCGCGCGCGATCGCCGCGCCCGAAATGGCGCCGAGCATCGGCGACACCATCGAGCCCGCGAGGCGGTTTTCGAAGATCACCGGCGCCTTGCAGCTCTCGATCTTGCGCGACCCAAGGCGCGCGACCGCGCGTTCGCCTGCGGTGCGGCCGATTTCGGCGGGCTTGCGCAGTTCGCTGAAGTGACGCGTGGTGTGGCCGTCCCAGTCGCGCTCCTTCTTACCGTCGCGCTCCGCGAGCGGGGAGACCCCGACGCCGTAGGAGCTGGCGCGCGAGCCGCCGCTGAAACCGTCCGATGTGCGCATGGTGACGAAACCGGCGCTCCACGAGGCGCCGGCGCCCGAGGAGTTCGTGACGCCCGCAACCGCAAGCGCTGCGTTCTCTGCATCCTTCGCCATCGCTTCCAGCGTATCGGCGTCGGGGCGCGCATCGTCATGCGTGTCGAGGTCGGGGAAGTCGGTCGCGCGCTCGCTGGGATCGAGAAGGCCGCACCACGGATCTTCCGGCGCGAACTTCGCCATCGCGACCACGCGCTCGGCGAGCGCCTTCAGGCCGTCGGGCGAGAGATCGGACGTCGTCGCGCCTGCCTGCTTCTTGCCGATGAAGGCGCGCAGGCCGACCGAGCGCGACTCTGATCGCTCCACGCCCTCGAATTCGCCCATCCGCACATCGACGGAGAGGCTTTCGCTGATAGAGAGGCTCGCATCGGCGGCGTCGGCGCCCGCAGTGCGAGCGTGACCGAGAAGGGACTCAAGAACGCCGTCCGGCGCGGTATCGTAAGGCATGCCCCTACATGGCGCGCGCCGGACGCCCCCGCAACTCAGAGCAGGGGCGACACGCCCGCCCAGACCAGCACGCCGCCGATGCCGACAAAACCGGTCCAGGTGAGCACCATGCCCGCCATCCGTCCGAAACTGACGCCGCTGCTGCCGGACAGCCCGATGGCATGGAGAATCCGGCCGAGCGTGAAGACACCCCCGAGCGCCTGCACCCAGAGCACCGGCACGGGGTCGAGAATCGCCATCAGGCCGAGCCCGACCACCGCGACCGGAATATATTCCGTTGCGTTGCCGTGTGCACGCATCGCCTGCAGCACGGCGGGGTTGCCGCCGTCGCCAATCGACACCTTGTGCTTTTGCCGCGCCCGGACCACCCCGAACGCCAGCAGGAACAGCAGCAGGATGTTCACCCCGGCGTAGATCGACGCCCAGTCGAGTTTCGTCACTTCCGTCCTCCCCGGATTGGCGTGGGTGCAGCCTGCCGCGAGGCCGGCAGGATTTGCAACGGGTCTCGCGCCACGGAGCGCGGGCGGCCTCGTCCGCGCTACTCCATCGACTACGGGCATGGGCGGGGTCGTCCATGTTCCGGTGAAGGGTTAGCGCGCGTTAGGAAGTAGCCTCGAAAAGTGGCCTGCCCGCGCGTATTTTTTCGCCAATTCGACCCTTCCTCGCCCCCGTCGAAACCGGGTGTTCACCGCGTCGCGCTAGGGTGTCCCCACACAACGAAATCGCCCCGGGACAACCCCCGAAAGGCGATGGGTATGGGCACAGAGATTCATGGTTCTCCCGGACCTGTTCACGCCCCTTCACGGGCCGTCGGTCGCCGCCACTCTGCTCGTGGCGGCGACCGCGCTCGCTTGTGCGGCGGCGTTTATCAGCCTGCCGCGCCTGTTCGGCTGGCTTGCGTCGATGACGCCGGCGCCCGCCAACGACAACGACGACAGCTTCCGCAGCCCCCGGTCCCGGATCTTCGAGGTCTGAACCACGCCTGAGCGGCTATCGAGCGGCTACTGGGCGGGCGGTTTCGGCAGGCTCGCGATATAAGCCGCCATCGCCTCGGCGTCGGATTGGCTCAGACGGTACTCGGGCATAGGCGGCAACGGCGCGGAGCCGTCGGGCCGCTTGCCGTCCTGCAGGAAGCTCGCGAGCTGCGCCTCGGTATAGCCCGCCGGCAGGCCCGCCAGCGACGGGGTCGTCGCCGCCCACGGCTGCGGGTTCATGTTCTTGAACGGCAGCGTGGCGCCGTAGAGGTGGCGCGTCATGTCGAGCATGCCCGTGGGCAGGCGCTGGGTGTGGCAATCGCCGCACAGACCGATCGATTCCGTCAGGTACCGCCCGCGTTCGACGAGCGCGGCGCGATCCGTCGCGGCGGGCGCCTCGGGCTGGCCCGTCGATGTCGCCACGGTGCAGGACGCCAGCGCCGCTGCGGCGGCGACGGCGAAAACGATGCGCTTCATGAAATCCCCTCACGCTTTGAACCCGGAGACCACTAAAGGTATCTCGCTCGCTCACAAGATGCGGCCGGGAGGAATTTGGATGCGCGCAAACACATGGGCGACGCTGGTTGGCGCTGCGGCGCTCGCGCTCATGGCGCCGGGGTGCGCCTCGCCGCCCGAACCGCCAGTCACGGCCGCGGCGCCGAATGTTTTCGCGGATGTGTTTGCACAGCAGGCGCAGTGGTGCGCCGCGCGGGAAGACACGTCCCATCCCGTGTTTCGCGGCTGCGTCGACTGGCATTCTGCGGCGCACGCGTACTATGCGCTCGAAGCTTTCACCTTTCTCACCGGCGATCAGCAGTACCGCGCGTGGCTGGACGGTTCGCTCGATGCAGCGCGGCTGGAGGCGGAACGCGCAGATCTCGCCGCTCAACCTGACTTTGAAATGCCGTACGGACGTGCGTGGTTCCTGCGTCTCTACGTGGCGCGCAAGGCCGCCGGCGGCGACGATCGCCTCGCGCCGCTCGCGCGCGACATCGAGCGCTCCATGCACGCGCGCTACGCTGCGCAAGCGCCGGACCCGAACGCGCGCGACTATCGCAGCGCGACCTTCGCGATGATCAATCTCCTCGCCTATGCGCGCGCTACGGGCGATGCCGCGACCGAAGCGGTGCTCGCGCGGGAGACGCGCGCCCGATGGATGGCGCCGGAGGCGCGCTGCGATCTCGCGGCGGAACGTCCCGGCTTCCTTTCGACATGCCTCAGCTGGGCGTGGCTCGTCGCCGAGATCGCGACGAAAGAGGAATTCGCGACATGGTTCGCGACGTGGAATCCCGGCATCGAGACGCTCGCGCCGCTCGATCTCAAGCCGGGCGCCAACGCGCATCTCTTCGGCAAGAACTTCTCCCGCGCGTGGGGCTACGCCGCGCTATACCGCAAGACGGGCGAGCCGCGCTGGCGCGATCTCTACTGCACGCACTTCGACTTCGGCTACGCGAACTGGACAGCGACGCGGGACGACTACATGGCCGTCGGCCACTGGGTCGCGCAGTTCGGGATGCTGGCGGTGGAGGAAGGGAAGAAGGCGGGGATACGGTGCGGTTGATCATTCAGCGTGGCTGGCGGTCGGGATCGACCCTGTTATAGTCATCCGATGGAGGGGACCGGGATGACACTGGCGGCGCGCGCGGCGGCATTGTTTCTTCTGCTCTGCGCTTTCGCAGCGCCGGCGGCGGCGCAGCAGCCCGACCGACGCATCGCCCTCGTCATCGGCAACGGCGCCTATGCGGCGCAGTCTGTTCTGCCGAACCCCCGCGCGGACGCGCAGCTCGTCTCTGACACGCTGCGGCGTGTGGGCTTCACCGTCTATCAGCATACCGATCTCAGGCGCGGCGCCATGGAGCGCGCCCTGCAGGAATTTGGGCGCGAGGCCGACAATTCCACCGCCGCGATGATCTACTTTGCAGGGCACGGCCTTGAAGTGAATGGCGTCAACTGGCTCCTGCCCGTTGATGCGCGCCTCGTCGACGAGCGCGATCTCGAATTCGAAGCCATCAGTCTTGACGCCATGCTGCGCACGCTCAGTGGCGCGCCGGGCCTGCGGATGGTGGTTCTGGACGCCTGCCGCAACAATCCGCTCACCCGCAGCATGCGGCGCAGTGTGGGCGCCACGCGGTCGTTGTCCAGCGGGCTCGCGGCCATCGAAGTGACGGGCACGCTGGTCGTCTATTCGGCGCGCGCGGGAAAGACCGCGCTCGACGGCGCAGGCGTCAACTCGCCGTTTGCATCCGCCTTTGCGCGGCGCGTCGTGGAGCCGGGCCGCGACGCGCAGCTCGTCATGCGCGGCGTAAGCGCCGACGTGCGCGCGTTGACCGACGGCGCGCAGGAGCCCGCCGTCTTCGGCGACCTGCCAGGCACGGACGTGTATCTCGTCCCCGGCGCGGCGCAGACGGTGTCGGCGTCGGAAGTGGAAGCGGCGGTGTGGCGCACGACGGTCGCGACGGGCAGCCGCGAAGCCTTCGAGACCTATCTGCGGCAGTACCCGAATGGCGCCTACAAGGCGCTGGCGCAGCAGAATATCGCGCGGCTGCGACAGCCGCAGCGCGGGATCAGGTTTACGGAAAAACCGGTGACGGGCGCCGGGCAGTGAAAACGAGAAGAGGGTGGAAGGTGATGAGACTGGCGACAATTCTTGCGGCGGCGGCGCTGGCGCTTTCGGTTCCGGCAGCGGCGCAGCAAACGCCAAATCGGGGGCAGCCAACATCTGAAGCCGCACAGATGCTGACGGTTTCAGCGACGCGGCCGGTCGCCATGGACAATCGCAAACTGCGGGTAATGCTACGGTTGTCTTCAACAAGCGGCGCTACCGTACCCTACGCGGTGGCGGCGACCTCCTACTCCAAGGTGAAGGGCTGGAGCGTCTTTACCGAAAATTCGACCACATGCGAAGTGAGCGGAGGGGGGCTTACAAACGTCGGCTATGATATTGAAACGCGGATGAACGAACTTGATCCGTCCCGATGGACCGTTGAAGGGAACCGGCCATCAATTGTAACGGCGGATTTCTATTGTGACACGGCCGTATCACCGGATGAAATGATAACGATTCAAACGCGATTTTTTGTGCGGATAGGCACGCGTTGGCGTCAGGCAGACTACGTCTTTGAAAATATTCAAGTCGGTGGACGTCGCACGAGGTAGCGAGCCCCGACATGGTGCGGGGCAATCGGCGCAACAATTAGGAGGATGGGGCGAAGAGACAGGCGACAATTCTTGCGGTTGCGGCGCTTGCGCTCTCCGCTCCCGCATCCGCGCAACAGACATCCATTCAAGGCCAATCGCAATCCAGCGCGGCCGCGAAGCTCTCTGCTGTGGTCGACCGGCCGGTCTCGTCGCGCATCAATGCGGTGCGCGATCGGCTGCGGGTGATGATCCGGATCAATTCTGTCGCCGGAAGCCGGCTGCCCAATATTGTCGAACTGGCTGGTTGACTTCATGCGATGGGCTGGAACGTCTTCAGGGAATCGTCGGTGAGCTGCTTCCTGCGCTACGCCGATAACCAGAACGCACCGGCGAGAACGCGCGCGCAGATCACCACCTTGGAGCCGCACGCGGCGGCTGTGGAGAGCCAACGCCCAGCCGTGGTGACGGGACATTTGTCTGCGACGGGCTGGTGCAGAAAGACGAAGGCGTGACGATCCACGCCCGTTTCTTCGTGCTCGTCGATAGCGCGTGGCTAGCGGCGGAGTACACCTTCGAGAACGTGCAGATCGCGGCGCGCAACGGGGGCTAGCTCACTTCCAGATCGGCTTCCCCCCGCCGGGTAAGCCCAGCGTCGCCCATTTCTCCGTCACGCGCTGGATGACGTCTTCGCTCATCCGAATCTGTTCGCCCCATTCGCGTTTCGTCTCGGGAACCCATTTGTTCGTGGCGTCCAATCCGATCTTGCCGCCTAGCCCGCTCTCCGGCGAAGCGAAGTCGAGATAGTCGATCGGGGCGTTCTCGATCAGCGTCACGTCGCGCACGGGGTCCATGCGTGTGGAGATCGCCCACATGACGTCTTTCCAGTCGCGCGCGTTGATGTCGTCGTCCACGACGATGATCCATTTCGTGTACATGAACTGGCGCAGATAGCTCCACGCGCCCATCATCACGCGCTTGGCGTGGCCGGGATAGGCCTTCTTCATCGACACGACCGCGATGCGATAGCTGCAGCCTTCCGGCGGCAGCCAGAAATCGACGATCTCGGGGAAGTGCTGCTTCAGGAGCGGAATGAACACCTCGTTGAGCGCTTCGCCCAGCACGCTCGGCTCATCCGGCGGGCGGCCTGTGAAGGTCGAGAGATACATCGGGTCCTTGCGCATGGTGATCGCGCTGATCCGGAACACCGGGAATTGCTCGACGGAATTGTAGTAGCCCGTGTGATCGCCATAGGGGCCTTCGTCGCCATACTCGTCGAGCATCACATGCCCTTCGAGCACGATCTCCGCTTCCGCCGGCACTTTCAGCGGAATGGTCTTGCACGGCACAAGCTCGACCTTGCGCCCGCGCAAGAGCCCTGCGAACTGGTATTCACTCAGCGTGTCCGGCACCGGCGTCACCGCCGCAAGGATCGTGCCCGGATCGGCGCCGAGCACGGCCGCCACCGGCATCGGCGCCGCCAGCTTCTCCTTCCAGCGCCGGTGATGCTGCGCGCCGCCGCGCGCGTGCAGCCAGCGCATCAGCGTCTCGCGCTTGCCGCGCTTCTGCATCCGGTAGATGCCGAGGTTGTAGTCGTCTTCCTTCTTCTCGCTCGGGCCTTTCGTCACCACGAGCGGCCAGGTGATCAACGGCGCAGGCTCGCCCGGCCAGCAGGACTGGATCGGCAAACGATCGAGATCGACCGCGTCGCCTTCGAGCACGATGTCCTGACACGGTGCGCGCGATACCGTCTGCGGCCGCATCGCCATGACCTTCTGCGCGATGGGCAACAGATCGAGCGCGTCCTTCAAGCCGCGTGGCGGCTCCGGCTGGCGCAGGAAGGCGAGCAATTCGCCGACTTCGCGGAGATCATGCGCGTCGCGCCGCTCCTTGCCGTCGAGCGTCACGGCCATCGCCACGCGCTCCACCGTGCCGAAGAGATTGGCGAGCACCGGCATTTCCGCGGGCCCGCGCTCCGTGACGGCGTTCTGGAAAAGGACGGCGGGGCCTTGCGTGGCGAGAAGGCGCGTCTGGATCTCCGTCATTTCGAGGACGGTGGAGACAGGGGCGGAGACCCGCGCGAGCTGCTTCTCGGCGTCGAGTTTCTGGAGGAATTCGCGGAGCGATTTGTAGGCCATGCGCGTTCATGGCCCGCGCGGCGACGCGGGGCAATGCGTGCCGTCGCCGCGCCTTGCGTGCTAGGCTGCCCGGAAAGAAGGAAACGCGCGCATGGCCCGTCTCATCCTGTGGAATCTCGTGTCGCTCGACGGCTTCTATGCGGGGCCGGGCGACGATATCGGCTGGCACATGGACTACTGGTCCGACGATATGGAGCGGCTCTCCAACGAGCAGCTCGAGAGCATGGGCGCGCTCCTCTTCGGGCGGCGCACCTACGAGATGATGGCGAGCTACTGGCCGACGTCAGAACCCGGCAAGATTGCCGATCACATGAACGCGGCGCGGAAGGTCGTCTTTTCGCGCACGCTGGACGCGGTGACGTGGACGAACTCCACGCTCTACCGCGACAATCCAGCCGAGCGCGTCGCGGAACTGAAGCGCACTGCGGAGAAGGACATCTATCTCTTCGGCAGCGGCAACCTCGCGGCGTCGCTCCTGCCGCACGGCCTGTTCGATGAAATCCGCCTCGGCGTGGCGCCATTCCTGATGGGCGGGGGCTTGCGGTTGTTTCCGATGCTGGAGCAACGCAAGACGCTTCGGCTTCTTGAAGCGAGCACCTGGGCGAATGGCGTGGTGTTCACGCGCTACGCGCCGACGTCGTGAAGGCTCAGTGCTTCAACGGTCGATCTATCAGCACCGCCAGCAGCAGCGCGGGCCCGCCGATCGCCTCCCATGCGTGATTGGTGCCGCGCTGGATCACCACTTGCCCCGGCTCGACGATCGTTTCGACGCCTTCGAGGATGAGCTTCACGCGGCCCTTCAGGAGGCAGATCACATCGATCGAGTGCGTCTCGTGCATGGCTGGGTGGCGCGACTGGTCGATGATGTGGCTCGCGCCGCCCATTTCCGCGAAGCGTTCGCGCACGGCGGCGTTCAGCGCTTCCTTCGGCACGCCCTCCGGCAAGGGATTCACGACGAACCAGCGCACCTGAAAATTGCCGGCGCGGGGTCCGAGGATGGGCGTCTTCGTCCCGAGGTCTGTCGCGTCTTTCGTCGCGAGCGCACCCGACGCCGCGTCTTCCCAGATTTCAAACAGGCCGCCGATGTCGGGATCGCCGATCTGCGAGGAAGGGCCGCCATCGATGATGATGACGGATTTTCCGGCGGCGTCGTCGCCGGTGATGATGCGCCGCATCGCGGTCTTGAAGTCGCTCAAGGTCATCCTCCCTCGTTTTCTTGTCGTTACGCCAGCACGTCGCTCCAGTCGGGATGGCGGCGGAAGGCCGCGACGACATAGGAGCAAACGGGCTCGATGCGCAGGCCGAGTTCGCGGCTTTCGTCGATGGCGCGCTCCATCAGCTTGCCGGCGATGCCGCGGCCTTCGAGTGCGGGCGGCACGCGGGTGTGATCGATGACGAGCACACCGTCGTCGCGCACCTGGAACGTCATTTCCGAGTCCGGACCTTCCGCCGTGCGCGCTACCCAGCGGCCGCCATACGGCATTTCCTCAAGCGAGATCGCGAGATCGGTCGGCGTGGCGGGCATGGCGGACTCCTTGGCCATTGTATGGACCTTCAATCCCGCAACCGCCACACCCCGGTGCGTTTCACCTCGGCGTCCTCGAGCATCTTCGTGGTCGGAACGATGTATTCGGCCACCTGTTCCAGCGCATCCTTCGGCAGGTAGCTGCGGCCCGGATCGCCGACCAGGATGTCGAGCCCCCGGGCGCGCTGGCGTCTCAACCAGGCGAGGAGGCGCGCGGCGATGTCGCGGTCGTAGAAGAGATCGCCGACGAGGATGACATCCGCATCGGGATCGTCCTTGAGCGGATCGGCGTCGGTGGCGGTTAGCGCAACGTCGTTGAGCCCGGCGTTGAGCAGGGCGGCGTAGGCGGCGAAGCCGTCGATATCGGCGCAATGCGCTTCCGCGGCGCCCGCCTGCATCGCGGCGATCCCCACGAGACCAGAACCGGACGCAACATCGAGCACGATCTTGCCGCGCACGATTTCCGGGTGATCGAGTACATGCCGCGCCAGCGCCTGTCCGCCCGCCCACGCGAACGCCCAGAACGGCGGCGGCAGGCCGATCTGCTCCAGCTGCTCCTCCGTCATCTCCCAGAGCGCGACGGCGTCGTCAGCGAGGTGGAGGCGCACTTCCGGCACATGCGGCGGCGCCGATACGCGGGTGTTCTGGCGGATGAAGGCGGGTACGTCTTCGATCACGCCGGCGCTGCGATCTTCAGCACGTCGCCGTAGCCGTCGTTGATCACCATGCGCGGGCCATAACCCTTTTCCATGAGCAACCGATGCGCCTTCGGCAGATTCCAGCAGGGAATGTGCATGAAGAGGTGATGTTCGGCGTGGAAGTGCACCCAGTAGGGCGCGATCAGCAGGCGTTCGATCGGGTTTGCGAGCGTCGTGCGCGCGTGATGGAAGGGATCCTCCGTCGCGTGCACGCAGGCGTGTTCGCCGATATTGCGGATGCGCAGGATGACCTGGAACCACGTCGCCATCGGCACGATCCACAGCGCGAAGAACACCCACCAGTATCCCGCAAGCGTCAGCGCGGCGAGCAGAACGGCGTTGAACGCGAAGAAGCGCTTGCGCGTGTCGTTGAGGAAGAGCGCTTTTTTCTGGCCGGGCTTCGGCTTGGCGAACAGGCCGGCGAAGCGCTGCTGCCAGAATGTCTGCCCGGTGAGGTCGCGCACGATCTTGCGCCACAGTGACTGGCGCGTGATCGGGAAGGGCTTCGACAGCATGAGATCGGGGTCTTCCTCCTGCTCCGTATAGCGGTGATGCAGGAGGTGATACTTGCGGTAGCTCTGCAGGTTCGAGCCTACGGGCGCAGCGCACAGCCATTCGCCGACGAACTCGTTGACCTTTGCATCGGGATGCAGCGCGCCGTGCGCAGCGTCATGCATCAGGATCGCGAGCCCCAGCTGCCGCGCGCCGACGACGAGGATCGCCAGCAGCACCGTGAACGGGTTCGGCCAGACAATGACCAGCGCCCACGCCGCGAGGATCAAAATCCACGCATGCGCGACGCAGGCGAGCCCCCGCCAGCGCGAATGCGCCGTCAGCCCCGCCCACTCCTCGGGCGTGAACACGGTTTTCGGATCGATGCGGGCGACGGCGGGCATGGACGGTAGTGTAGCACGCTTTACGCGCGCGTCAGGCAAGTCCTACGGCGCCGTCGAAAGCCCGCGTTCCCAAGTCTCCAATTGCTCGAGCCAACCCGACAGGTTCGGCTGCACCACGCCGATGATCCGGTCCGCCACGAAGAGACCGGCGCCGATCGCCACCACGCGGATCACCGCGCGCGGATTGCGTGCGTACATGAGGGCGAATCCGAGTGCGAAGAGCGCGGCGAGGACAAGCTGCACCGCCACATTCTTCCACGTCTCCGCGCTGGTGATCAGGCCCCAATAGGCGTGTATCCAGTCCCGAAGTCCGCCGAACAGTCCGGCGCTGCGCTCCGCCGGCATGAAGGCGTTGAAGTCGATGGAGGTGATGAAGAAGGATCCGCCCGCGAGGGCGAGGCCCATGTAGAAGGCGTTGGCGAATGCGTCCGGGGTCTCCGGCGAGCGCGGCGTGGCGGGATCCGCATACAGCGGCGCGAGCATCGCCAGCGCGCCGACGACGATCAGCGGCATCAGCCCGATCCCGACATAGACCACCGGCTTCAGCCAGTCCGGCGTCATTACGGTGGCTGAACGCGCAATGTCGCCGAGATAGGGAAACAGGAAGATGCCGAGGATCGCCACAAGCGCGCCGAGGAAGAGCCACTGCTCCGCGCCGCGCCGTATCGTTGCTTCCTCCACCGGCCGCGCCGCAGCGCGCAGGATCATGGGCGCCAGCCCCGCGCCGAGAAACATCAGCGACAGCGTCAGACCATCCTTCTGCATCGGCGACGGGTGAAACTGGATGATCGGCCCGATCCAGCCGAACAGGCCGTCCCAGGCCCAGTGCGTGGCGGCG
This sequence comes from Hyphomonadaceae bacterium, assembly GCA_016791445.1. Taxonomy (GTDB): domain Bacteria; phylum Pseudomonadota; class Alphaproteobacteria; order Caulobacterales; family Aquidulcibacteraceae; genus VFBF01. The sequence continues at coordinate 102,010 of JAEUMP010000005.1, read as the reverse complement.
CGCCAGACGCGCAGCAGGCGATGGAACAGCGCCGAGAAGTCGACCACTTCGCCGAGTCCGCTCATCAGCGTGAGCGCGGCGGGCGCGGCGAAGAGGTAGATCACCGGATTGATCCCGCCAGGGCGGGTCTTCGGCGGTTCGGTCCCGGCGGCGTCGGTCATGTCATCCCCCGATGGCGGTCCGGGGCGCAGGCCCCCGCGACGCCATAGCACAGCCCGTCGCGGGGGCCGAACCCGCATCGTCGCCGGGATGTCACGCGCGCGATGTAGACGGGCGCGCAGTTTGCGCTACAGGACGCCATGATCTTCCGGTCCCTTCTTCTCGCCGCCGCCTTTCTCCTTGCCGCCTGCGCGACGAAACCCGAGACGCCGCCCGCGCCGGGACTCGTGGTGCTCGTCTCCATCGACGGTTTCCGGCCCGACTATCTCGAGCGCGGCGTCACGCCGACCTTGTCGAAACTCGCCGCCGAAGGCGTGCGCGCCGAAGCGATGCGTTCGTCCTTCCCGACGCTGACGTTTCCCAACCACTACACGATCGTCACGGGCATGCGCCCGGACCGCAACGGCATCGTCAACAACACCATGTTCGATCCCGGACATCCGGGGGTGATGTTCAGCCTGTCGAACCGCGTCGTGAACACGCAGTCGCACTGGTGGAATGACGCCGCGCCGATCTGGGTCAGCGCCGAGCAGCAGGGCGTGCGCACGGGCACGATGTTCTGGCCGGGCTCTGAAGTGGAAATCCGCGGCGTGCGTCCGCAGGACTGGGTGGTGTTCGATCAGTCCATGTCGTCGGCGAGCCGCGTGGACCGCGCGCTATCCTGGCTCGATCGTCCGGCGGCGGAGCGCCCGCGCTTCCTCACCCTCTATTTCGACATCGTTGACACCGCCGGCCACCATCACGGTCCCGACAGCGCGGAGACCAACGCCGCCGTCGCGGAGACCGACGCGGCGATGAAGCGGTTCCTCGACGGCCTCGCGGCGCGCGGGCTTGCCGGGAACGCCAACATCATCGTGACATCCGATCACGGCATGGCGCCCGTCTCCACGGAACGCATGGTCGACATGGACGCGATCATCGCGCCGTCGCTGGTGCGCTATGCGTGGCATCCGGGCCCGCTGGCGGGGCTTGAGCCGGCGGAAGGGCAGACACTCGATGTGCTGACGCCCGCGCTCGGCCGTCATGGTCATGTGGAGTGCTGGAAGAAAGAGGCGATGCCTGCGCGCTTCCATTTCGGCACGCATCGCCGCGTGCCCTCGGTCGTGTGCATGGCCGACACCGGATGGACGCTGAACTCCGCCTCGGTGCGGCGCAGCTACGCCGTGCGCGGCGGCGCGCATGGCTATGATCCGGAGGACCCGCTGATGGCGGCGCTCTTCATCGCGCATGGGCCTGCGTTCAAGCGGGGACTTGTCGTGGCGCCGTTCGACAACGTGCACGTCTATCCGCACATTGCGGACCTGCTGGGCGTGAAGCCGGAAGATACCGACGGCGATCTCGCGGTACTCGCGCCCGCGCGGCGGTAAGGGCGTCCGGAGCGGCGGCGCCCCCGCCGCCGCTCCGTGGCTCAATAGATCAAATGCGGCGCGCGTTCGCTCGCCCACGCTTGTTCGTCCGGCACAGTGATCGCGTCGAGATCGGCAGGCGTCGCGTTGGCGTCGTCCACCCATTCGCGCAGCAGGGGCGAGCCGTTGATGATGTCGATCGGCAATTTTCCGAACGCGTATTCGTAGGGGAAGTCGCGCCAGAGGTCGTAGCCGGGATAAAGCTTGCGGATCGCCTTGAATGCGAGGGACTGCACGCGCCACGGGCGGAAGGCGTGATGATCGTAGCTCGGATCTTCCACATGGATTTGCACGCCGTTGCAGAGCTGCTTCACATGCTTGTGGAAAGTGGGCTCGAACCAGCAGTCGCGCAGGCGGCAACCGTGCAGCCAGTGCGGCGCCAGCGCGCGCATTTCCGCAATCACCGCGCGGGCATCAATGTCGGGCGCGCCGAAGAGCTCGAGCGGCCGCGTCGTGCCGCGGCCTTCCGAAAGCGTGCAGCCTTCCAGCATCACCGTGCCCGCATAGGCGCGCGCCATCCAGAGATTCGGCGCGTTCGGCGAAGGATTGACCCAGGTGCGTTCGTAGAGCGGCCAGCCGTAACCGGGCGCGGCGTCGGGATCGTAACCCTCCATCGCGATGACCTGATAATCCACGTCGAGTTTGAAGTGCTTCACGAACCAGTGGCCGAGTTCGCCGAGCGTGAGACCGTGGCGCATCGGCATCGGCCCCGCGCCGACGAAACTCTCCCAGCCTGCGCGCAGCGTGAGCCCCTCGATCGGACGACCCGCGGGATTGGGGCGATCGAGCACAATCACCGTCTTGCCATGCGCCGCCGCCGCTTCGAGCATGTAGAGCAGGGTCGTGATGAAGGTGTAGATGCGGCAGCCGAGATCCTGCAGGTCGATCAGCACGACGTCGAACGTCGTCATCATCTGTCCCGTCGGGCGGCGCACTTCGCCGTAGAGGCTGAAGACGGGGATGTGGTGGATCGCGTCGTCGAAAGTCTCCGACTCCACCATGTTGTCCTGCTTGTCGCCGCGCATGCCGTGCTGCGGGCCGAAAGCGGCGGTGAGACGGATGTCGCCGCACGCCGCGATCGCGTCGAGCGAATGGGTGAGATCGGCGGTGACCGACGCGGGATGCGCCACGAGCGCCACGCGCTTGCCCTTGAGCGGCGCGCGCAGCGCGGGATCGGCGATGAACCTGTCGATGCCGAATTTCATGTCTGCTCCGTGAGCGGCAGATCGAGCACGAAGCCCGCCGCGTGGTGGAAGTCCGGCCGGCCCGGCGGATGCGCGAGGGCGAAGTAGGATCTGGCGCCGTCGGTCGTCTCGATGACGGCGGTGAGATTCATCCGCCACACATCCCGTGCGATGAGCGTCGAGAGCGGCGTCAGATCGATCTCGGCGGTCAGCACAGGTCTGCGTTCGTCACTGCGGAAGTGGATGAGATGCGTGCCGATCTCGGCGTTGCGCATGCCTGCGCGATAGCCGTCGAAGCTGTAGGCCGCCCACTGCGTGGACGGCGCGAAGTTGAATTCGTGATAGCCCTCGCCGTCGGCGATGAAGGCTTCAAAGCACGTGTGCTTCCAGAGTTCGTCGGTGCGCAGCGAAGCGGCTTTCGGCGCAAAGACGATGGCGGAGGCGTCGCCGTCGATCACAAAGCGCAGGCTCAGGATTTCCCGCCAGTTGCGCACGACCTCCACGGTCAGCGCGCGCACCTGCGGGCAGGGCGTCGTGGGGTGGGGGAGGAGCGCGCGGCGCATGGCAGCCTCATGGCCCGGCGGGGCTTAACGGGCCGTTCATCCGCCGCCGAAGGGCGGAATGGTCCGCCACAATCCCGGCAGGGCGAAGGCGCCGGCGACGAAAAGCCCGATCCAGACATTGGCCTTGAAGGCGGCGAGCGCCGCTGCGGGCTTCCCGTCCTCGACCTTCGAGACCATCGGCCAGATCGCCATCGCGCCGATCATGCCCAGCGCAATCCCGGTCACCAGGAACGATCCCGCCAGCGCCGCCGCGCCGCCCCACAGCGCCAGCGCAACGAGATAGAAACCGAACGTCCATGTCCGCCATTCGGCGCCGAAGAGCCGCGCCGTCGAGCGCACGCCGACCAGCGCATCGTCCTCGATGTCCTGCAGCGCGTAGATGGTGTCGTAGGCGATCACCCAAGCGACGCAGCCCGCGAACAACGCCAGTGCGTCAAACGTCACGCTGCCACGCACCGCCGCCACCGCGACGAGCGCGCCCCACGAAAAGCAAAGCCCGAGCCATGCCTGGGGCCACCACGTCACGCGCTTCATCAGCGGGTAGAGCGCCACGAGCGGAATGGCCCCAAGCGCCACCCACTGCGCCACCGGCGGCAATGTCAGCAGGATCGCAAGGCCCACCAGGCTCTGCGCAATCGTCCAGATCACCGCCGCACGCGGCGTCACACGCCCGGACGGCAGCGGCCGCGCCCGCGTGCGCGCAACCTTCGCGTCGATGTCGCGGTCGAGAAAATCGTTCCACGCGCACCCCGCGCCGCGCATGGCGATCGCGCCGACAAGCAGCCTGAGCGCCAGCGAGAGGTCCTCCAGCCAGAACCCCTCCAGCGTCTCCGCCAGCGCGATGCCCATCAGGCACGGCACGAACAGCAACTGCCAGCCGACCGGACGATCCCACCGCGACAGCTGCGCATAAGGCTGCACACGCGCCGGCAGGCGGCTCGTCCAGTGTTGCGGCAGGGCATCGGCGGGTTTCAAAGCGGGCACGCGCGTGTTGGAGCAAGGCTTGTCGCTGGACGCAAGCGTCGGCGCGCGCTATGGAACCCGTCGCGCCGCCGCCCGCCCTCATGGAGAAACCACGCAACATGACCGTACCGAAGAGCTGAACGGCGCCTGAGACGGGTCGCCGAGGTTGTCCGAGCCGGCGCTGCCGGTTCCGCCGCCGAACCCACCTGTCAGGACCAATGCTCCGGTATCGCCACCCACACAGGTGGCCTTGCGTGGAACCCTTACAATCTCTGGACTTCGCAGCTGCGCTTTTGCGCGTGCGCCGTCCTCCGCTTTTGGCGATCACATGACCGACGCAACGCACTTCGACGATGACGAGAACGGCCCGCTCAAGGCGCCGTTGAAGGACATCGCCGCCTACATCTGGAAGCGCTGGACGACCTATCCTGTCTGGCTCTGGACCTTCTTCACGCTCTACACGGCGGCGGTCGCGTGCGACCTCCTGCTGCCGCTCGTCTCCTCGCGCCTCATCGAGGCGCTCTCGGGGGACCGCATCTCGAACCAGAGCGAGGTCTGGACGTCGTATTGGCTCTTCGCGGGCGTCGCGCTCGGCCTCTACATGTTCCGCAACATTTCGGTGCGGTTCTGGATTCCGCTCGCCTCGCGCAACATGAAGTCCATTGTCGTGGACGGTTTCCGCGACGTGCAGCGTTTCTCCGCGGACTGGCACGCCAACAATTTCGCCGGCGCCACGGTGCGGCGCGTCAGCCGCGCCATGAACGCCTACGACACGATCTCCGACACGATCGTGTGGTTCGTGCTGCCGGCGACGATCGTGCTCATCGGCATCACGGCGATCACATTCGCGAAGTGGCCGCTGATCGGGCTTTTCGTGGCGATCACCATCGGCCTCATGCTGTGGCTCAACTACTGGACCGCGCGCCACTATCTCGCCGACGACTACACGCAGACCAATACGGCCGACACCCGCATCGGCGCGGCGCTCGCGGACTCCGTGGGCTCGAACGCGGCGGTGAAGGCCTTTGGCGCGGAAGCGCGCGAGGAACAGCGCATTAGCGATATTGCGGAAGACTGGCGCTGGAAGGCCGAGCGTCTCTGGCTCAAGTCCACCAATGCGTGGATCATCCAGAACATCCTGCTCTTCGTCTTCCAGGCCGGCCTTGTGGGCCTCGTGGTGATGGAGTGGACGAACGGACGCGCGACGTCCGGCGACGCGGCGTTCGCCGTTACGTCCTATTTCCTCGTCTCGGGCTACCTGCGCACGCTCGGGGAGAACATCCGCATGCTGCAGAAGGGCGTCGCGGACATCGCCGATGTGGTGGCCTACCAGTCGCAGGTCGCGGATGTCGTGGATGCCGGTGATGCGAAGGACTTCGTCCCGTCGAATGGCGAGATCCGTTTCGAGAACGTGGCGTTTGGCTACCGCAACCAGGACAGCCAGCTCTACAGGGACTTCTCGCTCGTCATCGCGCCGGGCGAGACGGCCGCGCTCGTCGGCCCGACGGGGGCGGGGAAGTCGACTTTCGTGAAACTCGTGCAGCGGCTTTATGACGTCGACGCCGGCGCCATCCGAATCGACGGGCAAGACGTGCGCGCGGTGAGGCAGGCGTCGTTGCGGCGCTTCATTGCCACCGTGCCGCAGGATCCCGCGCTCTTTCACCGGAGCCTGTTCGAGAACATCGCTTATGGTCGTCCCGAAGCGACGCTTGCCGATGTGGAAGCGGCGGCGAAGCGCGCGCGCGCGCATGATTTCATCGTCAAGCTGCCGAAGGGTTACGACACGGAAGTGGGCGAACGCGGCGTGAAGCTCTCGGGCGGCGAACGTCAGCGCGTGGCGCTGGCGCGCGCCTTCCTCGCCGATGCGCCGATCCTCATCCTCGACGAGGCGACGAGTTCGCTCGACACCGAGACCGAGCGCGACGTGCAGGCGGCGATGAGCGAGTTGAAGGAAGGCCGCACGACCATCGTCATCGCGCACCGCCTTTCAACGGTGCGCAATGCGGATCGCATCCTCGTGTTTGAACGCGGACGCATCGTGGAGCAGGGGCGGCACGCCGAGCTGGTGCAGCAGGATGGGCTCTATGCGAAGCTGAACAGGCTCGCGCAGGGCGATCTGATCGCGGCGGAGTAGGCGTCGCGATTGACGGCCCTCCCCGGACTCGGGAAGAAATTGCGCCCGAGCGCGGGGAGGAGCCTGATGGTCCGGTCTTATGTCGGCGGCGCGTTCGCCGTTGTCGCGGCGCTTGTCCTCGCGTCCTGCGCACACTCCGCGCCCGCGGGGCCGCCGACGGAGAACGAAGTCTACATCGCGCGCGGCGTCTGCTTCGGCGAGGGCGGCTGCAATCGCTACTGGCGGGCGTCGAAGCCGGTGGACATGCGCGCGCAGCCTGACCCCGCCGCACCGGTGGTCGCGACGATCGCCGTCGATGAATGGGTCGAGGCGGTGGACGGGCAGCTGCGGCTGCGGCCGCTGCGCGGCGTCGTGCACACCGCCAAAACCTCGCCGCCGCTCGCGGTGGGCGATGTCGTCTATATGCTCGAGCCGCAGGGCGAAGGGTTTTACACGCTGTGGGGCAATGGAAAGATGCTCGAGCACGACTGGGCGGAGGGCGACGCGAACGAACCCATTACCTGGGACGCGCCGGCGCCGGCAGCGCCGGGATTGACGCTCGGCTGGTGGGTCCAGCTGAAGCGCGCGGACGGGCGCACGGGCTGGGTGAAGGAACCTTCCTCCTTTGAGTGCATGGGCTCGTTGCAGGGGAGTGCGGACTGCCGCGACTGATGCAACCGCGCGCAGCCCGGCGACAGCCTGCATGCCCACTCGGTCACATAATCAGCTAGCGATCCGACATGAGCCCGATCGCTCCCATCACCAGAACATAGATGAAGAACACGAACGCGTTGAACAAGGACACGCCGCCGCCGGCCATCAGGGCGGCATTGTCCCCCAGCGCCGAAAGCTGATTGCTGATGTTGTCGGCGAAAAGATAGGAGAAGTAGCCGGATACTGCGCCGGCGGCGAAGGTGATGAGGCGAAGGACAATACCCGCCCTGCGGGCGATCAGGCCTGACGTATGAATGCCCGCCAGCAAAATCGACGTCACAATCACGAAACCGAGTTTCGTGTCGCCCGGGATTGCCGTCAGAAAATGAAGTGGCTGAAAGACCAGGAAACACGCAACGGATTGCGCAAACATGGTCAGCAGGAACACATCGATGTTTCGGTTGACGAACGCAATGTCGCGCTGGGTAGGGCTTATTCTTGAGCTGCGCTTCATTCCTTGGCTCGCGAGCCGCGCGTCGACGGTTCGTACGAGCGTCTCCCATTCCGTGGTCGTTTCCGCCCATCGCTTGAAGCGGATTGTCTGCAACTCTCCGAATCCTACGGGAGGCTCCACCTCGCCAATGGCGACGGGCAACAGCTTGTCGCGTGCATTTGCGCGGCTCGCTTCGTCCTTGACGAAGGGGCTTTTGACGGAGTTCTCCGACCAGATGACGATCACGAGCTTGGCGGCCGAGATCGTCTCGTCGATCTGCGTTCGAAATTCTTCGCCGCCCATGATGTCATGGTCCCACCACACGGACAGCCCATTGGCGCTGAGCGCCTCGGCGAGCAGCTTCGCCTTTGAGACATCCTCACGGGCGTAGGAAATGAACACGTCCGCCATTTTGCACCCCTGTTTTGCGCAGGGTGTTGTTGGCCCGAACCCGGGACCATGATCCTGATCAAGAGTTCGAAGGCCGATTTGGGCCGACAATCGATGTTCTAAACACACGCCACCCCTTCTCCCCCTCGCTGGGTGAAGGGGTGATTGCGCCAGATTGCTGAAAATTAGGGGGATTGCGGAGTGCTCCATCCCTCGCTGCGATGACCGCCGGCGCCTCGCCGGCAAAGTGGCGCCCCTTGGCGCGCATGGAATCGGGCGAGGCGTCTGCGGCTCTCTGCAGAAAAATCGCAAAAACAATTCGACCGGGTCGCGGGCTGCCTCAAGCTCCTCCCCATGAATGCGTTTGCGCTCCCGCCAGAAACGGCAGCATCGATCCAGCGCCTGCAGACGGACCTCCGCCTGTGGGTGCTGACGCTTGTCTGCTGGCTGGCGGAGTGCGTGCCGCAACGGTGGCTGCGCTTGCAGTTGCAGCAATGCGTCCGCGACGTGCGGAAGGACGTGAAGATGTTGATCTTCGTAAAAGTGTTGATGCGTTTGCGCCGACGCGCCGCCGGCCATCATCCATACGCGCAACCCGCCGCGATCTCCGCGCCGCCGGGCTTTCGGCTGCGCCGCAGCCGGACAAAGACGCTCGATCTCGTCACGCGCGGCATAAGTCTCCGCACGCTGCGCGACATTCGCCGCGTGATCGAAACCATCGACCGTGTCGTCACGCGCGCCATCAAGCGCATACCGACGATGATCGTTACGCACACGCTCGTCGCGGTGTGGATTCCGGCGTGCTTGCTGGATGCCTGTGCGCCCGCACCCGCCGCCGAGATTGCAGATACGTCATGATCAGTCATGCCGGACCGCGCACCTCCCGGTGCGCATGCCCATGTCGAGTTCACGCGAGATTCCCCGGAGTCTGGCGGCGCCTCTGCATGCCAAGGCCGGCGCGGCGGTCTGCGCCCCCTGTCAAGTCTGGCGTCATCGCAGAATCGGGGGCATCGTCCGCCCGCTCCAAACCCCGGAAGACCGCCATGGCCGACATCTTTCTTTCCTATGCGCGCGAGGATCGCGCCAAGGCCGAACAGATCGCCAAAGCCCTTGGAAATGCGGGCTACGACGTCTTCTGGGACATCGAGATTCCGCCCGGCGCAAGCTGGGCCGATTTCCTCGCCGAGAAACTCTCGCAGTCGAAGGCCGCGCTCGTGCTCTGGTCGTCGACGTCCACGGCCTCGCAATGGGTGCGGGAAGAGGCGCGGCTCGCGCGCGATCGCGGCAAGCTCATTCCGGTGATGATCGAGAACTGTGCGCCGCCCTTCGGTTTCGGCGAAATCCAGGCGGCCAATCTCGCGGGCTGGAACGGGGAGGCGGACAATCCGCACTGGAAACTGCTGCTCGAAGGGATCCAGCGCGCAGTCGGCGCCGCGCCGACGGGAACCGCCTCCGCGCCGCCCTTGCGTGCGCCGCCCGCGCCGTCCGGCTGGACTCAGCCTGCGCCGCACACGGCTGCGGGCCCTGCCGTCGCGCCGTCCCCCGCGAAGCGCAACTGGGTGCTGATCGGCGGCGTCGCGCTCGCGGCCGTCCTCGGCCTTGTGACGATCCTGAACCAGGGCGGCGATCCCGTGACGCCGGCGCCCGCGCCGCATGTCGGCGGCGCCGGCCCGTTGTTGCCCGTTACGCCGGGCGCGCTGTCGCCGGCGGTGGCGGAAGTCGTGCAGAAGGCGCGCGCCACGCAGGCGGCCGCCAAGGTCGTTGCGCAGGAGGCTGACCGCAACGCCAAGGCCGGTCAGCAGGCCGCCGCCGCCGCGATGCGCGGCGAGGGCGGCTTCACCACCAGCCAGGGTCCGATGGGCGCGGTCGCCGGCGATCTCGTGCGGCTGCAACAGGGTCAGGCGGCGCCCGTCGGCATCGCGATGACGAACGGCTCGCAATTCGCGGGGCTGATGCAGGTCAGCGAGGCCAATGGCGGCGCGATGACGCTCAACGGCACGACGACGGTGCCGGGCGGCGGTTGGGTGACGGGGCGCTACACCCTGTCCGGCGCGCGATCGACGTTCGTCGGCGCGGGGCTCATCCCGAACAAGCTCAGCGTCGAAGCGCAGGAAGAAGGCGCCGCCGACGGCTCGGCGACGGAGGGCATCGGCGTCGTGCGCTATGCCAACGGCGAGCGCTATGAAGGGCAGTATCGCGCCGTCGGGCAGGGCGCGCAGTCGACCTATCTGCGCAACGGACTGGGCGTCTACTACGGCGCCAACGAACAGGTGATCAATGCGGGCCGCTTCGCCAACGACGCCTATGTCGGGCCGCAGTGAGGGGATGTGCGCGCCCATTCGAGGGCCGCGACACGGCATGCCGAAGCAAGCAGTCGATCGGGCGACGCCGCCGCTCGCGCCGAGTCAATCTCCGCCACGAGCGCTGCAAGCGATTGATTTTCCTGCGCCGCCATCGCTTCCAGCGTGCGCCAGAATTCCGGCTCGAGCGCCAGCGACGTGCGGTGGCCGGCGAGTACCAGGGAGCGCTTTTGAAGTCCGGGCATCGACTGCACTAGCCCGCTGGAGCGCGGGACCGACAAGCGGTAGCTTCCTGCTTCGCTGAACGGAAGAGCTGCGCCGGCATGGGAACTGACGAAATCGCGAACGGTCGCAAACCGCGCGCCGACGAACGGCTGGCGCTGGGGATCGTGGCGGGGGCGGTGGGCGCGGCGGTGCTGGGCAGCGTGTTCGTGGCCGTGGGCCCGATGCTGCCGAAGCGCGCCCCGGTCGTGGCCGCAACCGATTCCGCACGCGCGGTGCGCGAGGACATCGCCGCCGATGTCGACGCGGCTGTCGCCTCCGCGATCGCGTCGATGGCGCATGCCGACAGCGTGGTCGTCGAAGCGGATGCCGTGGTCGCGCGCGCGCGGGCCTTGCGCGGCGGCGAACGCCTCACGCTGCCGAGCGGCGCGGTCTTCCAGGGCGAAGTGATCGACGGCGTCGCCGAGGGGCTCGGCGTCGTCCGCAGCGCAAGCGTTCCCTTCGGTGCAGGCTTCTTCGTCGGCGGCGTGCGCAGCGGCCCCGGCGTCGATTGTCAGCGCGCGGATTGCAGCGGCCCGAGCTACACCGGCGATTTCCGCGCCGACGCACCCACCGGCGTCGCGCGCATCGTCTTTGCGGACGGCGGCATCTATCGCGGCGATGTCCGCGACGGCGCTCCCGACGGTTTCGGCGAATGGCGCAAGGCGGACGGCGCCTTCTATCGCGGCCAGTTCCTGGGCGGTCGACGCGAAGGCTACGGCGTGGACACCGCCGCCGACGGCGCGCGGAGCGCGGGGTTCTGGAAGGCCGACGTGCTCACCGAAGAGCTGAAGCCCTAAGACTTTTCGTCACCGGGGGTGTCGCGCTTGTGCGCGTCGAGATCGCGCGCGGCCTTTTCGGCGCGGGCCTTCGTCAGCGACTTGTCCGCTTTCGTCCGGCCATGGGCGGCGCGGTTGGCGTCGGCGTCCTTCGTCTTTCCGTCGCGCGCTTTGGCCTTGCGCGCCTGTCGCAGGTTCACGATGTCAGCCATGATTCACCATACCGGATTCCTGGGCCCGTCGCGAACGCGGTCGCGCGGACTTTCCGGCGTCGCGCCGATCTCGGTCAGCACATCAGCGCGCGCTTCGTCGAGGTTTGGCGCCGGCGGGCGCGTCGTCGGGTCGGGGTAGCCGGAAATCTTCACGGCGTTGCCGGACATCTTCAGCTTGCCCATCTCCGGATCGTCGACCTCGACGAACATGTTGCGCGCGACGAGTTGCGGGTCGTTCACCACGGCCGCCATGTCCTGCACGGGCGCACAGGGCACGCCGGCTGCCTGCAGCGTGGCGATCCAGGCCGCCGCCGGCTTCGCCGCGAGCGCTTTCTCGAGCGCCGCCTTCAACTCCACATGATAGCCGAAGCGCGCGAACAGCGACGCAAAGCGCTCGTCGGCGGCAAGCTCCGGATGGCCGAGCGCCTGCGCCAGCGTCGCAAAGAGGCGATCGTTCGCACACGCAATGGCGATCGGCGCGTCCTGAGTCTGGAACACGTCGAACGGCGTGATGACGGGATGGCGCGAGCCCGTGGGCTTCTGTGTGTCGCCGCTCGCGAACTGGCGCACCAGCGCGCTTTCGAGCAGCAGCGTCTGGCAGTCGAGCATCGAAATGTCGACGAGACGCCCCACGCCGCTCGTCTTGCGTTCGAACAGCGCCGACACGACGCCGAGCGCTGCAAACAATCCCGCGCCGAGATCGGCGAGCGAAATGCCGAGCCGCACCGGCGGCCCGCCTTCAGGCCCGTTGATCGAGATCATCCCGCCGAGCGCCTGCACCACGAGATCGTAGGCTGGCAGATCGCGATAGGGGCCTGTTTGTCCGAAACCGGAAATCGCGGCGTAGATCAGCGACGGATGGCGCGCGTGAACCGCTTCCCAGCCATAGCCGAGCTTCTCCATCACGCCGGGCCGGAAATTCTCGACGAGCACGTCCGCCTTCGCGAGCAGCGCGTCGAACACCTTGCGGTCGTTCTCGACCCGCAGATCGAGCGCGATGGAACGCTTGCCGCGATTGATGCTGGCGAAATAGACGCTCTCGCCGTTCAGGAAGGGTGGAAAGGCGCGCGTGTCATCCCCATGTCCCGGCTGCTCCACCTTCAGAACTTCCGCGCCGAGTTCGTAGAGCTGCGTGGTGCAATACGGCCCCGCCAGCACGCGCGAGAGGTCGAGCACGCGAACGCCGGCGAGCGGGCCGCGAGGTGTCGCTTCCGTCATCCGTTGTCCTTCGCCGCCGCGCGCTGCGCCGCAGGGCGTTCCGCAAGACGCTTGAGATAGTCATCGACGACATCGCCGGGCGGCAGCGCGGGGCGCATCCACTGGCCGACGCTGCCGATGATCACATCCACGGCGGTGAATGCATCGCCGAGGATGAAGGGATGCTTGTCCAGCGAGGCGGAAATCCGCGCGTGCGACTCGCGCGGCGTGCGCCAGGTGCTGACGACCGCCGGATTGTCCGAAAACCCCGCAAAGCCCGCGATCATCACCGGCTCCATCACGCCGGCATAATACGCGAGCCATTCGAGATACGGCCCGCGCAGCGGTGCGCCGATCTTCGGCGCGAGGCCAGCCTGCGGGAACGCGTCGCAGAGATACGCCGCGATGGCGATGCTCTCGGAGACGATGGCGCCGTCATGGACTATGACGGGGACTTTCTTGTCGGGGTGCGGATTGGCAGGGTCCGGTCCGCCGCTGCCGTCGCGCCGTGGAATGGACGTGATCCGGATCTCGTAGGGCGCGCCGAGTTCCTCCAGGAGCCAGATGATGCGCGAGGAGCGCGACTGCGGCGCATGATAGAGGGTGATCATGGGGTGGCTCCGAATGTCGTTGACCCGAACTGTCGCCCGCGCCAAGGCCTAGCGCAACCGCCCGCGCGCCGCGACCGCGCGCTGCTGACAAAAGGGGAGATTTCGCATGATCGTCTACGGCGCCTCGGCATCGCCTTTCGTCCGCAAGGTGCTGGCCTATGGCGCGGAGAAGGGCATCGCGCTGGAGTTGAAGAACACCGGTCTCGGCGCGAAGGATCCGGAGTTCATCGAGGCGAGCCCCTTCGGCAAGATGCCGGGCTTCCGCGACGGCGACTTCGCGATCTCGGATTCCTCGGCCATCATCACTTATCTTGAAGCGCTGCACCCTGACCCCAATCTGATCCCCACCGAACCGAAGGCCCGCTCGCGCACGATCTGGTACGATGAATTCGCCGACACGATCATGGTCGGCGCGATGGGCAAGATCTTCTTCAACCGCGTGGTTGCGCCGAAGGTTCTGAAGATCCCCGGAGACGAAGCGATGGCGCATGCGGCGGAGACGAAGGAAGTGCCGCCGATCCTCGATTACATCGAGCGCATCCTGCCGGCGTCCGGCTGGTTCGTGGAGGATCGCCTGACGCTCGCGGATATCGCCATCGCAAGCCCGTTCGTGAACATGCTGCATGTGGGGCTGCTGCCGAAGGCGGAGAAGCACCCGAAGCTCGTGGCGTTCATCGAGAAGATGCACGCGCGGCCGAGCTTTGCGGGATGGATCGAGCGGGAGCGAAAGTTCTTCGGAAGATCGGCGATTTAAGTAACTGCGCTAGGGAGCGGTGAAGATGCTGCGAACAACGGCTAAGATATTGATTGCGATAATGGTGATGGCGTCTGCTGCCGTGGCGCACTCACCCTTGAACTATTTTTCACAACGACCGACTGGTGCGGACTTTGCGGACGCGTATCCTCTTGAAGCGCTCATACGCAATCAGGCTGGCGCGGCGGACTTGTGTTGTTCACCTGGGTTGATGGGAACGCTCCGCTGCAAAGTTGATCGCGAATGGCCTGAAGGACAGGGTTTCGGCGAGGCAAGCTTGAAAGTCGCCGCAGCCTTTCGGCTCTCTGCGGCTGGGCAGCGCGAGTTGGAGAAGCAGAGTCGCGGTGGGCTTGTCAGGGTTCCCATTCGCTGGAACCTGGATTCGTCTTCTCCACGTCAATTGGAGCAACGCAGTCGAATCACGCAGTCGTGGCTAGCGACGTCCTCTTGTGGCACGCTTCTAATTTCGTAGCCGCTCAGTGGAACTTCACCCCGGCGCGATCATCTGCTCCGGTCGCACCACGGCGTCGAATTCCGCTTCCGTCACATAGCCGCCGCCGACGGCTTCCTCGCGGAGCGTCGTGCCGTTCTTGTGCGCGGTCTTGGCGATCTTGGCGGCGTTGTCATAGCCGATCTTCGGCGCGAGTGCGGTGACGAGCATCAGGCTCTTTTCCATCGCCGCCTTGATGTTGTCCGTGCGCGCCTCGATGCCGTTCACGCAGTTGTCGGTGAAGCTCACCGCCGCATCGCCGATGAGGCGCGCGGACTGGATGAAATTGTAGATCACGACGGGCTTGTAGACGTTCAGTTCGAAATGGCCCTGGCTCGCGGCGAAGCCGATCGTCGCCTGGTTGCCCAGCACCTGCGCGGCCACCATCGTCAGCGCTTCCGACTGCGTCGGGTTCACCTTGCCCGGCATGATCGACGAGCCGGGCTCATTCTCCGGCAATGAAAGCTCGCCGAGGCCCGAGCGCGGGCCCGAACCCAGCAGGCGGATGTCGTTCGCGATCTTGAAGAGATCCATCGCGACCGCGTTCAGCGCTCCGTGCGCATAGGCGAGCGCGCCATGCGAGGCGAGCGCCTCGAACTTGTTCGGCGCGGTGACGAAAGGCAGGCTCGTGATCTTTGCGACTTTCGTGGCGAACAATTCCGCAAAGCCGACCGGCGCGTTGAGCCCCGTGCCGACCGCCGTGCCGCCCTGCGCCAGTTCATAGAGATCGACCATCGATTCCTCGATGCGGCGGATGCCGTTCTCGACCGCGTGCGCGTAGCCCGAGAATTCCTGGCCGAGCGTCAGCGGCGTGGCGTCCTGCGTGTGCGTGCGGCCGATCTTGATGATGTCCTTGAATTTGTCCTGCTTGGCGGTGAGCGCTGCGGAGAGCTTCGTCAGCGCCGGCAGCGTCTCGCGCACGAGATACTCCGCCGCCGCGATGTGCATGGCGGTGGGGAACACGTCGTTCGATGACTGCGCCATGTTGACGTGATCGTTGGGGTGGACGGGCTTCTTGGAGCCCATCACGCCGCCCAGCATCTCGATCGCGCGGTTCGAGATCACCTCGTTGGCGTTCATGTTGGTCTGCGTGCCGGAGCCCGTCTGCCAGACGCTGAGCGGAAAGTGCGCATCGAGCTTGCCGTCGATGACTTCCTGCGCGGCCGCGACGATGGCGTCGCCGATCGTCTTGTCGAGCTTGCCGAGTTCCATGTTCGCTTCGGCGGCGGCGCGCTTGACGATGCCGAGCGCGCGCACGAGCGGCTTCGGCATCTTCTCTTCGCCGATCTTGAAGTTGCCGAGCGAGCGCTGCGCCTGCGCGCCCCAATACTTGTCGGCCTCCACGTCGATGGGGCCGAAGGTATCGGTTTCGGTGCGCTTGGTCATGGTTCTGCCTTCATGGTCCGCGGATGGCGGCGCTCTAGCATGCGTGCGCCGCCCGCCCAAATGCGGCTCAGAAGCGCGGGCCGACCATGTTCCACGCGTGAAGCATCGCGCCGAGCGCCACCAGCGCCGCCAGCGTGGTGAGGATCCGGGTGCGGCGCCAGACGGACCACTTTGCGCGCGACCACGCGAGCAGGACGGCGATGAGGCACAGCGCGGTCAGTCCGGCCGCGACGGCGGCGGTCCATGCAGCGAAGGCGAATTCCCCCGGCCAGTCCGCCATCACCACCCATTCGTCGGCGGCGGCGCGCTGGAAGTAGGCGCCGTATCCCGCGAGCGCGGCGAGCCATGTCGCGCCGGTCACCGGCATGAGCGCCCCCGCGAGACGTGCGCCCGCATGCGGCTGCACCGGCGCCAGCAACCGCGAAACTCCCGAGACAAGCGCCGCAAGCGCGCCGAGCAGGCCGAACAGCACGACGGCGAAGAATCCATCCCCCGACGCAAGCGCGCTGATGCGCGTGGCGCGGTTCACGCCGCCCGCGCTCAGATAGCGCACGATCTTGCCGTCGCGCTCCACGAAGGCGGCGATCTCGCCGGAGTCCGTGTTGCGGAACCTGTGCACGACGACGCCGTCGCCCCGGTCGTCGGCGTCCAGAGGCGTGAGACGCGACGCGCCGCCGCCGCCCGAGAGGATCAGCTCGCCGTTGTCGGCGACGCTGACGTGGAGGGCGCAGTTGACGAGGCAGAAGGCCCGCTCCGCGTTCGAGTACGCGCGGCGGTCGACCATGTAGGCGCCGGCGAAGCGACGCAGCGCCGCGCGGTTCTTCGGATCGGGCGCGGGCGTCGGCGCGCTCGACGGATTGGGTCCGCCGATGCGGTCCGCGATGGCCCCGGGAAGAAGATCGCGCAAGGCGCCGCCGGTCGCTGTGTTGGTGGTGACGAACACGCCGAGATCGAGCTCCGGAAAAATGGCGAGTTCGGAATGGAAACGCAGCGTGTCGCCGCCGTGTCCCCAGGCGCGCCATCCGGCCGGCGAACGGCTCTGCAGCATGCCCCACGCCACGCCGTTCACGCCGGCGGCATTGGCGAGAAGCGGCTTCTCACGTGCGAACAGCGCGACCGTCTCGGGCTTCAGCACGCCCTGTCCGCCGGCCATCAACCCCTGCAGGTAGCGGCCCATGTCCGCCGCCGTGGTGGACGCCGAACCGGCCGGCGCGAACTGCACGACATATTCGAAAGGCTGCTTCACGAAGGCGCCGCCTTTCCAGCGGAATCCCTCCGAGAGATCGGCCGCCAACGCGGGCGACATCGGCGAGGGCAGGCCGCGTCCCTGCACGAGCGCCATCGCATAAGGCTCGCGGAACGTCGTGCTCTGCAGGCCGAGCGGTGTCAGGATCGCCTTCTCGACATGGTCCTCGAAGACCTCGCCGGACACATGCTGGACGATCGCGCCGGCGAGCGCGGTTCCGTAGTTCGAATAGACGCTCGCGGAGCCGGGCGGTCGCACGCGGCGCGGTCGATGTTGCGACAGCGCGTTGACCAGTGGCGATGCGCGCGCGGGATCGGGGATGAAGAGGTGCCCGGCGACGAGGTCCTCGAAACCGGCGGCGTGCGTCAGGAGATGCCGCACCAGCACCGGCGCCGTCTGGTCGTCGTCGGGAATGTGCAGTTGCGCCGGGAGATAGTCATTGGCCGGCTTGTCGAGATCGACCTTGCCTTGCTCGACGAGCTGCATGAGCGCGATCCAGGTGAACGTCTTGGAGATGGAGGCGATGCGGAACAGCGTGCGTTCCGGGTCAACGGGCCGTCCGGCCTCGTCGGCGACGCCGTAGCCCTTCAACAGCACCACGCGGCTCTCGCGCACGACCACCAGGCTGACGCCGGCGATCCGCTCGGTGCGCATGGCGGCCTGCACGAGGCCGTCCACGAAGGGTTCGAGCGACGGGTCCTCGACAGGCGCGCGCGTGGACAGCGTCGCGACGGACGCGGGTTCCCCGAGCGGCGCGGACTGCGCCTGCGCCGGCGCCGCCCAAAGCGCCAGCGCCATGCCGACAAGGCCCGCCGCCCATCGCTTCATTTCCCGTCTCCCGCACCTACCCCTAGGCGTGCCGCACGCTAGCAAGGCAGGCGAGGGGCGTCGATTCGGCTCGCCCGGCGGCAGGCGCCTGACCTTGCGTCGGGGGCTTGCGCGGCGGCGTGCGAAGGCGTCTTTCGCGGGCAAGCCGGAACGGCGCGCAACAGGGGAAACGCATGAAGGATTTCGCGGGCAAGATCGCGGTCGTCACCGGCGGCGGCACGGGCATGGGCCGCGAGCTGGTGCGCCAGCTCGTTGCGGAAGGCTGCAACGTCGCCATGTGCGACGTGTCGGCGAAGAACATGGCCGAGACCAAGCGGCTCTGCGAGGCCGACGGCCCGCCGCAGGGCACGAAGGTGAGCGCGCACCTCGCGGACGTCTCGATCGAGGATCAGCTCCTGAAATTCCGCGACGAGGTCGCGAAGGAAATGGACACGGACAAGATCCATCTCCTGTTCAACAATGCCGGCGTCGGCGGCGGCGGCTCACTCTTCACCGACACCCGCGCCAACTGGGAGCGGACGTTCAACATCTGCTGGGGCGGCGTCTATCTCGGCGTGCGCACCTTCCTGCCGATGCTGGTGAAGGCGAGCGAGGCGCACATCATCAATACGTCCAGCGTCAACGGCTTCTACGCCTCCATCGGGCAGAACACGCCGCACACGGCCTACAGCGCCGCGAAGTTCGCGGTGAAGGGCTTTACCGAAGCGCTGATGACGGACCTCAAGGTCAATGCCCCGCATGTGAAGTGCTCGGTGGTCATGCCGGGCCATATCGGCACCGACATCGTCGCCAATTCGCGCAAGGTGATCTCCGGCAACGACAGCGACGAGCCGACCGCCGAGGACATCATGTTCATCCGCCGCCGCATCAAGGCGGCGGGGCAGGACGACAGCCAGCTGACGGACGCGATGGTCGCGGGGCTTTCGAAAATGATGGCCGACGGCTTCCGCGACAACGCGCCGATGACGGCGGCGCAGGCGTCGAAGGTGATCCTCGACGGCGTGAAGGCGGGGACGTGGCGCATTCTCGTGGGCGATGATGCGCATCGCCTCGACGAATTCGTCCGCAAGGATCCGGCGGGCGCCTACGACGTGGACTTCTTCACGCTCTTCCCGAGCGCGCAGGGCGCGACCTCCTAAGCATGGCGGAGTCGGCGTGGGAGGGGCGCGGCAAGGTCCGGGCGCGGTGGCTGGGAAGCGGCGCGCTCGAGATCTCCGTCGACGGCCTCACCACGCAGGCTCGCTACTACAAGCCGCTCGTCTACGAATTCTTCCGCAAGGAGTTTCGCGTGCGTCCGCGCTGGGGCGATTTCGAGGTCGATATCCGCATGGAGCATCTGGGCGAGGCGCCAGCGCTCGATCTCGACAATCTCGCCAAGGCGCTGCTCGACGCGATCAAGGGCTTCGTCTTCTTCGATGACGTGCAGATCGCGCGGCTGCTCGCGGAGCGTGTTCCCGGCGAGCGCGACCGCATCCACATCGAGGTGCGCGCGCGGGGCGGGGCTATTTCTTCTTGAAGTTGGTGAACGGCGTGGGGATCGCGGTGCCTGTCGCCTTGGCGAGGAGCTTGCCAGCGCCGTCGTAGATTTCGCCTTCAGTGAAGGCGATGGTG
Organism: Hyphomonadaceae bacterium; assembly: GCA_016791445.1. Lineage (GTDB taxonomy): Bacteria > Pseudomonadota > Alphaproteobacteria > Caulobacterales > Aquidulcibacteraceae > VFBF01. The sequence continues at coordinate 82,410 of JAEUMP010000005.1, read as the reverse complement.
CGGCCCCATTTGACCACGCGACCGACGCCGCGCAGCTGTGATCCGTCCGCAATGGCGGGCCGCATGAAGCTCGTCTTCATCTCCAGCGTCGGCGCCACGTGCGTCATGCCGGACGCGACCATGCACGCCACGCTCATCACTTCGTCGAGCATGGCGCAGAGATAGCCGCCTTGCACCTGGCCCATGGGATTGCGGAAGTCTTCGCGCGCTTCGAACGTCGCTTCGACCTGCTGCTTCGCCTGGTCGACGGCCGTCATGCGCAGGCCGAGCGTCACCGAGCCCTTCGGCGGATTGGCGGCGTTCTGGAAGCGGGCGAGAAGCTCTGCGTCCGTGCGCTGCGGCGCGACGTCGTCGCTCACTTCTTGCGGAACGCGTCGAGGCTGACGACGGCGGCGGAGCCGGTGCCGGTTTCGCTCGGCGCTTCATCGACCGGCGCGGGCGTTTCGACGGCGGCGATCTCCTCGTCGCTGACGACGCTGCCGGCGAGCGCGTCGAACTGCAGGCCGAAGCGCACCGATGGATCGTAGAAGCGAGTCAGCGCCGCGAAGGGCGCCACGATCGGGTAGGGCTGGCCGCCGAACTTGAGGATGACGCGGAAGCGGTCCGGAAAGACTTCGAGGTCCCAGAACTGGTGTTCGAGGACGATCGTCATTTCATCGGGGTAACGCTGCTTCAGATGATCCGGCAGCACGACGCCGGGCGCCTGCGACTTGAACGTGATGTAGAAGTGATGACGACCGGGCAGACCCCGCGACCCGACCGCACGCGACAGCGCCGCGCGCACGACGCCGCGCATCGCCTCCTGGGTCAGTGTGTCATATCCGATCAGGTCTTCGGCCACGCCGCCCCTCCTTGGCCATGCGCCAAAGTCTTTTGTGGCCGCACCCTTACCGCGCGCTGCTGTGCAGTCAACCGCTCTTCCACCTCACGCGAATACGCCGCGATTGCGCCAGCGTCGCGCGCGAAAAGCGCATGCGTCGAGGCGACGGATATCCCCTTGCGCGAGGTGTGCGTTATGGTGCGCAAACCACGAGGCGCCGATTGTCATGACTGCCGCCGAAGTCGCCACTCTCCCGTTCATTCCCCGGACCGTTGCAACGCCGCCGCGCCATCTTCCCTATTGGCGTGCGATCTGCACCGTCCTCGACACGCCGATCACCGCATCCGGCCGCTGGTCCGCATCACCATGCGCCCCGATGGCGGGATGCCGATGACAGTGAGGATGCGCTGATGGGCAAGAAGCTGACGCTCGACGACGTCCACGAAATCGCCATGGCCTTTCCCGGCGTCGAGGAGGGCAGGTCCTACGGCACGCGGGCCTGGCGCGTCGGCAAGAAGTTCATGATGCGCGCGAAGGAGAAGATGGACGACGTGCTCGTCGTCGGCGTGGACAATCTCGACGAGAAGGAACTGCTGCTGGAACAGGCGCCCGATCTCTACTTCACCACCGATCACTACAACGGTTATCCGGCGCTCTTGATGCGCGTGAACAGGATGGGCAGGCGCGAGCTCAAGGCGTTCATCGAGAGGAGCTGGCGTCGCGCGGCGTCCGCGAAAATGATCGCGGCTTTCGACGGGAAATAAGGGAAGCAAAGTCCCCGGCTTCTGTTGCCAGGCGCCGGGGGGCCCCGCCTGACGATGCTACTCGTCAGGACTTAAAGTGGGTTTTCCTCGAACCGCTTACGCGGCCAGAGCATAACCCTCAGCAGTGTTGTCGTTGGCAACTATTGCTGTTCGGCCTGTAACGGGACCACCCGGGCAAAGGCATCGTCCTTCAACGTCCGTCGATCCTAGTTCGGCCCCAGACAACCCGCCAACGACGGTTGAAATGCTGGTGGAGCCGCCGGGAATTGCACCCGGGTCCGATCCGCCTATCTACGCGCGTTTATCGCCATAGTCCGACCGAGGCCGGACGGACCGAATATAGGCGTGTCGCCCGCCGCGCGAAAGGGCGGCGGCGTGCTAGCCTCACAGCAACCGGAATCACGGGGAGGCGATCTTGAAGAAACTCGCGGCGGAATTCCTCGGCGCGGCGGCGCTGGTGCTCCTCGGGTGCGGCGCGGCGGTGCTGGCGGGCGAACAGGTCGGCCAGCTCGGCATCAGCTTCGCCTTCGGTCTGGCGGTGGTGGCGATGGCGTACGGGATCGGACCGGTCTCGGGCTGCCACATCAACCCCGCCATCAGCTTTGCGGCGTTCCTCGCCGGACGGATGGGCGCCGGGGAGATGGCGCAATACTGGCTGGCGCAGTTTCTCGGGGCGGCGGCAGGCGCCGGTCTCCTGCTGCTGATCGCGTCCGGTCGCGCGGACTACAGCCTTGCGCTCGACGGCCTTGGGCAGAACGGCTGGGGCGAAGGCTATCTGGGCGCTTACGGGCAGGGCGCCGCCTTCCTTTTCGAGGTCGTGGCGACATTCCTGTTCGTGACGGTGGTGCTCGGCGCCACGCAATCCGGCGCGCCCGCCATGATGGCGGGGCTGGCGATCGGTCTGACGCTGACGGTCATCCACATTGTCGGCATCCAGGTCACGGGCGTGTCGGTGAACCCGGCGCGGAGCTTCGGCCCCGCCATGTTTGCAGGCGGCAAGGCGCTGGGACAGCTCTGGCTGTTCATCGTCGCGCCCCTGATCGGCGCCGGGCTCGCGGGCGCGGCGTTCCGGGCGCGGCTCCTGTCGGCGGCATGAAGAAGCGCTGGGCGGCGCTGGCTGCGTGCATCGCAGCGCTCGCGTTTTGGGCCTGGACAGGCGCGCGCCCGCCGCTCGGCGCCGCCCCGGCGACGAAAGGCGACTGCACCGACATCGGCGTGTGGAGCAATGGCTGGCACACGAGCTTCTCGATCCCGGCCGAAATCCTGTCGGTCGAGCATCCGCTGCGCCGCCTTTATCCACAGGCGCGCTGGATGCTGGTCGGCTGGGGGGATTCCGCGTTCTACCAGTCGGACGGGACAGACCTTGGCCTCGGGCTCAGGGCGCTGCTGCCGGGCGGCGCGGTCGTGATGCACGTCATCGCCGCAGACCGTCCGGTGGAGCGCGACTTCCCCCCGCTGGAGATGACGGTCGCGGGGCTCTCCGCCGACGGCGCGACGCGGCTGGCCGAAAGGCTCGAAGCGACGCTCGCGCTCGATGCGCAGGGAAATGTCCAGATTGTTGCGCCGGGGCAACACGGGCCGCAAAGCCGCTTCCTGGCGGCGCGCGGCGGGTTCGATCTCTTCACGGTCTGCAACCACTGGACGGCGCGGACGCTCCGCCACGCCGGCGCCGACATCAACGCCGCCTTCGTCTATCGCGGCGAGGTGCTGACCAGCCAGTTGCGGCGCGCGGCGCCCGCATGCGCTGCGTTGAAGTGACCATTAAGACATGAAAAGGCGACAGCCTCTCCGAGTCAGTCCATTCTCCGCGCACTCATGATTGCCGACGCAACAACATTCACGCCTTCGAAGACTCACGCCGACGTCCAGTATTTGGCGTTGCTGCGCGACGTCTTGGAAAGCGGCTCGCACCGCGACGATCGTACTGGCGTCGGCGCGCGCAGCGTCTTCGGAAGACAGCTGCGCTTCGATCTCGCGGAAGGCTTTCCGCTCCTCACCACGAAAAAACTCCATACGAAATCAATCGTCGCCGAGCTGATCTGGTTCCTGCGCGGCGAGACGAACGTGAAGTGGCTGCAGGAGCAGGGCGTCAGCATCTGGGACGAATGGGCGGACGCCAACGGCGATCTCGGCCCCGTCTACGGCAAGCAATGGCGCTCATGGGCCGCGCCGGACGGGCGCGTGATCGACCAGATTTCGGGCATCGTCGAAAGCCTCAAGACGATGCCGTATTCGCGGCGTCACATCGTCAGCGCGTGGAACCCGGCGGATGTCGATAGCATGGCGTTGCCGCCGTGCCATTGCCTGTTCCAGTTCTACGTCGCGGACGGAAAACTGAGCTGCCAGCTGTACCAGCGCTCCGCCGATGTTTTCCTCGGCGTGCCGTTCAACATCGCCAGTTACGCACTGCTTACTCACATGATGGCGCAGGTCACGGGACTGGCGCCGGGAGAATTCGTGCACACGTTCGGTGACGCGCACTTGTATTCAAATCACGTCGATCAGGCGCGTGAGCAATTGTCTCGGTCGCCGATGAATTTACCAACTATTAACCTAAATAGCGCGAAGCGTAATCTGTTCGACTTCATGCCTGAGGACATAAAGTTCGAAGGCTACAAGGCGCACCCGACGATCAAAGCGCCGATCGCGGTTTGAGCAGGGACTGGGACCAAAGCTGATGAGCATTCTGCCTCGCCTCGTGCTGCCGGCGGTCGCGACACTGGGGGTCATGTACCCGGCGTCGTTCCTGTTCGGCATGTGGAAGTCTGCGGAAACCGGCGATCTCGAAGCGCCCGGCGCGTGGGTCAACGGCGGCGAACTCGCGGCCGGCTGGCGCTATGAGGTGTACGAGCGGAATTTCCCGAAATCGTATCGCATCGACATGGCGGCGGCGGACCAGGGTTTCGGCTCGCTCTGCATTCTCGAAGTGCGCAATGGCGGGCCCAAGCCCATGAGCGCCGCACCCGGTCCGGGCACGCTCATCTACGTCACGCTCGAAAAGCCGCTGCCGGGCTATGACACCGCGCGCGTGTCGATTGATCTTTCCGAGGCCATGCGCGCGCGCTGCGCGGGCGTGGTGTCGGGCGGCGAACTGTACGCCGGCGGCGCGGCGGCGAACCTCAATCAGGCGCGCATGGAACGCCCTGTCGGCCGGTCGCAAGGCGCCATGCTCAACGAGCCGCTCACCCCGGTCTCGCTCGAGCCGACGGCCGGCGCCGCCATCGGCATGTAGGCGGTCGCCTTTACGGCCCTGCCTCCCCGCATCGTTGTGACGCTTGTCGTCGCGCAGGCGCGCAACCGCGTGATCGGCGCCGGCGGAGCCATTCCGTGGCGGCTGAAAACCGACATGAAGCACTTCCGCGCCGTGACGATGGGCAAGCCCGTCGTGATGGGTCGCAAGACGTGGGATTCGCTGAAAGGTCCGCTGCCGGGCCGCGACAATATCGTGCTGACGCGCGACGCTTCCTTCAGCGCCCCGGGCGTGTGGGTGCATGCCTCTCTCGAGGCCGCGCTCGCCTGCGCCGAAGGGCAGGCCAGGGCGCGCGGCGTCGAGGAAATCGCCGTCATCGGCGGTGCGCAGATCTATGAGGCGGCGATGGCGCGCGCGCATCGCATCTACCTCACGGACGTGGACGCCGAGATTGCAGGCGACGCGTGGTTTCCCGCGCTCGATCCTGCGCAGTGGCGCGATATCGAACGCCGCGACGCGCCGGCAGGGCCGGACGATCAGTACGCGATGATTTTCCGCACGCTGGAGCGAGTCTGAAGTCGATGTCGTTTCCTCCTGCGTGAGCGAAGCGAAACGGGGGCGGCGGCTTCGGCGCCTGCCCCATCCCCGCCTTCGGCGGAGCTTCCCCCGCAAGCGGGGGAAGAAACACGCATCGCTTTGACGTAGCGTCGCGATTGCGGCGGCCTTCTCTCCGCGCCAAGGTTCTGCCAACGACAAAAGCGGGAGGCCGATCATGGACATGGAAGTCATCGCCGAAGGGCTCGGTTTTCCCGAAGGCCCGATCATCATGCCCGACGGCTCGGTGATCCTCGTCGAAATCCGGCGCGGCACGATCTCGCGCTGCTGGAATGGCCGCACCGAAGTCATCGCGACGCCCGGCGGCGGGCCGAACGGCATCGCACTCGGCCCCGATGGCGCGCTCTATGTCTGCAACAACGGCGGCTTCGAGTGGCACGACGTCAACGGCATGGTCATCCCGGGCTACGCGGCGAAGGACTACTCCGGCGGCCGCATCGAGCGCGTCGATCTTTCCACCGGCAAGGTCGAGCGCGTCTATGACAGCGTCAACGGCGAGAAGCTCTCGGGTCCGAACGACATCGTCTTCGATAAAGCCGGGAACATGTGGTTCACCGACCTCGGCAAGAACTATCACCGCCACATCGTTCGCGGCGGCGTCTATCGCGCGAAGCCCGACGGATCGAAGATCGACGAGATCGCCTATGGCGGCACGGGCTTCAACGGCATCGGCCTCTCACCCGATGAGAAGACCGTCTATGCGGCGGAGACCGACACCGGGAAACTCTGGGCGTGGGACATCAACGCCGACGGCACGGTCGCCGATCCGCCGCCCGGCTTTCTCGGCCGTCACATCCTGACTTATCCGGGACAGGTGTTCTTCGACAGTCTCGCCGTGGAAGCCGATGGCCGCGTCTGCGTCGCGACGATCATCCAGGGCGGCATCACCGCCATCGAGCCGAACGGGAAGTTCGAACATCATCCGTTCCCGGATCTCATCGTCACGAATATCTGCTTCGGCGGCGCCGACATGCGCGACGCCTATGTCACCCTCTCGTCGTCGTCGAAGCTGGTGAAGGCGCGCTGGCCGCGCCCGGGCCTGAAGCTCAATTTCGCGCAGTACTAGGGGGCTCGATGACGCGCACGCCGGCCATTTTCCCCAATCTCCGCGTGCGCGACCCGGCAAGCGAGATCGACTGGCTCGTCCGCGTGCTCGGCTTCGCGAAACACTATGTCGCTGAACATGACGGCCAGATCGTCCACGCCGAATTGCGGATGGGCGATCAGCTGCTCTTTCTGCAACCCGACAAGGCTGACGATCCATACGGCATGCACAGCCCGCTCGCGCTCAACGGCACAAACCAGTGCGTGTGCATCGCCGTAGAAGATGTGGAGGCGGTCGCGGCGCGGGTGCGGGCGGCGAAGGGAGAAATGATCACCGAGCCGCACGATACGCCTTATGGCGCGCGCGAATTTTCCTGCCGCTCGCCGGACGGGCATGTGTGGTCGATCGGTAATTACTGGGGTCAATGACAGGGTCAGGGAGGCGCATATGACGATCAAGGTCCATCACCTCAACGAAAGCCGCTCGCAGCGCATCCTGTGGATGCTCGAGGAACTCGCGCTGCCGTATGAGATCGTCGCCTACCAGCGCGATGCGGTGACGCGGCTTGCGCCGCCGGAGCTGAAGAAAGTGCATCCGCTCGGCAAGTCGCCGGTGATCGAAGACAACGGCCGCGTCGTTGCGGAGTCGGGCGCCATTCTTGATTATCTCGCGCGCTGGCATGGCGGCGGAACGTTCTGTTTCGCGCCGGACGATCCGCAGTGGCCGGACTATCTGCACTGGATGCACTATGCGGAAGGCTCCGCCATGCTGCCGCTGATGCTGCAGCTCTACACCATGCGCCTCGGCGAGGCGGGCGCGCCGCTGCAGCCGCGCATCACGGGCGAGATCGACAACCATCTCGGCTATGTGAATGCGCACATGACCGGCAAGGATTTCATCGTCGGCGATCGATTCACCGCTGCAGACGTGCAGATGTCCTTCGTCTGCGAAGTGGCGCGCGCCTTCGGCAAGCTCGCGGCGTTTCCCGCGCTCGACGCCTATATCAGCCGCATGCACGCGCGCCCCGCCTACAAGCGCGCCATCGAGCGCGGCGGGCCCTATTCGATGGGCGGCTAGGGGCTCACCACTCCGGCAGCTTTTCCAGTTCGAGTTGTTCGCTCACTTTCCAGCGGCGGCGCACGACTTCGTATCGGTCCCCACGCACCAGCACTTCAGGCACCAGTGCGCGCGCATTGTAGGTGGACGCCATCACCGCGCCGTAGGCGCCGGCGGTCATGAAGGCCACGAGGTCGCCGGCGTCGAGCGGCGGCAGGTCGCGCGCGCGGGTGAAGGTGTCGCCGGTCTCGCAGACGGGGCCCACGACGTCCATGACGACGCGCTCGTCGCCGCCCCTGCGCAATGGCTTGATGTCATGGAACGCCTCGTACATCGCCGGACGGATCAGATCGTTCATCGCCGCATCGACGACGAGAATGCGGTTCGCGGGGCGCGCCTGCTGGCGGATCACGCGGCTGACGAGCACGCCCGCGTTCGCGGCGATGAGGCGGCCGGGCTCGAACGAGAGCGCAATGTCGAAGCCGTCGAACACGCGCTTGACCATCGCGGCGTAGGCGGACGGCGAGGGCGGTTCCGGCTCGTTGAAGTAAGGCACGCCGAGGCCGCCGCCGAGATCGAGGCGCTTGACCGGAAGGCCCTGCGCGCGTGCGTCTTCCGCGAGCTTCCGCATCACGCGAAACGCATTCTCGAGCGGCCCGAGATCCTTGATCTGGCTGCCGATGTGGACGGCGAAGCCTTTCGCGTCGACGAGCGTCATCTTTGACGCGCGCGCGTGCAGCGCGAGCGCATCCGCGACGGAGACGCCGAATTTCGCGCCGCTCTTGCCGGTCGAGATCTTGTCGTGCCCGCCCGCGCCGACATCGGGATTGATGCGGATGGCGATGGCGGCGCGCTGGCCGTGCAGCGCGGTGACGCGCTCGATCATGTCGAGTTCGGCGATGCTTTCGACATTGATCTGGTGCACGCCGACGGAGATCGCGTAGGCGAGTTCGGCCTCCGTCTTGCCCACGCCGGAGAAGATGATGCGCTCCGGCGGCACGCCGGCGGCGAGCGCCCGCTGGATTTCGCCCGCGGAGACCGTGTCCGCGCCGGCGCCGAGCTTCGCGAGCGTCGCGATCACGGCGATGTTGCCGTTGGCCTTCACCGCATAGGCGACGAGCGGATCGGCGGGCGCGAAGGCGTCCTTGAACACGCGGTAGTGACGCTCGAGCGTGGCGCTCGAATACACATAGACCGGCGTGCCGACGGCGTTCGCGATTTCCTCGAGCGGCACGTCCTCGCAGAAGAGCGCGCCGTCGCGATAGTCGAAATGGTTCACGTTACTGGGGCGCGGGCTGCGAGGGATTTTCCACCGACGGCTGCGCGGAGGTGGAGGGCGCGGGGATCGTCATCCGCTGGCGCTCCTTCGCCTCGCGTTCCTTCTTGGCCTGCTCGGCGGCGGCGGCCTCGGCCTTGGCCTTTTGCTCGGCCTCATAGGCGGCGCGCGCCTCGCCGAACTGCGGCGGCGGCCGCTCCAGCCCGCCCTTCAGGCCGCAGCCGACAAGCGCCACGAGCGCGAGCGCCGCGACGGAGAGGCGGAGGAGGGATTTGCGGTGGTCGGACATGCGGGTCTCCGGGAATTTGCGTGAGCCTAGCCTATTTGCGCGCGCCGCGCTCAATCCTCGTCAGCCAGCCGCTCTTTCCAGAGCGCCGCCTGCTCGCGCACCCGGACGGGGGCTGTGCCGCCATAGCTGTCGCGGCTCGCGGCGGAATGTTCCACGGTGAGGAGCGCGCGGGCGGCTTCGGTGATGCGCGGTTCGATCTTCTGGAATTCCGCCAGCGGCAGCGCATCGAGCGTGGCGACGCCCAGCGCCTCGGCGCGCTTCACGACGGCGCCGGTGACGTGGTGGGCTTCGCGGAAGGGCATGGCGAGTTCGCGCACCAGCCAGTCGGCGAGGTCGGTGGCGGTGGCATAGCCGCGCGTGGCGGCCTCACGCATCGCGTCGCGGTTGAACGTGATCGTCTCGAACATGCCGCGCATGGCGGCGACGCAGAGATCGAACGTATCGAACGCTTCGAAAGTCAGAACCTTGTCGTCCTGCAGGTCCTTGGCGTAGGTCAGCGGCAGCTTCTGCACGATGCCGTTCAACGCCGCGAAGTTGGCGCCGAGGCGCGCGGCCTTCGCGCGGATGAGTTCGGCGGCGTCCGGGTTGCGCTTTTGCGGCATGATCGACGAGCCGGTGGACCACGCATCGGACAGTCGCGCGAAGCCGAATTGCGGCGACGTCCACAGCACGATCTCTTCGGCCAGCCGCGAGAGATGCGTCCCCGCGATCGCCAGCGCCGAAAGCGCCTGCAGCGCGAAATCGCGCGAGCCGACGGCGTCGAGCGAATTGGCGGCGGGTTCGGAAAAGCCCAGCGCGCTCGCCGTCGCGAAGCGATCGATCGGGAAGCCTGTGCCCGCAAGCGCCGCCGCGCCCAGCGGACAACCGTCGCCCGCCGCGCCGCCGGCGCCACTGAGCCGCATGAAGTCGCGCTCGAACATTTCCACGTAGGCGAGGAGGTGGTGGCCCATCGTCACTGGCTGCGCCGTCTGCAGATGCGTGAAGCCCGGCATGACGACATCGGCGGTCTCCGCCGCGCGCGCAGCGAGCGTCTTCTGCAGGCTGCGGAGTTCGTCGGCCGCGCCGTCGCACGCGCCCATCACCCAGAGCTTGAAATCCGTCGCCACCTGGTCGTTGCGCGAGCGGCCCGTGTGCAGGCGCTTGCCCGCTTCGCCGATGCGCTCGGTCAGCCGCGCCTCGATGTTGAGGTGGATGTCCTCAAGCGCGATGTCGAACACGAAGGTTCCCGCCTCGATCTCTGCGGCGATCTGGTCTAGTCCCGCCTGTATCTTCGCGTCGTCGTCTTTCGTAATGATCCCCTGCGCGGCGAGCATGGCCGCGTGGGCTTTCGAGCCGCGGATGTCCTCGCGCCACAGGCGTTTGTCGATGTCGATGGAGGCGTTGATCGCCTGCATGATGTCGGAGGGGCGTTCGGCGAAGCGGCCGCCCCACATCTGTTGGCCTTCACCGGGTGAGCTGGAGTTTTTGTCGGACATGGCGGCGGGTGCGAAAACGCAATCCTTGACGTTGAAAGCGGCGGGGTGGCTCGGGCTCTTCGGCCTGTTGGCGGCTCTCTATGTGCTTTTCACGGCGGTGTCCAAACCCGCCGACGAGACGAGCCTGAAGCGCTTCGCGACGGGGGAAATGCAGAAGCTCGTCGTCGTGCGCGACCCGCCGGCGCAGCCGCTCAACGTGTTCTTTGACGCGACGGGCGCGGAACGTCGTCTCAGCGATTTCCGCGGCAAGGTGGTGCTCGTCAATCTCTGGGCCACGTGGTGCGCGCCGTGCATCGAGGAGATGCCGACGCTCGCCGCGCTCGCGGACGGTTATCGCGGCCGGGAATTCGAACTCGTCGCCATCAGCGTGGACCGCAACGACATGAAGGCGCGCGCACAGAGCGATCTGAAGAAGCTCGCCGGCGAGAGCCTCGACTTCTATCAGGACCCCGGCTCCGCGATCGCGTTCGAAGTGAAGGCGCAGGGCATGCCAACGACGATCCTCTACGACCGCAGCGGCCGGGAGATCGCGCGCCTCGCCGGCGCCGCGGACTGGTCGAGCGCGGAAGCGCGCGCGCTGGTGGACGCGGCGCTGGGGGAGTAATGCCTCGGCTCGCCGCAGCGGGCCGCACTTCCGTTCCTTGCTCCATGCACGATGGCTAAGAGATAAGAATGTTCATTGCGTGCCACACTTGTCGATGTGGTGGAGGGCCGAATGGCTAATCAACAGACGCGGGGCTTTGTTGGTGTGCTCAAGCACCTTGTTCAAAACAGCTTTCAGGATCGCTGGCTTATTGCGATATCGTTGATCTACATCGTCGGCGGCATATTGGTGTCGTATGTGCGGCCAGCGCTAACTGTCCCCTTCATCATTTCGGTCTTCGCGCTGTACAGCGTAGCGTTTGTCGCGCGTGGCCTTTTGTTCTCGAGAAAGCAACGGGATGACCAGCGTTCGGGGGAGCGCGATTGAAGATCGTTAGGTCATTGTGGGCGACGTACAAACAACGCGAAACTTGCAATCACACTTTCCTCCTCCGTGAAGCGAAGCGAATCGGGGGAGGTGGCTTGCGCGGCACGCGCAAGACGGAGGGGGCGCAGATTAAACGATCAAGTTCGCCACCATTCCCCGGCTTTGCCGGGTACTTCCCCCCAGGCGGGGGAAGAATTGGAGCATCGCTTGCGCGGGTGGGGCGTTTTGCTCCGCTCAATCCTCTCTACGCCTTCGCTCGCGGCGGAGACCGGGCGCACCGGGAGGTGCGCGGTCCAGCCCGGACAGATGTGCGGTTTCTCCACCACCTCAGCGCTGCGAGATCAGGGGTTTGGCGCCGGCGCCCGGGCCGGACCGCGCACCTCCCGGTGCGCCCGGTCTCTGCGGACAGCGCGCTCGCAGGATGATGAAAACCTCTTGGTCCGGATCGGACAGCCGCTCAGCATGGCGAACACGCGCACCACACCCGCCGCGCGCAGGGTGGATTGAGCAGCGCGAAATCCACCGCAACCGGAGCGGCGACGCCCTCGTCGCCGTCAGGTCTTTGAGAGGGTACGGCGATGGGGCCGTCGCCGCTCCGAAGCCTTCCTGTCGAAAATGTCACTTGCCCAAAGGGAACAAAAAGGGAACAAAGGCCGCAGGTTTTTCAGCGGAGGGCAGTGTGCTCGCGTTTCTTGTGGTTTTGGTTCTGGCGGTCGGAGGTCTCCTGCTTTGGCGGGCGGCGCCGGCGCGTCCGGAGACCGCCAAGAAGACGTGTGCGCCGCCTGTGGCGCGGTCGCGCGTTCGCCGTCGGAAGATCTCGCGCGACGCCGTTGTCCGGCGGTCCAAAGTTCATGCGTCGCGCGCGCCGGGTCCGTTGTGTGAGCGGGCTCATGGATTGTGTTTGCATCGTGCGGACGGGCGGGCCTTGCGCCGCGCCCGCATTTTCGCGTCGGCGCGTGATCCCGCGAGGTCTGCGCCCGCGCGCCGTTGAGCTGCGCGTCTCGTTCTATCGCTGTCCAACCCGCCGTGGCGTCGCTTTTCCAGAAGCGATTCCGCGGGCGCCGCCGCATGTCCCGGTCGCGCCCTTGAGGAAAAAGATGGAGCGGCCCTAGACCTTCGGCGCGCCGGGCGCTTCCGCCGCCTGCGGCGCGCTCTCGACGATCATCCCGGCCTTCAGCACCGGATACGGGTTCAGCGGTTTGCCGCCCCACCAGCGCTTGGCGTTGGGCTGGCGGGTGATCTCGAAATGGAGGTGCGGCGTCGTCGCGTTGCCGGTCGAGCCGACATAGCCGATCACGTCGCCCTGCTTGACGATTTCCCCCTCGCGCAGACCCGCCGCATAGCCCTGCAGGTGCGCGTAGTAGAGGACATGCGCGCCGCCCGCGTCGCGCTGGTAAAGGACGATGCCGCCCAGCTCGTTGGTCGTCATCCGCACGATCATGCCGTCGGCGGCCGCATGCACCGGGGTGCCGGCGCGGGCCATGATGTCGATGCCCTGATGCTTGCGACCGTGGCTGCGGGCGGCGCCCCAGGTGTTCACCAGATCCGCCGTCTCCACCTGCGCCACCGGGATCACGAAGTCGGGCGGCGGCGGGGACGGGGCGACGGTCAGCACCGCCTCGCGCGGCACGAAAATCGGCGGCATGGTCGCCGACAGCACACCGAACGCGCCCATGACGAGCGCGACGAGCGCCGTCCACGCCGTGACGGTGGCCTGGGGCGTCATGGTTTCCGCCGGATAGGGCGCCGGGTGCTGCATGCCCGACGTCGTGCAAGAGACATGCTGGACCTGCGCCGAAGCGCCCCCGTTCCGGGAAATACCCCGGGCGCGGGCGTGCGGTTCCCGGTCGCGCAAATCAGGTTAACGTCCGCCCCGCCAAGGGAGGGCAGCCCATGATGACGACCATTCTCACGCCGGTGCTGGCGCTGGTCTGCTGGACGCTGATCGTCTGGCTCTGGATGTACGCGACGCGCATCCCCGCCATGCAGAAGGCCAAGATCGACCCGCAGGACGCCGCGCGCACCCGCACGCTCAACCTGCCGCCGAACATCATGTGGGTGTCGGACAACTACAATCACCTGATGGAGCAGCCGACGATCTTCTACGCGGCCGCCTTCTACACCTACCTCAGCGGCGGCGAGGATCCGCTCAATATCGCGCTGGCGTGGGGCTATGTGGGGCTCAGGGTGCTGCATTCGCTGGTCCAGAACACGGTCAACATCGTGATGATCCGCTTCCTGCTCTTCTCGCTCTCGACGCTGTGCCTCGCCGGGATCGCGATCCAGCAGGTGCTGAAGCTCGTGGGCGCTCCCTCCTGAAGCGCTTCGCGGCGGAAGGCGAGGTCAGTGCGCAGTTCCGGCGAAGGCGTTGGTGGACGGTTCCTCCGGCGCAGGCGTCTGGCTGATCGCGCCCCACGCCTCGGGACGGGCGGCGACATCGACGGCGAGGACGGACGCGCCGGCGGCGAGCACGAGGGTCGCGACCACCGCCATCGGCGTCACGGCGGCCTGCCAGTCGCGCGCGCTCTGCACCGCGGTCACCGGGCGCATGCTGGCCATCCGCGCGAAGCTGCGGCGACGGCGGCCGACGGGCGCCCCGCCATCCGCCGCGCGCAGCGTCCGGAAGAGGTGCGTCTGGGCGGCGATGCGGGCGTCGCGGTCCGGCGCCGCGCGCTGCAATGCCGCCGCAACCGCCTTCCAGAAGGAGAGCGCCCCGAGGCGTCCGCCGGGCGGAGCGATCAGCCAGGGTCGCGACCGCCGAAGCGGCCAGTGCGGTCCCAGCGGCACAATGAGTGTGCCCAGCTCGGCGTCGGCGTGGATCGGGTGCCCGGGCGGCAGTGCCGCAAACGCCGGCGAGTGCAGCACGATGCGCCGGCTCGCCGCACGCGACACCGCCGGCGCGCGGACATCGTCCACCGGTCGTCGGATCGCGCAGAGGCCCGCCTCCTCGAGACCTTTCACCGCGATATCGGCGGCGATGGCGTCGCGCTCGTGGAAGCAAAGCTCGACAAACCGCACGCCGTCCTCCGTCGTTTCAATCGCCTCACAGGCGTAGCGGAGCGGCGCGCGGAAGGGCGCTTAATAATCGGAGAGGCGGGCAGAGGGGCTCACAGGCGACGCCCCGCCGCATGGGCCTTGCGTTGACGCGGGGGGGCGGGCGCATCATGGTCCCGCGTCTTATTTTCAGCCGAGCGGTGAGGATTCCCCGATGAAAGTGCTCGTGCCCGTGAAGCGGGTGCTCGACTACAATCTCAAGGTGAAGGTGAAGGGCGACCAGACGGGCGTCGATCTCTCCAACCTGAAGATGTCGATGAACCCCTTCTGCGAGATCGCGGTCGAGGAAGCCGTGCGGCTGAAGGAAAAGGGGACGGTCACCGAGATCGTCGCCGTCTCCATCGGGCCGGAGCAGGCGCAGGAAACCATCCGCACGGCGCTCGCCATGGGCGCGGACCGGGGCATCCTCGTGAAGGTTGACGGGGACGTGGAGCCGCTCGCGGTCGCCAAGATCCTCAAGGGCATCGTGGAAGCGGAAAGCCCTCAACTCGTCGTGCTCGGCAAGCAGGCGATCGACGATGACTCCAATCAGACCGGCCAGATGCTGGCGGCGCTCCTCGGCTGGCCGCAGGGCACTTTCGCTTACAAGCTCGAACTCGGCGCCGACAAGGCGACGGTGACGCGCGAAGTCGACGGCGGTCTCCAGACGGTCGAGCTGCAGCTGCCGGCCATCGTGACGACGGACCTGCGCCTCAACGAGCCGCGCTACGCCTCGCTGCCCAACATCATGAAGGCGAAGAAAAAGCCGATCGATGTGAAGGCTGCGTCCGACTACGGCGTCGACACCGCGCCGCGCCTGAAGGTGCTGAAGGTGACGGAGCCGCCGAAGCGTCAGGGCGGCGTGAAGGTCAAGACAGTCGGCGAGCTCGTCGAAAAACTGAAGAACGAAGCGGGAGTGCTCTGAGATGGCGGTGCTCGTTGTCGCGGCGCATGACAATGCGTCGGTGAAGGAATCCACGGCGAAGGTCGTGGCCGCCGCCCAGAAGATCGGCGGCGACATTGATGTGCTCGTCGCGGGCGAAGGCGCCGCGGGCGCCGCCGCCGCCGCCGGCAAGATCGCAGGCGTGCGCAAGGTGCTGCTCGCCGAAAGCGGCCCGCTCGCCAAACAGCTCGCGGAAGCGATGGAAGCGCTGATCGTGCCGCTCGCGGCGAACTATGACGCGATCCTTTTCGCCGCCGACACGACCGGCAAGAACGTCGCGCCGCGCGTCGCCGCGAAGCTCGATGTCGCGCAGGTGTCGAGCGTGATCGAGGTCGTTGGCCCCAAGACCTTCGTGCGTCCGATCTATGCGGGCAATGCGCTGACGACGGTGGAAGCGACGGACGCGAAAGTCGTCGCCACCGTGCAGCCGACGGCGTTCAAGGCCGCCGGCGAAGGCGGTTCCGCTGCTGTTGAAAACGTGTCCGCCGATGCGGGCGCGCTGAAGGCGCAGTTCGTGAAGGAAGAAATCGCGAAGTCCGATCGTCCCGAACTCGCCGGCGCCAAGCGCGTTGTGTCCGGCGGTCGCGCGATGGGCAGCGCGGAAGAATTCCAGAAGGTCATCGAGCCTCTCGCCGACAAGCTCGGCGCGGCTGTCGGCGCCTCACGCGCGGCAGTCGATGCGGGTTACGCCCCGAACGACTATCAGGTCGGCCAGACCGGCAAGGTCGTCGCGCCGGAGCTTTACATCGCCGTCGGCATCTCCGGCGCGATCCAGCACCTCGCGGGCATGAAGGACTCCAAGGTCATCGTCGCCATCAACAAGGACGAGGAAGCGCCGATCTTCCAGGTCGCCGACTACGGCCTCGTGGGCGATTACAAGACGCTCCTGCCGGAACTGATGGCCGAGCTGGAAAAGGCGGGCGTCTGACGCGCGTATTCCTGCCGACGAGCAAGCCGGGCCCGCTTCGCGAGAAGCGGGCCCGTTTCGTTCCTGATCGGCGCCGCTACGGCGCCTGCGAAGAATGTGAAGGAAATGCTGCACCGCACAAACGGGCTGTGCTAAACACACTGTAAGGCGATACGCCGCTCCCTCGGAAGCGCGTCCGCCACCCTTTACTTTTCGCCGGGAAGCAGCCCCTTTGAACATGATGAACGACATTCGCTCCGTCGGCGTGGTGGGCGCAGGCCAGATGGGCAACGGCATCGCCCATGTGTGCGCGCTGGCCGGCTATGACGTGCTCCTGAACGACATCGAGGAAGCCCAGGTCGACGCCGCCCTCGCCACGATCCGAGGGAACATGTCGCGTCAGGTCGGCCGTGGTCTCATCAGCCAGGCGGCGATGGAAGAGGCGCTGCCGCGCATCCGCAAGGCCGCGTCGCTCAAGGCTTTCGAGAGTGTCGATCTCGCCATCGAGAGCGCGGCGGAGAAGGAAGAGGTCAAGCACGCAATCTTCGCTGAGCTGCAGCCGGTGCTGAAGCCGAATGCGATGCTCGCGTCGAATACGTCGTCGATATCGATCACGCGGCTGGCGGCGCGCACGGCGAACCCGGATCGTTTCATCGGCGTGCATTTCATGAATCCCGTCCCGCTGATGAAGCTCGTCGAGCTGATCCGCGGCCTCGCGACATCGCAGGAAACCTACGAGACGAGCGTCCGCTTCGTCGAAAGCCTCGGCAAGACGATCGCCAACGCGGAAGACTTCCCGGCGTTCATCGTCAATCGCGTGCTCGTGCCGATGATCAATGAAGCCGTGTACACGCTCTATGAAGGCGTGGGTTCGGTGGAAGCGATCGACAAGGCCATGCGCCTCGGGGCCAATCATCCGATGGGTCCGCTGGAGCTTGCGGATTTCATCGGCCTCGATACCTGCCTCAGCATCATGCAAGTGCTGAACGAAGGCCTCGCCGATACGAAGTACCGCCCGTGCCCGCTGCTGGTGAAGTACGTCGAAGCCGGCTGGCTCGGTCGCAAGACGCAGCGCGGCTTCTACGATTACCGCGGCGAAAAGCCGGTGCCGACGCGCTGATCGCCGGACGTCTTCGTTAACACAACGCCTTTCAGGCGTCCCGAGGCTCCGGCCCACAACCTGCATGACGCTCCGCGAAGGATGGAGTGCGCCATGTCGACATCGTGGGATGAGGAGTACCGGGGACGCCGCATGCGGCGCCGGGGCAGTCGCTTGATGTTGCGTGAGCCGGTGCTGGCCTATGCGACGGCGGGACTGGCGATCCTCTACGCCGTGGCGCTCATGGTGGGCATGAGCCTCCTGGCGCTGTTGCTTGGTATCGAGATGACGGCGGCCTCCGGCCTGTCGGCGCCTGTGGCGACCGCGACGGCGGCGACCGCACTGTTCGTCGGCGGGCGGCTGCAGCGCTATGAGATCAAGACGCGCGGCGCGTTTCTCGTGCAGGTCGCGATCGTGTGGGCCGTGGTCGGCGCGGCTTGGCCGATGATCCCGGCATTCTCAGGCTTCATGGGCGAGAGCATCGACCTCGGCGGATCGCAGGCGATCCTCATGGGCGCGGGCGCTCTCATCGCCGCATCGAGCGGCGTCGCGGGCGCTGCGGCGGCGATGGCGCTCTGCATCGAAGGCGGCCGTCGCCGCTAGGTTTCGGCCCACATCCGCAGGAGATTGGACTGCGCGCGGTCGAGCAGCAGAAGCGACTCCCGGTTCACTTCCCCGCGCGCGAACAGCGCGCGCGCATTGGCGAGATCGAAGAGAAGTTCGCGCTGCGCGGCGTCGCGCACCGTGCTCTGGATCCAGCCCACGCACGCGAGCCGTCGGCCCGAGGTCACCGGCGCGACCGCATGGATGCTGCCCGCCGGGTAGAGCACCATGTCGCCCGCCGCGAGCTTGATCGCCTGGTCGCCGAGCGGCGACGTGACGGTGAGTGCGCCGCCCTCGTAAGTCTCCGGATCGGTCAGAAACAGCGTGAAGGCGAGATCGCTGCGCAGAAGCGCCGCGCCCATCAGCGCATCGTCTGTGTGCAGGCCGTAGGTCTCGCCGCCTTCATAGCTTGAGAACAGCAGCCGCGAGAGACGGCGGGGCCGTGCCGCGACCGAGAACAGCGGATGGCGATGGATGGCCTCCAGCACGAATTTCTCGATGGCCTGCACCAGCGGGTCGTCGCCGGCGGCCTGCCGGTTCTGCTTCACCTCGCGCGCGGCGGGCCCTGCCGTCGTCTTGCCGTCAATCCACGGCGCAGCGTCGAGATCCCGGCGCACCCGCGCCACGTCCTCCGCCGCCAGAACGCCCTCGAGCAGGATCATCGCTGCGGTCTCTTTGCGAATGGTTTGCAATAGCCGGAAGTTCGGTTAGAGCATGCGCCGGAAATCACCGGAAGGGGCGATCATGATCGAGCTGCGCGCGAAACTCTGGCGGGGCGTGGGGCTGGCGGCGGTGCTGGCGGGGGGCGTCGGTCTTGCGGCGTGCCAGCCCGGCGGCGAGGCGGGCGAGAACGGCGCTGCGCAGCACGGCGAAGCGGGCGAAGCCGCCAAAGGTGAAACGGGCGGCGAAGCAGGCGAAGGCGCAGCGCCAGCCCCGGTCGAAGCTGCAGCAGGCGGTGAAGCAGGCGAGGCCGGCGCCAGCACGGCCTACGCATCACTTGCGCCTGCCGCCGAGGCGGCGTTGCGGCTTCAGCATCTCAAAGGTTTTCTCCTCGTCGCGCAGAAGGAATTGCAGGCGGGTCGTGCGGCGGAAGCCGGCGCGCTCGTGGGGCAGGGGGTTCTGGAAGTGCACACGCCGGCGCCGCAGGCTTTCTCTGGTCTCGACATCGCGCCGCTCACGGCGGCGTCGAATGCGTTGATGGACGGCAAACCCGAAGGCGCTGCAGCGTTGCAGCGCGCAATCGATGCGGTGTCCTCGAAGCAAGCGCCGGCGGACGCCGCACTGGTTCTGCGCATGCTGACGATCACGCGCGGACTCTATGCGGGCGTCGTGTCCAGCGGCGTCGTCGATGCGGTGGAGTATCAGCACAGTCTCGGCGCCGCGCTTGCGGCGCAGGATGCGTTCACGCGCGCCGAAGCGGCGCTGACCGCAAAGAACGCCGCGCGCACGGCGGAAGCGAAGGCGGAGCTTGAACGGCTCGTCGCGCTGTGGCCGTCCCCGACCGCGCCGCTGGCGCCGACGCCGCCGGCAAAGGTCGCCGCGCAGACATCGCGCGTGGAACTGGCGCTCTACGGACTTTAGGCGCGGTATTCGGAAGCGCTGTTGTCGACGAAGGCTGCGTTCGATTCCCGCAGCTTCGCGCCGGCTTCATCGTAGAGAAACGGCAGGAAGGCGAAGCGGTCGCCGCGCGTCACGCGCGTGGCCTCGTGCAGCAGACCGCACCCGAACACCACGGCGCCGCCCGTCGGCGCGCGATAGGTGCGCTGTCCGAATTCGGGAAAGCGCAGGTCGCCGCCTTCATAGTCTTCCGCGTTGAGATTGATCGTCACGGCGAACTTGCGATGCGCGGTGCCGCGCGTTGTGTTGTCGCGGTGCGGATTGAAATGGCCTTCCTCGTCCGCGCCGTAGCGCGCGACGATGTAGCGCTCCATGCGCGTGGCGCGCCAACCGAATGCGCGCTCGACCATGGGGATCAATCGTTCGCGCACGCGCGCCTGGGTTTCGATGCGCAGCGCCTCGTCGGTGATCGTCGCATCCTTGCGGCTCTTGAAGCTGTGATCGAGGATCGGGACCGTGCGCCCATCGACTTCGCGCATGAAGCCCGACGGCGTCGGTGCGGCGGCGTGAAAATAGGCCACCAGACGCGCGCATAGGTCAGCGTCGAAGATGCGTGGCGCGATGAGCACCGGCGGATGCTCCGTGATGGGAGGATCGCCCTCGGGGCCCATGCGTGCTTCGAGGCGGTCAAATATGTGATCGGCCTGTGTGATGGACGCTGCATCGGTGACGCGCAGCGTGCGGTCGAGGATCAGCACAAAGGGGCGGTACGAAGCATCGGCTTCGCGCGCGGCGCCGAACAGTCGGCTCACACTGCGGTCGTAGTCGCGGAAGTAGCGGACGCCGGGCAGCGCGGTGGCGAGGTCGGCCTCTTCGGACGGGTCCACGCCTACGCCGAAGAAGCTCGCGGCGCGATCATCGAAGAGGTGACGCTTTTCGGCGAACTTCTCGAGGAAGGGCGCGACCTGCGGCGCGCGCAACGATCCGATGAACGCCAGCATGATCCAGCGTCCGGCGGCGGTGTGCAGATGAAAGCGGCGGTTCACATCGGTCGGCGCGGCGAACCACGGGACTGGCGCGCCGATGGACGGCGGCGCGGGAAAGTCCCCGCCCGTGGTCATCGCGACGCGCCGGGCCGCCAGAGCACGTCGCCGTCCGCGCGGTTGGACCAGCGCGCCGCGACGAAGAGGAAGTCGGAGAGCCGGTTGGCGTAGCGCAGCGCGTCCGGAGACACGCGTTCCTCAGGCACATTCGACAGATGCGCGATGATGCGCTCGGCGCGGCGACACAGCGTGCGCGCCACATGCAAATGCGCGCAGAGCGGGCGGCCTGCCGGCAGGATGAAGGACGTCAGTGGTGCGAGGTCTGCGTTGAGCCGGTCGATGTCGTTCTCGAGCGCCGCCACCTGACTTGCCTGGATGCGCAGCGCTTCGAAGGGCAGGGGCTTGTCGCGTTCCGGCGTCGCCAGATCGGCGCCGAGATCGAAGAGCTCGTTCTGGATGCGGGCGAGAACGGCGTCGAGGTCGGGCTCTTCGCCCGCATGCAGGCGCGCCACGCCGAGCGCTGCGTTCGTTTCGTCGACGCCGCCATAAGCCTCAACGCGCAGATCCCACTTCGCGACTTCCTCACCGGTGGCGAGACGCGTGCGACCGCCGTCTCCGGCGCGGGTGTAGATCTTGTCGAGGCGGACCATCACTTCACGAAGTGATCCTTGAAATAGACTGCGGCGCACAGGACGATGATCGCCACGAATTGCGCGGCCACGCGCAGCCGCATCATCCGGTTCGACCAGGAGCGGCCCACGTCGCCGCCCCGGAAGAGAGTATAGATCCCGACGCACAGAATGAGGAACACCACCGCGACGGTGATCGGGATCAGATAGGTGAAGATCGTGTTCATGATTGGGAACCGTACGCCGCGCCGCCGGCGCCAGCTACGGGGCGCGCCGCCGCGTGGCGGCTGGTCGCAAGCGCGCCCTCGTGGGGTGAAGCCATGCAGGAATGGGCGCCTGCCACCTGAACTTGTTCATTGAACGCGTTCAACGAGTGGGCTATATGGAGATCAACACGGCGCAATGCGACCCGCGATCTGGAGGTAACCGGTGGAACAATCCCTGAAGCGCGTGACGCCCTCCGAGGCGGCGACGGCGGCGGCAGAACTGCGCCAACTTGTTGAAGATATGCTGGAAGTCAGCGCCGACGGCCGGAAACTGGCGGCTGATCTCGCGCTTTCGATCCGCGAGATCGTGAACCTGCAATGCGATGCGATCGACGCGCGCGCGAAACTGATCCTTGAGAAGGCCGACGGCCTGGCCGCCAACGGCTGAGCCCTTCCGATGCGGCAGCCCTTCGATCGCCGCATCTCGCGCCCCTCGCCGGCGGCGTTCGCATGAGCGAGGAACCCGCCGAAGGCGTCCGTCGCCGCGAGCGACAGAAGGCGATGACCCGCAACCGCGTCCTCGCGGTCGCGCGGACCCTGTTCACCGAACATGGCTACGAGGCCGTCACCATCCGCATGATCGCCGACGAGGCAGGCATCGCCGTGGGATCGGTGTTCACCACCTTCCAGTCCAAGTCCGACGTGCTGTCTTCCATCGTGGTCGAGGAGATCGACCGGCAGTGCGACGGCATGGATGAGGCGCTGGCGGGGGTGCGTGGGTGCCGGCCGCGACTTCGGGAACTCTTTGCCGTCATCTATCGCTTTCACGACCGCCATCTCGCCCTGCTCCTGCAGGCGCAATCGCACTCATGGGTGCGCTCCCGGGAGGCGGAAGTCGCGGTGCGCCGCGCCCTTATCCCGACCTTCAAGCGGATCGAGCGAATCCTGATGGATGGCGAGGACGCGGGCGAAATCGCGCCCGGGAGGGATCTGCGGCTTGTCGGAGAGATGCTCTACGCCTGCTACATCGCCAACTATCGCGGCGCGGCGTTCGATGGTCTCTCGGTCGACGACCTTGTCGCGGCGATGGATCGGCAGATCGCGATGCTTGTGAGCCCGTCGCACCCGTAACGCGCGCCCGGCGCGCGGCTGCGCTACGCTGCCGCCATGACCGAATCAGCCGCACTGCCGCTTCCGCTCGCCCTGCTTCTTTTCCTGCTCGTCGCCGGCGCGGGCTACGCGCTCTGGGAGTGGCGCAAGGCGGCTGACGCAAAGGCGACCGCTGAGCAGGCGCTCGCGGCCGCGAATGCGAAGCTGGAACAGCTTGAAGGGTATCGCGCGGAGCGGGACGCGGCAGTGCAGGCGCGCGACGCAGCGGTCGCCGAGGCGGCGCGCACGACGGCCGAACTCGCCGCAGAACGCAGCGGTTCCGATGCGCGCAACGCCGCCGCTCTGGAACGCGAGCAGGCGCTCATCGCGATGAAGGCGGAGGTCGAAAAGAGCTTCCTCGCGCTTGCGCAGCAGGCGTTGAGCCAGAACGAGCAACGCTTCCTCAATCTCGCGAACGAGACGTTCGAAAAGCACAAGACTGCCGCCACCGGCGGCATGAAGGAAATGGTGCAGCCGGTGCAAGAGCAGTTCGCGCGGCTGACTGAAATCGTAGGCGCGCTGGACAAGCAACGTACAGAGGACAAGTCCGCACTCTTTGAGCAGATGCGTCAGGTCACCGACACGCTGCAGCAGACGCAGAAGGAAACCGGCAAGCTTGCGAACGCTCTGCGTGCGGCGCCGAAGGCGCGCGGGCGGTGGGGGGAGGAGACTCTGCGCAACGTGCTGGAGCTGTCCGGCCTCAGCCACCACATCGATTTCACGCAACAATCTTCGCACGACAGCGACGGCGGAAAGTTGCGTCCCGACGTGCTGATCAATCTGCCGGGCGGGCGCTGTATCGTCGTCGACTCCAAGGTCGCGCTCTCCGGCTACATGGATGCTGCGGAAGCGACCGACGACCAGACCCGCGAAATTCTCCTGAAGAAGCACGCCGCCGAAGTGCGCACGCACATGCGCCAGCTTTCTTCGAAGGAGTACGCCAAGCATGTCCCGGCGACGGCGGACTTCGTCGTCATGTTCGTGCCCGGCGAGAATTTCCTCGCAGCGGCGTTCGAGCACGACAGCGCACTCTTTCAGGACGCGGTGGCGGAGCGCGTCATCATCGTCGGCCCGTCGTCGCTGCTCGCGCTGGCGAAGTCGATTTCCTATGGCTGGCGCCAGGAGGAAGTGCAGAAGAACGCCGAGGAGATCGCCAGGATCGGCGCGCAGCTTTACGAGCGCCTCGCGACAATGTCGTCGCGGCTCGATGCGCTGGGCAATTCCCTCGAGAAGTCCGTGCGCAGCTACAATGAACTCGTCAGCACGGTGGAATCGCGCGTGTTTCCGTCGGCGCGGCGGTTCCGGGATCTGGGCGCCGGCGACGCCGCCGCCGAGATCAGTCTCGTCGAGCCCAAGGATGTGTCCGTCCGCCTGCCTGCGCCGCCGGTCGAGGACGACTCCCCGAAGGCGAAAAAGCGCGGTGCTGTGTAGCGGTTCGTCGCGCGCCGCTTCCCGGCCTCAATTGCGGGCGATAGGCTCCTTCACGTTCGGTTATTCGGGGTTCCGGCATGCGCCGCTTTCTTGTGACGACCATCGCTCTCGCGGCGGTCTCGCTTTCCTTCGTCGCGCCCGCGAGTGCGCAGAATTTCCGGGTCGCGACCGCCAATGAGGCGATCGACATCGTTACGGCCGACGACGCCTACATGCGTGGTCTCACGCCGGCAGATCTTTCCATCCGGCTGCGGTCGCGCGATGGCGGCGCGCTGGAGCAGCTCAAGGCGCAGTACGCGGCGGGGGTTACGGTCTGGAGCGAGGCGGAAACCGCGCGGCTCGTCGCGATGGTGGAGCGGCACCGCGAAAAGCTCGCGACACTGGCGCTCTGGCTCCCGGACGATGTCCTGTTCATCAAGGGCAGTCGCGCGATCGACGGCGGCCTGCCGCATACGCGCGCAAACGCCATCGTGTTCGGCCCGAACCTGCCGGTGTCGGAGAGCGCGCTCGACAGCCTGTTCTACCACGAGCTCTTCCACATCCTGTCGCGCCGTGCGAGCCCGGCGACGCGGGACAGTCTTTACGGTCTCATCGGCTTCGAGCGGTGCGAGCGTGTGACGCTGCCGCCGAATTTGCGCGCGCGCGGCGTTTCGAATCCCGACGTGGAGGATGGCGCGTTCACCGTGGAAGTGGACGGCGGCCCGGAGGGCACGCTGCATCTGATGCCTTATCTCACGGCGTCGCCGGAACGGTACGATCCGGCCAAGCCCGTCTTCCAGAGTTATTTCCAGCTTCTGTTCCTGAACATGACGCGCGGGCCGCGCGGGGCGTGTTCGCTGGTGACGGTGACAGGCGCCAATTCGATCTTTCCGCCGGGTGCGGTGCAGGAGGCGCTTTTCAAGCGCGTCGGGCGCAACACGAATTACGTGTTCCACGCTGAAGAGACGCTGGCGGACAATTTCGCCGATCTCATGACCGGCGCGACGGATGTGCCGGACCCGTGGGTGCTCGACAAGCTGCGCGAGCGGCTCGCACAGCCGCCGGGATGACCCGCGCTATTTGCGCTTCATCGCGTCGGCGACGGCGCGGTCGCGCGGATCGGCGCTCGCTTCAAGACCCGCCACGACGCCGGCGTGATCGGCGTCGGACTTGTCCTGAGAGAGTTTGCGCTTGCCTTCGATGTGGGTGATTTCGATCTCCACGCCGACGATGCCGCGCATCAGCGCGTCGAGATAGTCGCGCGGCGCTTCGCCCATTTTCCACGGACGCGGCTGCGTGGACTCGTGCATGTCGGAGAGGCGCTCGACGACGGCTTCCAGCCGCGCCGGATCTTCGAATGTCGTGAGATGTCCGCGGACGTGCACCGCCTCGTAATTCCACGTCGGCACGGCGCGTCCGGTCGCGTGCTTGGACGGATACCAGTTCGGCGAGACATAGGCTTCCGGGCCCGCGAACACCACGAGCGCTCCGCATGGGGCCGATCGCCAATGCGGGTTCGCGCGCGCGATGTGGCCGATGAGCCTGTTCCCGTCGAGAAACAACGGCAGGTGGGTCGCTTCGAGATCGGGGGTCACCAGCGTCGCCAGCCGCCCGTGGGCGCCGACGGCGATCCGCGCTTCCTCTTCGTCGAGCAGGGTTTTCGGGTGGCCGTACATGGGTTGGCCGTACTTGGGGGGGGCGGGGCGGGGAAAAATTGCGGCTGCAATCTTTCCCACATCGCCAACTTCTGTCGCTACGCGTCTTCGGCTTCGAGCATGCCGCGCTCGCTGGCGGCGGCCTTCATCGCCTTCTGCAGCTTCTCGAAGGCGCGCACTTCGATCTGGCGCACGCGCTCGCGGGAGACGCCGTACTCCTTGGAGAGATCCTCCAAAGTCGCCGGCTCATCCTTGAGGCGACGTTCGCGGATGATGTGGCGCTCGCGTTCCGAGAGCGTGGTCATCGCCTCGTCGAGCAGCGACATGCGCTGCGTGTACTCTTCGCTGTCGGCGAGGACCGCTTCCTGGCTGACATAGTTGTTGTCGGCCAACCAGTCCTGCCATTGGGCTTCGCCGTCGGCGGCGACCGGGGCGTTCAGGCTCGCATCCGGGCCCGACAGGCGGCGGTTCATCGAGATGACTTCGTCATCCGTCACCGCGAGCTTGTGGGCGATGGTCTTCACGTGCTCGGGCGTCAGGTCGCCTTCCTCGAGCGCGGCCATCTCGCCCTTCATGCGGCGGAGGTTGAAGAAGAGCTTCTTCTGCGCGGCGGTCGTGCCCATCTTCACGAGCGACCACGAGCGCAGGATGTATTCCTGGATCGACGCACGGATCCACCACATGGCGTAGGTCGCCAGGCGGAAGCCTTTCTCCGGCTCGAACTTCTTCACGGCCTGCATAAGGCCGACATTGCCTTCCGAGATCACCTCGCCGATCGGCAGGCCGTAGCCGCGATAGCCCATGGCGATCTTCGCCACGAGGCGCAGGTGAGAGGTGACGAGCGTGTGGGCGGCTTCGCGGTTCTGGTTTTCCTTCCAGTCCTTCGCGAGCTCGTATTCCTGGGTCTTCTCCAGCATCGGAAATTTACGGATTTCCTGGAGGTAGCGGCTGAGGCCCATTTCGGGCGAAAGCGCGACAGAGACGGCGGTGTTGGTCGTGGCGGTTGCCATGGCGTACTTCCCCTTTCGAGCCTCCCGGGTCGGCGGATAACCCCTCCGATGAGCAGGCTACCGTTCCGGGTCCCCCGGGACCTCAACGAGGCCATATGGGGAGCCGGCAGGGCATTGTTAAGACCACGCCGGACCGGAACGTGGCAGGAACATACCGGCCGGTCGGGGCGGGAAGAAGGCGACGGGGATTAACTGACTGTTTCAGTCGGGTAATGAGCGGCGGCGGGGTGGGGATTGGCGTTGCAACGTATGACGTTATGCGTTATATTGCACCGTGATCCAGAGTTTCGCGGACGCTGAAACGGAATTGATCTGGTCGGGCCGCCGCAGTCGCCGGTTGCCGCCGGACATTCAGGCGACTGCGTTGCGAAAGCTTCGTTTGCTCAATCAGGCGCGCGTGCTGAACGATCTGCGCGCGCCGCCCGGCAACCGCTTGGAAGCGTTGCGTGCGGACCGCGTGGGTCAGCATTCGATCCGGATCAACGACCAGTGGCGCATCTGCTTTGTCTGGCAGGAAGGAGGGCCGGTTCATGTCGAAATCGTTGATTACCATGACTGAAAGCGATCTGCTTCCGAACCCAAGCCCGGGAGAAATTCTGCTCGAGGAGTTTTTGAAGCCGATGGCGCTCAGCCAGAACGAACTCGCGCGCGCCATCCATGTGCCGCCGCGCCGGATCAATGAAATCGTTCTGGGCAAGCGCAGCGTGACCGCCGACACCGATTTGCGCCTTGCACGCTATTTCGGCGTTTCGGAAGGGTTTTTCCTCGGGTTGCAGGCGGACTTCGATCTGATGGAACGGCGTCGGGAGATCGGCGGCGAACTCGCGTCGATCAAGCAACGCGCCAGCGCCTAAGAGTTCGCCCCCATCTCCCGCGCGAACCCCTCAAGGATTCCCGGAATATCCGCCTCACCTGGGAATTCCGCGAAGCTGTGCGGCGCAGGCGTCGTCACCCAGGGGAGTTTGTGGGCGGCGCCGGTTTCGAGAAAGGGCGTTGTCCAGGCGTCGTTGTCGAGCAGCGTGGAGCGGACATTGACGAAGAAGTCGAAGCCGTGCGGACGGGTGAACATCCAGCTCATGCAATGCGGGCAATAGAAGTGCTGATGCGGCCCGTGCAACGCGCCGATGACGGGTTCGCCTTGCGTGACTTCGAAGCCTTCCGCCGGCACGGCGACCGTGAGCGAGAACGCGCTCGACGCGAGCTTCTTGCAGCCGCTGCAGTGGCATACGGCGGTGAAGAACGGCGTCTTCGAAATGCGCAGACGCACCTGTCCGCACAGACATGCGCCTTCGACGGGGACAACATCGCGGGTCATCGCAGTCTCCTTAGCGCATCGACCAGCGCGGTCATGTCAGCAGGCAGCGCGCTCTCGAACCGCAGCATCTCGCCGGTGATGGGATGCTTGAAGCCGAGCACCGCCGCGTGGAGCGCCTGCCGCGTGAAATCGCGCGCCGCGGTTTCGGCGGCCTCGTGGAACTCGCCCGCGCCTTCGGCCTTCAGGCCGCGGAATTTGCCGTAGACCGGATCGCCGATCAAAGGCGCGCCGATATGCGCCATGTGGGCCCGTATCTGGTGCGTGCGGCCGGTTTCGAGACGACACTCGACAAGTGCGGCGGCGGGCGAACCAGCGGCGGCGCCGGCCTGCTGGCCGAAACTCTCGACTGTCCAGTAGTGCGTGATGGCGTGTTTGCCGGCTTCGCTCTTCACATCGCGCACGACGACGAATTTGCGGCGGTCGTCGTTGGAGCGGACGAGGCGGTTTTCGATCGTGCCGTTCTTCGGATGCGGGCCGCCGCGGGTGACGGCGAAATAGACGCGCTCGATCGTGTGCTTTGCGAACTGTTTCGCAAGTCCGACATGCGTGCGGTCGTCCTTGGCGACGACGATGAGCCCGGTGGTTTCCTTGTCGATGCGGTGCACGATGCCCGGTCGCGCCACGCCGCCGACGCCGGAGAGGGATGAGGCGCAATGCGCGAGCAGGGCGTTGACCAGCGTGCCCTTCATCGATCCCGGCGCGGGATGCACCGCCATGCCGGACGCCTTGTCGACGACGATGAGGTGGTCGTCCTCATAAGCGATGACGAGCGGGATGTGTTCTGGTTCCGGTAGCGCCGATTCCGGCGGCGGCAATTCAAGCGCGTAGTGCGCGCCCGCGCGGACCTTGTCGCTCGCCATCTTCACGGGGGCGCCGTCGGCGGTGAGTTTGCCTGCGCCGATCAGCCCCTGGATTCGCGATCGCGAAAGCTCCGGAAACGCCTTCGCCAGCCACGCATCGGTGCGTTCGCCCGCCGCTTCGGGCGGACTGAGGATGCGGCGGACATAGCCGCCCGGCGCCGCTGCCTCGCCGTCATCGTCTTCCATGTCATCCCGCACGGACGAGATCCATCTGCTGGACAAGCTGGATCTTCTGCCAGATCTCGCGGGACATCTCAGCGGTCGTGGCTTCGAGATCGCTGACGATTTCGATGACGACAGGATCGCGCACGTCCTGCGCGTATAGCGCGCCGACCTTCGCCACCAGCGACAGCATCTCCGAACAGTAGTCCAGATAACGCACGAGTTCGAAGGCGGTCATGTGGTCCTTTGGCGAGGAGGGGGTCGAGGTGGCGCCGGCGAGCAGGGTGGTTGGATCCTTCGTCAGCTGGTGCATGTCGATGACGTGCGCAAGCGAACGCAACTCGTAGAGGTCTTCCAGTGCGAGACGCTGTTTGTCGCGCTCCTCGTGCCGCAGCAGGAAGAAGAGGCCGACGCCGAGCAGCAGGACGACGTTTACCGCCGAGTCGATTCCCTGGAAGAGATCGAAGATCGCGCCCTCCTCGTCGCCGGGCTGGATGAGACGCACGAAGCTTGGGATCTTCACTTCCTTCGCGAGGAACGCGATGGCGAGCGCGCCTAAGACCAGGATCGCGCCGACGCCCGCGCGCACCCAGACATAGGGCTTGCGCAGTTCGCGCACCTTGTCGCGGTCCCGGCGCGCCACGGCGGCGAAATCCGCACACACCCTGGCGAGCCCGCGTCCCGGAAACCGCTCGCTGATGCGCTTTTCAAGCCGCTCGATGGTGGCGATCACATGGTCGGCGTTGATGGCGTGATAGGACATGGACGCTTCATAGGGCGCCGCGCCCGCCGATCAATCGTTCTCGTCCTCGTAGCCGACCAGCGCCAGCGGGCGCGCCTTGATGCCTTCCAGCGCCGCCCAGCGCGCCAGTGCGTCGTCGCGGCCATGGGTGATCCAGAGCTCGCCGGGGCGGATCTCGCGGATGGTTTCGGTGAGTTCGTCCCAGTCGGCGTGATCGGAGATAACGAGCGGCAGCTCGACGCCCCGCGCCTTGGCGCGTTGACGGATGCTCATCCAGCCCGAGGCGAAGCAATCCACCGGATCGGCGAAACGCCGCGACCATGTATCGGCCATCGCCGACGGCGGGGCGATGACGATCTCGCCCGCAAACTTTTCCCCGCGGGTCTTCACGGTCGCCGGCGCAAGCGGCCCGAGATTCACGCCGTGCGCCTCGTAGAGCGCGCAGAGCTTCTCCATCGCGCCGTGGATGTAGATCGTCTTCTCGTAACCCGCCTCGCGCAGCAGCGCGATCACGCGCTGCGCCTTGCCCAGTGCATAGGCGCCGACGAGATGCGTGCGCTCCGGAAAGAGGGCGACGGATTTCAGCAGGCGTTGAATCTCGCCGCGATCGTCGGGGTGACGGAAGACCGGCAGCGCGAACGTCGCTTCGGTGACGAAGACATCGCAGGGGACGACCTCGAACGGCGCGCAGGTGGGGTCGGGGCGGCGTTTGTAGTCGCCGGAGACGACGATGCGCACGCCCGCATGCTCGACGACCGCCTGCGCGGAGCCGAGCACGTGGCCTGCTGGCGCGAGCCTCACCGTCGCGTCGCCGATCGTCGTCGTCTCGCCGTAGCGGACGGCGTGCTGTTCACGCGCGAAATCGGCGCCGTAGCGCTCCGCCATGATCGCCAGCGTCTCGGGCGTCGCGAGCACTGCGCCATGTCCGGCGCGCGCATGATCGGAATGACCGTGCGTGATGACCGCGCGCGGTACGGGGCGGACGGGATCGATGAAGAAGTCGCCCGGCGCGCAATAGAGGCCTGCGGGCTGCGGACTCAGAATGTCGGCGGGCTTGACCATGCCCGCTGATCTAGGGGCGGTGCGCCCGAGCGACAATCACGCGGTCACAGACTGCTGACAGCCTGCGGCGCATCGCCTCCAGGATCCCGACGGATCAGTGGTGACCCGCGCCGTGGCCGCCGTCGGAGGCTGGCTTCTGCGCCGCGCCATGGCCCGGATCGGGCACGGTGCGCTGCACCTGCGCGACCGCGACAGGCTCCGGCGCGCCGGCGACCAGCGCTTCCGGGCGCATCGTCACCGCCTCCGGCATGGCGGAGGAGTGGTGGCTCTTGATCAGCCACTTGCCCCCGACCTTCTCGTAGATGAAGCTGTAGCGCGCGACGACGAAGGTCGGCTGGCCTTCCTTGATGAGATCGAAGGTGTAGACGCCGGAGTTCACCGCCGTGTTGTTGTCGAGCACGTCGATGTGCTGCTCGTTGATCACGCCGCGCGGGTGCAATTTCAGGAAATGCTCGAAATAGTCGGCGACTTCCTGGCGGTTGGAACGGACTTCGTTCGACACTGTCGGCAGCAGGACGCCGTCCTCGGCATAAAGCAGCGCCATGTCGTGCGGGCCGCCGGTGCGCAGGGTGTCGTTCCAATCGTCGAAGAGGGCCGCGATTTCCTTCTTGGAAGGCGGCGTGGTGATCGCCGTGACGACCACGGCGCGGTTCTCGTGAGCCGCTTCGCCGTGGGGCTTGGCGGCGTCGCTTCCGCACGCGCCGGACAGGGCGCCGAGCACGACGACAAGCGCGGCCGACGCCGCGAAACGGAACTGCATGGGAAACACCCCGGAAACCACCAGAGCCGCTTTCTTGCGGCGTTCTTGTGAGGGAACCCTAGCGCATCCGCCTCACAATCCCGTTAACATGGCGTGTCGATCATGGTTGCCCGTTCGCTAACATCGTCTCCGATGGCGCCGCTTCCGGAGCCTTTCGCCGGCTGGTTCGCTGCGCGCGGCTGGGCGCCGCGTCCGCATCAGCTTGCGCTGCTGGAACGCGCGCAGGCGGGAAAGTCCTCGCTGCTGATCGCGCCGACCGGAGCCGGGAAGACGCTGGCGGGATTCCTGCCGAGTCTCGTCGATCTCGCGGCGATGTCCGGCGATTCAAAGCGGCCGCATCGGCTGCACACGTTGTATGTGTCGCCGTTGAAGGCGCTCGCCGTCGACGTGCTGCGCAATCTGCAGACGCCGGCGCAGGAAATGGGCCTCGACCTGCGGATCGAGACACGCACGGGCGATACGCCGCCCGCGCGTCGTCAGCGCCAGCGCGCGCATCCGCCGGACATCCTTCTGACGACGCCCGAACAGCTCTGCCTGCTCATCGCCTCCGAGCATGCGCGCGTCTTCTTTGAAGACCTGAAGGCGATCGTCGTCGATGAAGTCCATGCGCTCGCGCCGACGAAGCGTGGCGATCTGCTAGCGCTCGCCATGGCGCGCGTCGAGCGATGGGCGCCGGGCTATCGACGGACCGGATTGTCGGCGACAGTGGCGGATCGCGAGGCGCTGGTGCGGTGGCTGTCGCCGAAGGCGGAAGTGATCCTCGGCCCTGTCGGCGCCAAACCCGTCATCGAGGTGCTCGACACCGACGCGCGCATTCCGTGGTCCGGGCACACCGGGCGTCACGCCATCGGCGATGTGTACGACGCGATCAAGCGCGCGCGCACGGCGCTGGTCTTCGTCAATACGCGCGCGCAGGCGGAGATGACGTTCCAGGAGCTGTGGCGCGTCAACGCCGACAATCTCCCTATTGCGCTTCACCATGGTTCGCTCGACGTTGAACAGCGGCGCAAGGTGGAGGCGGCCATGACGCGCGGACTTCTGCGCGCGGTCGTGTGCACGTCGACGCTCGACCTCGGTATCGACTGGGGCGATGTGGATCTCGTCATCCAGCTCGGCGCGCCGAAGGGATGTTCGCGGCTGGTGCAGCGCATCGGGCGCGCCAATCACCGCCTGGATGAGCCGTCACATGCGCTTCTCGTCCCGAACAATCGTTTTGAAGTACTCGAATGCCGCGCGGCGAAGGAGGCGGTGGGCGAGGGCGCGCTTGACGGGGAGATGGCGCGCGTCGGCGGGCTCGATTGTCTCGCGCAGCACGTGATGGGCGCCGCCTGCGGCGAGCCGTTCCTGGCGGATGAATTGTACGAGGAAGTCGTCTCCACCGCGCCCTATGCCGATCTGACCCGAAAGCAGTTCGATCGCGTCGTCGATATGGTAGCCACCGGCGGCTATGCGCTGCGCGTCTATGACCGCTATCGCCGCATCATCGAGGATCCGAAGACGAAGCGCTGGCGCGCCCGCACGGCGCGGGATGCGCAGCAGCATCGCATGAATGTCGGCGCCATCGTCGAGGAGACGATGCTCACGGTGAAATGGCTCGCAGGGCAGGCGGTGGTGAACCGGCGCGTGGCGCGTGGCGAGAGAGCCAATGCGCTGCGCGGCGGGCGTCCGCTGGGACAGATCGAAGAGTATTTCATCGAGGGGCTGACGTCGGGAGACACGTTCCTCTTCGCCGGGCAGATCCTGCGCTTCGTCGCGCTGGTCGAAACGGACGTGCTCGTCACCCGCGCGGTGGGGGAAGATACGCCGAAGATTCCGAGCTATGCCGGCGGCAAGTTTCCGCTGTCGACCTATCTCGCCGACCGCGTCCGGCGCATTGTCGGCAATCCCAGGGCGTGGCCGAAGCTGCCGGCGCAGGTGCGCGAATGGCTGCGGCTGCAGAAGCTGCGGTCGATCATTCCCACGCCGGAGCAGTTGCTCGTCGAGACGTTTCCGCGCGCTGCGAAACACTATCTCGTCTGCTATCCGTTCGATGGCCGTCTCGCGCACCAGACGCTCGGCATGTTGCTGACCCGCCGTCTCGAACGGCTCGGCAAGAAGCCGATGGGTTTTGTCGCCAGCGAGTATGCGATGAGCGTGTGGGCGCTGGAGCCTCTGGGTGACGTCGACATGACGGCGCTCTTCGACGAGGACATGCTGGGCGATGATCTCGACGCCTGGCTCGCCGAAAGCGCGCTGATGAAGCGCACGTTCCGCACCTGCGCGGTGATCGCCGGCATGATCGAACGCAAGGCGCCGGGCTCCGAGAAGACCGGCAAGCAGGTGACGTTTTCGTCGGACCTCATCTACGATGTCCTGCGCAGTCACGAGCCCGACCATGTGCTGCTGCAGGCCGCCCTCGCGGATGCGAGCGCGGGACTGCTCGATGTCGCCCGCCTCGGCGCGCTGCTGCGGCGCATCAAGGGGTCCATCGTCCACAAGAACCTCGACCGGATCAGCCCGTTCGCGGTGCCGGTGATGCTGGAGATCGGCAAGGAGCCCGTCTTCGGCGCGGCGCAGGACGCCATTCTCGAAGATGCGGAGGCGGATATGGTCGCGGAGGCCATGCGGCACTAAGGTTGCCAAAACATCCGGGGAGGAGATCCATGAAACTGGCCTTGCTGACGGGCGCGTGCCTGACGGTGCTGACGACCGCCGCGCTCGCGCAGCCCGCGACCACCGCCACGCGCGACGCAAACCGCGCGCTCGCCGCGACGTTGCCGTTCGAGGACCGGGAGGACGAGGCCTTCGCCACGCGCGGCTTCATCGCCTCTTGGCCCGAAGCGCAGATCAAGACGGCCGACGGCCGCGTGGCGTGGGATTTCTCCGCCTATGCCGGCATCACCGACATCACGCCCGACACCGTCAATCCGAGCCTTTGGCGCCATGCGCGGCTCCTGACGAAGCACGGCCTCTTCAAGGTCTCCGACCGCATCTTCCAGGTCCGCGGTTTCGACGTGTCGAACATGACCGTCATTGTTGGCGATACGGGGCTCATCCTCATCGATCCGCTCACGACGGCCGAACCGGCGAAGGCCGCGCTTGCGCTCGCGCGCCAGACGGTCGGGAACAAGCCGGTTGTCGCCGTGATCTACACGCACAGCCATGCCGATCACTTCGGCGGGGTGCGCGGCGTCGTCGAGCAGGCGGACGTGGATGCGGGGCGTGTGCAGATCATCGCGCCGGACGGCTTCGTCGAGCACGCGGTGGGGGAGAACATCATCGCCGGCAATGCGATGTCGCGCCGCGCGACCTACCAGTTCGGCACGGGGCTTGGCGCGGGTCCCACGGCGTCGATGACGTCGGGCATCGGCCCGGCCGTGTCGCAAGGCACGGTGACGATGATCGCGCCGACGCGGACGATCACGACGACGGGCGATACGCTCACCATCGACGGCGTCGTCATCGAATTCCAGATGACGCCGAACACGGAGGCGCCGTCGGAGTTCAATCTCTATCTGCCGCAGTTCCGCGCGCTCTGTCTTTCGGAGAACGCCAACGTCACCATGCACAATGTGCTGACGCCGCGCGGCGCGCTGGTGCGCGATTCAAAGGCGTGGGCGGATTATCTGACGGAATCGCTGCGCCGCTATGGCGCGCGCTCCGATGTGATGTTCACGAGCCATGGCTGGCCGCGCTGGGAGACCGCGCGCATCACCGATTTCATCGCCTCGCATCGCGACGCCTACAAGTTCCTCCACGACCAGACGGTGCGCCTGATGAACCAGGGGCTCACCGGCGCCGAGATCGCCGAACGTCTCGACCTGCCGCCGTCGCTCGCGCGGCGCTGGTTCAATCGCGGCTATTACGGCACGATGAGCCACAATTCGAAGGCGGTCTACCAACGCTATATGGGCTGGTACGACGCCAATCCCGCGCATCTTGAACCGCTGCCGCACGAAGAGGCGTCGAAACGCTACGTGGCCGCGATGGGCGGCGCGCGGCGCGTGATCGCGGAAGCGCGCAAGGCGATGGGCAAGGGCGAGTACCGCTGGGCGGCGGAGCTGCTGGACCGCGTGGTGTTTGCCGATCCCGCGAACGCGGAAGCGAAAAACCTGCTCGCCGATGCGCACACGCAGATGGGCTATCAGGCCGAGAGCGCGATCTGGCGCAACATGTATCTGAGCGCCGCGCGCGAACTGCGCAACGGCGTCACCTCGCGACCGACGACGGTGGGCAGCATCGACTTCATCCGCAACACGCCGACGTCGATGGTGCTCGATCTTATGGCCGTGCGCCTCGATCCCGCAAAGGCAGGTGACGCGAAAATCTCCGTCGCGCTCGTCTTCCCCGAGCGCAACGAGCGCCACTTCGTCACCGTCGCGAATGGCGTGCTGGTGCACGAGCAGGGCGTCAGCGATGCGGCGCAGGCGACGGTGACGATGCCGCGCGCGCTCTTCCTGCAGGCGCTTCTCGCGCCGGGCTCGGGCGGGCTTGCGGGCAATCCGGCGGTGCGGCTCGAGGGCGATCTTTCCGCGATGCAGCGCTTCATGGCCCTCTTCGATGCGCCCGATCCGAACTTCGCGATCGTCACGCCGTGAGGTCGTCCGATTGCGCTGGACCCACGGTGGGCCGCGTGTAGGCTTGCGGTCGGGACTGGGTGCTTTCGGGAGACGCAGCATGCGGACTTTCATCATCGGCGCGGCGGCGGTCGCTTTGCTTGCAGCCTGCGCACAGAAACCTCCCGAGCCGGCGGCGGAGTCTGCGGCGGTCGAAGCGCCTGTCGCGTCCATCCCGCCGGCGCCGGTCGTGACCTATACCTGCGAGCGCGGCACGAAGATCGCCGTCAAACTGCTCGGCGCGGCGGCGGAGGTCGGCGTGAACGGCGATGCGCCGGTTTCGCTGCCGGTGCTGGGCGACGAAGGCACGACCTACACGAACGGGCGCATGACACTGATGATCGTGCAGGGCAAGGTGTCCTACGCGGTCGGTCGCATGGCGGCGGAAAACTGCACGCCGGACTGAGCGCCGCTGGCGGACTCACGGCGTCGCGGGTAGGGAAGCCGGCATGTCGATGCTCTCCGGCCAGCGACGGCGTGCGCCTGCGCCTTCATTGAAGGCGTCGCCGCAGCGTCTGCAGTTTCGCGCCGCCGACGCGGGGCTTGCCTTCCGGATCAGCGGCGTCGAGGCGGAAGCGACGGCGGAAGGCGCACTGTGGATCGCCTCCGCGCGCCTGCTCGTCGTCTCCGACCTGCATCTTGAGAAGGGCTCGAGTTTCGCGACGCGCGGCCAGATGCTGCCGCCCTACGATACGCGTGCGACGTTGCAACGTCTCGCCGTGCTGATCGCGCGCCTTGAGCCGGACACGGTGGTGTCGCTCGGCGACAGCTTCCACGATCATGACGGGCCCGCGCGCATGGACGCCGCCGACGCAGCGACGTTGCGCGCGATGACGGAGGCGGCCGACTGGGTGTGGATCGAGGGTAACCACGATCCCGAGGCGCCCACATGGCTCGGCGGCCGCGCGATGGAGTCGATCGCGTTCGGCGATCTCGTGCTGCGTCACGAGCCGAAAGCGGGCGCTGCGCCGGGAGAAATCGCCGGGCACCTCCATCCCTGCGCGAAGGTCGCGGCGCGGGGGCGCTCGGTGCGCGCGCGTTGCTTTGCGACGGACGGCGCGCGCGTGGTCATGCCTGCCTTCGGCGCCTACACGGGCGGGCTCAATGTGCGCGACGCGGCGTTTGCGCCGCTGTTTCCCGACGGGTGTGTGGCGCTGATGCTCGGCCGGACGCGCGTCTATGCAGCGCCGTCATCGCGCCAGACTCCCGACGGCGCCTAGCGCCGACGGAACGCCAGCGCCGCCGCATATCCCGCGCCCAGCGCGAAGAGCACCGTCGCGATGCCATAGAGCAGCGGCCATTTGTGCGCCGCCGTATGGATCGTCTTTTCGATGCCGATGCGTGAGATGACGATCTCGCCCGGCTTCTGCTGCACGAGCCGTCCGTTGCGGAAGAGAAAGACGTCCACAGAATAGGCGCCGATCGGCGCGTTCGCGGGAATGATGAAGGGCGCCTTGAATGCGCCGTCCTCTTCGAGACGCAGTCCGTACGGGCTTTCGCGGTAGAGACCTTCGGCCCGCTTCAGCCGCACCAGCGCGCGCCTGTAGGCGGCGGGGTCGGTGTCGGCGGGCGTCGCGGTTTCGAGCCGTGCGCGCGCGCCTGGATCGAGGCCGAGATTGGCGATGGTGCTGGCGCTCAGGAACGATCCGATGGGGCGCGTGCTGGCGAGCGCGTGGAAGGAGGGCGCATCGCTGAATCGCACGGGGTCCGCGTTGATCCACAGCCCGAGCACGCGGCGCTTGCGGCGCACGATTTCCTCT
The DNA here is from genome assembly GCA_016791445.1 of Hyphomonadaceae bacterium. Classification (GTDB taxonomy): domain Bacteria; phylum Pseudomonadota; class Alphaproteobacteria; order Caulobacterales; family Aquidulcibacteraceae; genus VFBF01. Next base: position 44,410 of record JAEUMP010000005.1, on the reverse strand, counting down.
TCACCCGGACCGCGCAGCACCACGACGACGTCGCTCTTGGCGCGCCCGCCGCGCCAGTGCACGCCGAATACGGTGAGGCGCGCGCCCTGATAGTCTGACGTGACGGCGACTTCTTCATCCGTGATCCCCGCCGCGAGATCGCCCTGGCGCTGCGCGAGCGCCGGCGCCGCGATCATGGCGAGCAGGAGGGCGAGGGCCGGGAGGAGAACGGATCTCATCGGCTCAGAACGTACAGTTCGGAAGGCTGCGCGACGAGGTCCCACAGCAGGCGCAGCGCCGTCGCGAAGACGATGACGCCGAGAATGATGCGCATTTCCTCGGCTTTCAGCCGGGCGCCGAAGCGTGCGCCGAATTGCGCGCCGATCACGCCGCCGACGATCAGGAGGGCGGCGAGGACGAGATCGACCGTCTGGGTCTGCGCCGATTGCAGCACGGTGACGAGGGCGGTGATGACGATGATGCTCAGCAGAGATGTGCCCACCACCACGCCCGTCGGCATGCGCAGCAGATAGATCATCGCCGGCACCGCGATGAAGCCGCCGCCCACGCCCATGATCGCCGCGAGCACGCCCGTGAGCATGCCGATGCCGAGCGGCGGCAAGACGCTGATGTAGAGACCCGATTGCGGAAAGCGCATGCGCAGCGGCAGGCGGTGCGCCCAGCCGCGCTTGCGCCGACGCCGTGGGGGCGGGCCGCCGCGGGCGCGTCGGCGCAGGGCGAGGAGACTTTCCCACAGCATCAGCGCGCCGATTACGCCGAGGAAGAAGACGTAGAAGATGGTGATGAGCAGATCGAGCTGCCCCAGCGCCTTCATCACCGCGAAAATCCACACGCCGACGGTCGAGCCGACGATGCCGCCGATGCTCAGGAGCAGGCCCATGCGGAAGTCGAGCCCGCGCCGCCGCGCGTGCGCGATGACGCCGGAAAAGGAGGAGGCGGTGATCTGGCTTGCCTGCGTCGCCACGGCGACGGACGGCGGGATGCCCATGAAGATCAGCGCCGGCGTCAGGATGAAACCGCCGCCCACGCCCACCATGCCCGACAGAAAGCCGATGCCGCCGCTGATCATGATGATCAGCAGCGCGTTCACCGACATCTCGGCGATCGGCAGATAAAGCGACATCGCGGCCTTGGGGGAAAAGCGTGCGCCCTTATTCCAGTGTCCTCGCCCCTGCGCAACGCGTGGCGCGGGCCGTGCGGGGGCGCCCGCGGAATCGCCTGTGAAGAAGCGACGCCGCGGCGGGTCAGGTCAGCGATGGACGTGAAGGCGCGCGTCAACAGCGCGCGGGCGGCGGCCTTTCGGGATCAAACGCACCCGCGCGACGGCGCGCAGCATCCACATCCCACAGGTGGGGTATGGCGGCAGGGCGCGTGGCCCGCCCGATTGCAGGGTGCGACAGAAATCCAGAGGCCCGCTCACACAACGGGCCCGGCGCGCGCGACGCGAGGATGAAGGACCGCGGGGCGGCGTCGCGCGAGGTGATGCGGGGGCGGGTGTGCACCGGCGTCTCAGCGGCGGTCACCGGACGCGCGGAGGCGCCCCGCATAGCGAGGAGCCCTCCGACCGCCAGAACCAGAACCACAAGACACGCGAGCACCACGCCCTCCGTTGAAAAACCTGCGGGCGATGTTCCTTATTTGTTCTTGTCTGGCAAGTGACAATTCGGACATGGAGCGGCGACGCCCCCGTCGCCGCGACCCTCCCGAAGACCAGACGGCGGCGAGGACGCCGCCGCTCCACCGCTCTGTTCAGTTCGCGGATCATGGAGGTGCTCGTCCCCGGCGCAGGCCGGGGACCATTTCTTGCGGAGCGTTCGCGAAGGCGTTTCGGCTTCAAGCGGCAATGGTCCCCGGCTTTCGCCGGGGACGAGCGCTGTGGGCGTTCGTGGAGGTGCACTGGCTTCGCACCCGAAAGCGCGATGGCGTGACGAACTCAGGTGCGTTTGTCGGTGCTCGTCCCCGGCGCAGGCCGGGGACCATTTCTGGTGGAGCGTTCGCGACGGCGTTTCGGCTTCAGACGGCAATGATCCCCGGCCTGTGCCGGGGACGAGCGGTGTGGACGTTGGCAGGGGGCTACACATCATCCTCGGGCGCGGGGGCGATGATCGGCGGGTTCAACTCGAGAGGCGCGCCGCCGTTGAGATACGGATAGAGATCGATCCACTCCGGGTTTCGCGCTTCGATCAGGCGCGTTTTCCACGCGCGCCGCCACGCCTTGATCCGCTTCTCGCGCACGCGTGCGCCATCGTACCAGTCATGGACCTCGTACCAGACGAGCCTCGTTACGGCGTATTTGCGGGTGAAGGGCGATCCCGTGCCGATGCGATGCTCGTGGACGCGCCGGACGATGTCGCTGGTGACGCCCGTGTAGAGCGCGCCGTGTTTGCGATTGGCCAGCATGTAGACGTCGTTGACGCGGTCATGGGGCATCGCGACGTCGTATCGTCGGCGAGCGCGCCCGCCAACTCAGGCTCACGACCGCCGCGGCGACCCTGCGTTGGCGTTGTCCATGCGCCATGTGCGCTGGCCGAACTCGCCGTTTGCGCGGGCGCTCGCCGGTTTGGCGCGGAAGCCGTCGACGCGGCTGCGCACCTGCGCGACGATTTCCGGCGAGGACTGCGCTTCCAGCGTCGCCACGCGGGCGCGGGCGTCGTTGTCGCCGGCGCGCGCCGCAATGGAGAACCAGTAGAGCGCTTCAGCGGTGTTGGCGGTGGTGCCGCGGCCCTGCTGGTAGAGCACGCCGAGATTGAACTGGCTGTCGGCGACGCCGAGCTCCGCCGCCTGGCGGAACCAGCGGAACGCGGACGCTTCGTCGAGCGGGGCGCCTTCGCCGCGCGCGTAATAGACGCCGAGATCGTGCATCGCCTTGCGGTTGCCCGCAGCCGCCGCGCGTTCGGTCCATTGACGCGCCTGCGCGAGATCAACGGGCACGCCTTCGCCGCGCTCGAAGAGCTTGGCGAGGCGATACTGCGCCATGGCGAGGCCCTGGTTGGCGGCGCGACGCAGCAGCGACACGCCTTCCGGCGTCTGGCCATTGGAGAGGCGTTGCAGCGCGAGTTCGTACTGCGCGACGGCGTCGCCGCGGATCGCGGCCTGTTCGAGCGAGATCGAGATCGCGCCGGTGGTGGCGGTGGCGGAGATCGGGCGCGTGGTCGCGGTGTCGATCGCGGCCTGCGGACCCTGCGCCGCGCGCGGCGCGGCCTTGGCTTTCGCGGCTTCGCGGGCGGCGGCGTCCGCGCGCGCCTTGGCGGCGGCGTCGGCGATGGAGGCGTTGGACGCCGTGCCGGCGAGCGGGTCGTCGACGGCGAGCGGCGTTTCTTCGAGCGCGCCCTCGATGACCGGCGGCGCGACGGGATCGAGCAGGGCGGCGCCCGGATCGGGCTCCGGCTCCGGCGCGGGGCGCGCATCCACCGGACCCTGCGCCTCGCGCTTGTTCCAGAGATACGCGCCGCCCGCGAGGGCGACGGCGATGGCGCCGGCGGCGCCCCAGATGATCACGCGGTTCGGACCGCGCAGGCCGGAGATCGGGCCTTCGACCAGTTTCGGTTCGCGCGCGCGCTTGCCTGAGGTTTGCGCCTCGCGCGCGGCCTTGCGCGCGGCGTCGAGATAGCTGCCCTTGGGTTCCGGCGCGGCGACCACGGGATCGACGATGTCGGCCTCGAAGAGATCTTCCACCGCCGCCGGCTGCGCTTCCGCCGCCGTGTTTTCGGCGGCTTTTTCCTCGCGGTCCCACGGGAAGGTGAACTCTTCCACGAGGCTGTCGGCGTCCACCGGCGGGTCGACGGCCATGTCCTCAAGCGAGGTCGTCGTCTCGAAGGCTTCCGGCGGCAGTTGCGCGGGCTGCATCGCGTCGAGGTCGACGCTGTCTTCCATTTCGTTCGGCGCGACCGTCGGCATGTCGACGGGCGCTTCGAGCGCCGGCTCGTCGAAAGTCGGCATTTCGAAGTTGTCGTCGAGATCGGCTTCGTTCGCCGCTTCCGGAATGTGGATCGGCGGATCGATCTCCACGTCCATCGCCGGCTCTGCGGAGAGGGCGTAGACGACGGGCACATCGTGCGTGCGCGCAGGATCGTAGCTGGGGCGTCGCGCGCCGGGCACGCTGTCCTCGACCGCCTGCAGGCGCTCCGCGAGACTCGACATCGCCTTCTGCACCGGGGAGATCGACGATCCCGTGCGCTCCTCGGTCTCCGAGAGGCGGGCGTTGAGATTGCTGATCGCGTCGGCGAGGCGCGAGGACTGGCGTTCCTCGGACTCCACGATGCGTTCGGTGAGTTCGCGCGCCATGGTGTCCTGGCGCTGCGTGAAACGTTCGGCCATGCGTGCGACCTGTTCGCCCACATGCTCGATGGCTTCCGCGCTGCGACGTTCGACGCCGTCGAAGCGGTCGTCGAAGCGTTCCGCGAGGCGGCCGAGTTCAGCGCCCACGCGTTCGGCCGTCGCGAGTTCGCGCTGGTCGATTTCGCTCAGGCGTTGTTCCAGCGACGTGGTGAGACGCTCCACTTCCTCGCGCACGGCGGCGGCGGCGCTGTCGTCGTTGCGGGTTTCCAGCGCGCGCAGGCGACGATCGACGCTTTCCGACATGCGGCGGATCTCGATCGAGATCGCTTCGATCGTGTGGGCCTGACGGCGTTCGGCGGCGGCGACGCGGCGGTTCACGTCCGCGAGCGCGGCTTCCACTTCCGGGCCGTCCGCCGAACCGACGAGACCCGCGGTCGCGATCTGGCTGGCGATTTCGGACCGGATCTCGGTCATCGACGACGCCATGCCGTCGAGGCGCGCTTCGACCATCGAACGGAAGGCGTCCGTCTCCGCCGATGCGCCCGGCGCGTGTTCAAGTGCGCGGATGGCGTCGTTGGCGGTGGCTTCGGCGGTGGCGAGACGTTCGGCGAGGCGCGCAATGCTGCTCTCGACCGTTTCTTCCAGCTTCTCGATGCGGGAGACGAAATCCTCGCCGCCCTTCTTGTGCAGGTTCTCGATTTCCTGCGCGGTCTTTTCGCGGCTGTCGCGCACGGCGGCGGCGAGGCCGGTGATCTTGGCGTCGAGCATGTGCAGCGCGGCGCGGTCCTGGCCCTTGCCGGGATCGCGTTCGATGCGCTCGATGCGTTCTTCCAGGTGCTGGTGCAGCTTGCGCACCGCGTCGCCGTCGACGCCCGCGCCGAAGGACGCGCCCGCTTCGACGAGCTTCACGCGCTTTTCGAGATCGAGCTGCGCGGCGCGCACCTGGTTGATCGCGGCGGCGGCGCCCATGCGCAGGTTCGCGGCGGCTTCGCGGGTGGCGGCTTCGATCTGTTCGAGACGCTGTTCGATGGCCTGCTGGCCGTTGGTGACTTCCGCAGCGGCGCGTGCGGCGGACTCGCGGGCGATCGTCTCGATGGACTCGAGACGTTCGGTGAGCGCGCGTTGCGCGGATTCGATGTCGGAGACGGCGTCAACGGTGCTCGCCGCCGCGACGCGCGCGGCGAGTTCCTCATGCGCCGCGCGCACTTCCAGCAGCGCTTCGGCGGTGGAGCGGCGGGTTTCGGTCTCGATCTGGTGCAGGCGCTTGTGCATCGCCGCCTGGGCGGCCTGCAGCTCGCGCATGGCGTCCTGCGCGGCGGCCTTGCCGCCCGTTTCGGCGGCGGCGAGACGTTCGGCGAGTTCCTGCTGTTCGCCGCGCAGCGCGCGCACGGCTTCCAGCGCGGACTCGCGGGCGTCGGCTTCCGCCGCCGCGAGGCGATCGTCGAGCGCGGTCTGCGCGGCGCGGATTTCGGCGATGGCCGCATCAGCGGCGGCGCGGCTGGCGGCTTCGGCTTCCTCGACGCGACGTGCAAGCTCGGCCTGACTCTGGCGCGCTTCGGTGAGCGCGGTGGCCGCGATCGTTTCTGCAGAGCGGCGCGCGGCTTCTTCGACCGACGTGAAGCGCCCGTCGATCTCGGATTGAACGGTGGTGAATTCCTGGATCGTGGCCAGCACTTCCGTGGCGGCTTCGCGCGCGAGCGCCTCGGCATGCGCGACGCGGCCTTCGATCTCGTCGCTGGTGCGGCGCAGCGCCTCCATGGCGCCGGCGACTTTCACCGTGCTCTGGCGGACATCGGTTTCCGCTTCCTCCACGCGCGCGGCGAGGCCGAGCACGGAGCGGTCGAGACCGGTCATCACGAGCGCCTGACGGCGCTCACTCGTTTCAAGACGCGCGGCGAGACGTTGCAGCGCATCGGCCATGCGCTTGGTTTCAGGGTTCGCGTTGAGGGACCAGTCATCGTCGGCGGCGGCCGCTGCGGGCTCGATGTCGGGCAGGGCCGCGCGACCGGGCTCCACCGACTTCGACGCCTCCTCGTGGGCGAGAACGGCCTGGTTCAGCCATTCGCCGAGCGTCAGCCCGTGCTTCTGGGCGGCCCCGCCTGCGGGCTCTCCAGGACGGGAGTCCGGCCCTTCGACGTTCTTGGCGTTTGCCCCGGTCATGCTCAGCCCTCTCGTACGCGTGGCGACCCGCAGGGCGGACGCCGGGCAGAATCAGCCCACTCGCGCATTTTCGACGAGAACGTCATCGTCGTTAACGCCGTGTAAAAATTACCCACAGGCGAAGGCGGCGGGGGCGGGGATAACCAGTGGATAGGTCGCCGCGAAGATGAAGTTGACGTCATGACGCAAAGGGAGCTTGACGTTGACGTCAAAGGTACGGTAGTTGACCGATCGTCATAGAAAAAATGCGCCAAGGGAGGCCGTGACATGAAGACCGAACGCACCTGGACGATTTCGGAACTCGCCCGCGAATTCAAAGTGACGCCCCGCGCGCTCCGCTTCTACGAGGACCGCGGCCTTCTTTCCCCGCGCCGCGACGGCCTCAACCGCGTCTATTCCGTCCGCGACCGCGGCCGCCTCATCCTGATCCTGCGCGGCAAGCGCGTCGGCTTCCCGCTTACCGAGATCAAGGAAATCCTTGACCTTTATGACCTGAACGACGGCGAGCGCGCGCAGATGCAGACCGCGCTGAAGAAGTTCCGCGCCCGTGCGGTGACGCTGGAATCCCAGCGCGAAGACCTCGAAGGCGCCATCCAGGCGCTCGCCGACGGCATCGCCTGGCTGGAAGGCCGTCTCGCCGAGCCGGCCCCCAAGGCGGGCGTCGCCGCCGCGCGCGCCTTCGAACAGGAAGCCAAGCGCCGTCTGCAAGACGCCTGAAGCCGTGCTAGACGCTCGCCGTTGATTTGACGGCTGTGTTCTAGAGGTTGGGGAGTTTCGTCGATGCCGACGTACAAGGCGCCCTTGCGCGAGTTCAAGTTTCTCTACCGCGACGTGCTGAACATCGAGCGCCACGCGAACCTTCCGGGGTTCGCGGACGCGCCGATGGATCTCGTGGAGCAGGTGCTCGAGGAGGGCGCGAAGTTCTGCGAGAACGTGCTCGCGCCGCTCAACACGGTCGGCGACCGCGAGGGCTGCACCCGCCATCCCGATGGATCGGTGACGACGCCTAGGGGCTTCAAGGAAGCCTACAAGCTGCTCGTCGAAGGCGGCTGGCCCGCGCTCGGCAGCGATCCGGCCTACGGCGGGCAGGGCTTGCCACACGTCGTCAGCCTTGCGTGGAACGAGATGGTGTCGAGCGCGAACATGGCGTTCGGCATGTATCCGGGCCTGAGCCACGGCGCCTACGAAGCGATCCACCACCACGGCACGGACGAACTCAAGCAGACCTATCTCCCCAAGCTCGTCACCGGCGAGTGGACGGGGACGATGAACCTGACGGAGCCGCACTGCGGCACCGATCTCGGCCTCTTGCGCACGAAGGCCGTGCCGCAGGCGGACGGGACGTACCGCATCAGCGGCCAGAAGATCTTCATTTCCGCCGGCGAGCACGATCTCGCGTCCAACATCATCCACCTCGTGCTCGCGCGCATCGAAGGCGCGCCCGCGGGCGTGAAGGGCATTTCGCTCTTCATCGTGCCGAAATTCATCCTCGATGCGAACGGCGAGCCGGGAACGCGCAACGGCGTCGTGTGCGGCAAGATCGAAGAGAAGATGGGCATTCACGGCAACGCCACGTGCGTGCTCAATTACGACGACGCCGTGGGCTGGCTCGTCGGGCAGGAAAACAAGGGCCTGAACGCCATGTTCACGATGATGAACGTGGCGCGCCTCGGCGTCGGCATGCAGGGCCTCGCGCAATCGGAAGCCGCGTATCAGAACGGCGTCGTCTACGCGAAGGATCGCCTTCAGGGCCGCAGTCTCACGGGTCCGAAGAACGCCGACGGCCCCGCCGATCCGATCATCGTGCATCCCGATGTGCGGCGCATGCTGATGGATGCGCGGGCGTTCAATGAGGGCGCGCGCGCCTTCACCTTCTGGACCGCGCTTTACGGCGATCTGCTCACCTACTCGGAAGACGAAAAGGTGCGCGAGAAGGCCGGCGACTACATGGCGCTGATGACGCCGGTGCTGAAGGGCTATCTGACCGACAAGGGCTATGCGAACGCCACCAACTGCCAGCAGATCTACGGCGGTCACGGCTATATCGAAGAATGGGGCATGTCGCAGTTCGTGCGCGACGCCCGCATCGCGCAGATCTACGAAGGCGCCAACGGCATCCAGGCGCTCGATCTCGTCGGCCGCAAGCTCGCGGCGAACGGCGGACGCGCGGTGTTCACGTTCTTCAACGAGATCGACGCCTTCATCGGCGAGAACGCCGATGATCCGCAGATGAAGGTCTATCTGGACGGCCTGACCACCGCGAAGGCGCAGCTCCAGGAAGGCACGATGTGGCTGATGCAGAACGGCATGTCGAACTTCGACAACGCCGGCGCTGCGAGCCACGATTATCTCCACCTCTTCGGAATCACCGCGCTCGCCTATATGTGGGCGCTGATGGCGAAGGCTGCGCTCGACGCGAAGACGTCGAACGGCGCCGATCCCTTCTATGACGCCAAGCTCGTCACCGGGCGGCACTTCATCGAACGCATCCTGCCGGACGCGGCGGCGCATCTCGCCAAACTCAAGACCGGCTCCGACACGCTGATGGCGCTGTCGGCGGACGCCTTCTAGCAAGAGGAAACAGGCATGCCCGCGATCCAGACGCCCGTCGCCAAATGGCGTGACGACGAAGAGCTCGAAATCTTCGATCGCAGCGTGCGGGAGTTCTTTGCGCGCGAAGCGACGCCGGAGAAAATGGCGAAGTGGCGCGAGAACGGCGTCGTGGATCGCGACATGTGGACGAAGGCCGGGCAGGCGGGGCTGCTGTGCGTCTCGGCGCCAGAAGAGTACGGCGGCGCCGGCGGCGATTTCCGCCACGACGCGGTGATCATGTACGCGATGGGCGAGATGGGCATCGACGGCTTCGGCGCGTCGCTCCACAACGCCATCGTCGCGCCGTACATCACGCACTACGGTTCGAAGGAGCAGAAGGAGAAGTGGCTGCCGAAGATGGCGACCGGCGAACTCGTCGGCGCGATCGCGATGACGGAGCCCGGCGCCGGCTCGGACCTGCAGGGCGTGAAGACGACGGCGCGCAAGGACGGCAACCACTACGTCATCAACGGCTCGAAGACCTTCATCACCAACGGCCAGACGGCGAACCTCATCATCGTCGTCGCCAAGACGGATCCGACGCAGGGCGCGAAGGGCACCTCGCTCATTCTCGTCGAGACCGATGAAGTCGAAGGCTTCCGCCGCGGCCGCAATCTCGACAAGGTCGGCCAGGACGCGCAGGACACCTCGGAACTCTTCTTCGAGGACGTGCGCGTGCCCACGTCCAATCTTCTCGGCCCCGTCGAGGGGCAGGGCTTCATCCAGCTGATGCAGCAGCTCGCGTCGGAGCGGCTGCAGATCGGCATCCAGGGCGTGGCGATGATGGAGCGCGCGCTGACGCTCACCACGCAGTACGTCAAGGAGCGCAAGGCCTTCGGCAAGCCGCTGCTCGACTTCCAGAACACGCAGTTCAAGCTCGCCGAGTGCAAGACGAAGGCGACGGTGGCGAAGGTGTTCGTCGATCACTGCACCGAGCTCCTGCTCAAGGGCCAGCTCGACGCCGCGACCGCCTCCATGGCGAAGTACTGGGTCAGCGACGTGCAGTGCGAAGTCGTCGACGAATGCCTGCAGCTGCACGGCGGCTGGGGCTACATGAACGAGATGGAGATCGGCCGCATGTACCGCGACGCCCGCGTGCAGCGCATCTATGGCGGCGCGAACGAAGTGATGAAGGTGCTGATCGCGAGGACGCTCTAGGCAGGCGGCAATGGTGGCGAGAATGACGCTCTGGTCCGGACTCATCGGCGCGACGATTGTCGCGCTGGGTGTCGGCGCTCTCGCGTTCGGCGCCGCCACGGCTGCAGCCGCGTCGCCTGTGATCTGTGTCCGCAATCTTTCCGTCGTCTCGATCGATGTGGTTGCGGGCGTCGATACGGCGTCACCCCAAAAGCCGGGCCTCTACCTCGGCGTCGCGAAGGCGCGAAGCGTCGCATGTCGAGAGGCCAGTGTCGGCGGCGAGACGAATGTTTCATTCCGGCGCGTCGCGTCCCATCCTCGGTCAGGCCGACACGGCGATGTCGTCTCCACCGCCGAAGGAGGTTGGAAGGCGTGTCCAGCCCAGGCAAGCGCTGATGGCCGATACGTCTACACCGTGACGCGTAGAGGGATCTTGGGTCTGAGCTGTGTGGCCGGCGGCGGCGATCAGGGCCTTCAAACCGCGGGCGGATTCGAATGAAGCCGGCCGGCGTCCCCATCCCCCGGCTGCGCCGGAATTTTTCCCTGCAGGCGGAGCAAGAAAGATGAGCGTGCACACCGCTCATGTGCGCTGGACGCGCGGCGAGGCCGTCTTCACTGACGGAAAATACTCGCGCGTGCACGAAGTGCGTTTCGACGGCGGCGCCTCCGTCGCCGGCTCGCCGGCGCCGAGCGTCGTGCGGCCGCCCATGTCGAGCGCGGAGGCGGTCGATCCCGAGGAGATGTTCGTGGCGTCGGTGTCGATGTGCCACATGCTCTTCTTCCTCGATTTCGCCCGCCGCGCGGGCTTTGTCGTGGACAGCTATGACGACGCGGCCGAAGGCGCGCTCGGCAAGGATGATCGCGGCCGCATGGCGATGACGAAGGTCGTGCTGCGGCCGGCCATCGTCTGGTCCGGCGAAAAGCGACCGACCGCCGCCGATATCGACGATCTGCATCACAAGGCGCATGAAGCGTGCTTCATCGCCAATTCGCTGCGCACCGACGTCATCGTGGAGGCGCGCAGCTAGTTCGTTTCACCGCGTCCCCGCCGGCCCGGCGTGGACGATTGCGGAAGGTAGGCGCCGATCCCCGAGATCGCGCCAGGGACGCCTCCGGTCCCAGGCAGGGCGACTGATGCGGACCGCGCGTCCGCAAGGTTGGAGTACGAAGATGACGGAAGCTTACATCTACGACGCGGTCCGCACGCCGCGCGGCAAGGGCAAGTCCACGGGCACGCTGCACGAAGTGACGGCGCTCAGCCTCGCCACGCAGGTGCTCGAAGCCATCCGCGACCGCAACAATCTCGACACCTCGAAGGTCGACGACGTGGTGTTCGGCTGCGTCTCGCCGGTGGGCGAGCAGGGCGGCGACATCACCCGCATCGCGGTGATCAACGCGAACTACGCCGAAAGCGTCGCGGGCGTGCAGATCGACCGCTTCTGCGCGAGCGGTTTGGAAGCCTGCAACATGGCGGCAGCGAAGGTGAAGTCGGGCGAAGCCGACATGGCCATCGGCGGCGGCGTGGAGAGCATGTCGCGCATCCCGATGGGCGCGGCCGGCGGCTCCTGGGCGACTGACCCCTCCATCGCGATGAAGTCCTACTTCACGCCGCAGGGCGTCTCGGCCGATCTCATCGCCACGAAGTACGGCTTCACCCGCGACGACGTGGACGCCTACGCCGTGCAGTCGCAGCAGCGCGCCGCGAAGGCGTGGAAGGAAGGCCGCTTCAAGAAGTCGATCGTGCCGGTGAAGGACCAGCTCGGTCTCACGCTGCTCGATCATGACGAGCACATGCGCCCCGACACCACGATGCAGTCGCTCGGATCGCTCGAGCCCAGCTTCATCGTGCAGGGCGAGCAGATGCCGGGCTTCGACGAGGTCATCAAGCAACGCTATCCGGAGGTGGAGGATGTCGTGCACGTCCACCACGCGGGCAACTCCTCGGGCATCGTCGACGGCGCCTCCGCGGTGCTGATCGGCACGAAGGAAATGGGCAAGGCGCTGGGCCTGAAGCCGCGTGCTAAGGTGCTCGGCGGCGCCTCGATCGGTTCGGAGCCGGCGATCATGCTCACGGGTCCGGAATTCGTCACCGCGAAGCTCCTGAAGAAGCTCGGCATGACGAAGAAGGACATCGATCTCTGGGAGCTGAACGAAGCGTTCGCGTCGGTCGTGCTGCGCTGGGTGCAGGCGCTCGAACTCGACATGGACAAGGTCAACGTCAACGGCGGCGCCATCGCCATGGGCCACCCGCTCGGCGCCACCGGCGGCATGATCCTCGGCACGATGGTCGATGAACTCGAACGCGCCGACAAGGAACGCGCGCTGATCACGCTGTGCGTCGGCGCCGGCATGGGCACCGCGATGGTGATCGAACGGGTCTGAAGAAGCAAAGAAAGCGCGGCGCCCGATCGGCGCCGCGCTTTCGATTACGGGACAGGGAAGAGGGCAAATGGAAAATTTCAAGTTCGAGGTCGACGAGGACGGCATCGCCGTCGTCACGTTCGACGTGCCGGGCCGCTCGATGAACACGATCACCGCGGGCGTCATGAAGGAGCTCCCCGAGATCGTGAACCGCATCAAGACCGATGCGGCGATCAAGGGCGCGGTGATCCAGTCGGGCAAGGCGTCGGGCTTCTGCGCCGGCGCCGATCTCGGCGAGATGGGCTCGAACGCGGCGCAGTCCACGGCCTCGGCGGAAGAGCGTCTGCGTGCGGCCTTCGATGGCTCGTATGCGATGAACAAGGTGCTGCGCTCGCTCGAGACCTGCGGCAAGCCGGTGGCGTGCGCGCTCGAAGGTCTGGCGCTCGGCGGCGGTCTCGAGATCGCGCTCGCGACGCACTATCGCGTGGCCGCCGACAATCCGAAGATCCAGTTCGGGCTGCCGGAAGCGAAGGTGGGCCTGCTGCCCGGCGCCGGCGGCACGCAACGTCTGCCGCGCCTCATCGGCGTGCAGAACGCCGCGATGATGATCCTGCAGGGCATGTCGAAGAATCCCTCCGAAGCGAAGGCGCTCGGCTTCATCCACGAGGTCGTCGAACCCGGCCAGACGCTGCGCGCGGCGAAGAAGTGGCTGAAGGGCACGCCGGACGCCGTGCAGCCCTGGGACAAGAAGGGCTATCGCGTGAAGGACGGCCCGTATTCGCCGGGCGGCGGCATGGCCTTCGTCGGCGGCAATGCCGTGCTGATGAAGCAGAGCTACGGCAATTATCCCGCGCAGAAGCACATCATGAGCTGCCTCTACGAAGGCATCCAGGTGCCGATGGACGCGGCGCTGCGCATCGAGAGCCGCTATTTCGTCAAGACGCTGCAGACCCCGCAGGCGCGCGCGATGATCCGCTCGCTGTTCCTGTCGATGCAGGAACTGTCGAAGGGCGCGAACCGCCCGGAAGGCTTCCCGAAGTACGAGATCAAGAAGGTCGCGGTGATCGGCGCAGGCTTCATGGGCGCGGGCGTCGCCTATGTGCAGGCGATGGCAGGCATCGAAACCGTGCTGCTCGACACCACCATCGAAGGGGCCGAGAAGGGCAAAGCCTATTCCAGGAAGCTCCTCGACAAGCGCGTGGCGCGCGGACAGATGACGCAGGAAAAGGCCGACGCCACGCTCGCGCTCATCAAGACCACGACCAGCTATGACGATGTGAAGGGCGCGGACTTCGTGATCGAAGCCGTGTTCGAAAACCGCGAGATCAAGGCGGATGTGACGAAGAAAGCCGAGGCGCAACTCGCGGCCGGCGCGGTCTTCGGCTCCAACACCTCGACGCTGCCGATCACCGGCCTCGCGGAAGCGAGCGTGCGCCCTGAGAACTTCATCGGCGTCCACTTCTTCTCGCCGGTCGACAAGATGGGCCTCGTGGAGCTGATCCTCGGCAAGAAGACGTCGCAGGAGACGGTCGCGAAGGCGATCGACTATGTGCTCAAGATCAAGAAGACGCCGATCGTCGTGAACGACAGCCGCGGCTTCTACACCTCGCGCATCGTCGGCACCTTCATCGGCGAGGGCCTCGCCATGCTCGGCGAAGGCGTGAAGCCCGCGATCATCGAGAACATTGGCAAGATGGCGGGCATGCCCGTCGGGCCGCTCTCGCTCAACGACGAAGTCGCGCTCGATCTGTCGTGGAAGATCCGCGAGCAGACGAAAAAGGACCTGGGCGCCGCCTACAAGGCCACGCCCATCGACGGCATCATCGAGAAGATGGTCGTCGACCTGCAGCGTCACGGCCGCAAGAACGGCAAGGGCTTCTACGACTATCCTGCCGAAGGGAAGAAGAAGCTGTGGTCCGGCATCACGGACCTCGTGCCGACGAAGATCGCCGAGTGCCCGCCGGACCTCAAGGCTGAACTCATCAAGCGCATCCTCTACATCCAGTCGCTGGAAACGGCGCGCTGCTTCGAGGAAGGCATCCTGACGAGCGCGCGCGACGCCGACATCGGCTCGATCCTCGGGTGGGGCTTTGCGCCCTACACCGGCGGCACGGCGAGCCTCATCGACGGCGTCGGCGTGAAGAAGTTCGTCGAGGAGTGCGACGCGCTCGCTGCGAAGTACGGCGACCGCTTCAAGCCCAACGCGCTCCTGCGCGAAATGGCCGAAAAGGGCGAGACCTTCTACACCCGCTTCGGCGGCGAGAAGGTGAAGCAGGCGGCCTGAAGCGCGAACAGAATTGCGACGAACGACGGAAAGAGCGGCGGAAACGTCGCTCTTTTCTTTTGCGCGCGGCGCCGGCTGGGGCTATTTAGCCTTATCGATAAACGAGATGGGCCGGAAACAAGAAACGGCCCGTCGCGTCTTGCCTGAGGGGTTTCGGATGAAGTGGATGATCAGTTCGGCCATGGCGCTCGCGCTTGGCGCAGGCGCGGTGGGTGCGGTGCAGGTGGCGGAAGCGCAGCAGCGCACGAGCGCCGCGACGCCGTCGGCCGTCGGCGATGTGCACATCCCGTACGAGACCTTCACGCTCCGCAACGGCCTGCGCGTCGTCGTCCATACGGACCGCAAGGCGCCGGTCGTGGCGGTCGGCATCTGGTACGGCGTCGGCTCGCGCGACGAACGTCCCGGCAAGACCGGCTTCGCGCACCTCTTCGAGCACCTGATGTTCAACGGCTCGGAGAACTACAACGGCGAGTGGTTCAAGCCGTTCGAGCAGGTCGGCGCCACCGACCAGAACGGCACCACGTGGTTCGACCGCACCAACTACTTCCAGACCGTGCCGAAGACTGCGCTGGAAATGACGCTCTTCCTCGAGAGCGACCGCATGGGACACCTCCTCGGCGTCGTCGACCAGGCCCGCCTCGATGAGCAGCGCGGCGTCGTGCAGAACGAAAAGCGCCAGGGCGACAACCGTCCCTATGGCCTTGTCGAATATGCGCAGCTCGCGGGCCTCTTCCCGGAAGGGCACCCGTACCGCTGGTCAACCATCGGCTCGATGGATGATCTCAACGCCGCGTCGCTCGAAGACGTGAAGGCGTGGTTCCGCGAATACTACGGCGCGTCGAACGCGGTCCTTGCGCTCGCCGGCGACATCGACGTGGCGACCGCGCGCCCGCTCATCGAAAAGTATTTCGCCGAGATCGATCCCGGCCCGCCGCTGTCGCGCCGCGAAGTGAACGTGCCGATCAAGGTGGGCAACACGCGTGACGTGCTGCGTGACCGCGTGCCCCAGACCCGCGCCTTCCGCGCATGGACCGCGCCGAGCGGCCAGTCGCGGGACGCCACGCTTCTCGACATCGCCGCGCAGGTGCTCGGCGGCGGCAAGTCCTCGCGACTCTACAAGGCGCTGGTGATCGACCAGAAGGTCGCGACCAATGTGAGCGTTTCGCTGCAGCCGTTCGAACTGGCGAGCATTCTGGAAATCGACGTTACGCTCGCCGAGGGCCAAAACATCGACGACGTGATGGCGCGCGCCGAAGCGGTGGTCGCGCAGTTCCTCGCCTCGGGCCCCACGGCCGCCGAGGTCGAGCGCGTGAAGACGGGGCGCTATGCGGGCTTCGTGCGCGGCATCGAGCGCGTGGGCGGCTTCAGCGGCAAGATCACCGTGCTCGCCGAAGGCTGGCTCTACGCGGATGATCCCGGCCACTACCGCAAGGAACTGCAATGGCTGCGTGAGGCGACGCCCGTCGAGGTGCGCAACGCCGCGCGCACCTGGATGGCGCACGGCTGGCACCAGGTCGATGTCGTGCCGTTCGGCAACCTCGCGGCGACGCCGTCCACGGTGAACCGCAGCGCAGGCGTGCCGACCGTTGCGACCACGCCCGAACTCACCTTCCCGACCATCGAGCAGGGGCGTCTCGCCAACGGCGCCCGCGTCGTCGTCGCACGCCGTCCGGGCGCCGCGACCGTGGAAGTGCAGGCGGCGTTCAACGGCGGCTACACCGCGGATGTGGGCCGCGGCGTCGGCACGGCGAGCTTCACCATGGGCATGCTCGATGAGGGCACCGCCACGCGCTCCGCCGTGCGCATCAGCGAAGAGGCCGAAGCTCTCGGCGCGCGTCTCTCCACCGGTTCGGGCATCGAGACGGCCAACGTCACGCTCTCGGCGCTGAAGAACAATCTCACGCCGTCGCTGGCGCTGATGGCCGACGTGATCCGCAATCCGTCCTTCGCGCAGAACGAGATCGATCGCGTGAAGACGGTCTGGCTCGCCGGCATCCGCCAGGAAAAGGCCAATCCGAACGCGACGGGCATGCGGCTTCTGCCGCTCGCGCTCTATCCGCAGGGGAGCCCCTATGGGGTGCCGCTGACGGGCTCCGGCACGGAAGCCTCGATCGGCGCGCTGACGCGTGGCGACATGCAGGCCTTCCACGCCGAACGCATCCGTCCCGACAATGCGACGTTCTACGTCGTGGGCGATCTTTCGCTCGCGGAAGCGACCGCCGCCATCGACGCCGCGTTCCGCGGCTGGGCGGCGCCGGCGACGCCGCTGCGCGTCATTCCCACCGCCGACAATGCGACGGTCCGCGCGCCGCGCCTGATCCTGGTGGATCGTCCGAACGCGCCGCAGTCGATCATCCTCGCCGGTCGCGCCACCACGCCGTCGGCGGCGCCGGCGGCGCTGGCGCAGCAGATGATGAACCGCAGCTTCGGCGGCGCCTTCACCTCGCGCATCAACATGAACCTGCGTGAGGAGAAGGGCTGGTCCTACGGCGTGCGCTCGTCCTTCATCGACGCGCGCGGGCAACGCCCGTGGTTCGTCAGCGCGCCGGTGCAGAGCGACAAGACGATCGAGAGCATCCGCGAACTGCAGAAGGAATTCGCCGACGTCGTCGGACGCCGTCCGCTGTCGCAGGAGGAATTCAACACCGCCGTCACTTTCCAGACGCGCGCCTTGCCCGGCGCCTTCGAAACGAATGGCGCCGTGCTCGGCGCGCTCGCGGGCGCGGAAGCCGCCGGCCGTCCGCTCGACTGGACGCCGACCCTGCCGGCGCGCCTGAAGGCGATGACTCTCGCGGAGGCGCAGGCCTCCGCCCGCGACGTGATCGACCCGTCGAAGCTCGTGTGGATCGTCGTCGGCGACCGCGCGAAACTCGAAGCCGGCCTGCGCGGCCTGAACATCGCGCCGCTCGAGATCTGGGACGAAGACGGCAAGCCCGTCGCGAACTGATCGCGCTCGACCGCAAACGGAAGGGCCGGCGTCGCAAGGCGCCGGCTCTTTTCGCTTCGGTGCTCCTTCCCACCCGTTGTTGACTTGTTCACCTCCGTCCCGCATAAGCCGCTCCAGCGACCGTTCGCACCTGCAGCAACGCTGCTTTCTCGCGAACGCGGTCCCCTCGAAGCGCAACCATCGACGTTCGGCAGTCCTGCCGCTCATCGCCGTCGCCGCGCTCCGTATTCCGCCCGCCCGAACTCGATCCGAGACAATTCGTCGGCGCGCGCTCTGAAAGTATCCCTTCCTTGACCAAGTTTTCCGACCTCGGCCTCAGCGCGCCGATCCTGAAGGCGCTCGCGGCCGAAGGCTATGAGACCCCCACGCCGATCCAGGCGCAGGCCATTGCGCCCGTGCTCGCAGGCCGCGACGTCGTCGGTCTCGCCCAGACGGGCACCGGCAAGACGGCGGCCTTCGCGCTGCCGATCATCGACCGCCTCGCGGCCAACCATCGCGGCGCCGGCGCGCGCGCGTGCCGCGTCCTCGTCCTCGCGCCGACGCGTGAGCTCGCCGCGCAGATCGGCGACAGCTTCCGCGCCTACGGCAAGTTCTCGAACATCGGCTGCGCGGTCGTCTTCGGCGGCGTGCCGATCGGCCGCCAGATCAAGGCGCTGGAACGCGGCGTCGACGTGCTCGTCGCCACGCCCGGACGCCTGCTCGATCTCATTGAACAGAAGAAGTGCCGCCTCGACCAGGTGGAAATCCTCGTCCTCGACGAGGCCGACCACATGCTCGATCTCGGCTTCATCCACGCCCTGAAGCGCATCGCACAGCTTGTGCCGGCGAAGCGCCAGACGGTGTTCTTCTCCGCCACGATGCCGCCGCCGATCGCCGAGCTTGCGGCGAAGTTCCTGAACGATCCCGTGCAGGTCGCGGTGACGCCCGTGTCCTCGACCGCCGAGCGTGTCGAACAGGCCGTCATTCACGTGGACGCCGCGCGCAAGCAGGACCTGCTGCATGACATTCTCGGCGACAAGTCGATCAGCCGCGCGCTCGTCTTCACCCGCACCAAGCATGGCGCGGACCGCGTGGTGAAACGCCTCGCGGCGGCGGGCATCGCGGCGGAAGCGATCCATGGCAACAAGAGCCAGGGCCAGCGCGAGCGCGCGCTCGAAGCGTTCAAGCGCGGCAAGGCGCGGCTTCTCGTGGCGACGGAAATCGCCGCGCGCGGCATCGACGTCGACAACGTCACGCACGTGATCAACTTCGATCTGCCGGATGTGCCGGAGCAATACGTTCACCGCATCGGCCGCACGGCGCGGGCGGGGGAGGCGGGCGCCGCCATCTCCTTCTGCGCGCCGGACGAGCGCGACAATCTCCGCGGCATCGAACGCCTGACGAAACAGGCCGTGCCGGTGCTCGAGACGCAGTTCAGTCTCACGACGCCCGTGCCGCGCCAGCCCGGCGAGCGCAGCGAGCCCCGCAGCAACGCGCCGCGCAAGCCGTCACGCGATGCCCGTCGCACCAAGCGTGCGCCGATGCAGAACAAGGAACGCAGCGCCGGCGATCGCCCGCCTGAACGCGCGTCCGAACGCGCCCCCCGTCAGGAGCGCGTCGCCGGCGAAGAGCGCCGCGACCGCAAGGGCAACGAGGTCTGGAGCAACAGCCCTGGCCCGCGCCCCGCGCGTCGTCCGAACCGGTAGAGCGCCTCCCTCTCCCGCGCCTGAGCGGGAGAGGGGACAATTTCCAAACAAAAAAACGCCCCGGTCTCGCGACCGAGGCGTTCGCTTTCGTCGGTAGGGTCGATCAGCTCGTCACGCCGACAAGCTTGATCTCGACGCGGCGGTTCTGCGCGCGACCGGCGACCGTGGCGTTGTCGGCGATCGGGCGGGACTCGCCGAAGCCGACGGCGACGACACGCACCGGCTGTACGCCGTTCTGGATCAGCGCCTGCGCGACCGCGTCGGCGCGACGTTGCGACAGACGCTGGTTGTAGTCATCCGGACCGGTGGAGTCGGCGTGGCCGGCGACATCGACCGTCGTCGACGGATATTCCTGCAGCGTGCGCGCGACATCGACGAGCGTGGTGCGGAACTGCGGCTTGATGTCTGCGCGATCGACGTCGAACGTGATGTCGGACGGCAGGTTGAGTGTGATTTCATTTTCCGCCGTGCGCGTGACGCCGACGCCGGAATTGCGCATCTGCTCGCGCAGCTTGCGTTCCTGTGCGTCCATGTACGCGCCGACGCCGGCGCCCGCGATCGCGCCGACCGCGGCGCCGACGGCGGCGTTGCGACGGTCGTCGCCGCCCGCGAGCGTGCCTGCGGCGGCCCCGCCGATGGCGCCGATGATGGCGGCGTTGGCGGTGCGGTTGGGCGTGCGTTCGCCGCTGTACGGGTCGGTCGTGGTGCAGCCCGCAGCGAGCACCAGCGCGGCCATCGCGCCGAGCGCAAACTTCTTGATCATGGATCCCTCCTGAGTTGGTTTTCCGACACTAGCCCCGGCGACATGTCGTGAAGATGACGGGCCCGTTGCCTGTTGTTCATGTTCGGCGCAGCCGATCGGGGCCCCGCAGGCCTGCGGCGGCTGTCCGGAAGGCCTAACGCCCGAGCGGGGGATTTGATCCATACCGGGCGCGAAAATGTGGCGAGCCGCTGGAGCGGGCGGCGGGAATCGAACCCGCACGAGAAGCTTGGGAAGCTTCCAGGCTACCACTACATCACGCCCGCGCGGGCGGCATCTAGGGCCGGGCGGCGTCAGCATTCAAGTGCGTCGCCGCTTGTCACAGCGTTTGCGCGGCGGCTTCCAGCCGGTCGATGAGATCGTCGAGGGCGGCGCGGTCGCCGGCGTCGAGGTCGGCGAGGAGCTGCGCCTCGAGCGTGCGCGCCAGCGGCACGATGCGCCGGTAGATCGCCGCGCCTGCGGGCGTGAGCGACAGGCGTTGGCGGCGGCCGTCCTCGGCGTCCGCGCTCGCCTTCACGCGGCCCGCGTCGATGAGGCTGCGCACCGCGCGCGACACCGCGACCTTGTCCATCGGCGTCGCCTCGGCGACTTCGCTCGCGGTCAGGCCTGGCGAGACGCCGAGCAGCGCCATCACCCGCCATTCCGGAATCGAGAGCCCGAACGCGTCCTCGTAGCGGCGCGCGATCGCACGCGAGACGGCGTTCGCCAGCACCGCCAGGCGGTAGGGGAGAAAGTCCTCGAGGAGGAGCGGCGCGTCCGCCTTGGCGGGGCGCTCTTTGCGTCGTGCGGCGCTGGACATTGGTTACAGATGAAACTAATACCGTCGCCAGTCAATATCGCCTGCAGATCGCGGAGGACGCCATGGCCGACCTGTTCGAAAATCCCATCGGCACCGACGGTTTCGAATTCGTCGAATTCACCGCGCCCGATCCGACGCTGCTGCAGACGCAGTTCGAGATGATGGGCTTCACGGCGGTGGCGAAGCACCGCTCGAAGAACGTGCTGCGCTTCAAGCAGGGCGACATCAACTTCATCGTCAACATGGAGCCGTCCGGCCAGCCGGCGGATTTTCGCGCGGCGCACGGGCCCTCCGCGAACGGCATGGCCTTCCGCGTGAAAGATGCGCAGCACGCCTTCAAGGAAGCCATCAAGCGCGGCGCGAAGGCCGTGGACATGCCGCTCGGCGCGATGGAGCTCGACATTCCGTGCATCGAGGGCATCGGCGGGGCGTATGTCTATCTCGTCGACCGTTATGGCGCGCAGTCGATCTATGATGTCGACTTCCGTCCCATCGAAGACGCCGATGAATCGAAGAACGCGGTTGGCCTCACCTATCTCGATCACCTCACGCACAACGTATTCCGCGGCAACATGGCGACATGGGCGGACTATTACGAGCGCATCTTCAACTTCCGCGAGATCCGCTATTTCGACATCGAGGGAAAGGTCACGGGCCTCTTCTCGAAGGCGATGACGAGCCCCTGCGGCAAAATCCGCATTCCGCTGAATGAATCGAAGGGCGAGCCCGGCAAGGTCGACCAGATCGAGGAGTTTCTGCAGCGCTACAAGGGCGAAGGCATCCAGCACATCGCGCTCGGCACGGACGATCTGCTCAACGTCGTCGACCGACTGCGCGCGCGTGGCGTCGAGCTGCAGGACACCATCGAGACCTATTTCGATCTCATCGACAAGCGCCTGCCGGGCCACGGCGAAAACGTCGAGGAATTGCGCAAGCGTCGCGTCCTCATCGACGGCGCGCCGAGCGAGGGGCAGGGGCTCCTGCTGCAGATTTTCGGCAAGGACGCGATCGGCCCGATCTTCTTCGAGTTCATCCAGCGCAAGGGCAACGAAGGCTTCGGCGAAGGGAATTTCAAGGCGCTGTTCGAGTCGATCGAGCTCGACCAGATCAAGCGCGGCGTGCTGAAGGAAAGCGCGTGATGGCGCGCTGCTTTTCCCTTCTCCCCCGCGAGGGGGAGAAGGTGGCCGCGAAGCGGTCGGATGAGGGGGTGAGGTGCAGGATGAAGTCGGGCGCCGGTGACAATCGCCGGGACGCCCCCTCATTCGTCGACTTCGTCGACACCTTCTCCCCCTCGCGGGGGAGAAGGGTTGCAGCTGTGCTCGCAGCACTTGCGCTCGCCGCCTGCGCTGCCGTCCCCCGAGAGGAAGCCCACATCCCGCAATGGTCCATCGCCATTCATGGCGGCGCCGGCGTCATCGAGCGCGGTCAGATGTCGCCGGCGCTGGAGCAGCAATACCAGGAGGCGCTCTCCGCTGCGGCGCGCGCGGGCGGCGATGTGCTGGCGAAGGGCGGCTCTGCGCTCGATGCGGTGGAGACGGTCGTCCGCCGCATGGAAGACGATCCGCTCTTCAACGCCGGGCGCGGCGCGGTGTTCACGGCGGAAGGCCGCAACGAACTCGATGCGTCGATCATGGACGGAACAACGCGCAAGGCGGGCGCCGTCGCGGGCGTCACGCGCACGCGTCACCCGATCTCGCTGGCGCGCGCCGTGATGGAGAAGTCGCCGCACGTAATGCTGATCGGCGAGGGCGCGGAGACCTTCGCGCGGGCGCAGGGACTCGAAGAGGTCGCGCCGTCCTTCTTCTTCACGGAGCGCCGCTGGCAAGGTCTCGTGCAGGAGCTCGCCCGTCAGAGCCTGCCGGTCCCGCCGCGGCCGCAGGGCGCGCCGCCCGCAACCGCGCAGCAATCCGAAGCGTCGCCGCTTGAGGAACGGAAGTTCGGCACCGTCGGCGTCGTCGTGCACGACGCACGCGGCAATCTCGCGGCGGGCACATCGACGGGCGGCATGACGGGAAAACGCTGGGGCCGCGTGGGCGATGCGCCGATCATCGGCGCGGGAACTTACGCACAGAACGGCGTGTGCGCAGTCTCGGCGACGGGCTCCGGCGAATACTTCATCCGCCTTTCGGTCGCGCGCATGATCTGCGCGCGAATGGAGCGGGGCGAAAGCGCGCAAGCGGCGGCGGACGCGGTGATCCAGCGGGAGCTGACCGGCATCGGCGGCGACGGCGGCGTCATCGTGATGGGCGCGGACGGCGTCAGCGCCTGGAGCCTCAACACGTCAGGCATGTATCGCGCGCGCTTCGCGGAAGGCGGAACACCGATCGTGGGAATCTACAAGGACGACGAATGAGCAAGCGCAACTGGATCCCGGTGAAGGCCGCCGAAGGCAGGCATTCGCGTCAGGCGCATGCGGACATGCCGGACGGCACCTATGAGCGTGAAGCGTCCAAGGAGGGCTTCTTCGGCCCCGCCGCCTTCTTCCATCACCCGCGTCCGCCGACGGGATGGTCGAACTTCGAAGGGCCGCTGCGGCCGCGCGCGTTCGATCTCAACGGGCTGAACGAAGCACAGGCCTCGCCGTGGGATGCGCCGGTGGTGTTGCACAACGCGGCGACCGAAGTGCGCTTCTGGAAGCTCGCGCATGAAATGCCGGCCCTCGCGCGCAATGGCGACGGCGACCAGCTGCTCTTCATCCATGAGGGCTCCGGCCATCTCTATTGCGACTACGGCCATCTCGCGGTGTCGCCGGGCGATTACGTTTATCTACCGCGCGGCTGCATGTGGCGCATCGCGCCGAACGCGCCGCTCACCGTGCTGATGATCCAGGCCACCAACACGCACTTCACCATGCCCGATCGCGGTCTCGTCGGTCCGCATGCCTTCTTCGATCCCGCCATGCTCGACACGCCGAAGATCGACGAGGCGTTCAGGCAGCATCAAGCGGAAGACGGTGAGACGAAGGTTCTCATCAAGAAACGCGGGCAGGTCAGCACCGCGACCTATCCCTACAACCCGCTCGACGTCGTCGGCTGGCACGGCGATCTCGCGCCCGTGCGCATCAATGTGAAGGACCTCAGGCCCCTCGTCTCGCACCGCTATCACCTGCCGCCGAGCGCGCACACGACCTTCCTGTCGGACCGCTTTGTCGTCTGCACCTTCTGCCCGCGGCCCTTCGAGACCGATCCCGGCGCATTGAAGGTCCCGTTCTTCCACAACAATGACGACTACGACGAAGTGCTGTTCTACCACGCCGGCGACTTCTTCAGCCGCGACAACATCAAGGCCGGGATGATGACGTTCCACCCGAGCGGCTTCACGCACGGCCCGCACCCGAAGGCGCTCGCGAAAATGCTGAAGCAGGACAAGCCCGCGACCGACGAATACGCCGTGATGATCGACACGCGCGATCCGCTGGACGTGGGCGAAGATGCGGGTGCGGTGGAATGGACGGGCTACGTGGACAGCTGGAAGGGGAAGTGAACGCGCTGCAACTCGTCTGGGCGCTCGGCATTGCGGCGCTCGTCGTCAGCCTCGTCGAACAATTCCGCGGCACGGAGTCCGCGCCCACCGACGTGAAGCTCAAACTCCGCGCGCTCTGGCGCGGGTGGCCGGGCGGCGCCTACGCGCGCTACGCCTTTCACGAAACGCCCGAGCCGGTGCGTGGACGCCTCCGCCGCAGCGGCTGGGCCAATATCGCGTTTATCGCGTGCTGGGCCGTGGGCATGGCGACGATGGGCGGCTGGCTCGCACTGCTGGCCGCCGCGGGCCTCGTCGGCGCAGGCGTCATCGCCTGGAGCCTGCTGCGCCGCCCCGCGACAGGCTAAGCGGGGAAGAGGGCGCGCGCATGAGCATCAACTTCATCCTGCTGGTCGTCATCACCGTGGTGCTCGGCGCGCCGGTGGAGTGGGTGTTCGAAGGCCTGCAGGCGTTCAAGTTCTGGGAGCGGTGAGGGGGTATATGACGCTCGATCTAACTGAAGCCGACAGGGGTATTTTCAATCTTGTGCTCGTTCTCCTCGTTGGCGGTGGAGGAGCGATCTGGGGTGTTCATTCTTTAAGGAATATGCAGGTTAGCAGAAGTCCGTCACTCAGATCATCGGTGCTCATTGTTGCCTTGCTCATTCTGGGCCTTGGGCTGCGAGATTTCGTGCTTCGGCAGATTGAGTTGGCATCGTTGAGCCGTCAATTTGATAACGGCGAGGCGGTGACAGTGGCCGGAAACGCGATTTTTCAAAGAAAGTCAGAAGGCAGCAACGAACTGGTTGTCGGAGCGCAATCGTTTCTGCTCATAAATCAAGTAATTCCCAGCCCCGACATTGTAGAATTGGCAGACGGAAGATGTGTGCGCCTCAGCTACATCGCACCTGATGTTATTGTGCAGATCTCACGTACAGATTCATGTGTTGAAACGCGTAGGGTGGATTGAGCGTGAGCGAAATCCACCGGGGTGTTCGCCGTCTTGATGGTGGATTTCGCTCCGCTCAATCCACCCTACGAGCGGAGCGCGGACGGCCTCGTCCGCGTCAGCATAGACAGGGGTACGCGGACGAGGCCGTCCGCGCTCCGGCGAACCTGTCCAAATCGTCACTTGCGCTATAAGAACAAAAAGAGAACAACGCGCGCAGGTTTTTCAACGGAGGGCGATGTGCTCGCGTTTCTAGTGGTGTTGGTTCTGGCGGTCGGAGGGTTGCTCGCGTTGCGGGCGGCGTCGACGCGTCCGGTTCCGCCCGCAGAGACGAGTGCGCCGCGCGCCCGCCGTCGGAATACCTCGCGCGACGCCGTCCGGCGGTCCTCTTCTCATGCGTTGCGCGCGCCGGGTCCGTTGTGTGAGCGGGCCTTCGGTTTCACTTCGCACCGTGCGGACGGGCAGGCCCTGTGTCTTTTCAGGCGCCGCGCCCGCGCCTTCGCGCGTGAGCTTGATCCCGCGAGGTCCGCGCCCGCGCTCTGTTGAGCGTTTTCGCTCCATCGCTGTCCAACCCGCCGTGGCGTCGTTTTCGAAAGGGACGATTCCGCGGGCGCCGGCGCATGCGTTAAGCGTTCTCTAAACGCGCGCCTGCACACCATGCCCTGATGATTCCCGTCACCCCCTCCATCAGCCTCGACGACGACGAGATCGAGTTGAGCTTCATCCGCGCCTCGGGGCCCGGCGGGCAGAACGTCAACAAGGTTTCCACCGCCGTGCAGCTGCGGTTCGACATGGCGGCCTCGCCTTCGCTGGCGGACGATGTGAAGGAGCGCCTCGCGCGCCTCGCGGGCTCGCGGCTCACCAAGGACGGCGTCATCGTGCTCACCGCCGACCAGTTCCGCACGCAGGAGCGCAACAAGGCCGACGCCATCGCCCGCCTCGTCGATCTCGTCGCCCGCGCCGCCGAACGCCCGAAACCCCGAAAGGCCACGCGTCCCACCCGCGCCTCGCAGGAGCGGCGCATGGACTCCAAGACAAAGCACGGAACGTTGAAGTCCCGTCGGGCCGGAAAAATCGACTTCGACTGAGGCGCCGGGCGCCGCGCCGTGCTACGGTGGCGCGATGTGGGGGTGACCGGTGCAGCTGACGCGCAACGACGTTATCTGGGCGGCGGCGATCGCCGCGAGCTGGGTGCTCGCGAGCTTCGATCTCCTGTCGCCGCGCATGGCGCCGGACAATGTCGCGCTCGTGTGGTTTCCCAACGCCGTGCTCGCGGTCGCGATGCTGCGGCGCATCCATCGCCGCGATCTGGTCGCACTCTTCTGCGGAACCGCGCTCGTCGCCGCCGGCGTCGCCGGCTGGCTGCGCACAGGGGAATCCGCACTCGGCTGGTCCGTGCTCGCGATCGGCAACTGCATCGAGGCGGGGCTCTTGGCATGGGCGGCGAGCCGCGTCGGCGGCGCGCAGTTCACGTTCGATCGCCCCCGCGCCGCCGTGGTCTGGATGACGGCGGCGCTGACGGCGCCGTTGGGGTCGATGATCTTCGCCTTCATCGCGGCGCGGGCGGGATTCGGTCCGGTGGTGTTCGCAAACTTCCCGGAGTCCGCCTTCAACTGGATGCTCGGGGACGCCGCCGCGCATTTCACGCTGGGCGCGCTCCTCGTTTCCGCGACAGACGGCGAACGGGCGCAACGCTGGGCGCGGGCGCGCGCGCGACCGGCGCTGGCGGGCGTCGTTCTCGCCGCCGTGCTCAGCTCAAGCGTGTTTGCTTTCGTCGGCCCCGAGTTCTGGAACGGCGAGTCGGGCGTCGTCCATCCGGGCTATCTCGCGCTGGTCGCGCCGGCGCTGATGTGGGCGGCCTTTGTCTACGGCCCAAGCGGTGCCGCGGCGTGTTCGCTGCTGGCGCTGGCGCCCGGCGCGGCGCTGACGGTGGCGGGGATCGGGCCCTTTGCCCAGGGCGATCGTCCGCTGGTGCTCGACCTGCAGGTGATGTGCGTCGCGATGGCGGGCGCCACGCTCCTCGTCGGCGTGCTCAGCGCGACCTTGCGCGCCGCTCGCGACAGGGCGCAGGACGCAGACCGCGCCAAGACGCTCTTCCTCTCACGCATCGGGCATGAGTTGCGCACGCCGCTCAACGGCGTGATCGGCGCCGCCGATCTTCTCGCACACGATCTCGAAGACGCGCCCGCCGCGCAGCAGGATCGCCTCGATCTCGTGCGATCCTCGGCGCGCACGCTCGCGGCCGTGGTGGAGGATCTCGTCGAGTTCGCCGCGATGCATCGCGAGGGCGTCTCCGTGCGGCCCGTGCCGTTCGAAGCGCGCCGCCCGTTCGACGACGCGCTCGCCATCTTCGCGCCCCGCGCGCAGTGGAACGGCGTGGCGTTGCGGCTGGAAGCGCGCGGTCTGGAGAATGCGTGGATCGTCTCGGATCCGGCGCGTCTGCGTCAGATCCTCTTCGCGCTGGCCGCGAACGCCGTCGAGGCCACCACCAAAGGCGAAATCATCATCGAGGCGACGCTCGACGCCAAGGCCGAGGCGCCGGCGTCGTTGCACGTCGTCGTTCGCGATACGGGCCCCGGCATTCCGCCCGAAAAGCAGGCCGACATCTTCGCGCCGTTCCGGCAAACCGAAACCGACGCAAACCGGCCTTCGCCGGGATTGGGCCTCGGCCTCGCGGTCGCGAAGGAAACCACGGAGGCGCTCGGCGGCACGATCACCGTCGAGAGCGCGCCGGGCGAAGGCGCCGCCTTCAGCTTCTCGATCCCCGTGGGCGTCGCCGCTGCGCCGGCCGCAGGGAAGGCGGGGGCCGGCAACGCGCACGCGCTGCTTGCGGAAGACAACCCCACGAGCCGCATCGTGCTCTCGGCCATGCTGACCAGTCTCGGCTTTGACGTCATGAGCGTGGAGACGGGCGTGGAGGCGCTCGCCGCCGCATCGCGCAATGATTTCGAACTCATCGTCATGGACATCCAGATGCCCGTGATGGACGGCGAGGAGGCGACGCAGCGCATTCGCGCGCTGGACGGGCCGCGCGGCCGCACGCCGATCGTCGTCGTCACCGCGCACGCGCTTTCCGGGGATGATCGCCGCTTCATCGCCAACGGCGCCAACGAAGTCGTCGCCAAGCCCATCGATCTGCGGCAGCTCGCCGAAGCGGTGTCGCGCGTCGTCACTCAGCCTGAGGCGAACGCGTAGGCGTCCATGGACAGTACGTCGTGGTCCATCGCCTGATGGATGCGCCGTCGATGCGGCCCGCCTGCGCCAAGCGCGACGAAGAGCGGCAGGATATGTTCCGGCGTCGGGTGGTTGCGCAGCGCTTCCGGGGCGCCTACCTCCCAATCGAGCACATCGTCGATCCGGTCGCTTTCTATCTTTTCCGCCATCCACGCCGCGAACGCCGCCGCATACGCCTTCGGTGAAGGACCGCCTGGCGGCCTTCTGCCGAAGAATGCCGAAAGATCGTGCGTCAATGATCCCGATCCGATGATCAGCACGCCCTCCTCGCGCAGAGGTGAGAGTGCTTCGCCAAGTTGGAAATGCCACCGCGCATCGCGCTGCGGACTAACCGACAGCTGCACGACAGGAATGTCGGCGTCGGGATAGAGCAACTTCAGCGGCGTCCAGGTCCCGTGATCGAATCCGCGGGAGTCGTCGATGCGCGGCGCGAAGCCCGCCGCCTGCAGAAGCTCCGCCGCGCGCATGGCCAGCGCGGGCGCGCCCGGCGCGGGGTAGTTCATCCGGTAGAGCGCCTCGGGAAATCCGCCGAAGTCGTAGATCATCGGCGGCTGGGCGACCGCCGTCAGCGTGGGCTGCGCCGTTTCGAAATGCGCGGTGACCACAAGGATCGACTTCGGTCGCGGCAGCGTCGCGCCATAGCCTTCAAGGAAGGCGCGCGTGGGGCTCCGGTCGAGCACGATCATCGGCGAGCCGTGGCTCACGAACAGGGCAGGCATGGTCATGCCCACGACATGGACCCGGCTGGACCGCCACGCTAGCGCACGGGCGGAAACGAACCGTTCGCGCGCTCAGAAGCCCTGCAGAGTCGCGTAGCGGTCACGGTGGAAGCCGGCGCTGCCGTAAAGGGCCTCCGCGACACGCGCGCGTTTCATGTAGAGCCCGCTGTCGTGCGCATCGGTCATGCCGATGCCGCCGTGCATCTGCACCATTTCGTTCGACACCGTGTGGAGCGTCTCGGCCGCGCGCGCCTTCGCAAGCGAGGCCAGTTCGGCGACCTCCTTGCGGTCCTCCTCAAGCGCCGCCAGCGCAGCGAGCACGCAGCTGCGCGTCAGTTCGAGATCGACCAGCATCTTGCCCGCACGATGCTGCAGCGCCTGGAAGGAGCCGATGAGCTGGCCGAACTGCGTGCGCGTCTTGAGATACTCCGCGGTGATTTCGAAGCCCTGCGTCGCGGTGCCGAGCATTTCCGCGGCCAACCCGATGCGCGCTGCATCGAGCACCCGCTCGACGAGCTTCTCGTCGCCGAGCACGACGCCCTTCGCACCGTCGAAGGTGATGTCGGCGGCGCCGCGACTGTCGACGGTCTTCAAGGTCTTGCGCGTCACGCCGACGGCGTTCGCTTCGACCGCGACCAGCACGAGCCCGCCCTTGCCGCGCGCCACGACGAGCAGGAGATCGGCCGTCTGGCCGTCGGCAACATAGTCCTTCGCTCCTTTGAGCGTCACGGCGTCGCCATCGCCGTCCGCCGTCAGCTTCGTCTTGGCCGGGGCATGGTGGGCGCCTTCATCGACGGCGAGGGCGACGATGGCCGAACCATCGGCGATCTTCGGCAGCCACGTCGCACGCATCGCCTCGGAACCACCGCGCACCAGCGCCGTTGCGCCGATCATCGCCGTCGACAGAAGCGGGGACGGCGCCAGCGTGCGTCCGGTTTCCTCAAGCACAAGTCCGAGACCGCGATAGCCGAGGCCCGCGCCGCCGTGCGCTTCCGGCACGATGATGCCGGTCCAGCCCATCGCGGCCATTTCAGCCCAGAGCGCACGGTCGAAGCCGTCGGCGTTCTTCGAGTCGCGGACGCCGCGCAGCACGGCGACGGGCAGCTTGTCGCGCACGAAGTCGCGCGCGGAGTCCTGCAGCATGCGGTGTTCGTCGGTCAGCGTGAACATGGCGTTCGTCCCTCAGTGATGGTGTTTGACGGCCCATTGCAGGGCTTGTTCGAGCCGGTCATGGCCCCAGAAAAGTTCGCCGTCGGCGGTGGTGAAACTCGGCGCCCCGAAGACGCCGCGCGCCTGCGCTTCCTCGGTCTGGCGGCGGAGCGCCGTCTTGATTGCGTCGTCGGCGGCGTCCGTGAAGGCGCGCTCGGCGTCGCCGCCAGCCGCGATGACGATCGGCGCGAGCACGGCGGCGTCGGTGATGTCCCTGTCGTGGACGAAGTTCGCTTCGTAGACGCCGCGGATGAACGCCGCGCCCCAGCCGTCACGCACGCCCCTCACCGCCACGCGCGCCGCCAGCAGGCCATTGCGTGGAAACACCGACGGCTTGCGGAAAGCGAGACCGTAGTCGTCACACAGCCGCGCCATGTCGCGCCACATATAGCGGCCCTTGTCAGCGTAGATGTTGAAGGGGGAGTCCGTCAGTCCCTGCGCGCCGAAGATCGGACCGAGCAGGAACGGGCGCCACACGATCTCGACGTCGTGACGCGCGGCCTCGGCCTCCACCCGCATCGCGGCGATATAGGAGTAGGTGCTGGCGAACTCGTGCCAGAATTCGAGAATGGGGCGGCTCATGGCGCGGGGTCCATCGCCGTCAGCGCTTCGCAGCGCTTGGAGAAGGCGAGAAACACGCCGTCGGTGTCGACGCCGGTTTCTATGAAGCCGTCGCGGAAGCCCAGCCGCGCGGACTTCGCATCCGTGAGCGCGCGCAGCAACTGCGGCGCGACGGGCGCCGATGCGAGCAATGCTCCTTCACCCTCCTGCGCCACGGCAAGGACAAACGTCTCGTAGCCGAGCGTGATCGTCGCCGTTTCTCTTTCGATCGGCGCGATCTCC
Organism: Hyphomonadaceae bacterium; assembly: GCA_016791445.1. Taxonomy (GTDB): domain Bacteria; phylum Pseudomonadota; class Alphaproteobacteria; order Caulobacterales; family Aquidulcibacteraceae; genus VFBF01. The sequence continues at coordinate 12,995 of JAEUMP010000005.1, read as the reverse complement.
ACCGGATTGGGCGCCCGCATGCTGAACACCTTGTCCGCCCGCGTGCAGGTCAGGGTCACTCCCGGCGCGTCGACGGAATCCCGGTAGGTGATCGATGTTTCCTCCGGCAGGTCTGTTAGCTGCCAGCCGACTGCGACGTCGGCGGCTGGAGCTTCTGGTGGCGCGTCGGCGTCATGACGCTGGCAGCCGACGAGCGCGAGCAAGAGCACGCCGACAGCGAGAAGGCGGTTCATGCGCGACCTACTGGTGATCGCGCAGGCCGAGCACGCGCTTGGCGATCACGTTGAGATTGATCTCGCTGGTGCCGCCCTCGATGGAGTTGCCCTTCGATCGCAGCCAGTCGCGCGTGGCCTTCAGTTCCGTCGGCTCAAAGCCGTCGCCAGACCAGCCCAGACCGCGATTGCCGAGCGCCTCGATGGTGAGTTCGGATTTCTCCTGGTTCAGCGTCGCCGCAGCGACTTTGAACATCGACGCCATGTGGCCGACATTGCCGCCGGCCTTGGCCTCCTCGGTCGAGCGGCGCACCGTCAGCCCGAAGGCGCGATCGAACATCATGTGCTCGGCGATGCGCGCGCGCAGATCGGCGTCGGAGAGCTTGCCGTTCTCCGTGCCGACATACCGCGTGGCGATGTCGTGCAGCGAAAGGCCGCCCGCGCCGCCGAATCCGGAAGACGATATGTTGGTGCGCTCATACATCAGCAGGCGCTTGGCGATTTCCCAACCGCCATTGAGCTTGCCGACGAGGTTTTCCTTCGGGACCTTCACGTCCGTGAAGAACGTCTCGCAGAAGGGCGACGAGCCCGAGATCAGCAGGATCGGCCGCGTCTCGACGCCCGGCGATGTCATGTCGAAGAGGATGAACGAGATGCCTTCGTGCTTCGTCGTCGTGTCCGTGCGCACGAGGCAGAAGATCCAGTCGGCTTCGTTGGCGTAGCTCGTCCAGACCTTCTGGCCATTGATCAGATAGTGGTCGCCCTTGTCTTCGCAGCGCGTCTGCAGGCCCGCGAGATCGGAGCCCGCGCCCGGTTCGGAATAGCCCTGGCACCAGCGGATCTCGCCGCGCACGATCTTCGGGAGGTGTTCCTTCTTCTGCGCCTCGTTGCCGTATTCCAGCAGCACCGGCCCGAACATCCAGAGGCCGAACGAGAAGAGGGGCGGGCGCGCCTTGATCTTGCGGAGTTCGTCCTGAAGCACGGCATTCTCTGCCGGCGTCAGGCCGCCGCCGCCGTACTCCTTGGGCCAGACCGGCGCAGTCCAGCCTTTGGCGCCCATGCGCTCGAGCCAGAGTTTCGACTCCGGATTCTTGAAGGTCGCGTTCCTGCCGCCCCAGACGACTTCGCCTTCGGGCATCGGCGTACGCATGGACGGCGGGCAGTTGGCCTCCAGCCAGTCCCGTGTTTCCTTCCGGAAGGCTTCAAGGTGTCCGGCGCTGTCTGCCATCGTCGCGTCTCCTGCGTGTTCAGAAGAATCCTAGACCGGCTATGGCGCGGGCTCAACGCATGCCGGTGCGGCCGCCTGTCTCGAATCCGAACGTGTTGACGAGGTGGACGAGCATCAGCAGGGCGATGACAGCCGAGATGATGATGATCGGACGCCATGGAATGAGGCGCGGCTTCAGCGGATCGGCGGGCTGCGCGCTCTTCCAGGAGCCGAAGGCGAAGAGCAGCGCCGCCGGGATCAGGATCGCGAGCGTGACGGTCAGGGACATTCAGGTCGGGGTCTTGCGTCGGGCCCGGCCATGTTCGGTCTTGGACCAGTGGTGCGGACGCACGACAAGCTGGAAGACCGCCCACGCCGCAGCGATGGTGGAGAGCGGCCAGTAGAGCGGCATGGTCAGCGCCGCAAGCCCGATGCGCGGCTCCCGCAGCCGGACGGCGGCAAAGAGGGCGGCCAGCGCCGCCGTGGCGTAACCGAAGATCACCAGCGTCAGCGCCACCACGTGCGGCGGCGTCACGCCGGTGAACGGTATGGCGGCGAGCAGCACGAACAGGGGGCCGTGCGCGACCGCAGCCAGCAGGCCGCCGCCGAGCACGAGCTGCATCGCCAGGAACGGCGCGAGCCCCATCTCGCGCAAGGTGCGGCGAGGATTGCGCATCAGGACGAGCCACGTCTGCAGATGGCCCTTGATCCAGCGTGCGCGCTGGCGGAGCCAGGCGACGAGATTTTCCGGCGCTTCTTCCCATGTCGGCGGCGCGATGTCGCCGATGCGCCAGCCGAAGCGCGCGAGGCGGTAGCCGAGATCGGCGTCCTCGGTGACGTTGTACGGGTCCCAGCCGCCGGCCTCTTCGAGGGCTTCGCGGCGGAAGTGGTTGCTTGTGCCGCCCAGCGGCGGCGCGAGGCCGAAATGCGTCAGCAGCGGCACGATGCCGAGAAACTGGATCGCGTATTCGGCGGCGAACTGACTGGAGATCCAGCTTGCGCCGCCGTTGTCGATCAGCAGCGGCGCCTGCACGGCGCCCAGGCCTTTGCCGCCCGCCGCGAAGGCGTCGAGTGCGGCGCGCAGCTGCGACCGGTCGGGCACGTCCTCGGCGTCATAAATGGCGACGAATTCACCGCGCGCTTCGCAGAGCGCATAATTCAGCGCTTTCGGCTTGGTGCGCGGTGCGGCTGCCGGGACGCGCACGACCGTGAATTCCCGGGGAAGCGCGATGGTCTCGAGCGCACGGGCCGTCTCTTGATCGTCGGCCTCCAGCACCAATCGCACATCGAGGCGGTCCGCCGGATAGTCCAGACGGCGCAGTGCGGCGACCAGCGAGGGCAGGGACTGCGCCTCGCGCCGCAAAGGGCACAACACGGTGTAGATGGGCAGCGGGGCGGTCCAGCGGACCTCGAGCGGCTCGGGCGTCCTGAAGATCGTCGCTGCGGCGGCGACCCGGAGCGCAACCGTCAAGGAGAAGATGGCGGAGCCGACAATGACGAGCACCGAAACGGTCATCGCGCCGCTCAGCCATCCCGCTTGCGCCGCCCAGACGCCCGCGCCGCCGACGAGCAGGACAAAGACGTACTGACCGAAGGAGAGCACGTGGCGCGCCGACAGGTCCTTCCGCTTGCGGCGAAGCCCGGCGCACGCCGTCTCCAGCGCTTGGTCGGATTCATGAAATGCAGCCGGGCGCGATCGCGCCGCGCGTCCCCCAAACGTCCCCATGGGCTTACGGTGACACGGGAAATGCACGCAGCGCAACACAAACTGCGGGAGGCGCATTGCCTGTCACGGCGTGACGATGCACAGGGGCGGTCATGCCGGTGTTCATTCTCATGCGCCACGCCAAGGCTGTGCGCGACCATGAAGCGGCGAGCGATCGCGCCCGTGGCCTCACGGCGCGCGGACGTCGTGAGGCCCTGCTCGCTGCGGGCGCGATGCGGGAGCAGGGACTCGTCCCGACCGTGGTGCAGGCGTCCAACGCGGTGCGCACGGTCGAGACGGCCGTCATCGCCGGCGGCGACATCGCGCCGGACGCGGCGCCAGCGTACGACGATGACCTCTATCTCGCGGACCCGCAAACGATCTGGGCGGCGGCCGATCATGCAGCGCCTGTCGCGGCCGCGTGCGTCCTGATGGTGGGCCATAATCCGGGCATGCACGAACTCGTCGCCACGCTCATCGAGCGGAGCGGCGACCGCAGCGCGCTCGCCCGCGCCTTTCTCGGCGACATGCCGACGGCGTCGTGGGTGGCGTTCGAGGTCGAGGGCGGCGATCTGGAGTCGACGTCGTCGCGCTTCATCGGCGCATGGTCACCGCCGCGCGACGCGTGAAGGGATGCGAGAACGGAAGCAGCCGGAGCTTGCGCTCCGGCTGATCCGCCCTTCAAGCCAGTTGCTGATGCGTTGAGTAAGCGCGAGTCGCGGTTACCGAAATCTGAATGACGAAACCTACAGCACCGTCAGCATCTTCGCGACGAGCGGGTGACGCACGATGTCCTGTTCCTCGAGGCGAACGACCGACACATCGGGAAGATTGTCGAGGCGGTTGGCCGCTTCCGCGAGGCCCGAAAGTTCGGGCAGGAGATCGGTCTGTGCGGGATCGCCGGTCACGACCATCGTCGAGTGCCAGCCGAGGCGCGTGAGCAGCATCTTGATCTGCCCGAAGGTGCAGTTCTGCGCTTCGTCGATGACGACGAACGCGTTGTTGAGCGTGCGCCCGCGCATGAAGCCGACAGGCGCAATTTCGATAAGCCCTTCCGCCATCAGCGATTTCAGCCGCTTGGGGGAGAGGCGATCGGACAGCGCGTCGTAGAGCGGGCGCAGATAGGGCGCGAGCTTGTCTTCCATGGCGCCGGGCAGGAAGCCGAGCGATTCACCCGCTTCCACCGCCGGTCGCGAAAGCACGATGCGGCCGACCTTGCCGGCTTCGAGCGCTTCCACCGCCTTGGCGATGGCGAGATACGTCTTGCCCGTACCGGCAGGGCCGAGGGCGAGAACGAGGTTGTCGCTGTCGATCGCCTTGATGAGGCGCTCCTGGCCTTTGGACTTGGCCTTGATGGTCTTGATGTAGCTCTGGTCGCGGTTCGAGTCGTTTGCGGGATCCCAGCCGCCGTGCACGACCTGCAGCCTGCCGCGCGCATCATCCCGGGCGTTCGCTCGGGTTTCCCGCGTGGTCTCGCGTGTCGCACGCTTCATTGGACGCTTCGCCATGGAACCCCTCCTAGGACGTATGCAGAAATGAAAACGCCGCCGGCGCGGAGCCGACGGCGGTGTGGACGATCGAATTGTCGAGACTCGAAGAGAGGCGGCCCGGCGCCGTTCCGGCGTCCTTGGGGCTTAGGCGGGGCGCGCTTGCAGCGCGGCATGACCCCACTGGGCTTCTCCTTGTTCCAGACAGCGCGCCTTGTAGGTGCGCCATGACGCTCATAAGACGACGAAGAAGGTTAACGTCGCGTTGCGGCGGCGTGAATGTTTTGCGACTGCGAAGGAGCGGCTCATGCACATCTATCGATTGGCGGACGCCGATCTCGAGGTCGAGGAGGCGGGCGCGTTCTGGGTGGCGCCCACGGCGGTGCTGATCGGCCGGGTGATTCTCAAGCGCAATGCAAGCGTGTGGTTCGGCGCGGTGCTGCGCGGCGACAATGAACCCATCGTCGTCGGCGAAAATTCGAACGTGCAGGACGGCTCTGTGCTGCACACGGACATGGGCGCGCCGCTGACGATCGGCAAAGGCGTCACCATCGGTCATCAGGTGATGCTGCACGGCTGCACCATCGGCGACAACGCCCTGATCGGCATCAAGGCGACAGTGCTGAACCACGCACAGATCGGTGCGAACTGCCTCGTCGGCGCGCATTCGCTGGTCACGGAACGCAAGAGTTTCGAACCGGGACAACTCATCACCGGCGCGCCAGCGCGGGTGGCGCGTGAAATGACGGAGCAGCAGGTGCAGATGAACCGCTTCTCCGCACAGCACTATGTGGAAAACTGGCAGCGGTATGCGCGCGATCTCGCGACGTCTCGCACGATCTGAAGGAGTACGACGATGACCCAACGTGAATTCGTGAAGACCGAAAAAGACGGTCGACTGCTCGTCGTCACCATCAACCGTGCAGAGGTGATGAACTCCGTTCACCCGCCGGCGAATTCCGAGATGGAAGAAGTGTTCAACGAATTCGCGGCCGATCCCGAACTCTGGGTCGCGATCGTGACAGGCGCCGGGGAAAAGGCTTTCAGCGCGGGCAATGACCTCAAATATCAGGCGATGGGCGGCAAGATGTGGACGCCGGCCACGGGCTTCGGCGGACTCACGAGCCGCTATGATCTGACCAAGCCGGTGATCGCAGCGGTGAACGGCGTGGCGATGGGCGGCGGTTTTGAAATTGCGCTCGCCTGCGATCTTATCATCGCGGCGGAGAACGCGACGTTCGCTTTGCCGGAGCCGCGCGTAGGGCTCGCCGCGCTTGCGGGCGGCTTGCATCGATTGCCGCGCCAGATCGGGTTGAAACAGGCGATGGGGATGATCCTCACCGGGCGTCATGTTTCCGCGAAAGAAGGCAAGGAGCTCGGCTTCGTGAACGAGGTCGCGCCGGCGGGGCAATCGGTCGATGTTGCGAAGAAATGGGCGGCGCAGATTCTCGAACTCAGCCCGATGTCGATCCGCGCATCGAAGGAGGCGGTCTACAAGGGCCTTGAGGAGCCGACGGTCGCCGCAGGTCTCGCCAACCAGAACAAGTATCCCGCGATCCAGGCGATGTTCCGCAGCGACGATCTCAAGGAAGGTCCGATGGCGTTCGCGCAGAAGCGCAAGCCGGAGTGGAAGGGCGCCTGAGGTGGTGGCGCCCGTCGCGCGCGCTTCCCACATGGGCGGACATGAGCACGCTTGAACCGCAGGAGCAGGAGGGGCCGCCGCCCGGACGACTGATGCGCATGCCGCGTGTCGTCACCCTTCTGGCGCTTGCGATCGCGCTCGCGCATGTCGCGTCGTACCTGCTTGATCCGCGCGCGTTCGCGGCGCTGGCGGGCGCGCTTGCAGTGACGCCGTCGCACTTCGTTGATGGCGAAGCCGGGGTCCCCGGCGCGGTGGCGAGTCTTTTCGGGCACGCCTTTGTGCATGCGGGCCTGTTGCATCTGTTCTTCAACCTGATGCTGATCCTGCAGACCGGCGAATTGGTCGCGGCGCGGTTCGGGCGTGACGCGGACGGCGCGCTGAGATTTCTCGCGTTGTTCTTCGGTTCCGCCGCAGCCGGCGGCGTTGCGTATGTCGTGATCAACTGGGGCTCGCCGATCCCGGCGGTGGGGGCGTCCGGCGCAGCGTGCGGCTTGTTTGCGGCGTATCTGCTTGCGCCGTTTGCGGACTGGCGGGTCGCGTTGCGGACGCGTCAGGTGCTGCAGATGGGGCTGGTGTTCGTGCTCGTGAACGTGGCGCTCGCCGCGGCGGCGCGCCTCAGCGGGGTCCTGCCGATCGCGTGGGAAGCGCATCTCGGCGGCTTCCTCGCGGGCCTCGTGTTGTATCCGATCCTGCTGCCGCGACGCGCGTCCTGATCAGAACCAGGTCAACTCGACGCGTTTGTCGTCGACCATGACTCCCTTGGTGCGGACGGCGCCGTCCGAGCCGACGGAGACGATGGCCGCGACGCGGTCGATCGAAGTGCGGTCACGCAGGATGGCCTCGAGCGCCTCCGCTTCGTCCTGATCGGCGTGGAAGCGGTCGATGGAGAGATGCAGGAAGACGGTGGCGACCTCGTCTCCTGCGCCGTCGGTCGCGCCAGGTATTTGACGGAAGGTCGTGCTGCAGCTCGCGGCGCCGCGCGCGGCGATCGGCGCGTGCGCCAGCGCTTCGGCCTTCGTGGCGTATTCGCCCGCGAGGACGTGCACATCGCCGTCCGGCTTGAGCGCGAGCCAGTTCTGGCCATCGTCGGCGCGGAAGAAGTTGGGCGACGCCTGATGGTCCCGCAGCGGCGGGCACGGCTCGCCCGGTTCAAGCTGGTCGGCGAACGACAACATCACATAATGGCCGGTCAGCAGCGCGCGCGGATCGACCGGCTGCATGCGCAACAGCACTTCCGTTCCCGCCGCACGGGCGCGACCCTCCATGACGACAAGGCCGATGAGCGCAGCGAGGCAGAGTGCGCCGACGGCGATGAGGCGTTGGGCGAGTGTGAAGGTCATGCTTTCGCCCTCCGGCGCAGAATGTAGCCGCCTGCAAGCGCCAGCAGTGCGCAAAGCCCGAAGAGGAGGGCCGCCGTCATGAGATCGACGCCGAGGTCGACGAGGATCGCGGCGATCGCGGCGATGAAGAACACCACGCCGCCTGCCGTCACAAGCGCGTGGCGGTCATGCCGGCCGAGCGTGACGACGCCGCCGGCGGCGGCAAGCCATGCGAGGCGGTGCGGGATCTTGTCCGCGCCGACGCCGCCCTCGAAGCCTGCGCACACGAGGAACGCCAGCGCGATCCAGATGAACCAGCCGTAGAAGACGGCGAACACGTCGGCGTCACCCGATCGCCAGAGCCAGCGCGCGGCGGCGGCGACGCCGGCCGCGATGACCGTGGCGACGAGAAACCATCCCGTC
>JAEUMP010000008.1 GCA_016791445.1 Hyphomonadaceae bacterium | reverse complement strand
CCGCCTCGTGATCTCCATCGCCAAGAAATACACGAACCGCGGCCTGCAATTCCTGGATCTCATCCAGGAGGGCAATATCGGCCTGATGAAAGCGGTCGACAAATTCGAGTACCGTCGCGGCTACAAGTTCTCGACCTATGCGACGTGGTGGATCCGGCAGGCGATCACCCGCTCGATCGCCGACCAGGCGCGCACGATCCGCATCCCGGTCCACATGATCGAAACGATCAACAAGCTCGTGCGCACGTCGCGCCAGATGCTCCACGAGATCGGCCGCGAGCCGACGCCGGAGGAGCTTGCGGAAAAGCTCGGCCTGCCGCTCGAAAAAGTCCGCAAGGTGATGAAGATCGCCAAGGAGCCGATCTCGCTCGAGACGCCCATCGGCGACGAAGAGGATTCACACCTCGGCGATTTCATCGAGGACAAGTCGGCGATCCTGCCGGTGGACGCGGCGATCCAGTCGAACCTCCGCGAGACGACGACGCGTGTGCTGGCCTCGTTGACGCCCCGCGAAGAACGCGTGCTGCGCATGCGCTTCGGCATCGGCATGAACACGGACCACACGCTCGAAGAAGTCGGCCAGCAGTTCAGCGTCACCCGCGAACGGATCAGGCAGATCGAAGCGAAGGCGCTGCGGAAGCTGAAGCACCCGAGCCGAAGCCGGAAGCTGCGGAGCTTCCTGGATAATTGACAAGCTGTTGTGGGGACACAGTTGACGCGCGAGATACCTGCTGAGCTGGCGTATCCAAAGCTTGTTTGGCCAACACTGCAGGTCATTCGAGAGCGAGGCGGATCAGCCAGTATCGAAGAAATCGAGGATGGGGTGGCCCGCGCACTGGCGCTGTCGGACCAAGTTCTTTCTGCACCCCATACTCAGGGTACCCGCACAGAGTTCCAGTATCGACTGGCGTGGGTGCGAACATATCTGAAGAAGGATGGCGTACTTCAGAACAGCGCACGTGCCGTGTGGTCGATCACCGATCGCGGCGATTCACTTTCCGAAGCAGAGGCTCGTGGGGTGTTTGCGAGGGTAAACGCAGTCGCACGAGCTGCCCAAGACAGAGAAGAAACCGAGGCACCGTCGGAAACGAGCGTCCTCGCCATCCCTGATGACGATCAAGACACATGGGTTGATCGTCTGCTGGAGATCATCGGCGACATTTCTCCAAGCGCATTTGAGCGATTGGCACAAAGACTGTTGCGGGAATCGGGATTTACGAAGGTAGAAGTTACTGGCCAACCTGGGGATGGCGGGATCGACGGCGTCGGCATACTCCGAATGAATTTGGTTTCATTCCAAGTGTCATTCCAGTGCAAACGCTGGAAGGGATCGGTCGGCGCGTCCGCTGTTCGCGACTTTCGTGGCGCAATGGTGGGGCGTGCAGACAAGGGCCTGATCATCACCACTGGAACGTTCACTGCAGACGCGCGCCGGGAGGCGACCAGAGACGGCGCCCCTGCGATCGACCTGATTGACGGGGAAACACTCTGCCACCTGCTCAAGGAACGGCGGCTCGGCGTCAATGTTGAAATGGTCGAAGAGGTAACCCTCGATGAGACATTTCTTCGATCAATTTAGCTGGTAGCGCGTAGCAATCGCTCAAGCCACCGATCAATCATTTCTGTCCAACTGCATTCGTGTTAGCTTCCGCTATGACCACCCTCACCATCTCCCTCCCTCCCGAAACCGCCGCGCGGCTGGAGCGTGAGGCGCGGGCGCGCGGGGTGAGCGCGGAGGCCATTGTGGCGGAGGCCGTCGAGGCGTGGACGGCGACTGACGACGAGGCGTGGGATGAAGGGCCGGAGCCCGAGAGCGCGAATGTCCCGCTGGACGTCGCGTTCGACGCGCTCGAAGCTCGGATCGCCGCAAAGCATCCCGGCGCCAAATGACCCGGACGGTCGAGGTGCGGCCGCAGGCCGAGCGTGACCTCGATCGCTTCGAAACTTTTCTGATGAAGATGAGTTATCTCGCAGCGCAACGTCGCATGCGTTGGCTCCGGGCGGAGATCGCCACGCTCGCCGATAACCCGTATCGTGGCCAGTCACAGGATCGACAACGCTACGTTCTCGTATTGCGCTACGCCCGCGCCGCCTATGTGGTCCGCTATCGACTGACGTCCGCCAAGGTGATCGTGATCGGCATCCGTCACGGCAAGGAGAACCGCCCGCGATGACACTCACCCTGCCCCTGCACGCCGATCTCGCGGCCAGCCTCTGCGAGGCCGCCGATGCGACGGGCCTGACCGTCGAAGCGTACGCAGAACGGGCGCTCGCCGCAGCGATCCAGCGCGATGCCGACGCCCGCGCACCCAAGCCCGACTCCGGCGAAATCCTCCGCCTATGGCTGCTCGAAGGCGAAGCCGAGATCGCGACCAAGCACTGAGCGACGCTCAAAACCACAAATCCCGCACGCACTTCCCGCGCGTCGGCAAATCCTCGAACGTATCCAGCCCGTCGAAGTGATCGATGGGCAGATGCGCCACCGCTTCCGGTTCCGCGAGACGCACATTCACCGCCATGCGCCGGCGCCCTTCTTCGTCGAGACGCAAACCCCGCCAGCAGATCACGCAGCCGCAGGTTGGGCAGAAGCGCATTTCCAGCGCCGGATCAGCCTTGCCGGGGCGCGTATAGGCGGTCGTGACGCCGGCGATCGCGATGCGTTCGTTCTCATAGTCATAGGCCCACAGCGCGCCGTAGCGTCGGCAGAGCGTGCAGTTGCACGCCGTCACCGGGCCGGGATCGCCCGCCATCGTCCAGTGCGCGCCGCCGCAGTGGCATGTCCCCTTCAGCGTCGTCATAGCTTCTCCCCCAGCCACGCAAACGCGCGCCGCAGATAGGCGGCGCCATCGCCGCGCACGGGGTCGCCGTGCGCCATGATCACGTTCTGAACGGGCCACGCAAAGATGCGCGCAAGACTTTCGCGCGCCGCGCGACGATCGGTGAAGGCGACGCGGAATTTCTGCGGCACGCGCGCTTCGACGCCGACCATGCCGTCAAGGCGCGCGACGACGCCGCGCCAGCCGCGAAACCAGCCCGGCGGGAAATTCTGCAAGAGGTCCGCAAACAACGCCGTGCCGCTTGCGCGATGAAAGAAGACAATCTCCGTCGCGATCGCGTTGCCGCGCACAGGAACCTGATCGATCTGACCTCCCCATGCGGACGGCGCGTCTTCGCCGAGATCGGAGTCGAAGGACACAGTCTTGCATCGCGCACGCGATCCTGGCGCCGCATAGAGCACCGCTTCGGGATAGGCCGCGCGCCACGCCGGTAGCGCGAGATCGTGCAAGGCCGTCGGCGTCACGATGAAACGCACCGGCCCCAGCGCATCGATATGCGATTTCAGCGCATCCGTGAGCGCGATCGGCGACCACGCGAAAATCCCGCCATCCGCAAGACGCAGCACCGCCATCCGTGTCGGATAGCGGAAGCCCGCAACCGACGCTTCACCGCCCGCCGCAATCCAGATGTTCTCGCCGAAAGGTTCGAGCACGCGCTACTGCACCCGCACCGCCGTCACCACGATTGGCTCCTTCGGCAACATGCCGGGAAACGGGCCTTTCGTCGGATCACGCTCCACAGCGTTGATGCGATCGAGCACGTCCATGCCTTCAACGACCTTGCCGAACACGGCGTAGCCTGTGGTGTTCGGCGGCGCGTTCGGGTCCGCGTTCAGATGCCGGTTGGGCCCGAGATCGAAATAGAAGCTCGACCGACCGCTTGAGGGATCATCAAGCCGCGCGAGCGAGACCGTGCCGCGCGCGTGCTGCATGCCGGTGGTTTCGAGCGGCACCGTCTGCGGCCCCGGCGGGTGGCGATAGACGAGATTGCGATCGAGATCGCCGAGCTGGATGAGGAAGTCCGGCTCCACACGGAAAATCGCGGCGCCAACATAATGACGTGTCCTGAACAGGCGCAGCATGTGCGCGCTCGTCTTCGGCGCGCCAACGGTGTCGAGTTCGAAGGTGATCGCGCCCATCGTCGTCTCGAGCGTCACGCGCGGCGCCGGCGGCGGCGCGGGCGCGGACTCCTGCGCGAGAGACGGTGCGCCGAGCGCGGCGGCGAAGACGATGGCGAGGACGGCGCGTCGAAGCATGGCGATCTCCCTGTCGCCGGGTTCTAACATCGCGTCGCGCCGAAAAGAAAAGCGCGCGTGCAGGTCTCCCCGCACGCGCGCCGTTCAGTCGGCAAATGTGGTCGCAATCAGTTCGACGCGGCTTGCGGCGCGTCGGCCGGCGGCGTCGCGACGACGACGTTGATCTCGCCCGAGCGGCGCACATAGGTGCACTCGGCGAAGGTTACGCGGCGGCCGTCCTTGCGGGCGTCGAGACGCATTTCGATCTGGCGCGAGCCGGTCTTGATGCGGTCGAGGCGCACGTCGGTGACGTTGAGCGAGAGCTGTTCGGCGACGGCGGCCTTGCACGCGGCCATGGCGGCCGAGCGGGCTTCGTTGTCGCTGGCGAAAGCGGGCGCCGTGACGGTTGAAGCCAGGGCGACGGCGGCGGCGATGAGGATGCGGGGGGAGGACATGCAGAAATCTCCTTGGGCCGACCTACTTATGTATGACGGTCATCATACGGCTATGGCGCGTCCCGGGTCATGGCAAGCCGCCACGACGCCGCACGCGCCGCCGCGCAAAGGGCCTCCCCTCCGCGCGGCGACGCCGTTGCAGACCCTTCAGGATCACGCGCCGGCGGGACGGCCCAGCGGCGGGCTCATGACCACGTCGACCTTGCCGCCGTTGCGGTTGTAGGTGCAGGCGGCGGTGGCGAGGCGGCTGTTGTTGCGGCGCGCTTCCACGGTCACGTCGATCACCCGGGCGCGGGTGCGGATCTTGTCGAGGCGGACATCGGCCACGGGAATGTGAAGTTCGTCGGCCACCACGACCTTGCAGGCATGGATGGCGGCGGCCCGGTCACGGGCGTCATCGGCGGCGGCGGGCGTCGTTCCGGCGACGGCCCACAGGGCGGCGGCGGCGAAAATCCCGGACACAAGCACTTTCGGGGAGGTCTTCATGGCCCAAACTCCTGGACGCACCGCCATGCACTATGTATGACGGTCATCATAGTTATAGGGCTGGACCCGTCGGGGAACAAGCCTCATCTTTGTCACAATTGGCCACGCGCGCGAACGCGGAAAGAGACCCATGAAGACAGCAACCCGCCACCCGGACCCCAAGGCGGCCATGATCGAGGCGGCCACCACCCTCTTCCGGCGCCGCGGCTATGAGGGGGTCGGCGTCGCCGAGCTGCTGTCATTTTCCGGCGCGCCGCGGGGGTCGCTCTACTTTCACTTTCCCGGCGGCAAGGAACAGATCGCCATCGAGGCGGTGACCCGCGCGGGCGAGGCGGTCCGCGACGGCATCCGCGCCCGCAGCGCCATCACGAGTTCCGTCGAGGATTATATCGAGACCGCCTTTGCGGGCTGGGCCGTCAATCTGGAAGCGTCGGACTACGAGAACGGCTGCATCATCGCGCTGGTGGGCCTCGAAGCGGCGTCCGCGTCGCCGGCGCTCAAGAAGGCCGCCGATGACGCGTTCGCGAGCTGGGAAGTGGAACTCGCGGAAATGGCCATGTCCAAGGGTCTCGAACGCGAAGGCGCGCAGACATTCGCCACCGCCTTCATCTGCGCCGTCGAAGGCGCAATCATGATGGCGCGCACGCGCAACGACACCGGCGCGCTCAATGCCGCCAAGCAGTCCATGGTGCTGTTCGTGCGCGCGCTCCTGGCGGCGCAGAAAACTCAGCTCCAGCGGTAATTGAAGCTCACGCTGATGCGTTCGGCGTCGAGGTCCTCGCGTGCCGGCGGCACTTCGTGGCGCAACCATCCCTCCCACAGCACGACCGCGCCCGGCGCCGGCGTCACAAGGACGAACGACCGGTTTTCCTGACGCGCGCGCGTCTTCCTGGGGGGCGCGGCCATCATCATCGGCAGGCGCGGATCCTCGAGCTTCAGCGGCGACGCGCCGTCGGGGACCTCCAGATAGAGCGTGCCGCTCACCACCGCGTGCGGATGGATATGGCCGGTGTGCACGCCGCCCGGTTCGAGAATGTTGATCCAGAGATTGTCGAGTTTGAGCGGACGTCCGCCGAGATCGAATTCAAGGTCGCGCGCGAACGCCGCGACATGTGCATCGAGGCGCGCCTCGAGGTCCGCGAACGCCGGGTCCCGCCACGCTAGATCGGTGAGCGAGCCATAGGAGGTATAACCGCGATAATTGTTCTTCGCGCACCACGCCTGCCCGGCCGCATCGTCCATCGCGATGGCGCGCGCGGAGTCCGCCAGCGACGCAAGCAACTGCTTCTCGCCGGGCCCGCCGAGGCGCGCGCGGTAGAGCAGTGTCGGAAAGAGCTGTTCGGTGGCCATGCGCGGGACTGATAGACGAACCCGTCCACCGCGCAAGAAAACGCCGGCAGGCGAACGAAGTGACGCAGCAGCCGGACGCCGCCGCTAGTCCACGATGATCCGGTTCGGCGCGCGGATCGCTTCGGGCGACTGGTTCAGCGCCAAAATTTCCGCAAGCAGCGAGAGGACAGAGGACGAACGGTCGCCCGCGGCGGGATCGTCGGCGCACAGGCCTTCGGCAGCGGCGGCGGCGCATGAACGCGGCACCGGAGGCCCGGCGAAGAAGCGCCTGCCGCCATAGCTCACGCTCGCCGCGAAGTGCAGATGCGGATCGCGCGGCGCGGCGCGTTCGGCGCTGTCCTTCGGCAGGATGCGAAACAACGGCACGCCGCGCTCGGTGCGAAGTCCGGCGGCGAACACCGTCAACCGCGACTCCATCACCGCGCCCTCGCCGCTTTCCGTCGCCGCCGGACGCATGAGCTCGCCCACATAGAACACCATGTCGTCGAACGAGCGCAGCGAGAGCACAAAGCTCGCATCGCCGATCACGAAGCGCGGCTCGCAGGCGCGGTTGTCGCGCGCGGGGACCAGCGGGGCCGGCGTATCGAACGCCTCGATGAGACCGCACACTTCGCCCGCCCCCGGCCGCGCCCGCACCGGCGTGCGCGCTGCGATGTCGGCGATGAGACGCCGCGCCTCGACCACGAAGCCGCACCGGCGCGCATCGGGTTCGCCGCGACAGTCGTCGCGCAGCAGCGTGGCGTCGTTGACGAATTCGGTGACGCCCGCGCCGTCGATCCGCGTGATCTTCTCGACCATGAGAAACATCAGCAGATCGCGCGACCAACCGCTGCGCCAGTAGTGCTCGAAGACATTCGTGGGCGTCGGCAGAAAGACGGTGCGCGTGAGCGTTTCCGCCGAAAGCGGCTGCACGGCGTAGCTCGGCCGGCTCTGCGTCTCGCGTTCTATGCCGAAATTGCCGAAGCCCCAGGGCGAAGCGCCCTCGCCGAGCGGCGTGCCGCTGATGCCGAAATTCTCCCTGTAACGCAGGCCCGGCGCATCCTGGATGCCGGACATGGAGAGGTAGTATCGGGGCTGGCGATCACGGGCGCGCAGGATGTTGAGCAGGATCTGGCCCGACACGGCGCGCGCGTAGGCCTCGTTGAAGGCCACCGCATCGTCGGCGATCTGGCGTGCCAGCCCCTCGCCCCGCAGGGGCGTGGCCGGCGTCGTGCCGCAGGCCGCCGCGAAGAGCGCCATGGCCGCCGCAAAGGTCCGCACCACACGTCGCATCGCCATTCTCTCCGCCGCCGCCCTTGCCTCGCCGCACCGTGGAGACTAGCCCGCCACAAAACGCCCGCACACCGGGCAAGCTTCACGGAAGAAATCGTCATGGAACGGCTCCTCGAAGGCTATCGCGCTTTCCGGTCCAAACGCTGGCCCTATGAAAGGGCTCTCTATGAAGAACTGGCGGAGGGCCAGAAGCCGGACTTCCTGGTCATCGCCTGCTGCGACAGCCGGGTGGACCCCGCCACGATTTTCGACGCGCGCCCCGGCGAGCTGTTCGTGATCCGCAATGTGGCCAATCTCGTGCCGCCGTTCGAACCCGGCGCCGGCCTGCATGGCACCTCGGCGGCCATCGAGTTCGCGGTCCGCAAGCTGGAGGTCCGCACCATCCTCGTCATGGGCCATGCGCAGTGCGGCGGCTGCATGGCGGCGCTCGACCACACCATCGGGCAGGACATGGTTTTCCTGCAGCCCTGGGTGGCGCTGCTCGAACCGGCGGTGAGCCGTTGCGCGCACGAAGCCGATCCGCAGACCGCGCTCGAACGCGAGAGCGTCAAGGTCTCGCTGGAAAACCTGCGCGGCTTCCCCTTCATCGCCGAAGCCATCGAAACGCGGGGACTGAAACTGGCGGGCGCCCGTTTCGGCGTCGCCGATGGGCGCCTGGAGCTTCTCGACGAGGCAACCGGAGCCTTCCAATTCGTAACGTAAACAAGTGCTGAAGGGACTACTGTTCCACGGCGCCGTTCGTGCTATCCACAACCGCTATTGGGAGCGGGCGCGACGGGAGCGGCCATGTCGGACGTGTATGTAGCCTTCGTGCGCGATGACCAGCCGTTCGCGGAAGCGCTCGCTGTCGCGTTGCAGGGATCGGGATTTACCGTTTCTCGGTCCGCTTCGGTCGTCGACGCGATCGGCGAATGCGCCGCGATCGTGGTGCTCTGGACGCCCGCCGCCGCACGCTCGAAACTCTTTGTAGATGCGGCTGATCGGGCGTTTCGCTCCGGCAAGATGGTGCTGGCGCGGATGGGCTCGGACCCGCTGCCGCCGATGTTCGCCGGCACCGAGGCGCACGCACTCTCGCGTTGGACCGGCGATCCTGAATCCCAGGACATCGACTCCATCGTCTTCCACGTCGACAGGCTGGTGAGCCGCGCACGGATGACCGGTGGCGGACGTCCCGTTCCGGAACAGCCCGAAGCGTCGCCGCCGCCGCGAGGCGTCGTGCATCGCTTCCCGTCGGGCGGCGCAGCCACCGCGCGCGCACGTCCCGCCGAGCAGCCGCAGCCGACCATGGCGCGCGCCGCAGCGCCGGCCGATCCGCTTGCGGAGGAAGCCTCCTTCTGGCGCCAGATCCAGCACTCGAACAATCCGGGCGACTTCTACGCCTACCTCGAACGCTTCGGGCGCGGCGGCACGTTCGCGGAACTGGCGGAATCGCGCATCAGCGCGCTCGGCGCGCGTTCGGCCCCGGCGCCGCACCAGCCGGCATCCTATCAGCCGCAGCAACAACCACCGCCCTACCAGCCGAGCTACCAGCCGCAGCAGCCGCCGATGCAACAGCACGGCCCCGGCCCAGTCGCGCGCGGCGGGTTCAACATGCAGCCGCCGCAGGCGCGTCCCGCTCCCCGCCCCGCGCCACAGCCGCCCCGTCTTGATCCGCACCCCGCGCGCGCGCGCGTCGAACCGCCTTCCGCCGCGCCGCCGCGCGAGTCCGGCGGCGGCATGCGCGGCATCGCCTTTCTGATCTTCCTCGCTGTGGTCGGCGGCGGCGGCTTCTACGTGTACCAGCAGTTCCGGGGACCGCCGCCCGAGCAGACCGCCGCCCCGCTGGACGACTGGCTGCCGCCGGCGGCGTCCACCAATCCCGCGGACGATGGCGTCGCGCCGGAATCGCTGTCGGCCTCGAACGCGGTCGCCGCCAGTCCGGGCCCGGCGCCGGCGCGCCGCGATCCGCCGCCCCAACGCCAGCCGCAGGCCGCCAGCCCGCCGCCAGTGGACGACGGACCCACGCCAGCGCCTACGCTGCGGACCATCCCCGCGGCCACGCCCGCGCCTGCGCCGCAGCGCGCGCCGGCGACGGTCGGCGATCCCGAGGCCGCCTCCGCGCTCCTGCGGGATGTGCCGCTCACTCCGACCACGTCGCCTGCGGTCATCGCGCCTGTCACACCGCCGCCGGCGGCGCCCGCGGTCCGCCCGCCTTCGCGACCGCGATGGGCCCAGCGCGCGAGCGCGAGGGACCTCGCAGCAGCCTATCCGGAAGCAGCTGCACGCAGAGGCGTGGAGGGCCGCGTCGTGCTCGACTGCCTGATCGGCGCCGATCTGGCGATCCGCTGCCGGGCGACCACGGAAACCCCTGACGGGTACGGATTTGCGGCGGCCGCGCTGCGCGTCGCGCAGAAATATCGCGCCGCCCCGACCCTGGAGGATGGCCGCCCCGCCGCCGGCGAACGCACGACGATCGCGATCAATTTCCGCCCGGCGGCCTGAACGGCCGAACTTCTCTTCGCACCGGCGAGACAGGTTGCAATCGTGTCACCGACGCCCTATCTGACGCGCGCCTTCGCGGACGCACACATGCGTGACGGAGGTCGGAGGCCCACATGCTCCTGACGATGATGAAGTCCAAGCTTCACCGCGCCACGGTCACCCAGGCGGACCTCCACTACGAGGGGTCCATCGCCATCGACCGCGATCTCCTCGATGCGGCGGAGATCTACCCGCATGAACAGGTGGATGTGCTGAACATCACCACCGGCGCCCGCTTCACGACCTACGCGATCGAAGCGCCCCGCGGTTCGCGCGTGTTCGGCGTCAACGGCGCGGCGGCCCGTCTCGTCCAGAAGGGCGACCGGATCATCGTCGTGACCTACGGCCAGCTGCCCGCCGAAGAGGCGCGCAACTACAACCCGACCGTCGTCCTCCTCGACGAAGCGAACGAGGTCGTCCGTCAGGCCGCCTGAACGGCCCGGCGCACGGCGCTTACTTCGACAGCCTGAGCAGCGAGATCGCCGTGGCGATGCTGCGGAACGCGGCGCGCAGTTCTGCGCCATTTGCAGCGCTGAAGGCGTTGCCCGCACCCGAGGCGCAATCCTGCATCACCGACGCTGCCGTGCTGCCGTTCGAGAGCCCGAAGCCCACCGTGTAAACGGTGACGCCGGAATTCTTCATCGCCGTGCACAGCGCGCGCGCCTGATCGAAGGGATCGCCGTTGGTGGCGTTGCAGGTGATCTTGTCCGAGGCGTTGCCGCTTCCCGTGCCGGCGTTCCGCGCGATGACGCCGGTGCAGTAGGGCGTGTTGAATTCGCCGTCGGTCATGATGACCGCAATCTTGCGCAGGTTCGGGCTGCCATAGGGCTTGGGCTGACTCGCTGCAGGCCACAGGTTCGAGAAGGTCGGCGACAGCATGTACCAGCCCCACGCGATCCCGATGTGGCCCGCCGTGGATCCGGTCACCGTGTAGGCGTTGATGGCGCTCGTCAGCGCAGTCTTGTCACTCGTCATCGGCGTGACCGTCGCACCCGGGCAAGGATTGGCCGTCGAGTCATAGACCCGACCGACCCAGGCCGCCGACGGCGCCGCCGACGTGTAGGCCTGCGGCCCCACGCGTTCGCTGACGCAGGTGCTGATGCGGTGGACGCGCTGAACGCTCGTGCTGCTCGCATTCATGAAGCGGAAGTATTCGCAGCCCGCGACCGTGCAGAAGGACTGGCCGCCGCTCGTATAGTTGCTGAACGCCGGGCCGTTCGTCGACCGCGCGATGAAAGTGTTGGCGGTGACGTTGCCCACCTGCCAGGTCGCATTCGCGCCGTTGTTGAGCTGCGTCATGCCGGCGACGCCGGAGATCAGCACATGGTCATCGTTGGCCAGACCGTGGCCGGCCGCCGTGACCTGCACTTCGCAGGTGGCGGTGTAGCACTTCTGGATCGTGCCGCCGGAGGAGTAGTTCGAGTAGGCCGACCCGTTCACGCCCGACAGCTGGAACGTGTTTGCTGCAGCGCCGGCGACCCGGAAAATCTTGTTGTTGAGCTGCGTCATGCCGGCGACGCCGGTGATATACACATAGTCGCCGTTCGCGAAGCCGTGGGCGTTCGACGTGATCACGACGGGGTTCGCACGCGTCGCGCCCGTGATGTTCTTCGTCGCGCCGTTGCGCCAGGTCGCAGCGGTGATGTTGACCGGCGGCGTGACGGGGCCGCGTGCGGCGGCGGCGTTCGCGCCGAGGTTCACGCCAATCGAATACGGCACCAGGCCGACTTTCGAGTAGTACGGCTCCTGCTGGTCGCGCACGACGATGTTCACGAGGTCGACGGCGGCGGCCTTCAGATCTGTGATGCGCTGGCCGCTCATGGAGCCCGTTATGTCGAGGACGACCGATACTTCGAGATCGGAGCCCTCCTGCTTGGCCTCGGAAGACGTGCGCACGACCATGTCGCGATCGGCGATCAGGCGCGACAGCGTCGTCGGCGACGGTATCGACGCCGAAACCTTGTGCCCGCCACCGGGCATGTGCTCGATGTTGATCGTCGCGTCGGCGCCGAAGGAATACGCGGCGAGAGTCGCGCGGAAATATTGCTCCGCCGCCGCCTGGCGTTCGGCGAGCGGCTTGTCCGCCATGCGTTCCGCAACGAGCGCTGCCGCGTCGGCGGCATTCTGCAACGACTGCTTGACGGAGTGCGCGCGCGAGAAGTCGAGCGCAATGCCGATGAAGCTCAGCACAACGAGCGCGCAGATCGCCCAGATGACAGCGACATTCCCCCGTCGATCACGGGCGAAGCGGCTCACGGAGCGGCGAAGCAGGTTGCGAAACAGAGCCATTTGATCTGGTTCCAGTTGGAGCAGGAACGCCAACCTTCGCATTTCGCGGTTAATCTTCCGCCCGCTTCGAAGCGTTAATTCGAATTAGTCCTTCCGGCCGGTCAGAGGGGCGCCAGGACGATGGTGTGGCCCCTGCTCTCGCGCTCGGCGAGCGCCACCGACCACGCCACGAGACCCGCCACGACGGCGCCGGCCAGCGCCCAGCCGAGCATCACCGTCCCCCGCCGGTCGGACCGGCTGCGTGGCATGGCGAACGCAAAGGCAGTCACACGAGGCATGTTGGGGTCCGCTCGAAACGACCTGATCCTTCTACCCCGGGGCGGCTTAACGGATCGTCGCTCCCCGAAACCGGTTGACCGCAGCCCCGGTTACATCAATATGATATCACATTGATGTTGGAGGAACTCATGGCCCACGACGATCCGGACCACGACATGGACGATGACATGCCCGAAGGCGTCCGCAGACTTGTCCGCACCCGCGAGCGCGTGGCGTCGACCATGGATGGCGGGGTCATGCTCCTCGTCCTGCTCGGGCTCGTCGGATTTCTGGTCTGGTGGATCTTCAGTGTCGCCGGCGGCATCATCCGGGAAGACGGCTACATCATCAGCGCCCTGATCGCGGCCGTTCTGGCCATCACGCTGATCGCGTGCGGCTTCTTCACCCTGCAGCCCAACGAGGGCGCGGCCGTCACCCTGTTCGGCAACTACAAGGGCACCGACAAGAAGCCCGGCCTGCGCTGGGTCTGGTTCTGGTACGCCCGCAAGAAGATTTCGCTGCGGGTGCGCAACCTCACGTCCGAAAAGCTCAAGGTGAACGACAAGCGCGGCAACCCGATCGAGATCGGCGCGGTCATCGTGTGGCGCGTCGCCGACAGCGCGCAGGCGCTCTTCGACGTGGACGACTACGAGACTTTCATCGAAATCCAGGTGGAGACGGCGCTGCGCGAAATCGCCTCGCACTTCTCCTACGACCACTCCGAGGACGAGGAGCCCACCCTTCGCGCCGACGGCGAGAAGGTTTCCAAATTGCTGCGGGAGAAACTGCAGGAGCGGGTGAGCGTCTCCGGCATCGTCGTCGACGAGGCCAAGCTTTCCCACCTTGCCTACGCGCCCGAAATCGCCGGCGCCATGCTCCGCCGTCAGCAGGCCGAAGCGGTGCTCGCGGCCCGCAAGACCATCGTCGCCGGCGCCGTGACCATGGTGGAAAGCGCGCTCAACCAGCTTTCCGAGCGATCCATCGTCACCCTCGACGACGAGCGACGCGCGACGATGGTGTCAAACCTCCTCGTCGTGCTGTGCGGCGACCGCGACGCGCAACCCGTGGTCAACACTGGCACGCTCTACCAGTAATGCCGGCCGCTCCGCGCAAAGCCTTCCCGCTCCGCCTCGACCCCGCGCTCCACGCGGCGGTCGAGCGGCTGGCGGCGGCGGAGCTGCGCAGCGTGAACGCGCAGATCGAGTTCCTGTTGCGGGAGTCCTTGAAAACACGCGGCATTTCGGTGGATCGCGCCGCGCCTGAAAGTGAGACGGGGCCGACCTGAAGTCGGCCCCGCTCCGTTTCGATCAGGCCTTCGGCAGGACGACCGTATCGACGACGTGGATCACGCCGTTCGACTGGAAGACGTCCGCGATCGTCACGTTGGACACGCCGCCGTTGGCGTCCGTGATCGACACGCCTGTCGCGGTCTTGCGCGCGACAAGCTTGCCGCCCTGAACCGTGGTCAGTTCCGCCTGACCGCCACCGGCGTCGATGGCGGCGATGAGATCAGCCGCCGACGTGCGCCCGCTCACGACGTGATAGGTCAGCACGCCGGTCAGCTTGTCCTTGTTGGCAGGCAGCAGCAGCGTATCGACCGTACCGGCCGGCAGCTTGCCGAACGCCGCATTGGTCGGCGCGAACACCGTGAACGGCCCCGAACCCGAAAGCGTCTCGACAAGCCCCGCCGCCGTCACCGCCGCAACGAGCGTGGTGTGATCGGCGGAATTGACGGCGTTCTCGATGATGTTCTTCGACGGATACATCGGCGCGCCACCGACAGTGACGGATGCCTCCGTCGCAGCGGCCGCGGGCGGCGTCGCGGCTTCGGTTTCAGCGGCCTTTTCCGGCGAAGAGCACGCCGTCACGAAAGCGAGGGCGGCGATGGCGGTGAGAGACGATTTCAAAAGCACTGTGTGCTCCCTGGAAGCATTGCAATGACCATCCCTGAGCTGTTCCCGGGCGGTCTTACGGGGCGTGTCGCCGACTGGATCGAATCGAACAGCGGTTCCGCAGGAACCCCGACGAGACTCCGCGTGACGCATGCGACGGCCCGCGCCGTGGTGGTGCTTGCACCCCCGCCCCCTATCGCCTATCCACGCCCGATTTTGCCATTTGCAGCTGACTCGGAGGCCCGCCGAACGCGGGTTCGCGCGCATGCCGAAACGTACGGACCTCGAAACGATCCTGATCATCGGCGCCGGACCCATCATCATCGGGCAGGCGTGCGAGTTCGATTATTCCGGCGTGCAGGCGGTGAAGGCGCTCAAGGGCGAGGGCTACCGGGTCGTGCTGGTGAACTCGAACCCGGCGACGATCATGACCGATCCCGATCTCGCCGACGCCACCTATGTCGAGCCGATCACGCCGGAGATCGTGGAAAAGATCATCGCCAGGGAACGCCCGCTGACGAAGGGCGGCTTCGCTGTGCTGCCGACGATGGGCGGGCAGACGGCGCTCAACACCGCGCTCGCGCTGTTCCACCGCGGCGTGTTCGACAAGTATGACGTCGAGATGATCGGCGCGCGCGCCGACGTCATCGAGAAGGCGGAGGACCGCCAGAAATTCCGCGCGGCGATGGACGCGATCGGCCTCGAGAGCCCCCGCTCGGCGATCGCCAGTTCGCCCGAGGTGAAGAACGCCGACGGCACGGTCAGCTACGATCGCGTCGCGGGCTTCGCGGAAGCCATGAAGGCGCTGGAGAAAGTCGGCCTGCCGGCGATCGTGCGGCCTTCGTTCACGCTTGGGGGCCTCGGCGGCGGCGTCGCCTACAATGTCGAGGAATTCGAGACGATCGCGCGCAGCGGCATCGACGCCTCCCCCGTCGGCCAGATCCTGATCGATGAAAGCCTCATCGGCTGGAAGGAGTACGAGATGGAGGTCGTCCGCGACAAAGCGGACAACTGCATCATCATCTGCTCCATCGAGAACATCGACCCGATGGGCGTGCACACGGGCGATTCCATCACCGTGGCGCCGGCGCTCACGCTGACCGACCGCGAATACCAGATCATGCGCAACGCAAGCATCGCGGTGCTGCGCGAGATCGGCGTGGAGACCGGCGGTTCGAACGTGCAGTTCGCGGTGAACCCGAAGACGGGCCGTCTCGTGGTCATCGAGATGAACCCGCGCGTGTCGCGCTCCTCGGCGCTGGCCTCAAAGGCGACGGGCTTTCCGATCGCCAAGGTCGCGGCGAAACTCGCCGTGGGCTACACGCTCGACGAGATCGCCAACGACATCACAGGCGGCGCGATGCCGGCGAGCTTTGAGCCGACAATCGACTACGTCGTCACCAAGATCCCGCGCTTCGCTTTCGAAAAGTATCCCGGCGCCGATCCGACGCTGACGACGTCGATGAAGAGCGTCGGCGAAGCGATGGCCATCGGGCGCACTTTCCAGGAGTCTCTGCAGAAGGCGCTGCGGTCACTCGACACCGGCCTCGCCGGGCTCGACGAGATCGAGTTCAAGGGCGCCGGCGACGAGGATGGCGGGCGCGCCGCCGTGCGCGAGCGCCTCGTGACGCCGCACGCGGACCGCTTGCTCGTCGTCGCGGAAGCGCTGCGGCGCGGCCTCACCGAAGAGGAAATCTGCGCGGCGTCGCACTACGATCCGTGGTTCGTGCGCCAGATCGCCGAGATCGTCGCCGCCGAAGCCGACATCCGCGCCCGCGGCCTGCCCCGGGACGCGCCCGGCCTGCGTGCGTTGAAGGCGATGGGCTTTTCCGACGCGCGTCTCGCAAAACTCACCGGCGCAAAGGAAACCGCCGTCCGCAAGGCGCGCCACAAGCTCGGCGTGCGCCCGCAGTTCAAGCGCATCGACAGCTGCGCCGCAGAGTTCCGCGCCTCGACGCCCTATATGTACTCGACCTACGAGACAGCCGTGTTCGGCGGCGAACCCGAATGCGAATCCGATCCGACGGATCGCGAGAAGGTCGTCATCCTCGGCGGCGGGCCCAACCGCATCGGCCAGGGGATCGAGTTCGACTATTGCTGTTGCCACGCCGCGTTCGCGTGCCGCGATCTCGGCGTTGAATCCATCATGGTCAACTGCAATCCCGAGACGGTTTCGACCGACTACGACACCTCCGACCGCCTCTATTTCGAGCCGCTGACGACCGAGGACGTCATCGAAATCCTCGACGTCGAAAAATCGAAGGGCAAGCTCAAGGGCGTCATCGTGCAGTTCGGGGGACAGACGCCGCTGAAACTCGCGCAGCCGCTGGAGGCCGAGGGCGCGCCCATCCTCGGCACCACGCCCGACGCCATCGATCTCGCCGAAGATCGCGAGCGCTTTCAGCAGCTTCTGAGGAAGATCGGCCTGAAGCAGCCCGACAACGCCACCGCCCGCAGCGAGGAAGAGGCGCTCGCCGCCGCCCGTGCGGTCGGCTACCCGGTCGTGCTGCGCCCCTCCTTCGTGCTGGGCGGACGCGCCATGGAAATCGTCTACGACGATGAAGGACTGATGCGCTACGTCACGCATGCGGTGAAGGCGAGCGAGAATTCGCCCGTGCTTGTCGATCATTATCTGCGTGACGCCATAGAGGTCGACGTGGACGCCGTGTGCGACGGCGAGACCGTCTGGGTGTGCGGCGTGATGGAGCACATTGAGGAAGCCGGCATCCATTCCGGCGACAGCGCCTGCGCGCTCCCGCCCTACACGCTCTCGAAGAAGATCGTCGCCGAGATCGAGCGCCAGACCGAAGTGCTCGCGCGCGCGCTTGAGGTGCGGGGCCTCATCAACATCCAGTTCGCGATCAAGGACGGCGACATCTACATCCTTGAAGCCAATCCGCGCGCCTCGCGCACGGTTCCTTTCGTCGCGAAGGCCACGGGCGCGCCGGTCGCGGGCATCGCCGCGCAGGTGATGGCGGGCGCGTCGCTGGCGTCGATCAAGCGACCGAAACGCAAGAACGGCCATGTGGCCGTAAAGGAAGCCGTCTTCCCCTTCGCACGCTTTCCCGGCGTCGATCCGATCCTAGGCCCGGAAATGCGCTCCACCGGCGAAGTGATGGGCATCGACGCGGACTTCCAGGCCGCCTTCGCGAAGGCGCAGATCGCGGCCGGCGACACGCTGCCGACGACAGGCGTCGTCTTCATCTCGGTGAAGGACAGCGACAAGGCCGCCATCGTCTCCGCGGCGAAGGATCTCATCGCTCTCGGCTTCTCCATTCTCGCGAGCGCGGGCACGGCGAGCTGGCTCGCCAAGGCAGGTGTGGCGGTGGAGCGGATCAACAAGGTCGCCGAAGGTCGCCCGCACATCGTGGACGCCATGAAGAACGGCGACGTGCAGCTCGTCTTCAATACGACCGAGGGCGCACAGTCCTATCGCGACAGTTTTTCGATACGCCGCACGGCCTTGCAGCAGGATATCCCCTATTACACGACCATCGCCGGGGCGAAGGCGACCATCCGGGCCATTGAGCGCCTGAAGTCCGGCGATCTCGAGGTGCGCCCCTTGCAGAGCTATGCTTGACGCACGGGCGTGGGCATGGCTGACTTTCGTCCCGATTTTCGTGGTTCGTGAGCAGAACGAAAGTTCCAGACCGTATGGACAAGGTGCCAATGACCGCCGAGGGCCATGCCGCCCTCGACGCAGAACTGAAGCGTTTGAAGACCGTTGAGCGGCCTTCCGTGATCCAGGCGATTTCGGAAGCGCGCCAGCACGGCGACCTGTCGGAGAACGCCGAATACCATGCGGCGAAGGAGCGCCAGAGCTTTATCGAAGGCCGCCTTGCGGAGCTTGAGGACAAGCTCGCGCGCGCGCAGATCATCGACGTGTCGCGCCTCGGCGGCGACACCGTGAAATTCGGCGCGACCGTCACCGTGCTCGATGAGGATTCCGGCGACAAAGCCAATTACAAAATTGTCGGTGAAGACGAGGCCGACGTGCGCGCCGGCAAGATTTCCATTTCTTCGCCCATCGCCCGCGCGATGATCGGCAAGGAAGTCGGCGACGTCGTTGAAGTCGCAGCCCCCGGCGGCGCGAAGTCCTACGAGATCCTCAAGATCAAGTGGAAGTGAACCCGCACGCCTGATCGACCCGTTCGTTCCGGAATTCCAACGGGGACGCCTTGCGGTCCGGGGCGCCTGCGCACCACATTGCGTTCGATGAAAGGTTCCGCCGCCCCGCACTCAGGCCGTCAGCAAAGCCAAGACGGCTGACGCATGCAGACGGTGGGTTTCCAACCGGCGCGGACGCTGCGCATCTGGACGGTGACGGACGGACGCGCCGGCATCGAAAATCAGGCGCTGGGCCTTGCGGAGGCGATCGCCCGGCGCACGCCTTCGGAGATCGTCGTCAAGCGGGTGCGCCTGCGTACGCCCTGGTCCTGGATGCCGCCAGGCTTCGTGCCCGCGCCCCGGCAGGCGCTGACCACCGCCTCCGATCCGATCGACCCGCCGTGGCCGGACATCTGGATCGGATGCGGACGCGCCTCGCTGCCGCTGTCGATGGGCGTGCGCCTGTGGTCGCAGGCGCGCACGCTCGTCGTTCAGCTCCAGGACCCGCGCATCAATCCGCGCGAATTCGACATCGTCATCCCGCCCGAGCATGACGGTCTCGAAGCGCCGAATGCGTTCCAGATCATCGGCGCCTGCCATCGCGTGACGCCCGAGCGCATCGCCAGGGAGGCGCGCGACTTCGTGGAGGATCTTTCCGCCGCGCCGCCGCCCGCCATCGCCGTGCTCATCGGCGGCAAGAGCAAGCGTCAGGACATCACGCCGGAAACAGCGCGTCGCATCAGCCGCGAGCTTTCCGCACTCGAAGGCAGCCTGATGGTGACGCTCTCACGGCGCACCTCGGCGGAGGCGCGGGCCGTGTTCACGCGGGAGCTGCGCCCCTTCACGCGCCTTTGGTACGACGGCGAGGGGCCGAACCCGTACTTTGCGATGCTGGGTACGGCGGACGTCATCCTCGTCACCGCGGACAGCGCGAACATGGCCGTCGAAGCCGCCGCCGTCGGCAAGCCGCTGCTGATCGTTCCCGTCGACGGCGACGCCGGCAAGCTCACCGCGCTGCACCAGGCGCTCTACGACCGCGGCTGCGCGCGGCCCTTCAACGGACGTTTGGAAAACTGGAAGCCCGAACCCCTCCGCGAAACCGACCGCGCCGCCGCTGCGGTGCTGCAGCTCATGGCGCAGCGGGCGCGTTAGACGCCAGTCTCCGGAAACACCACGGCTTCGCCATCTTCCCTGAAGAGCGGGTCTTCCGGCCGACGGTCGAGTATCGCGAAGACCGTCTCGCTCGGCCTGCACAGGCGTATGCCCTTCGGTGTCGCCACGATCGGTCGGTTTACGAGGATCGGGTGTTCGAGCATCGCCTCGAGAATTGCGGCGTCGTCGGCGTGCGCAAGCGCCGCCGCCAGTTCGTGCTTGTCACGCAGCATGTGGCGTGGCGTGGCGCCTGCAGCGGCGAACAGCGCGAGCAGCTGCGGGCGCGTCCAGCCGGTCTCCAGATAACGCACGATCACCGGCGCATAGCCGCACGCTTCCACGAAGGCCACAACATTCCGCGACGTGCCGCAATCGGGATTGTGATGGATCACGACGGGGAAATGATCGCTCATGTTTCGGTCCGTTCCTGGAAAAGCAACGCGCCCGCGCTTGCGGCGGCCAACGCGCCGGCGATCTGCGCCCCGACAAAGCCGGGCACGTCCGCCGGCCGCACGCCCGCGAAGGTGTCGCTCATCGCACGCGCGATGGTGATGGCGGGATTGGCGAAGGAGGTGGACGCCGTCCACCAATAGCCCGCTGCAATGGTCAGCGCGACGACGGCTGGAACCGCCTCCGCACGCCAGCGCAAGGCGCCGAGAATGGCGAATACCAGCATGAAAGTCGCCACGCCCTCAGACAGCGCCTGACCGATGCCGGAGCGCACGGTCGTCGCCTGCTGCAGCAGGGACAGATCGAACATGGCGTGCGCCAGCAGCGTGCCGGCGATGCATCCCACGACTTGCGCGACGACGAAGACCAGCGCCTCGTTCAACGTCAGCGCGCGTCGCAGCGCCATCACCAAACTCACCGCGGGATTGAAGTGCGCGCCCGAGATCGGCCCCAGCAGCACGATCAGCACATAGAGCATCGCCGCCGTGGCGGCTGTGTTGCCGAGCAACGCGACGGCGTCATTCCCGTCAGCCAACCGACTCGCCAGCACGCCCGATCCGATCACGCACGCCGCGAGCAGAAGCGAGCCAAGCGCCTCCGCCGCAACGGCGCGCGCCCGCATCATCCGCAACAGGCGCCGGCAAGCGCCGCCGCGCTGACGGGGCCGCGATCCTCACCATAAACAGTGGCTTCGCCGTGGGTATGGAACGTCTCCCAGCGCAGGCCCGAAGGATCGGACACCCACGCCTTGTCCGAACGCGCATAGCAGCAGTTGGCGTTGGTCTCGTCGAACGTCTCGGCGCCCGCCGCTTTCAGCCGACCCGCAATCTCGGCGAGTTCGCCGGTCGTTTCCGCCTGCACGCCCACATGGCTGAGGCCGGGCTCACCCGCCGTCAGCGACACCGCGAAATTCACGCGTGGATCGTCGAGCATCCACTTCGCGTAGTCGGGCTTCAGCACGCTCGGCGGCGCGCCGAACATTGTCGAGTAGAACGCTACCGACTTGTCGAGATCGACGACAGAGACGTGCATGTGCATGCGCTTCATGAGTGTTCTCCTCAGCTTTCGGGGGTGCAGCACGCAACCTTGCGCGCGTGTTCGGCGACGGGGTCGCAGATTTCGGGATTTCCCGCGCAGCAGTCTTCCAGCAGGAACGCGATCAGCGCCTGCACGCGCGCGAATACCGCCGCGTAGTAGATCAGGCGCCCTTCTCGCCGCGAAACGACGAGCCCGGCGCGCTCGAGGATGGCCAGATGAGTCGACATCGTGTTGGCTGGCACATCCAGCGCCTTGGCGACGCCGCCTGCGGGCAGTCCCTCAGGGCCGGCACGCACCAGCCGACGGTAGACGTCGAGACGTGTCGGCTGGGCGAGGGCGCCGAACGCGTCGATGGCTTCATTCGATTCCATAATTCTAGTTTTCTCGAAATGTTGAACCGATGTCAAGTCGCCCCATATGCTAGGCTGCAGATCGATTCACTCTCCGGAGACCAGCGTATGCCCCGCCACGCCCCCGTCGTGATCATCGGCTCCGGCCCGGCCGGCTACACCGCCGCGATCTACGCCGCGCGCGCCATGCGCAAGCCGCTGCTCATCGCCGGCATCCAGCCGGGCGGCCAGCTCACCATCACCACGGATGTGGAAAACTATCCGGGCTTCGCCGACGTCATCCAGGGCCCGTGGCTCATGGAGCAGATGAAGGCGCAGGCGCTCCATGTCGGCACGGAGATCATCGAGGACCACATCATGGATGTGGATTTCTCGAAACGTCCGTTCACGCTGAAAGGCGATGGCGGAGAGACCTACACGGCCGATACGGTGATCATCGCGACGGGCGCCTCGGCGAAGTGGCTTGGCCTCGAAAGCGAGAAGAAATTCCAGGGCTTCGGCGTGTCGGCGTGCGCGACCTGTGACGGCTTCTTCTATCGCAACAAGCCGGTGGCGGTGATCGGCGGCGGCAACACGGCCGTGGAAGAAGCGCTCTATCTCACGAACTTCGCGTCGAAGGTGACGCTCGTACATCGCCGCGATGAATTGCGGGCGGAGCGCGTGCTGCAGGAGCGCCTGCTCCATCATCCAAAGGTGGAAGTGGTGTGGAACGCAGCCCTCGACGAAGTGCTCGGCACGGAGGAGCCGCTCGGCGTCACGGGCGCGCGCCTCGTTGACACCAAGACCGGCGCGAAGCGCGAGATCGCGGTCGACGGCGTCTTCATCGCCATCGGCCACGAACCGGCGACGAGCCTCTTCAAGGGCAAGGTTGCGATGAAGGACAACGGCTACCTCATCGTCGAACCGGGCTCGACGAAGACCAACATTCCCGGCGTTTTCG
Source organism: Hyphomonadaceae bacterium (assembly GCA_016791445.1). Classification (GTDB taxonomy): domain Bacteria; phylum Pseudomonadota; class Alphaproteobacteria; order Caulobacterales; family Aquidulcibacteraceae; genus VFBF01. The sequence goes on along the minus strand of JAEUMP010000008.1, from coordinate 30,657 downwards.
CCGCGGGCGACGTCGCGGACGAGACGTTCCGTCAGGCGGTGACGGCGGCGGGTCTTGGCTGCATGGCCGCGTTGGAGGCCGAGCGATTCCTCAGCGCCATCGAACACGCGACGCCGAACAGCGCGAGCGTCGCCGCGGAATGAAGCTGCTCTATTCGCCGAAATCGCCCTATGCACGCAAAGTGCGGATCACGGCGATCGAAAAGGGCCTCGCCGATCGCATCGAGATCGTCGGCGTCGATGTGCTCGGCAAACCGGACACGGTGCGCGGCGACAATCCGCTGGTGAAGATCCCGACGCTCGTTCTCGACGACGGCGCGTCGCTCTTCGACAGTCCGGTGATCTGCGAATACCTCGACACGCTGGCGCCGTCGCCGCGTCTCGTCCCGGACGGCGCGGCGCGTTTCGACGTGCTGAAGCGCCAGGCGCTGGCGGACGGCGTCATGGACGCGGCGTTCAACCTCGTGATGGAGCGGCGCCGCCCGGCGACGGAGCGCTCGGCGGAATGGACCGCACGATGGACAGGCGCGATTGCGGGCGGCCTCGTCGCGCTCGACGGCCTCGTCAGCGACGATGCGCCGTTCGATCTCGGATGGATCGCCGCGCTCAGCGCCGGCGACTATGTGGAGTTCCGCCTCGCCGATCTCGGCATGGCGGACCGGACCCCGAGACTTGCCGCCTGGCGGGCGCGGCTGGCGGCTCGTCCGAGCGTGGCGGCGAGCGCCCCGCCCCGGGCCTGAAGTCCCGGGCAATCTCTCCGCCGCGCGGCTTCCCTAAGCCATGCATTTGTGCATAGTCAGGCATCGAAAGAGCCCTGCGCCTGCATGAGGGGCCGGAGAAAGCGCCCCCATGGACTGGGACAAGCTCAAGACCTTCCACTACTCCGCCGAACTCGGCAGCCTGACGGCCGCCGCCGAGAAGCTCGGCATCTCCCAGTCCGCCGTGAGCCGCCAGATCGCCGCGCTCGAGGAACAGATCGGCGTGCCCCTCTTCCAGCGTCACGCGCGCGGGCTGCTGCTCAACGGCCCCGGCAAGGCGCTGTGGGACCTGACCCGCGACATGGCGCAGACCGCCGCCAGCGCCGAACGCACGCTGAAGGACGCCCGCGAAAAGGTCATGGGCGATCTTTCCGTGACCGCGCCCATCGCCTTCGGCTCGGTATGGCTCGCGCCGCGCCTCGTGAACTTCATGGATCTCTATCCCGAGCTGAAGCTGCAGCTGCTGCTCGACGACCGCGAATACGACCTCCTGAAGCTCGAAGCCGAATGCGCGGTGCGCCTCTGGGCCGCGACGCACCAGGACCTGATCCAGCGCAAGATCCTTTCAGTGCATGTGAGTTTGTATGCGGCGCCGAGCTATATCGAGCGTCACGGCGCACCGAAGAAGCTGGAAGATCTCGACAACCACCGCGTCGTCGCCTTCCAGTCCGCCGGCGCCTCCACGCCCATGAGCGAGCTCGACTGGGCGATCCGCGCGGGCCGCGACGACGACAAGCCGCGCACGCCGCTGCTCGAGATCAACAATGTCTACGGCATGCAGCGGGCGGTCGAATCCGGCCTCGGCATCGCCTCGCTCCCCGACTACATGGCGCGCGGGAACAAGAACCTCGTCAAGATCCTGCCGGAGACCGACGGACCGAACTTCGACGTCTACTTCATCTATCCGGGCGACCTGCGCCGGTCGAAGCGGATCGTGGCGTTCCGCGACTTCCTGCTGCAGCAGGCGGCCGACTGGGCCGGTTGAGGGAGCCGGACGACATGGCGAAGGCGTGGCGCGTCGAGGGCAAGGACGTCTTCGCGAACGAATGGTACGGCGTAGGCGATGGCTTCGACACCTATGAGGCAGCGCTGTCGGAAGCACTCGCGGCGGCGGAAAAAGTCCTGACACACAGTCCGGACATCCGTGATCGCATCTACATTCTCGGTCCGGACGATTTCGTCGCGGAGGTCCGCGGCGCACCCTGACCCGGCCATGCCGGATCGGGGCTGTCTGCCGCTTGCGGGGCCCCGGGTGACAGTTTCAACCGCGTCCTGCGTCAAAACTGCATGGCTGAGGCGCCTGAGATTGCCGTGACCCGGCCTTGATTCAGCCCTTCACGACCCTCATCTCCTCCGTGCGCGGACGGGCCTCGTCCGCACCCCGGTTTGGAGCGTGAACCTCCGCTCCCCGGCGTTTCCTCCCCCGAGGCACCAACTTCGATCAGGCCGCGCCTTCAGGGCGCGGCCTTTTTTCTTCCCCCGAACAGGACGATCCATGACGCCATGCGGATCGGGACCCTGGGCGACTGGCTGAAAGTGGCGACGGTGTTCGGCGCGCTCGCCGCGGCTGCGGCGTGGCTCTCGGTCGTCGCGCCGGTCTTCGACATCGTCTCCCACGCCCGCGTGCCGATCGCGGCGCTGCTTGTCGCCATCGCGCTGCTGCACCTGCCCGGTCGGCGGTGGCGCTGGGCGGGCGGCGCGCTGCTGGCGGCGGCGATCGGCGCGGCGCCGGCCTGGGATCACATCGCCCCGCCGCGCGTCCGACCCGCCGAAGGCGCGACGATGCGCGTGCTCTTCCATAACGCCTGGATGCGCAACGAAGATCCCTCCCGGGTCATCGCCCTTGTGCGCGCGACATCGCCCGACATCGTGGCGCTCATCGAGGTGCGTCGCGACTGGCATGAGGCGCTCGGCGCACTCGACGATCTCTATCCCTACCGGGTGATGGAGCCGCGCTACGGCGAGACGGTCATTTTCTCGAAGACGCCGGTGGAACCGTTCGACGTTCCCGGCGCCGGCGCCAGCATCGTCTTCGCCGACGTCGCCCGCGCGGAAGGCCCAGACCTGCGCATCGCCGTCACGCATTTCACGCGGCCCTGGCCGTGGGACGCGCCGGGCGCGCAGCGCGACCAGCTCGATCGTTTCGCGCGCGCCTGGCGCGAGAACGGAGAGCCCGATCTCGTCGTCGGCGATTTCAACGGCGCGCCGTTCGCCGAGCCGATCCGCAGGCTGTCGGCGCAGACCGGCCTGCGTCCGGTCGTCAGCGCCGGCGGGACCTGGCCGACCTTCCTGCCCGCCATCCTGCGCCTCCCGATCGACAACGCTCTCGTGGGCGTCCGCGTGCGCGCGGCGACGCGGCAGGTGCGCGGCCATACGGGGTCCGACCACGCGCCGGTGCTGTTCCAGATCACGCTCGCGGATTGATCGAGGCGCCGGCGCCGCTATCGTCGCGGCCTCGCCTTCCGGGGAAACTGCATGATCAACCGTCGCTTCGTTCTCGCCGCCGCAGCCGCGCTCGGCCTCGCCGCCTGTGCAACGTCGCCGGCGGCTGCGCCGTTCGTCTCGGAGCGCGTGACCATAACCACGCAGGGCGCCGGTCCGGACGTGATCCTTATCCCGGGCCTCACCTCCAATCCGCGCATCTGGGCGGGCACGGTGGCGGCGTTCCCGCAGTACCGCTTCCATCTCGTGCAGGTGCACGGCTTTTCCGGCACGCCTGCCGGCGCGAACGCAGACGGCCCGGTTTCGGCGCCGGTCGCGGAAGAAATCGCGCGCTACATCGCGGAACGGCGCCTCGCGAACCCCGCGGTCATCGGCCACTCCATGGGCGGCTCCATCGCGATGATGGTGGCGGCGCGCCATCCCGACGCCGTCGGACGGACCATGGTCGTCGACATGATGCCCTTCATGGGCGCGATGTTCGGCCCGCCCGGCGCGACGTCCGACAGCGTGCGCCCCGTCGCCGACCAGATCCGCGCCGCCATGCAGCAGGACGCGCCGGAAGCGCAGCGCCGCGCCATGGCCGAACAGACCATCGCCGGCATGATCGCCACCGAAGCCGAACGCCCCGCCGCCGTGAACGACAGCGTGACGAGCGATCCGAAGACCGTGGCCAACGCGTTCCACGAACTCGTCGTCACCGACCTCCGCCCTGAACTCGCGAAGATCAATGGCCCGCTGACGGTGCTCTATGTGCAGCCCACGGGCGCGCCGCTCACGGAAGCGCAGATCGACGCCTACTACCGGATGTCCTACGCCACGGCGCCGGGCGCGGTGGTGAAGCGCATTCCCAACGCCCGCCACTTCATCATGTTCGACCAGAAAGCCGCCTTCGAGGACGAAGTGCGCGCGTTCATGGCGCGCTGAGTGCACTGAATCAGGAGCGCCTCAAGATAGACCGCACGCGTACCGGTGCCGATCACTCAATTGCGACAGACTTGGCTTCAATCCGCTCCCGCAGCCAAACGCGGATCGTCCGGCGCTACACACACAAACTCAATCTCGACGCGTGGAAAGTTGCCGAAGATGTAGGGCGGCTTCGACTCTTGCGTCCGCGTTACGTACGCAACTCGCCGGGATTGAGAGCACTTATCGTTGGCCTCGGCCAAGGCTTGGGGTTTCAAAGTCCCCATCCCGCTAAACCCTGTCGCCGCCTGGCGCGAGATGACAAACTTGTCGGGGCCTATTGAAGTCGCGCCGGAGTTCATGGCGCATGCGCCAAGCCCCAGAACGGCAACCATCAAGATACAGTAGTTCATTGCCTAATCTCCCACCCGAGATGGCCAAGGATGCGTCACCAATTTCGACTTTTCCAGTCCAAACGTCCCGCTCTAGGAGCCTGACTGGCAATCTATCGATGGACCGGAGCGCAGGGCTTGGCGAGTGCGGCGCGGACGTGCCAAGCTTCGGGTCAGGGGAAACGATAGACGGGAGCGCCCATGGCGGATCAGACCGCGACGCCGCCGGCATGGCGGCTCTGGCTCGCCATTCTCGGCCTCGGCATCCCGATCTACGCCACGATAACGCTTTCCCCGCTCATGAACGGCGCGGCGATCGACACGCTCGGCGTCAATGAACTTGAGATCGGCCTCATCCGCACCTGCGAAGTCGCGATCAACGCCGGCCTGACGATCTGGCTTGCGCTGCGGCTCGGGCGCATGAAGCCGCAACTGCTTGGCCTCGCGGGCGCCTGCCTCATGCTGACAGGAAACCTCGCGCTCGCCTTCGGCGACAGTGTCGCCTCACTTGTCGTCGGACGCCTCGCCGCCGGCGCGGGCGCTGCGTTCATGGCCACCGCCGGCAGCGCCACCATCGCCCGCATGGCAAGCCCGCACCGCATCTCCGCCAGCCTCGCCATTCCGATCACGATCTGCTCGGTGACGGCGGTCGTCATCGGCGGCCGCGCCGTGGAGGCTCAGGGACTGACGGGCGTGGGCATCGTGCTGAGCGTGTTGTCGGTGATCGGGCTCCTGCTGGCGCTGCTCGCGCCGCGCAACGCCTATGCGCCGCAGATGGACCCGCCGCGCATGACGCAGATGGTGGGACTGCTGCGCAACCCGTATGTGCTCGGCTCGGCGTTGACCTTCATCGGATCGACGGCGGTGTGGAGTTTCTTCGAGCGCAAGGGCGTGTCGCTGGGCCTCACGCAATCGCAGATCGGCGACCTCATCGGACTATCGTCCATCACCGGCGGCGTGCTCGGCGCGTTTGCGATGCTCGCGCGCGATGCGCATGTGCGCGTGGCCGCCGTGATCGCGCTTGTCGTATTCGGTTTCGGCCACGCGACACAGGCGATTGCGCCGACCGTCGCCTTCTACGCAGCCGGCGCATTCATCACCGCCGCGACCTTCAGCTACATCCAGACCTTCACCGGCGCCATCGGCGTGCGCCTCGACCGCACGGGCGGGCTGAACGCCGCGGGCAACGGCTGGGCCTCCTTCTTCAACGCCTTCGCACCGACCATCGGCGGCGCGCTCGTGATGACCGGCTCGTTCGCAGGACTGGCGGTCTTGTGTCTTGCGTGCATGGTGGCCACGTCAGTGCTGATGTGGAAGGCGGCGCACAATCTGCCGTCGGCGAAACTCACCGCCGAAGACGTCAGCGATGCGCATCCGGCGACGGAGCCGCCGGACCCGGTCCACACGCCTTGAGCCTCACTTGGCGCCTCACTCCGCGAGGTGCGCGCGCAGCATCCACGCCGCCTTCTCGCTCACGGCCGAGCGCTGCGTCATCAGATCTGCGGTGGCCGGATCGTCGGCGGCCTCGGCGGCCTTGATCGCGGCCTTCGCGGATTTCACCACCGCCTCGTTGGCGTTGAGCAGCGCCTTCAGCATCGCATCCGCGCTCGGCGCGGGATCGTTGTCGGCGGCGATGGCAGTGCGCTTGGCCATGTCCGCGTGCGACGGCGCATAGACGCCCAGGGCGCGGACGCGTTCGGCGATCAGGTCGATGGCGGTCCACAATTCGTTGTATTGCGTCTCGAACAAGAGGTGCAGCGCGCCGAAGCGCGGGCCCTCCACGTTCCAGTGATACAGGTGGGTCTTCTGGTAGAGCGCATAGGTGTCCGCCAGCGTCTGGACGAGCGCGTCCGCGACCGCCTCCCGCTTCTTCTTGGCGATGCCGATATCCGGTTCCATTTCGGGGTTCCTTTTTCCAGAGAACTGGACGAAACGTCGAAGTGAACATGGGAGTTCCGACCTTGAACCGCCATATCGTCCCGCTCCTTGCACTCTGCGTCGCGTTGACGCCGATCGCCGCGACCGCCTCTACGCCGGCGGCGGCCTTCGGCGTGTGGGCGACGCAGGACGGGAACGGCCACGTGGAAATCGCCCCGTGCGGCGCGAGCGCCTGCGGCGCGATCGTCTGGGGCGACCGGTCGAGCGGCCCGAGCACGGACGTGAAAAATCCCGACGCCGCGCTGCGCACGCGCCCGCTGATCGGCCTGCGGATCCTGGAAGGCTACAGCGCCGGCGCTGCGGGCTGGATCAACGGCCGCGTCTATGACCCGAAGTCCGGCAACACCTATCGCTCCGAGCTGCTGCCGCAGACGGACGGCACGCTGCGCGTGAAGGGCTGCATGGGCCCGATCTGCCGGACGGAAACTTGGCGGCGCGTGCGCTAGAAGAAGCCGATCAGAAGCGCGCCTGCGGCCACGAGCGCCGCCCCCGCCCAGCGCCGCGTCGTCACCGCTTCCTTCAGCATCACCGCCGCGATCGCCGCGCCGAACACCACCGATGTCTCGCGCAGCGCCGTGATCGGCCCGATCGGCGCGCGCATCTGCGCCCACAACACCAGCGCAAAGCCCGCACTCGACAGCGCGCCCGCCATGAGCCCGCGCGTCCAGCGCCCCTGCCCGAGCGCCGCGAACTGCTTCGGCCCGCGCCGCAGCACGACGAAGGCAAGGATCGGCGCGAAGGTCGCGAGCGTCCCCCAGCTCTTGTAGGCGAGCACATCGCCCGCCACGCGCGCGCCCAGCGCATCGACCAGCGAATACGAGGCGATCGCGACGCCGGTGAGCAAGGCCCACGCCGTCGCGCGCCACGGCGCGTTGAGACTGACGCCGACCGCAAAAACACCGATGCTGACGAGCAGCACGCCGAGCGCCACCGGGGGCCCCGGAATCTCGTGCGCAAAGATCACCGCGCCGATCGTCACCAGCGCCGGCGCCGATCCGCGCGCGATGGTGTAGACGTGGCTCATGTCGCCGGCCGCGTAGCCGCGCAACAGCGCCGTCCAGTAGACGAAATGGATCGCGCAGGATCCGAGGATGTAGGGCCACGCCGCCATCGCCGGCGTCCCGAAAAACCACCACAGCGCCAGCCCGAACACGACGCCGCCCACGGCCATCTGGCCGAGATCGACGAGACGATCGCCTGCCGACGCCTTCAGCGCGGCGTTCCATCCGGCGTGGATCAACGCGGACAGGAGCGCGGCGGCGATGGCTTCAGGGGGCACGCAGATGTCCTACGCGCCGCACTGGCGGGGAAACAAGCCATGGCCCGGTTTTCGCGGCGCGCGCGCCTCCGGGAGCGTCAGGAGATTACGCCATGCGCCTCGCGATCCTTGCAGTCGCCCTTCTCGTCGCCGCCTGCGGGCCGTCGCCCTGCGTGGTCAAGCGTGCGGACGCGACGCAAACCGTCACCGCGACGGACGCCGCCATGCGCGAAGCCTTCGAGGCGCGCGACAGCGCGACTGCCGCCGCCTTCTTCGCCGATGTCAGCGCAACGGACGGCACGGCGCGCTTCAGCGAAGCGGTGCGCACCAGCCTCGACGCCTTGAAGGCCGATCCCAACGGCAAGGTGCAATTCCGGCCCGCGGGGGAGTCCGTGGCGTCGGAAGCGGGCGACATCGCCTACACGCTGGGCGAAGTGGACTGGACCGCGTCCTCCACGCCGGAACATGAATATCCGATCACGCGCAGCGCGACCTATCTCTACATCTGGCGCCTGCAGACGGACGGCTCATGGAAGGTCGTGCAGGCGGTCTCCCAGGAAATTCCGTACGAGAGCCCCTACCGGCGCTACGAGAACGGCGCGGCGCCATCGCCGGCGCCCAACCCCATGTCGCCGATGTGAGAGCCTTCCCCCAACGTGAAGGCTCGCGCGCGCGCGGGCGGGACGCTACAAGGGCCTCCCTTCAGGGAGGAAACACATGTCAGTCGATGGAAACTGGACGATCGTCGTGAAGTCGCCGATGGGCGAACAGCCGAGCACGCTGTCGGTGAAGGCCGACGGCGGCGCGCTGACCGGCACGCAGAGCGCGCAAGGCCAGAGCCAGGCGATCGCAAACGGCAAGATCGACGGAAACACCGTGACGTGGTCGAACTCGATCACCCAGCCCATGCCGATGACGCTGGAATTCACCGGCACCCTCGACGGCGACACGCTCAACGGCAGCGTCAAGGCCGGCGCCTTCGGCGCCTTCCCGTTCACGGGCAAGCGCGCGTAGGCGAAGCGATACCGAGTTAAGCGAGAGGCGCGAAGCGAGAGCTTCGCGCCTCTTTGCGTTATGGCGCCGTCTGACTTGCGATTGAGAATACGAGCACCGCAACGCCAGCGACACTCATCAACAACATGATCGCACCGGCAATTCTTCGCCAAATCAGCGACACTTCGAACGGTGGAGGCAGACCATTAAATTTCGCAATGCGACGCATCTCGTCACGAGATTGTTCCGCTTGGAACAAGCCGGTCCAACCGAACCAGAACAGGGCTGAGATCACCAGCCCGTTCCAGATCAGGTGAGCTAAATCCATACGCTCCAATCACCCCACGCTCGCGCAGAACCTCTGGATCCGCGCGCACGCGTCTTCGAGGATCGCATTCGACGTCGCGTAGCTGATGCGGAAGCACGGGCTCGTCCCGAACGCCGCGCCGTGGACGACGGCGACGCCTTCGTCCTGCAGCAGCTCGCGCGCGAAATCCTCATCGTTGCCGATCACCGCGCCCTTCGCGGTCTTCTTGCCGACGAGGCCCGCGAGCGAAGGATAGACGTAGAACGCGCCTTCCGGCGTCGGGCACGAAAGCCCCTTCGCCTGATTGAGCATGGACACCACGAGATCGCGGCGGCCTTTGAACAGCTCCTGGTTCGGCTTGATGAAGCCTTGTGTGCCGTTCAGCGCTTCCACGCTCGCCCATTGGGAAATGGAGGCGGGATTGGACGTCGACTGGCTCATGATGCCGGCCATGCCCTTGATGAGATCGGCAGGCCCCGCCGCATAGCCGATGCGCCAGCCCGTCATCGAATAGGCCTTCGACACGCCGTTCATCGTCAGCGTGCGCTCGTAAAGCGCGGGCTCCACCTGCGCGATCGTCGCGAAGTGGAAGCCGTCATAGACGAGGTGTTCGTACATGTCGTCCGTCAGGATCCACACCTGCGGATGGCGCAGCAGCACATCCGCGATCGCGCGCAATTCCTGCGCGGTATACGCCGCGCCCGACGGGTTCGACGGCGAATTGAGCAGCACCCATTTCGTCTTCGCCGTGATCGCGCGGTCGAGATCGGCGGGATCGATCTTGAATTTCTTCTCCAGCGTCGTTTCCACGAACACCGGCGTCGCGCCCGCGAGCAGCGCCATGTCGGGATAGCTCACCCAGTACGGCGCCGGGATCACCACTTCATCGCCCGGCGAGCACGTGGCCACCAGCGCATTGAAGATCACCGCCTTGCCGCCCGGCGAGACGTTCACCTGCGCGCGCGTATATTCGAGTCCGTTCTCGCGCTTGAACTTCGCGACGATGGCGTCCTTCAGCTCCGGGATGCCGTCGACGTCGGTGTACTTCGTCTTTCCTTCCTTGATCGCGCGGATCGCAGCTTCCTTGATGTTCTCCGGCGTATCGAAGTCCGGTTCGCCCGCGCCGAGGCTGATCACGTCGCGGCCTTCGGCTTTCAGCGCGCGCGCTTTCGCGGTGACGGCGAGCGTCGGCGAGGGCTTGATGCGGCGAAGGGCGTCGGACACGGGCGCGGTGGGCATGGGCGATTCCTGTTGGAGACCGCCCCCTCTACCCTCTCCCGCTCAGGCGCGGGAGAGGGGCAAAGCGTTCAATGGACCGGAATGTAGATTTCCGTGCGTCGCTGCGCGAGATCGCCCGTGGGCTGAACGTACACTTCCCAGGGCGGTCCGGAGGCCGTCATGCGATGCGCTTCAAGCCAGGCGCCGATCATCTGGTAGGTCGCGCCCATCGCTGAGCTTGAACCTGTGTGCACGAATTTGAGCGCGCGGCCGGACGGCGTCTGTCCCGTGGACACGCGAGGATCGTTGGCCGGCGCCGGACCGATGAAGGGATAGCCTGCGCGGAACACGATGCGTGCGTCATCGGCGGACACCGTCACCATGATGCGCGGCCCGGAGACCGTAGCGCCCGCTTCGGCGAGCTTAGCTTCCACGACGGAAAAGGATTCCGCCACCGCCGTCTGCACGCGCTGCGCGTAGGCGGCTTCGAGATCGGGACCGCCTGCCGAGACGGGGATCGCATCCGGCGGCGCAACGTCGCGCGTGACGTCGTTTTCGACGAACGCATAGTTCACGGCCGCAGACTGCACATATTCCGGCGCCAGACGTTCGAAGTCCGTGGTCGGCAGCATTTCAGCGACTGCCTTGAGGCGCTGCAGGCCAGCCTTCAGATCCTGTTCGATGGCGCCGGCGGTGAAGAGATTGAGATAGCGGCAGCCGACATAGACCGGGTTCGACGTGCAATCCGACACGAAGGTCCACGCGACTTTCGATCCCGTCGGCGCGCGTTCGAGATCGAAGATGGTGCGCGCGGAGCCGCGTACGCCGAAATCGAGCAGCGTCTCCACGCGCTCGTTGGCCACCGACCTTTCGATGCGCTGGCTGCCCGAGCCGATGCGCCCGCCCTTGGACTCCCAGATCGCCTTCTGCCCCGCGCCGCTTTCCCCCTCGAAACGGTAGATGGCCTGCGGGTCCGCAGCGAACCACGGCGACCATTCGTTGAAGGTCTTCAGATTGTCGACGAGCGCAAACACAGCCGCACGGGGCCGCGCGATCTCCATTTCCTCGCGCACCTCGAGTTTGGCGGGCAGCAGGAAATAGCCCACGCCGAACAGGACGGCGGCGGCGCTGGCGAGAACGGCAATGGCGATGGCGATCCAGCGCATCGGCCTCTATCTCTCCGGGGGACGGCGGGACGCCGGACTACCATCGCAAACCCATGCACGCCACGGGCCACGACAGGCGGGTTTCAGGCGGCGGTGCGGATTTCCTCGGCAAGCGCGGGATCCACGCCGAGACGTTCGGCGAGATCGGCCAGATAGGCCTTCTCGGCGGGCCGGTCGGAGTCGATCGCCAGGAGCGAGGCGGCGTAGATCTGGGAGGCCATGGCGGGGCTCGTGGCCTCACGGACGAGCCCTTCGGTGTCCATCGGTCGCGCGAGTTCGTCGAACAGGAAGTTTCTTTCGTCTTCCGAGAGAGAAACCTGGCCGAGGCGGTCGAAGAGCCGCGCCTTCTCTTCCGCGTCGATCCGGCCGTCAGCCTTCGCCGCGTTGATCATGGCCTTGAGCGTGACCTTCGCCAGCCGTTGGGAATCCGCGCCCGAGAGCGGCAGGAAGTGCGGCGGCGGCGGCTCGAGGGCCGCGACCTCTTCGGGGGCTGTGCCTTTCTGGCGCGCCTCGTGCCGCTTCCAGGCGTACCAAGCGAGACCGCCGAGGGCGGCGAGACCGCCGATCCGCGCGACGGCGCCGGTGAACTTCGGCGCGGCGGCGCCGGCGATGAGCCCGGCGGCGACCCCGCCCGCGCCGGCGAGCGCCACGGTGCGGGCGCCGGGATCGGTCCGCAGGCGTTCCATCAGTTCGCCGCCCGCGCCGGCGGCCGTGGACGCCGCCTTGCCGCCCAGCTCGCGCAGCGCGGCGGCGGGATCGGTCTGCAGGGCCTTCAAGATCTTGTCGGCGTCGATCATGCGCACAGAAGCTCCGAACGCCCCCGCGCCCAGCACCGCTCCTTTAGCGCGGAACCGGCGCGGCGCAAACGCGACCGCGCAGCGCGCCGTCACGCATCGACGACGCCGGTTTCCTCCTCGATCACGTCGTCGATCTGGGCTTCGTGGATCTGGGTGATGACTTCCGCGTCGGGGTTCGCCTCGGCCTTCGCCTGCATTTCGTCCACGGCCAACTCGAACTTGTCGAAGTCGGCTTCCATCTTCTCGCGCGCGACGTCGAGGTTCGCGTCGATCTCCTCGAACTTGGCGTTCCACTCGGCGCTGACGGTGTCGAGCTTCTCCTGTGCGGCCTCGACCTCGGCGGCGTCTACGCCCTCCATCTCCTTGCGCGCATCGACGAAGGACTGCGCCATGTCGGGCAGGTCCGTGCCGATCACTTCGACGAGTTCGTCGACGCCGTCGATCATCTGCCCGGCGAGCGGCTCCACCACGGCCTGCACCGTCTCCAGCGTGTCGGCGACGACGGCGAGCTTGGGGTGTCCGGAGTCCAGTTCGTCGATGAAGTCGGGGTGCTTTTCCTTGAGCTGCTCGATGGCGCCGACCGCGTCGGGCGCCCATTCCTTCAGGCCGTCGACGATGCTCTCGCCTTTCTCCTGGAGGTGCGACTGGAATTCCTCGATCTTGGTTTCGCTCAGCTCGCGGAAGGACTGGTAGTCAGCCTCGGTGATCCGCCCCTCGGCGAAGTCGCGGGCGACGGCGGCCTCCTGCTCGACCATCAACTTGATCAGCGGCGCTTCGCCGAGAGGCTCCTGCGCCGGCGACGGCTCCCGCACCCAGCCGGGAACTTCCTGGGCCTTGGCCTCGGCTTCGGCCTGCTGCTTGGCGTTCGCCTCTTCGGCCTCGCGCACCAGCTTGGTGAACGGCATTTCGTCGGAGTGCTTGGTCTCTGCCATGGGACGCCTCTTGTGCTGTCACAGGAAGAGGCGCAGGCGCAGAGAAAAGCGGGTCACCCCCGCGCGTCGAACTTCTCGAACTCGTAGGCGATGCAGGCTTCCATCATCGTCCGCCAGACCGGCTCGGCGATGGACCAGGAGAGGCCGGCGGCTTCGGCGTTGGCGCGGACATTGTCCAGCACCTGATTGATGCGCGCCTCGTCTCGGACCAGCTCCCGCTTAGGCTTGATGCGCGCGGCGGCGTCCATATAGCCCTGCCGGCGGGCGATGAGACGGACCAGCGCGCGGTCGATCTCGTCGACGCCGGCGCGGACGTCCGTCATCGTGACGCAGTGGTCGGGATCGAGCGCGGCGAAGGGCGGGGAAAGCGTGACCTTGTCCATGTCAGGGGTGTGGCCGCGACCCATCGTGGGGGCAACATGGCGAAGGGTCGCGGGGCTCAACCGCCCATGATGATGTTCTCGCCCTCGCCCACATAGGACTTCACCAGCAGTTCCTGCAGCGTGATCTTGCGCATGAACTCGCCAAGGCGGGTCGCGTGCGGCGTCCGGGTGTGCGCCGCGAACGCCTCTTCGCTCTCCCAGCACTGCGCGATGTGGATCAGCGTCGGGTCGAGCATATCGTGCGCCAGTGAATACATGCGACACCCCGGTTCGTTGCGCGCTGCAGGCACAAGCCAGACAGCCGTCGCGCGAAGCCGCTCCGAATCCTCGGCGCGGATGCGCACCGAGCCCTGCACGACAATCATCCCTTCACCATCACGACAGTTGCGCGCGCATGCTGACGATTCCGCGCGCGGCGCGCAACGGGACGATCAGGGATTCGACGTTTGGGTCGCAGCTTGCTGCGCCTTGGCGCGGGCGGCGTTCTCGGCTTCGCGCGGGTTGGCGATCTCGTCGAGCGAGATGATCTGGCAGCGACGACCGTCCACGATGACGTCGGTGAATTTCGACACGCTCGACATCGCGCGGTCCGCGAGGCCGATGGACTGTTCCCAGTCGAGATCGGACTTGCACGGCTCGGCGACCTGCGCGCGGTACCAGCGGCCGCCCGGCCCGTCGAGCAGCAGCGATTTGTCGAGACCGACGCGGAAATTGCGCACGGTGCTGGTGAACGGGATCGTCGCGTCCTCGCGGATAACTTCGTACGCAACGAGATCGCGGGCGGCGGCGCGGGTCGCGGCGTCCGTGCTGGCGCACCCGGCGGCGGCGAAGACAAGAACCGCCGCAATGGCGGGCGAAAGACGTGCAACTGAACGAACACTCATGAACGGGCTCCCTTGCGTGACGCGACTTCCCGTCCCTCCGGCTCGCAGCGACCATACCACGGCGCCGGGGACGCGGCCAACGCGCCGCCGCGTGTGTCGTGTACGCAAATGCGAACCGCCCCGGATTGCTCCGGGGCGGCTGCCTCTCAGGACGTCCATGTCGCGGGCGTCGGGCAGTCCTCAGCGTGCGAGGATCGCCGTCAGGACGACGCCGGTGGCGATGCCCACGAGAAGGATCGCGCCGCGATCGTCGCGGACGTAGGTGTAGCCGCGCGGCGGGGCGCGCAGATTGTGGCGGCGGTAATCCACCTGGTGCGCGCGATCGCGGTAGTAGGCGGGAACGCGGTCGCCGCGCTTCCACGCGCGATAGCCGGGCTGGAAGCCGGGACGGCCCGCATGGGCGGCCGGCGGCGCGCCGAAGCGCCATTGGCCCTGATAGTAGTAGCCGTTGTGCTGGCGCGCATCCCAGCGGGCCTGCGGACGCGCGGGCGGGCGGACGTCGCGGCGCTGCTCGTACTGGTGTCCGTTATGGCGCGGCGCCGCCGACGCCGTCGACGTCATGGCCAGCGGCGCGAGCGCGGTGATGGCGCTGACCGCCACGATGGCGAAGCGATTGGTCTTTTTCATCGTCGGTCTCCTTCAGTTGTCGCCGTGAGAAAACGCGGCGCGACGAACAGTTGTTCCGTCGTCGGAAGAGACACTGACAGTGATGACGTGAATTGGTGCTGAACCATTGATGTTTTCGCAAGTAATCGTATTTCGACTTCATTGCGAATGTTGCGGAATTGTTTCAGCGCAGCGGAAGCCGAAATCTGTCAGCAGCCTTGCAGCGTGGCTGGCGCGCTGTGGCGTGCGCCCCGTGCGCGACCTACATTCCGCGCATGCCGAAAGTCCCCTCCAGAGGCGTCGCTGAAGCGTCGCCCGCCTTCCAGTTCGACAAGACCGTCGCCGTGTGGGAGCCGCACCGGCCGCAACGGCAATGGGAGAAGCTCGAAGGCGGCAAGCGCTTCGTGATCGAGAGCGACTATCAGCCCGCCGGCGACCAACCGAACGCGATCAAGGAACTCGTGGAAGCGGTGGAGCGCGGCGACCAGGACCAGGTGCTGCTCGGCGTCACGGGCTCCGGCAAGACGTTCACGATGGCGAAGGTCATCGAGACGGTGCAGCGCCCCGCGCTCATCCTCGCGCCGAACAAGACGCTCGCGGCGCAGCTCTACGGCGAGTTCAAGAGCTTCTTCCCGAACAACGCCGTCGAGTATTTCGTCTCCTACTACGACTACTACCAGCCGGAGGCCTACGTCCCGCGCACGGACACCTACATCGAGAAGGAATCCAACATCAACGAGCAGATCGACCGCATGCGCCACTCGGCGACGCGCGCGATCCTCGAACGCGACGACGTGATCATCGTCGCCTCCGTGTCGTGCATCTACGGCATCGGCTCGGTGGAAACCTACACGTCCATGACCTTCACCGTGAAGGAAGGCGAGAACATGGACAGCCAAGACCTCATCCGCGGCCTCGTCTCGCTGCAGTACAAGCGCAACGACATGGGCTTCGCGCGCGGCATGTTCCGCGTGCGCGGCGACAATGTCGACGTGTTCCCGGCGCACTTGGAAGATCGCGCGTGGCGGTTCTCGTTCTTCGGCGACACGGTGGAAAGCATCGAAGAGTTCGATCCGCTCTCCGGCCGCAAGATCGCCAAGCTCGATGCGGTGAAGATCTACGGCAATTCGCACTACACGACGCCGAAGCCCACACTGCATCAGGCCGTCGACCAGATCCGCGAGGAACTCAAACTCCAGCTCGACGTCTTCCGCCAGCAGGGCAAGCTGCTCGAAGCGCAGCGCCTCGAACAGCGCACCATGTTCGACATGGAGATGATGCTCGCGACAGGCTCCTGCGCCGGCATCGAGAACTATTCGCGCTATCTCACCGGCCGCAAGCCGGGCGAGCCGCCGCCGACCATGTTCGAATACCTGCCCGACAACGCGCTGGTGTTCACCGATGAAAGCCACGTCACCGTGCCACAGATCGGCGGCATGTATCGCGGCGACTTCAACCGCAAGAAGACGCTCTCCGACTACGGCTTCCGCCTCCCCTCCTGCATGGACAACCGCCCGCTCAAGTTCGAGGAGTGGGACATCATGCGCCCGCAGTCGGTGCACGTCTCCGCGACGCCGGGCGCCTGGGAGTTGGAGCGCACGGGCGGCGTGTTCGTGGAACAGGTCATCCGCCCGACGGGGCTCATCGATCCGCCGGTGGAAGTGCGCCCCGTCTCGACGAAGGGCCACACGCAGGTCGACGACGTCATCGCGGAAGTGAAGGACGTGGCAAAGAACGGCTATCGCAGCCTCGTCACCGTGCTCACCAAGCGCATGGCCGAAGACCTCACCGAATACATGCACGAGCAGGGCGTGCGCGTGCGCTACATGCACTCCGACATCGATACTGTCGAACGCATCGAAATCATAAGGGATTTACGTCTCGGCGTGTTCGACGTGCTGATCGGCATCAACCTGCTGCGCGAAGGTCTCGACATTCCCGAATGCGGGCTCGTGGCGATCCTCGACGCCGACAAGGAAGGCTTTCTCCGCAGCGAAACCTCACTGGTGCAGACCATCGGCCGCGCCGCGCGCAATGTGGACGGCAAGGTCATCCTCTACGCCGACAAGGTGACGGGCTCGATGGAGCGCGCCATGGCCGAAACCGCGCGCCGCCGCGAGAAGCAGGAAGCCTACAACCGCGAACACGGCATCACGCCGCAAACGATCAAGCGCGGCATCCAGGACATCATGGGCAGCGTCGCCGACCGCGACAGCCTCACCATCGACCCGCGCGACCCGATGGCGCTGAAACGGTTGGGCAAATCAGGCAAGGGTGTTGGAGACACCTCCACGCCGTTCATCGGCCACAACATCAAGAGCTACATCGCCGACCTCGAAAAACAGATGCGCGACGCCGCGAGCAATCTCGAATTCGAGGAAGCGGGACGGATACGCGACGAAATCCGGCGCTTGCAGGAAACGGAACTGCTCATCGCGGACGATCCGCTGGCCCGGCAGAGCGATGTGAGCGCGGGCGCGGAAGACGGCGTGCGCGCGGCGCGGGGGATGCCCGTGAAGAAGGGCGGGAATCCGTATAGGACCCGCAGGCGCAAGTAAGAGAGCGCTTGGAGGCAGAAGTGCCGAAGCAAATTAGCAATATCGCAGGAAAATCGCTCGAACTCTCGATCCCTCCGAACCTTTATCTCATCGGCGCTGCAACCGCACTCTCGTTCTCCACTCTTGGAGCGGCACATAGTATTTCATTTGGCTTTCCAACCATCCTTGACTGGACGGTCGGAGAAGCAGCGACGGCGTGCGCAGGATTCGGAACTATCTCGGCCGTGCTCTTGGCGCTCTATCAGTTCGCGCGCCAATCTCTTGCTGACCGTTCTCGCTTCTCGTTGAACATGGCAATGGAAGGCGTGAGGCGCAGCCATGCGGTGATTTCAGCGGATAGGCCGGCAAAGAATGTTGCTTGGGTTATGGGGGCAAGACTGCTGCTCCGGGCACAGTCCATCCAGCAGAACATTACGAGTCCAGATGACCGAGCCGTATGGGAGCTGTTCAAAGAAGAGTGGCGCATCCAATTCGCATCGCTTCTTGCAAGTCGAGCAGAATATTTTTTTGGCTTGCCCGAGATCGCCAATGGTGGCTCGGATGTAGATTATAGCGATGCGCGCTTAATGGAACTAATGGCAAAATCGACGTCGACACCCACTCTTAGCATGACGAACCGGCACGGCACGAGTTTCAGAGATAGCCGCCTCCGAGAAAGGGCAATAATGGTTGTGTTCGACTTCGCATCGTTTCCCGACAACTTTCCGGAATCAGATCCGCTTCAAAAGGTGGGCGCCTTCACAAAGAAGGATCGTGACACTCTCGACATTAGCGACATGTGGGGACTGTATGCATATCTTTACGCGACCGAAAAATGGACCGCGATCAACGGTAAGGTGCACGAGAGGCCCAATCAGCCCGATGGGGAATAGCAGGAGCTACAATCAAGGTGCGTGAAGTGTAGCGCAAGGTGTTTTGGCGTCGTCGCCGCGCTTTACCATGGGCTGCGCCCCGCGGGCGTGATGCAATCTAATTGGCGCATCTCTCCTGCCTTTTGATGAGCGTGCTTCCCCGCGAGGGGAAGCTGTCAGCGCGCATGCGCTGACTGATGGGGCGGTAAGCTGGATCCTGCAGAACGGAGCCGCCGCCCCTTCCGTCTCGCGTTCCGCGAGCCACCTTCCCCTCGCGGGGAAGGACGGCATAGTGGCGGCGTGGGGAACATGAATGGCCAACGACTTCGCACGACAGCTACGCCAGCGCATGAACGAGGCAGAGATGCGCCTGTGGTTCCGGCTGCGCCCGCTGCGTCGCGAAGGACTTCATTTCCGCCGTCAATCGCCGATCGGCCGCTTCATCGTCGACTTCGAATGCCGCCGCGCGAAGCTTGTCGTCGAACTCGACGGCTCACAACATCGCGAACCTGAGCACGCCGCGCGTGACGCCGAACGTGACGAATGGCTGGCCTTTCGCGAGTATCTGGTTCTGCGTTTCGACAGTGGCGCCGCGCTCAAGCACACAGACGAAGTGATGCACGAGATCATCACCACCGCGCGCTTCCGACTGCAAATGCGCCAGTCCCCCGAGGACTAGGCGCGCCGTGCTTCCCCGCGAGGGGAAGCTGTCGCGCGCGAAGCGCGTGACTGATGGGGTGGTAAGCTGACTTTCAAAACGGAGCCGCCGCCCCATCCGACGCGACGCTCCGCGTCGCGCCACCTTCCCCTCGCGGGGAAGGACGGTAGCAGCGCCCCTACCGCCCCAACCCAAAGATCCCGAAAATCCCGCGCTTCTTCTCCGCCACCGGCGGCGCGTAGTCCTTCAACCTCGGATGATACGGCGTCTGCGTCATCACCGCGTCGAGCGCTTCGCGCGTCGGGCCACGGAAGCGGAGATTGGGGTCGGTTTCCGACAGGCGCACGCCCCACGTCGGGCGCACGCTCACGAGTTCGGCGACATTGCGCGCGATCAGGTGCTTGTCGGGATCGCAGACGCGATGCGGCAGTTTCAACGCGGCGACATCGGCGATGAGTTGCGTGCTGCGCTGCTGGCCACGTTCGCGCACGAACAGGATCGGCACGCCATAGCTCACGGTCGCGGTCTGCACTTCCCATGTCAGCCACGGCGAGCGCCCCGTCGCCACGCGGCCCGGCGCGATGAACACGTCCGACGAGTAGATGCGCGCGGCGATCTCCGCCTGGATCGTCAGGCGCGGCAGGCGCCCGCCCTGCGGCCCTTCCCGGCGCTGGTCTTCCGTCAGCGACAGGTCCTGCACCGAAAAGCCCTGCCGGTTCAGCGCATCGATCACGCCGTCATAGAGCGCGCGGTCATCCCCATACCGATGACTGATGAACACCCGCAGTTGTCGTTCCTCGCCGCCCGGCTTCCAGAACGGCAGCGGCATCGTCGTGTTCGGCGTCGTCATCTCACCCACCCATAAGAAGCGCGTTGGCCGCGCCGTTGTCCTTATGGTTAACGCAAGATGAATTCAGCCCGGAGTCAAGACGAAGGTCGCGGCGTGCGGGCGTTTCCTTCGATCCTCACCGCCGCAGCGCGCCGTTCACGGCCGCGCGCGTTGCGGCGCTTTCGCGTTCGAGCCGTCGGCTGTCGAGGTCGACCTGATCGTCGGAGTCGACGCTTTCAGGAAAATTCTGCGGCGCCCATGGCGATGAGACGAGAAGCGGCGCGGGCGAGGCCTGGCGTCGTTGCGCCCAGTAGGCCTCGAGCTGTTCGTCGCGGCTGAGGCGCGGCGCGCGCGCGGCGGGCTCCACCACCGTCACCGACGAATGCGTCGCCCCGAAGGGCGAGGCGGCGCAGGCCGAGAGAAGCGCCAGCAAACCGGCCGTCACAAGAAGACGCATCATCCACTCCCTCTGACAGACGCATGAGGCGCGCGAATTCGGGCCGAACTTGGGAGACGCGCACGACGCCCCTTCCCCTCCCCGCCGGGCTGGGCTCTATACTGCGCGCTTCGAACCGAGGAGGCGCCGCCATGGCCAAGGGTCAAATGCGTTCCAACAAGGAAACGCGCAAGCCGAAGAAGGACAAGAAGCCGGCGAAGACCGCCGCGCCGCTGCTCGGCGAGAAGAAGAAGTAGGTCGGAATCTCCGGGAGGACTCGCATGTCGATGTCGAAGGGCGCCGCGATCGGCGCCGCCATCATTCTGGCCGCCGCGCTCGCAGCCTGTTCGCCCTCGGGCGAGAAGGCGGCCGACGGGTCAGCGCCTGCGCCGTCAGGCGGCGGCGCAACCGTCTCCGCCGGGGACATGCCGAAGCCGAAAGTCGGCAAGTGGAAGATGACCATGAACATCGCCGGCGCGCCCGGGCCGCAGACGGTGGAGGTCTGCTACACGCAAAAGATGATCGACGAACTGCAGACCATGTCCGCCGACATGCCGAACACCGATTGCGGCGACGCGACGTTCGCCCGCATCGACGGCGCGTTCCAGACCACGGTGAGCTGTGCGTCGCACGGCCAGAAGAGCACCGTCGTCACGCGCGCGAAGGGAGACTTCAACAGCCGCTACACCGTCGAGATGTCCATGACGTCCGATCCGCCGACCGCCGGCGCGAACATGACCACCACGACCGTCGCCGAATTTCTTGGCCCCTGCTGACCCGGAGTCGCGCCTCATGATGAAGAACATCGCTATCGCCGCCCTCGCCGCGACGCTCATGGCCTGTTCGCCGCCGCCCGCCGCCGACGCGCCGGACGCGACGCCTGCAGAGCCTGCGATCACCGAGTCCACGCCGATGAACGCCGCCCAGCTCGTCGATTGCGCAGGCGCGATCGCGGCGGTCGGCAATGTCGAGATCGGCGATGCGCCGACCGCCGACACGCCCGCGTCGAACAGCGTGTGGACGATCCTCGCGCTGCTGGACAAGGAAGCGGAGTACGGATCGGCGAATGCAGCCAAGGCCCGCGCCGATGTCGTCGCCGCCCGCGATGCGTGGAAAGCAAAGCCCGCCGCCGACCTCGCGACCCAGGCCGCCGACTGCACCACGCGCTTTCCCGGCTGACGCCTGACGCGGCGGCGCCGGTTGCGCGGTAGCGCCGATCCCGGGCAGCATGCCGCGACACGCCGGGAGGAAACCAATGGCTGATGATGCGACCCGCGCGAAGCGGCAGAGCGCGCTCGATTTCGATGCGCTGCGTCCGCCCTCGCCCTTCTTCACCGAGAGCCACCACGCCTGGCGGCGCGAGCTGCGCAAGTTCATCGACCGCGAGATCGCGCCGCATGTGGATGCGTGGGACGAGGCGGGCTTCGTCCCGCGCGAGGTTTTCCTGAAGGCCGGCGCGTTCGGGCTGCTCGGCGCCGGCTATCCGGAGAAATACGGCGGCTGGACCGAGGGCGTCGACCGCTTCCACGGCATCGTCACGTCCGAGGAAATGGCGCGCTCCGGCGCGGGCGGCGTGTCCGCGGCGCTGATGATCCACGGCATCGGCCTGCCGCCGATCCTCGCCATCGGCACGGACGAGATGAAGGCCGAGATCGCGCCGCCCGTGCTGCGCGGCGAAAAACAGATCAGTCTCGCGATCACCGAGCCGTCCGGCGGCTCCGACGTCGCCAGCCTGCAGACGCGCGCCGAACGCAAGGGCGACCACTACGTCGTCAACGGCGCGAAGATGTTCATCACCGGCGGCATGACCTCGCACTGGGCGACGGTGGCGGTGCGCACGGGCGGGCCGGGCGCGGGCGGCGTGTCGCTGCTGCTGATCGATCTCAACGCGAAAGGCGTGACGCGCACGCCGTTGAAAAAGCAGGGCTGGTGGGCGTCAGATACCGCCGCGCTCTATTTCGAGGATGTCGAAGTCCCGCACGAAAACCTGATCGGCGTCGAAAACAACGGCTTCGCCGGCGTGATGCTGAACTTCAACGGCGAGCGCCTCGGCATGGCGTCAGGCGCGCTCGCCGCCGCGCGGGCGTGCATCGAGGACGCCGCCGAATGGGCCCGCGAGCGGCGCACCTTCGGCAAGCGCCTCGCGGACCATCAGGTCATCCGTCACAAGATCGCGCAGATGGTACAGCGCGTGCGCGCCTCAACCGCGTGGCTCGATCTCTGTGCGTGGCGCGTGCAGAACGGCGAGACGCCGGTAGTCGATCTCGCGCTCTTAAAGGTGCAGGCGACCGAGACGCTCGAGTTCTGCGCCCGCGAGGCTAGCCAGATTCTCGGCGGCGCGGCCTATATGCGCGGCGGACGCATCGAGCGGATCTACCGCGAGGTGCGCGTGAACGCGATCGGCGGCGGATCGGAAGAGATCATGCGCGACCTGGCGGCGCGCCAGCTCGGCTTTTGATCTCACGACGCGGCCGCCGTGCGCAGCCGGATCGGCGGGAAGAAGTGGACCACCTGCCCCGGCGCCACCGGCGCATCTTCCGAACGCGCGGGCGCGGTGTCGTTCATCACGGGGCGCAGCGCCTCGACGAGATCATGCTCCGCGGCTTCGCGTTCGGCGCGTTCGTTGAAGGCGAGGATCATGACGTGCGTGGCGCCCATGCGGCGCGCCTCGTCCCACCGCTCGTGACCGGCCATGCGGACCGAGAGGTTGGCGGTGCGGGACAGGAAGAGCGGCGTCCAGTTGCGGCAGCCATAGCCCGCGCCCGAGCCCGGCCGGGCGAAGGCGTAGACCGCAGGGCCCGCCGGGAAGGCGCCGTCCGGACGGAGCGCGGTGAACCGGTACAGCTTGCCGCTCGCGCCCTTGAACACCGCTTCCTGCATGACGATCTCCCGTTCGAGACAAGTTTGTTCTCTCTGTGTTCCAATGTGGCGCCGTTTTTTGTTCTTGTAAAGTTCCGTTCACCAGATTTTTTCGCGCCCGCAACGAGCCCGCCGGCGACGCTGCCCCGCGACGCCTTCTTTCCACGCCTCCCGAAGCTTGCGATCATCCGTCCATGAGCCATTCCCACGCGCACCCGCCCGCGAAGTCCGGCAAGGCGAAAGCCCGCGCCCACAGCCATGCCGTGGATCGCAAGACGCACCTCGCGCGCGCAGAGGCGCAGTGCGCCGAGGCCGGTGAGACGCTCACGCCGCTCCGGCGGCGTGTTCTGGAACTGCTGCTCGATGCGGGCGGGCCGGCGAAGGCCTACGACCTGCTCGACGGACTGAAGTCGGTGGACGGCGCCGCCGCGAAGCCGCCGACGATCTATCGCGCGCTCGAATTTCTCACGCGCCTCGGCCTCGCGCATCGCGTGGAGTCGTTGAATGCGTTCGTCGCGTGCGATGTCGGCGCGTGCGCCCGCGCGACGATCTTCCTGATCTGCGATGCGTGCAACAGCGCGGAAGAGTTCGACGCCGGCCACGCGCTCGTCGATGTGAGCGAAGCCGCCGCGCGCGACGGTTTCACCATCGAGCGCACGATGATCGAAGCGCACGGCCTCTGCGCCAAGTGCCGCGCCGCCGCATGACGAAAAAAGCCGCGCCCGCGCCGTCTCCCGCGCTGCCCGTCGAAACCTATCGCGGCTCCGTCAATGCGTGGGAGTGCGACGAGAACCAGCACATGAATGTGCGCTTTTACGGCGCGCGCGCGATGGAAGGCCTCGCCTTTCTCGCGGCGGCGATGGAGATTCCGGGCGCCTTCAAGGAGCGCGCCTCCTCCACGCTGATCCCGACCGACATGCACATGCGCTTCCTGCGCGAGGCGCATCAGGGCGCGCCCTTGTCAATGCGCGGCGGCCTGCTCGAGATCGGCGACGAAGAGGCGGTGACGTATCAGGAGCTGACGCACGCGGACGGCACGCCCGCGGCGGCCTTCACGATCCGCGTCGCACATGTGAATCCCGTCGACGGGCGCCGCTTCGCCTGGTCCGACAGGACGCGCGCGTGCGCGGCGAAACTCATGTGCAAGGCGCCGCCGCACGGCCAGCCGCGCTCGGTGGATTTTGCGACGCCGCCGAGCGATCCGACGCGGACGCTGGCGGAAGATCTCGGCGCGATGGTGGTGGGCAGGCTCGCGGTCACGCCTGATCATTGCGATCCGTTCGGCTGGATGCGCGCGGAGCTGTTCATCGGGCGCGTCTCCGACGCGGTGCCGAACCTGCTCACGAAATGGCGCGAGGCGGCGGCGAAGGATGCGGCGGCGCGCGACGGCGTGGCGAAAGCCGCGGGCGGCGCGGTGCTCGAATACCGCATGGCGCCGCGCCGCTGGCCGCGCGCGGGCGATCTCATCGAGGTGCGTTCAGGCGTCGTCGAAGTGGCGGAAAAGACCAATCGTCTCGTGCACTGGCTGCACGATCCGGTCACCGGTCACGCCTGGGCGACGGCGGAAGCGGTGGCGGTCACCTTCGACCTCATCACGCGCAAGACCATCCCCATCCCGCCCGAGCGCCGCGCGCTGCTCGAAGCGGGCATGGTCAAGGGGATGACGATTTAGCCCGGCGCCGGCGCCGCCGCCGCGCGCCGCAATTCAACCAGCCGCGTGTCATCCGCCGGATGCGTGGAGAGCCATTCGAGCGCCTTCGGGCGCTGCCCGTTCGACGCCACCATCTTTTCCCAGAAGCGCACCGCATCGCCCGGATCGTAGGCGGCGTCGCGCATCAGCTTCACGCCGAGCGCATCGGCTTCCAGTTCATGCTTGCGCGAATACGGCAGCACGACGCCGTACATCACGCCCATGCCGAGCGCGCCCGCGATGGCGCCGGCATTGGCGCCGTATTCTTCCGACAGCACGAGCGACGCCGCCTGCACGCCGAGTTGCACGAGCAATTGCTGGCTCATCCGTTCGGCGGCGTGACGCGCCTCTACGTGTCCGACCTCATGGCCCATGACCGCCGCGATCTCGCCGTCCCCGCCCGCGAGCTCCATCAGCCCGCTGTAGAAGGCGACCTTGCCGCCCGGCAGCACGAAGGCGTTCACCTCCGGGCTGTCGAAGACGGCGAACTCCCAGTTCTCGTTCGTGCGGCCTGACGCATCGACGATGCGGGCGCCGATGCGTTCGAGGCGGGTCTGCAGCGCGGGCGACTGCGTGCGCGGCATCTTCGACAGCGCATCCCGCCAGGCCTGCTCGCCGAGTTGCGCGAGCATGGCGTCATCCACAAGCACGAGCTGCGAGCGGCCTGTCACCGGATTTTCATTGCACGCGGCGACGACGGCGCCGGCGGCGAGCATGGCGAACGCACTGCGGCGCGTCATCGGTTGCAGCATGAATGTTCCCGCTCGGGTGTTGCGCATGACGGGCGCTCATGTGGCGGCGCGGACGCCGATTTCAATGCGCGGAATCTACACGAGATCGCGATAGGTGGGATTCGCCATCAGCGCCGCCGTCTCGATCGCGGCGCGCGCACGGTCGGGGCGTTCGATCGGCAGCATGTGCGAGGCGCCGTCGACGGTGGCGATCCGCGCATCGGGACGCAGTTCCAGGAAGCGGTTCGCGGCCGCCTGCGGCATCGTGGAGCGGATGTCGGCGCGCAGGATGACGATGGGCGGCGGCGCCTTCGGCAGGGCCGCCCACGGATCGTGCCGCTGCGCGGCGAAGGTGCGCGCCTCGAACGCCGGCGTGCACGCGAGCGTGACGGTTCCGTCCGGCCGCTCGTTGAAGCCGTCGGCGACATAGTCGGCGAGTTGCTCCGGCTTGAACGCCTTGAACACGCCCCTGCCCGTAAGCGCCGCGACGGCGTCCGCCTTGCTCGGGAACACCGCGCGCCGGCGCGAGGCGCCGCGGGCGATTGGAAACGTCACCGACCACCAGAGCGGCGCGCCCGGCAGCTGCCCGAAACTGTACATGCCCGACGACATGATCACCGGATCGATGAGCGCCAGCCCGCGCGCGAGATCGGGCCGTCGCCCCGCCGTGAGCAGCGACACCGTGCCGCCCATCGAATGACCCGCAAGCGTCAGCGGCGCGCCGATGTGCTGGTCGATCAGCTCAATGACGTCGTCGCGATGCCTGTTCCACGAGCCGTACCCGAAGGTGTGCGCCGGCAGCATGGATTGCCCGTGCCCGCGCAGATCGACGGCAAGCACATGAAATCGTTCACCCAGCGGCGCCAGCAGCGTGTTGTAGGTGCGCGCATTGAAGCCGGTGGCGTGGAGGAAGAGGATGTCGGGCGGGCGCGTGGCGTCGCCCCACGCAAGCCCCGCCATCCGGCCGGCCTTGAGTTCGAACGACACCCGTCGAAACGCCGGCGACTCGCTTCCCATGGGCGGAGTCTAACGGCGCCGGTAAGGTGTTCAAGCGCCCCGCCCGCCCCTCGCCGGCGCACATCGTCAGTGTTGTCCACGTTGCATCCGGTCGAGCGCCTCTATTTCAGTCCGGATCCTGCGCGCGGCCCATTGGTTGAGCCCCCAGACGGCGCCGAAGATGAAGGCGATGAAGCCGAGACCTGAAAGCGCTACGCCCAGCGCCGCCGGGAACGGCATGCCGGCCATCGGCGCAAACGCCACACCCAGAACGAACACGATCATCCCCGGCGCGAACGGCGCGAGATACCAGCGGAGCACGCTCTTCAGCGCGTCGTGCTGACGGACGAGTTCGGCGCGGTGGAAATCCGCCCAGCTCAGTCCTTGAGCCGCCGCATCGCCGGACGCCGCGCGCGCACGGGCAAAGAGCTGCCAGCACACATAGAGCGTGCCGAGAATGATGAGCACGGCGCCAGCCTTCACGACCGGATCCGGCACCAGGTATCCGATCCAGGCAAACGCGCCGACAACGATGACGGATGCGCCGTATTCAAGGACATTGCGCAGGCGGATGCGCGACTGGAAACGCTGCGCGTGCGTGTGGATATCGGCCAGAGACATGGTGAAAGGCTCCTCGTCCTGCATGGTCCAGAGGGACTGAAGGGGATCGCGGTCAGACATCGGCGGTCTCCTGAAAAGATCGGGCGAGATGCGTCTTGAGGCGCGAAATGCGCGTGGCGACAGCGCCGGACGAAAGGCCGGTGACGTCGGCGATGGCGGCGGCGTCCAGCCCTTCGAGATAGAGCGCCATGATCTGGCGGTCCGGCATCTTGAGCGCGCGCAGCAGCGTAATGAGCCGCGTCAGTGCGTCGGATTTTTCGAGGTCGGCGCCCACGTCCTGCGCGTCCGGCAGATGCGCGATGTCATCCAGGGCCACCTGCCCGCGCGGCGCGCGGCGCTCGCGGTCTACATAGGTGGCGGCGACGTTGTGCGTCACGCGATAGACCCAGGTGCGCAGCGCGCAGCGTCGGTCAAACGCCGCGAAACTGCGCCACAGGGCGACATGCATGTCCTGCAGCAGATCGCGGCGGCGCTCAGGATTGATCTCGACCGCGCGTGCAAGACGCTGGAGCGCTGCGCCATAAGCGGCGGCGGCCTCCCGGTAGAGCGTGTCCTGATCGTCCCTCATGCCGACTATAGTCCAGCATCAGGGCGATTTCTTACACGCCTGTCGTGAAAAACCCTCAACCGCCCCCGAATACCCGCCGCAACACGTCGCTGGTGCGCTTGGCGGGATCGGTGCGGATCGCCTTTTCCTCGTCGGCCACATAGGCGAAGGCGCCGTCGAGGGCTTTGGTCACCGCAAAGTCGATCATGTCGCTGCGCAGGCGCCCCACCGCCGCACCGGCGTTCAGCCGCGACCGCGACACGGCCGTGTCGAGCGCGGTGAAGGCGCCGGAGCGCTCGAGCGCGGACTGCATGTGCGGCCGCAGGAGTTCGGTGAGCCTGGTCTCCGTGCGCTGGCGCAGATAGCGCGTGCCCGCATCGTCGCCGCCGCGCACGATGGAGAGCGCATCGGAGAAGGTGATGCCGCGGACGGCGTCGACGATGAGCGTGCGCGCCTGCGGCATGGCGGCTTCGGCGGCGCGGTTGATCCTGAGTTCGAGATCGTCGAGCGGTTCGGCCATGCCGAGCGGCCGGAGGCTGCGCTGCGCGCTCGCGAGCGTGCCCGGCAGCGGTATCCGCACGCGCCCGTCACGGTAGAAGCCGTCCACGCGGCCGAGACGGGTCGTCGCCGCCACCACGCCGTTGGTCAGCGCCTCGCGCAGGGCGGACGCGGCGTCGCGCTGCGAGGTCGCCGCCGCACTCGGGCGGGTCAGGCCGCCGAAGATCTCCGAAAGAATGCCGCGCCGCTCGGTCTGCGCGGACGCGCCGGTTGCGCCAAGGACGGCGGCGGCCACGAACGCGATTGCGATGACGCTACGTCGCATGCTTCCCTCCCCGGAAGAAATCGCCCCCGACCGCGGCGCGGCCGGAGCACGCCGGAGGACCCTCATGCCCTATACCTGTTTCGACGTCGACATCGCCGATCATGTCGCCCACATCCGGCTGAACCGCCCGGACGCGTTCAATTCGATGAACCGCGCCTTTTGGCGTGAACTTCCGGAAATACTCGACGACATCAACGACAACGCCCGCGCGCGCGCGATCGTGATCTCGTCCACCGGCAAGCACTTCTGTTCGGGGATGGACCTCGCTGTCTTCACCGACGGACAAGGCGCCACCGCAGGCGCGAGCGCCGACAGGCACACTGCAGGCGAAGCGTTCCGACGCTATGTGCATGTGCTGCAGGATGTGTTCACCCGGCTCGACCAGGCGCGCATGCCTGTGCTCGCGGCGATCCAGGGCGGGTGCGTGGGCGGCGCCGTCGACATGACCAGCGCGTGCGACATGCGCTACTGCACGGAGGATGCCTTCTTCGTGATCCAGGAAATCAATATCGGCATGACCGCCGATGTCGGCACGTTTCCGCGCCTGTGCAAGCTGATCCCCGAAGGCTGGGTGCGCGAGCTCGCCTATACGGGCCGCCGCCTCCCCGCCCACCGCGCGCGCGAGATCGGCCTCGTCAACGAGGTCTACAAGGACCACGAGACCATGCTCGCCGCCGTGATGGAGACCGCGCGCGAGATCGCCTCGAAAGCGCCGCTCGCCGTGGCGGGCTCGAAGGTGATGATCAACTACGCCCGCGACCACACCATCGCCGACGCGCTCGACTACATCGCCGTGTGGCAGGTGGGCATGTTCTCGCCCGCGCACATGGCGGAAGCCTTCGCCGCGAAGAGCGAGAAGCGCGATGCGGCGTTCGCGGATCTCGAGCCATTGAAGAAGAAGATGTGAGGGGCGGCGAACAGCGCTTCCGGTCGCGGTCACAAGACGAAACAAAGTGTTTGTGTTCCAGAGCCGGAGCGGGCGCTAGACCGCGTGCATGAAGCGCCCTGCCGCCGTCATCTTCGATTGCGACGGCGTTCTCGTCGACAGTGAAGTGCTCGCGCTTGAAGTCGAGCTTGAGACGCTCGCCGCCTTGGGGCTCTCCTACGACTTGCCGACGTTCAGACGCCGGTTTCTCGGCATGCACGACATCGCCTTCCGCGACGCGCTCGACGCCGACAGACGAGCCGTGCATGGCCTGCCGCTGCCTGAAGATTTTCTCGATGTGGTCCACGAGCGCCGTCGCGCCGCAGTCGACGCCCGTCTGACTGAAGTGCGCGGCGCCAGGGCGGCAGTCGCGGCGCTCGCCCTGCCACGCGCCGTCGCGAGTTCGACGGGTACGGCATTTCTGGAACGCAAATTGCGCAAGACCGACCTCTGGTCTCTCTTCGCGCCGCACGCCTACTCCGCCGATCTGGTGCCGCGCGGCAAACCGGCGCCCGACATCTTCGTCTACGCCGCGTCAGCGGTGGGCGTCGCGCCGGACTCGTGCCTTGCGATCGAGGACAGCGCCAACGGCGTGATCGCGGCGCGCGCCGCAGGCATGCGCGTGTGGGGATTCACTGGCGGCGGACATTGCGGACCCGAGACAGCGGACGCCCTCCACGATGCGGGAGCGGAGCGCGTCATCGCCACATGGTCCGAGGCGCGTGCGCACTTCACGGCGTTCTGAGGGCCGACGCGGAATACGATATCCGGCATGGATGTCGGCACGGGGCGCCGAACGAGTCTCCTCCTGCGAGACCGGGCCCTCACCCTGACCTCACTGCGTTCGGTCTGTCCCTCTCCCGCCCCAATGGTCCGATTTGGCGCGGGAGAGGGGTTGCACATCCCGCTTGACATGTTCTGTTTTTGTTCCTATCTTGCGGCATCACTTCCGCAGGGAGGGCAGTCGGTACCCTGTTCTGTCGGCGCGGACGTGGTGTGATCGAGTGAGGCGAGCCTCCGTTCCGGCCCCGGATTTATCCAGCTCGGGTTGGTGAAAGGCGGAGGGATCCCGGGGACCGGTGATGAACAGCACCGGCCCGCTCACCGATGGCCAACTGGACAAGGGTGCGAGAAAACACCCCGTGCCATGCCGTCGG
>JAEUMP010000023.1 GCA_016791445.1 Hyphomonadaceae bacterium | reverse complement strand
GGCACGGTGGAGTTCGTGGTCGGCAAGGACCAGAGCTTCTACTTCCTCGAGATGAACACGCGGCTGCAGGTGGAGCACCCGGTCACCGAGTGCATCACCGGGCTCGATCTCGTCGAGCTGATGATCCGCGTGGCCGCCGGCGAGAGGCTGCCCATCACCCAGGCCGACGTGAAGCGCAACGGCTGGGCGATGGAGTGCCGCATCAACGCCGAAGACCCGTTCCGCGGCTTCCTGCCTTCCACCGGGCGGCTGGTGCGCTACGTGCCCCCCGCTGCGACGATGCATGCGGCGGCGCCCGTGCCGCACGGCGGCGGCGTGCGCGTGGACACCGGCGTGTTCGAGGGCGGCGAGATCCCGATGTTCTACGACTCGATGATCGCCAAGCTGATCGTGCACGGCATCACGCGCGACGACGCCATCGCCCGGATGCGCGAGGCGCTCAACGGCTTCGTCATCCGCGGCATCTCCAGCAACATCCCGTTCCAGGCAGCGCTGCTCGCACACCCGCAGTTCGTCGCCGGCGACTTCAACACCGGCTTCATCGCCGAGCACTACGGCCGGGGCTTCCGCGCCGAGGACGTGCCGCACGACGACCCCGACTTCCTCGTGGCGCTGGCTGCCGCCGCCTACCGGCGCTACCGCGAACGCGCCGCGGGCATCAGCGGGCAGCTCGAAGGACACCGCGCCACCATCGGCGACGACCATGTGGTGGTGGTGCGCGGCGAGCGGGGCGAACACCGCCACGTGCCGGTGCGCATCGAGGTCGACAGCGGCGCCACCGTGACCGTGACCGTGACGATCGACCGCCGCCACTACGCCATCACGCACGACTGGCGATTCGGCGGCATCCGCGCCCAGGGCAGCTGCAACGGGCGGCCATTCACCGCCCAGGTGGAACGCCACGGCCTGTGGCTGCGCGTGGAGCACAACGGCCGGCGCATCGAAGCGCAGCCGATGAGCGCGCGCGCCGCCGAGCTGCTGCGCGTGATGCCTTTCAAGGCGCCGCTGGACATGAGCAAGTTCCTGCTCTCGCCGATGCCGGGGTTGCTGGTCAACGTGGCGGTCAAGGCGGGCCAGGTGGTGCAGGCCGGCGAGCGGCTGGCGGTGATCGAGGCGATGAAGATGGAGAACGTGCTCACCGCAGCGCAGGAGGGCACGGTGAAGGAGGTGCTGGCAGCCAGCGGCGAGAGCCTGGCGGTGGACCAGCCGATCCTCAGCTTCGCCTGACGCGCGGCGGCCCCCGGTCGCCGCGCGTCAGCGGCCGGGCCCGCGCTGCGCCCTGGTCAGCGCCCCTTGCGCGCGCGCTTGCCCTTGCCGGCGCGGGCCACGTCGTGGCGCGCCAGCCAGTCAAAGAACTCGCCGTACCACAACCGGCTGTTGCGCGGCTTGAGGATCCAGTGGTTCTCGTCGGGGAACCACACCAGCCGCGCATCGACGCCACGGGCCTTCAGCGTGTTGTAGTAGGCCAGGCCCTGCGCATCGGGCACGCGGTAGTCGAGCGCGCCGTGGATGACCAGCGTGGGCGTGCTCATCGCGCCGGCAAAGGCGTGCGGGCTCTGCCGGTGCGCCTGCGCCATGTCGTCCCAGTACCAGGCGCCCAGTTCCTTGGCGTGCCAGGTGTAGGCGTCATCGGCGAACATCCCCACCCAGTCGAAGCAGCCGGCATGGCACACATAGGCGGCATAGCGGCCCGCGGGCGGCGCCGGCACGTGGCCGTTCATCCACGCCACCATGTAGCCGCCGTAGCTGCCGCCGCTGGCGAAGACGCGCTCGCGGTCGGCCCAGGGTTGCTGCAGCAGCCAGTCGGTGGCGGCCTCCACGTCCTGCAGCTCCAGCTCGCCCCAGCGGTGCGTGATGCTGTCGAGGAAGGCGTGACCGAAGCTTGAGCTGCCGTGGTAGTTGACCAGCGCCACCACGTAGCCCTGCGCGGCGAAGACCTGCGAGTTCCAGCGGTAGTGCCAGACGTCGCCGAAGGCGGTGTGGGGGCCGCCATGGATGACGTGCAGCACCGGGTACTTCCTGCGTGCGTCGAAGTCGGGCGGGTAGACCAGCCACAGCTGGACCGGATCGCCGGCGCCAGCCTCGGTGCTTGCGGCACCGCCCGGCCTGGCCGCAGCCGCAGCTGCACGGTTCTTGCCCGGCTTCTTCGCCGCCGCAGTGCCTTGGGCGGCGGGAACGGCGCTCGCGCCACGGATCCAGTGTTCCTCGACCTTGCCGCTGGCGAAGCGCCCGAGCAACCCGTCGTTGAACGACTCGATGCGCCGCGGCGGCTGGCCCGGCAGGTGCGCGGTGAGCCGCTCGGGGTGGGTGGCCGCGTTGGCCAGCGTCACCAGCGTGCCGGCGGCCTTGTCGAAGGCGGTCACCCAGCCGCCAGCCACCGCCAGCTCGGCGCGCCGGTGCGGCAGGTCGAAGCGCCACAGGTGCTGGCGGCCCTTCTGCTCGGCCGTGAACAGCAAGGCCTGGCCGTCATCCTCCCAGTGCAACGGGGCGTGCACCTCGTGGTCCCATTCGGCACTCACCACCTCCCAGCGCCGGGCCTCGCGTTCCCACACCGCCAACTGCGACGGCATCGTGTGCTTCAGCGCCTGGTGGCTGGCGGTGAAGGCAATGCGACCCCCGTCGGGGCTGTAGCGCGGCGTGCCGAAGTCCCAGCCGGCGTCCTGGGCGATGACGGTGATGCGGCCGCTCTTCAGGCCGAGCTCGGCCAGCGCGAACCGGCCGTCGGGCCGCTTCACCTCGGCCGGGTCGAACGCGAAAACGAGGCGCCGGCCGTCGGGCGAGACATCGAAGCAGTTGGCGCCGGGCTCCGCGCGCGCAAGCTCGTACTTCGTGCCTTCGAAGAGGTCGCGCACCTTGGCGGTGCCGTCGCGCTGGCCCAGGGTCAGCAGGTGCAGGTGCGCCACGCGGCCCATCGGCAGCTGGTGGTCCCAGTGGCGGTACTGGGCCTCGCTGGTGACGTAGGCACTTTCCTTGCGCTCCTTCCATTCCTTCATGCGTGCAGCCTGGGCCTGGGTGCCCTTCAGCTCGGGCCATACCCAGCTGACGAAGACGAGCGAGCGACCGTCGGCGCCCCAGCGGAAGTCCTCGACCCCGGTGGCCACGTGGGCGGCGCGCTGCGCCTCGCCGCCGTCGGGGGCGATGAGGTACAGCTGCGGCTCGTCGTCCTTCTTGCCCTGTGCGTCGCCAGCGGAACCGCCAGGGGCGCCCCCGGCCTGGGGGCGCTTGGCGGTGAAGGCGATGCGATCGCCGCGCGGGCTCCAGCGCGGGTGGCCGTCCTTCTCGCCGCAGGTGGTGAGGCGTCGCGGCGCGCCACCCAGCGTGGACAGCAGCCACAGCGAGCTCGTCCCCTTGTTCTCCTTCATCGAGAAGCTGGTGAGCGCGGCCACCGCCTGCGCGCCGTCGGGTGCGAGGCTGGGGGCGCCCAGGCGTTCGATCTGCCACAGGGCTTCAATGTCCAGGGGTTTCTTCTTGGCGGGCATGGGCGCGGCGCTGCGCGGGAGCAGCGCAGCGGGTGATGAACGAAGCGGCGGATTCTCCGGGCCGGCACTGCGGCGCGGCAGCCGGAAAAACCGCAATGGGTGCGCGCGGGATCGGCGCGAGGGGGATCAGCGCGGCCTGACCAGCTGCCAGTCGAGATGCGCGCGCACCGCGGGCCAGTCGGCCGCGGTGATGCTGTACACGGCGGTGTCGCGCACGGTACCGTTGGGCAGGCGCATGTGCGAGCGCAGCACGCCGTCGAGCTGCGCACCCAGGCGCTCGATGGCGCGGCGGCTCTGCGTGTTCAGACGGTGCGTGCGGAATTCCACCGCCAGGCAGTCCAGCGCCTCGAAGGCGTGGCCCAGCAGCAGCCGCTTGCATTGCGTGTTCAGCGCCGTGCGCTGCGTGCTGGCCGCGTACCACGTGCTGCCGATCTCGACGCGGCGGTGGGCCGCATCGATGTTCATGTAGGTGGTCATGCCGGCGATGCGGCCGCCGCCCGCAGAGGCGTCGAATACCGTGAACGGCAGCATCGAGCCCTTGGCGCGCAGGTCCAGGCGGCGCGCGATCTCGGCGGCCATGCCCTCGGGCGATGGCACCGCGGTGTACCACAGCCGCCACAGCTCGCCGCTGCGCACGGCATCGCACAGCCCGTCGTGGTGGGCGGCCGCCAGCGGCACCAGCCGGGCGTGCAGGCCCTCGAGCGTGACGGCGTCAGGCCACATCAACGGTTGTGCCGCTGCATGAACACGAGCTTCTCGAACAGCGTCACGTCCTGCTCGTTCTTCAACAGCGCCCCCACCAGCGGCGGCACGCTGACCTTCTCGTCCTTGCTGTGCAGCGCCTCCAGCGGGATGTCCTCGGCCACCAGCAGCTTGAGCCAGTCCAGCAGCTCGCTGGTGCTGGGCTTCTTCTTCAGCCCGGGCAGGTTGCGCACGTCGTAGAAGGTCTTCAGCGCCGCGCCGAGCAGCTCCTTCTTCAGACCCGGGAAATGCACGTCGACGATGGTCTTCATCGTCTCGGCGTCCGGGAACTTGATGTAGTGGAAGAAGCAGCGGCGCAGGAACGCGTCCGGCAGTTCCTTCTCGTTGTTCGAGGTGATGATCACCAGCGGGCGGACCTTCGCCTTGATGGTCTCGTTGGTCTCGTAGCAATAGAATTCCATGCGATCGAGCTCCTGCAGGAGATCGTTCGGGAATTCGATGTCGGCCTTGTCCACTTCGTCGATGAGCAGGATCGGGCGCACGTCGCTCTCGAAAGCCTCCCAGAGCTTGCCCTTCTTGATGTAGTTCTTGATGTCGGTGGCGCGCGGATCGCCCAGCTGGCTGTCGCGCAGGCGCATGACCGCGTCGTATTCGTAGAGGCCCTGGTGGGCCTTCGTCGTCGACTTGATGTGCCACTCGATGAGGGGCGCGCCCAGCGCCTTCGCCACCTCGATGGCCAGCACCGTCTTGCCGGTGCCCGGCTCGCCCTTCACCAGGAGCGGGCGCTCCAGCGTGATCGCGGCGTTGACCGCCACCTTGAGATCGTCGGTGGCGACGTAGTTCGATGTGCCTTCGAAACGCATTTATGCCTCGGCTCGGTGACGTTGCCGTCACAGTAGAGGCCGTCGCGGCGGGTGCAAGGCGCCCCTAGGGCAGTCGCGACGCCGCGTTCCCGAAAGCGTTCTAGTAGTCGGCGGGCGGTGGGGCGCCTTCGATCCGGACAAGGAGCTTGTCGATGCGCCGACCGTCCATGTCGATGACCTCGAAGGTGACGCCGTCATAGGTGATCGCGTCACCGACCTGCGGCATCCGCTGAAGTTCGTGCATCACGAGGCCGGCGGCGGTTGCAAAGCCGTTGGCGGCTTCTGCGAGTTTCGCAGCCCCGCGCAGCATCTGCAGGTCGTCGAGAGGGGTCAGGCCGTCGATCAGCCAGGAGCCGTCCTCGCGCCGGACAGGGGGCATGAGACCGTCTTCCGCAGAGAAAGCGCTGGCGCCCGCAATGGCGCCCAAGAGGTCGGCGGCGGTTACGATTCCCTGGACCACGCCATGTTCGTCGACCACGAGCGCCATGCGGACATCGTTGCCCTGCAGGGATTCCAGGAACTTCATCACCGGCAGCGTTTCCGGCACGAAGGTGGCTGGCCGGGCGACGGATTCGAGATCGAGCTTCCCCTCTTTGGCGGACGCGACGAGGAGGTCCTTCGTCTGAACGATGCCCACGACGTGTTCGA
Source organism: Hyphomonadaceae bacterium (assembly GCA_016791445.1). GTDB lineage: Bacteria > Pseudomonadota > Alphaproteobacteria > Caulobacterales > Aquidulcibacteraceae > VFBF01. Next base: position 73,531 of record JAEUMP010000023.1, on the reverse strand, counting down.
GGTCGGCCCGCGCGACGGGAAAACGCGAGTGCCCGCTGGCGGCGATTTCCTGCATCACGGCCTCGGTCTTGTCGTCGGGATCGAGCCAGACCACTTCGGGGCGGGGCGTCATGATCGAGCGCACGTCACGGTCGGCCAAGCGCATGACGCCGCGCATCATCGTGCGTTCTTCGGCGTCGATCACGCCGGTTGAGGCGCCTTCTTCGAGGATGGTGTGGATTTCCTCCTCGGTGACGCTTTCCTGTCTCTGGTTGTGCAGGCCGAAAACCCGCAACACCCCGTCGGTCGAGGCGCGCAGCAGCCATACCAGCGGGAACGCCGCGCCGGCCAGAAGGCTCATGGGCGGGGCGATGAACGTGGCGATCGCCTCGGGTGCGGCCAGCGCAAGTCGCTTCGGGACCAGCTCTCCGATCACGAGGGACAGGTAGGTCGTCAGGACGATGACGAGGCCGAAGGCGATGGCGTCGGCGTCGTCGGCGACTGCCGGGGCGTTCTGCGCGATCCAGGGGGCAAGATCGTCTGCAAGCGCTGTTGCGCCATAAGCGCCGGCCGCGATCCCCACGAGGGTGATGCCGATCTGAACGGTGGAGAGGAACCGGGAGGGATCCTCCTGCAATCGCAGGGCGACCTTCGCGCCGCGCGATCCGCGATCCGCGCTGGTCTTCAGCCGCGCCTTCTTGGAGGAGACGACGGCGAGTTCCGACATGGCGAACACGCCGTTGACGAGGATCAGCACAATAAGGAGGAGGAATTCCATTTGCAGCGCGCTATGCGCGACCCAAGGCGCCGGCAGCGAGGCTCGCCGACAGAGCAAGCCCTCATGCCAGTCCCCCGAACCGGCGCCTAGTTCCGCGCCGGGGCGCTGACATATTCGTGTCACCGGTTCGGGCGCGACCGCCCGCGCGCCAACCTGCCAGCCCCTGCCGTTGCACCCTTGCGCGTGCGGGAACGGTCATGCACAGGCTGGTACTCGCGCGAGAGGGGTGAGTCGGACTCCTGATTCGCCGGTCCTTGTGGCCGCGATGGAGGATCGGGACGCGCTTTCTCCCGTTGCGAGGCAAGGATTTGGGCGTTTCGGGGGCCGGGACGCCCAAAGGTTTGCCAGAACGTAAGGATTTGCGCGCTAGACCGCAGGACATCGGGGCTTTGGGCCATGTCGGTCGGCGTTTGTGAGGGTCGATGTTCGGGAATTTCTTCGGTCTCGTCGCGCCGGATCTGGCGATCGACCTCGGGACGGCCAACACGCTGATCTATGTGAAGGGCCGCGGCATCGTGCTGAACGAGCCGTCGGTGGTCGCGTACGTCACCGAGGGCGGACGCAAGGTCGTCCACGCCGTCGGTGCGGAAGCCAAGAACATGCTCGGCAAGACGCACCGCATGATGGACGTGATCCGTCCGCTGCGGGACGGGGTCATCGCGGACTTCGACGTCGCCGAGGAGATGATCAAGCAGTTCATCAAGAAGGTGAGCCCGCGCTCCTCGCTGATCAGCCCGCGCATCGTCATCTGCGTGCCCACCGGGGCGACGCCGGTCGAACGCCGCGCCATCCTTGAAAGCGCGCAGGCGGCGGGCGCCCGCGACGTGAAGCTGATCGAGGAGCCGGTGGCGGCGGCGGTCGGCGCGGGCCTCCAGATCGACAATCCGGCCGGGTGCATGGTCGTCGACATCGGCGGCGGCACGACGGAAATCGCGGTGCTCTCCCTCGGCGGCGTCGTGTGGAGCCGTTCGCTCCGCGTCGCCGGCGACAAGATGGACGAGGCCATCATCCAGTATCTGCGCCGCACGGAAAACCTGCTGATCGGGGACTCCACCGCCGAGCGCATCAAGAAGGAAATCGGCACGGCCAAGGCGCCCGACGAGGGCCAGGGCCTGACGCTGATGATCAAGGGCCGCGACAATATCGGCGGCACGCCAAAGGAAGTGGCCGTCACCGAGGCGATGGTGGCGGAAGCGCTCACCGATCCCGTCGCGCAGATGGTCGAGGCGGTGAAGCAGGCGTTCGACAACATGCCGCCGGAACTCGCCGCCGACATCTACGACGTCGGCATCATGCTGACGGGCGGCGGCGCGCTCCTGCGCAATCTCGACACCGTGTTGTCGGAGCGGATTTCCATCCGCGTGTCGATCGCCGACGATCCGCTCGCGTGCGTCGTGCTGGGTTGCGGCAAGGCGCTCGAGCACCTGAATACGCCTGAGGGCAAACGGCTTTTGACGCCTGACGTCTGAGCCGGAAGCGGCTAGGCTTGAGCCGGACAGACTGAGGGAAGGCGCGCGTGGCGAGACGCAGATCGAGGGCGCAACGCGGCGCGGGCGTCCGCATCACCATCGGCGCCATTTCCGCGCTCGCGCTTCTGGGCGTGGGCGCGCTCTTCATCTTCACGCGCGATGACGGCGGCGTCTCGGCGGGCGACGATGTCGCGGCGGCGGGCGTGCGTGCCGGAACCGGGCCTGCGGCGGCGACGGGCAAGTTCTTCAAGCGCGTCGGCGACTCATGGGACGCCGCAGCGCGCATCGAGGCGCTCGAAAAGGAAAACCGCGAGCTGCAGCAATGGCGCGAGACGTCGCTGGCGCTCGCCGAAAGGTTGGAGCGCTATGAGGCGCTGCTGAAGATGCCGCGCGAGGCGTTCGGCGTCGGCGCGCTGGCGGACCGCACGATCTCGGCGCGCCTCATCCTAGATGCCGGCGGCCCCTTCAAGCGCACGCTGCTCGCCAACGCAGGGGCCGATCACGGCGTCGAGCGCGGTTACATCGCGCTGAATGAGCATGGCCTGATCGGGCGCGTGGTGGCGGTGGGCCAGCGGTCCTCGCGCGTGCTCATTCTCGACGACTTCAACTCGAAGATCCCGGTGATGGGGCTGCAGAGCCGCGCACGCGCGGTGCTCGCGGGCGACGCCTCCGCCGCGCCGCGCATGGAGACCGGCATCGCCGGCGTGAGCGCGCCGCGTCTGCAGTACCAGGCGCCGGCGGGCGTGCTGCGCGAGGGCGAGCGCATCGTGACCTCCGGGGACGGCGGCGTGTTCCCGCGCGGGCTGCTCGTGGGCTTCGCCCAGCGCGGCGACGACGGCGTCTGGCGTGCGCGCCTCGCGGTGTCGGCGCATCCGATCGACTATGTCCGGCTGATGCCGTTCGCGCCGGTGGGCGCGCCCGAGGCGGCGCCCGTGGAGGACGCGGGACCGCCGACGCCGGCGGTGGCGTCCGGGCCGGCCGCCGTGTTGCCCGCGGCGGGGCTCGTGGCGCCGCCCAAGACGCGCCTGCGGCCGCTCGCGCCGGTCGTGGCGACCGGCGACGACGACGAGGCGCCGCCCGCGCCCGACGCGACGCTGCCGCCGCCCGCGCCGCCGCCCGCCGGGCCGCAGTGAAGGCGACGCCGTGAAGACGAGCTTTCTCTCCCCGGACACACAGCGCGGCGGCCTGCGGCTCGTCGGGCTCGTGCTCGCGGTGATCAGCGTCATTCTTCCCGCATTCCCGCTCGGGCCGCTGGCGACGCATCCGTGGACGCCGATGGCGGTGCTGTGGGCGGCCTATGGCTGGGCGTCGGAAGCCGAGGAGATGGAAAAGCTGCAGGCATGGCGCGGCGTGCGCGCGCCGGCGACCATCGCGCTGCTCGGCCTACTGCATGACTGGATCGCGGGCGGGCCCATCGGGCTCTATATGATCATCTATCTCGCGACCTATCTGATCGGGCGGTTCGCGGCGTCGGCGATGCGCTCGCCGAACATCCTGTCGCTGTGGGCGGGCTTCATCGCCACCTGCGTGGGATTGTGCGGCGTGGCGGCGGTCGTCGCGCCATGGGCGCTCGGCGGATACGCGGGGCTCACGCCGTTCGCGCAGGCGTGCGCGGTGACGGCGGCGCTCTTTCCCTTCGTTCGTCCGCTTTACATGGATGCAAACACGGTCTGATCGATGACGACGGCGAAACGCGATCTCCATGGCGTCTTCAACCGGCGCGCCATCCTCGTCTCCGGCGGCTCCACCGTCGTGATGGGCGCGATCGTGACGCGGCTCGCCTATCTGCAGGCGGAGAACTTCGTCACCGACACCTACAGCGAGGAAGCGCGCGACAACCGGTTCGACCAGCGCATCATCGCGCCGCCGCGCGGCGTGCTCTACGACCGCTTCGGCGAAATGCTCGCGGTGACCAGCCCCGACTACCGCGTCTTCCTCATTCCCGAACAGGTGGGGATGAAGAACCTGGAGCCGACCATCCGCCGCGTGGGCGAGATTCTCGGCCTGCCGGAGGAAGCGATCGTGCGACGCATCCGGGATGCCCGCGCGGCCAAGCGTTCCGATCCCGTGATCATCCGGTCCGGCCTGCGCTGGGACGAGTTCAGCGCCATCAATGTGCGCCTGCCGGAACTGCCAGGCGTGCGCGCCGACGCGAGTTCGATCCGGCGCTATCCGTACGACATCGCCTTCGCGCATCCCATCGGCTATGTGCAGAAGCCCAATCAGGCGGAAGTCGACGCGGTGATCGCCGAGGGCGATGCGCGGCGCGCGGTCTATCTGCGCAATCCCGATGTGCGCGTGGGCAAGTCCGGCCTTGAGGCGTATCTCGAAAAGTCCATCCACGGCGAAGCCGGCTGGCGCATGGTGCAGGTGAACGCGGCCGGCCGCGTCGTCGACGAGATCGGCGGCGAGACCCGCGAGCCGTCGCCCGGGCCCGGCGTCGTCCTGACGATCGATGCGGAATGCCAGCGCGCCGCGATGGAGCGCATGGCCGGGATGAGCGGCGCGTGCGTGGTGATCGACGTCGTCACCGGCGATCTCGTGGTGATGGCGTCCTCGCCCGGCTTCAACCCGAACGAATTCGTCAACGGCATTTCGCCCTCGCGCTTCAAGGAGCTGAACGAGGATCCGTACAAGCCGCTCTTCCACAAGTCGGTGACGGGCGCCTACAAGCCGGGCTCGACGTTCAAGATATGCACCGGGATCGCCGCCGTCGAAGCGGGCCTGCCGGAGAATTTCCGCGTCAACTGCCCCGGCTATTATCCGTTCGGCGGACGCGCCTTCCACTGCTGGAAGCGCGGCGGTCACGGCACGGTAGATTTCCACGCCGCGATGAAGGGCTCGTGCAACGTCTTCTTCTACCAGGCGGGCCTGCGCGCCGGGCAACAGCGCATCGCCGACACCGCGCGCATGCTGGGCCTCGGCCAGAAGTTCGATATCGGCGTGCCGAGCGTGGTGCAGGGCATCGTGCCGGACGAGGCGTGGTGGAAGACGAAGCGCGGCAATGAGCCGTTCCCGCCGGGAATGGTGCTGAACACCGCCATCGGGCAGGGCGATCTGCTCACCACGCCGCTGCAGCTCGCGGTGATGATGGCGCGCGTGGCCAATGGCGGGAAGGAAGTGATGCCGCGTCTCGTGCGCGAGGGGCCGGGCGTGGCGCCGCTGAAGCCCGCGCGGCAACTGCCGATCAGCCAGGACGGAATCCGGCGCACGCTCGACGGTCTCTTCGGCGTCGCGAGCGAACCGGGCGGCACCGCCTTCCGCACGATGGGCAATCTCGAACTCTGGTACGACCCGGAGACCAACAAGGTCGTCGACGCGCCGAAGCCGCCGCCCGGCTACAAGCAGGTGCAGGTGGGCGGCAAGACAGGCACCGCGCAGGTGCGCGTCATCACCGCCGCCGAGCGCGGCCGCGGCGTGCGCAGCAACAACGATCTGGAATGGCGCCTGCGCGACCACGCGCTGTTCGTCTGCCACGGGCCGGTGCACAATTCGCGCTACGCCTGCGCCATCGTCATCGAACACGGCGGCACCGACGAGGTCCGTTATCCGGGCACGTCGGGCTATATCGGCGGCGGCTCGGCGGCGGCGGCGCCCATCGCGCGCGATGTGATGCGCATGGTGCTGTCGCGCGATCCCTCCGCGCAGCCGGCCGCCAGCATCGCCGTGCTCGAAGCCAATATCCGGCGTCCGCAGAAGGGCCGCGCATGACGATGTCGTCCTCCATGCAGGGCCGCCCACGCACGATGGGCGAGCGCCTCGGCCGTCTCAACTGGGCGATCATCACGCTCCTGTGCACGCTCGCCTTCGTCGGCGTGATCATGCACTTCTCCGTCGCCGACGGCTCCTGGGCGGGACGCCCGCTGTCGCACGGCGGCCGCTTCGCGGTCGTGCTGGCGGTGGTGATCGTCGTGGCGCTGCTCGATGCGCGCATGTGGATGGCGGTGGCCTATCCGGTCTATTTCGGCGCGCTTGCGCTGCTGGTGGGGGTCGAACTCTTCGGCGCGACGCGCATGGGCGCGCAGCGTTGGCTCGATATCGGGCCCATGTCGCTGCAGCCGTCGGAAATCATGAAGATCGGCATCGTGCTGGCGCTTGCGCGTTACTATCACAACATGGATCCGCGTCATGCGGGCACGCTTTTGTGGTCGATACCGCCGCTGTTGATGATCGTGGCGCCGGTCGCGCTCGTCATGCACCAGCCTGACCTCGGCACCTCGCTGCTGATCGCGGCGGCGGGCGTGGGGATCATGTTCCTTGCGGGCCTGCGCTGGCGCTACATCATTCCGGCGGGCGTCGCGGCGGTGGGCGCGGCGATCTGGGCGTATTTCTTCGTGCTGCACCAATACCAGCGCGACCGCGTGAACACCTTCCTCAACCCGGAAGCCGATCCGCTCGGCACCGGCTATCACGTCGCGCAGTCGAAGATCGCCATCGGTTCGGCGGGCCTGTTCGGGAAGGGCTATCTGCAGGGCACGCAGTCGCAGGGCGACTTCCTCCCGGAAAAGCACACCGACTTCATCTTCACGATGATCGGCGAGGAATTCGGTCTGATCGGCGCCGTGGCGGTGCTCGCCATGTTCTTCGTGCTGTTCCTGCTCACGATGCAGGTCTCGGCGCGGGCGCGCACCATGTTCGGGCGCCTCGCGGCGGCGGGCATCGCGCTGACGCTCGCGCTCTATGTGTTCATCAACACCTCGATGGTGATCGGGCTCATTCCGGTGGTGGGCATTCCGCTGCCGCTCATCTCCTTCGGCGGCACGGCGATGCTGACGCTGATGACGGGGTACGCGATCGTCCTGTCCATCGACCTGCACCGTGACCAGGCGTCGACGCGCGGCTTCCTCTGGTGAGCGCGACGACGCTCGCCAGTTTTCCCGACGGTTATCGCACCTGCGTCTTCGGCGCGACCGGCGGCATCGGGCGCGCCTTCGTCGAACGGATCGCCGGCGATCCGCGGGCGGGGGCGGTGCATGCGGGCGCGCGGCGCGCGTTCGATCCGCCCGAGGGCGCCGCAGCCTTCGCCTTCGACCTTGAGTCCGAAGACTCGATCGCCGCGGCCTGCGCGCGCGTCGCCGCGGACGGCCCGCTCCATCTCGTCGTCGTCGCCACGGGCGTTCTGCACGACGGCGCGGCGCTCTCGCCGGAGAAAACGTGGCGCGCGCAATCGCCCGAGGCGTTCGCCCGCGCCTTCGCGATCAACACGACAGGCCCCGCGCTCATCGCCAAGCATATGCTGGGGCATCTGGCGAAGGGGGAGAAGGCGGTGTTTGCGGCGCTCTCGGCCCGCGTGGGCTCGATCTCGGACAACCGCCTCGGCGGCTGGCACGCCTATCGCGCATCGAAAGCCGCGCTCAACATGCTGATCCGCACCTTCGCCATCGAACTTGCCCAGCGCAATCGCACGGCGTGCGCGGCAGCGCTGCATCCGGGTACGGTGGACACCGCGCTCTCGCAACCGTTCCAGTCGGGCGTGCGCGCGGAAAGGCTCTTCACGCCGCAGCAGAGCGCCGGTCATCTGCTCGACGTGATCGACACGCTGACGCCTGCGCAGTCAGGCAAGCTCTTCGCGTGGGACGGCGCGGAAGTGCCGTTCTGAGTCTCTACCAGCTTCCCGCTTCGGCAAAGTGATCCGTCGCGCGGATCAGCGCATCGACGATGCCGGGCTCGAGGCTCGAATGGCCCGCGTCGGCGACGGTTTCCAGCTCCGCTTCCGGCCATGCCCGCTTCAGCGCCCAGGCGGAGGAGTAGGGCGTGCACACATCGTAGCGGCCGTGGATCACGCGCACGGGGATGTGGCGCATCTGCGGGACCTGCTTCAGGAGCCAGCCGTCTTCGGGGAAGAAGCCCTTGTTGACGAAGTAGTGGCTCTCGATGCGCGCGAAGGCTTCGACGAAGCGATCGTCGTTGAAGCGCTGCGGCAGGCCGGACGGGCCGGCGATGGAAATCGTCTCGCCCTCCCAGCGCGACCACGCGCGCGCCGCCGCCAGCCGCACCGAACGGTCGTCGGAGGTCAGCCGCTTGTGGAAGGCCGTCAGCAGATCGCCGCGCTCCTCCGCCGGGATCGGCGCGACATAACGCTCGAACGCGTCGGGGAAGATGTGGCTGGCGCCGGACTGGTAGAACCACTGGATCTCGGCGTGCGTCAGCAGGAAGACGCCGCGCAGCACGAGCGCCGCGACGCGGTCAGGATGCTTCGCCGCATAGGCCAGCGAGAGGGTAGAGCCCCACGAGCCGCCGAAGACGAGCCATTTCTCGATGCCGAGACGCTCGCGGATCTTCTCGATGTCGTCGACGAGATCCCAGGTGGTGTTGTCCGTGAGGTCCGCGTGCGGCGTGGAGCGGCCGCAGCCGCGCTGGTCGAACAGGACGAGGCGGTAGCGCGAGGGATCGAAGAAACGCCGCATCTCCGGGCTCGTCCCGCCGCCGGGGCCGCCGTGCAGCGCCAGCGCCGGCAAGCCGTTCGGCGCGCCGCATTGCTCGACATGGATGACATGGCGCGGAGAGACCCTCAGGTCCTCCGAGTGGAACGGCTCGACGGACGCGTAGAGGTCCCGGCGCGGCGGGTTGGCGGGGGCGTTCATGGGGTCCAGTGCGTAAGGACTGGCGCGCGACGGGGCAAGGGCGGGCTGCGGTTCGAGGGGCATGCTCCCGCGTCCGAAATACTCCGTCATTCCGGCCGCAGCGAAGCAAAGCGTCGCGGAGAGCCGCAACCCTGGAGACTGGATGAGATAGTCTGCTTGACCCCCTGGGTTCCGGGTTCGCGCTGCGCGCGCCCCGGAATGACGGACCCTGGGCAGCTACGCATGAAATCACCCGAACGTCTTCGCCATCCAGTCGGCGATCACCTTCGTCACCTCGTCGGGCTTTTCCTGCTGCGTCCAGTGGCCGGAACCCTTCACGAGGTGGCGATCGAGATTCGGAACCCACTGCTCCATGCCGTCGGCGGAGGAGGGCGGCAGCACGGCGTCGAGTTCGGCCATGATCATGAGCGAGGGCTGGTCCACGCGCTCGACGATGTGGGCGGAGCGCTCCCAGTTGCGGGTGAAGTTGCGGTACCAGTTGATGCCGCCGGTGAAGCCGGTGCGCGTGAAGGTATCGACGAAGAAGGCCATTTCCTCGTCGGTGAGAAATCTCTCGCGCGGGTCGAAGGCGGGGTCGTACATCTGCACCATCTGCACGAGCGGAAAGACGGAAGGGTCGCCCTCCTTGCGCTCGGTGGCGAGGCCGGCGGAGGCGGGTTGCTCCATCGCGATCGGGCGACGCAGGAAGAGGCTCATGGTCTTGGCCACATCCTTGCCGAGAGCCTCGTCTGCTTCGTTCGGCTTCTGGAAGTGCACGATGTACATCTCGTCGCCCATGCGCTTGCGCATGATCTCGATGGGATCGGCCGGTGGGCGCGGCATGAAGGGCGTGTTGACGCCGATGACGCCCGCGACGCGATCGGGATGCCTCAGCGCCATCTGCCAGACGACGATGCCGCCCCAGTCGTGGCCGCAGAACACCGCCTTGCCGATGCCCTTGGCGTCGAGCAGACCGACGAGGTCGGCGCAGAGATGGTCGATGTCATAGCTTTCCACCGACGGCGTCGCTTCGGTGAGGCCGTAGCCGCGTTGATCGGGCGCGAGCACGCGCAGGCCGCGCTTCGGCAGATCGCGGATCTGGTGGCGCCAAGAGAACGCAAGCTCGGGAAAGCCGTGGCAGAGCACGATGGGCGGCTTCTGGTCGGCAGGGCCCGCCTCGTACACCGCCATGCGGATGCCGTTGGTCTGCACGTACTCGACAGGCGGCATGGCGGTGGTCATGGCGTATTCTCCGTTGGTGTCGTTAGTGCGCCGAAAAACAGCGCCGCCCAGCCGCCGAGCAGCGCTACGCCGCCGAGCGGGGTGATCATGCCCATGATGCGCGGAGCGCCGAAGGCGAGCGCATAAAGCGAGAAGGCGAAGAGCGCCGCGCCGACAATGAAAAGCCAGCCGGCGACGCGCGCGAACCGCACGGGCAGCAGCATCGCGACGAGCGCCGCGAGCGCGTGGATCGCTTCATAGCGCGCGCCCGTTTCGAGCCAGCCCTTTGCCGCCACATCGCTCATGCCATGCGCCGCGAAGGCGCCGAACGCGACCGCGAGAAAGCCGTGCAGGGCGGCGAAGGCGAGAAGGGCGCGGCTCATGTGCGCGGCGGAATCGAGTAGGTCACGACGGCATGCGCGCACGGATCATCCTCGCCGTCGGAGCGGATGAACACGTCGGCGACGAAGAGCGCTTTGCCGCGCTTCAGCGTGCGTGCCTCCGCGATGAGATCGGCGGGCTTGGGCTTGCGCAGGAAATTGATCGAGAGGTTCGTGGTCACGGCGAGCGGCTCGAGCCCGATGGCGGAGAAGATGAGCGCGTAGACCGCCGTGTCGGTCAGCGCCATCATCGTCGGCCCCGACAGCGTCCCTCCCGGGCGCAACTGGCTTTCATTGTAGCGGATGCGGCAGACCGCGCGCCGACCGTCGGCCGCCTCCACATGGGCCGCGCCCGCGCCGCCGGGAAAGGCTTCGCGCAGGAACGCGTTGATCTCGTCGGGCGTGAGGCCGTGTTGGGACATGCGCGCAGACTAAGGCAGCGAACACGGCGACGCACAAGACTTGCTGGCTTGCGTAAGGGAAGGCTTCCGCCCCTGCGTCCAAACGCGCTACGCTCACGCCAACGATAAAGAGGAGCGCGGGATGCTGACCAAGGGCGACGAATATCCGATCCATCAGACGGCGGAGCCGATCGCGTTCTCCGGCACGGACCGCAATTTCTACGATCGCTATTTCTTCTGCGGCTATCGCCCGGATGGCGGCGGCTATTTCGGCGTGGGTTTCGGCGTCTATCCGCACCTGAACGTCGCGGACGCGCACTTCTCGGTGCTGCGCGACGGTGTTCAGCATTCCGTCCACGCCTCGCGCCTGCTGAACATGGAGCGGATGGATCTGCAGGTCGGGCCGATCCGCATCGAAGTCATCGAACCGTTGCAGAAGCTGCGACTGCTCATCGATTCACCTGAGGGCATAAAGGCGGACCTCGTCATGGAAGGGCGTTCCTTCCCCGTGCAGGAGCCGCGTTTCACGCGCCGCATCGGTCCGCGCACGATGATGGACCTCACGCGCTTCACGCAGAATGTGCGCTGGTCCGGCTGGGTGGAAGTGGACGGCAAGCGCGAGACCTATGAAGGCGGCCTCGGCACACGGGACCGCTCCTGGGGCGTGCGTCCGATCGGCGCGCCGGATCAACAGCCGCAACAGCCCGCCGCGCCGCAGCAATTCTACTGGCTCTGGGCGCCGACGAATTTCCCGAACCTATCGCTCTACTATCACGTCAACGACGACGCCGACGGCGTTCCGTGGAATACGCGCGCCACGCTCGCCATGGACGGCGCCAACACCACCGAACACTTCCATCTCCACGATACGGCGATGAAGGTGGACTGGAAGAAGGGACAGCGCTGGGCGCAAGGCGCCACGCTCTCGGCGAAGGACGCGAGCGGTCGCGACCACACGGTGACGTGGACGCCCAGGGCGACCTTCATGATGAAGGGCATCGGCTACGGGCACCCGGACTGGGGTCACGGCCACTGGAAGGGCGAGAGCGTCTCCGCGCGGGAAGATTTCCGCCCCGATGCGCTCGATCCGCTCCTGCCGATGAACCTGCACATCCAGGCCATCTGCACGACAAAGCACAAAGGCGCGGGCACGGGCTCCGAAGGCGTCGGCATCCTCGAACAACTCGTCATCGGCCCGCACGCGCCGAGCGGTTTCAAGAGCCTCCTCGACGGCGCGGCGTAGGCGCATCTTCCTCCGGTTGACTCCGCGGCCAGCGGGGCCTTTTCGTCGCCCGCAAAGGATCGCGGGAGGATCACATGACGAAGCTGACACGGCGGGCGGCCCTCACGGCGCTGGCGGCGGGCGCCTCTGCCACGACGGCGTGCGGCACGCCCGCGCGATCGCCACGCTATGACGGGGTCGTTGCGTTCAAGCACGGCGTGGCCAGCGGCGATCCGCGCACCGACAGCGTCGTCATCTGGACGCGGGTGACGCCGGAGGGCGCGGGGCCCGTGCCGGTGCGTTGGGTCGTGGCGAGCGACCGGCAACTGCGCAGCGTGGTGCAGACGGGTGAACTGATCACGAGCGGCGAGCGCGATTACACCGTGAAGGTGGATGTGCAGGGGCTGCGGCCGAACCAGGAACTGCACTACGGCTTTCTGTGCGGCAATGCCCGCTCGCCGGTCGGGCGCACCCGCACGCTGCCGCGCGCGGGCGTGAGCGAAGTGAAGCTCGGCGTGGTGTCGTGTTCGAACCATGCGTTCGGCTTCTTCAATGCCTATGAGGCGCTGACGAAGCAGGAGGGCATCGATGCGGTGCTCCACCTCGGCGACTACATCTATGAGTACGGCCTGAACGGCTACGGCGGCGACGTCGCGCTGAAGATGGGGCGGCTGCCGCGTCCGGAAGTGGAGATCGTCACGCTCGGCGATTATCGCCTGCGGCATGCGCAATACAAGGAAGAGCCCGAGCTGCAGGCGGCGCATGCGATGGCGCCGTGGATCGTCGTCTGGGACGATCACGAGACCGCCAATGACAGCTGGCAGGGCGGCGCACAAAATCACAACGCCGAGAATAACGAAGGCGAGTGGAATGCGCGCCGCGCGGCCGCCCTGCAGGCCTATTACGAGTGGATGCCGATCCGCGATCCCGAGCCCGGCAAGCCGTTCGAGGCGATCAACCGCTCGTTCCAGTGGGGCGATCTGGCGACGGTGATCATGCTGGAGACGCGTCTCCTCGCGCGCACCGAGCCGCTCGACTACGCGAAGGATCTCGGCCCCGCGATGATGGCGTGGGATTTCACCGACGCCGCCAATCCGCGCCCGCTTGCGCCGGGCGCGGCGCGCACCGCCGCCACGCGCGATCTTCCCGTTCTGATCGAGAACGGTCGCCCGATCACGAACGGCGCGCGCATGCGCACGATCGATCCGCGCAATCCGCCGGTAGGCGTCTCGGTGATGCCGGACATTGAAGGCTTCAAGCGCGGCAAGCTCGCCGATCCGTCGCGGGCGTTGCTGGGCGCGGCGCAGGAGAGCTGGCTGAAGGCGGAGGTCGAGGCGTCGCGCGCGGCGGGCACGACATGGCAGGTGCTCGGCAACCAGACGGTGATGGCGCGCGTGACGGCGCCGGATTTCTCCGGACTGCCGGCGGAACTGGTCGCGCAACTGGAGACGCTGAGCCCCGGCATCGGGCGCTTCCTGCAGCTCACGCGCTTCAAGATCCCGCTCAATCTCGATGGCTGGGACGGTTATCCCGCACAGCGCCGGCGGCTCTACCAGATGCTCGCCGCCGCCGACGCCAATCCTATCGTCGTCACCGGCGACAGCCACACCGCGTGGGCCAATGAACTCATGAGCGATGACGGCGCGACGCGCGTGGGCGTCGAATTCGCGGCGACATCGATCTCGTCGCCGGGCACGGGCGATTTCGTGAAGGATGTCGGCATCGATGTGGGCGCGGCTTTCGTCGACGCGAACCCGGAAGTGAAGTGGCATGATCCGACGCATCGCGGCTTCACGGTGCTGACGCTGAAGCGCAACGAGGCGGTGGCGGATTTCTATACCGTCTCCACGGTGCTCTCGAAGGAGTACACGACCGCCAAGGTCGCGAGCTTCCGCGTGAAGCCGGAGCGCGCCGTCGGCGTGGGACCGCTGGAAAAACTCGAAGGCTAGGTCCGAAAGTCACGCAGGATTGACTCCCGCCTGCGGCGGCTTATTATTCAACCGAAAGGTATAATATGCCAAGCGCCGCCCAGCTCGACGATACGATGCTCGCTCTCGCCGATCCGACGCGGCGCGCGATCCTCAAGCGGCTTGCGCGCGGGGAGGCGCGGGTGACGGAGCTCGCCGCGCCCTTCGACATGACGCTCAACGCCGTCTCCAAGCACATCCGCGTGCTGGAGCGTGCGCGGCTCGTGAACCGCAGGCGCGACGGGCGCGAGCACATCCTCTCCTTCAATCCAAAGCCCCTCGACGAGGCGGCGGTCTGGATCGAACGACAACGAAATTTCTGGAATGCGCGCCTCGACGCGCTGGAACGCGCGCTGCGCGAAGACGACGAGACTTAGGAGACGACCATGTCCGACTACGCCACATCTCCCGCGCCGAAGACGGTGCGTCTCGAACGCCTGCTGCCGGGACCGATCGATCGCGTCTGGGCGTTCCTTACCGATGCCGACAAGCGCAGGCGCTGGTTCGCCGGCGGCGAGATGGCGGAGAACGGCGCCTTTTCGCTCTTCTTCCAGCACCGCAACATCACCGATGAAACCGGCCCTGAAAAGTACAAGACCGCGATCGAGGGGTTCGACTCGCCATGCGAGATGGTCCGATGGGAGCCGCCGAAGGCGCTCGCCTTCTGGTGGGGCGAGGGGGACGGAAAGTCGCTGGTGACTTTCGAACTCACCGAAGTGGGCGACAAGGTGCGCTTCGTCATCACCCATGCGGAACTGCCGAACCGCGACGAGATGGTCGATGTCAGCGGCGGATGGCACGCGCACACCGATATTCTCGAAGCGCTCCTGCGCGACGCAAAACCCAAGCCCTTCTGGGCAAACATTGCCGAACTCGAACGATACTACACAGCGCTCTATCCGCTTGATGCGGCGGACTGAGGGGCGGGCATGAGCGACCGGCCCATCTGTCTCGAACTGAGCCGGCGCTTTGCATGGCCCGCGACGCGCGTATTCGATGCCTGGCTCGACCCGCAGGTCGCGCGCCGGTTCCTGTTCGCCACGGCGACGGGCGAAATGGTGCGCGCGGAGATTGATCCGCGCGTCGGTGGGGGCTTCGTATTCGTCGATCGCCGCGACGGCGAGGATGTCGAACACATGGGGAAATATCTGGAGATCGACCGGCCGCGCCGGCTCGTCTTCACGTTCGGCGTGCCGAAATACGGGCCGGAAATGTCCACCGTGGAAATCACGATCATTCCCGATGGTCCCGACGCCTGCGTGCTCACTCTGCGACACGAACTGTCGGCGGAAAACGCGCCGTGGAGAGAGAGGACCGAAGCGGGCTGGGCGATGATCCTCGTCGGCCTCGATCTGGCGCTGTTCTAGCCGGCGCGGCGCCGGCGCACGATGAATGACGTGGCTTCCGCCGCGAGCCAGATGAAGGCGACGACCGCGCCGACGGGCAAGGTCACGAAGGAGTACCACGCCGAGGTGAAGCCCGCGTAGAGCGTCCCGCCGACGTCCGCGCCGAAGATCACGCACGGATGGGCGCCGCTTTCATCGACCCTGCAGCCTGCAGCGTCGCCGACCGTCGTCGCCGCGAGCATCGCCAGCACCGGCAAGGCGCAGAGGAAGATCACGACCGCGAAGAGCCAGCGCAGCGCTTTCATGGCGTGTCCTCGCGCGTGAGCGCGCCGTCGGCGGCGACGGTGCGGTAGAAGCAGCTGCGCGCGCCGGTGTGGCAGGCCGCGCCCGTCTGTTCGATGCGCAGGAGGATCGCGTCCTGATCGCAATCGATGCGCGCTTCGATCAGGCGTTGCGTGTGGCCGGAGGTTTCGCCCTTGGTCCAGAGCGCGCGGCGCGAGCGCGACCAGTAGGTCACGCGCCCGGTCTCGAGCGTCAGCTTCAGCGCCTCGGCGTTCATCCACGCCAGCATCAGCACTTCGCCGCTCGCCGCGTCTTGCGCGATGGCGGCAATGAGGCCGTCGGCGTTGAAGGCGGGCGTCAGAGTGAGCGTCGTTTCTGCGGCGGCGTCTGCCATGGCGTGTTCCGGGAGAGAGGGCGCGTGCGTTGCGAAGCGATTGGCGCCAATTTAGGCCGCACCGCAAGAACGCAGCGGGGTTCGGGGAGACGGACATGAATATCCACGGACGCATCGTCCTCGTCGACTGGCGTGCATCGCCCTCGTCGCCTGCGGCAATCCGCAGTTCGAGGAGGGGTTCAACAAGTCGTTCGAGAAGAGCGCGAAGGAAAACTGCATGTCGTCGGCGGCCAAGTCCGGCGCGCCGGCGGATCAGATCGAGCCCTACTGCAGCTGCTTCGTCGGCCAGCTCGGCGCGCTGAGCACGCAGGAAAAGATGGCGCTGGATCCTTCCTCGCCGAAGATTGCGGCGGCGGTGGAGGCCTGCCGGCCGAAATAGTTTCAGGCGGCGTCGCGCAGCACGCGGACGTGGCGGGCAGGCGTGGCGCCGCTGACGCGCTGGATTTCGCCCTTCACTTCGAGGTCGAGCTTCACGGTCGTCACGTGCCAGGAGATCGAGCCGAGATCCGCGCGCTCGGCGTCGGTGAGCTTCGCCGGCACCTCGCGGACGAGGTCCTCGAGCGTCGCGCCGCGGCTGCCGGCGCCGACGATCACCTGACGGATGGCGCGGCGGAGCGCCTCGTACTTCCAGCGCAGGATGCGGGTGGGCGCCTTGCCGGGGCTCGGCGTGGCGCAGACGACACGGTCCTCGCTGGAGCGCAGTGGCCGGCGTCCGGAAGAATGTTCAAAAGAATCTGAAGCGTAAGCCATAGTCTGCCTCGTCTTCGGGCCGTCGGATCTGGCCGTTCAAAGCAACGGCCCGCGACAATTTCGCGCGACGGGTGAGCAGACTGACCCCAACTTCAGGCCGGAATCAAGTTGAACGTTGGTCAACCATAGCCGGCGAGCTTCAGGAACCGGTTCCTGATCTCTGAATCCGTCTCGAATACCCCGGTGAACTGGGTCGTTACCGTGGTGACATCCTTGTGGCGCACGCCGCGGGTGGTCATGCACTGGTGCTCGGCGTCGATAAGGACGGCCACCCCGGCGGGGGCGAGCGCGCTTTCCAGCGCGCCCGCGATCTGGGCGGTGAGCGTTTCCTGGCTCTGCAGGCGCTTGGCGAAGATTTCCACGACGCGGGCGATCTTGGAGATGCCCACCACCTTGCCCGCCGGCATGTAGGCCACCCAGGCCTTGCCGAGGAAGGCGGCCATGTGGTGCTCGCAGTGGCTTTCCACGTCGATCTTCTTGAGCATGACGAGGTCGTGGTAGCCGCCGACGTCCTCGAACGTCTTCGACAGCTCCTTCACGGGGTCGGCGTCATAGCCCTGGAACCACTCCTCATAGGCGTCCACGACGCGGCGGGGCGTGTCGAGCAGGCCTTCGCGGGCGGGGTTGTCCCCGGCCCATGCGAGGAGCGTGCGGACGGCTTCCATGGCCTCTTCGCGGGTCGGTTTCTTCACGACCGCGGCCAGGGGCGCGGGGCGGGGCTTGGCGTTGCCGTCCATGAATTTCCTCAATCGCCGGCGGGTTATGAGCATCCCCCCGGCATGAGTCCGGGGAGCGGGGCGCCGGTGTCGGGACACTTGTGGACGCCGCGCGCGTTTGTCCACCCTTCCCGTAGCGACACAATAGGGCGTATCACGCGCGGCCCCGGCGGAGAATCCACTTCGCCGTACGCGGACGCCCGATGGACCTTTACCTCACCAACACGCTGACGCGCGCCAAGGAGCGCTTCGTCCCCGCCAATCCCAAGCGGGTGACGATGTATGTCTGCGGGCCCACAGTTTATAATTACGCCCATATCGGCAATGCGCGTCCGCCCGTGGTGTTCGACGTTCTCTTCCGCCTGCTGCGCGCAACCTATGGCGAGAATGCCGTCATCTATGCGCGCAACTTCACGGACATCGACGACCGCATCATTTCGCGCGCCGCCGAACTCGGCGAATCCATCGACACGCTCACCGCGCGCTACACCGACATCTACCGCGCCGACATGGCCGCGCTCGGCAATCTGAAGCCGACGCTGGAGCCGACCGCCACCGGCCATATCGGACCCATGTGCGAGATCATCGGGTCGCTGCTCGAAAAGGGCGCGGCGTACAAGGGCTCGAGCGGCGTGTGGTTCTGCGTCGCCGAGGACGCCGACTACGGCAAGCTCTCGCGGCGCACGCAGGACGAGATGCTTTCCGGCACGCGCGTCGAAGCGGAAGACGACAAGAAGCACCCGTCCGACTTCGCGCTCTGGAAAGCGGCGAAA
This sequence comes from Hyphomonadaceae bacterium, assembly GCA_016791445.1. GTDB lineage: Bacteria > Pseudomonadota > Alphaproteobacteria > Caulobacterales > Aquidulcibacteraceae > VFBF01. The sequence goes on along the minus strand of JAEUMP010000023.1, from coordinate 55,290 downwards.
CCGGGCGAGCCCGCCTGGGACGCGCCGTTCGGACGCGGCCGCCCGGGCTGGCACATCGAATGCTCCGCGATGATCCGCGCAAATCTCGGCGAGACCATCGACATCCACGGCGGCGGCATCGATCTCATCTTCCCGCACCACGAGAACGAGATCGCGCAATCGGAAACGGCGAACGGCAAGCCGCTCGCGCGCTACTGGATGCACAACGGCTTCCTCGACATGGACGGGGAGAAGATGTCGAAGAGCATCGGCAACGTCGTGCTGATCAATGATCTCGCGAAGGAATGGCCGGGCGAGGTGCTGCGCTGGGCGTTGCTCTCCGCGCACTATCGCGCGCCGCTCAATTTCTCGCGCGAGCTGCTGGAGCAGTCGAAGGCGAGCCTCGATCGTCTCTACACGGCGCTGCGTCGCCTGAAGGATGTGGAGGTCGATCCGGACGTCGGCCCGCCGGAAGCCTTTCTCGCCGCGCTTGGCGATGATCTCAACACGCCGGAAGCGATGGCGTCGCTCTTCGGTCTCGCGACCGAAGCCAACAAGTCCGACAAGCCGAACGAACAAGAGCTTCTGAAATCGAAGTTACTTGCGGCGGGCGCGCTGATGGGTGTTCTGCAGGGCGACCCCGACGCGTGGTTTCGCAGCGGGGACAATGTGGATGAGATCGATCGTCTCGTGGCCGAGCGCGTGGCGGCGCGGCAGGCGAAGAACTGGGCCGAGGCCGACAGGCTTCGCCAAGTTCTCGCCGGAATGGGCGTGGAAGTGATGGACAATCCCGGCGGCTCCACCTGGAAGCGCGTGAACTGATTTTCGGAGAATGAAGTTGCGGAGAACCATCGCCGGCCTCGCGGTCGTACTCGTCGTTTCGGGCGCGGCCTTTGCGCAGACGTCCGGGGAAAACCCGTTCCAGAAAAATCGCGGCACGGCGCCCGCGCCGACGGTGGCGGCGGCCGAGCAGGTCACGGCTGCGCCGCCCGAAGGCGCCGGTTCGGGCGGTCTCGATTTCGGCGCCTGGCGCGGGGCGAGCGCGCAAAGCTATGGCCCCTCGTTCGAGCGGCGCGTGCAGGCGCATGTGACGGGCAAGCCAGTCTCCGCCATCCGCACGGCGTTGCAGGCGGACGGCTTCACCTGCATCGAGGCGCGCGAACGCGGCGGCGTGGGGCCCGCGCTCGAGTGCCGTCTGGCGGCGCGCGACGGCGCGTGCGGCGTGGAATGGTGGAGCGTCGTTGAAGATCCGCTCGCGCCGCCGAAAGCCGGCTGGGACAGGATGTGCCGCTAGGCGCGCGGCGCAGGCAGGCGCACGCGCATGAGCGCGCCGCCGCCGGGGGCGTCGAGAATATCGAAACTGCCTTTGTGTGCGCGCGCCAGCGCCTTCACGAGCGTGAGCCCGAGACCCGCGCCCTCCACCGCCGCGACGCCCGCGCCGCGCTCGAACGGTCGTGACAGGCGCAGCTTGTCGGCGTCGGAGACGCCGGGACCGTTGTCGATGACGTCGATGGCGATCGCGCGCGTTCCCGAAGACAGCCGCACCACGATGCGCCCGCCGGTCGGCGTGAATTTCATGGCGTTGGCGATGAGGTTGTCGAGGATCTGGCGCACGGCGCGCGCGTCGGCGTCGATCGGCGTCGGCGCGTCCGCATTGTCCGCGACGATCTCGCCCGTCCAGTCGCCGCCGACACTTGCGGCCTCCACCGCCTCGCGCGCCATTTGCGCGAGATCGAAACGTTCCGGCGCGATTTCGTAGCGGCCCGCATCGAGGCGCGCCATGTCCAGCCAGTCGGTCGCCAGCGTGCTCATGCGGCGCGCGCTTGAAACGATGAGGCCGGCATACTCCGCGTATTTCGGCGCCAGCGGTCCGAACAGCTGCTGTTGCATCACCTGTGCGAAGCCAAGGATGTGGTTGAGCGGCGTGCGCAGTTCGTGCGCCACCTCGCCGATGCGGCGCACTTCGGGGGAGGGTGCGGCGGCCGGCGCCGTTTTCGCCGTGGCGATGAGCCAGCCGGCGAAGGCGAGCGACAGGACGGTGAACGAACCCGGCGCCACGGCTTTCCACGGACCGCCGACAGCCTGCGCCGCCGCCGCCGCAAAGGCGTAGCCGAGCACGCTCAGGCAGGCCGCTTCCGCCGCACGACCCGCGCCGTAGAGGCGCAGCGCCAGCGCCGGCGCGATCGCGAAGGCGGCGCTGACGGGCGAGAGCGCGCCGCCGGTCAATGCCGCCGCCGCACTCGCGACAGCAACCCAACTGCCGATGAGCATGGACGCCGCCCCGTTTTCGCCCGATCGGGGGGCCAACAGGAGCGTTGCGAAAGCCGGCGTCAACGCGAGCGCCGCCGCCAGCGCCGCTGCGCGGGGCGCCGCGCCGATCAGGGAGGCGAACAGGCACACAATCACCGCGCCCGCCATCCAGCCCCAGAGCGCGAAGGACACGGTCCGGGAAACGACGGGGTTAACGGCGTGTTCGCCGTGCGCGTTGCGGGCTGCAGCAATTACCAAATACTCACCCCCTCGAGGCGGGAATCCGTTTACGAGCCTAGCGACCCCGGTCGCCGCGCGACAGCGAGGACGGCCCTCAAGCGAAATGAAGAGCAGTTGATGAGCACTCAGGACAGCACTCGGACCGGCTCTCAGGGAGCGCCCCGGATGAAGGCGTGGACCGTGCTGGCGATGGCGCCGGCGATCATGGTGATGGCTGCGGCCCTGATGGCGTCGCCCGCGGACGGCCAGACCAAGGCGAAGGCCAAGAAGGCGCCGCCGCCGCCGGTCGCCGCCCCGGTCGAGCCCGCCCCGCCGCCGGAGCCGCCGGGAGAACCGCTGGCGTCGTCTGTCGGCAACTATGCCGCCTTCCAGAACGACATCTCCGCGCTCGAGACGGGCGCGCTCGGCACCGCCGATGAGCTGGAGCGGGCGCTCGATCGCGCCGCCGGCGTCAATCGCGAGGCGCTGACCAGGGGCTGGATCGCCTACGGCGCGCTGACCGCCGCCCAGTCGCCCGAATTCGTGAAGGCCGTGCGCGACACCGCCGCCCATTACGGGCGCGATGTCATGATCCGCGGCCTCACCCTCGATCCCGGCTATGCGCAGACGCTGAAGGGCGGGGAAGACGCCGCACGGCTCGCGCTGACGGCCGCCCGCGCCGACGGCGCGCGCGTGTTCCTTGTCGGCGAGCGCTACAAGGAGCTTGCCTATTCGCTGCAGAAGCAGCGCTGGGCCAACCAGATCGCGCCGCAGCAGCCCGCCCGCGTGCAGCGCATGAAGCGTCTCGCCAACGATGCGGCCACGCGCAATGTCGATGCGGTGATGGCTCCGCGCCTGCAGGCGGCCGCCGCATCCTTCTCCCCCTGGTCCGATCCGACGCAGTTCGGCGGCGCGAATTTCTGGGACACCTTCCGCACCACGCCCGTGGCGCCGACCGCGCAGCTCACCGCGCTCGCGACGCCCGCGCCGGCGCCGGTGCTGCGCGCGCACCATGATCGCGTGCAGACCATCAACCGCATGACGACGCTGGCCGCGCTCTATGCGCTCGACGCGACGAAGGAGCCGGCCGCGCAGGCCGACCGCCTGCTCGCGGAGGGATCGACGAGCCGTTGTCTCGAGCTGGCCCAGGTGCAGTTCTACCAGTGCATGTCGGCGGCGCGGTTCCGGTACGAAAACGCCTTCTGCCTCGGCGAGCATGCGCTGAAGGACATGGGGTCGTGCATCAAGAACGCGACGGTCGAGGCGCCGTCCTCGCCGGTCGCCGCGCTGCCTGCGCCGCCGCCGGAAGCCGCGCCCGCGATCACCCCGCCCACGGGCACGCGTCGGAAGCGCTAGGCCCGGCGGCCGTGCGCGCCTATCTAGGCGCATGACCGACACCATCGACGCGGCGATCGCCGCCCTCGAAGACGATCTCGCGCTCCTCCCGGACTGGGAGGAGCGCTTTTCGTATCTGATCGACCTCGGCAAGCGGATGCCGCCGCTCGCCGACGCGGAGCGCAACGAGGCGACGAAGGTGCGCGGCTGCGCGAGCCAGGTGTGGATCGTGCCGGAACGGCGCGACGGACGGCTGCATTTCCGCGGGGAGTCCGATGCGTTTCTCGTGAAGGGTCTGATCGCTGTCCTGCTCCAGGTCTATTCCGGGCGCACGCCGCAGGAGATCCTGTCCGTCGATCCCAAGGCGCTCGCCGCGCGTCTCGGCCTTGCGGATGCTCTCACCGCGCAGCGGTCGAACGGGCTCCACGCGATGATCCAGCGCATCCGCGCGGAAGCCGCTCAGCCGATGCCGTAGTGATCCGCAAGCAGCGCGAGACCGAGTTTCAGCACGCGCTTGCCCGACAGCGTCGGCCAGCGCCGCGCGCGTTCGAGATCGGCGAGACCTGAACCCTCGAGACACGCCGCGCGCACCGCGCTCGCAAGAGACACGGGCAAGCCGCCCAGCGCCCGTTCGACCCGCCGCCGCGCGTCGATGGCGGACGCAAGCGCGCGCTCCTGCGCGCCGCCCGCGCCGCGCGCCGCCGATCCGAAAGGCGGCGCCGTCCAATCCGATCCGGCGGAAAGTCCGAATTGCCCGCGCTCCCAGTCTTCCTGCAGCCGCTGCGCGGCCGCGATCTCGCGACGCTCGAAAAAGCCCTTCTCGACGACCTTCGTGATGCGCGCGAAGGCGCCGTCGCGCGGTTCGCCCCAGACGGCGCGCATCACGCCGTCGTCGGCCATGACCAGCCGTTCTTCGAGGTCGCCGTGCTGGACCCGCCACGGTTCGCGCTCGGCCTTCTCGCGCAGGGTGCGGACCGCGCCCGCAGGCGTCAGGCGGTAGGTATCGGCGAAACCCGCCGGCGCGAGCGCCCCGTCCGCCAACAGCGCCCGCACGTCCTCCCGGCTCAGCCGCGCCAGCGGCCGGCGGCGGCGGTCGCCCTTCGGAAAGACGCCGAGCATCCGCCCGGTGCGCTCCGGCGCGAGCAGGGCGCCCTTGAGGCCCAGCCGCGCCAGCGCGCGCTGGCGGCGGAGGAGGGCGAGCTCGGCGCGCTCGACAATTTTTCCATCGTGACCACTTTCGATCATGCGCGGCCTCCCCGGGGGGCGGCGAAGAGCGCGGTCTCGAGGCCGCCGAGCCAGGCGTCGAAGGCGGGGTTGGAGCGGTCCTCCTCGATGCGGCGCAAGGCGTGCAGCACCGTCGAGCGGTCCCGTCCGAAGAGTGCGGCCGTGCGGTGCGCGGCCTCTCCGTAAACGGTCGCGAACAGGTACATGGCGATGTGGCGGACGCGCGTCGCTGCGCGCCCCTTGTGGCGCACATCGATCACCAGATCGGCGCTGACGCCTGTCGCGAACTGCAGGAGGCCCGCAACGAGCACGAGGCGCGGGTCGGGCTGCGGCGCCGGCGGGGCGATGACCGGGGCGAAATCGCCAGGGTCGGGAAGGATGGTTTCCGTCTGCATGTGTCTCTCCCGGAGCCCGAACGGCCCCGTGAGAGGAGTTATTTCATATTCCTAGGATAAGAAAAAGAGCCTATGACAGGGTTTATCCCACCGCCTCCGCTGCGAGGAAGGCGTGGGCGGCGGCGATGTCGCCGACTTCGACGTAGAGGGTGATGGGCGTCCGCCCGTCGAGGGTCAGCGTCATGGCCTCACGCGGGTCGAGGCCCTTCATCGCGTAGAGCGTGGCGTCCGGGAAGGTGAAGACGACCGCGCGGGCGCCGCGCTCGCCGGTCTCGACGGCGCGGGCCGAGGCGTGGGTCACGCGGGCGGTGGCGGGCGACGCGGCGAGGCTCGCGAGGCCATGGCCGGTGCGTCCGGGCGTGTCGGCGATGGAGCGGGGCGCGCTGGCGGTGTCGCGGAAGGAGAGCCGCGCCGTCGCGGGGACAGCCTCGCCCGGGCGCAGCGGCATGACCAGCATCAACGAGCCGCCGTCGCCGACCCGGCGCACGCCGAACACGGCGGGGCGGGGGCCGGGGATGTCCTGGCGGATGTAGAAGCCTTGCGGATCGGCCGCGCGCCGGGCCGACCAGACGCGTTCGCCGCCCGGAAAGGTCATGCCCATCGTGCGGGTCCAGCCGGAAAAGCCGGCGCGGGCGTCGGCGGCGGCGCGGGCGAGGACGGGGTCGTCGCAGCGGCGGTTGGAGACATCGCGGGCGGCGCCCCGGGCGAGCGCATCGGCGCGGGCCGCCGTCCAGCCGGACCGCAGCAGCACGCCGCGCGCCTGGAAGGTGGAGGCTTCGAGCGCCTGGCGGAGTTGCGGCGAGAACAGGTCGCAGCGCCGGTCGGCCGCCAGCAGCGCGCTGCGCTCGGCGAACAACACCTCCGCGCCTGCCGCCGCCGCAGGGCCGGCGCAGGCAAGAAAGAGGGCGGCGAGGACGAAGGCGCGCATCCGGCCTCTCTAACCCGGGCGTGCTTGCGGTAAGGTGAAGGCATGGACGAATTGAAGACCGGCTTCTGGGCGTCTGCCCTCATCCGCCGCGCGGAAAGCGCCGGCGCCTTCGCGACGGTCGCCCGGCGCGGCGACAATGATGCAGGCGCAGTGCTGGTGAAGGTGGCCACGCTCGACGGTCGCGCGCGACTCTACTCGCAGGCGCGCAATGGCGACGGCGACCGCATCTGGCTCGATCTCTCGGCGGGTCCCCTGGGACATGACGAAGGCGCGGTCGACGCCTATGCGCGCAAACGCGCGGAGAACGATCCGGACGTGTGGATCATCGAGATCGAGGATCGCGCCGGGCGGACGTTCCTGACGGAGCCGGTGGATAAGGGGGCGGGGTGAGGCGGGGGCCGCTATTGGCCATTGCGCACGGTCTGACAGCGCCCGCGAATTGTCGGAACGCACGGGAAGACCGGCACGCCGCGCCGTCGATTTCGAGGATGGGCAATTCCCCCGGCATTCGATTCTGTTGTGACCTCGTGGTTCGCAGCTATCTTCCGAGCGTCGATGGCCAAGGTTCGGAGCTTGGTGCGGGGTGGATCGGGAGGGTTGAAGGCATGACGAACGAAGTCGCGAAGGAGTCGCCCGAGGCCAAGAGAGCGGTTTTCCGCAGTCTGGTTGACATCTACGCTCGAGGGTCCGTGGATGACCTCGAGAAGTTCGTCGCGCCCGACTATGTCGGACATACAGCTGCAGGCACACGCGATCTCGCCGAGTTCCGGAAAAGCATCATCAATTTCCACGCGATCTTCGATTACAGCCCGGACTCCTTCTTGATCGAAGACCAGTTTGTCGAGGGCGACAAAGTCGCCACCCGAATGACCGCGCACGTCAGAATGCGCGAGACCGGCGAACCCGTGACGATGCTCGGCATCAACCTGGCCGTCATCCGAAACGGGAAACTCCGCGAGGAATGGAATACCTGGGAAATCCTCAAACCGTCCGGGCAAAGCGAAAGTGCAAGCGCATCGCCTGACCGAGGGTCGCTTTCGACCTGGGGTTAGGGACGGCTCCGCTGCAAGTCTTCGCCGGCGCCGACAGTCCAACATCGAGGCATCATGGCTGCAACCTCAGAAACGCCGATTCAATCTGACTACAGCCCCGCGGACGACGGACGATTTTTTCTGATCGCGTCCGCGGTCATGGTTACACTGATCGTCGCAGGGTTCTTGACGCTCTATCTGCGCGGCATCTCCACCTTCGCCGCGCCATGGCCGGTGCATGTGCATGGTGTGGCGTTCATGGCGTGGGTCGGGTTCTTCATGCTGCAGGTGACCCTGGCGACGACCGGGCGCGTACATCTGCACAAGCGGTTGGGATGGATCGGCGCGGTGTTGATGCCGGTCTTGCTCATCCTCGGCGCATTGATCCTGTTCCGGATGATGCGCAACGCCGCGGTGCCGCCGTTCTGGACCTATGCGTACTTCATGACGATGAACCTGATGGCGCTCGTTGCATTTGCAGCGCTCACCATCGCCGCGATCAGGCTGCGCAAGCGGACGGATTGGCATCGCCGGCTGATGTTCTGCGGCATGGCCGCCCTTGTCGTCACGCCGTTCAATCGGCTGACGCCGGACGCGGTGCTGGCCCAATCCATGAGCCTCATTCCGGCGATCGCCATCCTTTTCTTCCCGCTGGCCGGCATTGCGGCGGACTGGCTGCGTGATCGGCGTGTCCATCCGGCATGGTGGTGGGGACTGGGGGCGCTGATCCTGACCGGTGTGACAACGGAGGTTGCAGGCCGCTCGCCGATAACGGGCGACATCGTGGCGCTCATCACCGCCGGAACGCCGGCTGAGAAGATCGATCCATTCGTTCAACACCTTCCGCAGCAGTGAGCGCCTTTCCTTTGGCGCTGAGTGGCGGCTTCGGCGATTTCCTGTGAACTGGCTCTGGCGTTCGCGAGCGGAGGAATTGTCCACAAAGCCGACACCGGCGAAGCAGAGGGCGATGATCGCAATTGGCGAGAACTGGACTCCGTCATTCCGGCCGGAGCAAAGCAACGCTTTGCGGAGAGCCGGAACCCAGGGGACCGGGTTAGACGGTTCGCTTGAACTCCTGCGTTCCGGGTTCGCGCTCCGCGCGCCCCGGAATGACGGCAATGGCTAATCGCCGAGACGCCCCCTCATCCGTCGACTTCGTCGACACCTTCCCCGCCTCGCGGGGGAGAAGGGAGTCACCGCGAACTCAGCCTTGTCACCGCTTCCTGCGCCGGCGCGTAGCCGCGCTCCAGCGCGCGGCGGTAGTGGGCGAGCGCTTCTTCCTTCGGCACGCCTTCGCCTTTCTCCGCCTGTTCGCCGAGCAGGAAACTCGCCTCGGCGTCCTCAAGCACTCCGGCGCGCTTCAGGAGATCGACGCCGCGCGCGACGTTGCGCGCCGGCAAGCCTTCGCCGGTGAGATGCATGCGGCCGTATTCGCGCGTGCCGGCGGCATGGAAGGCGACTTCGGTGAGCGTCTGGTAGGTCTTGAGCGCCGCTGCGGTATCGCGTGGACCGCCAAGCCCGAGTTGGCGCATGCGCGCGAGTTCGAACTGGCAGTCGTGCATGCCCTGCGCGGCGCACCTTTCGAACAGGGCGCGTCCTTCCATCGAGCGCGATGTGCGCATGGTGAGGCCCAGGGCATGTTGCGCGCGCGCGTCTGTCTGCGCGGCCTCGCGCAGCAGGTTGTCGGCGGCGAGCGCATCGGCGGTCAGCCCGCCGCGCCCCACGCGCGTCAGTTCGCTCAAAAGGAAGGTGGCGAGCGTCGAACCCTGCTCGCGGGCGACCGCACACGACAGCGCCGCCGCCGCATCGTCCTGCGGCGCGCCGACGCCGGTGAACTGCGCCGAACACAGGACCGCGCCGCTCAACGGGTCTTCCGCCGCCGCCGCCGTCACCAGATCGAGACTCGACTTCGACAGCGCGCGCCCGGCGAGATCCGCGGGCGAGAGCGTGGCTTCCTCCTGCGGGCTCAGGCCGTAGCGCTCGCGGGGGCCGAGCTGGGCGGCCTCGCTCAGCGGCGCCTTCGGTTCGGCGGGCGGACGCGACGGGTTGAGCATGCCGAAAAGCAGGTAGGCGGCGGCGATCACGCCCACCGCAATCAGCGCCGGCGTGATGTAGCGCGTCGCGCCGCCGGCGGAGGTTTCGGGCATGGGTCGCTCCTCGATGTCGATCGTCCCTTACCAAGCCTTGCGCCGCGCGCCTACGCGTAACGATCGTTAACCTCTTTTCGATAGCCTCCCGGCGTGCTGTTCCTGCTGAACGATACGGTGCTCGACCTCGGCCTGCCGGGGGAGACCTTCGCCCGCGCGGGCGGGGGCTCGCCAGCGAGCGCGCGTCTGTCGCACGCGATCCGGGCCGGGCAGGAGGCGCTGTTCGCCGCCGGCGCGTTCACGCGCGCGCATCCGGACGTGGCGTTCGCGGTCGCCGCCGAGATCGCGCTCGCGAGCGAGGCCAATGCGGCGCTGTTCGTCATTCCCGGACGCATCCGCCGGCCGGAGGAAGTGGCGGTGCGGCTCGCCTCGGCGCCGCTGACGACGCTGGCGCGCATCCTGGTGCATCAGAGCCGCGTCGGTCCCGATCCCGCCTTCGTGAACCAGCAGGTCTGGACGCTGGCGCAGCAGGCGCCGAACCTTGCCGGAACACGCGCCTCCGCGTAAACGCGCGCCTCCATGACAGTCCATGACCTCGCCGCCGAAGCGGGCCGGCGCCGCACGTTCGCGATCATCTCGCACCCCGACGCCGGCAAGACCACGCTGACCGAAAATCTGCTGCTTGCGGGCGGCGCGATCCGTCTTGCGGGCGAAGTGCGCGCGCGCGGAGAGACGCGGCGCACGCGGTCGGACTGGATGAAGATCGAGCGCGAGCGCGGCATTTCGGTGTCGGCGAGCGTGATGACCTTCGAGCGCGACGGCGTGGTGTTCAACCTGCTCGACACGCCCGGCCACGAGGACTTCTCCGAAGACACCTACCGCACGCTCACCGCCGCGGATTCCGCGATCATGGTGCTCGACGCCGCCAAGGGCATCGAGCCGCAGACGCTGAAGCTCTTCGAGGTGTGCCGCCTGCGCGACATCCCGATCATCACCTTCATCAACAAGCTTGACCGCGAGGCGCAGGATCCGTTCGCGCTCCTGGACGAGGTGCACGAGAAGCTCGCGCTCGACGTGGCGCCGGTGTTCTGGCCCGCGGGCTCGGGCGCGCGTTTCCGCGGCATGCTCGATCTGCGCGACGACAAGTTCCACGTCTTCCGCCGCCCCGAAGCGGGGGAGAAGACGACGCATGAAACCGAGCTCGTGCCGATGGCGTCGAACCACATCGCGGAAGTGATGTCGGACGGCGAGCTCGAAGAATTGCGCGAGACATCCGATCTCGCGCGCGCGGGCCTGCCGGCGTTCGATCTCGACGCCTATCGCGAAGGCTCGATGACGCCGGTGTTCTTCGGTTCGGCGCTGCGGAAATTCGGCGTCACCGAACTGCTCGACGGCATTGCCGGCTACGCGCCGCCGCCGCGCACGCAGAAAGCGGTGACGAAAGGCGAAGCGACGATGGTGGAGCCGTCGAAGAACGAGGTCACGGGCTTCGTCTTCAAGATCCAGGCGAACATGGACCCGAAGCACCGCGACCGCGTGGCGATGGTGCGCGTCGTCTCCGGCCGCTTCCGGCGCGGCATGACGCTGAAGACGACGAACGGCAAGGCGCTGAATGTGCATGCGCCGCTGATGTTCATGGCGCAGGACCGCGAAATTCTCGACGAGGCCTTTCCCGGCGACGTCATCGGCGTGCCGAACCACGGCGCATTGCGCGTGGGGGACTCACTGAGCGAAAGCGGGCAGGTCTCCTATGTCGGCATTCCCAATTTCGCGCCGGAAATCCTGAAGCGCGCCCGCGTCGCCGATCCGCTGAAGCAGAAGCACCTGAAGAAGGCGCTGGAAGGCATGGCGGAGGAGGGCGTCACGCAGCTCTTCCGGCCGGTGATCGGCTCCGATCTCATCGTCGGCGCGGTCGGCGCGCTGCAGTTCGACGTGCTGGAAGAACGCCTGCGCGCGGAGAACGGCCTCGACGTGATGTTCGAGCAATCGCCCTATCAGGCCGCGCGCTGGATCAGCGCGGAGAGCCACGCCGACCTCGAAGCCTTCATGGACAAGAACAAGTCCCAGAGCGCCGAAGACCTCGACGGCGCACCGGTGTTCCTCGGCAAGACGGCCTGGGAAATCGGCTACGTGCAGGAGAAGAACCCGAAGGTGCGCTTCACCGCGACGAAGGAGCGGGCGGGGTAGCTCCCTGTGTTGCCAATACGTTCTGAATCATCTTAGAAACGGCTATGCCCGAATTGGATCGCCAGTTCGCGGCCTTGTCGCCTCGTCAACCAGCCGTCAGTCGTGTGCGCTTGCAAACGTCCTGAGGCAGGGGCCGTCGGTGTCGAAATGGCGTCGCCTCGCGCAGCCGTATCGAAATCGTTGGCCGACCGAGGAAGCGAGTTGCTCGATACGCCAGACCAGGACCGAGCCATGAGCTTTAAAGACGGAGGCCGGGGAGCGGTGGAGACAGTTCGCGCAGAGAAAAGGTTCAGTTCGCGATTTGTTCTTGCGGGACGGGTCGAGGTCTGCTATCGTTTCGCGAGGTGGGTTGCCCTCGTGGCGCTCATTGCCGTGACCATTCGGTTTGAGGCGGAGTTTTCGCTTCGGAGCGAGTGGAGCCGCTGCCTCGTCAACCAGCCGTCAGTCGTGTGCGCTTGCAAACGTCCTGAGGCAGGGAAAGTCGGTGTCGAAATGGCGTCGCCTCGCGCAGCCGTATCGAAATCGTTGGCCACCACCAACCCTCGGGAGCGTTCATCCTGGAACTGGGGGAGAAGTGGCTAAAGCTGGAAATCTACCGCGTTGCTTTTCTTTTGAAGCGTTGCAGAAAACATGGCGCGAAAGCCGTGACAGCAACCCAAGCACGAGCGGAGCCGCTGGTATCGATCGGATATCTGCGGAGCATTTCGCTAGCAATCTAAATCTGAATCTCAAGGAAGTTCAGATTGAACTACGCGAGGGACGCTTCGCGTTTCGTCAGTTGCGCGTAGCGCCGGTGCCGAAGCCTTCTGGCGGCGATCGCATCATCGCAATTCCAACGGTTAGGGATCGATTGGTTCAGCGCTGCTTGCTGCGTCATCTGGAGAACGTGCCTGGATCTCGATTTCGGTCAGAGATTAGCTACGGTTTTTCGAAGGGGCGAAACCTGCAGGATGCACAAGCAAGGGCGCTTCAATTGCGGGAGCGCTATCCTTGGGTGCTCCAAGCCGACATCGTGAAGTTCTTCGACAATGTAGATCGCGCGCAAGTCTCGCAGGTCGTTGTTCGGCGCGTGCGGAGCACACGCGTTCGGGACTTGTTGCTGAGCGCGATAAAATTGGAACTCGATGAGTCCAACCTGAAAGGCATGCTGATCGCCCGAGAAAACGGAATTCGGAGGGGCGTTGGCCTTCGGCAAGGAATGCCTGTGTCGCCGATGCTGTCGAATATGCTCCTGCGCGACTTTGACAACGAGATTGTGCGCCGAGGAATTCAAGCCATCAGGTATGCTGATGACATTGCTCTGTTCGCGAGCAGCAGGAAAGAGTGTGAGGCCCACTTGATCCTGTTATCAGGGGCGTTGGCTAAGCTGAAACTCTCAATCCCGGAGTTGGCAGAAGGCGGCAAAACCAAGCTGGCCGATCCGCAGGCACCGATCGAATTCTTGGGTGTCGAAATCAAAAGGCATGGCGAAGGCTATCGACTTTTTGCTCCATCAAAGAAGCTCGAAAAGGTTGAGCGGCGGCTGGCCGAGATCTGCACTGTCGAGTATTGTGTCGAGAATACGCAGACATTGGCGCGTGTACTGCGTTCGATTGAATCCATACTCGTCGGATATAGGCACGCTTTGGCGAATGTATCGGATAGAGATCAGTTTGAAGCTCGGCTGCGGGCAATTGCTGAGCGGCAGATCGAAGCGCTTTTGATCTCGATCTTTGGAAGAAATATTTTGCGGCAACTAACCGCGGAAAAGAGGGCGATACTTGGTATCGGCGTGTTTCCCTAAGCCGCCATGCTCTCCGTCGCGGTCTTGCGCACCTTGAAGAAGCGCATCGCGCGTTGCGCGGCTTCCACGGGGACCGCCGTGTAGAGGCGGCCGAAGTGTTCGGCCTGCTTCATGGCGTCCTGTCCGCCGCCGACGAGGACGGCGAGGGTGACGAACAGCGGGCGTTCGATGTTGGCGGCGCGGCAGATCATCGCCAGCGCTTCCATGTCCGCGCGGCTGACGATGCCGTGCGTCGTGTCGTAGTCGAGGCCCACGATCTCGGCGAGCGCGATGGTGAAGGCGGTGATCTTGTTGTCGCGATAGAGCGAGACGAGCAGCGGGGGCTTCAGTTCGCCGGCGCGCTTCTTCTGGTCGATGAGCTTCTGCGCGGCGCGCACGTCGTCGGTGATGGCGGAGGCCTGACGCTCCTGCATGCGGGCGCGGGCCTTCGAGAGCGCCTGATCGAGTTCGACGGGATCGACATTGGAGTTGCGGTCGAGGATCGCGGCGCGCAGGCCCTTCTCGACGACGAAATACATCTCGTTGAGCAGGTCGAGCGGAATGTCGTGGCGGCCGACGACGCCCTTGTGCAGCTTCGCATTGTCGCGCGCGCGATCGACCACGCGCTCCATGGCGGGCCGTTCGATCTGCGCGCCGGCGTTTTTCAGCAGCATGTCGAGCGCATCGTCGTCACCGACGCGGACGATGGCGTCGGAGACGCGCGGGCTCACGGTGTCGCGCTGGGCGATGGCCTTGATGTGATCCTGGCTCTGCTCGGAGACGAGCTTGACCAGCACCTCCTCCTTCAGCACCGGCGAGCGGCGCAGGATCGGCTCTGCGACGGCGAAGGTGTTGAAGGCGAGATCCTGCAGGAGCTGGATCGGCGCGTCATGGCTGTCGGCGAAGCGTTCGGCGAGTTCGGCGAGCACGCTTTCCTGCATTTCCTTGGCGACCGTGCGCAGCACGTCGTCGAAGAGCTGGGTCTCGCGGCTCGTGCGCTCGGCGGCGGTGTCGAAGAAGAGGTCGGTGGCCTCGCGCAGCAGATCGCGGCGCTTTTCGCTCGACGGCGCTTTGGCGAGATCGATGAGCTTGGCGAAGCGGGCGCCGTTGGCGGACATGGACGCAGGACCTTTCGATGGTCCCTCACCGCTAATTGATGACAGTTAACAAAGGACGAAATGACGGCGCGTCAGGGCGTCGCTGACCCGTGGTTGGTCAGGCGCCGAGCGCGGCGCGCTTTTCCTCGATCTCCAGCCACTCCGTCTCCGCCGCGTCCTTTTCGGCGCGGGCCTTGTCGAGGGCGGCGATGGCGGCGTTGAAGGCGGCGGGATCGCGGGCGAAGAGGCCGGCGTCGGCGAGGCGGGCTTCGAGGGCGGCGATCTCCTTCTCGAGCACAGGCATGCGCGCCTCGATCTCGGCCAAGCGGCGTTCGTCCTTGTAGCTGAGCTTGCGGCTTTGTTTCGGAGCGCGAGCGGCCTCGTCCGCGTCTTTCGAGACTCTCTCGACGGGGCGGGCCTTCGGCGCATAGCCGCCGTGCTCGCGTTCGAAGTCGGCGTAACCGCCCGGCGTCTCCGCCCAGCGCCCGTCGCCGAGCGCGCCGAGGACCTGCGTGGTCACGCCGTCGAGGAAGGCGCGGTCGTGGCTGACGATCAGCACCGTGCCGTCATAGGCGGCGAGCGTCTCCTCGAGGCCGTCGAGCGCATCCATGTCGAGATCATTGGTCGGTTCGTCGAGGACGAGAAGGTTCGCGGGCTGCGCCAGCGCCACAGCAAGCGCGAGCCGGTTCTTCTCGCCGCCGGACAGCGCCTTCGTCGGCTGACGCAGTTGCGTCGGCGGGAAGAGGAAGGACTTGGCGTAGGCCGCCACGTGCCGCGGCTTGCCCCGCACCATCACCTGGTCGCCGCCGAGCGGGCAGAGCGTTTCCCAGATCGTCTCGTCGGGCTTCAGCAGCGAGCGTTGCTGGTCGACGTAAGCGATCTCCAGATTGGCGCCGATGCGCACCGCGCCCGAGTCCGGTTCGCGTTTGCCGAGCAGCATGTCGATCAGCGTCGTCTTGCCTGCGCCGTTGGGGCCGACAATGCCGACGCGGTCGCCGCGCATGATCTTCAGGCTGAGATTGGCGACCACCGCACGGCCGCCATAGCTCTTGGAAATGCCGCGCGCCTCGATGACGAGGCGGCCGCTGTCGGCGCCTTTTTCCGCGGCGAGATCGGCGCTGGACTTCGTCAGCAGGTTCTTCTGCTTGCGACGCTGGTCGCGCATCGCCTCCAGCTTGCGCCGGCGCCCTTCATTGCGCGAACGCCGCGCGGTGACGCCGCGCTGCAGCCAGTGTTCTTCGGCCGCGAGATGCGTTTCGAGCCGCGCCAGCGACTTCGCTTCCGCCGCCTCGATTCCCGCCGCCCAGTCGTCGAACGCGGCGAAACCGCGATCGAGTTTCTGCACGCGGCCATTGCGCAGCCAGTAGCAGACGGTGGAGACGCGCTCGAGGAAGCGCCGGTCGTGGCTGACGATGAGGCTCGCGCCGGAGAACGCGCGCAGGCGCGCCTCGAGATCCTCGATGGCGGGGATGTCGAGATGGTTGGTGGGTTCGTCGAGCAGGAGGATGTCGGTCTCCGCCGCAAACGCCCGTGCAAGCGCGGCGCGGCGCGCCTCGCCGCCGGAGAGTCCCTGCGGGGAGCGCTCGGGATCGAGACCATAGGCTTCGAGCAGCGCTTCGGCGCGGTGGAAGGGCGTCGGCGCCGCGTCCGCGAACGGCGCCTGCGCATAGTCGCGCAGCGTCGCGAAGCCCGCGAGATCGGGCTCCTGCGCGACATAGGCGAGCGACACGCCCGACGCGAAGGCGAGCGTGCCGGAGTCCGGTTCGAGGCGGCGCGCGAGAATGCGCATCAGCGTGGACTTGCCCGCGCCGTTGTCGCCCACCAGCGTCGCGCGCTCGCCCTTGAGGAGCGCCATGTCGACGCCCTCGAACAGCGGCGCGCCGCCGAGCGACAGCCGCACGTCCTTCAGCTGCGCGAGACTCATGCGTGCGCGCTCACGGCCTGTCGTCCCGGCGTTCCTTCTCACGACCGGGAATGATCTTGCCGAAGGCTTCCGCGAGCGACCGATAGAAGGACGACATTTCCTGGCGCGCGCGCGAGACGGGCGGCGGATGCACGCCCGGCAGGTCCCGCGGCTCGACGCCGCGCTCGGCCACGCGCATGAAGCTTGCGAAGATTTCCGCCGGCGCGCCGCCGCCGGTGATGCGCGGCATCGGATGGAAGTCGTCGTAACCGACCCACACGCCGGTGGTGAAGTTGCCCGTGTAGCCGATGAACCAGGCGTCGCGCCAATCCTGGCTGGTGCCGGTCTTGCCCGCGACGTCGCGGTCGTTCAGGCGTGCGTGCGTGCCGGTGCCGGTCTGCACGACGCGCCCGAGCATGCCGTTCATCGTGTGCGCGTTGTCGGGCTCATAGACCATGAGCGGGTTCACGGCGGGGCGCTGGTAGAGCACGTCGCCGCGCGAATTCTCCACGCGTTCGATGAGAAATCCGTCGAGGCGCTGGCCGTCGCGCATGAAGGTGGAGAAGGCCTGCGTCATTTCGAGCAGCGTCACTTCCATGGATCCCAGCGCGATGGACGGCGGGATCGGCGTCTTGCGGCGCGCCTCGTCGGTGCACGGCAGCGACTGCACGCCGAAGCGGCAGGCGAGATCCGCGACACGGTTCACGCCGACTTCATCGGCGACTTCCGCCGCCACCGTGTTGAGCGATTGTGCGAACGCGGTGCGCAGCGTCACCGCGCCGGTGAAGGTCTCGTCGTAGTTCTGCGGCTTCCAGCCCTGGATGGTGATCGGCTCGTCGTAACGCACGGTCTCGGGGTCGAGGCCCTGTTCGATGGCGGCGGCGAAGACGAAGGTCTTGAACGAGGAGCCCGGCTGGCGGCGCGCCTGCGTCGCGCGGTTGAACTTGCTCTCCTCGTAGTTGGAGCCGCCGACGAGCGCGCGGATGGCGCCGCGCTGGTCCATCATTACGAGCGCGCCCTGCAGCTTGCGGCAGTTCGTTTTCGTCTTGCCCTTTGCGTCTTCCTTCGGGGGCGGGCATTTCACGCGCCCGAGCGGGCCAAGTCCTGCGCGCAGCGTCTGCACGGCTGCATCCTGCAGCGCGACATCGACCGTCAGGCGCAGGACAAGGTCCGGCGAGATCTGGCCTGAGCGCTTGCGCGCCTCGTCCACCGCCATGTCGAAGATGTAGCCCATTTCGCCTTCGCCGCTCGTGCGGCCGGCAAGCGTGATCGGCGCTTCGGCCGCCGCGGCGCGCACCTCCGAGGTGATGTAGCCCGCGTCCTGCATCGCTTCGAGCACGACGAGCTGACGCGCCTTGGACTTTGCAAGATTGCGGATGGGAGAGAGGTCCGTCGGCGCTTTCGGCAGGCCCGCGATCAGCGCCGCTTCCGCGACCGTAAGCTCCATCGCGCTCTTGCCGAAATACCGCCGCGCCGCCGCGTCCACGCCGAACGCCTGCGAGCCCAGATCGACGCGGTTGAGATAGAGATCGAGGATTTCATCCTTCGTCAGCCGCGCTTCGATGCGCCCGGCGAGGATCATCTCCTGCAGCTTGCGGCGGATGCTGCGCTCGGGCGTGAGGAAGAGGTTCTTCACCAGCTGCTGCGTGATCGTCGATCCGCCTTGCACCGTCCCGCCGGCGGCGACGTTCGCCAGCATCGCGCGGATCATGCCCTGGCGGTCCACGCCGCGGTGTTCGAAGAAGCGCCTGTCCTCGATCGCGATGAAGGCCTGCCAGACGTGCGGCGGCAGTTCCTTGTAGGTGACGCTGCGCCCGTAGAAGGCGCCGCGGATGCCGATGGTCTTGCCGTTCACGTCCGCGAACGTCACGCCCGGCTGGCGATTGAGCGTCCACAGCGACGCGGAGTCCGGCATGCGCGGCAGATCCTTGATCGCGAAGATCCAGAAGCCTGCGAACGCCACGAGGATCGCCGCCAGCGCCGCGCCGCCCGCCCAGTAGAGATGGGTCCGCGATTTCTCCGCGAGGATGGCGTCCATGTAGCTCTTGGCCGAAGCCGCGCGGAGCTTCGTCCAGTCGAGGCCGCGCCGCGCCGCGTCGGCGGCGCTTGTGGGCTTCGGGTCGGGCGTCGGGGAGCCGGGGGGCGGCCCTCCGGCTGGTTCGTCCGTCACAGCGGCTTCCTCATGGGGGTCGGGTCTTACTAGACCCCGATCCCGGCAGGAATAGGGGGACGGAGCGAGTGAGTTCCCCTCGCTCCGCGTCGCTCCAGCGCATGCGCGCCATGAAACGCTGCAGAAAAAACGCGCCGCAATCCGACCGGGTCCGGCGGCGCCCCATGATCCGGCATCGTCGCAGAGGCAGGCCCGGCGCGGATCGACCGCCCGCTGCCCCGACCCCGGAGACCTGAAATATGTTGAACTGGCTTCGCCGGCGCCCGCCGGCGGAAACGAAAGCCGCGCGCGCGCTCGTCGCCTGGCATCAGCCGGGCCGCCCCGCGTGGTCGGGACGCGATCCCGCGGCCTATGCGCGCGAAGGCTATGCAAAGAACGCGGTCGCGCACCGCTGCGTGCGGCTCATCGCCGAAGCCGCCGCCAGCGCGCCGCTGAAAGTGGCGCCGCGCGATCACCCGCTCGCGGCGCTGTTCGCGCGGCCGAATGCGGAGCAGACCGGGACCGAATTGCTCGAAGCCTTCTTCGGACACCTGCAGGTGGCGGGGAACGCCTATCTCGAAGCGGCCTCGTTCGAAGACGGGCCGCCGGAAGAAATCTTCGTGCTGCGGCCGGACCGCATGGCCGTGATCCCCGGCGCGCGCGGCTGGCCGGTTGGTTGGGAGTATCGTGTCGGCGCGGAGGTGCGCCGCTACATGCGCGATCCGCTCACCGAAGACGCGCCCATCCTGCACCTGAAGACGTTCCATCCGCTCGACGACTGGTACGGCCAGTCGCCGATGGAGGCGGCGGCGTGCGCCATCGACATCCACAACGCGGGCGGCGCCTGGAACAAGGCGCTGATCGACAATTCCGCACGGCCATCGGGCGCCATCGTCTTCCAGAGCGGCCAGCGCGCGAGTGAGGAACAGTTCCAGCGCCTGCGCGAGGAGATCGAGGCGACGCTCGCCGGCGCCGGCAATGCGGGCCGGCCCATGCTGCTCGAAGGCGGGCTCGACTGGCGGCCCATGAGTCTCACGCCGTCCGACATGGACTTCATAGAGGCGCGCAATGCGGCCGCGCGCGAGATCGCGCTGGCGTTCGGCGTGCCGCCCATGCTGCTCGGCATCCCCGGCGACAACACCTTCTCGAACTATCGCGAGGCGAACCTCGCCTTCTGGCGTCATGTGGCGCTGCCGCTGGCGCAGAAGCTCGCGCGCGCTCTGGAAAACTGGCTCGGCCATCGCTGGTCGGAGGCGGGGCCCGCGTGCGTGTGCGTCGATCTCGACGCGATCCCTGCGCTCTCCGCCGAACGGGAGGGGACATGGGCGCGGCTTGAAGCGGCGAGCTTCCTCACGCGCGATGAGAAGCGCCGCCTCGCCGGCGTGGACGACGCGGAGGTCGCGCCATGAAGTTCGACAATCGCGTTGGCTTTGCCCTGATCTTCGCCTTCGTCGTGCAGACGGGCGGCGCTTTCCTCTGGGCGGGCGCTGCGGCGGCGCGGCTGGAAGAAGTGGAACGCCGCATCGACGATCAGCGCCCCGTGAGCGAACGTCTCGCGCGGCTGGAAGTGCGTGCGGAAGAAAGCCGCGCCGCGCTCGACCGCATCGAACGCCGTCTCGAAAAGCGCCGCTGACATGAACCCCGATCACGCGTGGCCCATCGAGGGCTACGCCGCGCTCTTCGGCCTCGCGGACCGCGAGGGCGATGTGGTGCGCGCGGGCGCGTTTCGCGACAGCCTCGCGGCGCGGGGCGAACTGCCGATGCTCGTGCGCCACGATCCGCGTCTCGTCGCGGGCGTGTGGCGCATCGCGGAAGAGGACGCGCGCGGGCTCTTCGTGGCGGGCGAGATCCGTCGCGACGCCGTCGCTGGGCTTCTCGCCATGCGGCTTGTCCAGCGGGGCGTGGATGGGCTCTCCATCGGCTTCCGCACACGCGCGGCGCGCCCGCTCACCAAAGGCCGCGAACTGATCGCGGTCGATCTCATCGAAATCTCCATCGTGCCCACGCCGATGGCTCCGAGGGCAAGGTTTGCCCGCATCAACACTCAAAGGACCATGACATGAGGAAAGAAACCAAGATGGCGCGCGACGGCGCGCCGCAACAGGATGCGCTGCTCGCGGCATTCGCGGACTTCCGCGCCGCCAACGATGCGCGGCTCGCCGCCATCGAGGCGGGTCGCGGCGACGTGCTGCTGGAAGAGAAGGTCGATCGCATCGACCGTGCGCTCGTCGAGCAGAAGTCCGCGCTCGAGCGCATCGCGCGCAACGCGAACCGTCCGGGTCTCTCCAGCGATCCGGCGGTGAGCGAGCACAAGAGCGCCTGGGGGGCCTATCTGCGGCGCGGCGACGAAAGTGCGCTGGCGCGGCTCGAAACCAAGGCGCTCTCCGTCGGCTCCAATCCGGACGGCGGCTATCTCGCGCCGCCGGATCTCGATCGTATGATCGAACAGCGCCTGCGCGATGTTTCGCCCATGCGCGCAATCGCGAGCGTGCGCACCACGAGCGCGACCGTCTTCAAGAAACCCATCAGCACCGCACAGGCCGCGACCGGCTGGGCGGCGGAGACGGGCGCGCGATCGGTCACGGCGTCGCCGACGCTCGCCTCGCTCGAATTTCCGACGGCCGAGCTCTACGCCAACATCGCCGCCACGCAGGCGCTGCTCGACGACGCCTATGTGAACGTCGAACAGTGGATCGCGGAGGAAGTGGAGCAGGCCTTCGCCGGACAGGAGCGCGCGGCTTTCGTTTCCGGCGACGGGACGAACAAGCCGAAGGGCTTTCTCGCTTACGACAAGATCGCCGATGCGAGCCACGCCTGGGACAAGATCGGTTTCGTCCTCTCGGGCGCCGCCGGGGCCTTCGCGTCGTCCAATCCCGTCGATCGCCTGCTCGATCTCGCCTACGCGCCGCGCGCGGAGTTCCGGCAAAACGGCCGCTTCGCGATGAACCGCAAGACCGTCTCGGCGATCCGCAAGCTGAAGGACGCCGACGGCCGCTATATCTGGCAGCCGGAACAGCAGAGCGGCGGCGCCACCATCCTCGGCTATCCCGTCAGCGAGATCGAGGACATGCCCGACATTGCGGCGGACGCCTTCGCCATCGCCTTCGGCGATTTCGCGCGCGGGTATCTGATCGTCGACCGTGCGGGCGTGAACGTGCTGCGCGATCCCTTCACCAACAAGCCGTACGTGATGTTCTACGTCACCAAGCGCGTGGGCGGGGGCGTGCAGAACTTCGACGCCATCAAGCTGATGAAGTTCGCGGCCAGCTAAAATGCCCGTCGAAATCGTCACGCCGCCCGCGACCGAGCCCGTCTCGCTCGCGGAGGCGAAGCTGTTTCTCCGCGTCGATCACGACGCGGAGGATGGCCTCATCGCCGGCCTCGTGACGGCGGCGCGCGAGCTCGTGGAGCAATCCACGGGCCGCGCGCTCGTCACGCGACGCCTTGTCGAAACCCGAAACCACGCGAAGGGAGGGCCGTTCCGCTGCGCCTTCGCGCCCGTCACCGCCGTGCATGCCGTCGCCCGCGACGGCGTCGCACTCGGTGACACCGCCTGGCGCCTCGCCGTCGACGCCGAGCACGTGATCGGCGCCGGCGCCGGCGAAATCGCCGTCGAGTATGACGCCGGCTACGGCGCAGATGCAGAAGATGCGCCCGAACCATTGCGGCAGGCGATCCGGGTCATCGTCGCCATGCTCTACGAGTCCCGCGAGAAGGCGTCCCCGCCGCCGTTCGACCCCGTCTTCGCGCTGATCGCGCCCTACCTGCGGGTGCGGCTGTGAGCGCGTCGATGCTGCGCGCCCGCGTGCGCCTCGAACGGCCCGTCGCGGGAACCGGCGCCTTCGAGACCGTCGCGCATCTGTGGGCCCGCGCCGCGCCCGGCGAGGCGTGGGTCTTCACCCTGCGTCCGCACGCCGCCGCCGCGCCCGGGGTCTGTCTCGTCTGGCGCGAGCGCCGCTTCCGCATCCTCGCGCGCACCGATGCTGACGATCGCGAGGCCTTCATCCACCTGCACTGCACCGAGGAACAACCATGACCGCCTTCCATGAAGGCCGCCTGCCGCTGACGCTCGCCGTCGGCGTGCGCGGCGGCCCCGAACGCCGCACCGAAATCGTCACGCTCGGCAGCGGCCGCGAGGAGCGCAACACGCCGTGGGCGCACGGACGCCGCCGCTACGATATCGGCGGCGCGCTGACGACGCTCGACGACGTGCACGCGCTGATCGCCTTCTTCGAGGCGCGGCGCGGCCGCTGGCAGGCCTTCCGTTTCCGTGACCCGTTCGACTGGAAGTCCTGTCCGCCGCAGCAGGAGATCACGCCGCTCGACCAGTATCTCGGCGAAGGAGACGGAGAGACGACGGCCTTTCAACTGATGAAACTGCACGGCGTCGGCGACGACGCCTATCTGCGCCCGATCCGCAAGCCCGTCGCCGACAGCGTGCGTGTCGCCATCGACGGCGCGGAAAGCGATGCGTTCAGCGTCGATGAGGCGACGGGTGTTGTCGACTTCGTGACGCCGCCGGCGTCCGGCGCCGCGCTCACCGCGGGCTTTCTCTTCGACACGCCGGTGCGCTTCGATACGGATCGCCTGGAAGCAACGCGGGAGGCGCTGGAGGCCGGACGCATCTCGGCGCCGTTGATCGAGGTGCTCGTCTGATGCGCGCGCTGTCGGAAGACTTTCGCGCCCGCCTCGCGACGGGCGCCACGACCCTGTGCCACGCCTGGCGTCTCACGCGGCGCGACGGCGCCGTGTTCGGCTTCACCGATCATGACGCGCCTCTCGTGCTGGATGATCTCGCCTTCACGCCGATGCCGGGTCTCACCGACGACGGTCGCGAAAAGGCGCTCGCCATCGGCGCGGATGCGGGCCGCATCCTCGGCGCCCTTTCGGCCGATGCGATTGACGCCTCGGACCTCGAAAGGGGCGTCTGGGACAGGGCGCGTGTCGATCTGTGGCGTGTCGACTGGCGCAGTCCGTCACATCGCGTGCATCTCTTTGCGGCGCACATCGGCGCAGTCCGGCGCGGTTCGGCAGGGTTCGGCGCAGAACTGGTCGGAATCGACGCGGCGCTTGATGCGCCGTTCGGACGCGTGTTCTCGCGCTTCTGCGATGCGGAGGTGGGCGACGCGCGCTGCGGCGTCGATCTCGATGCGACCGCCTATCGCGGGGAGGGCGTCGTCACGGAGGCGCTCGACGCGCGGACCTTGCGCGTGAGCGGATTGAGCGGCTTCGCCGAGGGCTGGTTCGATCGCGGCGTCGTCCGGTGGCCGCATGGCGGCGCAAGCGAGGTGTCGATGCACCGGGTGACGGACGAGAGCGTCACGCTCACACTCGCCGCGCCGGCGTCGTTCGCCGTCGGTGACGCTTTTGTCGTCACCGCCGGTTGCGACAAGCGCGCCGCAACCTGCCGCGTGAAGTTCGCCAACATCGTGGCGTTCCGCGGCTTTCCGCACATGCCCGGCAATGACGCGATCCTCGCCGGACCGGACGCGCGCACGCCGATGGACGGAGGCTCGCGTCACCGATGACGGACCTGCGCACACGCATCGTCGCGGAGGCGCGCGCGTGGATCGGAACGCCTTATCGCCATCAGGCGAGTACGCGCGGCGCGGGCGCGGACTGTCTCGGTCTCGTGCGCGGCGTCTGGCGTGCGGTGATCGGGCCCGAGCCCGAGACTGCGCCGGCCTACACGCCCGACTGGGCCGAACGCGGCGGTTTTGAAACGCTGCGCGACGCCGCGCATCGCCACCTCGTTCCCGTCGTCATCGCACGACCCGGCGACGTGCTTCTCTTCCGCATGCACGCGGGGGCGCCGATGAAGCACATCGCCATCCTCTCCGCGCCCGACCACATCATCCACGCTTATTGGGGACGCGCCGTCGTCGAGAGCGCGCTCGTCCCGTTCTGGCGCACGCGCCTTGCTGCGACGTTCGCCTTTCCCGGAGTATGACACCATGGCCGATCTTGTTTTCACCCGCGCGGGCGGGGTCGTCGGCGCGCGTCTCGCGCCCGCCGGCTGGCAATCGTGGGGCCGCTTCATCGGTCGCGCCGCGGGCGGTTTCGTCGGCGAACGCATCGACGACGCGCTCTTCGCGCGCACGCGCCGCAGCGAAGGCCCGCGCATGGCGTCTTTGCACCTGCAGACCTCGCAAGAGGGCGCTTCCCTGCCGCTCGTCTACGGGCGTGTCCGCATCGCTGGACAAGTGATCTGGGCCGCGCGCCTCAAGGAGCGGCGCGAAGTCGTGCGCAGCGGCGGCGGCAAGTCGAACGGCGGTGCGGCGCGTGCGGAATGGCGCTACAGCCTGTCCTTCGCGGTCGGGCTCTGCGCGGGTGAGATCGCGCGCATCGAGCGCGCGTGGGCGAACGGGCAGCCGTTCGATCTCTCCGCCGTCGCTCATCGCGTCCATCGCGGCGGCGAGGACCAGGGCGTCGATCCGCTCATCGAAGCGATCGAAGGCGCGGACGGCGCGCCGGCCTATCGCGGGCTCGCCTACATCGTTTTCGAGGACCTGCCGCTCGATGCGTTCGGGAATGCGCCGCCGCAGTTGTCGTTCGAAGTCGTGCGTGGTCCGCTGGATGACGCGCCACGTCTGGAGACGATGGCGCGGGGCGTCTGCCTCATCCCGGGCTCCGGCGAATTCGCCTACGCGACAGAGCCCGTGCGCCGCGTGATCGCGGCGGGGCAGGAGCACACAGAGAACGCGCACGCCGATCCCGATCGCGCGAACATCGACGTTTCCCTCGATCAACTCGCGCAGGACATGCCGGGCGTGGAGACGGTATCGCTCGTGTCGGCCTGGTTCGGCAACGATCTGCGCTGCGGCCACTGCAGCATCCGGCCCGGCGTCGAGATCGCGGCGAAGGAGACGCGGCCGCTGGTGTGGCGCGCGGGCGGCGTGACTCGCGGCGGCGCGCATGTGGTGAGCACGGTCGACGGCGCGCCGGCCTTCGGCGGATCGCCGTGCGATGACAGCGTGGTGCAGGCGATCGTGACGCTGAAGGAGCGCGGCATGCGCGTCGGCCTCAATCCCTTCGTGCTGATGGATATTCCGCCCGAAAATCCGCTTGGTCAGCCCGCATTTCCCTGGCGCGGCCGCATCTCCTGCGATCCGCTGGAAGCGGACAAGACGGCAGAGGCGGCGACGCAGGTTGCGGCGTTTTTCGGCGCGGCGACGGCGGCGGACTTTTCCGTGAGCGGCGGCGCCATTGCGTGCACCGCATCTGACTGGGGCTACCGGCGCTTCATCCTCCACCATGCGAAAATCGCCGTGCTCGCCGGCGGCGTCGACTTTTTCCTGATCGGTTCCGAACTGCCGGGGCTGACGAAACTGCGCGACCATACCGGCGCGTTTCCCGCCGTGACGGCGCTGCGTGCGCTCGCGGCGGACGTGCGCGCGATCCTCGGCCCCGCGACGAAGATCACCTACGCCGCCGACTGGAGCGAGTACGGCGGCCATCAGCCGCAGGACGGTACGGGCGACGTGTTCTTCCACCTCGATGCGCTGTGGGCCGACGACAACATCGACGCCATCGGCATCGACTGGTATCCGCCGCTGACGGACTGGCGTGACGGCGACGCGCATGCGGACCGCGCTCTGGCGTCCCGCATCCACGACCCCGCCTATCTGCGATCGCGCATCGAAGGCGGCGAAGGCTACGACTGGTTCTACGCCACTGAGGAAGATCGCGTCAGCGAGGTGCGCACGCCGATCACGGACGGCGCGTACGGCAAACCGTGGATCTATCGCGCCAAGGACGTGCGCCGCTTCTGGAGCGAGGCGCACTTCGACCGGCCCGGCGGCGTCGAGGCGGCGACGCCCACGGCGTGGGTCGCGCAATCGAAGCCCGTCTGGCTGCTGGAGCTGGGCGCGCCCGCCGTCGACAAGGGCGCCAATGCGCCGAACCGCTTCATCGATGCGCGCAGTTCCGAGAGCGCCGCGCCGCCTTTCTCCGATCGCGCCCGCGATGATTTCGTCCAGCGTCGCGCGCTTGAAGCGTATCTCGCCTACTGGGGGGACGATGCGCGCAATCCGGCCTCCGCGCTCTACGACGGACGCATGATCGATCTCGATCACATGTGCCTGTGGGCGTGGGACGCGCGGCCCTATCCGCACTTTCCGGCGCGCGAGGACGTGTGGTCGGACGCTGCGTCGTGGCGCCTTGGACACTGGCTGAACGGTCGCGCGGGCGCGGGGCAGCTTGCGGAGACGGTCGCCGACATCTGCACACGCGCGGGGCATGACGATGTTGACGTGTCGGGGCTTGCGGGCGTGGTCTCCGGTCTGGTGATCGACGCGCCGGCGACCGCGCGCGACGCTCTGGCGCCGCTGATGGCCGCACACCGGTTCGCGGCGCGCGAAAGCGACGGGCGCACCGTGTTCGCGCATCTCGACGATGGGCCCGTGAGCGCGCTCGCGCCGGATGAGATCGTCGACGACGATCCGCGCCGCTGGCTCGCGCGCGCGAGCGCGGACGACACGCCCGTCGAGGCCCGCGTGCGTTTTCTCGACGCCGGCGCCGATCACGCGGTGGCGATGGCGTCGGCGCGACGACGCGATGCGGCGGGCGTCGGGGTGGTCACGATCGATGCGCCGCTGGTGCTGGACGATGCGCAGGCGCAGGCGTTGGCTGAAGCCGCGCTCGCAGATGCGCGCGCCGGCGCCGAGGCCGCGACCGTGCGCGCGCCGCCGTCGCGGCTCGATCTCGAACCGGGCGACCGGCTCGATCTCACCGCGCTCGGCGCGGGCGAGGGCGCCTACCGCATCGTGCGAATCGAGGAGCGCGAGATGCGCACGCTGCATCTGGTGCGCGACGCCGACGGCGCGCGTGGCGCGCTCGCCGCCGCCGCTCCCGGTGCGCCCGCGCCGCGCCCCGCCGCATCGCGCCCGCACGTGCTCTTTCTCGATCTCCCGCCCTTGCTCGGGCGCGAAGATGACGCGCGGCCGATGGCCGCCGTTTCGGCGACGCCGTGGATCGGACCGGCGGAGATTTTCGTCGGCGTCGATACGCCATCGGCGACCGTGCGGGGCGTCGCGCTTGCACCGGCGACGATGGGGACGCTGACGCAGGCGCTGCAGGCCGGTCCGACGGGACGATGGGATCGCGCCGCCACGCTCGTCGCGCATCTCCCGGGCGCCGGTCTGGCGAGCGTCTCCGACAAGGCGCTGCGCGCGGGCGCGAACGTCTTCGCCGTGCGCGACGAAACGGGCGCGTGGGAAATTCTGCAGGCGCGCGACATCACGCTCGTCGGCCCCGATCTCTACGAGATGCGCATGCTGCTGCGCGGGCTGCAGGGCACGGAACATGCGGGCGACATCGCCGCCGGCGCCGCGATCGTGCGTATCGACGACGCGATCACGCGCCTCGACCTCGCGCCGCATGAGCGGGGCGCCGATCTCCGGATCGTCGTTCCGCCGTCGCAACGTTCGCCGGCGGATCCCGATGCGGCACATCTCGACGCGGCCTATGACGACATCTGGGCGCGACCCTTCGCGCCGGCGCATGTCCGCGGACGGCGCGATCCTTCCGGCGACGCAACGATCCGCTGGACGCGCCGTGCGCGGCTCGACGGCGACGCCTGGCAGGGCGAGCCGCCCCTGGGCGAGGCGGCGGAGGACTGGCGCGTGGTCATCGGGGACGGGGCGGGCGGCGTGGCGCGGACGCTGACCGCCGGAACGACCGCGGTCGTCTATCCCGCCGCCGCGCAGATCGCCGACTTCGGCGGCCTCCCGGCCGAGATCGCCGTCACGGTCCGGCAGATTTCCGCCCGTTTCGGCCCGGGCAGGGGACGCGACTCGCTCCTGCGGCTATAAGCGCTTGCACCCGCCCGGCGGGTCTCTACCTGAAAGCCTCCACACGGGAGCCGCAATTCCCGTGAACGTCATGACCCCATGAGAGCCGCCCTTTGAGCTGGGACCCCTACGCCGCCCTCGGCGTCTCGCGCAGCGCCAGCGCCGACGAGATCCGCAGCGCCTACCGCAAGCTCGCAAAGGAGCTGCACCCGGACGTGCGTCCGAACGACAAGGCCGCCGAGGAGCGCTTCAAGCGCGCGACGGCGGCGTTCAACCTCCTGGGCGATCCGGCGCTGAAGGCGCGCTTCGATCGTGGCGAGATCGACGCCGAAGGCGGTGAGCGCCAGCAGGGCTATTCCTATCGCACCGGCGGCGGACGCACGCAGAGCGGCTACAGCGGCGCCGGCGAGAGCGTGTTCGATCTCGGCGACATCTTCTCCGATCTCTTCGGCTCCGCGGGCGCCGGCGGGGCGCGGCAGGCGCCGTTCGGCAAGATGCGCGGGCGCGACATTCGCCTGCCGCTGGAGATCGATTTCATCGATGCCGTGCGCGGCGGCCGCAAGCGCGTGCAGATGAGCGACGGGCGCACGCTCGATGTCGCCGTTCCCGCAGGCGTCACGGAGGGGCAGGTGCTGCGGCTGAAATCGCAGGGCGGCGCCGGCGTGCAGGGCGGCCCGCCGGGCGATGCGCTCGTGGAGTTGAAGATCCGCCCCCACGCCTTCTTCCGCCGCGATGGCGACGACGTTCATCTCGACCTTCAGATTTCTATCGTCGAGGCGGTGGAGGGCGCGAAGATTCAGGTGCCGACCGCGACCGGCTCGGTGGCGCTGACGATCCCGGAGGGCTCCAACACCGGCAAGATCCTGCGCCTGAAAGGCAAGGGCGTCGGCGAACGCGGCGACCAGCTCGTGCACCTGAAGGTCATGCTGCCCGACGTCATGGACGAAGACCTCAAGCGCTTCGTGAAGAAGTGGAGTCGCAGGGACTACACGCCTCCCCGGCCGCCGGGGTGACCGGCGGGAGATTTGCAGGAGCCGTCGGGCGCACTGCCGGCGGACCGCCATTCAGGACGCATTCAGACCCACCCGGCTATTTCACCCTCATGAAGCTGCGTTTCCTCCTTGCCGCCCTCGCGCTCAGCGCCGCGACCGCCGCCCCGGCGGAAGCGTACCAGCGCGGGCGCGGGATCGACCTCGGCCAGACGCTCTCGCCCAACGAGGCGCGCGACGCCGTGCAGGAAGGCCGGCATGTGCCGCTGCGCCAGATCATCTCGCAGATCGAGGCGCGCTATCCGGGACGGATGCTCGGCGCCGAGCTGCAGCGCGGCAACCCCTCCATCTATGTCATCGACTGGCTGACGCCGGACGGACGCAAGCTCACCATTCGCGCCAACGCACAGACAGGCGCCATCATCGGAGTGTCGGGATAGGCGATGCGGATTCTTGTGGTTGAAGACGAACCGGATCTGCGTCGCCAGCTCGAGAAGGCGATGGTGGAGGCCGGCTATGCGGTGGACGCGGCGGCGGACGGCGAGGAAGGACAATTCCTCGGCGATACCGAACCCTACGACGCGGTCGTGCTTGATCTCGGTCTGCCGAAGATCGACGGCGTCACCGTGCTCAAGGGCTGGCGCGATGCCGGCAAGACCTTTCCCGTGCTGATCCTCACCGCGCGCGGACGCTGGTCGGAAAAGGTCGAAGGCTTCGACGCCGGCGCCGACGATTACCTGACCAAGCCCTTCCATGTGGAAGAACTGCTCGCGCGCATGCGCGCGCTGCTGCGCCGCGCGGCGGGCCATGCCACCTCGTCGATCGAGTGCGGCGACCTGCGCGTCGACACGCGCGCCGCGCGCGCCACCGTCGGCGGCGAACCGATCCGGCTCACCTCGCACGAGTACAAGGTGCTCGCCTACCTGATGCACCATCGCGGCCGCGTCGTGCCGCGCACCGAACTCGTCGAGCACATCTACGATCAGGACTTCGACCGCGACTCCAACACCATCGAGGTCTTCATCGGTCGTCTGCGCCGCAAGATCGGCAATGACCGCATCCAGACCGAGCGCGGCCTCGGCTACCGCCTGATCGATCCGGTGGAGATGCAGGCAACGTGATGCAGGCCACGTGAGTCGATTGATCGGCTTCGGTCGGTCACTTGCCGCGCGTCTCGTGATCGGGGCGGTCGCGTGGTCGCTGCTCATTCTCGTCATCGGCGGCCTGCTCCTGTCCCAGCAGTACCGCGACAGCGCCATGCGCGGCCTCGACGGCGACCTGCGCGTGGTGCTCGACGGCCTCATCGCAACGGCCGTGATCGCCGACGACAACGGCGACCGCCGCGACGAACTTGTGCTGCGCCAGCGCCCGAACGACCAGCGCTTCCAGACTCCAGGTTCGGGGCGCTACTGGCAGATCGCGCCGCTGACGCGCGGCGACAAGCCGGAGCCGGAACTGCGTTCGGACTCGCTGTGGGACGAGGCGTCGCTGCCGTGGCCGTCCGGCGGGCCCGATGCGCTCGTCGCGCGGCCGGGACAAACGATCTTCGTCAACGTCACCGGACCGTTCGAGCAGCCGGTGCGGCTCGCCGCGCAACTGGTGCAATTGCCCGGCGCGCCGGCGCCCTACGCCTTTTTCGCCGCGGCGGACCGACGCCCCGCGCTCATCGACGCGCGCCGCTTCACGACGACGCTCGCGGTGGCGCTGCTCGTCATGGCGGCGGGCCTCATCGCGATGGTGGTGCTGCAGGTGCGTGTGGGGCTCGCGCCGCTCAATCGCCTGCGCACGGACGTAGCGGACGTGCGGCGCGGTCGGCGCGCGCGACTCGACGGCGCCTATCCCACGGAAGTGGCGCCGCTCACCGATGAACTCAACGCGCTGCTCGATCACAACCGCGCCGTCGTCGATCGTGCGCGCACGCATGTCGGCAATCTCGCGCATGCCCTGAAGACGCCGATCTCGGTGCTGCTCAACGAGGCGCGCGCGGAGAAAGGCCCGCTCGCCGAACTCGTCGAACGCCAGACCGAAAGCATGCGGCGCAATGTCGATCACTATCTGCAGCGCGCGCAGGCGGCGGCGCGCGCGGAGACCATCGGCGCGCGGTGCGAGGTGGCGCCCGTGCTCGAGGACATCGCGCGCACGCTCGAGCGCCTGTTCGGGCGTCAAAAGGACATGGACATCCAGATCGAGCCCGGCCCTGCGCTCGTCTTCAGGGGCGAGCGCCAGGATCTGGAGGAGATGGCCGGCAATCTCATGGAGAACGCCTGCAAGTACGGCGGCGGCGCGGTGCATGTCGTCGTGCGCGAAGCGGACGGCGGAGCGCTCGAAATCGTGATCGGCGACGATGGCCCCGGTTTGCCCGCCGACGCGCGCGAGGCGGCGCTCACGCGCGGCGTGCGTCTCGACGAAACGACGCCGGGACAGGGGCTGGGCCTTTCCATCGTTGCGGAATTCGCGCGGCTCTACGGCGGCGCGCTGACGCTCGGCGAGAGCCCGCTGGGCGGC
Organism: Hyphomonadaceae bacterium; assembly: GCA_016791445.1. Classification (GTDB taxonomy): domain Bacteria; phylum Pseudomonadota; class Alphaproteobacteria; order Caulobacterales; family Aquidulcibacteraceae; genus VFBF01. Next base: position 23,459 of record JAEUMP010000023.1, on the reverse strand, counting down.
CTTGAGGCCAGCCTGCGGCTTCCCGCCACGGATTGAGGGCGCCCCCGGTTCGCGATAAGCCCGCCGGGCGATGGACATCTCCGGCCAGACGTATCTCCTGATCGCGCTTGCGGCCCTGCTCGGGCTTGCAGCGGCGCTGTGGCCGCTGCGCGCGTACCTGCGCTCCGGCGCCGGCGTGAACCGCAGGCGCGCGCTCGTCACGGCGATCGGATGCGTTGCGCTCGCGCTCGGGGTCTATGTGTTCACCGGACGGCCGGGCATGGCCGACAATCCTTTCGCGCCGCGCATCGCAGCGCTGGAGAGGATTGCACAGAGCGCGCCCATGTCGCTCGACGAGGGGCAGATGCTGGCGATCCTCGCCGAACGTGCGCGCACCAATGCGAAGGACCCGCAGCCGCTCTATTTCACCGGGGTGATGCACGCTTCGCAAGGGCGCTACGAGGACGCCGCGCGCGCTTTCGACGGCGCCCTGCGCCGCGATCCGGCCAATCCCCAGATCATGATCGAACTCGGCGCCGCGCTCGTGGCGATGGAGGGACGCGTCGTGTCCCCTGAAGCGCTTGCGCTGTTCGAGGAGGCAGGCCGCCAGCGGCCGGACGACGTGCGGCCGCTCTTTTACCGCGCGCTTGCGGCAAGTCAGGGCGGTCGCAAGGCCGATGCGCTGGAACTCTGGCCGAAAGTCATCGCGCTGCTGCCGCCGGACGATCCGCGCCTACAGATGGCGAGTATGATGTTGGCCGAAGCCAAGAGCTGATCCATGCGCAAGAGCAGTCGCCGTCTCGTCGTCATCGCCGTCGCCGGCGTTCTCCTGTCGGTTGCGGCGGGGCTCACGCTCTACGGACTGCAGGATTCCGTCGCGTACTTCTATGCGCCCTCCGATGTCGCCGCGAAGGCCAGGGTCGGCGAGCGCGTGCGCGTCGGCGGGCTGGTGGAAGAAGGCAGCGTCGCGCGGAAGGATGGTGCGCTCACCTTCCGGATCACCAACGGCGCCGGCGTCGTCGCCGTGCGCTATGAGGGCGATCCGCCGTCTCTGTTCGGCGAGAACGAGGGCGTCGTGGCGGAAGGCGTGTGGCGCGGCGAGGAGGTGTTCGCCGCCGAGCGCGTGCTGGCCAAGCACGACGAGAACTACATGCCGCGCGAAGTCGTGGAAGCGTTGAAGGAACGCGGCGAGTGGAAGGGCCCGCAGTGACATGACGGCGGAGCTGGGCGGCTTTCTTCTCGCGCTGTCGCTGGTGATGGCGTTCGTGCAGGGCGGTCTCGGCCTCGCTGCGGGATGGCGCCGCGATGAGGGCCTCGCGGCGGCGGCGGCGGGCGTCGCGCAGAGCAATGCGATCGTGCTGCTCGCGGCGTTCGCGATCCTCGTCTCGCTTTTCCTGCGCACCGACTACAGCGTCGCCGTGGTGGCGGCGAATTCCCACGTCGCCAAGCCGCTGCTCTACAAGATCGCCGGAACGTGGGGAAACCACGAAGGCTCGATGCTGCTGTGGTGCCTCGTTTCCGCGACGTTTGCCGCGCTGCTCGCATCGTTTCCGGGCGGCATGGGGCGCACGCTGTGGAGCCGCGCCGTCGGCGTGCAGGGCGTCGTCACCGGCGTCGCGATCGCCTACACGCTCTTTCTCTCAAGCCCTTTCGCGCGCCTCGATCCCGCGCCGCTCACGGGCAAGGATCTCAATCCGCTGCTGCAGGATCCCGCGCTCGCGATCCATCCGCCGATGCTTTACCTCGGCTATGTCGGGCTTTCCGTCCCGTTCTCGCTGGCGATCGCGGCGCTGGTGGAAGGCAAGATCGACAGCGCGTGGGCGCGTGCGCTCAGGCCGTGGACGCTCGTCGCGTGGGTGACGCTCACCATCGGCATCACCATCGGCAGTTACTGGGCCTACTACGAACTCGGCTGGGGCGGCTGGTGGTTCTGGGACCCTGTTGAAAACGCGAGCTTCATGCCGTGGCTCGCCGCCGCCGCGCTGCTGCACTCCGCCATCGTCACCGAACGGCGCGGCTCGCTCGCGTCGTGGACGATCCTTCTCGCGATCATGGGGTTCGGCCTCGCATTGCTCGGCACCTTCCTCGTGCGTTCGGGCGTGCTGACGTCGGTGCATGCGTTCGCCGTCGATCCCAAGCGCGGCTATGCGATCCTCGCCATGCTCGCCTTCTTCGTCGGCGGCGGCTTTGCACTTTACGCATGGCGCGCGCCGCGACTGTCGGAGCCTTCGGGCTTCCTGCTCGTCAGCCGCGAGAGCGCGCTCGTGGCCAACAATGTCGGCTTCGCCGTCGCCACGGGCACGGTGCTGATCGGCACGCTCTATCCGCTGATGCTCGAAGCGGTGACGGGCCGGCTCATTTCCGTCGGCCCGCCGTTCTTCAACATCACGTTCGGGCCGTTGATGGCGCTACTGTTCATCGCCTTGCCGATCGCACCGTTTCTCGCCTGGCGGCGCGGCGACATGAAGGAGGCATGGCGCTGGCTGCAGTGGTCGGCCTACGCGGCGGCGGGCATGGCGGTGGTGACGCTTGCGCTGCTGCGCGGGCCGTTCTGGTCCGCCGTCGGCATTGCGGTCGGCGTCTGGGTGCTCGTGGGCGCGCTGCTCTATGCATGGAAGCGCGCGGGGTCCTTTGCGCGCATCGCTGCGTTGCCGCTGGCCTTCTGGGCGATGACCGCCGCGCACGCCGGCGCCGGCGTCTTCACCATCGGCGCGGCGGTCGAAATGTCGTTCCGCAAGGAAGAGGCTGCGCAGATGCTGCCGGGGCAGAGCGTGGACTTCGTCGGGCGCCGCATCACACTCGCCGACATCTCCACCGTCGAAGGGCCCAACTACACCGCCCAACGCGCCGATTTCCGCGTCGACGGTCGCGCGCTCACGGCGGAACGGCGCTTCTACAGCGTCTCCGGCATGCCGACGACGGAGGTCGGGATCCTCGGCGACGTGACGGGCGATCTCTACATCGCGCTCGGCGCGCCGGCGGAAGGCTCGGTCGGTCCGGCGGCCTGGACGGTGCGTCTCTACTGGAATCCGCTGGTGCACTGGATTTTCGCCGGCGCCGGTCTCATGGCGCTCGGCGGCGCGCTGGGGCTTGTCGTGCTGGCCCGGCGCAGCCGGCGTCGCGTCGTCGCCGCCGAAGAGGCCTCGCCCGCATGATCCGCGCCGCGATCCTCGCGCTCGTGCTGACGGCCGGCGCCGCCGCCGCGCAGACGCCCGCCGATGAGGCGCGCGCCCGCGCGCTCGACGCCGAAATCCGCTGCGTGGTCTGCGAGAACGAGCCGATCTCCCAGTCCACCGCCTCCATGGCCGCCGACATGCGCGCCCTCGTGCGCGAACGCATCGCGGCGGGGGACAGCGACGCCGAGATCCGGGCCTTCTTCGCCGACCGCTACGGCGACTTCGTGCTCCTGCGCCCGCGGGTTTCGGCCGGAACCTGGGCGCTCTGGGGGGCGCCGCTGGCGCTCCTCGTCCTGGCGGCCTTCGCCGCAGCGTCGCTGCTGCGCCGGAAGGCGGAAGCGGGTGCGGGTATCGGGGAAGACGCAGCGCCCGTCCCCGAACATGACGAAGATCGTTAGGAAGTCAGTCACCTCGCCCCTTGCGCGAGCGGCTGTAATGATCGCAACTTCGCCCTAAATGCCGCCTATGCGGGCGGATGAAGTTTCAGGGTCCGGCGAAGGTCGCCGGGCCAACGGTCCGATGAGGAAGCCCACTTGAGGAACGAGATGTCCGGAGCCCCGTCCGAGTCCAATCCAGCGAAGATGCTGAAGAGCATGCTGGTCGCCGGCGCCGCCGCCGTGACCGCCTTCGCCGCCTTCGCCGCCGCCCCCGCCATTCTCGCCGAACGCGCCGAAGCCCAGCGCATCGTCGCCCCCGCCGTGGCGCCCCCGGGCGGCGCGCCGGGCAGCTTCGCCGACCTGATCCAGCGGGTGAGCCCGGCGGTCGTGTCCATTTCGGTGCGCCAGAAGGCCAACGCCGAGCGCCGCACGGACCTCGAAAACCTGCCGCCCGGCCTTGAAGAGTTCATGCGCCGCTTCCCCGAACGCGGGCCCGCGCGCCAGCCCACCGCGCTCGGTTCAGGCTTCATCATCGCCGAGAACGGCACCATCGTGACCAACCACCACGTCGTCGAGGACGCCGAGGAGATCGACATCCGCATGTCGGACGGTCGTGAACTGAAGGCCGAGCTTGTCGGCACCGATCCGGGCACCGATCTCGCCGTGCTGCGCATCAAGGGCGGCGGACGCTTTCCCTATGTGACCCTCGATCGCACGCCCGGCATCCGCGTCGGCGACTGGGTCGTCGCCGTCGGCAACCCGTTCGGCCTCGACGGCACGGCGACCGCCGGCATCATCTCCGCCAAGGGCCGGCGCGACTACGGCAATTCCTCCTATGTCGACTTCATCCAGATCGACGCGCCCATCAACCGCGGCAACTCGGGCGGCCCGGCGTTCGATCTGAAGGGCAATGTCATCGGCGTGAACTCGGCGATCTTCTCGCCGACGGGCGGCAATGTCGGCATCGGCTTCGCCATTCCCTCCGACACCGCCGCGCGCATCGTCGATCAACTTATCGCGACGGGCCGCGTGACGCGCGGCTGGCTCGGCGTGCAGGTGCAGCCGGTCGATCGCGAGATCGCGGCCTCCATCGGCCTTCGCGACGCCAAGGGCGCCATCGTCGGCAGCGTCACGCCCGGCAGTCCCGCCGCGACCGCCGGCCTGCAGCAGGGCGACGTGATCCTCACCTTCAACGGCGCCGCCATCACCGACAGCCGCGATCTCACCCAGCGCGTGGGCGAGGCGCAGGTCGGCCGCGATGCGCGGGTTGAGTTCCAGCGCGAAGGCCAGCGCCGCACGGTCAATGTCCGCCTCGGCGAACGCCCGAGCGAGCGTCAGCTGCTGGCGAGCCTGCAGAACCCCGGCGGCCCGGACGCCGCGCCCGGCGCATCCGGCGCCACGACGATGAACGCGCTCGGCTTCTCGGTGCGCGCCATCACCGCCGACGACCGCCGCCGTCTCGGGCTGCAGGGCGTTGAAGGCGGCGTCGTGATCGCCGGCATCGCCGACAACTCGACCGCGGCCGAGCGTGTCGGCATCGGCGAAGTCATCGTCTCCACCGGGGCTGACCGCAAACCCGTGCGTTCGGCGGAAGATCTGAACGCCGCCATCGAAGCGGCGCAGGCCCAGAACCGGCCCGTCCTGCTTCAGGTGCAGGGCCGCAACGGCCCGCCGCGCTTCGTCGCGATGGAGCCCAAGCGCGGCTGACGACACGGAAAGAGGTTTGAGTCCCATGCCAGAAACCGGAGCGAGACCCATGCGCGTCCTCGTCGTCGAAGACGATCTCGATCTGCAGAAAACCCTCCGCCGCGCGCTGGAGGAAGACGGCCACACCGTGGACGTCGCCAATGACGGCCTGACGGGCGAGAGCATGGCCGGCGACACCGGCTATGACGTGCTCGTGTTCGATCGCATGCTGCCGAAGAAGGAAGGTCAGGACATCGTCCGCGATCTCCGCAGCGCCGGCGTCTCCACGCCCGTGCTCATGCTGTCGGCCAAGGCCGAGACCCACCAGCGCATCGAGGGCCTCAATGCAGGCGCCAACGACTATCTCGGCAAACCGTTCGAGAAGGACGAGCTGCTGGCGCGCGTGCGCGCGCTGTGGCACGGACGTGATCGCAACGGCCCGGTGACGCGGCTGCAGGTCGGCGATCTGGAAATGGATCTGCTGGCCCGCACCGTCCATCGCGGCGGGACCAAGATCGACCTCCAGCCCCGGGAGTTCCGGCTGCTGGAATACCTGATGCGCCATGCCGGTCAGGTCGTGACGCGCACGATGCTTCTGGAGAAGGTGTGGGATTACCACTTCGATCCTCAGACGAACGTGATCGACGTGCACATCTCGAGGCTGCGCGCGAAGATCGATCGCGATTTCGCGACACCCTTGCTGCATACCGTGCGCGGATCCGGGTATCGCTTGGAGGCCTGAGGGCCAGACTTCCGGCGTTCGCCAGGACGACGACGTTCGCGCTCGCCTTCGGGCAGGCGGCGGTCTTCCTCGTCCTGGTGCTCGCGCTTTTTTTCTACGTCTATTACTCGACCGCCATCCAGGTCGCGCGGGAAGCCGATGACGCCGTGCGCCGCGAATACCAGCTGCTCGCCTCTGCCTACGAGAGCGGCGGGATGCGCGAACTGAACCAGCAGGTGATCGAACGCGCCGCCGCCGAAGGGCCGCTGCAATACATGCTCGCCGATCCCGAGGGGCGCATCATCGCCGGCGATTTCGTCGCGCTGCCCGATCACGAGCTCACCGGCGAGGCGCCGGAGATGTTCAACTTCCCCTACAGCGTGCAGGTCGGCTCGCGCACGCAGACCGAGGAGGCGCGCGCCTATATGGGACGCCTGCTCAACGGGCCGATCCTGATGATCTCGCGCGATCGCCGCGAGGTGCGCGCCGCCGCCGCACGAATGACGAACGCGCTTTCGTGGGCCGTCGGCATCGCCATCGCGTTTTCCATCATTGCGGGCCTCGTCGCGGCCTGGTTCGCCGCGCGCCGGATCGAACACTTCACCCAGACGATGAAGGAGGTCATGGCCGGCGATCTCACGCGGCGCGTCGGCGTGATCGGCTGGAACGACGAGCACGACATTCTCGCCAAGAACCTGAACGACATGCTCGCGCGCCTCCAGCAACTCGTGCACGCGCAGCGCGAGGCGGGCGACGCCATCGCCCACGACCTGCGCACGCCGCTCGCGCGCCTCAAGCAGCGCATCGAGGAGGCGCTCGCGGCGCCGCCGAACCAGGAGGCAGACCGCGACGCGCTGCGCAAGGCGCAGGAGGAGACCGACCGCGTGCTGAAGACCTTCAACGCCGTGCTCCAGCTCGCGCGCCTGACGGCGGCGGAAAGCTGGCGTTTCAGCCGCGTGGAACTGCACAACGTCGTCGCCGAGATGGTCGAGTTCTACGAGCCGGCGGCGGAAGAGTCCGGGCTCGAGCTCTCCATGCAGTGCTCGCCCTATCTCGTGGTCAACGGCGATGCGCGTCTCGTCGCGCAGGCGCTGGCGAACCTGCTCGACAACGCGATGAAATACACGCCCGCCGGTGGCAAGGTGAAAGTCTCGACGGCGGCGCGGTCCGACGGGCGTGTGGAAGTTCGCGTCGCGGACTCAGGACCGGGCGTGCCGCCCGACATGCGCCCCGAGGTGCTCAAGCGTTTCGTACGGCTCGAAAAGCACCGCACGTCGCCGGGCGTCGGTCTCGGTCTGTCGCTCGTGGCGGCGGTCGCCGACATCCACGGCGGCGAGCTGATGCTGGAAGACGGCCTGACCGCCGCGGGCGCGCGCGGTCTTGCGGCGGTGCTCGTGCTGCCGGCGGCGCCGCCGATGCGGCGCGGGCCCGCGCTGTGAGCGTCTTTCGCGCCGCGCGGCTCTTTGCGAACGGCGCGCCGGGGCAGGTCGCTTCCGGTTGGGACGGCGCGCTCGCCGCCGCGCGCAGCGCAGCGCCCTATCTCGAACGCCTCGCCGAGCGGGACGCCGACATCGCTGCGCGCATCGCGCGTGAAGGCCCTCAGGGCGTCATCGACGACGCCGTCGCGTCGGCGCGCGCAGCGGACGGCGCCTTTGAAGACGTCATGGCGCAGCTGCGCCTCGCCAAACGCCATCTCCATCTCGCAACGGCCGTCGGCGATCTCGCCGGCGCCTTTTCGCTGGACGAGGTCACCGGCGCGCTGAGCGATCTCGCGGACGCAAGTCTCGCCGCCGCGTTGCGCATCGCCGCCCACGAAGCGACGGCGCGCGGCGACATGGGCGCGGTCGCGCCCGACGATCCGCGCGGCCCCGCGCCGGGGCTCATCCTCATCGCCATGGGCAAGCACGGCGCCCGCGAGCTCAACTATTCCAGTGACATCGACATCAGCGTCTTCTACGACGCCGACATCCTGCCGGTGGCGAAGGGCGAACCGCGCGAACTCGCCGTGCGCCTCGCGCAGCTCATCGTGCGCGCGCTGCAGGAAATCACCGTCGACGGCTATGTCTTCCGCACGGATCTGCGCCTCAGGCCCGATCCCGCATCGACGCCGATCGCGGTCTCGCTCGATGCGGCGGAGCACTACTATCAGAGCGTCGGACAGAACTGGGAGCGCGCGGCCTTCATCAAGGCGCGCGCCTGCGCCGGCGACATCGCGGCGGGAGAGGCGTTCCTGCAATCGCTCACGCCCTTCATCTGGCGCCGCCACCTCGACTATGCCGCCATCGCCGACGTGCATTCGATCAAGCGCCAGATCCTCGCGGCGCACAAAGGCGGTGCGCTCGATACCGGCGTCTTCGATGTCAAACTCGGGCGCGGCGGCATCCGCGACATCGAACTCTTCGCGCAGACGCAGCAGCTCATTCTCGGCGGCAGGGACAAGGCTCTGCGCCGGCGACGCACCGTCGAGGCGCTCGCGGCGCTGCGCGCGGTGGGACATGTGGAGGCGACGGCGGAGGCCGCGCTGGTAGACGCCTACCGCCTGCATCGCGCCATCGAACACCGCATCCAGATGCTCGCCGACGAACAGACCCATCGCACGCCGAACGACGCCGACGACCAGGCGCGGCTCGCCGCACTCGCGGGCGCCGGAAGCTGGGCTGAGCTTGAAGCCGAACTCATCGCCGCGCGCCGCACGGTGGCCGACATCGACGCAAAGCTCTTTCCCGCAGAAGAGAGCCTCGCCGATCCGCTCGGCTCACTCGTCTTCACCGGCGTCGAGAACGATCCCGACACGCTGGAGACGCTCTCGCGCCTGGGTTTCCAGGAGCCCGCCGTCGTCGCCGAAGCCGTGCGCGGCTGGCACCACGGCCGCATCCGCGCCACGCGTTCCGAACGGGCCCGCGAACTGCTCACCGCGATCATGCCGCGTCTCCTGCGCGCGATCGCCGAGAGCGGCGAGCCCGACGCGGCGTTCGCACGCTTCTGCGATTTTCTCGGCGGGTTGTCGTCGGGCGTGACGGTGTTCGCGCTCATGCAGGCGCAGCCGCGTCTCTTGTCCGATCTCGCCGACGTCTTCGGTCTCTCGCCGCTGATGGCCGACATTCTCGCGCGCCGTCCGGCGCTCCTCGACGCGATGGTGGAGCCCGCTTTCGTGCGCCCGCTCGCGCAGGATGAAGCCGGCGCGCGTCGCGCGACGCTCGAGCGGCTCGTCTCCGAGACTGACGGGTTTGAACCCGCCATCAACGCCGCCCGCCGGTTTCATCGCGAGGAGGCCTTGCGCATCGGGCTGCAGGTGCTGCAGTCGCGCGCGAGCGCGGCGGACGCGGGCGCGGCCTTCGCCGATCTCGCCGACGCATGCGTCGCGGTGCTGAGCGATGTGGCGGTGGCGGAAGTCGCGCGCCTGCACGGTCGCCCGCCGGGCGCTTTCGCGGTGCTCGCCGTCGGCAAGTTCGGCGGCCGCGAGCTTGCGGCGCGGTCCGATCTCGACGTGATGGCGGTCTTTGACGGCGTTTCGGGCGTCGAAAGCGACGGCGCGCGCCCGCTGCCGGCGGCGGAGTACTTCATCAAAGTCACGCAGCGCCTCGTCAGCGCGCTCTCGGCGCCGACGGAGGAGGGACTGCTCTACGATGTCGACATGCAGCTGCGTCCGTCCGGCTCGAAGGGGCCCGTCGCGGTGAGCCTTGCGGGCTTCGCGCACTACTACGCAGAGGAAGCCTGGACGTGGGAGCTGCTTGCGCTCACGCGCGTGCGCATCGCGGCTGGAGACGGCGCGCTCGGCGCGCGCGTGATGGAGACGGTCGCGCGCATCGCGGCGTCGCCGCGCAATCGGGACGCCATCCTCTCCGACGCCGCTGCGATGCGCGCGCGGATGGACAAGGAACGCCCCGGCCGGGGGGTATGGGATCTCAAGCTCCAGCCGGGCGGGCTCGTCGATATCGAGTTCATCGCGCAGGCGCTGTCGCTCGGTGCGAAGGCCTATGCCAACACCGGCGATGCGCTGCGCGCGCTCGTGTCGGCAGGACGGCTTTCGGACGCCGACGGCGCGCTGCTCCACGGGGCGTGGACGCTCTATTCGGACCTGCAGCAGGTCCTGCGCGTGTGCATGGAGGACCTCTTCGAGCCCGCCCGCGCATCGCAGCGGTTGAAGGCGCTGCTCGCGCGCACGGGAAATGCAGCGGATTTCGCAGCGCTTGAAATCCGCCTGCAACAGACTGCCGCGAACGTCCGGGCCGTCTTCGCGCGCACCGTCGGCGAGGGCGACGGAACCGCCCCGCTGGGCCGTTAGACCGTCAGCACAAACCGCCAGCCCCCAAGGAACATACATCATGCGACTGGCCATTCTCTCCGCATTCTCCATCGCCGCCATGGGCTCCGCGCTCATCGTCGCCGCGATCGCCCCCGCCTCCGCCCAGGAGCGCGGCGGCCGTCTCGAGCGCCTGATGGAGGCAGACGCCAACAAGGACGGCGCGATCACCCGCGCGGAAATGCGCGCCGCACGCGAAGCCGCCTTCCGCCGGATGGACGCCAACAATGACGGCTACATTTCCGAGGACGAGCGCCGTCAGGCGTCCGAAGCCGCCGCGGCGCGCCGCAAGGACAAGGGCGCCCGCGGCGCCGACGCCAACAATGACGGCAAGATCAGCCGCGAGGAGTTTCTCGCCATGCCGATGCACGGCTTCGATCGTCTTGACGCCAACAACAACGGCGTGATCGAGGCCGCCGAGATCGATCGCGCGCGCGCCATGATGGAGCGTCGCAAGCAGGCCAATACGCCATGATCGCGGGAGCGATGCGATGGGCGCAGGCCTGAGTCCCGGACGCCAGGACGCCTGTGCACGATCCCGACGCCGAGCTTCTGCGCCGCATCGGTGCGGGCGACGCCCGCGCTGCGGACCAGCTCGTGCGTCGGCATCTGCCGCGCATGACCGCGCTCGGCCGGCGTATGCTGTCGAACGCGGCGGAAGCGGAGGACGTGGCGCAGGAAGTGTTCCTGCGCGTCTGGAAGGTCGCGCCCGAATGGCGAACGGGCGAGGCGAAGGTCGAGACGTGGATGCACCGCGTGGCCGTCAATCTCTGCTACGACCGGCTCCGTCGTCGTCGCGAGGTGAACGATCCGGAGGCGGGCGTCGCCAGCATAGATCCGGCGCAGAGTGCGCCCGATGCAATCCTCGCGCGTCAGCGGGCGGCGGCGGTGCGGGCGGCGCTCGATGCATTGCCGGATCGCCAGCGTGCGGCGATCGTGCTGTGCCACTTCCAGGACCTGAGCAATATCGACGCCGCACACGCGCTGGAGATCAGCGTGGACGCGCTGGAGTCGCTTCTGTCGCGCGGACGGCGCGCACTGAAGGCGGCGCTGTCGGCGCGCGCGGACGATCTGACCGGGGACGCGTGATGGAGATGCTGCAGGGAGTGATGCGCGATGGCGCGGTCTGAGGAAATGTCGCGTACACGGATGCAGGCGATCCTTGACGCTTACGGCGCCGATGCGCGGCGCTGGCCGGCGGAAGAACGTGCGGCGGCGGAAGCCTGGGCGGCGGCGCACGGCGACGACTTCGCGACGATGGCGCGCGAGGCGCAGGCGCTCGATGCAGCGCTCGCCCTGGATGTGCGCGAAAGCGCCGACGACGCAAAGCTCGCCGCGCAGGTCTCGGCAATTCTGGTCGCGCCGCGTCCCGCGAACGACTGGTGGCGCCCTGTGGCGGCGCTGGCGGCGTGTGCGGTGCTGGGCGTCGCCATCGGCTTCGCCGGCGCGCCGCGTCACGACGACATTGCCTCGGAGGTCGACGCCGTCTTCGGCGCCGCGTTCGACTTGCCTGGGTTCGGCGAGGGGGCGGGCGGATGAAGGGATTGCGACTCGCGCTCTTCGTCTCCGTTGCGGCGAACCTCCTGCTGCTTGGCGTGATCGGCGGGGCGGCGTTGTCGAATGCGCGTCAAGAGAGAGTGGCGACAGAGAGCGCCGTCGCGCGCGCGCCGAATGTGCGCGCGGTGCTGGAGGCGTTGCCGCCTGAGCGGCGTCGCGTGGTGCGTGACGCCGTCATCACCGCCGTGCGCGAGGGACGTCCTGCACGGATCGAGGCGCGCCGGCTCCGCCGGGAGGCGCATGAGATCGCCAGCCGCGATCCATACGATCCCGCCGCGGTGAAGGCGGCCTTTGCCCGCGCGCGCGATGCGGACGCGGTCGTCGTCGCGCAAGTGCAGGATACGCTCGCGGAGGCGATGTCGTCGCTGAGCGCGGAGGAGCGCCGCGCGGTGCTGGAGCGGCTTGCGCAGCGTCGTGGCGCCATTGCGGCGCGCAATCCCTTCAGGTCGCCGCCGGAAGAGGCGCCCGGCGTCGAGCCCTGATCACTCCGCCGCGATCGGCGGATGCTCCTTCTGGCCGCCGCCGAACACGCGCGGCAGGAAGATCGACACCACGGTGCCCTTGCCTTCCTGACTTTCGATCTCGAGGCGCCCGCCGTGCATCTCCGCGAGCGACTTCGTCAGCGCGAGGCCAAGGCCCGTGCCCGGATGGTCGCGCGAGTGCTCGTTCTCCACCTGCTCGAACGGCCGCGCGAGGCGGGGCAGGTGGTCCTTGGGAATACCGCGTCCGGTGTCGATGACGCGCAGCGTCAGCATCGTCTCGCTCGCGCGCGCCTCGACCATGATGCCGCCCTTGGCGGTGAACTTCACGGCGTTCGACAGGAGGTTCAGCAGCATCTGCTTCACCGCGCGATGATCGGCCTCGATCTCGGGAAGCTCCGGCGCGTCCACCAGAAGTTGCAGGCCTTTGTCCTCCGCCCGGCGGCGCACGAGGCGCACGGCCTGCTCGATAGCGTCGAGCGGATCAAGAGGGCGTGGCGAGAGATTGAATTTCCCCGCCTCGATCTTCGCCATGTCGAGGATGTCGTTGATAAGATCGAGCAGCAATTGTCCGCTGGCGAGAATGTCCTTCGAATACTGCTGATAGCGCGGGTCGCCGAGCGGCCCGAACAGCGATTGCGACATGATCTCGGAGAACCCGATCACCGCGTTGAGCGGCGTGCGCAGCTCGTGACTCATGTTCGCGAGGAAGGCGCTCTTGGCGTTGCTGGCGTCTTCCGCGCGGCGCTTCTGTTCCTCGAACGAGCGCGCGAGTTCGCGGTTGCGCCCTTCGGAGCGCTCGAGTTTCGCGACGGCGGCCTTCAGCGTCGCTTCGTTGTCGGTGAGCGCCTCTTCCTGTTTCTTGATGGTGGTGATGTCGAGGCCGATGGTGAGCAGCCCGCCTTCGCCGGTGCGGCGCTCCTGGATCTGCAGCCATTGCCCGGTGGCGAGTTCGACCTCGCGGATATGGGGATCGTGCGGATCGGGCCGCTCGCGACGGATGCGCGGCGCGCACGCCATCGCGACGGTGTCGTAGGATACGCCCTGACGCAGCACCGACGCATCGAGATTGAAAAGCTGCTGGTAGGAGCGGTTCCACATGATGAGCCGCCGCCGCTGGTCCCACAGCGCGAAGGGGCCGGTGAAGCCGTCGATGGCTTCGCGCAGCCGACGCTGCAGCGCGCTCGCCCGCTTCTCGGCCTCGCGCCGTGCAGTGACGTCGAGCGCGGTGCCGACAATGCTCGGGCTCATTTCGCCGGGATTCTTGAGCGCCAGCCCCCGCATTTCCACCCATGTGAACGCATTGCCGGTCGGAATGCGGAAGCTCACATCGAGCGCGCCTGTTTCGCGGGCCGCGTCGAACGCCTGCAGCACGGCGTGGCGTTCATCGCCCGGCGTCATGTTGGCGAGCTGCGTGACGGAAATCTGCGGCAGCGGCGTGCGCAGGATGGTCATCAGCTGTTCGGAGAGGAGAATCTCGTCGGAGGCCTGCGACCACTCGAAGATGCCCGCCTGCGCGCCGTTGGCGGCAAGTTTGTAGCGCTCCTCGACGCGCACGACTTCTTCTTCCGCCTCGCGCACGCGTTGCTGGTTCTGACGCATCATCAGCACCATGGCGCCGACAGCGAGGATCGGCGCCGCCGCAAGCAGGATGTTCGCGAGCAGCGCGCGCAGCATCATCGCCAGCGGCGAACGCGTGGAGGCGGCGCTGAGGATCTGGAAATCGCCGGTGGCGACCGGTGCGATGCCGACGGCTACGGGCGCATCCCCCTCGCGCGCGGCGATGAAGCCGTTCTTGCGGTCGTCGATGGCGCCGCCGAGCGCTTCTCGCGCGTTATGGCCGAGGCGGGCGGCGTTCGCGGGCGCGGCGGCGAGCGCGACGCCGTCGGCGTCGGCGAGGACGAAGCGCGCGCCGCGCGTGTCTTCCGGCAAGAGCTTTGCGGCGTCGAGGATGGAGACGATGGTATGCGCGCCCACGGTGCGCAGGATCACCGGCGCGCGCGCGCCCGACGGCGCGACGCCCACGCCGGCCCATGCCTCCGCCGTCCCGGCGTTCGCGAGCGCGGCGGCGGCGATGGAGGCGCTGGCGTCCGCCGTCGCGGCGACGACGCGGCCCTGGCCATCGAAGATGACGACGCCGGCGACCGGCCGCGCACGCGCCGCCGCAATCGCGACGCTCGAAGGATCGCTGTCGAGAAGATTGCGCAGCCGCGCGATTTCGGCGGCGCCTGCCAGCGCGCCCCAGGCGTGCACCAATGCGGTGTTGGCCTGCTCGGCCGCGACGGCCGCCGCCTCGCGACGTTCGCCGATCGTGCGCATGATCGAGTCACGACGCTGCGCATCCGCCTGCAGAAAGAGCGCGAGCGCGAAGCCGACAAGCAGCAGCACGACCAGAAGGCCGAGCGAACGCTGCGCGCCGCCGCGTGTCTTTTTCGTCGCGTCGGCGACGTGCGTGTCGTCGTGTTGCGATTTCGCGCCCAAGTCCGATCAGCCCCGATTGCCCGGCGTCGGCAGCGCGTTAACGATTTCGTTAATCCGCGCACGCCGAATCACCCGATCAAACCCTACCGAAGCGGCAGAGTCGGGGGAAGCATCGCAGGTGCGAACGGCGCGCTATTCCAGCGTGCGCGCCACCATTTCCCGTGCATTCCGCGACAGGGAATTGAGCGCGGCAAGTCTTTCGAGCGCTGCGCGCGCCTTGGCCTGCCGGGGCGCGTCGAACCGCCGCCAGCTCTCGAAAGCTGTGAGCAAACGCGCTGCGAGCGCGGGGTTGAGCGCATCGGCCTCCTGCACGCCCTCGGCGAGGAAGTCGTAGCCGGAGCCGTCTGCGGCGTGGAACGCGCGCAGATTGCGCATGGCGAACGCCGCGATGAGCGATCGCGCGCGGTTCGGGTTGCGCACGGAAAACAACTCATGCCCCTTGAGACGGCGCACGCGGGCGATGGCGTCGGCGCGCGGCGCAGCGGCCTGCACGGAGAACCACTTGTCCACAACCAGCGGGTTGTCGCGCCAGCGGTCGAGGAACGCCGACAGCGCGGCGTCAAATCCGTCGCCGTCGATCTGGCCGAGCGCGTCGAGCGCCGCCATGCGTTCGGTCATCGTGCCGGCGCGCGCACAGGCGTCGGCGATGCGCGGTTCGTGCGCGCCGCCCAGCGAAGCGAGCAGGTCGAGCGCGGCGGATTTCAGCGATCGGCGACCGGCCTGCGCTGCGTCGGGAGAGAAGGGCGTCTCGCTCGCCGCGTCCGCGAGCGCGGCAAGGCGCGGCTCAAGGCGCGCGGCGATGGAGGCGCGGACCTTTTCGCGCGCCGCGAAGAGCTTGTCGGGATCGGGCGCGTCCGCGTTCTGGATGAGATCGGCGAGATCGGGCGCGCGCAGGGCGAGCGCGGCGAAGGCGGCGTCTTCCTGCGCGCGATCAAGTTCCCGCGCGAGGGCGTCGCCGATGAGTGCAAGCGACGGACCGGCGTCACCCTTCGCCTCGGCGTAGATCGCTTCACGCAGGAGACGCTGCCCGGCCTCCCAGCGCGTGAACGCGTCGGGATCGTGCGCCATCTGGATGAGGCGTTCCTCGCTGCCGAGACCGTCATCGAGCATCACCGGCGCGCAGAAGCCGCGCAGCAGCGCGGGTGTCGGGGGCGCCTCCACATGGTCGAAGACGAAGGTGGCGGACGGTTTGTCCAGCACGATGGCGTGTTCGCGCAGCGAAACACTCTCGGCGCCGCCTGCGAGATGTGACGCGAGTTGCACGCCGGAACGCGCGACGAAGCCGACGGTAAGCGGGATCGGCAGCGCGCGCTTGTCGGGCTGGCCGGGCGTGGGCGGCGTCGATTGCGTGAGCGTAAGCGTGTAGGTCTTCGAGGCGGCGTCGTAGGTCCCGCGCGCAACTACGCGTGGCGTGCCCGCCTGATTGTACCAGTGCATGAAGTGCGACAGATCCTTGCCGCTCGCTTCCGCGAAGCACGCGACGAAATCTTCCAGCGTCGCCGCCGTGCCGTCGCAGCGGTCGAAATAGAGCTGGATGCCGGCATTGAAGGCGTCGTCGCCGATCAGCGCCTTGAGCACGCGGATGATTTCCGCGCCCTTTTCATAGACGGTCGCGGTGTAGAAGTTGTCGATCTTCTGGTACTGCGACGGCCGCGCCGGATGGGCCAGCGGCCCGTTGTCTTCCGGGAATTGCCGGCCGCGCAGCGTCTTCACGTCCTTGATGCGCTTCACGGCCCGTGAGCGTTCGTCGGCGGAGAACTCCTGGTCGCGATAGACCGTGAGGCCTTCCTTCAGGCACAGCTGGAACCAGTCGCGCAGCGTGATGCGGTTGCCGGTCCAGTTGTGGAAGTATTCGTGCGCGACGACGCCTTCGATGGCTTCGAAGTCGGCGTCCGTCGCCGTGTCGGAATCCGCGAGTACATAGGCGGCGTTGAAGATGTTGAGGCCCTTGTTCTCCATCGCGCCGAAATTGAAGTCCCGCACGGCGACGATGTTGAACACCGCGAGATCATACTCGCGTTTAAACACCCGTTCGTCCCACGCCATCGAACGCTTCAGCGCATCCATCGCGTAGTGCGCACGCCCGCTCTCGCCGTCGTCGACATAGATGCCGAGATCGACCTTCTTGCCGCTCATCGTCGTGAACGTGTCGTGGATGGAATCGAAGGCGCCCGCCACGAGCGCGAAGAGATAGGCGGGCTTCGGGTGCGGATCCTTCCACACCGCGTAATGGCGCCCGCCCGGCAGATCCCCGCTTTCCACCGGATCGCCGTTGGAGAGCAGCGTGGGATAGCGCGCCTTGTCGGCCTCGATGCGCACCGTGTAGCGCGACATCGCGTCGGGCCGGTCGAGCGCGTAGGTGATCTTGCGGAAGCCTTCGGCCTCGCATTGCGTGCAGAAGCGCCCGCCCGAGACGTAAAGCCCTTCCAGCGCCGTGTTCGCCGCCGGATTGATCAGCGTGTCGATCTCGAGCGTGAACGCCGCCGGCGGCGCATGGATGACGAGCTTCTCCGGCTCGATGGCGTAGGCGTCCGGAGAAAGCGGCTGGCCGTCGATCGCGATGCGCTGCAGCGTCAGCGCGGCGCCGTCCAGCACCAAAGGCTTGCCCGCCGCGCCGACGCGCCGGACCTTCGAAGACGCGCGCACGCGTGTCGCCGTCGGCTCGAGGTCGAAGGCGAGGCTGATCTCGTCGATGGCGTAGTCGCACGGCTTGTAGTCGGCGAGGCGTACGGCGACGCCCGTTTCGTCACGCATGGAATGTCTCCCGGATGCGGCCTTAGTGGGCCGCTGCGGAGGGGAGATCAACTGTGGAGGTGGGGAGGATATTTCCTCCTCCGTGCAGCGAAGCGAAACGGGGGAGGTGGATCACGCGAAGCGTGAGACGGAGGGGGCGCGGCGCACGCCCCCATCCCCGGCTACGCCGGTACTTCCCGCGCAGGCGGGGGAAGAAAAGAGGTTACTCCGCCGCCATCGCCTGCGAAGGCGAGGCGCTCGGATCATGATGAACTTCCCGCAGGATTTCGTCCGCGCGGGCGGCGAGATCGGCGAGATCCTCGGGAAGGCCCGTATGTTCCTCCGCGAAGAGCGCCAGCTCGCGCGCCACGCGCAGGAGCCGGAGGCCGTTGGCGAGGATCCGCGCCTGGTACTCGATGCGTTCGGGATCGCGGTCGTACTCGGACTTCGGCACGCGCCAGCCGCCCCAGTCGAGCGCATCGGTCACGACGGCGGGGTAGGTGCCGGCGTGCGGGTTCTTCTTCTCCGCGGAGTCGAGCTCCCACTGGCAGCGCAGCCGCATCACGCGCCAGTTCTCGATGTCGTCGTCCCAGCGCCGCGCTGCCTTTGTCTGCTCTTCCCCGAGCAGTTCGTGGCCGCCGAACTCGCGGCCGAGGCCCACGTCGTAGAAGACCTTCAGCGGTTCCTCGACGCCCTTCACCCACTGCGGCAACACCCGCTCGACGGTGGCCCAGGTGCCGACCGACTTCACGTAAACGCGCTGACCCTTGTGAAAGAGCGCCTTCGCCATGGGACTTCTCCGGTTTCGGCCCGGCTTATGCCACGGCGCCCGTTAAGGTTCCGGCGACAAACGTCCTTTACGCCGCGTTAGACTTTTCGCCGCCGCCGCGCCCTGTATGGTGCCCGCCAAAGATCGCGCCAGATACTGCGGAGGAGCGGCCCCATGAATTTCGATTTCAGCGACGACCAGAAGGCGCTCAAGGAGCAGGCCCGGAAATTCCTCGCCGACAAGTCGAGCGCGAAGGCCGTGCGCGGCGTGCTGGAAAACGCCGATGTCTCCTTTGACAAGGGCTTATGGAAGGGCGTGGCGGAGCTGGGCTGGCTCGGCGTGTCGATCCCGGAGGAGCATGGGGGCCTCGGGCTCGGGAAGCTGGAGCTGTGCGTGCTGGCCGAGGAGATGGGGCGCGCCGTGGCGCCGATCCCGTTCGCCTCGACGCTCTATTTCTTCACCGAAGCCCTGCTTCTCGCCGGTTCGGACGCGCAGAAGGGGGCGGTGCTGCCGCAGGTCGCCGACGGGTCGGTGATCGGCTGCTGGGCCGTGTCGGAAGGCCCCGGCGCGCCGACGGCCGCCTCGATCAAGACGAGCTTCGACGGATCGACGCTCTCCGGCGTGAAGATTCCGGTGACGGACGGCGATTGCGCGACGCGTGCGGTCGTCCTCGCCAAGGAAGGCGGCGGCACGTCGCTCGTGCTCGTCGATCTCAACCAGGCCGGCGTGAAGCGCGAGACGGTCAAGACGCTCGATCCCTCGCGCGGGCACGCGCGGCTCACCTTCGACAAGGCCAAGGGCGAACGCCTCGGCGACGCGGGGCAGGGCTGGGCGCTGTCGGAGCAGGTGCTCGACCGCGCGGCGGTGCTCATCGCGTTCGAGCAGATCGGCGGTTCACAGGCCTGCCTCGACATGGCGGTGGACTACGCGAAGAACCGCTACGCGTTCTCGCGCCAGATCGCGTCCTTCCAGGCCATCAAGCACAAGCTCGCCGACATGTATGTCGCGCTCGAGGTGGCGCGCTCGAACGCCTATTACGGCGCGTGGGCGCTTTCGACGGATGCGGCGGAGCTGTCGCTCGCGGCGCCAGCGGCGCGCGTGGCGGGCTGTGAGGCGTACTATCTCGCGTCGAAGGAAAACATCCAGACGCACGGCGGCATGGGCTTCACCTGGGACGTTGACTGCCACCTCTTCTACCGCCGCGCCAAGCTCCTCGCCGTGCAGGCGGGCGCCCCGCCCGTGTGGAAGGAAAAGCTCGTGAGCCGTCTGGAGCGTCGCAACGCGGCGTGAGCCGCCGCGCGCGTGGGGCGTCATGGCGGTTGTCGTCTTCGAGAAGCGGGCGGGAAAGTACGACGCGATGCTCGTGACGCGAGACGGTCGCGTCGAAGAGATACCTTGCCCCAAGCAGCGGCCCATCCCGCACGACATGTTCCACTTCGCGGTGGAAACCGTGTTGCAGAAGCGCGGCTTCATGCATCGTGCTGCCGCGGGCGAAGGCGTCGGCTTCCGCATGGCGGACGAGCCGACAAGCAACGCCGTGGAGCGTCTCGTCGAAACGATGCAGGCCGACACCTGGAGCGGGCGTCCCGATCCCGCCGAAGTGATCGAACTCTTCGAGACGACGTGCGCGGCGCGGGGCGATGCGCCATTCGCTCTGGACGGGGCCATGATCACGGCGATGCGCGCCGAGATCGACCGGCTCGCCGGCCTCTGGGAGCCTCTGCGGGTCGGCGAGCGGCTCGAACTGGAGATTGTCTAAGGACACTGATGGCGTGGCGCCCCCACGCCGGGGGGGGCGTCGGGCGCTCAGGCGATCTTGAGCAGGCCGCGCGCAACGCTTTCGACGGCGTCCCGCATGACCCTGTCGCCGGGCGTCGCGCCGTTCGACGCGTGACGCAGCAGCGCGAGTTCCGCAAGCGTGGCGTTGAGCAGGCGGGCAGCGAGATCGGGATCGGCGCATCGGCCCTCACCGGCGTTCACCACCGCCTCGATCGCCGCGCGCATGACGGCGTGTGCGTTGGCGTCCTCGATCTCGCGGGCGCGCTGTGAGCCGAGCGCGCGCGGCGCCTCCTCCAGCATGATGGCTCGCGCGTCCGGCGCCTCGACGGCCTCAAGCCATGCGCAGGCCGCCGCCACGAGACGGCCGAACGCCGTGCGCGCCTTTACCTTGCGCGCGCGCGCGATGGTTTCGCGCGAAACCCCGTCGAAGACCGCGGCGAAGAGATCCTCCTTGCTCTCGAAGTGATGGTAGAGCGCGCCCTTGCTCACGCCGGCGAGGGCGAGGATGCGGTCGAGCGCGGCCGCCTCGTAGCCGTCTTCGACGAACGCGGTCCGCGCCGCTGCAATGAGGCGCGCACGTGTTTCCTCGCGACGTTCACTCTGGCTTGCCAACGTACGCCATCCAATATACAAACCAACGGTCGGTATATTAGTTTATCCGGGAGGCCCCATGTCCGCAACATCCGCTTGCATCGTGACGATGCTCGAGACCTGGAACACCCGCGATCGCGCCGCCATGCGCGAGAAGGCGCGCGCCGCGCTCGCCGCCGACGCCGAGTTCGTCGACCCCCACAATGACATCCGCGGGGTCGATGCATTCATCTCGATGGTCGAAGCGTTCCAGGCCAGGTACCCTGACGCGCACATCCAGCGGACAAGCGGGATCGACCTTCACCATGACCGCGCGCGCTACGCTTGGGCCATCACCTGGCCGGACGGACGCCGCTTCGACGGCTTCGACGCCGTCGCGCTGGACCTCGCGCAGGGCAAGGTGCGCCGTATCGACGGTTTCTTCGGGCCGCTGCCCGCGCTTTAGCTGCGCGTGTGCGCCGCCGTCGCGAACTGGAGATTGCAGAAGCGGCGCGATGGCGTCACGTTTGCTTCCGCCCCGCCGGAGGAGACGCGCATGGACATCATCGGCCTCTTCGCAGCGGTCCACGTCACCGATCTCGCGCGCGCTGAAGCGTTCTACACGAAGGTCATCGGCCGGGCGCCGGACATGAAGCCGATGCCGTTCCTGACGCAGTGGGTAGGTCTCGGCGGCGCGGCGGGCGTGCAGCTATTTCTTGAGCCGGCGAAAGCGGGCCATGGGCTCATGACCATCGTGACGCCGGATGTCGAGGCCGCGGGCAAACTGTTCGCGCAAGCGGGGCTCACGCTTGGCGAGATTCAGCGCGGGCCGTTCGGCGCCGTCGCGCATATCGACGACCCAGACGGAAATCGCGTCTTCTCGACCGAGCCGCCGAAGGGCGCTTGAGCGCTTTAGCCAGCTCATCATGCACAGGCCGCTCCGAGCCGCGCGCTAACGGGACTGCAACCACGCCGCGCTAGGATCGCCGCGCCAAGGGGGGGGCGGGCATGGTGAACGACGAGCAGGATCACGATAGCGAGCGCGATATCGAGGAAGCGTTGCGCGCATGCGGGACGCCCGAGCATGTGATCGCGTATGTCGCGGAGTCAGGCGCGGGCCCATGGGACAGGGTGGCGGTCTGGTGCTTCTTGTTCGTCGTGTTCATCGGCGGCGTGTTCGGCGTCGCGCTCGCGCTTCTGCCGTTCTTGGAAGACATCGCGCGCCATCTGGCCTGGCGGGACGCCTACTACATGCAGAGCGTCCTCTGGAACTCGCAGTTCGGCATGTCCATCGCTCTTGTCATGCTCCTGGTCATCCTCTGGGCCGGACCGCTTTTCGCGTGGGCGACCTCGCGTGCGCCGCGTCTGCAGGTCGCAGCCTTTCTCATGAATTTCGACTCCGTCGCGCCACCCTTTGAAGGGGCCGCTGTTTCGCTGATGAAGCTGATGACGCGCATCGCCGGCGACGAACGCGATCCGCAGCGATTCATCCAGAGGGCGGCGTTCGGTCTCGTGCGGCCCTATGTTGCGTCGGTTGCGGCGCTCACTGTCGTTGCGGCTGGGCTGCTGTGGGGCGACCTCTACGGGCGTAAGATTTACACGCAGGACTACTATGCGCGGTCGGATTTCCTGCTGCCCTACCAACTCGTCATCACCGAGTGGCGCGATGCGACCTATGTGGAGTTAGGTTGCAGGCATGGTAGAAAATACGACGGGCCCGTCTATCGAGTTACGTTTCGCGACGGCCACAAGACCAATCTCTGGGGCGCCGAAAGCACGAAGGGCTCATGGCTGGACGGCGTGGAGCCGATCGATCGCGCGCTCCGCGCCAGCGGGGCGACGTTCAGCGCGCCGAATGTGGACGCTAGGTGCATGGCCTATTTCCAGCGCACGGAAAAACCTGCCGACTATGCCCGTCTCGAAAAGCTGCTAAGCGTCTCTCGTTGATAGTCCGGCAGTTTGTGAGCATCAGATGATCGGCGCTGACCTCCCGCGCATCGGCGGCAATGTCCGCATCGATGCTTCCGCTTTCATCCACCCCACGGCCTGCCTCTACGGCGACATCGAGATCGGCCCGGAGGCGTCGGTCTGGTGCAATGTCGTCATCCGCGCGGAGAGCGAGCGCGTCGTCGTCGGCCGGCGCACGAATGTGCAGGACTTCGTGATGATCCATATCGGCGCGCGCACCGGCACGATCATCGGCGAAGACTGCTCGATCACCCATCACTGCACGCTGCACGGCTGCACCATCGGCGATGCGGTGCTCGTCGGCATCGGGGCCACGATCATGGACGGCTGCGTGGTGGGCGAGAATTCGATCATCGCCGGCCACGCCTTCCTGAAGGAAGGCACGATCATTCCGCCGAACTCCATCGTCATGGGTTCGCCCGCGGAGGTGAAGCGCACGCGCGACAGCTCCGTGCCGAACCGCGTCAACGCCTTCTATTACCATCGCAACGCACAGGCCTTCGCCGCCGGCGATTTCCGCGTCTGGTCGCGCGAGGACTTCCAGAAGGACGCGGCTGCGCTCGCGGCGGAGTTGATGAAATAACCAACCCCTCGCCCGCAGGCGGGAGAGGGACAGACCGAACGTAGTGAGGTCAGGGTGAGGGCCCGGTCTCTCAGGAGGAGACTCGTCCTGCACCACCGCGCCCTCACCCTCGCTCGCTGCGCTCGCATTTCCCTCTCCCGCCCCAATGGTCCCATTTGGCGCGGGAGAGGGGTTGACATGTTCTGGTTTTGTTCCTATACCTAGGACATCACTTCCGCAGGGAGGGCAGTCGGTACCCTGTTCTGTCGGCGCGGAAGTGGTGTGATCGAGTGAGGCGAGCCTCCGTTCCGGCCCCGGA
>JAEUMP010000006.1 GCA_016791445.1 Hyphomonadaceae bacterium | reverse complement strand
CGATGCGCGGGATTTGCACTTTCGTTCCCGTCATGGCGTGCGCTCCGCATATTGCAGCGTGAGCGCAGCGCCCAGCATGGCGCGGCGCTCGCTCAGGGCGATCACATCGAGTTCGGTTTCGAGCGCATCGCGCCGCGCGGCGATCAGACCGTCCGCGCTCATGGTCCCGCCGGCGAACGCGCCCGCCGCCGCTTCGGCGCGCTGACGCGCGAGCGGCAGCCGCGTAGCGCGGGCGCGTTCCAGGTTGGCCACTGTGGCTGCATAGTCCGCCAATCCCGCTTCCAGCATGGCGAGGTGTTCGCGTTCGGCCGCGGCGCCTTCGGCAGCGACGCGCCCCTGATCGGCTCTGCGCGATTCCACCAGAGGGCCTTGGCGCCACGCCTGAAAGAGCGGCAGCCCGATCCGAACTTCAATGGACGCCATGTCGCCAAAGGAATCGTCGCGGCGCTGATACATCGCCGTCCATGACCAGTCGGGAATCCGCTCAGCGCGCGCCATGCGAAGGCCTGCATCCGCCGCAGCAGCTTCCGCTTGGTACGCGAGCAGCGCCGGATGACGGCGCAGATGCGCGCGAATGTGTTCTGCATCGACCGAAAACTGCGGTTCTTCCGCAGAGATCGGCTCGCCGGCCGCATCGCCGATCCAGCGGCGCAATTCCGCGCGCGCAGCAATCAGCGCTGCACGCGCGTCAGCGCCGCGATCCTCTATGCGCGCCGCTTCGATTTCAGCGGCGATCGCTGCATCGACGCTGCCGCCGCCCGCCGCCAAGCGCCCGCGCGCCGCTTGGGCGGATGCGCGCGTTTCGCGCGCCAGGCCGCTCAACACTTCAACCCGGCGTCCCGCATAGTGAGCCGCGATCCAGGCACGCGCTGCGCCAAGGCGCGCTTCAAGGCGTGCGATGTCCAGCCCCACCTCGGTGCGTCCGGCCTCGGCCTCCGCCATCGCCCGGCGCGCCCGCCGTTCGGCGCCGCTGGGCATGTCTTGCATGACGCCGACCGTCTGCATCGTCATTTCATCGCGGCCGAGGCGATAAGCGTCAGGGCCTTCGACCGGCACATTCTGCAGACCCAGCACCAATTGTGGATCGGGCAATTGCCCTGCCGGCCGCACTGCGAGTTGCGCGCCGCGCGCGGCCTCACGCCTGGCGATGACACTTGGGCCATCCTCAGCGCGCGTGACAGCGTCCTGAAAACTCAATTCTTGTGCATGTGCAATCGGGACGACGCCGACGACGCAACATGCAAGCCATGCGAGGCGCATGAGCGTGCTCCAGATGATCTGATGAACCAAAGCGCAGGCGCGCGCAGACGCGCGCGCAAAGCGCCCTATCGCGGTGTCAGATCGTTCGTGGAGGCCGCCAGAATTCGTCGGGCGCGCGCGAGATCATGCTCTTATCGGACATGACCGGCTCGCGCACGACGATCGCGGAAACGATGAAGGAGACTGGCTCAACCGACGGCGTGACTGCCGGTCCGGCGCGGCACGCCTGCGCCATGGCGCAATCGCCCATCTGCTTGGCTGGCTGCTCGTCCGGCGCGGCAGGCGCGTCATCGGGGCAGCAATCGTGGCCGGCGCTCATTTCAGGTTGGGCGGAGGCCTGCTTCAGCATCGGACAATCAGCCATGACCATGGCGTTCGCGATGCCGCCTGAGGCGAGCGCGATAACCATAAGCAGGGAGAGCCAGAAGCGGCGCATCATACCAACATAGTGCGCAAATGTCGAAACATCGTCAACGCGGCGCAACGCCCAGGGGACCAATATGCCGCCTCGGGCGGGGCCGTCGCCTGAGGAGGAGCAGACCGCTTCAACGCTGTTAAGGCGCGCTTTTCTCTCAGCCATCGTGCTCGGCGGCGTCAAGGCGCGCTTCGCTTTTCACCCTGACGCCGCCTGCGCGCGATGGCGTCCTGTAGGTGTCGGGACGCAGGGCTTTGTCTTGGCTCAACGGCGAAGGGTGCGCCTCCGGCGCGGGCCGAACACAGGGCTTGCTCTAGATTACCGGATCGGTTTGGCGACGGTGCTTTCCTGTCCCCGCCGTGACAATCCCCGCGCGGCGGCACGGGCCCACGTAGTTGTCGCCTTCGATGAACGGTCGCGGTTTCGCGAGCACCTTCTTGATTGTGTTGCTCAACACTGCACTGGAGATCGGCTTGCCGATGATCGCGTTGGCGCCTGCGATGCGGCACCGCTCCGCGAGAGCGAGCGTCAGCGCAGCCGACACGATGAACACAGGCGCTTTGCGGAGCGGATGCTGCCTGGAGCGGCGCAATTGACGGACCAATTCCAGCGCCCCGCCGCCGCCATCCTCCATGAGGAACACCATATTGGCACGGCCGCGAAACAAACCATCGAGTGCCGAAGCCGTGTCCGTGAAGACGCAAGCCTCCGATGTCCCCGCATTGCGTAGGAGATCGCTCAATAACTGAGCCTCAAACTTACTGGGAGCGATGATCGCTGGCTTGCAGTCGCGGACTTCCATGCCTGACCTCGCTGGCACGTTTGCAAGGCGCGCGGCTTCACGCGGCCGCCGCCGAACTCGACGCCTCTCCGATGACCCGATCGCGCCCGGCTTTCTTTGCCTGGTAAAGGCACGCATCCGCGCGCCGCACGAGCGACTCCCGGCCTTCGCCAGCCTTGAGGACAGCGACCCCAGCCGAGATCGTCACAGTCCCGATGAGCTCACCCGAGGACTTGCGCGAGAGCGTGCGCGCACGGATCTTTTGCCGGAGTGTTTCGGCGATCGTGAGCGCCTCTGCGACGTCGGTCTGAGGCAGAACCAGCGCAAATTCCTCGCCGCCATGACGTGCAGCAAGCGCCCTCGGTGGGGCGCCGCCGCGCAGCGTGCTCGCGACGTAGCGAATGACCTGATCACCTACCGGATGACCCCATGTGTCATTCACCTGCTTGAAGTGATCGATGTCGAAGACAATCAGGCACAGCGACTGTCCGTCCCGCGACGCTTCGCGAATGTGACGCACGAGCGAACGATCGAAATGGCGTCGATTGGCGAGACCCGTGAGGCCGTCGGTGACGGCTTCCTGCGTCGCCTGACGCACACTGAGCTGCAGGGTTTCCATCTGCCTGGAAGAGTCTTCCATCCGCTCTTCCAGAGACCTGTTGCGCGCCGCGACCGCACGCGTCTCTGTGATCAGGCCGCGCACAAGCGCGCGCAACGTCGAGGGATCGGCTGCAGTCTCCATGATCGACGCGGCTGTTTCGAGTTCTCCGGCGTACCCGCCTGCACTCGCATTGACATCGCGCAGATGCGCCAAGGCTCCCGCCAATTCCTGCGCGATGGATTCACCCGTCTGCACCAATTGCTCGAATGAGCGCGTCGGCGCGAAGTGGCGCTCGTATAGGTCTTCGCACAGCTCCGGCGTGAGCCGCTGCCCATCGCCAAGCATTGCTTCAATGTCTCGACTGAGATCGGGATAGGCGCCGCTTCTATAGGTCGCCCACAATTCGTAGTTCGGCGGAGTCGGAGCCAGTTCGTTCTCACCAAGTTGGTCGACGACCGTATGCGCGAACGCCAGTCCCGCCGCCCCCAAATAGCAGGAGGTTTCGTTCGTCATCCCAATGCTCCCCCGGCGCCCGGCGACAAACGCGCCTGCTCCACGCGCGCACTGTGTTTTGACGAGGTTAATTTGTCGTTTATTGCTTCACTGGTAGATTCTTGCTCTGGCGATCCCGCCCGAACGGACCGACGATACCGATCATGACGCAGACCACGATCGACGTGAAATCACGCACTCCGTCGGCCAGCTTCGAACGCAACTGCGTTCGCCGCCTTCCCTACACGATCGAGCACATCGTAACGCCCGAAGACGGCTACGAATTCGAGTGGTCGGGATCGAGCGCCTATCTCGCGCTGCACGACATCGTGCTCAAGGACGGGACGATGGCGGGTGATCTAGCGCCAACGAGCCAACTCGATATGCGCACGCGTTTGACGTTTCTGCCGCGCGGCGTTCGCGTGAGCGGCTGGGGCGAGCCCGCGCGGCGCGGTAATTCCTTCACGGCGCTTTATTTCGATCAGGACTGGTTGCTCGACGAACTGGAAACGGCGCCAAATGACCGCGACCTCCAACCCGCGATCTATTTTCAGAACAAACACCTCCTGCATTGCTTGAGCCGTCTGGGCGACGTCGCGCGCGCACACACGCCGGCGCCCAAGATCATGACTGACTCGCTTGCGGTCATGGCCGGCGTCGAACTCATGCGCTCGCAGGTCGCGACCCAGCTTGACGGCGCAGGCCTCACGTCTCTTCAGATCTCTGCGGTCAGAGATTTTGTGATCGCGCACATCGCCGACGACGTGTCCGTCGCAGATTTAGCCGCGATCGTGGGACAAAGCGTTTTCCACTTCACGCGCCAGTTCAAGAAAACAACCGGCGCGAGCCCCTACAGATTCGTGCTTGAAACGCGCGTTGAACGCGCCAAACAAATCATGCTCGACAACACGCTCTCGCTTTCCGAAGTAGCTCAAATGGCGGGGTTCGGTTCGGCCAGCCAGTTCTCCAAAATCTTTTCCGGAATTGTGGGGATCACTCCCCGAGCATTTCGGCAGACGTCTCGCTAGACCAGCCACACGCGCGCTTGCTGACGCACACATGGTTCATGCACTGCGTCGCATTGGAACTCCTCACGGCGGAGAAGCCGCTCGTGCGAACCGTATGTCGAATAGGTGGCGAGCAACGGCCCATCATCCGTGAGCGTTTGGCGCAGAAGTGCGGGCCGCCGCAATCTGGCCCGCGAGGTCATCGGGGATCGCCATCGACTTGAACCCGCTGATATTGCCGCCTCCGGTATTTCCCTCCGGCACAAGTCCGACCCAGGTTCCGGCGACCGCGCCGATCACGCGCAAGAACTGGCCGGTGACTTCGCGCGGATGGTTGTGGCGAATGCCCCAAAACAGCATGCGCAGATGCGCGCGAACATGCTGCACCGTGGATCGCTGACCCAATACATGAGCCCGCTCCAGATGATGGAAGGCTCTGGCGGGATCACCATCTAGCTCAGCGGCCTTGGCGGCCGCAAACTCTGCCTCGACATAAGAATGAATCTGTCTGCCGAAGCTCGAAGCGTTCGTCGCGCGGATCTTTTCGGTAAGCAGCCGCCAAGCGAGGTACGCCCCAGCGGCTACGTCATAGCTCAGGCACCACATCGGCCACCAGGCTGGTACGCCCGCATTTTCAATCAATTGGCCATGATACCAGTCAAACAGGCCGTGCCCCACCAAAGCGACGACCACGATCCAAAGATTCGTTCTAAAGCCTATGACTGCAGCGAGGGCGAACGCGCAAAAAACGAGCGTTTCCGATCCTAATGCTGCGCCGCCGCCGATGACTGCGAATAGATCGTAGTAGGACGCGATCACGATCAAGATCACCGGGTAAAGCGAACGATCGCGATCCAACCCGGCAACGGTCGTGAAGAGGCCGACGCCCAGCGCCACGGCGACGCCAACAAAGTATTCCATGACGAAAGTCCTTCCGGGATTGCGCGTGTGCGATGCTGAACGCTAACGCGCACCGACCATGCGCACTTGAACGCAACGGCTACGGCGCGGCCTGCTCACGGGTCACATCCCCCAAGAACGCGACGACCGATGAGACGAACCACGCGGCCTGGTCTTGATGAACGTAGTGTCCTGACCGACTGGCGACCAAATGGCGGGAGCCGGGATAGCGCAAAGCCAAATCGTTCTGCGCAACTGACCAGATTCGATTGAACGCCGCCGCGTTTGGTTCGACAGAACGCGATAGGACAAGCACATCTCGTCCCGGCGCCGAACCAGCCGCTTCCACTTGGGCGATGGTCTGTGAAAGCGCAGCGAATTCGCCTCGGGCGCCGTTCGGCATGAATCGAACGGCCAATGCGGGCGCCGTGCACATCCCCACGCCGGCGGCTTCGCAGCGGCGTGTGATATCCGCGGGACGCGAATCCTCCAGGATCAGCCCCGCTACGTCACTGGGATACATCGCGGCATAGTATTCCGCAAACAGACCGCCCACTGAGTGGCCGACAAGTACGTAGGGACCGCTCACGCCGATCTGCGCCAACAGACCGGAGAGTTCACGCTCAGCGGCTTGCGCATCGCGTGGTCCCGTCACAGCATCGCTCGCGCCGTAACCGGCGCGATCGTAAATGATAACCGTCGCGACTTCAGCGATTTCGGCGGCGACATCACGAAACGAGCTCATGCCGTCGCCCAAGCCCGAAATCATCACGACGACGGGCTTGCCATTGCCGAGCACCTGGTAAGCCACGCGATGTCCATCGACAATCGCCACGGGATCGTCGCTCGTCTTCGTGGCGCACCCGCCGACGGTCAGCAGAGTCGCGAACGCGAGCACGGCGCTGAGAGTCCAACGACGACTGTCGCGCCCACTTTCTGCTCCGCGCGCGAATAGATGTCTCACGGGCTTTATCCTGTTTGATGTCTTTGGCCGCAGCATCGAGACCAGCTTGGCCGGCCTCGATGCGACGCAACGGCCACTAAGCGGACTGGCAGTTTTTCTGCGGCGTGCAGGCGCAGGCCGTGCCGCACTTGCAATCCGGGCCGCACGCACACGCCGTAGCGGACGTCGGGGCTTTGCGGTTTTGATCGCAGGTGCAGGATGGGATGGTCTTTTGTTCAGTCATTGGAAGCTCCTAGATGTCTGGTTGGTGACAACCCGTTTCTAGGCCCCCTCAGAGCGGAGGACTTGAACGTAACGGCTACGACATTTTGAGCGCGGCCGGCGCGACGCCAAACATCCGGCGAAAGGTTCGGCTGAGATGGGCGGAATCAGAAAAACCCGCATCGTGCGCGGCTTCTGTGATCGACACTCCCGCCGCAATGCGCTCGACCGCCCGCGTCAGGCGCAACCACAGCAGATAGGTTTTGAATGGCAGCCCTGTCTGCTCCACGAACAAGTGGCGCAGACGACTCGCGGAGATACCGGCCATCGCGATCGCGTCGTCAAGACTAACGCGGCCGTCTAACTGATCCGCAGCCCACGCTATGACGCGGCGAATCCGTGCGTCAGGCTCTTGCGCCCGTCCTGCCGCCAACGCCGCCAATAGGCTACGCCCTAACTCAACGAGGCTCGCGTCATCGCGCTTTGCGGCGCGATAATTCTCCCGGATGCCGGCGCACAAATGTTCCAGCCGATCGCGCGGGACGGCGGCAAGTTTGCTTTCCGAGAATAGATTGCGTGCGACCGCTCGTCCGAACCGG
Source organism: Hyphomonadaceae bacterium (assembly GCA_016791445.1). Taxonomy (GTDB): domain Bacteria; phylum Pseudomonadota; class Alphaproteobacteria; order Caulobacterales; family Aquidulcibacteraceae; genus VFBF01. The sequence continues at coordinate 300,411 of JAEUMP010000006.1, read as the reverse complement.
CTCTCGGGTTCAATGAAGATCATCGCGACCAGACCTTCGGCCTCATAGATGTGCGGCGTGTCAGCGGCGACGGCGACGCCCTCGCCGCGCACGCTCAAATCCGCCGTATCGAGTTTGAACCAGCCGCCGAGGGCCAGTGTCACCTGGATCGCATGATGCGCGTGGAAATCCGTGCGCCTTGGTTCATCTCCGATGACCTTGGTGGCATCGATCACCCAGAGGCTGGCGCCCTCCCACATGACGATGCGTGCGTGCGCCAGCAATTCCATCTCGGCACTCTACTACCCTTCGGCGAGGTTCACGCGCGGCCTGCCATTATTATCTGAAGGCGCCGCCAAGTGAAGAACGACTATCGCGCGCGCCAGACCGAGATCGCGCCTGTGGCGGTAGGCACGTTGGCGACCTCGTCAATATCCATAAACCCCGCCTCGGACATTAAGGCCGGCAAGACGCCCTCGGCGTTCGGCTGGGTATCCTCTACGCCATCCAGCGCCTGCACAGTCACCCTGAACATCATTCGCATGAGTCCGTTCGACTGCAGTCCATAGTCCGCGATGCATAATCGCCCACCGGGCCGGAGGGCCTCGCGCATGTGCCGCAGAATGCGCCGCTTAGTCTCAAGCGGCGTTTGGTGCAGCACCAGCGAACTTGCCACCACGTCGAAGGGCGCGTGCGCCGAAACAAACGCCTCGTCCAGAAACCCTTGCTCGAAGGCAATATGCGCCCGGGCGCGCCGCTTCGCGCGTGCGAGCACATCCGGGTCGGGATCGAGCCCGACAAGCGCGGCGCTGGGCGTTCTCCCCGCCAGCGCCGAAAGAAGCGAACCCGTGCCGCAACCCACATCGAGTAGCCGCTCGTCAGACTTCAACGCGATTGCTTCAATCATGCGACCGCGCCAGACGCTCTCACGCGTCGCCAGCGCGATGGCGGCATCGTAGAACGGCGTAAGCGCTTTATGGCCCAATGCTGGCGTGTAGGGCTTCGCTGCAGGGCCCGCCCCCAATGCATTCGGCGTGCTCATATCTTCACCGCGCCCAGCCGCAGTGAGTTGCCAATCACCGAAACTGACGACAGCGCCATCGCTGCCGCCGCGATCATCGGCGATAGTAGATCGCCGGTGAGCGGATAGAGCACGCCCGCGGCGATCGGAATGCCAGCGACGTTGTAAGCGAAGGCGAAGAACAGGTTCTGGCGGATATTGTTCATCGTCGCCTTGGAAATCGCGCGCGCCCGCACAATACCGCCGAGATCGCCCTTCAGGAGCGTGACGCCCGCACTTTCCATCGCCACATCCGTGCCGGTGCCCATCGCGATACCGACATCGGCCGCCGCCAGCGCAGGCGCGTCATTGACGCCGTCGCCCGCCATGGCGACGACGCGGCCCTGCGCCTTCAGCTTGGCCACGATCTGTGACTTGTCCTGCGGCAGCACTTCGGCCTCGACCTCATCGAGCCCGAGCTTGCGCGCCACAGCTTCCGCCGTGGTGCGATTATCGCCCGTCAGCATGACGAGCCTCACGCCCTCTGCGCGCAGAGCCGCAAGCGCGGCCGGCGTGCTGGCCTTGACCGGGTCCGCAATCGCAAAAACGCCGCGCACGACGCCGTCCACCGCGACATAGATCGCAGTGGCGCCATCGGATCGCATCGTCTCGGCCGCACTGTGGAGCGGCGTCGCATCAATGCTCAGTTCCGAAAGATAGCGTTCCGCGCCGAGGACCAGGCGCTTGCTTTCAACGACGCCGATAACGCCTTTGCCGGTGGGTGAATCGAATTCACTCGGTTCGACCAGCGCGACGCCTCGATCCTTTGCCGCCGCAACAATGGCCAATGCCAACGGATGCTCGCTACGGTTCTCGAGGCTCGCTGCGAGGCGCAGCAATTCTGGTTCTTCCATGCCGTTGGTCTGGATGGCGACCACAGCGGGCTTGCCCTCTGTCAGCGTGCCTGTCTTGTCGAGCACAAGCGTGTCGACCTTCTCGAAATGCTCCAGCGCTTCGGCGCTCTTGATCAGCACGCCCGCGCGCGCGCCGCGCCCGACACCGGCCATGATTGACATCGGCGTCGCAAGCCCCAGCGCACACGGACAGGCGATGATGAGGACCGACACGGCGGCGATCAGCCCATAGGCGAGACGCGGTTCAGGTCCGACCAACGCCCAGCCGATAAAGGCAAGGATGGCGATCCCGATCACGGCCGGCACAAACCAACCGGACACAGCGTCGGCCATGCGCTGGATCGGCGCCCGCGAGCGCTGCGCGTCGGCGACCATCTGCACAATCTGCGACAGCATCGTGTCGCGTCCGACGCGCTGCGCTTCGATGACGAGCGAGCCGGTCTGGTTGAGCGTGCCGCCAATCACCTTCTCGCCTACACCGCGCGTCACCGGCATGGACTCTCCCGTGACCATGGATTCATCGAGCGTGGAGCGTCCATCCAACACGACGCCATCCACCGGCGTTTTCTCACCGGGCCGCACGCGCAGACGGTCGCCGACCAGAATGGCGTCGAGAGAAACTTCCTCTTCGCCGCCATCCGTGATGCGCCGCGCCGTCTTGGGCGCGAGATCAAGCAATGCCCGGATGGCGCCGCTGGTGCGCTCGCGCGCCTGCAATTCGAGAACCTGCCCGAGCAAGACAAGAACAGTGATTACGGCGGCAGCTTCGAAATAGACCGAGACAAGCCCATGCGCGTCACGGAATTGCGGCGGAAACACGCTTGGCGCCAACAAAGCGATAACGCTGTAAATCCACGCAACGCCGGTGCCGAGCGCGATCAGCGTGAACATATTGAGATGGCGTGTCTGGAGGGATTGATAACCGCGTTCGAAGAACGGCCAGCCACCCCACAACACGACAGGCGTCGCCAGCAGGAATTGGAGCCACGGATTGAGCGCCGGCGCCACGATGCGATCAACGCCGAAGAGATGGCGACCCATTTCAAGAGCAAGCACAGGAACGGCGATGACGGCGCTCACGATGAAGCGCCGGCGCATGTCCACCAGTTCTGGATTAGGGCCAGAATCCGCGCTTGGCGTCATCGGCTCCAACGCCATACCGCAGATCGGGCATGAGCCGGGTCCGTCGCGCACGATCTCGGGGTGCATCGGGCACGTCCACTTGGCGCCGGCTGGTGCGTCCGCGGGCGGCGGCCGTGACGGATGCTGATGTGCATGTCCATGCGCGCCATGCTGGACCGCAGAACAGCTCGAATGGTCAGGCGCGGGCTTGGCGTACTTCGCGGGATCGGCAGTGAATCTGGCTTTGCATCCGGCGCTGCAGAACAGCACCTCTTCGCCGTCATGCACCAGCCGGTGCGGCGTATCGGGTTTTGGGACCATGCCGCAAACCGGGTCGCGCTTGGGGTCCGCGTGTGCGGCATGCTCGTGGTGATGATCGGACTGATTCATGGATCTTACGCGGATCGCACCGCGCTCCTGATTTGACTTGAAACAGAGCGTGCACCTTCCCACAATAGGAAGGTCAAGCTCGAAAAGTTCCGCGAGAAAACAGACTCATGAACATCAGCGACGCTTCGGAACGCTCTGGCGTGTCGGCCAAGATGATCCGTTATTATGAGAGCATCAGCCTGCTTCGCCCAGCGGCACGTCGCGACAACGGCTATCGTGATTATGGCGACGACGACGTCTCGATCCTCCAATTCATCCGCAGAACGCGAGATCTCGGCTTTTCGCTGGAGGAAGTCGGCGCGCTGCTTGCCTTGTGGCGTGACCGCAAGCGCCCTTCGCGCGAAGTCAAACGCCTCGCCGAAGCGCACATCGCGGACCTCGAAAGGCGCATGATGGAAATGCGCGCCGTACTGCGCACGCTGCGCGATCTTTCCCAGCACTGTCATGGCGATGACCGCTCCGACTGCCCCATCCTGGACGACCTCGCCGCATCACCCGTGACGCGCCGCAATAAAAGGCGCTAATTGCGGACAGCATTCACGCTGCGCGCATGCGATTTGCTTTCTCTCAAGCGCGCGCGACATGATGTGTGAAAACCTCACGCGATCCGTCAGCGCGAAATGCGAATACGTCGAACGCTTCGCTTGTCCCGTCGGCCTGCTCCATACCGGGCGAACCAAGCGGCATGCCGGGCGTCGCCAAACCGACTACGCCTCGTGGGCGCTCGCGCAGAAGGCGCTGAACGTCCGCCGCGGGCACATGCCCTTCGATGATGAAACCGGCGACTTCGGCCGTATGGCACGAGGCCAAGTCCGCTGGCACGCCGAGGCGTCGTTTCAGAGCGGGCATATCGGCTTCGTCACGCACCGAGGCTTCAAACCGCGCGATCTGCTGCATGTGCGCCACCCACACATGGCAACACCCGCACCACGGATCACGATGCACGACCAGCGCCTGCACCGGCTCCGCCGCCGCGCACGAGGCGGCAAGGACTAAGGCGCCCAGCGCGGCGCCACGAAGCACGCCGCGCCGGCTGGCGAGCCGCTCCACAACCCAGGTCATTCGTCCCGCGCTCCATTGTCCGTTTCTTAGAGCTACGCACGCTCCCGCAAAAACCCTCGCCGAATGGCCTTGAGGGAATGTCCAGCTCCGTGCGTAATGAATAGCGACAACTCATGGATCGCGCATGACCGACCGTCTTGAACAGCTCCTGTCCCGCCTTCGCGACGCGCCCTCCGATCGGCGTCTGGATCAATTCGAGCCTGCCGTCTGGGCGCGGATTGATGACGCGCGCCGTCAGGCGCCGCGCGGCGCCGTATGGGGCTGGCGCGCGGCGCTGGCGGCCATGATGCTGACAACCGGCGCGTTCGCCAGCGGCGTCGCAGCAGCCCAATCGGAGGACAGTTCGCCCTTCGCGATCCATTCCTCGCTTGCTCCCTCCACGCTGCTTGAGGGTGGCCAGTGACGCCTCGTCTGCGCGGCCTTCTCATCACCGCGCTTGTCGCGCTTGCAGCCGGCTTTGCTGGCGTCGGACTCGGCAAGCTCGCTTTCGACCGCACGCATCGCCAGCCCTCGCTGCATGAGGTCATTCACAACGAACTTCAACTGACGACCGATCAGACACAGCGGATCGAGACCCTCGAAGCAGACTTCGCTGCCCGCAAGCGCGCCCTTGAATTGGAGATGCGCGCCGCCAATGCCGAACTCGCCTCCGCCATTCGCGAAGAGCATGGCTACGGGCCGCGCGTCACCGGCGCTGTCGAACGCTTCCATCACGCAATGGGGCAATTGCAGACCGAAACCATCCGGCATGTCTTCGCCATGCGCGAAGTGCTGACGCCGGAGCAAAAACAGGTCTTCGACAACACTGTCGTGTCGGCGCTGACCACAGAGCAGCAATGACCACGCCGCCTAGCGCGCGGGACGACGCAGCGCTTGCGGCTGCCGTCATCGCTGGCGACAGCCGCGCCTTCACCGAACTCATGCGCCGCCACAAGGAGGCGCTCTATCGCTTCATCCGCCGCTATGTCGGCGATGCGGACGAAGCTTACGATCTGCTCCAGGATACTTTTCTCGCTGCGTGGTCGGCACTGCCGGGCTTCGATTCTGCAAGGCCGATGCGCGCCTGGTTGCGGCGCATCGCGCTGAACAAGTGCCGGGACTGGAGCCGACGGCGCTCAGTGCGGCGTTTCTTCTTCGCGGCCGCACCGATCGACAACAACGCCCATAGGGTGGCCATCCCTGCTTCGGAGACTGACCCCGAACAAGAGCGCCGCCTCGCTGATCTTGACCGCCAGATCGCCAATCTCCCGGCGGGCCTGAAGGAACCTCTGCTGCTGACGCAGTTTGAAGGACTGTCGCACAAGGAAGCAGCGCAAATTCTCAACATCTCGCCCAAGGCCGTGGAGATGCGCATTTACCGCGCCCGCGCGCAGCTCGCATCGGGGCTTGGCCTGCCGCCCGCCGGCGATGAGGGATAAGACCAGCGCGCGCGTATTCGTTCATGAGCGCTGCTCTCTGCGCCCATGATCCTGCCTCTTGACCTTCCCACGATGGGAAAGTGCAGGCTCTTCAAGACTTGAGGAGAAGCGCGTTTGAAACTCGACCGCCGAACATTGCTGCAGGCCGCAGGCGGCGCAGGTCTCGCCAGCCTTTCGTCCTTGCTGCCCGCCTGGGCGCAAAGCGGCTCGGCAGGCATTGCGCCTACACTGCCTACGCTTTCGGGCGCCGACATCGCGCTCAGCGTGGGCCACACGCCCTTCAGCGTCGGCGGACGGACGGGGCACGCCGTCACCGTCAATGGCACACTGCCGGCGCCGCTTCTGCGTCTTCGAGAAGGTCAGCCTGCGCGTCTCTCCGTGACCAACACACTAGACGAAGACACGTCCATTCACTGGCACGGCCTCCTGCTTCCGTTCCAGATGGACGGCGTACCGGGCGTGAGCTTTCCAGGCATTCGCCCGCGCGAGACATTTGTCTATGAGTTCCCAGTCCGGCAGGCCGGCACGTTTTGGTATCACAGCCATTCGGGTCTTCAGGAAGCGATGGGCCATTACGGCCCCATCATCATCGATCCAGCGACGCCCGATCCCGTCGCCTATGATCGCGAGCATGTTCTCATCCTCTCCGATTGGAGCTTCCTGCATCCGCACGAAATCCTGCGCCGCCTGAAGGCGAGCCCAGGCTATTTCAACCAGCAACGCACGACCGTCGCCGGCCTGCTCTCCGGCGAAGACCGAATGACCGCCGAGGAGCGGCGCATGTGGGCCGGGATGCGCATGGACCCGCGCGACATTCTCGATGTGAGCGGATCGACCTACACCTATCTCGTCAACGGACATGGTCCCGCCGAGAATTGGACGGGCCTTTTCCGCCCCGGCGAGCGCGTGCGTCTGCGCATCATCAATGCAGCGGCGATGACAATCTTCAATGTTCGCATTCCCGGTCTGCCGATGACGATCGTGCAGGCTGACGGTGAGAACGTGCGTCCGGTTGAGACGGACGAATTCCAGATCTCCATCGCTGAAACCTATGACGTGATCGTGCAGCCGACAGAGGATCGCGCCTTCACCATAGTCGCCGAAGCAATGGATCGCTCCGGCATGGGCCGCGCTACGCTTGCGCCGCGCCTCGGCATGAGCGCAGAGGTTCCACCGCTGCGCCAAATCCCCAACCTCACCATGCGCGACATGGGCATGGATATGGGGTCGATGGCGGGCATGAGCGGCATGGACCATGGCGGCATGGATCATGGTTCGGGCGGCATGAACATGCGCGACCCATCTCTAGCGCCACCCAATATGGTCGTTGGCGTCGGCGTCCAGTCGATTGCGCCAATGCCGGAAAATCGTCTGGCCGAACGGCCGACGGGGCTTGAGACGGTAGATCATCGCGTTCTCGTTTACACCGATCTCGTCGCGCTCACTCCCAATCGCGATACACGCGCGCCGTCACGCACCATGCAAATTCATCTCACCGGCAACATGGAACGCTTCATGTGGGGCTTCGATGGCCGCCGCTTCAGCGAACTCGTCGAGCCGATACGCTTTGCGCGCAACGAACGTGTGCGCGTGACATTGATCAACGACACGATGATGTCCCACCCCATTCACCTGCACGGCCACTTTTTTGAGCTCGTGAATGGCCATCCAGGTCATCAACCCTTGAAGCACACCGTCAATGTCGCGCCGGGCGGGCGCGTCTCGTTCGACCTCACCGCCGACAATCCAGGAGACTGGGCCTTCCACTGCCACATGCTCATGCACATGCATGCTGGCATGTTCAATGTTGTCACGGTCCGTCCGCTCGATGAGGCCGCATCGTGAGAGTCATCGCTACAGCCCTCGCGCCGATCCTGCTCACCATAGCGCCGGCCGCCGCGCAGGATCATTCCGCGCATACCCAAACGCCACCGGCGCAAGTCACGCCGGCTCAAACGCCCGATCCGCACGCCGGACACGACATGCAGATGCCGACTGACATGCAGACGCCCTCCGTCTCCGCTGCTCCGGGGCGTGGTCCCGCCGATGCCGCCGACCGCTACTTCGACCCCGCAGTAATGGCGCGCGCCAGAGAGCAATTGCGCGTGGAGAACGGCGAAGTCATCACGCACGCTGTCATCCTGGATCGCCTGGAAGCAACCTTCGATGACGGCGACGAAGGCTATGCCTGGGACGTACAAGGCTGGTATGGCGGCGACATCAATCGCTTCTGGTGGAAGTCGGAAGGCGAAGGCGAGTTCGACGGCGATGTCGAACACGCCGAGCTTCAACTGCTCTACAGCCGCGCGATCACGCCCTATTTCGATCTGCAGGGCGGGGTGCGTCAAACCTATCGCCCGGAGGGCGATCGCACCGACCTTGTGCTCGGCGTTCAGGGCCTCGCCCCCTATTGGTTCGAGGTCGATGGCGCGCTCTTTATCTCGAACGAGGGTGAAGTCACCGCGCGTGCGCAAGCGGAATACGACCTACGGCTGACGCAGCGCCTCATTCTGCAGCCGCGCGCCGAAGTTTCGCTGTCCGCGGAAGATATCCCAGAGTTCGCAATCGGCGCAGGCGTCTCCAATGTCCTGGCTGGCGCGCGACTCCGTTACGAAATCACCCGGAGTTTCGCTCCCTATGTCGGCGTCGAATGGAGCGGCGCGGTCGGCGACACGCGCGATCTCATCAAGGCGAACGGCGACGATCCCGACGCGACCCGCGTCGTGCTCGGCGTGCGCGCCTTGTTCTAACACAAGAGGAGAATTCTCATGCGTAAAGCCCTTCTCGCACTTGCAGCCGGCTTGGCGCTGGCTTTGCACGCGCCGCTCGCGCTTGCACAGAACCACGATCACGGCGCGCATGGCGCCGCGACCACCGTGCAAACCACGCCTGGAGATGGCACGATGGGCGCGACCCCGGAACGCTTCAGCGCCACATTTGCGCACGCAATGCGCTTGACGAGCCTCGTCATCACGCCACAGGGCGGCGATCCTTCGTCTGTTGATCTCTCAGGCGCGACGGCGGGGACAACTGTTTCCGCTTCCCTGCCGCGCCTCGCGCCCGGCAATTACACCATCGCCTGGACTGCCAGCGGCGCGGACAATCACACCATGACCGGCCGCGTCCGCTACATGGTCCACTAACGACTGCTCTCAAAGAGGAGAAACCAATGAAACGTCTCGCTATGGCGATCGTAACCGCCGCCATGATGACGGTCGCGACGCCCGCGCTTGCACACACGAGCGTTCGCGAAACCAACATCGCTGAGAACGCCACGCTCGCGCGAGCGCCAGCGAACTTCACGATTGTGTTCTCAGGCGCCACCGGACTCGCAAACGTCACTTTGACCGATTCCGCCGGCCGCGCCGTGGCGCTCGACTACACGCCCCCGCGCGCAATGGCGTCTTCGTTCGCAATTCCTCTGCCATCCCTGGCGCCCGGCGCCTACACGCTCGCTTGGCGCACCATCGCGCATGACGGACACGCCATGCCCGGCGCGGTCCATTTCACGATTTCTGGCTGATGGAAGCCGATCCGCTGGCGCCGGCGCTGCTTGCGGTCAAGCTCGGCCTCTATGTAACGGCCTTGCTGGCCGCAGGCCTTGGCCTGCATGCGGGCATGCAAATCGTCGAACGTAGCGATCGCGCGCGCTCCTTGCGCTCAGCCGCGTGGTTTGGCGGCGCGGCGCTCGTATTCGCGACGCTTCGCCTGATGATCGCCAATGTTCAACTCGGCGGCTCGCTCAACAGCATCTTCGATCCTGCCACGCTGTCCTGGACGTGGCCGGCGCTGGCGCCAAGTTCGGTTGCCTTTGCGCTTGGCGCCACCCTCCTCTTTGTTGCGTGGCTATTCCAGAGATCCGCCCTTGCGGGGCTCGCATCGATTGCGCTCGCGGCTGGCTTTGCGCTGACGGGACACACGCAGGCGCTTGAACAACCTGATCTGGCGCCGTGGGCGGCCGGGCTGCATGTGCTGATCGCCGCCTTCTGGATCGCCGCACCTATCACGCTTTGGCCGCATGCATCTCTGTCAGATCAAATCGTTCTGGCGCGTTCAGAACGCTTCTCGCGCCTCGCACTCTTCATCATCCCGCTCCTGTTCGTAATTGGCCTCTGGCTGGCCGTGCTCCTGGCTGGAGGCGTCAACGCCCTTCTCACCAGCGCCTACGGACAATTGCTGGCGGCAAAGCTCGCCGTTGCAGGCGCTGCTCTTGGGCTGGGCGCCTACAACAAGCAGATCGTGACGCGAAAGCTACGCGACGCGCCAACAGAAGGACGCCGCGCACTCAACACCACGTTGACCTTCGACGCCTTCCTATTCGCCAGTGCGCTCATTCTCGTCGGCATAGCGACCACGTTTACTGGCCCGCCGATACACTAAATTTTGTGTTGCACAGCACAATTCGCGAGACTGCATAGTTTGTATATAAGTGGCTGGCGGTCCCGCTGGTCATGGAAGGGTTAAGAACGTGGCGCTCATCGAATCTCGCGCGGCCGCCGACCACCTTAACCGCGAGTGCTTTTGCGTAACGCTCGATCACGATGCACTCGCTTCATCGCTACAGCACGAAGCGGGCGACGCGGCCTTCTTCGAGCACTTCATCAAGTCACGCCCACATTTATTTTCGCATGCGCCCGTATTCCTGCCCAAAGCGGACGGTGAAGCCATGCAAGCGATTGTGCACGCCATTGAAGCGGCTGCGCGCTTGCCCCAATACCAACAGGCCGCGTTCTCCTGGGCGCCCGCTATCGCTCGAATGGATCACGGCCCACTGGGCGCCCTCATGGGCTACGACTTTCACCTGACGCCGGATGGCCCGAAGCTTATCGAGATCAACACCAATGCCGGCGGAGCCTTTCTAAACGCGTTCCTGGCGCAGGCGCAGATCGCCTGTTGCGCCGAAGTCGAGCAAGGACTTGCACGCCAGTCTCTCGCGCAGTTTGAGAGCCGCGCGATCGAGATGTTCGAAGCCGAATGGAAGCGCCAAGGCAGGACCGGCGCGCTGCGGCGCATCGCTATCGTCGATGACGCACCGCAGGACCAATATCTCTATCCCGAATTCGTGCTAGCGAAGCGTTTGTTCGAGCGACATGGCTATGAAGCCGTAATTGCTGATCCGGCGACGCTGCGTTTCGAGTGTGACGTCCTTCAAGAGGGCGGCGTCCCGATCGATCTCGTCTACAACCGCCTTGTCGATTTCTCTCTCGACGATCCCCGTCATGCCGCCCTGCGCACCGCCTATGAAGCCGGCGCTGTCGTTGTGACACCCGGTCCGCGCAATCACGCGCTCTTCGCCGACAAGCGCAATCTCACCCTGCTCTCAGACCGCGCGGCGCTTGGCGTGTGGGGATTGGACGCCGCTTCGGTCGCCGCGCTTTCAGGTGTGCCGCGCGCGGTGAGTGTCACAGGCGAAAATGCCGACCAGCTCTGGCGTGAGCGCAAAGGACTCTTCTTCAAACCGGCCTCCGGGCACGCCAGCAAGGCGGTCTATCGCGGCGACAAGCTGACCAAGGGCGTGTGGGATAACATCGGCAGAAGCGCCTATATCGCCCAGGATTTCGCAGCACCCGGGGAGCGCACCATCGAAGTCGATGGAGAGCGCGTCCAACGCAAAGTCGATGTGCGCCTCTACACCTATGCGGGCGAGCCGCTCATCGCCGCCGCCCGCCTCTATCAGGGACAGACCACGAATTTCCGCACGCCCGGCGGCGGGTTCGCGCCGGTGTTTTTCATCTGAGTCACGCGATCGCTGCCAACGCGATCTCTTCCCGCATCGTCACTCCGCTTCCCAATCTTCGCGCATCGCGTCGAATGCACACGCTCGTTCTGCGGCGAAGCGAGCTCTCGTCTCTCGCTGCACACACAGTGCACACGACGAGAGGAAAACCCTTATAAATCAGGCTTAATCGGTCCAATCCATCATGGGGGCAATGCAGAACTTATGCGATTGATTTTTCATATTTTTTATTGGAACATCAGTGAACTAGATGTGCTGATTTGTGACCGCACGTTCGACCTGTGTTCCGCATTTTTCCCGGCTTTTCCAGACTGCGTGTGACCGGAGCGTGACCAGATTCGGCTTGAGGCCCTCATCAGGCGGGTTGTGGTTGCGGAGCGCAGCTTCATGGCGTCGATTGATAAGCGTCGGGGCAAATGGCGCGCTCAAGTGCGCCGCGACGGTCATAGCATCTGCAAGACGTTCCTGCGCAAGTCAGACGCCGAGGAGTGGGCGCGCGACCTTGAGCGCGCAATCGACAAGCAGATTGACCCCACCACGCGCCAAGTAAGCCGCAAGGATAGCTTCGCGAGCCTGATCGATCTGCACATCAACGACCTACATGAAGTCGGCAAACCGCTCCGCCGCTCGAAACGCAGCGTGCTCAATCGCCTCCGGGTCGAACTCGGCGCAACTCCCCTCTCTGGCTTAACCCGCGACAGGCTCATCCAGTACGGCCGTCAGCGCGCGAAGGACGGCGCTGGCCCCGCGACACTCGCGGTCGATATCTCATTCATCGGCACGATCCTGACGGACGCCGCTGCCGTGCACGGCGTGGCGGTCGATGCGGAAGCGGTGCGGTTGGCGCGCGTTGCGCTCCGCCGGCTTGGCCTTGTGGGTGCCGCCGACGAGCGCGAGCGCCGCCCGACCGAGAAAGAGCTGGAAAAGCTATTCGCGCATTTCGATGCAAACCCGCGCTACACCATCCCCATGACGCGGGTCGTGAAGTTCGCGATCGCAACCGCCATGCGGATCGATGAGATATTCCGTATCGAATGGCACACGCTCGATGAGCGCACCCGGACCATCCTCGTCCCCGACCGCAAGGACCCTCGCAAGAAGGATGGCAACGACCAGCGCGTGCCCCTACTCGCGTCGACCGGCTATGACGCCTGGGAGCTACTACAAGAGCAGCGCGCCCTCAGGCTCAACCAGAGCCGCTGCTTCCCGCACAATGCAAAATCGGCGGGAACCGCATTCCAGAGGGCAGTGAAAGACCTCGGGATCATTGACCTGCACTTCCACGACATGCGCCACGAAGCGACAAGCCGCCTATTCGAGGCGGGCCTCACGATCGAACAGGTGCCTCTGGTCACCGGTCACAAAGATTGGAAGCAACTGAAGCGATACACGCAGCTGCGGCCCGAGGGACTTCATGCTGTACTGTCTGGCAGGAAGTATCAGGGCTAGCACCAATCGGCGACGGAACATCTATTCAACTATTGGTTGATCGCTCATAATCAGCGCCAACTATCTCTATGCTTCCTCTAGGAGCGATGGGCGGGCGAATGGATATTCAAGATATTCTCAAAGAGGATCGAGGCGCACGCTTTTATCGTGGTGATCTTCACATTCACAGTGTCGTCGGTTCGCACGACGTAACAGACAAGACTGCCACACCTGACGCCATCGTTAGGCTCGCGAAGAGCGAGGGGCTCGACCTAATCGCCATCGCCGACCACAACGAAATTGGAGGCGTCGCGGATGCGCTGAGAGTCGGCGCAGAACTGGACATATTCGTAGTTCCAGCAGTTGAGCTGTCCACACCACACGGGCACCTGCTTTGTTACTTCCCAACGCTTGAGGCCCTCACGCGGTTCTATTCTTCTCTGAGTATTGCGGATCGCGGTAAACCAGACTCCCGGTGCTCAAACGGCACGACTGACTGCTTGGACAAGGTGCGCGCTGAAGGTGGCTTTGCAATCCTCGCTCACGTAGACGGGGGCAAGGGACTTGAAACCGTCCTTCCTGGAAATCCGCCGCATAAGAAAGATATCGTCTGTCATAGGGCGCTTCTCGGCATTGAACTCACCAGCATCGCATCTCCGGTCAGTTACTCCGGAGCTGACAGCGACCCGCAAAGGCGCCAGCTAGGAAAAGATCGAATAACACTCTGTGAGCTTGGCCAGTCCCAATACCTCGCGCGTATCCTCAACTCGGACGCACATACTCTCGCTAGCTTGGGGCGGAATGCCTCTCACCAAAAAAAGGTCACCCGCTACAAAATGCAGGCGCTTTCTTTTGCGGCCTTGCGAATGGCCCTTGAAGACGCTGATGCTCGCGTGCGCATTGAGGAAGAAGTCCCGACGGCCGTCCCCCTAGTCCGCGCCGTAAGAATGGATGGCGGCTTTCTACACGAGCAGTACATTCACTTTGGCCCTAATTTGAATTGCATTATCGGCGGTCGCGGGACTGGCAAATCGACTACGTTCGAAGCGATTCGAATTCTCACCGGGCAACCCGGTGGGACTGATGTCATCGACTCTGATGTTTGGCCTGACAATGTAGAGCTTGCCGTCCAAGACCAAGCTGGCCAACTACATCTACTCGCTCGCGCGAAGGGAGGCATTATCGAAAATGCCGCTGATCCCTTCGATGGCCCCATTTCGTTCGGTGTCGAGTGTTATGGGCAGGGCGAAACACAATCCATCAGCCAAAAGGCCCAAAACGATCCCGCAGCATTGCTTGAGTACCTTGATCGGTTTGTCGATATCGACGCAGACCTCGCCACGGAGCAAGAACTGCTTGACGAAATACTCGACCTTCAAAGCAAGATCGAGGAAGCCGTCCGAAACGTTGAGCGAATTCCCCAGATTGAAAGGGACTTGGCTTTTAAAAAATCGCAACTCGACGAACTGCAGAAAGCCAACGCTAAAGAGGTCATCGAGCTAACGCGAAAACTGGAAGCAGAGAAACGTGTCCGCGTGGGCATCCAAGAGGACCTCAAAGCGCTTGGTGAAAGCGCAACACATGAGGCGCTCCGCGAGACTGTTGGAAGCATTGTATCAGCTGCTGAGCCAGATACGCTCGAAGTCGGTCGAGCCGAGTTTGATCTCATAGTTACGAGCGCTAATGTTTTCAAAAATCATATCGATAGCTCTGAAGCAGCAATGCGCGCAGCGGTGAAGTCTCTGACCTCAGCCGCAAACGGGCAACTCTCGGAGTGGCGCGACAAGGCTCAAACGACGGTCTCGGAAATCGAGACCAAAAAGAAGGAGCTGCTCGCCAAGAACATCCACCTCGATATGACATACATCAACAGACTTACCGCCGACGAGGCGTCACTCACCGAGACTCTGCGCAAATTGAAGACCTGGGTGCCTCACTTGAAGGAGCTGCGCCAGCAACGCTCTCGGAAACTAAAGGAACGCTGGGCAGCCAGGAGCCGCATCTCGGCGCAGCGCGCTGCCTTTGCGCAAAAATCGAGCGCCACGCTGAACTCAGTTCTTGGGGATCTCCAAGTCTCGCTAAAATTCGTCGAAAGCGGCCATTCGCCCGAAGCCAAAGACATCATCGTCGAAGCGATGAACTGGCGGACTTCTCAAGTGCCACGTGCAACTATGCTGGTCGATCAGCTCACGCTGCCGAAATTACTAGACGCAATCGCGAAGAAAGCCCCGGCGGCTATTCAGAGTCTGAGAAGTCCCGAAGGGACAAGCGCGTTTAGCAAAGCGGACGCCGAGGCGATCATCGAGCGATTAGCGGAGCCGGCGCACCTCTTTCGACTTGAGCGCGCAAAAGTGGTGGATCGGCCCAGTTTGACGGTCACTCGGCCTGTGTCCGGACAAAGCAAGCCGATAGTTCGCGACTTCAGCCGGCTTTCACTCGGTCAACAGCAATCGGTACTGCTAGCTTTAATGCTGTCAGTTGATACAGACCGGCCCCTTCTGATCGATCAACCAGAGGACAACCTCGACAGCGAATTCATCTACCACACACTGGTTCCTGTATTGCGCCGCGCTAAGGAGCGGCGACAGGTCATTGTTGTCACTCATAACGCAAACATCGCGGTGTTGGGGGACGCTGAGCAGATCATCGTTCTAAAAAGCAACGCTGATAAGGGTGTAGTCGTTTCCCGAGGATCTATCGACCATCCGGATACGAGAAATCACGCCTGCGCTATTCTAGAGGGCTCGAACGAAGCCTTCCGCAGGCGCGCGCGAATCTATGGCCTCTGATGACCTAAGATTTTACGAGTCGCGCCGACTTCGGGTCGTACATATAACCAGTGATTGAACCGTCCCTGATCTTGGCCACAGCTTCATCTATGACAAAAACCGGCACGAGGAACCACTCTCTCGGCACTATCGGATTTCCAAAACGGTCCCTCACCTCGATGTTGAGTCGGGCGGGGTCGAACACTCTGTGAATGACGTTCTCCAGCTTGGTGCGGTTGATATTGAACAGCTCGTAGGTGGCGACGATATCGACGTCGGCCATCAGAAAAGTCGGGTCAAACTTGGCGCCGGCAACACGACGTTTCACGTCGCCGCTCGTCACCCCGATTTTATGCACGACATCTCGGCTTTGCATAACAACGGGATGGTCGGAGCGACTGCGAAGGACGTAGATGAATCCAGAGGCTAGGTCGTCTTCTCCCGCATCGTCCGCGAAGAGCGGTCCGGCATCTGGCTCGGATACCCGGCGGCTCGTCTCATCCTTGTAGATTGCACGCTGCAATGAGCGAAGAAGTAGATTGCTCTCGGTCCCATTGGAGTAAATGACCCGCAGCCGTGCATCGGTGTCGCCGTTAGGCGCTTTGAATGGCTCGCCAACGTCCGCGACATAAGCTGTCTGGCCACCCACAATGAAAAACTCGCCAGCCTTGATGTCGGACTTTAGGAAGCCGGCATCTTTCCTAATCTGACGGGTGATCCGCGCGCCGGTCGCTATATCGTTGGTAACGCGCTCAAACAGCGGCTTGAACAAATCGAAGTCTTTGCAAGGCTCGCGACCTGCGACTTCCTCCGCAACACGCTTGTCGGCAGCAGAGCGAACATGGCGCAGCTCACTGACATCGGCCCCGCCGTCCGCCCCCTCAAGTGCCGCTGCCAGCTCATCAATATCAGGCGCGTCAGAAAGCCCTCCGCCTTGGTCCTCGGCACCGGCAAGCAATCGTTGATGATCGAGCGGCAACAAGATGGCCCTGCAATCTGGTTGCGCCCTCAGGCGCTCAAGGCGCACCGCATACATCCGCTCGAAGATGTCGCGCTCGTCGCCGTGAAGGGGCTTCCGACCATGCCGCTCAACGAAGCGCTGAATTTCTTCGAATCCCGCAAGAATCCGCTCCTCGCGCGCAGAACGTCCTCCCTCTCTTTGGGCGACATCGAAATCCGCTAGGGCTTCGGCCAATTCGTCTAGGTCGGGGTCACTCATAGCGCCCCTCCTTCTTGAATCGCATAAACGCCGCTGCGCCTTCGGCCATCCGACGTTCCCATGCATCTTGGGCAGTCGGCGCGGGTAAGCGTCCACGCTCCTTCTGGAATTTGAAGGCCCGCACCGCCAAATCCTTCGCCTCTTCCGGCGTCAGGCTTGTGCGCTTAGCGGAAATGGCAGCGGCCACTTGCTTGAGGCTCTCTTCGCTCATGCTCTTGGCGAGAATTGCGTAGGCCTCACCAAACGGATTGATGCGGTCGATCAGATCGATGTCGAGTTCCCGAACGTCCATCGCAAACTTACGCACCCCGTCGATCAGTGCTGTGTTGGCGCTCGGCTCCAACGGGTCACTTCCAAAGGCCAGCTGCTTTGCTTGCTGCGTCAAATTTAGCGCCGCAATGGCATGTTGCCGGACTGCCTCTTGGTCCTCCTCATCAAGCTCGGGATAGCGCTCACGAACGATCTTGCCCATTCGGAGCTGCGTCAGCTCTTCCGGCACAAGCTCCTCGTCGAATAGGCCCCGCTCCAGCGCTGTCTTGTCCTGTACGAACGCCGCAATCACTTCGTTGAGGTCTTGCTTGCAGATGCGTGTGGCTTGGTCGCTCTTCGGCGTGGCGAGGCCGAGTATTTCGATTTGGAATTGGCCCGTTTGCTCATTGAAGCCGACATTGCACTTCGTCTGATCGTAACCGCCCTCGCCGTAATCAAAGCCAGGTGTCGGCCCGCTGCCGGGGTTCTTTGGCTTGAACTCGAAGCGCGGAGCCAGCACCTGCTCCATGAGGAGACTGGCCGCGATTGCCTTCAAGGTATCGTTCACCGCCTCAGTAACGGCGTCTTCCGCCGCATCTGGCTCGGCAATAAGATTTGTGAACCGCGACTTAGTTTTACCCGGCGCGTCGCGTGTCGCTCGACCGATGATCTGCACAATCTCTGTGAGGCTGGAGCGATAGCCGACCGTCAGTGCGTGCTCGCACCAGATCCAATCAAAGCCTTCTTTGGCCATCCCAAGAGCGATGATGATGTCGACGTGTTCGCGGTTGTTCTTCTGCGCCGGGTCTTTCAGCGCCGTCAGAATCTTGGCGCGCTTCGCCGCGTCTGTGTCATCCACCAGGTCTGCGATCTTGAGCGTGCGACCGTCCGGCGCACGAACGAGCTGGAAGCCCGTAACAGGATCGGCGCCGAGCCAAGCGTCCTTCGCGCCACCGCCGAGGGCATCAATGATGTGCTCGACCTCCTTGATTTTGTCGCCCATGCTTTCGCGTGAGTTCACATTTGGAATATGGATAATGGTCTTCTCGGCCGGATCGAGCACCGCGAGAATGTCGTCCACATAGGCGTTCGCGTAGAAGAAGTAGCCGATGTCGAGCTGCTTCAAATACTCATACCCATTGAGCTGCTCATAATAGGTGTAGGTAACAGTGTCGAACTTCGCCTCGTCCTGTGGCGACAGCACTGCCACAGCATCACCCCTGAAGTACGAGCCGGTCATCGCAACCACATGCACTTTATCGCGTGCGATGAGACGCCCGAGGTGTTGACCGAGCACGCTCTCTGGATCGGCCGAGACATGGTGGAACTCGTCGATGGCAATCAGGCGGCCATCAAACGCCTCGACCCCAAACTTATCGACGGCAAAGCGGAACGTCGCGTGCGTGCACACGAGTACCGTGTCCTCGCTCTTGAGGAAGGCTTCGACGGAACTGACCTTGCCGCCGTTGTCACCACCAGGCGCGTTGCAGAGGTTCCACTTGGGCTCAACACGCCAATCGGCCCAAAATCCGAATTGCGTCAGGGGCTCATCGTTGAAGCTTGAGCCGATCGACCGCTCCGGCACCACGATAACGACCTGCTTCACACCCTGATTGGCGAGTTTGTCGAGCGCAATGAACATGAGCGCCCGACTCTTGCCCGAAGCAGGCGGCGACTTGATGAGAAGGTATTGTTCTCCGCGCTTCTCATAGGCGCGCTCTTGCATTGCGCGCATGCCGAGCGCGTTGGCCTTTGTCGACGCGCCGTTGCGGGCGTAAGTGACCGATACGGATGGTACATTGTGCTTGTTGTCGGTCATTGCCCCGCCCTCGCCTTTCGTGGTTTCGCCGCGCGATCTCCGCTTGTCATCTTGGTGTAGAGTTCAAAGAGTTTCTCAAGCCGCTCCGTGTCGTTCCTGAATCGACGGCCGATGTAGATGCGTTCCAGCACTTCGTCGTTACGATCATGCGCCTCGCGTAAGTCGAGTGGCATACTGTCTGGATTGTACAAGTCAGCGATGCTGGCGGGAAAATGGCCCGATCGAGCAATCAGTATGTCCTCGGCCCCGCGTCTTAAGTCGGCCCTGTTCTTCTCAGTCAGCATTGGCACCGGGAAAGTGTTCCAGCCCATTTTGTTCGAGTAACTGAAATCCGTTTTCATTCGGCCGCAGACCGCACCTATCCAGCAAAGATGGAGGCGGGACGACAACACGGCAAAATTCCAAAGCTCCGCGTCGTACAGCGCATAGGACTTGTTAGTCATAGAGCACGGCCCCGCGATGAGGTCAGGCGTCAAGTAGTCCCTATTCTCCGAACTAACGAGCGGAACGGCGATCGTAGTGTTCTTGCCAAAATTCATTTCGCGAAACTGGTGGGGTCGGCCAGCCATTGTGCGTGTGCCGGCGTCTCGGCTCGCCAGCCGCATGGACCGCACCGCTTCGATGCGCTCGGCGATATCCGGTAGAAGTTGCGCTTCCTTTAAATCAGCATCCTCAATCCAAATGCAGTAACGAGACACGCCACCAATGATTTCGGCCGACCCCAGAAGTGGCCTGATCCATTTTTTCTTCTGCTCCTCAGTCCATGCGAGCGCGCGCACTTCGTCGGCGTCCAGAATTAAATGCCCACCATCATAGGGCGCATTCCCCAATGACATGAACGCCAGGCCTGAGACTGATCTTGGCTGGGCCTCAACAATCACTGTTGTTCCCGGAATCAGATACGGACCGATGCAATCAACGCTCAGCTCGACGTTTGCATTGTCGGATGACGACTGGAAGAGACGCTTTTTTCCAGGTCTACTCTGCCTAATTCCTACGACGACGACGGTGACACCGGCATTATTGCTCGCCAGATTCTTCCACTTGAAGGATTGATAGGCGAATGCGATCTCAAGTCCACGGTCTAAGACCAACGGCCAAAGCACTGGAACCTGCCCACCTTGGCAAATGGAGTTGGTGCTCACAAATGCGAACGCTGCTTCGGTGTTTCTCGCATAAATGGCCGCTTTGAAAAACCATCCGCACACGTAATCGAGAGTCCCACTGCGAGTCGTGTGTCCTTCAAATACGGCTTTCAGGTCTGCTTTTTCTGACGCTGTTTGGTTCTTCGTGCCTTTGTACGGCGGATTCCCACAAATGTAAGTTTCGCCACCTTCGTTCTCAAAGTTGATCTGAGTTTGGTCCAATGGACTTTCGAACAGGTCGTCCCCCTGAGCTTTCACTGCTGAGCCAGTCGGTGGACAGATGCTTAGCCAATCCAAGCGAAGTGCGTTGCCGCAAGTAATCCAGTTGTCGGTGGAGAGAGGCAGGACTTCCGCGAGCGCAAGTTGTTTACCGCGATAAAGGACGTCGCACTGATATTCGGCGATTACGAGCGCCAGACGAGCAATCTCGGCAGGAAAATCGCGAAGCTCGATGCCTCTAAAATTCGTCAGCGGGATATCCGACGCGCGTCCCGCTTCGCCGCGTCGCAGATTGATATCCGCCTCAATCGCACGCATTTCCTTGTAGGCGATGACTAAAAAATTGCCGCTGCCGCAAGCGGGGTCAAAGACCCTAATGCGCGACATGCGAGATCTCAGATTTAAGAGCTTACGTGCATTCTCCCCAGCATCCGCGAGATGTTTGCGAAGGTCATCCAAGAAGAGCGGGTCCAGCACCTTCAGGATGTTTGGACGACTGGTGTAGTGCATGCCAAGCGCGCCGCGCTCCTCATCGTCCGCGACCGCCTGGATCATCGACCCGAAAATGTCGGGGTTGATCTCCGTCCATTTCAGATTGCCGATGTGGATGAGGTAAGAGCGCGCCATGCGGCTGAATTTCGGCACGTCCATGCTGCCAGAAAACAAGCCGCCATTCACATATGGAAAAGCATTCGCCCACCGGGGAATGCCCGCAGCCTCGCGCTCTTCAGACTTGGTGTTCATGGCGCGGAAGAGCGTCGCGATGACCTCGTGCGTATTCGACGAGTCCTTCGCGCTCATTTCCTCCACCTTCGCTGTGAAGTGCGCGTCGGTTCCGAATATGTCTGTGTCCTCTGCAAAGAAGCAGAAGATCAATCGCGCCATGAAGTGGTTCATGTCGGGACGGCGCTCTGCCGTTCCCCACTCCGGATTCTCTTTCAAAAGCTCGACATAAAGTCGGTTGAGCCGGCTTGTCGCCCGGATGTCGAACGAGCTGTCGCGGATTTGCTTGACGGTGCTGATGCCCGCGAGCGGTAGGAAGAAGCCGAAATGGTTCGGAAAGTCCGCGTAGGTGCAGGCAACGGTTTCGCCGTTGTCGATGTCCTCAGCCTCGAACGTGTCTCCATCGGTCGCCAGGATGAATTTGGCTTTAAAACGGGTGGTCGCGGGGCTTTCGCGCAGCGCCGCGAGCGTGTTCGTCACTTCACCCGCAGGGGCGACAGCGATGTGGATGTTGTTGGTCTGAAGAACACCGCCGATGTCGGACTTGTTGGTGCTGCCGCTTCCGCCGCGCAGCCGGCGGATTGTGGTCTCCTTGTTGTCGAAGGCGGTGAGGAATTCGAACGGAAATTCGGCCGGGTCGAACGGGCGTTCGGCCAGGGCGCTTACCGCCTCTTCAATCTCAACAGCATTCATTTTTTGGTTCCAGAAGCACACACAGCCGAACACGAAACCGCCGAGCGATGCTCGGCGAGCCGCGTCTGGCATCCTTCACGATTCAGAAGCAGATATCGTAGCGGCGCAGGGGTCATTTCGGAACCCCAAAACCTCCGGTTGGCGTCGGTCGAAAAGCCTCCTGAAATCTGTGGTCTAAGCTTCGGATTTCCCGCCTCTCACGAGCTGCCACCGTCAAACCACCCCGTTTTCCAAATCATCAATCGCCCGTTCGAAAGTCGGGTCAGGCTTTGCCGGAAGCTTGGGCCGCCTCGGCGCCACCGCCCGCGCCGCCGGCTCTCGGTCCACAGGCATGTCTTCGGTCGCCTTGCCTTCCACCGGCAGCCGGACTTCTGCATGCCGCTGAACACCGTTCGCCAAGCGAGGCGTCACCGCCCAAAATCCGAACACCAGCACCAGCTTGCAGACAATGGCCAAGGCGGCGGCCAAGACCACCCTGACCGTCTCAGGTACCAGGTCGAGCCCAATTGTCGCCGCCAAGCCGACAAGCCCCTCAATCTGCGCGTTGGCAGCCTCAGGACGCCCGCCCGCTTCACGGAGTTGGCCACGCGCTTCATCCCGCACGTTCGTTCGTTCCGCGATAGTGACGGCTACGGCCTGTGCTGCATCGAGTGTCGCGATCTGCTCGATCAAGGAACGCGGCGGCAAACGGCCGATCGCGTCAAAGCGCGCCCGCCGTTCCTCCAAGCCCCGCAACCGCGCCACCAATGCGCTGGCAGGGAGATTTAGCCCCTGAACTTCGAGCGTGGCAGTCAGCCGCTCGATGTCAGCGGACGCTTCAGCCTCAATCTGCACGGCGCCATCGTAGGCGGCGACCGCACGAGCCCGCGTCTCAGCGTCAGCACTGGTCTTCGCTGCAATCGCCCCAAAGTCTGCAATCACATTCGCAAACAAAACGAACGCGAACACCGCGCGCCATATGCGCGCTTTGGTGACTTCACCGCGCGCCTTGGCGTCAGCAGAGACTACGAGAAAAGTGATTTCAATAGCGGCGATACAGCCTCCGAAGATCTGAAACGGCAATGGATCGCCGCCGCCAAGACTGCTCCAGAATCCCACGACCAGCCAAACATTCACACCCGCCAAAAGCCCGAGCGGAATGAGGGTGAGACGCGTCAGAAGGCTTGCGCGCGGGCCATTCATGGCGACGGCGCCCCGCCCTCATCGCTTGCGCCCTGGGTGATGTCGCGCTCAAGCCGATATTTCGCAATGAGCAGCTTCGCGCCCTCCAGCATGAGCGCCTGCAAACTCATGCGGGTTTGCAGCTTCAGCGAGATGAGTCGCGCATAGAGCGCCGCCGGCACTTTGGTAACGATGCGCCGTTCCGTTCGCGCACCCTGATCCGCACTGCTCATGGAAACGTCTCGCTCTACGGATTGATGTCATGCAGCTGGCTAATTGGTTTGGGCGCTTTCCTCGGAGCCGCAGAGCCGCGCGTGAGGGGTTCAAGCGCCCCGCCCCTCGGGCGCGGCTCTGTGGCGACATGCGACCGAACCGGCGCGCTTTCCTTGGTGAGCGGTGAGCGCAAAGGCGGAGACTTCGCGAGGTCGACCCAAGTAGTAGAAAGCATCGTTCGCTTCCCACTCAGCCCATTCCGTCGCCTCATCAGCCAAACGACACGCACACTTTGACGCCGCCGCAACGCGGCTCACGGCGCCATGACTTTCGGGGCTTCACGGTCGAGCGTGGACTTCCGGCGGTTGCCGGCTAGCCAATCATCAAGATCAGCGATGTCATAGACGACCCGGCGCTTGCCCACTTTAAGGAACGCCGGGCCATCGCCCTCGTTCATCCGCGCCTTGTTCATCCAGCTCTTGGACATGCCGACATAGGCGGCAGCTTCTTGGACGTTGAGACGTTGCTTCTCCGACATCGGGGCCATCCCACCGCCTGAACGCCCCAGCGCGTCAGTCCGGCATATCAACAATGCCGATTCGGGTTCCATTACACAATCTGTTTTTCATTACTTCGGCGTGGATTTTCCTGCACGCCATCGTGCAACGCGTTTCCGATTGAGCTCACGGGCGTGTTCAAGTCGTGCGTCTGTCGGACCAGGATTTCTCGGTCGACCTGTTGGAGAAGGCGGCAACAGGTCAGTCAGCTTTAGGTTTTTTCGAGAGAGCGTTGATGACAATGTGGAATAGAATGCGGGGTCTGCGCGCTTCATATCTGCGCCAAGAACTTCACCTGCATCGGCACGCGACTTCCACACCTGGTCGAACCATTCAAGCGCAGTGGGCTTCTTCCCTGTCGCGGGATCAATTGGTCGGTCGCCGAAGAGTGGAACGAATTTCGACGGATTGGCGCTGACGATCTCAGCCGCTTCACCAATCAACTTAGCGACACGCGCCAACCGGTCAGAGGGCGTGGCTTCGAGTACGCCAGCTGTCTGCAATTCACCGATGTAGGCCATCAGACCTGCAATCGCTTTCTTTCGGTCTTCCTCGTTCATCCGCCTCAAGGCGTTGCGGAGGGAGTCCGCAACAGCGGCGATCACACTATCAGAATTAATACTTTCATGGCCGGCAAAAAACTCGATGAAACCCCAGCAAGCGTTTGCAAACGCTTCAGCGTGGGGGCTGTGCGCGTTCGGAAAAATTTGCGCGGCGCGATCGATTGGCCGCTTTAGCTGCCGGGCGCGCACCGGCTTGGCAATCACACCGATCAACACCTTAAGCCGGTTAAGGTCGGCCGGCCTCAGCCGCAACTTGCTGAGCAGCGTGCTGCCGACAGCTTCGTCGGCATAGCCATACAGTTCGGCGGCGGTTGCTGCGCGCGGATAGCTTCCAACGCTCAAGGCAGCCGGGAGACCGACATGCGCCTGCGTGCTGGAGGTTTCCGTAGCTTTCCTAGCCATTCCCTTGGTTCCGAGCGACCCAGGCGCGATTCGCGCGCCGAACGGGCTATCGTCCTATGTGCCTTAAAGCGGTCATTTCGGGCAAGCGCCGTTAGCTTCCCTGCCCGCCCCCGAACTTCTGCTTGGCGGCGTAAGCCTGGACGTACTGCGTCAGCGCCTCTTCCATGATCGCCATCATGGTCTTGTTGGTCTGTGCGTGGATCGACTTCAACCACATGAAGGTTTGCGCATCGACATAAGCCGTCACCTTGCGTTGGTCGGCGTAAGGCTTTTTCGCACGCGCTGGCGCACGCGTGGCAACTTCCGGATCACGCTCGCGGGGTGGCTCGGCGCGCGTGCGCACCGGCTCCGGCGCGTTATCCGTTTCATCATCGTGAATCAAGCGGTTCTTCGTCATGCCACCTCCTCAGTGAATTTCTGCGCGAGAAACTCAAAGGGATTGTCCAGAATTTTCTTTGGCGGAGTGGCGACTTCAGGAGCCGCGTGAATCTTCGGCGTGAGGCCTGCGAGTTCACCCTTGAGCCAATTCCATAATGCGCCGATCTCCTGCGCATGACGGCCGTCCGGCACGAGCTCCGGCGCGGTCAAACCATCGCGAAGCGCGCGCACGTAGGGCTGCAACAGCGTCACCGTGACGGGCGCTTGATGGATACCTTTGCTTTCAAGGAAGGCTGCTGCATCGGTCGCGATTTGCTGACTGTTGTGCGGCACCTGGTTCATCACAAAGAACGCATAGGCCTTGAGGTCGTTCACAAGCGAAACCGTCGCTCTCGCCGCGTGCAAATCGAAATAGCCGGGGCGCGAGGGCATCAACACGATGTCGGCAGCTTCGGCGGCGCGTGCGGCGGGAAAGTCTGCATGCGGCGGCGTGTCGATTATGACGAGCCCGAATCCCTCGCCTTCCGCTTTCGCAATTTCTTCGCTGAGATCATTTGCAAACAGGCGGCGCACTTCAAGGCGCGTCTTCACCCAATGGCCGTGCTCTGTCGCGAGACGGGTGCGATCCTTCGACCATTGTGCAGCGCTCCCCTGCGGATCGAGATCGAGAAGAAGCGTCGGCACGCCCGCATGCTGCGCAGCGACGGCGAGGTGAACGGCCAAAGTTGTTTTGCCGACGCCGCCCTTCGTTGAAACAATAGCTAGTGTATGCATGCGCCTCCGCGTGTTTCAGGTGGAACAACGCACAACAACAGAACTGTGGCGCTCTGCGCCTCTGCTCCTATGTCGCTGTGCACTTGTGATGATATGTCCATCTGGGAATCTGCATAGCCACAAATTTGCGCCCACACAGCAACACAGCGCCATAAGGCCAGAATTCTGCTGTTGTGCTGTTATGGTCTGAGTGAGCGCCGAAGAACTTCTGCTTCAATGGTGTTTTGGCCTTATGCGTCTGTGGCGTTCTGCGTTTCTGGCGCACAGCACATGACGGAAAACCCGCGCCAAACATGGGTTCTCAGCGTTGTTATGGTCTTCTGCTGTTGTGGTCTTATGCGCTTGTGCGCTTTTGGTGCATGTCTCGAAGCACAGCGTACGGATCGCGAGGGTGACGATGCGGAGGCGGGGTCGGGGCCATCTCGCGGGTGTCGCCCTCTTTCGTAAACGCGCCCGCATACGGAATGATTGGCGGTCGCATGGAGTGGGGAGCCTCAAGCTGCACCTGCTTCCAGTCCGCTGGCGGCGGCGCGCTGATGACGCCCGCGAGAAACAGGTCCTCCAGAATGGCGTGCTTCACGCCCTTGCACCGAAGGCCATTATAGCGCGGCATGTTCCAGCTAGAGGTGACGGTCAGCGCGTAACCATCAGCGGGTAAGGGACCGTCACCCTGGGGCGCGAGATAGGCTTTGATGTCGCGACCATAGCCACTTAGATAGAGGCGTTGGCCTTTCCAAAGGCGCACGGTCAATCCGCACGCGGAAAGAATCGCCGCGAGATCTTCGATAGACGTGACGCAATTGTTCGTATCGTGGTGGCGCATATTTCTTCTTGTTGATTATTTCGCCTTCCTGCAAACTTAGCCGCATGACGCCAAACAACAATAATAAGAATGGCGGTCGGCTCGACATTTCCGCGCGCGTTACGGAATCGCATCTGCCCACCGACATAAGCGCACGAATGCGCGTCGGTGAACGAGATGCTTGCTGAACTCACGGAAGGCGCAAAGCGCAATCCCATCTGGTTCGGCGCGGTCGCGACGATCACCGGTGTGCAAGGCTTCTTCGCCTGGGAATTCTGGGGCGCGATTAGCGCTGACCCGGCACACCAACTTGCACTTAGGGCGCTCGGCGTCAGTTTCGTTGCAGGTGAAGTCGTCGCGCTCGATATGGCGAGCCGCGCCGACCTCACTGAGGAGCACAAGCGCGCAACCGGTCTCAGGGCTCTCTGGTGCGTGCTCGCACTGAGCACTTTTACGGCGGACATCAACGCCCTCTCCGGCGTACTGCGTGAAGGTGATGCGCCCCGGATCGAGGCGGCTGCAGCCTTTGACGCCAATCAGGCACGCATCACCGACCTCGAAACAAGGATTGATCGCGCGGACGACCCCTTCGACGACGAACTCTTGAGTGTTTCAGCCTACGATGCGGCCATCAATGGTAAGGAAAACGAACTTGCGACGGCCCGAGCCTCGCGTGCTCGCATGTGGCGTGTTCTCGAACTTCAACGCCAGCTGACCGAGTTACAAACAGCCCGCGCGGCGGCGGTCGAAGTCGCGGCATGGCAGACAGAGTTACAACAGGAACGTCAGGCGCCAGCCACCCATGCGCCTCGGCCGGAAACCGGCGCTGTCGAGTTCGCACCGTTCGCCGACATGCTGACCAGCGCCGGCCGCAAGGTCCAGGAAATGGCAGGTCAGTCTCAGACGGCTTCCGTCAAACCAGAGGACGTGCGTGCCGGCATGACTTGGGTCGCGACTATCGCGATGAAGCTCATGCTGACTTTCGGCGTGTGGGTCGGTTTGCAGCGTGGTCGAGGGAGCCAATCCCCTTCTGTGCGCGCCCCGAAGCAAGGCGAGGCGGCTGGCAACAATCAGGAGGTCCAGAGCGGCTCGTCGTCAGCGCCATCTCCAACACCTAGACCTATGGCGAAGCGTACTGGTTCAACCACGACCTTCAGCCGGCGGCAGCAGCACTTCCGGCGCGGTTAGTCGCGTTCGAAGCCTCGATCACGCTGCGCTTCTCGTTCGGCGACCTCACGGGCATTTTCCCGAGCGGTCTCCTGGCGCTCTTCGCGCGCGTTCTTTGGCTGATCGAGATTGAGGCTCGCGCGCTGGAGTGGGGACGGGGTCGCCGCGTAGTCGAGGACGGAATCCTTCTGACGATCGCGTGACAGCAGCCGCAATAACTCCTCGTCTGTCTCGAACTCCTCGCGGTCATAGAACAGATCGACACGCTCGCGGTGGCGCGTCATGGCGACATAGGCTGAATGGGAGTCCATGCCGTAGGTGCCGTACACATAGGCACGGTCCACCGTCATGCCCTGCGCTTTGTGAATGGTGAGCGCATAGCCATGCTCCAGATAGCCATAGACTTTCGGATCAATGGTCTTGATCGACCCATCCGACGCTGCAACGCGCATGACGCCGCTGCGGTCGGCCGACACGATGGTGCCGACCGCACCGTTCTCGACGCCTAGCTCCTGATTGTTCCTAGTGAAGAGAATGCGGTCGCCGATTGCGAAACGGCGATACTCTGGATGTTCTTGCAACTCCCCGCCGACATCATCCGTGACCGTGACTGTCACCAGGAACTCCTCTCCGAGCGCGCCCTCCGCCTTCAACGCCTCACGCAGTTCCGTATTGAGGCGTGCGGCGTCGCGGCGGCGATGTGCGAGGATGATCTGTGAGCCCCCGCCAGCGTCCCGATCGTTCTTCCATCGCTGCACAAGCGCGGCCATCGCCTCCTTGGCGGACGCGCTGGCATGGAGCGCGCCTCGGTCACGATAGGCCTCAAGCGCCGCAACCGCCCTGCCGCGCGCGAAGTCATGGGTGGCATCGCGTTGCCATTCGTGGCTCTGGCGATGGACCTGTGTGAGCTTGGCCGCACCATGCCGCTGCACGATGCTTCGGAAGGCGGCACCTGCTTCGATAGACTGAAGCTGACGAGTATCCCCTACCAGGACGACCTTCGCGCCAACGCTTTCCGCGTGACGCAGAACGGCTTCCATCTGCCTTGTGCCGACAAGGCCCGCCTCGTCCACGATGAGAACATCACCTCGTTCGAGTGGCGCATAGGGACGGGGGCGGGCGAGATCCTTGAGGAGCGCGTGGATTGTCTGGGTCGGTATGCCGACGCCATCACCGAGGTCGCGGGCGACGATCTTCGATAAGGCGGCGCCCCGCACGCGATAGCCTTGGGCTTCGAGCACGCGCCTCACAGCGCCCAAGAGATGGGTCTTGCCGCCACCAGCAATGCCTTCGAGGGCGGTGAGGTCCGGACCGCTGACGATGTAATGGGCGGCCCGCGATTGCTCGGGCGATAGGTCTGACGTTTCAACCTTGAGACCTTCAACGCCCGGTCTCTTGGCCATGGCCTCGGCTGTCTTTGCCATCCGCACTTCACACTCGAACATCGCGCGCGTCGTGAAGCGGTCGGGGCCGGCGATATCGGCATGGATTTTCATGAGGCTGCTGGACGCGAGGATTCGTTCCTTCAAGCCGTCAAAACGCGCATCATCGGGGTCATAGCCCGCGTGCCGATACAGGAATGCAGTAATGTCCTTTTCTGTAAACGTGGCCTGCATGCGCGAGAGCTGGTCAAGCGCCCATTCGGGGTTCGCGAGCATGCGCGCGAGGTTGCGCTCCTTGACCGCCTCGCGGTCTCTGGTCCGCTGATCAATGATAATGCCGCTGATGGCCTTGCTCTTCGCGGGTCCGACATACGTGTCGGGCTCAAGCTCGATATCCCGGTCCTTGAAGCTCCGATGGTCGAGGCGCTTGTCGATGCCTCGCTCTTTCAGCAATGCGTTGGCCATATCAGCCCAGGCTTCCCGCCATTCCTTCACGATGTCGCGGCGGTTCCACTCGCGCACCTTGTTGCCGAAGCCCTCAGGCTTCAATTCACGCATGGTTAGAAGCACATGGACATGCGGATTGTCCCCGCCATCGGCCGCACGCTCATTGTGATGGGCAACCGTCGCGACCATCCCCTCTTTGACGCAATGACGTTCCACGAACGCCCTGACGAGCGCCAGGCGGTCCTCGGGGCTTAATTCACGCGGCAGGCTGATTTCCAGCTCTCGGAAAAGCTGCGCGTCCTTGCGTTTCTCTGCAGCTTCCACGCGGTTCAGGAGCGATTGCAGGTCGAACACCCATGGCTTGCCGCCGGGCGGCGCCAGCACTTCAACATGCAGGACGCCATAGCCGTTCGCGTCCAATCGGCCCTTCGCGCGATAGTCATAGGATTGGCCCGTGAGCGGGTCGGTGAGCACACCGCCCACGCGGTACGCGAGACCTGACGCACTGGAGCGCCCGCCCGTCCGATAGGCGGTTGCGCCGGCCGCAGAGCGCCCGCTCGATCTCCCGATCACCTTGACCCGGAAGTGGTACATCGTTTCCTTGTGTATCCAGTTGTTTTCTTGTTATTGCCTAGTATTCACTGGTATTCGCACACATCGACGCAGTCGATGTATAAGTGCACCCTTCCTCTTTACTTGCCAATGCTTTTATTCGCGGCTATGCAGGATGGGTGGCCGAACTGGATGATTCGAAGGCGAGCGGATGGGGAGACCTGGTGGTCTGCAACGCTACGCCGGACTCGATTCCGCCCTGTCGGCTGAGGCGGGCGCGCGCAAAGCGTGCGCGCGCGGCGAAGTTCTTGAGGCGTGTTTCGGTGCGGCGCGAGTGGAGCAGCAAAACATGGCGGATGAGGACGGCGCGGGCGAGGGACGGCCGCCGCGTAACAATGGTCGGCGTGCTGGTCGGCCGCGCGGCGACCCCGGTGACGGTACGAAGTCGCTCGCACGGATCGAAGAGCGCATGGTCAAGCGCGCGGATCGCACCGCGCTTCGCGATGCTCTCGATCTCATCCGGCAGCAGGAATTGCTTGAGAACATCGAAGCGCGCCGCGCCCGTACACGTCAGCGGCGCTGGTACGTCATTGGCCGCGCGATTGATGAGTTGATGGAAACGGACGCCGCGCTACGCGCGGCCGTTTTAGCAGCGCTTGATCGTCACCTGACACGTCGGGATGAACGCCAGCTCGTGGGGCTCGCGATACATCCCAACACGAAATGATTGAAGCATGGGGCGAGAGGGCTCATTGCCGCCCTCTCGCGCTCTCCCGCTAGGATATTGAATCAAGGATATCGTGCAGAATTCTGCATTTGTGCGTTTCTGCGTTTGTGCATTCCTTCACTCAGGCGTGGAGTCAGAGGGGGCGAGGCGCCCCCTCCTCGGCGTCACCACCAGCTGTCGTAGAGAACGGCTGCACCCTCGGCGAGCGCTTGCCGCGCCTTGGCAATAAACTCCAGATCGTCTTCGCGCTCACTGCCGTCTGTAAGACCGAAGAAGAAGCCGATCGTCTCGGGCAACAGGTCGTTGCGCACGGCGGTTTCGAGCGCATCGAGGTCTTCCGCTGTCAAGCGGACGGTTGTGCAATTGAAGACCTTCCTGCCGCCCTTCGCGCGGTAGAGCATTTCCATCCAACCGTGCAGGTTCGGATGCTTCCACCAATAGTGGATTTTACTGACGTGTTCGATTGCGTTGAGTTTGATATCCACGTCGCCGACGATCAAATCGCGCGGTGCGGTGTAAGCGTACATATCTAGTCCCATGCGGGCTCCTTTCGTTTCAGCCCGCCTGATTGCGCGGCTGATGAGCCCGGCCACGGACGCGTTGCGGCGGGGGCAAGGAGCTACACGGGAGCGCGCAGCAAAGCGGCGCGAATGGAGCGGGCCGCGCCTTGCGCCGGCTAGCCGCAAGCGGTCGTAGGGATCGAATGCAGCCGCTTTCTTCAGGCGAACGCTGTGAGGAGCGGGGCCGCGAGCTGATATGCGCGACGCTGCAACCCCGCTGCCGGATCAGAACAGCGAGAACTGACGCGCCGCCGCTTCTTGCTCCTTCCACAGCGGGTCTTTTGCGGCTTCATCCAACCAAGCGCGGACGAAAGCTGCAGGTCCGCCGTTCGCCTCGACCAAACCCGGCTCCAGGAAGTGCGAGAGATAACCCGTCTCGGTGATAGGGATTCCCGCACGGACGGGCTCTAAGGTCTCGATTGACAGGTGAGACAAGAAGTTAACGAGCCAGTCCGGTGTGTATAGGACCTCGATCTGAATTCCTCGCCACGCGAGCACCTCCACGACCGAGCATTGAGGCTCATCGGGCGCATCATCTTCTCGCACATCAATTGGCGGGCTCACGTGGCACCGCCTTCCCGCAGGCTCACCCAGAGCTGGTGATCCTCGTAGCAGGCAAAGGTATCGGGATCTTCGAGGCACTCGCGCTCGTACTCGTTGAGATAGACGGCGTTGAACTCCTCCCAATCGCCGCCATAGCCCATGACCATAACGACCGCGATATTGTCGTTGTTGATGAGCGCGCACAGCTCAAGCGCGCCCACGATGGCCTCGTGGCTTGGCAGCGGTATCACGAAATTGCGGATGACCTCGCTCATGCTGCACCTCCTTCGGCGGCGCCAAGGAGTTCTGACTCGATATGCTCGATTCCGCAGTTCCGGTGTTTGAAGGGACTATCGCCCTCTTCGCAGAGTAGACGCTGCGCCTTTAGCTCGGCCGCCTTCTGGCTTGTCGCCTCTATGCAGATTTCCCAGACGTTCCACTCGGTGAGCGTCACGAGATAGCTGTGGAGGGGCGCGCTCATTGCGCACCCCCTTGCTCGGCATTGTTCTTGGCGGGACGCATGACGATCTTGCCAGTGGGCGGAAGCGCTTCAAGATTGAGATTGAATCCGCCGCCATCCTTGTGCGGCCAGGCTGCGCCGATTTCAGTCCAGCGCTTCTTCTCGCCGTCGCCAGTCACGACATAGAGAACGTGGGTTGGAATGTTGTTTGCCATTCTTTGCTCCTTCGTTTTCGCCGCGCTTGATTGCGCGACGGACGGGAGCTGAAGACGGGGTCGTTCAAGCCGGGGATGCCAGACCGCGCGTCATGCGCGCCCGAAGGGGCGCTGCTGCACGGAGCGAACTCTTGCGTGAAGCGGAGGAAGCGAGCGTCTTGCGACCTCGGCGCGAGCCCGTAAGCCCCGTTCGACCGTTGCGCCTTGATGATGCGCGGCAATGGGGAAGGGAGCGGGGAAGGTACAGCCACCCTCCCCGCCGATATGTCACTCGGCAGGCGGGCCGAATGCGACCTGACCTTCGAGCACACGGGCCGCTAGCGGCGCGAGCTCGTAATAATGCATGCGGTCGATCAAGCACTCCGGCATGCGATCCACGAACAACAAGGTTGAGCTTTTCGGCATGCGGCGCACCTCATCGACCGTCATCGTCCGACGCCGCTCGGTGTAGGTGACCGTCTTGCCATTGGTATCACCACGCGTGGTGGTGACGCTCTTGCTCGTGCCGTTGGTCTCGGTGTCCGACTCCGAATTGGATTCGTTCGTGCCAGCGCTGACGGTTCGGCTTCGACCATGCGCTGTGCTCCAGCTGGCGGATTCGGACTCGCTGCCGCCCTCAGTTTCAGATTGGCTCGTTTGCGTCCCGCGTGACTCGGAGACGCTGTTCGTTTCGCTGTAGCTTTGTGTACTCGACTGCGAGCTTGAAGCGGTTGCGGCGGTACTGCTGCCCTTGGACGATGAACTATTTGGAAATGCACTGGTCTCCTGCTTGCTGCCGCCGGCAGTAATGCTCATCCCCTCCGTCACGCTGGTCGAATGTCCGCGCGTGATGGACTTCCCCGTCGTGGTCGAGAGGCTCTCAGACCTGGATCGCGATTTCGACCAATTGCGACTCTTCGACGTCGAGCCACCGCGTGTCTCGGTCGTTGAGGCACCGTCGGCCACACTTCGCGAGCGCCCGCTCGACTGCGAATAGCCCTTGGCGAAGCTAGACGAAGAGCCTTGGGAATTCGCAAGGCTCGTGCTCTCGGATTCGCTGAGCGCCCGGCTGAAGTCCACAACCGAGATTTCACCGGCAAGTTTCGCGATCCATTCGAGAGTATCGACCTCGTTCGACCCGAGGAAACGGGTGACCCGTGTGTCGGTGATGGAAGACCAGCCTTCGCCCCAGACTTCCTTGATCTGGCCGAGGCCCTGATAAAAAAGATGCAGCGAGATGCGGGCGCTCCGCATGGCGCGCAGGCCATCCGGGATAAAGCTCCAGGCATCGAAGGCCTTGGCCTCATCAATGATCCAGTGAACAGCGCGATCAACCGCGCTCCGGGCGATACGCTGGCGGATCACTTCACTGATAAGTCGCAGCCAGGGCGCCGATTGGCGGAGATAATTCTCATCCGAGACGATGTAGACGGTGGCGCCATGGCTTCTCACCACCTTGGGATCAAAGGTCGAGTGATTGAGCACACGCTCCATCATCGCGCTATCAACGAAACGCGTGGCCTCCTTGATCGTCGCGATGTAGCCGGATGCCTCGCGCTCAGCCTTTTTCGTCACGCGCGCCATGTCTTTTGCCATGTCACGCACCCAAGCCGGTGAGGCGGCGTTGGTCTTCATGGCGTCCAGCACCGCCGTGAACTCATCCTCCTCCACGGCGAAGATGGAGCGCAGACGCCGGAGCGTACGGGTTTCAGCTGGGTCGAGCGCCAAGTGAGCGATCATCGCTGTCAGCCATTCGGCGCCCCGGCTATCCCAGATGAAGTCATTGCCACGCTTGCCCTGCGGGCGCTGCACGACCAGCGCCCCGGCGAGACCAGCGCAGGCCTCGTAGAAATCAGCAGCAGCGGGATCGATGAAATCAAACGGGTTGAGACAGTCAGTCCCTCCCGCCTTGTTGTAAGGGTCGATAACGAAGACCTGTTCTTCCCGGAGCGTGCGGCGGTAAGGCCCGGTTATCCGTGCGGCTTCACCGTTCTTTGCATCGATGAAGACCATGCCGGCGGCCACGCCGTTCTCGTCCAACACATCATGAAGGGCGAGGGGTGCGATGACGCTTGAGAACTTGCCCTCCCCCGACGAGCCGATCGTCAATGAGTGGCCTTCCAGCGGTAGATACACTGGTTGACCATCCACGAGGCCAATTGGCAGGCCCTCGGCGCGTTCGGGCCAGTTTTGCAGGATGGGCATCTTGCTGATGAAGTGGCGCAGCAACGTCAGCTGCGCTTGCCGGTCGCCCCGGCGCACCCACGTGGCGAGTTCGGCGTGCGCGTCGTTGCTCATTGGTCCCGCTCCAGGGTCTTGGAGACGGTGCTGGTGAAACTGTTGACGTTTGCGAGCGCCAGGGCGAGCACACCTTCTTCCTGCTCTATCTCGCTGACCAGAGCACGCAGGGCCTGCTCGGCCGCTGCGGGAATGCTCGCGCGTGTCTCCTGCATCAGCGCCTGCATGTCGGACACGATATCCCTGAAGACATGCGCGCAGGCCCGCGCCTCGCGCGACGCGGCCTCGGCGGTGGCCAGGCGGTTTTCGACTTCCGTGGCTTTACTGCGGAAGTACGCGGTCGCCGTATCCATCTGCCGCTCAATCGCGGTCTGTGAACGATCGACCAGCGCCGTCAAACGCGTGACCGCCTCGGCGTGATTGTCTGCGCGCGCTGTCGCTGCGCTTAACCTACTGGTGGCCTCCTCCAATTGGCGCATCAGTGCCTGCGCATTGGCTTCGCTCAAGGCCAGTTGGCAAGCCGCCCGTTCTTGCTGCTCCTCGAATGCCCTTTGCATCTCCTGCCGATCTGCATCGAGCGCGTCATAGACCCGCCTCTCAACGCTGCGAGGAAACTTTCCCGTCAACCGAAAGACAAACCAGTCCCAGAAATCGGACATCCTGTTCTCCCGTCATTCCGCAACATTCCGCATGTTTCAGTGAGGGAAATCATGCTGACGATTGATACATATCTTCGTGGTTTTCGTCGATATGTTGCGTTGATTTACACGGCGCAGCGCTTCATCTTGATCGCGTTGCACGTCTTCCCTTCGACGAGTGATGGAGCTGCACATGGCCCGCGTGAACGAGCTGTACGTTGACGGATATGCGAAGCCGCTCGGTCAGTGGACTGACGCCGCCCTTTCGCAGTTGAGCGCTGATGTGAAGGCGGTGCTCGCTGCGCACCCATCGACGAAGGCGAGAACGGAACTCTACGAGACACTCTTCGTGGTCGAGGCCGAGCAGAAGCGTCGCGAACAAGCGCCGGAGCGCGTTGCAATCGAGCCGTCTCAGAAGCGACCAACTCTCAGCCTCTTCCGACGTACGCCTCAGCAGTCGGTTGCGCGCGAAACGCTGGCCGCCGAACGCAGCTCAGCGGAAGCGACCCGAGCGGACGAGATCGAACGCAACGGCGCCGAAGCCAAGAATGATGGCCTTGGGCTTTAAGTAGGACGCCGGTGCGGATCGGGCCTGCTCTGCGCCAGTGAAGCCTCCTCGGGCGTTGGTCGGGACGGGGGCGTGAGTTCACCGAACGCCAACAGATAGCGCGCCGCCTTGTCGGCTTGGCTCGCCGCCGTGAAGACGGCCTTCTTGTCGTCCTTCAGCACTTTCAGCCAGTGGGCGATGTAGGAGGCATGGTCGGGACGGGGTGCGGTCGCGATTCCGAGATCAGCGCAGAGGAAAGCGCTGCCGAGTTCGGCCACGAGTTCTTCCATTGCATAGGCCTCGCTGCCGAAACGATTTGCGAGGTCACGGTCAAGGCGATGTTTCGGGCCGGTCCAGTGCACGAGTTCATGCAGCTTGGTTGCATACCAAGCATCAGTCGGTGTGCTGGTATCGGTGCCCAGGAAGCGCGCACGATCGGGCACGGCGCAATAGTCTTCGGTTGGCCGGTAGTAGGCGCGGTCGCCGCCCTCGCGAATGTCAGCGCCCGTTGCGTGGATAAGCATCTCGACATGTTCGATGAGTTCGACACGGTCTTCTGTGGGAGGCGCTAATTCCGGAAGCTCAAATCCATCCACCTGGTTCACGTTGAACACCCACGAGGCGCGGGCGAACATGACTTTGTCAGCGCTCGCCTCTCCGGTCGCTTCATCGGTGCGGGTGATATCGAGGTCTTTGTAGAACACGATAGGGCTGCCGCGCTCGCCTTTGCGTACCTGAGCGCCCTTCTCCTGCCACTGCTTGTACGTGCCCCAGATCGGCGCTGAGAATTGCTGGCGTTCGGCCGCCATCCAGAGCGAGAGCACATTCACGCCTTGATAGGCGTTGTTGGTGAGCACGTTCTTCGGACGATGAAGCGCACCGCCGGCACGGCGCCAGGGCATTTCCCAATCAGCGACGCCTGCTTCGATGGCGGTGACGATCTGATCGGTGATGGTTTGGTGGATATCGAACTGTGATGCTTCTGCTTTCATCGGGCCTCCTAGCCGTAAGTGTTTTTGTGGACCGCACACGCGGCCTGACGGGGCATTGCTGCAGACGAGCGGGCGAGCGCTGCACCACTGCGTGGGGAACGGGCGACACGGGAGCGATTGCGAAGCGGCGCGAACGGAGCGGGCTGCCCGTTGCAGCGAACGATAGGCGGCTGCAGGCCCCGATCAGTCAGGCCGCGACGCGGTCACGAACATGGCGATTGGAGGTCAGCAGAAGCGTCAAGCGATGAGCCCGTCGCACCGGAGGACGGACACGACGGGCCTTGCTCGCATCGGAACGGGGCGCCTAGGCGTCCGTTTTTGCTTTTGTTGTCCGCTCCCAGACGAGCAAGAAGCCTTCGCTCTGCTTCGGCTGCACGAGGCGGCAGAAGATCGGCTTGGCGAAAGTCGGGTCGTCGAGCTTCACGTCGTAGTAGACAGTGCCGTTCGCTTTGCCGGCCTTACGCCAGGCTGCGCCGAGTTCAATCTCATCGCCCGTGTACACGCGGTACGCCGGCGCTCTCGGTGAGGCTGCGTCTGCGACTGGCTCGAAGACGACCTTGTCTGATCTGAAGAACAGCGTGCGGGTGTGGCCGATAAGGGTTCCGTCCGCGCTCTCGGTGAAACGTCCAATGATCATCTTCGAGCCCTCCGCGGATTAGGCGCTCTTGCGCTTTCCAGCGCCGAGTGCGGGTTGATCGAGGCTTTCGGCTGCAGCGGCTTGACCGGGCGTGACAGCGGGTCGGGACGGGGCCTTCGTTGGATCGGGCGCCTCCCATGCCATTACGAACTCGCTGTTCTCCCCTTCCACGAGGATGGGATAGAGCGGCTGGCCATCATTGAACTGAGGATCACGCAGTACGAGCGAGATGTATTTCTTGCCCTCGGCGCTGAGCTTACTCCATCCGGCTCCGAAATCGCTGCCGGTCGGCCCATAGACGCGGAAGTCCGGGCTTTCCTTGCTGCGTTTGGTGGATGGTGCGATCTCGACGTGATCGACGGTGGTGCTGAGTGTACGGATGGAGCCCGACAGAATGCCGGTGCTCGCATCCTTGGTGAAAATACCAAGTTGCATCGTTGCTCTCTTTCTTTTCTTCTTTTTGTTGTTGTCTTGTTGGCAACGAAATTTTCGATAGCACCCGTAACAGTGGCGCCAAGAGGAAAATTACGCTCGCGGTCAAATACGAAATGATGTTGCAGACGGATTGAACGATTGTTGCGATGTCGGTGGACAAATCGCGAAAGACCTTATCGCTTACGCACAGCGTGATATGTTCACTCCACGGTACAGGCAGGGATGCCGATGACCGTCAAGGATATGAACGGCGGTGGTTGTGCGCAGCTGCCGCCGTTTTTTTTGCTCAATTTTGCCGACGCGATTGCCTGGTCAGAATCCGATGAAAAGGCGGTCCACGCGCTCTCGGATCGTATCGTAGTAGCTTGAGCAATCCGCAATATACGTGCCGAGCGCCGATGCCGGCACGGAGGCGACGTGCGCGACCACGGCATACAAGGTCATTTCGCCGACAGTCATTGGCAGCACGAAATCGGTATCGGAGGTCACCGGTCGCTCGAACACGACGGGTAAGACGACGCGCGTGGACAGAGAACGGCAAAGGTCGTGTTGGATGTTCAGAAGATAGGGCGTGGTGGACTTTGAGGCTGTGGCATTCTCGTGAAGTTCGTACGCCATCAGAAGGTCCGAAGCTTCGCGGTTAGTACGCCATGAGTTTCGGTGAAGACGTTCAGCTCTTCAATGCCAGCCCGATTCTTTTCGAGCCATGCCTCGCACTTCCTGCGTTTGATCTCGGCAGCGAGCGCCGCCTGCGATTGCTGCGATACGTTTATGCCAAGTGTCTTGGCTTCATTCAGCAGCTGCGTTGGCAGCGTAATTGATGTGCGGGTCGTTGGTGACGCATGTTGCATACTGATAGTATGCCACAACGCGCATACAACACGGCCAACAATGCGAGCAATATTGTTGCGTTCCTCTAAGTGGCTCATCCGCAAAGAAAATCGCTCTCTGATTTAACAGAACAATTGATGTGCGAGTTTCCGCAAACGGTCATGCCGCCGCTTGATAGGACGCCCGGGGCGCCCAAAAACGCTGGATTGGAGCGGCACACTCTTCGACCCAAAGTTAGCAGCGCGGCGTCTCTAGCTTTGCTCAATCGTCTGCTTTTGCACGTGGCGGAGCGTCAACCACGATGCGAGGCCGAAGATTGCCAGAACACCGCCGATCAATAGCGGCGGCTGCCAGAACGGTGGGCTTCCCGCTGCGCCTGTTATCCAGGCCCACAAGAAGGCGAGCGCTGGAACGGCGGCAAACGCAATGCCGTACAAACGGCGAAAGGCGGCGTTACGCACATACGCGGTGCCGACAAAAAGATAGCCCAGTACGAACCCGACGATGGCCGCGACGAGCGCGAACAAGCCGTTTCCCGTCAGCCAGTTCATTAGTTGCTGCGCGGCCGCACCGCCAAAAATGGCCAAGGGTGCAAAGTAGATGAGCAGCCAGAATCCGAAGCCGCTGCCGCTGCGCCGGAGATCGATACGTCCCGCATCATCGTCGGAGGGCTTAAACAGGTTGCTGGCGTAATCATTCCAGTTCTTGCGAGACGCCTCTACGCTAGCGCGTTCCTCTGCGCCTCTTCGGTACGCCTCGCGCGCGTCCCAGTCCTGCGGTTCACCGGTGCCGAGACCTTCGCGCCCGCGCCGCTCCCACTCTTTCCGTTCTTCTGGATCAGACATGTTCTTCGCTCCCGCCATGAACCGGGACGCAAAGTGGCGTGAGCGACGAACCGGCAGCGCTAACCGCAAAACAAATTGCAGTAACTGCGCCTTTCCCAGCGTCGCACAGACATTCCCCGCCTGTGCCTATGCTTCCCTGAAGACTGATACCGAGCGCTGACTCTTCAAATCAATACTACAGAAAACCTTGGTTTTTCGGAATCGTGGATTTCTGGTGTCGGCCAGTCCGCTTAGCAGACTCAAACGATTGAAAAATTTGCGCGCGTCGCGTGACGAAGTTCACCGCTATATATATGCCAGAAAACCAAGGTTTGCCGGAGTCCAAGCGGATGCTCATCGGTTACGCGCGCGTTTCAACGCACGACCAGAACGCAGGCCTGCAAGTCGATGCGCTTACGGCTGCCGGTTGCGAGCGCATATTTGTTGAGACGATTACTGGGGCCGCGCACGACCGCCCGAAGCTCAAGGCGGCACTGCGGGCGGCCAAACACGGTGATGCGCTTGTAGTTTGGAAACTTGATCGCCTGGCGCGATCCTTCTCCCACCTGTTGGAAACCGTAGCGACCCTTGACCGTCGCGGCATCGGCTTCCTCTCCTTGACCGAGAACATCGACACGGTCACGGCGGGCGGAAGGCTTGTGCTGCACATTTTCGGCGCTCTTGCCGAATTCGAGCGCGCGATCATTCATGAGCGTACAATGGCCGGACTTGAATCGGCGCGGGCGCGCGGGCGCATTGGCGGCAGGCCGACCAAGCTGACGGAGACGGACATCGCGCACGCTAGAGCTCTGCTGAAGCACAGTGATCTGTCTGTACCTGCAGTGGCGCGACAGCTGAATGTGTCCGTGTCGACGCTCTATGCGCGCGTTGGTGCCGTGCGCAGTGCGAGGCGTCCAGTTGACCAGCGCGCCGAGTAATCACTCTTCCTGTTCATCCCGGCCCAGCTTGGCCGTAATGAGCGAGAAGTTGCCGAGCAGCAGCTCGGCACCCGCGCCACGCTCCCGCCATGGCGCGCCAGGATCAGATGGAAACACGTGCTCCACTGGTATGTCGCGACTGTCATGGCGGACTATCGGCGCACCGAGGATAAGGCGTATGCGTTTCTTCCGATCCATCCGCACAACTGGCCGCGCCCGACTCCTAACGTCAAGGGCGTCGCAGCACTCGGGGAAGCAGTCGCCACTTTCCGCGTTTGCCGAATGAGAAACCGCGCACTTCCATTACGGAAAGAGCGCATCACAAACGACCACTTCCAATATCCTTGTGGAAGCATCCTAGCGGGGGTCTTCGAGGGGGCGGCAATGAGCCCCCTCGTTTCAATGTTTGCTCTTCAGCTCTGATCTGCAGCGGCTGCCGTTAAAGAGAATATGTTAATAAGAGAAGTTAAGGCGTTAAGCCGCGCGCGGAGCGCCATTCTCGGCGCCACATCAAGCACTTAGCGTATGGCGCTGCATTCGATACACCGGCTCTAGGCATTCAATACACCGATTGTCCTGCATTCTATCCACCGAGTCCGGCTGCACCTGATACACCGATGAAAGCGCGCGACCTCCCTTGCGCGCGACTGCATCCGAAGTCCGATAATCTGCATCCGATACACCGACAATCGATGCCGCAAGCCATTGATGTTCCACGCAGTCGGACGGGATCACGGCGCATTGCTTGCACCGATGTATCGCTGCACCATGCCCTGCATGCCCGCGCTGCATTCGATACACCGATAGCTTCACGCTCTAAGCCCCTGAGAATGCTCGATGAGCGCGGCGCGAGACCATCGGCTTTCTGCTTTTATGGGCGCATAAATTCCTAAATCGGGCGTACTGCATTCGATACACCGATAGTCGGCGCGCCTAAGTGGCTGTGATTGCTCGCTACCGCTTCAACGATGCACAGCCGTTTCTGCATTCGCATATTTCTGCATCGCTGGCGCGCGCTCTGCATCCGATACCCGATAGGGCTTGCACTTAGACGAGACAACGACGTTCGCTAGCGCGTGATGCTTTCGGCCTGCTGGTGCACCCGGATGAATTCATCCGGCTCACGCCCGTCAGAAAGCCAGCGCGACCACGTCGCCTCGAAGCCGCGCGGATTGCGCCCACTGTCGATCCATGCAGTGCGGGCCAGATCGCGCGCTTGCGCCAGCTGGCCACCGAGTGTCGCGGGCAAAGGAGGTGCCTCCACCGCTTTGACGAATGCGCGCCCGATGAAATGCACGGCCTCGGAGCCGTCAGCTGTCTTCGTGAGGCTCATGACGTAGCGCGGCAGGTTATTCCGCTGCACGAGACGGCGAAGGCGGACAGCAAAATTGCGGATAGGCTCTTCGCTACCGGTTTTCTGGTGCAGAAGTTCGACGCGACACGTCCAGCCTTGCGGCTGCTCGCCGGCATGCTTCCGCGCGATGCGATAGATTACACGCTCAAGGCCGCCCTTCAGCAGAAACCACTCGCGGTCGAGCGTGAGCACGCCCTTCCCTGACATGATGCCCTTGAAGAGCCAGTTCGAGAGACGCAGCTCCAGCGTCTTTAATTGCTCGGGGTTCTCGACCATACGGCCTTCACCCTCGACCTCGGCGAGCCAGTTGAAAATGGCGATGCGGTTCTTGCCGCCCCGGATGTTGGTTTCGATAGTCGTGGTCTTGAGGCGCTTAATAGCGGCCATCAATTCGTTGTAGTTCTTGCCACCGGTCTCGCGCGCGATGCCCTTCAGCAACTCGTAGGGCGTCACGAAGATGCTTGCGCCGAAATCGTTGTCGCCGGCATCGCGCGCCGCGACGACCTTCGAGATGCAATAGATCAGAATGTCCGCGTCCCAGATGGTAGCCATGCCGTGCTCTGGGTGGCCGGTGACTTTGATCCAGACCGAGCCATCGGCATTCTCGTACACGATGGGGCGCAAGCGTTTCCGCTTCGCGATGGCGAAGAACGGACGCTCCATCATGTCAGGGTGATCCTTCGGCGCGTAGTCGATCAGCTCGCCGATGAAGAAATCTTTGATCGGATGAGGGTCAGGACGCGTCGCTGGCGTTGAAAAGCTGCTCTTTGAAACCACAGCCGAGAATGCCAGAGCGCCAACGTGCGGCAACCCTCATTCGAAGCCGCGCGCCACAACGCCACTTTCCAATCAAGAAACACACGGCCCGTCAGACGACCTGACAGCGGCGCCCGCCATCGTTATAGTGTGCTTCAGAGGGGCACCATGGACGCAAAACCGCTAGCGCTTGGCAAAATCGTGAGTGAACGGCAGCGATTCATCGTGCCGATATACCAGCGAACCTATTCGTGGACCGTCAAAGACCAGCTTGATGCGCTCTTCGATCAAATCGAAGACAAGGCAAACGAACGGCTCACGACGGGCAAAGTGCAGTTCTCGCACTACATGGGCGCTCTACTGCTTATCCCGGAGAGCGACCCCGTCTTTGGTAAGATACAAAACTTTGACGTGGTGGACGGCCAGCAACGGCTGACGACATTCCATCTCTGCTTCGCAGCGCTCCGCGATATCGCGCGCGATTACAAGTTCGACGCCATTGCGGCCCAGCTCACCGACCTCATCGTGCACGGCGACGGGGTGCCGATGGAGAACAAGAAGGTCGAGCGCTACAAGCTGCAACCGAGCCCCTATGACCGCGTCCTTTTCCGGGACATCGTCGACCTCACATGGCGCGATCTGCAGAAGAAGTACCCCGACCATTTCTTCAAGAACGGCAAGATACGTTCTGAGGCACCGCTCCCCCTGCAGGCCTATTGGTTCTTCTGGGAGAAGGCCGAAGAGTTCATCACCCAGGAAGGCAAGGATAAGGAGTCGCCGGAAGTCGAGAAGCGGCTGCTGGCGCTTTCGACCGTGCTCTTTGAGGACTTCCGCCTCATCGTCATAACGCTAGCGAAGGATGACGACGCGCAGGTCATCTTCCAGACGCTCAACAGTGGCGGCAAGCCTTTGGCCGCGATGGACCTCGTTCGGAATGACATCTTCCATCGAGCCGCCCGCGCGAACGAAGATCAGGAAGCGCTGCTTGAAGGACACTGGTCCGTGTTCGAGACGCCATTCTGGAAGGCGGAGCAAACGCAGGGCCGCATCAAGAAGCCTCGCATCGATTTCTATCTCGCGCATACCCTGGCGGCCGAACAGGGCAAGACCATCTCGCTCGGTGAACTCTATTCGGAGTACAAGGGCTTCGTGGCGGGTCGCGGTTTCACGAGCGCAGCCGACGAACTGAGCGTCCTGAAACGCTATGTCCCCACCTACAGCATTCTAGTCGAGCCTACCGGTGACAGTGCGCTCGCGCGTCTAAGCCGTCGCCTCAACGTCTTCGATATGTCGACCGCCTACCCCGCTGTGCTGGTTATCGATGGCTCAGAGGCTGAGAGCGAGACCAAAGAGGCGCTGTTCGACCTGATCGCGAGCTATGTGGTTCGCCGCGCGCTCTGCCACCTCACGCCCAAGAACTACAACAAGGTCTTCACTGATCTGGCCGCGCAACTCCGCAGTGGCGGCGTCACGATTGAGAACTTCCGCGCCTATTTCGATTCCAAGAAGGATGCTGACACAAGCCGGTTTCCAAGTGACGCGGATCTGAAAGCCGCTATCCGAACGCTGCCGCAATACTCGTGGATTCCGCAGAACAGGCTGCGCCTCATCCTTGAGGAGCTGGAGTTCGCGAGCCGTAACAAGTTCAATATCAACGGCAGCCTACAGGACGGACTGACCATCGAGCACCTGCTTCCACAGGAATGGCCCGAACACTGGCCGCTCAGTGACGGGCGTTCGGCGCCGCGCGATCGTACGACCGGAATCGACGAGGACATGCGTGCCGCGATCGTGGCGCGTGATGCCCTCGTCCATACGCTCGGCAACCTCAGTCTGCTCACGCCGCCTGCGAATACCGTTGCAAGCAACTACGCCTTCGAGACGAAGCGGGAGCGGCTCAAGGACTCGTTGCTGAATATGAACGCGATCATCCTGAAGGAAGAAGCGTGGGATG
This sequence comes from Hyphomonadaceae bacterium, assembly GCA_016791445.1. Classification (GTDB taxonomy): domain Bacteria; phylum Pseudomonadota; class Alphaproteobacteria; order Caulobacterales; family Aquidulcibacteraceae; genus VFBF01. Next base: position 255,500 of record JAEUMP010000006.1, on the reverse strand, counting down.
AGGGACGGATCGGAGCGCGCGCCGATTATCTCACCTCGCTCGCCGTAAAAATCTGGCCAGGGGTATGATGGCCACCGACCCCGTACTCATCGCCTACACCGTGAAGCGTCGGAAGAACGGCGCGGCCCACTGGAAGCGTATCGGCGCCGCCTATCCGCATGAAGCTGGTGCCGGCCTCACGATCGTGCTGGACGCGCTGCCGCTCGACAACCGTATCGTATTGCTGGAGCCCGATACGAACTAGCGGCGCTACTCGTCCTTCTTCTCCGGTGGCGTAAACATCGGAAAAAATGACCGCTGCGCCTTCAACCTTATTGTATCACCAATTTCGATGGTATTGGGCCGCCGCCGCATGCCACCCGCCGTCGTCAGCACTTCCAGGTCCTCACACTGGATGATGGCAGTATGCACGTCGTCCGTATGTGCCGGAGTCGCATTGTAGATGCTCTCGTAGAACTCGCCCACATTCAGGGCGTCTCCCGACTCCGACAGCATGCGCGGTATGTCTTCAATTAGCTGGGCCTTCGCGGCGTCTCGGCCGCTCATGTCGAAGAGATAGAGCGCACCGTCCTGCGACGGGTCGTATGAGAGCATGTTCAGGCCGGAACGTCCGAAGTGAGCTTGGCTGGTGGCGTTGTCGTGCAGGACATTGTTGTAGACCTGCCGGGCACGGTAGTTGTTCGCAAGATGGATGAGCCAGTAGCGCCAGCCATCCGGATTGTGAATCGAGAACGGGCTCACATATGGCGCGCACGTGCGAAACGTCTCGAAGACCATTCGCTCGGCTTCGCCAAGCCATGTGCTGTTATTCATGAGCCGGTCGAAGGAAGATAGCTCGTCCGCCGAAATGCCAAGGTGCTGAACCCGCGCCGCCAGCTGCTTCGGATCACGACGATGCAAGAAGGTGATCAGGGCTTGGATCGCAAAGGTGTAGAATATCTCCGCTGATCCCGTCAGCTGCATGATGTCCCGCACGGTGTCGCGCGTGATCTGTGAGTGGCCGCACTGGTCGAGATTGAACAGGACGTTTCTGAATCGTCCCTGCGCAATCAGCGATTTGATCTCCGGATAGGACTTCTCGAACTCGTCGTTGAAGAACCGGACTTCCAAATGCAGGCCGGCTGCTTGATCTTTAATCGCCGCCAATAGTGGCGCGCAATTCGATCTCAGCGTCTCCAATGCGCCCCTATCTGCATCGTTCAAAAGAAGGAGACACTGTATCTCCAGCTTCGCCAAGCCCTCGGCTGCCCGACGGATATTCAATGCAGCAAGTGTCGTTTGCAGTTCTTCGATAATGATGATGGGCGAACCAGGACTGCCGCACGCATAGCGGCCTGCGCCTGCGAAGCCGTCTACGACGACAAGGCGGAATTTGGTCTGCTGCGGCAACTGGCAGCGCGTCGCGATGTATTGCCGGAAGTACTCCCGCAAAATCTTGTGCTTGCGGCGCGAATGCTCGTCGAGAACGGCACCCTTCTCCCAGTCGTACGGTTTAGCTACCATGTCGCGCCGCGCTTTCCAGACCTAGGCACTGACACCAGCCGGCATTTCGTTCCAAACGCGTCCTCGGTAATGCCGCCCGTTGGCCTTTTTTGAGCGCTTCTTATTGTCGGCACCCCAGGTGCCCCACTGCTTGAAGAAGAAAGCCACATCGTAGTCGTCGCAGAGATTGTAAATCTCGTCGATCCACTCCTCCCTTATCGGCCGTGCGTGATGACCGCTCTCACCTCCGACTATCGCCCAATGAATGCCGGATAGGTCCACGTCTCCGACCGCTCCAATGAGTGGCTCGAATGAGATGAAGCGAATAGCGGCCGGCGCAGCCTGGAGGTGCGCGATACGTTCTGCAACCTTCGCATTCTCAACGCTGGTGCCGATCCAGACATTCGGCAAAACATCGCGAATGCGCTTCTTGAGAACCGAAACCATTCGCTCCGGCCGTTTCGTCAGAATTTGATAATTATGCTGCGGCGTCTGCCGCATGACATCCCACACAGAGGCGATGAATGCGTCGCTGACATCGTCGTGAAACAGATCGCTCATCGAATTGACGAAGATCTTGCGTGGCTTCTTCCAACGTAGAGGGATGGAGAGCGCTTCGACATCCTCTCGCACCTTGCCTGTCCAGACGGCGCGCCCCTTCGTGAGCTTTGTCAGGCCACGGTACTTGTCTACGTCCATCGCCTCCAAGCGGCGCGCCATGTTCATGGCGTAGCAATTCTTGCAACCGGCCGACATGATTGAACAACCCGCGACGGGATTCCAGGTCGCATCGGTCCATTCGATTTGGGTTTCAGCCATTACGTTCCCCGCGATATGGCACTCTCTTCTCGGGAGTGCCCGCTAACCTATAGAATCTCTCAACCTTCTTCCCGCCATGGCCCGCCGATCAGCGGCTCGATGCGCGCGAGTGCGGCATCAAGCACCGGCAGGTCATCATGGATTGTGCGCCAGACATCCGGATGCGAGACGCCCTCCTCGTACTGGTGCGCCAGGAAATCCCGAAACTGCGCCGGTTCGCGCCACGGCCCTTGCGGGTCTAGGCTCACGAGATCAACCGCGCGTGAGAGGTCTTTGATCGCCTCGCCGATCGCGATGAAGTTACGCTCGATTGCGGCCTGCCGCTCTTCGTTCGCGAGGTAGCTCTCCTCGGTATCGTCCTTGGTCCAGTCGTGAATGAGCGCGATGCGTCTTCTAGCATGGTGCGCCATTTCCGCTGGCGTGATCTTCGAGCGCTTAGAAGACATCGATCATGTCCGGCGCAACGCGCTTCTTGAGTTGTTTCGTATGGTCGAGTCCTCGCCGCGAGATCACATCGACGGGACGGCCAAGAATGCGCTCCAGCTGATCGTTGATGCGCGATAAGGCGAACAGACCCGGCGCGCGACCGTCGGCAGTATCGACGACGATATCGACGTCGCTCAGTTCATCGGCTTGATCGCGGGCTACCGAGCCGAACAGCGCGACATGCGTGATGCCGAGCCTCGCGAGTTCATCGCGATGGTCTTTCAGGCGGGTTACGGCTTCAGTGCGGCGCATGACGCGAGGGTAAGCCGGTTGCTCGATCTGGTCAGCGGGGAAAGTGCCGCTCGCCGCCTGATCGCGAAGGCGCTGATACTCAGCGACCGACATGACGATGAGAGTCGGCTCCCCGTTCGAAGTGACCGTCACAGGCTCCTGCAGCGCACGGCGCTGAAAAGCGGCTGGTTTCCGCTGCATCTCGAAGGCCGTCACGACCTGCGGCGGCAATCTTGGACTCTGGTTACGCATACTACGTAGTCTACGGAAATTGATGCCTAAAGTCCATGCAAATCAGTCCCTTTACCAGCGCCCCTCGCTTTTCCCACAAACGACAGTGACTTAGGGCCTTCCGGCGTCGCTCATGTTCTTGTTATGTTCCGCTTCATGGCTGACTACAAGGGCGACGAGACAACCGGCTTTCAATCGCCGGCGCAGGATTACATCGAGGGCGTGGTGGACTTGGCCGCCATCCTCGATCTGCGTCGCCCTGGCCGCTACCCGGTGCGTGTGAAGGGCCAAGCCCTCGCCGCACGCGGCATCCGTGACGGCGATATTCTCGTGGCTGACGCGGCAGCTGAACCACGTCCGGGCGTCGTCTGCGTCGCGATGGTCGGCGGGGACGTGATCCTTGCCACCCTGACCCGCACGGGCGCGTCCTGGGTCCTTGCGCCAAGCTCGGGGCCTATCATCACCGTCGCAGAGGACGTGGAGGTCTGGGCCATCGTGCAAGCCCTCGTCCGCACGGCGGTCTGATGTTCGCGCTCATTGATGGCAACAGCTTCTACTGCTCATGCGAGCGTGCGTTCGACCCGACGCTGCGCGGCAAGCCTCTCGCGGTGCTTTCGAACAATGATGGCTGCGCCATAGCCCGCACACAGGAAGCGAAGGACCTCGGCCTTAAGATGGGCGAGCCCTGGCACCTCGCATCCAAGCGGCAGGAGCTGAAGCCGGTGATCTGGATGTCCTCCAATTACGCGCTCTATGGCGACATGAGCCGCCGCATGTACGAGTTGCTCTGCGAAGAAGCGCCACGCGTCGAGCCCTACTCGATAGACGAGATGTTCCTCGACTATGCTGGTTTACCGGGTGACTTGCTGGCGCTTTCCGCGCGTATCCGCGAGCGCGTCCGTACTGTCGCGAAGATCCCGACCTGCGTCGGCATCGGCCCCACGAAGACGATCGCGAAGCTCGCAAACAAGGTCGCGAAGGGCGTGCGCGGCGGCGACGGCCTTTGCGACTTTGCGCGCAAGGAAGAGCGCGAAGAAGCCTACAAGACGATCCCGCTCGGCGAAGTCTGGGGTCTGGGGCGGGCGTCCGTCGCAAAGCTCGCAAGACGGGGCGTCGAGAGTGTTGCGGACTTCACCGCCCTGCGTGCCGATGAAGTCCGGGAACTCCTGACGGTCACGGGCGTGCGCACGCAGGCGGAGTTGAAGGGAACGGTCTGCTATCCGTTCTCGGTCTCGCCGCTCACGCGGAAGAGCCTCGCGGTCACGCGTAGCTTCGGAAAGCCGGTTCTTGCTTGGCCAGACATGGAGCAGGCTATCGCTGCTTATGCGACACGTGCGGCGGAGAAGCTGCGTCGCCGCGGGCTCGTCGCGACCGCGATGCAGGTCTTCCTTCGAACGAACGAATTCAACAGCGACCCGAAGTACGCCAATCAGTCCACCTTCGAAATCGAACCCACCGCTGACAGCTTCGCCCTCATGGGAGACGCCGTGCGTGCCGGGCGCCGCTTGTGGCGCGACGGCTTCCGCTATGCGAAAGCGGGTGTCGTCCTGCTCGACCTCAAACCGGCGGCCGAACTCCCTCAGGAACTCTTCGCGTCACGCGACCCCGAACGCTCCGCGCGTCTCATGATCGCGCTCGACACCGTCAACGCGCGCTACGGCCGGCAAACGCTGAAGCCAGCAGTGACCGGCCTCGGACAAAGCTGGTCGATGCGCCGGCAACGCCTCTCGCCGCGCTACACGACGCACTTCGATGAAGTGCTGCTGGCGCGTGCATGAACCCTTCTGCATTCTCGCGAACGCGCTAGGCTGGTCAGGAAAGGAACGCGCCGGTGTGTAACCGCTACGCCTCAGATATCCGGAAGGCCGGCCTCGAACGCGAGATGTACGGGTTCGAGGAATGGAGTGAGACGCGCATCAACGCGATCCTCGAAGTCTTCCCGAAAAGCTACGGTCCCGTGATCCGCGCCCTGCCCGATGGAACGCGCGAACTTCATAAGATGCGCTGGGGCTTGCCCGGCCCCGCCTCGACCGGCGGCGCCCCGGTGACGAACATCCGGAACGTACAGAGCCCGCACTGGCGACGGGTACTCGGTGTCCGCCATCGCTGTCTCGTGCCGTTCACGGCCTTCAGCGAGTATGATGACGCCTCGCCGAAGGGCAAAAAGCAGATACGATGGTTCGCGCCGCGCGATCGCGGCGTGATGTACTTCGCGGGCGTGTACGACCTCTGGCAGGGCGACTACGGCACGAAGTCAAACCCCAACGAAGGCGACCACAAGCTCTTCAGCTTTCTGACCACCGAGGCGAACGACCTTGTGCGCCCCGTGCATGCCAAGGCGATGCCGGTTGTCTTGAGCACGCCAGCCGAATGCGATGAATGGCTGAGCGCGCCAGCGAGCGAGATCGGACGCATCCAGGCGCGCGTGCTGCCAAGGAGTATCCTTGAGATCGTGGGCACCGAAGAAGCCGAGAGCTATGTCGGCTCCTACCTCAAGTAAGACTCGCCGCGCGGGCTACGAAACAAAGTCTGAAGTTAGCGGCGGCCCGGCCGGGGCTTTTGCGCGCTCGGCATTGAAGCGAGCCAGGCACGCAGTCCTTCGGCGGGAATGAGCGTACGGTTGCCGAACTTCTGAGCGGGCAGCACGCCGTCGGCGATCGCCTTCCAGATGGTGGTCTTGCCGAGACTGAGCGCGGCGGATGCTTCCTTCACGCTGTACGTCAACTTCTCTTGGGAGATGACAAGCGGCGGCGGTAGCGGCGCGGGTGTGGCGACCGGCTCTGGCGCGGGTTTCTCGGGGGGCTGATACGGGTCTAAGGCGATCAGCTCCAGGACATCAATTGCGGATCGTAGGTGCCGATAGAACTGAAGCACGCGCGCGTCCTTGTGCTTCATCTGCGCCATTTGGAATGCGCCAAGCCCTCTCATGGTGAGCCTCCTTCGAGTGGCGGAAAGCTACGCCATCTCGGGGAAACGCGTCATTTTGAGACCGTGTTGTGACCGCGCACTTGCAACCCCGCGAAAAGCCTCAGCTCTCCGTGCAATCCATTAGGGGCGCCACGGCGAATTTTCGCGACTGCAAATTCATGGATTTTTCTTTGTGTCCGCGTTGTGACCGCGCCCCTCTAGCTGATTGAAAAGATTCAACTAGCCGTCCAATCCATCATGGGGGCGACGGAGAAGCGGTGGGTGGTCATGCGGGCGGGCGGGACTCGGGCGGGTTTGGCGCGCGCGACGTGGTTGACCGGGATCAAGGCGCGTCGCACGACTGTGGGCTTATCGGTGCCGTTCGCCGCAATCGCAAGGCTGCCGCATGATCGTTTCCCGCCCACGCCCCCTCCTCGCCGCCGGCGTCGTGCTCCTCAGCACAGCCTGCGCGCCGCGCGCGGTGGACCCCGGCGCCGCTGACGTCGCCCGTGACGGACGCGCCATCGCGCAGGCGCAGTGCGGCGGCTGTCACGCGCCAGGACCGGAGGGCGAGAGCGCCCGCGCCGATGCGCCGCCGCTGCGCGCGCTTTTCGGTCATTACCGCGCCGACACGCTGACCGAGGAGTTCATCGCCGGGATCAAGGTGGGCCACCCGGACATGCCGCTCTTCGACATGAACCCACAGGGCGTCGATGCGTTGGTCGCCTACATCAAGTCGATCCAGGAGCCGCCCTCGGGCGGACGCGACACGCCGCAATGAAGGAGACCGCCATGCTGAAGACATCCATCGCCGCCGCGTGCGCCGCCCTGATGCTCGCAGCGTGCGGACAGCCGACCGCCACGGAAGAGACGCCTGCGGAGACGGTCCCCGCGCTGCAGTGGATCGACATTGCGCAGACCGGCGACGGCGGCGCCATCCTCTTCGATCCCGCGCAGACAAGGATCGACCCGACGACCGGGCTCACCGACGTGGTCATCCGCATCCGTCATCCGCGACTGGAAGGATGGGCGCAGGATCTGCCGAAGGAGTATGCGGGCGAGACCGTCTTCCAGACCGAGCAGGCGACGCTGCGCTTCGATTGCGCCGCGCGGACCATGGGCGTCGTCTCACGTGAAGCGCTCGGCGCGGACGACGCCGTCATCGACCGGCGCGTGACGCCGGAGCCTGTGACGCTCGCGGCGATCGCCAGCGGCGGCGTGGGAGAAACAGTGCTCCCCAGAGCGTGCCCGACCGACGCGCCGCAATAGGGCGCGGCCTTCGCGCCCTGTCGGAACGTCACGCCGCCGGCGTGACGTCGGTGACGCGATAGACCAGCGTCGGGCCGTCGGGATCGGTGACGGAGAGATACTCCCCCACCACGAGTCGATGTTCGCTCAGGCGATAGAGCGGCTCGTCGGGGCCTTCCTCTTCCTCGTCGTAGCGGATGCTCCAGTGCGAGCCGTGATGAGTCAGCCAGCCATCGGCGCGCTCGTCGGCATCGGGCGAAAACCGGATCACGACGCACTTCTTGCGCACGTCGCGCCAGGCGTCGACATCCAGCATGCCGTTCGCGTCGAGAGGCGCGACGATGGTGTAGCCGCGATGGTGATCGCCGTCGGGGAGTCCTGCGTCGGGATTGCGTGCGAGGCGGAGCGTGATGCGCTTGAGCGTCGTCATGGGGCTATCCGTTCAGTGAGACATGAGCAGCGGGACCTTCGAGGTCTCCACCATGGTGCGCGTGACGCCGCCGAAGAGCGCCTGCTGCAGGCGCGGATGTCCGAAGCCGCCGACGACAATGAGATCGGCGCCCACCGCCTCCGCAGCGCTGAGGATGGTTTCGCCCGTCGTCGCGCCGAGGCTGTCGATATTGCGCAACTCGACGGCGTAGCCGTGGCGCGCAAGATGGGTAGCGATGTCGACGCCCGGCGCCTCGCCATGGCCGCGCGGGCCGGGCTTGGCGTCCACCGTGCCGATCACGATCTTCGAGGCGACGTCGAACCATTCGTGTGCGTCACCGATGGCGCGCGCCGCCTCGCGTCCCGCGTTCCAGGCGACAAACACCGTCTTCATGACGCCGTCCGTCTTCCAGCCCGGCGGCAAGAGCAGGAGCGGCCGTCCAGACTCCATCAACACCGCTTCCATCACCTCGTGCCGGAACGCCGATCCTTCGCGTGACGGACGCGCCATAACGGTAAGATCGACGTGGCGCGCCTGGGTGACCGCGAGATCGCAGACAGTCAGCGTCTGCGCCATGACGAGACGTTGCTCAAAACCGAGATTGGTGCGCGCCAGCACTTTGGCGATCTTCTCCTGCGCGGCGGTCGCATCCTTGCGCACCTGCGTGATGAACTCGCCCAGCGCCATGCCGCCGCCCATGACGTCGCCGACGAAAACGGGATCGGGAATCGGAGCAAGCAACGACGCCGCCACATGCGCCTGGGCGAACATCGGCAACGAATCGAGCGTGGAAATCACGTGCCCGTCACTCTCGTCGCCGAACAGAACGACGAGCAGATCCTTGAACGCCATCGCCAATCCTCTTCAATGTGGGCCAAGCCGAACCCGCACGGTGCGCCCGGACGCCGCATGCGGCATTGAGCAGGATCAAGCGGCGCGGTTGGCGCGCGTGCGCGCCCGGCGTATCAGGGACCATCAGCGATTTGCGAGACCGAGCCGCCCATTGACCGCCCCGACCGAGCCGAGCCCCCCGTCGGAACGTCGCTCGTCGCCGTGGAGAATTCCGTGGGCGGCTGAGGCGAATGCGCCGGAGGCGTTCGCCGCCTCGATCGCCGCCGCGATCCTGGCGCTTTCGATCCATGAACGGCTCGCGCCGCTCATCGGCGACTCCTCGACGTTCCTGCTGCTGGTGCCTTCAGTCCTCATCGGCTCGGCGCTTGGCGGCTGCTGGCCGGGTCTCGTTGTGACGGCCTTCGGCGCGGCGATGCCATTTGTTCTCGGCTGGCGCGGTCCGGAGCCGAACGTTCTCGTGGAGACGGCGCTCTTTGCCCTGCTCGGCGTCGGGATCTCCTTCGTCGGGGACCGCCTCCTGCGCGCGAATGCAGCGGCGCGCGCCTTCAACGAGATGAGCCTGCAGCGCGAGGCGCACCTGCAGTCGATCCTCGACACCGTGCCCGATGCGATGATCGTCATCGACGCCAAAGGGATCATCCAGTCCTTCAGCGCGACCGCCGCGCGGCTTTTCCAGCGCACGGCGGACGAGGTCATCGGGCGGAATGTGTCGTGCCTGATGCCCGAACCCTACCATCACGCCCACGACGGCTACATCACGCGCTATCTGCAGACGGGTGAAAAGCGCATCATCGGTCTCGGCCGCGTGGTCGTCGGCGAACGCCGTGACGGCTCAACCTTTCCGATGGAGCTGTCCGTCGGCGAAGTGCGCGTGGGGTCATCGCACTACTTCACGGGCTTCGTGCGCGACCTTACCGAACGGCAGGCGACGCAGACGCGGCTGCAGGAGCTGCAGTCCGAACTCGTGCACATTTCGCGTCTGACGGCGATGGGCGAACTGGCGTCAGCGCTGGCGCACGAGTTGAACCAGCCGCTGTCGGCGATCGCCAACTATCTGCGCGGCGCCGAAAGGCTGCTGGAAGCGCCTGTTCCCGATGTGGAGCGCCTGCGCGATCCGGTCGCGAAGGCGACTGCACAAGCCCTGCGCGCCGGCGACGTGATCCGGCGGCTGCGCGAATTCGTGGCGACGGGCGAGAATGAGCGGCACGACGAAAGTCTTTCCAAGCTCATCGAGGAGTCGCTTGCGCTTGCGTTGGTGGGCGTGCGCAGCAACGATGTGCGCATCCAGACCGTGCGCGGTTTTCCCGGCGACACGGTGTTCGCCGACAAGGTGCAGATTCAGCAGGTGCTGCTCAATCTCATCCGCAATGCCGTCGAGGCGATGGCAGGCGCGCCGAAGCGGGAACTCACCATCTCCACCCGGGCGGGCGAGCACGGCGAAGCGGTGGTGCGGGTCGCAGACACCGGTCCCGGCATCGGGCCCGCACTGGCGGAGCGGCTGTTCGAGCCGTTCATGACCACGAAGAAGACGGGCATGGGCGTGGGGCTTTCCATTTGCCGGACGATCATCGACGCTCACGGCGGTCGCATCTGGGTGGAGGAAACGCCCGGCGGCGGCGCGACCTTCGCCTTCAGCATTCCACCGGGAGCCGAAGATGACGCCTGACTGGATCGTGCATGTCGTCGACGACGACGACGCCATTCGCGACTCGCTGACCTTCATGCTGGAGTCGAGTGGCCACAACGTGCGCGCCTACCGCTCTGCGGAGCATTTCCTCGACACCGCCGACACGCTCGATCGCGGATGGATCCTCACCGACGTGCGGATGCCGGGAAAATCGGGCCTCGACCTTTTGCGCGATCTGCGCGAGCGCGCCATTGCGCTGCCGGTGATCGTGATGACCGGCCATGGCGACATACCGCTCGCGGTGGAGGCGATAAAGGCGGGCGCAGTCGAGTTTCTGGAAAAGCCCTTCGACGAGCACCGGCTCCTCGCTGCGCTCGAAGCAAGCCGCGAGTCGGCGATGCGGGGGGATGCACGCGCTGCCGAAAAGCTTGAGGCCGCCCGGCGAATCGCCACGCTGTCCGGACGGGAAATGGACGTGCTGGAAGGTCTTGTGGCGGGACGCGCCAACAAGGCGATCGCCTTCGACCTCGGCATCAGCGCGCGCACCGTGGAAATCTACCGGGCCAACGTCATGACCAAGATGCGCGCCGCGAGCCTCTCCGATCTCGTGCGCATGGTCATCGTCAGCCGGGACTGAGTGCGATTTGCGCTTCATCAAGGCGCAGGAGTCGCCACGGCGCGATGAGTGCTCCCGGATATGCTGCAAGGATCGCCCATGGGGGCCGTCGCGCCACTTCTCGAACCCGTGCGCCAGGAGCGCAGCGCCCCGTCGCGGACCGTCATGGTCGTCGATGACGACGGCGCATTGCTCAACGCGCTGACATTCGGCATCGAGGTGGAAGGGTATCGCGTGCTCCCGTTTGCGAGCGCCGAGGCGGTGCTCGATCTCCGCGACATTCCCGATATCGGCTGCCTTGTCGTCGATCACCGGCTGCCGCGGATGGACGGGCTCTACCTCATCGAGATGCTGCGCGCCCGCGGCATGCGAACGCCCGCCATCCTGATGACCAGCCATCCGGGCGCAAGCCTGCGGGCGCGCTGCGACGGTCTCGGCGTGCCGATCGTGGAGAAGCCGCTCATGCGCGACGAGCTTTCGCTCGCGATCCGCGCCGCCTTCGGCGACTGACGTCGGTTCAGGCGACGCGCGCGAGCGGCCGGGCGGTCTGGAAATCGATGTGACGGGCGCCGCTGAAGCGGATCGCGCCGCTGCGTTCCATCTGCGTCAGTGTCCGCGAGACCGTCTCGATCGTCAGGCCGAGATAGTCGGCGATGTCGATGCGCGACATCGGCAGGTCGATGGAGTTGTTGCAGCCGGTGCGGACGGCCATGTCGCGCAGGAAGGCGCCGACGCGCTCCGCCGCGCTCAGGCGTCCGAGCACGAGCGCGTGGTCCTGCGCGCGCGCGAGTTCCTTGGCCATGAGCCGCCAGACGGCCCAGATGGCGCTGTCGCTGTTTTCCGCTTCGGTCGCGACGGCCGAACGACGCACGAAGGCGATGCGCGAGGCGACGACCGCTTCGGCGGAGAATTGGTGGGTGTCGCCGGCTTCGAGGCCGAACAGCTCGCCGGCGAAATAGAAGGCCACGATGTGGCGGCGACCGTCTTCGAGGAGGCGCGTCACCCGCACCGCGCCGGACACGACCTTGTAGATATGCGTGACCGGATCTTCCTGGACGAATACCGCCGCCTCGCGGGCGATGGGCGCCACCGTGCCGTGCGCCACGACGCCAGGCGCAAGGGTGACGAGATCGAGCCCCGTCCCCGCCGGGTTGGCCCGCATCGTCTGATGGTCCTCGTGCATCGCCAGCGCCGTCATGTGTCGCTCCTTCGATTTGCGTACACAGTGATTAGGCGGGACGGGGCGACCCAGAAATTCCGATCATGTCCCTAAGGGGTTCTACGTAGGCAGTCTGTCGCACCCCGGCGCGGCGACCGACCGCCCCGCTTGACCCCGGTCAAGGCGATGGCCGCCAGGGAAGCCGAAATGGGCGCATGGACGAGCGTCACATCGCCTACGCGGAACGCAATCTGCCCCGCTACACGAGCTATCCGACCGCACCGCACTTCACGTCTGCGGTGACCGGCGCGGTGCATGCGCAATGGCTTGCCGATGCCGGCGCGCGGGGCGACCCCGTCTCGCTCTATCTGCACGTGCCCTTCTGTCGCGACATCTGCTGGTATTGCGGCTGCAACACCAAGGCGGCGCGACGACGCGAGCCAGTGGCGAACTACGTCGACACACTGCGCGCCGAGATTGCGCTCATCGCTGCAGCGACGGGACGCGTCGCGGTGAAACGCATTCACTGGGGCGGCGGCACGCCGAACATCCTGGCGCCTGCAGACTTCGACGCGATCTTCGCCGCGCTGCACGATGCATTCGATCTGTCTGCGCGCGCCGAGCACGCGATCGAGATTGATCCACGCACGCTGACGGTCGCGCAGGTGGAGACGTTTGCGCGCCACGGCGTCACGCGCGTTTCGCTGGGCGTGCAGGACTTCAATGCGCGGGTGCAGGAGGCCATCGGCCGGATTCAACCCGCAGAGACGGTCGCGCGCGCAGCGGCCATGCTGCGCCATGCCGGCGTGCGGGGCGTGAGCTTCGATCTGATGTACGGCCTGCCGCACCAGGGCGTGACGGAGGCGCGGGACTCCGCGCGCGTCGCCGCAGCGATGGCCCCCGACCGGCTCTCCGTCTTCGGGTATGCGCACGTGCCCTGGTTCAAGACCCGCCAGCGACTGATCGACCCCGACGCCCTTCCGGATCTGCATGTGCGCAACGCGCAGGCCGACGCCATCGCGGAAGTGCTGCGCGACGCCGGCTATCTGGAGATAGGCCTCGATCACTTCGCCCGGGCGGACGATTCGCTCGCGATCGCCGCCCGCGACGGCGCCCTGCGGCGCAACTTCCAGGGCTATGTGGACGACGATTGCGACACCCTCATCGGCATCGGCGCCTCGGCGATCTCCAGCATGCCGCAAGGCTATGCGCAAAACAGCGCCGAGGTCGGCCAATGGGCGCGCGCCGTTGCATCAGGCGTGCTGCCGGTGGCGCGCGGCTACGCGCTGACGCAGGCGGACCGAACGCACCGCGACATCATCGAACGCCTGCTGTGCGATTTCGAGGTCGATCTCGGCCCCTATGGCGGACGCGCTGCGTTCGGCGAGGCAATGCGGGCGCTCGAGGGCCCGGCGCGGGACGGCCTCGCGGTGTGTGCGGACGACCGGATCCTCATTCCACCGGAAGCGCGCAGGCTGGCGCGGGTAGTCGCGAACGCGTTCGACGCCCACCACCAACACAGCCCGGCGCGACATTCGCGCGCGGTCTGATCGTCAAGCGATGGAGTGAAGGCGCTCGGAGAGGCGCTGCGCTGCTGCAATGGCGAGAAATGCGGCGATTCCTGCGGTGGCGCCCGCCGACCAGCAGTCGATGCAGTGCCCGAAGATCTCGGGCTTCGCAGGGCTCATGAGCAGGTTGCCGCACGCCCCCTGACCGAGCAGCACATCGAGCGCATGCTGCTGAGCGGACCGGCTGAACGCGAGCCACGCCGATGCCGCCGGAACGACCAGCAAGGCGGCGCCGAACAACGCGCCGCCGCGATTGGATCCGGTCGTGCGCTCTTTATGGTTCCGCATCACTCTTCGTCCTGCATCATCGGCGAGCCGCGCGACAATTCGCGCAGCGCCTGCACCCTCATGGCACGAACTGGCGCGCGGGCGATTGCGTCAAATCAAAGCCCGCCGCCTGCGGATCACGCATGACCCGCACACGCCGCCATCGAGGCGTTGCGGGAGCGGAGCATGACCACAAGACAGACGGCCAGCGATGTCGGCTACGCGCCGCTCGCCATCGGCCTGATCCTGATTCTCGGCCTGGCGCTGACCATCTGGGGCGCGGCGCGCACCACGGACGGTCCGTTCGCCATCCAGATGTACACCGCAATGGCGGCGTTCCTGGTCGGCCTGTTCGCGCTCGTGCGCGCCTACATCCTGCCCAACGGCGAAGCGGTGCGCACGCGCTACGAAGACGGCGTCGTGAAGGCGGGCGTCATCGCCTCAACCTTCTGGGGCATTGCGGGACTGCTCGTCGGCGTCATCATCGCGCTGCAGCTCTCGTTTCCGGCTCTCTTCTATTTCGAGGACTTCGGCTGGACGAATTTCGGACGGCTGCGTCCGCTGCACACATCGGCGGTGATCTTCGCGTTCGGCGGCAATGTGCTGATCGCGACGTCCTTCTATGTGGTTCAGCGCACCTGCCGCGCGCGCCTCGCAGGTGGACCGTGGGCGTGGTTCGTGTTCTGGGGCTACCAGCTCTTCATTCTGCTGGCGGGCACGGGCTATCTGCTCGGCATCACCGCCGGCCGCGAATACGCCGAGCCGCCGTGGTACACCGACCTTTGGCTGACGCTCGTCTGGGTCGTCTATCTCCTCGTTTTCCTCGGCACGATCTGGAAGCGCGAGGAAAAGCACATCTACGTCGCGAACTGGTTCTACCTGGCGTTCATCGTCACCATCGCGATGCTGCACATCATCAACAATCTCGCGCTGCCGGTCTCCTTCGCCAACTACTTCAGCTACTCCGCCTTCTCCGGCGTACAGGATGCGCTGACGCAGTGGTGGTACGGGCACAACGCCGTCGGCTTCTTCCTGACGGCGGGCTTCCTCGCCATCATGTACTACTTCATCCCGAAGCAGGCTGATCGGCCGGTCTATTCCTATCGCCTGTCGATCATCCACTTCTGGGCGCTGATCTTCCTGTACATCTGGGCGGGACCGCACCACCTGCACTACACCGCGCTGCCGATGTGGGCGCAGACCCTGGGCGCGACGTTCTCCATCATGCTGTGGATGCCCTCCTGGGGCGGCATGATCAACGGCCTGATGACGCTCTCGGGCGCGTGGGACAAGCTTCGCACTGACCCCGTGCTGCGCATGCTCGTCGTCTCCGTCGCATTCTACGGCATGAGCACGTTCGAAGGCCCGGTGATGTCGATCCGCGCGGTCAACTCGCTCTCGCACTACACCGACTGGACCATTGGCCACGTGCACTCCGGCGCACTCGGCTGGGTCGGCTTCGTCAGCTTCGGTGCGCTCTACTGCCTCACGCCGTGGCTCTGGAAGCGCGAGCGCCTGTACTCGAACGCACTCGTCGAGTGGCACTTCTGGATCGCGACGCTCGGCATCGTTCTCTACATCACCTCGATGTGGGTGGCGGGCGTCA
Source organism: Hyphomonadaceae bacterium (assembly GCA_016791445.1). GTDB lineage: Bacteria > Pseudomonadota > Alphaproteobacteria > Caulobacterales > Aquidulcibacteraceae > VFBF01. Next base: position 239,971 of record JAEUMP010000006.1, on the reverse strand, counting down.
TGCAGGGGCTGATGTGGCGCGCCTACAACGAGCTGGGTTTCCTCGAATACTCGTTCGTCGAGAGCGTCGAGGCGATGCACCCCTACTACATCATCCGCGCCCTCGGCGGACTGCTCTACCTCATCGGCGCCCTGCTGATGGCCTACAACCTCTGGCGCACCGCCAGGGGAGATGCGCCAGCCGCCGTCGCCATCCGTCCCAATGCGGCCCCCGCCGCAGTCGCTGCAGAATAGAGACGCGCCATGTGGCACTTCCACAAATGGTTCGAGCGGCACTCGCTCATCCTTGTCGTCGGCATTCTTCTCGTGGTCTCCATAGGCGGCCTCGTGCAGATCACCCCGCTCTTCTTCATCGAGAGCACGATCGAGCAGGTGAAGGGCGTGCGCCCCTACACGCCGCTCGAACTGAAGGGGCGCGAGATCTACATCCGCGAAGGCTGCTATGTCTGCCACTCGCAGATGGTGCGCCCGCTGCGCGACGAGGTTGAGCGCTACGGCCACTACAGCCTCGCCGCCGAGAGCATGTACGACCACCCGTTCCAGTGGGGATCCAAGCGCACGGGCCCTGACCTCGCGCGCGTCGGCGGCCGCTATTCGGACGAGTGGCATCGCGCGCACCTCGTCGATCCACGCTCCATGGTGCCGGAATCGGTGATGCCGCCCTACGCCTTCCTCGAGAAAAAGGAGCTGGCCACGGGCGACATCGCCAACCACCTGCGCGTGAACGCGACGCTGAAGGTCCCCTACACGCAAGCGCAGATCGACAACGCCGCCGCCGATCTCCGCGCGCAGGCAGACCCTGACAGCGATGCGGCGAGCGCGTTCGAGGAGCGCTACCCCACCGTGAAACCGCGCGCCTACGACGGCGATCCGAAACGGCTGACCGAAATGGATGCGCTGATCGCCTACCTGCAGATGCTCGGCGCGGGCGTCGACTTCAGCACCTATCAGGCCGACGCGCCTGAAAACCGGAGGTGAGCAGATGACATTCGCCGCCGCATCGCACTTCGCGGAAACCTGGGGCCTCGCCTTCGCGGTCGCCCTCTTCCTCACCGCCGTGGCCTACGCCCTCTGGCCGGCCAACCGGACCACTTTCGACGCCGCCGCACGCGCGCCCCTCAGCAAGGACGAAGACGATGACCACGCCTGAAAAACACGGCGTTGACGAGTTCACCGGCACGAGCACCACCGGCCACGAGTGGGACGGCATCCGTGAACTCGATACGCCCCTCCCGCGCTGGTGGCTGTACATCTTCTACGCCACGATCGTCGTGGCGGCGGTGTACTGGGTGCTGATGCCGGCGTGGCCGATGCTCAACAGCTATACGCCCGGCATTCTCGGCTTCTCCGATCGCGCCAATGTCGCCGCGGAGCTGCAGACTCTGCAGGCTGCACGCAAGCCGTCCTTCGACCGTCTCACCGCCGCGAGCTACGACGAGATCGTCGCCGATCCGCAACTGGCGGAATTCGCGCGCGCGGCCGGTGAAACCACCTTCGCCGACAACTGCGCCACCTGCCACGGCGCAGGCGGCGCAGGCGCGCCCGGCTATCCGAGCCTGGCCGACGATGTGTGGCTCTGGGGCGGCACGCTCGGCGATATCGAACACACGCTGCGCGTGGGCATCCGCTCCACACACGACGATACGCGCCTGTCCATCATGCCTGCCTACGGGCGCGATGGCCTCATGAGCACGCGCGATATCGGCGACGTCACGGAATATGTGCTGACGCTCTCCACGGCGCGCGATCGCGAAAAGCCGGTCCCGGCGGCGGCGGCGCGCGGCGCGGCGATCTACCAGCAGCAATGCGTATCGTGCCACGGCGCGACCGGCGCCGGCGACCGCGCCTTCGGCGCGCCCAGCCTCACCGACGACGTCTGGCTCTATGGCGGATCGCGCGCGGAAGTCCGTCGCCAGATAGAACTCGGTCGCGGCGGCGTCATGCCTGCATGGGAAACGCGTCTCGACCCGGCCGTGATCCGCGCGCTTTCCGTCTATGTTTACGGACTGGGCGGCGGTGAAAAGGAACCAGTGGCGATCATCGAGCCTGCGCCGGCGGCGCCCGCAATTCCATGACGCACAAGACCACGCTGATCGATCGTCGGGACGCCGATCCCGACCCGATCAGCATCGACGCGGAGGCTGTCAACTCGAAGGCGGCGCGCGCGCTCTACAAGAAGCGCACGCCGATCTACCCCAAGATCAGCGGCGGCGCCTTCCGCACGCTGAAGTGGGGCGCGATGATCGTCCTGCTCGCGATCTACTACCTGACACCTTGGATCCGGTGGGATCGCGGCGCAGGCGCGCCTAACCAGGCGGTGCTCGTCGATTTCGAGGGGCGGCGCTTCTACTTCTTCTTCATCGAACTCTGGCCGCAGGAAGTCTATTTCATCACCGGCCTGCTGATCGCGGCCGCAGTAGGCATCTTCCTGTCCTCCGCCCTCTTCGGGCGGGTCTGGTGCGGCTATGCCTGCCCGCAGACGGTGTGGACCGATCTCTATATCCACGTCGAGCGCTGGATCGAGGGCGACCGCAACGCGCGCATGCGTCTCGACAAGGCGCCGCTCAGCATGGACAAGGCGCGCAAGAAGGTCACGAAGCACTTTCTGTGGATCGTCATCGCGGCTCTCACCGGCGGCGCCTGGGTGTTCTACTTCGGCGATGCGCCGACGCTCATGCGCGAGATATTCACCGGGCAGGCGGCGGTCACGATCTATCTCTTCATCGCCATCCTCACCTTCACAACCTACGCACTCGCCGGCACCATGCGAGAACAGGTGTGCACCTATCTGTGCCCGTGGCCGCGCATCCAGGCGGCGATGACCGACAAACACGCCTTCAACGTGACCTACAAGGTGGCGCGCGGGGAGCCGCGCGGCGCGCACAAGAAAGGCGCAAGCTGGGACGGACGCGGCGACTGCATCGACTGCCGCCAATGCGTCGCAGTCTGCCCTCAGGGCATCGATATCCGCGACGGCGACCAGTTGGAGTGCATCAACTGCGCGCTGTGCATCGACGCCTGCGACGCGGTGATGGAAAAGGTCGGACGTCCCAAGGGGCTCATCGCCTATGACTCCTACGAGAATGTCGATCGTGCGAAATGCGGCGAGGCGCCGGTCTATCGTTTCGTACGGCCGCGAACGATCCTCTACGCGGTGGTGCTCGCCATTGTGAGTGTCGCGATGCTCGTCGGCCTCATGAACCGCACGACGCTTTCCCTGGACGCCATGCGCGACCGCAGCCCGCCCTTCGTGAGGCTCTCGGACGGCTCGATCCGCAACGGCTACATGGTTCGCATCATCAACAAGGAACCGCGCGAGCGCATGCTGGAGCTGCAGGTCGCGGGGCTCCCCGACGCGCGGATATCGGCGATGGCGACGAACGCGACGCCGGACGGCGCGCTTGTCGTTCACGCCCGCCCTGACGACGTGACGTCCATGCGCATCTACGTTGTCTCCGCAGAGGCGACCGCACAGTCCAACGACATCCGTTTCGTCCTGCACGAACCTGAAACGCGCACCACGACCGAGCGCCACGCCATCTTCATGGCAGGAGGACCCAGATGACGTCCCGCACCCTCCATCGCCGCGAACTCAAGGGCGGGCATGTCCTCGCCGCGATGCTCTTCTTCTTCGGCGCCATCATCGCGATCAACGTGGCGTTCACGGTCGCGGCGGTGCGGACATTTCCGGGCGAGGACGAGCGGCGCTCCTACCTCCAGGGCCTTCGCTACAACGAAACCATCGCAGAACGCGAGCAACAGAAAGCGCTTGGGTGGCGCGCGGGCATGGAGATCATCGCCGCCGGCGCAACGCCGCAGTTGATGGTGACCTTCGCCGATCGCGATGGGCGCCCAATCGATGGTCTCACCATCGAAGGCGAACTGCGTCGGCCGGCGACGACCCGTGACGATGCGACGCTCACGTTCACCGGCGAGGGCGACGGCGTCTATGTCGCCGACATCAGCTCGATTCCGGCCGGCGGCTGGACCTTCCACGGCGTCGCGCAGCGCGGGGCGCAGAAGTTCGAATTCGAGCGGAGGATGACATGGACGCCGCCGCGCTGACCGCCGCGTCCGCAGACGCCGTCGGCTGTCCGTCCGGCCTCGCGCCTCCTGCCTCGTCCCCTGCCGGCGTCGATCCTACGGCCTTCGTGCGCGCGGGCGAGGAAGACGTCGAGGTGTTGGAAATGCTCGTGCAGGGCGCGCGCTGCGCGGGCTGCATCCGCAAGATCGAGGGCGCGATGCTCGCGTTGCCCGGCGTGCGCGATGCGCGGCTCAATCTCTCCACTGCGCGCCTGCGGGTGACGTGGGCACGCGGCGATGTCGATGCGCGCACGATTTCCAGCGCGCTGGCCGGTCTCGGCTACGCCGCGACCGCCTTCGATCCCGCCGAGGGCCAGAAGCAGATCGACGAGGAAGGCCGCCGCCTCTTGCGCGCGCTCGCGGTCGCGGCCTTCGCGTCGATGAATGTGATGATGTTCTCGATCCCGGTCTGGACCGGCGATCTCGACATGGGCGGATCGACGCGCACCATGATGCACTGGTGGTCGGCGATCGTGGCGATCCCGGCGGCGCTCTATTCGGGCCGGCCCTTCTTCCGTTCCGCCGTCGCGGCGCTGAAGCGCGGCCGGACGAACATGGACGTGCCGATTTCGATCGCGGTGGTGCTGACGCTGACGATGAGTCTGGTGGAGACCGCCACGGGTCGCCACCACGCCTATTTCGACAGCGTCTGCATGCTGCTCTTCCTGCTGCTGATCGGTCGCTATCTCGACCATCGCCTGCGGGAAAAGGCGCGCACGGCGGCGCGCGACCTTCTCGCCATGCAGGCCACGACCGCGGTGCGGCTCGCCGCAGATGGCCGTGCGGAAGCGGTCGCCGCCAAGGCTCTTGAAACGGACGACACCATTCTGCTCGCCGCCGGAGAACGCGCGCCCGTCGATGCCGTGGTCGTTGATGGCGTCTCTGAACTCGATTGCGCCCTGCTCACGGGCGAAACGCTTCCCGTCCCCGCGCGCATCGGCGACACCGTGCACGCAGGCGCCATCAACCTGACGCGCCCGCTGACGTTGCGCGTCTCCTCTCCGGTAGACGCCTCGCTTGTTGCGCAGCTGGCGCGGCTCATCGAGATCGGCGAACAGGGGCGCGCGCGCTTCGTGCGGATCGCCGACAAGGCGGTGCGTCTCTACGTCCCGGTCGTGCACTCGCTGGCCGCGGTGACCTTCCTCTTCTGGATGTTCGGCCCCGCCCTGCTGCGTACGGCTGGCGTTGCCGGCATCGCGGATGTGAGCTTCCACGATGCGGTGATGATCGCGGTCGCGGTGCTCATCATCACCTGCCCGTGTGCGCTCGGTCTTGCCGTGCCGGCGGTCCAGGTCGTGGCGACGGGACGGCTCTTCAAGCGCGGCGTGCTCGTGAAATCCGGGGACGCGCTTGAGCGTCTCGCGCAGATCGACACCGTCGTTCTCGACAAGACCGGCACGCTGACTCTCGGAAAGCCGCGCCTCGCCACCTCTCTTGACGCAGGCACGCTCGACGCCGCTGCGGCGCTTGCGCGCTGTTCGCGGCACCCCCTGTCGCGCGCGCTCGTCGATGCGGCAGGCCCCGGCGCGCCCGCGCGTGCGGCCGTCGAAGTCCCCGGCGAAGGCATCACCGGCGAAATCGACGGCGTTGCGGCGCGCCTCGGACGACGGAGCTTCGCCGCGCCGCATGCCCCCGAGCACGACGACGACGCGGCGGAACTCTGGTTTGCGCACGGAGACGCCGCGCCTGTCCGCATCGCCTTCGTCGATGAGCTTCGCCCCGACGCAGCGCGCGTGATCGCGGCGCTGCAGGCGCGAGGTCTCGCAGTGGAAATCCTCTCCGGCGATCGCGCCGGCGCCGTCGCCGAAGCAGCGCGGGAGGCCGGCGTCGCGCATTGGTCCGCGGAAACTCGACCTGCGCAAAAGTCCGCGCGGCTCGATGCGCTGCGTGCCGCAGGACACAAGGTGCTGATGGTTGGCGATGGCCTCAACGATGCCGCAGCGCTTGCCGCCGCCCACGCCTCCGCATCGCCCGGTACGGCGGTCGAAGTGAGCCAGGCCGCCGCCGACATCGTCTTCACTGGCAAGCATCTCGCGCCGGTCGTGGATGCCATCGACACCGCGCGCGCCGCACAGAAGCGCATCACCGAGAATCTCGCCCTGTCGGCGCTCTACAACGCCGTCGCCGTGCCGGTGGCGGCGCTCGGCTTCGTCACGCCGCTGGTCGCGGCGCTCGCCATGGCGGGCTCGTCGCTCCTGGTCACTCTCAACGCGCTTCGTCTTCAAGGCATGCAGTCATGGACATCATCGTCTTCCTGATACCAGCGGCGGTTTCGCTCGGCGCCATGGGGCTTGCAGCGTTTCTGTGGAGCCTGCGGGCCGACCAGTACGAGGATCTCGAGGGCGCCGCCCATCGTATCCTCCTGAACGACGACGACCTGCCTCCGCCCCGCGCCTAGCCGAGCGCAGCGCCCAGCATTTCGAGCAAGCGCTGTCTCTCCGCATCGTCCGCCGCCTTTGCCAGCCGTTCGTTCAGCGCTGACAGGAAGGCCGCGCGCGCATTGTGCCAGTCCGGTTCGGCGACCGCGTCGTGGGCGATGCGCGGCGCACCCGCCGCCCTGAACTCGGCGCCGCCGGCGCGCAGGCGATAACTCTCATCCAGCCTCGCAGTCACGACATTCTCCGCCGCAAAGCCCGCCGCGATGAGCCGCCGCGAAAGTCCCTTCAGGTTCGGCGGTTCCCCATGCACGAGGAACACCTTCCCCGCCACCGGTGCACGCGCCTGCGCCCAACGCACCAGTCCGCCAGCGTCAGCGTGGCCGGAATAGATATCGATCTCGCGCACGGCGGCGCGCACCTTGATGACATCGCCCTGTATGCGCACCTCGCGGCGGCCCTCGAGCAGGAAACGCCCCAACGTGCCGACAGCCTGATAGCCGACAATCAACACCGTGGCGTTTTCGCGCCACAACAGGCGCTTGAGATGGTGACGGATGCGGCCCGCATCGCACATGCCGCTGGCGGCGATGATGACGTGCCAACCCTTCACCCGTTCGATCTCGCGACTCTCTGCGGCGGACTCGGTGAACCGCAGGAGGCGCGACCCCCGCAGCGCGCGAAAGGGATTGTCTGCGCTCTCCGCCTGTCCGTGCCGGAAGAAGACATCGCTTGCGCGGATCGCGAGCGGGCTGTCGAGATAGATAGGGCCCGGCGGCGCCGTTCCGCCCTCCATCAGATCCAGCAGGTCCACGATCAGTTCCTGCGTACGCTCGACTGCAAACGCCGGGATCAGCAGCGGCCCTCCCTGCGTGTAGGCGCGCGACACTTCAGCCGCGAGAATGCTTCGGCGCTCCTCGGTGGACACCGTCGCGCGCTCCACGTCGCCGTAGGTGCTCTCGAGGATCACATGATCGACGCCCGCAGGCCCTGCGGGATCATCCATGAGGTCGCGCCCGCCCGGTCCGATGTCGCCCGAAAACAGCAGTCGCATCGGCGCCTCGTCGCCGTCCGTCACCTCCACTTCCACTGACGCCGCGCCGAGAATGTGGCCCGCGTGCCACCAGCGCGCGCGTACGCCCTCCGCCACATCAACGAGATCACCCAGCCGGACGACTTCAAACTGCGTGACCACGTCGCGTCCGTCCTTGGCCGTGTAGATCGGCGCGACCTCTTCGCCGCCGCGTCTCTGGTTGCGCCGGTTCAATGTCTCCACTTCCATTTCCTGGATGGCGCCCGCATCGGGCAGCATCACCATGCAAAGATCGCGCGTACCGCCCGTGGCGAAGATGGGACCAGCGAATCCGGCCAGCATGAGCTTCGGCAGGAGCCCGCAGTGGTCGATATGGGCATGCGTCAACAGGACGGCGTCGATGGACGCCGCATCAAATGGAAAGGGCTCGTAGTTCAGCGACTTGAGCGTCTTCGAACCCTGGAAGAGTCCGCAATCCACCAGCACGCGCGCACGCTTGGTTTCCAGCAGGGCGCAAGATCCCGTGACGCACCCGGCCGCGCCGTGAAAGTGCAGAAGCGCACTCATGTCGACCACTCCGTTCTCACCGCGTCCGCCAGCACCGACGCGAGCGGTATCGCGTTGGTGGGGTGCGGACAGGAATCGCACGATCTGATCCGCCGCACGCCGGCGGCTGCGATCCGCGCGCCCACCTCCGGCGAGAACAGCGCGTGCGTGACGATGGCCTCCACCGACGCCGCGCCCCTGCGGTAGAGCGCTTCGCTCGCCGCCATGAGCGTGCCGCCGCTCGTACATATGTCGTCGAGCAGCAGCACCGGACGATCGGCGACGTCGACATGATCTGGCAGGCGCACGCTGACGTCGTGATCGCTGCGGCGCGTCTTCTCCAGCACCGCGCCGTCCCGGCCGATATGGCGCGCAAGCGCCTCGACCCAAGGTCCGGACTCGCTGTCGGGCCCGAGCACCAGCAGATTTTCCGGGAGAGTATCCGCGCGCAAATGGCCCGCGATGCCCCCGGCGGCGCGTAGATTGGCGCACTCGACGCCGACGAAGACGTCTTCCAGACGCCCCGTGCGATGCAGGTGGGCGTCGACGGTCACGATACGATCGAACCGCGCGCCGAGAATGTCGCCGATCACTTTCTGGCTGACCGGCTCGCCGGGATGAAAGACCGCATCCTGGCGCATATAGCAGAGATACGGCGCGACAAGCACAAGGCGCTTCGCTCCGGCGCGACGCCATGCATCGCAGGAGAGGACCAGTTCGATGAGCCGCGTGTTCGGCTGTGCGAGCGAGCGATAGACCACGACGGTTTCCGTCGCGGGAGGCGTGCGCGGGACGATTTCGCCGTCGTCAAAGACGTGGGTTTCGACGAACTGCGGCTCGACGCCGAGCGCGTCGGCCAGTCGCTGCACGGCGGCTCCATCGTCGCGAAAGGCGTGAAGTCGGGTCGCACTCACGGCGCACTCACGTCGATGCCGCAGGTGCGCGTGGCGGCCTCCACCGCCGCCTCGAAGTCGGACGGCTCTTCCCCATGGATGCGCATCAACGGTTCTCCGGCGCGCACCGTTTCGCCGGTGCATTTCAACAGGTCGAGACCCGCGCCGGGATCTGTCGGGGCGCCGGCGAGACGCGCGAGCCGCGCAATGCGGAAACAATCCATCGACGCCACGACTCCCCCGTGCGGCGCGACAACTTCGTGGGTCAGAGGCCCAAGTCTCGCCGTGCGCGGCGGCGGGCCCTGCGCCTCGATGATCGCGTCCATCGCGCGCGCGGCGGCGCCGCTGTCCAGCAGGTCGCGGGCGCGCGCACGCCCCTGCCCGCCACGCATGGCGGGGTCGTACTCAAGCAACCGCCCCGCCAGATCGAGTGATTTCTCGCGCAGGTCCATCGGCGCGTCAGCGCTCCTGTCGAGAACCGCCCGGACATCGCGCGCCTCCAATACCGGCCCGACGCCACGTCCGATCGGTGCGCCGCCGTCCGTCACCATCACTTCGACGGCGATCCCGAGGCGCGCGCCCACGAACTCGAACAATTTTCGCACGCGCTGCGCATAGACGCCGGAGCGAATTTTCGCCGTGGGACCGACAGGCATGTCCACGAGGAGATGGGTGGAGCCGGCGGCGAGCTTCTTGGAGAGGATCGAGGCGACCATCTGCTCCGGCGTATCGATCGAGAGCGGTCTCTCCACCGAGATGAGCACATCGTCCGCGGGCGATAGGTTCACATGACCGCCCCAGATGATGCACGCGCCGCACTTCTCAACGGCCGCATGCATTTCGTCGACGCCGAGATCGACACGCGCAAACACCTCCATCGTGTCGGCCGTTCCCGCTGGCGAGGTGATCGCGCGCGACGACGTCTTCGGCATGGTGAGGCCGTGGGCGGCGACGATGGGCGCCACGATCATTGTGGTACGATTGCCGGGAATGCCGCCGATGCAGTGCTTGTCGACAATCAGGTCGCGCTTCCAGTCGAGACGCGTGCCCACATCGGCCATGGCCCGCGTGAGCGCAAGGACCTCTTCGGCGATCATGAAGCTCGCCGAGGCGATCAGGAAGGCCGCTATCTCCATGTCGGAGTAGCGATGTGCGGCGAGGTCGCGGACGATGGCGAAGATCGCCTCTTCCGACAGCGTTTCACCCCGGATCTTTGCGCGTACGCTATCGAGACTTTCGGGTGAAACTGCGGGCGCGATGACGACGTCGTCTCCGTCCGCGAGGCACAGTCGTTCGAGCGCGGGCCGTGTGATGCCGACATCCGTCGCCGACACGAGCGCCGGGTCGTCCACGATGAGGATGCTGGCGACGATGGATCTGCCCGCCCCGCGCACCTCGACCTTGCGCGAGCCTTTGAGCCTCTCCGGACGCAGCGCCCGGCAGTCGCGGGCAAGCATCACGACGTTTTCGCGCAGGGTGTCGACGGGAAGCGCCTTCACGCGCAGCGCCGTCGGTCGGTCAGCCGAAGGCTTTCCTGCACGCTTGCTCACCGTCACCTCTCACGACGCTCCGCAAGACCGAGCATAGACGTGCGGCGGCGCGCCGGAAAGACGCGGCGATCGGGGATTGACCGATCGCCGCGTTCGCTTTGGGTCAGAAGCGGTAGCCGACACCGACGGTGGCGACCACAGGGTTGATGTCCACGTCCGCGTCCACGCGCGTGGCGCCGGCGTAGATGGTGACGTCGGTGTTGATCCAGATCTTGCGGACATCGAGATTGACCGACCAGTGGTCGTTCATCCGGATGTCGGCCCCGACCTGCAGCGCGCCGCCGAAGGAGTCGTCATAATCGATCGAGGTGACGGGGCCGCCCGCCGGCAGCTTCTTGTTGAAAAAGTGCGTGTAGTTCACGCCCGCGCCGACATAGGGCTCAACAGGTCCTAAATCTGTCCAGCGATACTTCAGCGTCACCGTCGGCGGGAAGTGCGTGACCTGTCCGAGATCGACGCGACCGAGCGCGGTCTGCACGGCGCCGACATCGTGCTGTGCGACGCAGCAGAGCAGTTCGGCGGAGATGTTCTTGGTGAAGAAATACTCCAGTTGCAGCGTGGGAACGTACTCATCCGAGATATCGACGTCGCCGCCGATGACGGAAATGTCGGCGCTCTCCTCGGGCAGAATGCCCGAGACGCCGACTTTCACCTGGACATTGTCCAGCACACCGGCCTGCGCCGGCGCAGCGAACGCGACGGCGGCGGTCATCAGGGAAAATGCAAGAACACGTGCGGTCAACATGACGGCTCCTCTTCAAGAACCCGAAAACGGTGACACGCGCGTCATCTGCGCCGCTTGATCGACATCAACTCGACGCCGCGCCGCACCGGTCAAGTTGTCGCGCATGGCGCGCGGTTGATGCGGATCAAGCTTCGCCGCCCTGACGCGCCTAGTTTTTCGCCAACCACGATTTCCATCGCCGGGAGGCATCGATATGCAGGGGATCGCGACCGTGCGCGCCGCGCCGCCGGGCGACGACACTGCGGACGATGCGACATTTCTGGCCGATGTGCGCGCCTTTCTTGACGCCGCGTTGACGCCCGAACTCCGCGCCGCCGGTCGTCGCACGCTCGGCGTTCACGCGGACATGGCGGCGTGCCGCATCTGGCATAGCCGTCTGCACGCGCGCGGCTGGATCGCGCCGGCATGGCCGGTCGAATGGGGCGGGACGGGCTGGTCCGCGCGACGCCGCTTTCTGTTCGACCGCGAATGCGCGCTGAACGATGCGCCGCTCCTCTTCGCCACCGGATTGCGCAGCCTCGGCCCCCTGCTCATCGAATGCGGGACGCCTGCGCAACGGGCGCGGTATCTGCCGGCCATGCTGTCCGGCGAAGACATGTGGTGCCAGGGATTTTCCGAACCGGGCGCCGGGTCGGACCTCGCCAACATCGTCACACGCGCAAGACGCGACGGCGACGACTACATCATCGACGGAACCAAGATCTGGACCACAGGCGCTCACCTCGCCAATCGGATGTTCGCGATCGTGCGCACTGCAAACGGGGCAAGACCGCAGCACGGCCTGACCTTCCTGCTCATCGATCTCGATACGCCCGGCATCACGATTGCGCCGATCATCGATCTCGCCGGGGAGCATGAGGTCAATCAGGTCTTCTTCGACGGCGTGCGCGTGCCGGCCGGCAATCGCGTCGGCGCGGAGGATAAGGGCTGGGCGATCGCCAAGCGTTTGATGCAACTCGCGCGCGCCAACAACTCGCCGTCGGCGCTGGTGCGCCGCATCCTCCATCGTGGCGCGCAGGCGCTGAGGGCGCTCGACGACGAGGATGCAACGCTCCTCGCCCGTCTCGCGCAGCTCCAGATCGAACTCGAAGCGTTTGCGCAGGTCGAACAGGATGCGCTGCCGTCGGGCAGGCCCCGCGCACACGACGACGCGACGCCGTCCATGCTCAAGCTCATCGGCAGCGAGCTGCACCAGAAGGTCGCGGCGTTCGCCCTTGACGTTGCGGGCCCGACGGCCATGGCGGCGCGCCACGGGAGCGACGAGGACGGCGGCGGCGCGCACGCCATGGCGAAGTACCTCACGGTGCGGGCGGCGACCATCTATTCCGGCACCAGCGAAACCCACCGCAACGTCATCGCACGCTGGATGCTCTGACCCGCCCGGCAGGCGCATCCGCATGCCTTGCGCCGACGCGCGCGGACGGGCATTCCCCTAGCCTTCCAGTCTGAGGGCGCCGACGCTTCCATGAGCGAGAAGGAAACCGTACCCGCGCCGTCCCCGCCGCGCGTGCGCCTGAGCCTCGGCGTCACCGGGCACCGCGCCGGCCATCCCCTCTACGCCGAACACGTCGCGCGCATTGAGGCCGTCCTGAAGCAGGTGTTCGACGCCATCGACTCCGCCGTCGCGGCCACGCCCGGGCCCTTCGGCCCGGATTGCCTCGCACCGACGCGCCTGCACTCCATGCTCGCCGACGGCTTCGACCAGGCGGCGGCGCACAGTGCGCTCGCCCGCGGTTGGGATCTGGTCGCGCCGCTGCCGTTCGGGCGCGCGCTCAACGCCGCGATCAACGCCCTGCCGACAAACGCCGCCGATGCGCGCGCGCTGCTGGGCGATGAGGACGCGGCGGCGCCGGAGACCCAAGCGCGCGCGGCGCGCGTGCGCGCGCTCTACCGTTCGGCGCGGCTCTTCGAACTCGCTGAGCAGGACGCGACTGTCACCGCGTATTTCCTCGCTGCGCAGGATGCGCCCCACGATCTCGCGCGCGCGCAGAGCTTCGCTGCGATTTCCTCCAAGCGGGTGGCGCTCTCGGCGCGGGTGATGATCGAGCAGTCCGACCTTGTCGTGGCGGTTTGGGACGGCGTCAGCCACTTCTTCGTCGGCGGGACCGGTCACACCGTGGCGGCGGCGCTGGAAATGGGGGCGCCGGTGCTCTGGATCGACGCAGGCGCGCCGGAAAACTGGCGCATACTCAGCATGCCCGAAGCACTCACCTCGCTGAAGGACTCCGCGCCGTCGGTTGCGGAACGGGACGCGGCGCTTCAGTCCATCGTGCGGTCGGTGATGTCGCCGGACGCCAGCGGCGGGACGCGCGGCCACGGCAAGCCTCACAGCAGGCAGGCGGCGAGCGAAGGCGTCGCCACCATCGCGCGCGAGCGCTGGCATGGACGCAGCAATACGCTGTGGCACGCCTATCGGCGCATCGAGGCGCTGTTCGGCGGCGACAAGGACCGTTCGCCGTTTCGTTCTCTCACCGCGCGCTATGAAACGCCGGACGCGATCGCTGCGGGCAGCGGTGCGGGGGTCCTGACGGCGGCGAAGGCGCTTCCTGGCGCCGACGCGGCGTTTCCGGGACATATCGAAGCGAAGGTCCTGCGCCGATTTGCCTGGGCGGACGGCGTCTCCTCGCATCTGTCGGACATCTATCGCGGCGGCATGGTCGCCAACTTCGTTCTGTCGTCGCTCGCCATCGTCATCGGCATCGCCTACCTGCCCTTCGCCTCGTCGAGCGAGAAGGTCTATTTCGCCGCCGTCGAATTTCTCCTGCTCGCGGGCATCATCACGATCACCACGCTCGGGCAGAAAAGGCGCTGGCATGGCCGCTGGTTCGAGACGCGACGTGTGGCGGAGTACTTCCGGCACGCGCCACTTCTGCTCGCGCTCGGCGTGGCGCGCCCGCCGGGACGCTGGCCGCAGGGCACCGAAACCTCATGGCCGGAGTGGTACGCCCGACAAGGGCTGCGCGAAGTCGGCCTGCCTGAAATCGCGGTCTCGAAACCTTACCTGCACACTGCGCTACAGACATTGCTGGACGACCACGTCGTTCGCCAGCGCGACTATCACCACGCCAAGGCGCGCCGCCTCACCCGGGTGCACCACAGCCTCGACGGCCTTTCCGAAGCGCTCTTCATGCTGGCGGTGATTTCCGTCGCGATCTTCCTCGGCCTGAGTGCGCTCGCGCTGGTGTCGGAGAGCATCCACAAGGCGATCTATCCGATGACGAAGATCTTCACTTTCCTCGGCGTGCTGCTGCCGACCTTCGGCGCCGCTGTCGCGGGCATCCGCTATTTCGGCGACTTCGAACGCTTCGCGGCGATTTCGGAAGTGACCGCCGAAAAACTCAACGCCGTCCACGCACGCATCGCCACGCTCATCGCCGCCGGCGACAGCGGCGCGGACTATGGCCTCGTCTCCGATCTTGCGCATGCGGCCGACGACATCGTCGTCTCCGAGATCGAAAACTGGCAGGCCGTGTTCGGCGGCAAGTACGTCACCGCCCCGGTCTGAGCGGACGATCCCGTCTCAATTCGTCGTCGGCAAAGGCGGCCCGGTGAACTCCGCTTCGATCATCACGGTGACATCGTCGCCGACGCCCATGCGCGTGCCGGGCGCCGGGATGCCGTAGCTCATGCCGTGCGCCGACCGCTTGATGACGCCCGTGGCGGAGAAGCCGATCCGTGCATTCGGGTCCATCGGCGCGTAGCCCGGATAGCCGCCGTTGAAGCGCGCATCCAGGACAAGCGGCTGGGTAACGCCGCGCAGGGTGAAATCGCCCGTGATACGCGCGCGTCCGCCGGTGAGCGGCTCGACTTTCGTGGACTTGAAGGTGATCTGCGGGAACTTCGCCGTATCGAGGAATTGCGGGCCCTTCAGCTCCGCCAGGAAGCCCGCCGGCGGCGTCGGCACGACGAGGGAGTTCGGGTCCACCGTCGCCGTGACCGATGCGGCGGCAGGATTGGCGGGGTCGAACTCCAGCGTTGCGTCGAATCGCGCAAAGCGCGCCGCGTAGTTCGAAAATCCGAGATGGCTCACCTTGAAATCAACGCTCGCGTGCGACTTGTCGAGCCTATAGGTCCCAGCCGGAATCCCCTCGATGGACGGCGGCGGCTCTGCCTTCGGCGCCGGCGCAACCTCCTTCGGCGGCGCGGGCGCGGGCTGGGAGCAGGCCGCCAGCGCGGCGAAGACGGCGACGATCAGAAGACGGGGCATCAGGGTCCTTCCAGGCGGGTCCGCACACGGCGCGGGCGCGAGGGTTAGGGCGGCCATACGTCCGGTGTCAAACACCGCCGCCGGGGGCGCCATCTGGACGGACGCCCCCGGCTCAGGCTCTACAGGGCGTGGTCGAGGGGAAACGGCAAGGCATGACGACGGCGACGCCCATCGTGCGCGTTTCGAACGTGCGCCACCGCTATCGCGGCGCCGAGAGCGATGCACTGTCGGGCGTGAGCCTTGCGGTGGAGGCCGGCTGCTGTTTTGGCCTGCTTGGCCCCAACGGCGCCGGCAAGAGCACGCTGCTCGGGTTGCTGACAGGCGCGATCAGCTTGCAGGACGGCGAAATCGAGATCATGGGCGCCAACGTGCGCAGCGATCTCTCGGCCGTGCGCGCCGCAAGCGCGATAGCCCCGCAGGATCTCGCCTTCTATCCCGCGCTGACGGGGCGCGAGAATCTTGAATTCTTCGCCGGCGTACAGAACGTCTCCGGCGCGCTGCGCAAGGCGCGGGTAGCGGAGGCGAGCGCGGCCTGCCAGCTCGACGATGTACTGGACCGTCACGCGGAGACCTATTCCGGCGGACTCAAGCGCCGTCTCAATCTCGCTATTGCGCTCGTGGGCGCGCCGAAGATTCTTTACCTCGACGAACCAACCGTCGGCATCGACGCACGCTCGCGCGCGCTAATCGTCGAGACGATCGCCGCGCTGAAACGTTCCGGCGTCACGATCATGTATATCTCGCACTACATGGAGGAAGTCGAGGCGCTCTGCGACGCGGTGGCGGTGATCGATCGTGGATCGGTGATTGCGTTGGAAAGGACGCAGGCGCTGGTGCAGCGCGGCGCGGAGCGGCGGCTGCGCGTGACGCTCGCGGCCCCCATCGCTGATGCGGCGGCGCTCGCCGGCGCGGCGTGGCTGGACCCGACGCATTTCGACGTGCTGCTGGATGTGGACACCGCGCTCGATGCGTGGCTCGCGAAAGTCCGCGCCGCCGGCGGGCATGTGGCGCGGCTCGATTATGGCGCCAGCAAGCTCGAGACCATCTATCTGGGCCTGCTCGAGCGGGGCGGCGACGCATGACCGCGCTGATCGCCTGCGTCGTCAAGGAATTGCGGCTGCTGGGGCGCGACGTCCACGGGCTCGCTCTCCTCTTCATCCTGCCGCTCGTTTTCATCCTCGTGATGTCGCTGGCGTTGCAGGACGTCTATGCCGCGCGCGGCGGGCGCGCGATCGACGTGCTCGTCATCGACCGCGATGGAAGCGACGCCGCAAGGGCGCTCACGCAACGCCTCGCCGACAACGGCGCCTTCCGCATCTCGCAGACGACGCCGCTGCCATCCGACGCGCGACTGAAGGAACGCCTGCGCGCCGGGGAGTTTTCCTTCGCCGTGGACGTGAGCAAGACCTACGGCGCCACCGTGCTGACACCGCCGCAACCCGGCGCGCCGCCGCTGTTGACGGTCATCGTCGCGCCGGATGCGAGCAAGCAGACCGAAGCGATATTCCTCGGCGTGCTGCGCGAGGCGGTCGGCCGCCAGCGCCTCGATCTCCTCTTGCAGCGCGTCGGCGCAGGCGGGGGCGACCAGGCGGCCGGCAAGGCGCAGATCGTCACGACCTACGCCTTCGCGCGCGAAACGCCGCCGACGGCCGTGCAACAGAACGTGCCTGCCTGGCTCGTCTTCGCGATCTTCTTCGTGGCGATACCCTTCTCCAACACCTTCGTGCGGGAACGCGAGCTGGGCGCGCACCGACGCCTGCGCACCACGAATGTGAGCCCCGTCACGCAGTTCTTCGGCAAGCTCATCCCCTATTTCGCGATCAACCAGCTGCAGGTGGCGCTGATGCTGGCGGTGGGGGTGTTCCTGGTGCCGCTGCTCGGCGGGGAAGCGCTGCAGATACGCGGCGCGCCGGAGGCGCTTGTGCTGCTCTCGGCGACGGTGAGCCTCGCCGCACTCGGCCTCGCCCTCCTCATCGCGGTGGCGGCGCGGACGACGGAACAGGCGACCTTGCTCAGCGGTCTGGGGAATATCGTGCTCGCCGCTATCGGCGGGATCATGGTTCCCAAATTCGTGATGCCGGCGGCGATGCAGGATGTCGCAGCATGGTCTCCCATGGCCTGGGGACTGGACGGCTTCCTTGATCTCCTGCTCCGGGACGGCGATACCGCCGCCATCGCATCCGAGCTTCTCAAGCTCGGGGGCTTCGGGGCAGTCGCGCTCGTCGCGGCGTGGCTCATCTACAGGGTCCGGGATTAGGGAACCGCATGGCGATTGCAGACCGCACCGCGCTGATGGCGGACTTGAAGGCGATGATTGTCTCCGAGTGCGACAAGGACATCGCGCCCGAGGAGATCGACAGCGAGGCGCGCCTGATCGGCGGCGAGCACGATCTCGATTCCCTCGACGCGCTGCAGATCTCGATGGCGGTGAAACAACGCTACGGCGTGCGCATCGAAGGCGGGCCGGATGCGCGCAAGGCGCTGGCCAGTGTGTCGAGCCTCGCGGACTTCATCATCGCAGGACAGAACGCGCCGCAATGAGCGGCGTGCGGTTTCTCGGCGCGGGACTGCACACCCATCTCGGGCGGGGCGTCGCCGCCAATCTTGATGCGCTCGAACGCGCGCCGCCGCGCCCTGTGCTGACGCCGGTGCCGCTGGGCGCGGGCGTGGAGCATGTCCCGTCGATGCCGATGGCGGACGCGCCGCTCGCGGACTTCGACACGCGGCTGATGCGCGTCGCCGTGGACGTCGCGGAGGAAGCAATCGCGGCGGCGGGGTTGAGCGAAGCGCAACGGCGCGAGACGGCGCTCTTTGTCGGCACGTCCTCGCTCGACATTTCTGTCACGGAAGCCGTCTACAAGCGTGAGCTGGCCGCAGGGCTCGACGCCCATCCGCTGACGTTGAATTCCAGCATGGGCAATCTCGGCAACGAATTGCGCCGCGCACTGCGCCTTGGCGGGGCGGACTTTACGTTCAACACGGCCTGCACGGCGTCCGCAAACGCCCTCCTCTATGCCGATGCGATGGTGCGCGCAGGATACGCGAAGACCGCGCTCGTTCTCGGTCTCGAAGCGTTCAACGCGATCACGGCTCTGGGCTTCCAGAGTCTCGATCTCCTCGCGCGCGACGGCATGAAGCCGTTTGATGCCGGGCGTCGCGGGCTGGTGCTCGGCGAAGGCTGTTCGGCGCTCGTGGTGGGCATGGATGACAGTACAGGCTTTCGGCTGAAGGGCGGTGCCAATGGGTGCGACCCCTACGGCATATCCGCGGCGAACCCGGACGGCTCCACAATCGCGGGCGTCATGGCGGATGCGTTGCGCGCCGCAGGGACGGACGCCACCGCCCTGCGCGCGATCAAGACGCACGGCACGGCGAGCCTGCTCAACGACGAAGCGGAAGCGGCGGGCCTCTTGCGCGTGTTCGCGTCGCCACCGCCGGTGTCCGCGCTGAAGCCCTTCATCGGCCACACCTTCGGCGCGTGCGGGCTGAACGAACTGATCCTCTTCTGCGGCGCCGTCGAGCGCGGCTTCGTTCCCGGCACGCCCGGCATCGGCGCTTCCGCGGAAGAACTCGGCGTAACGCTGACTCAAGGCCCGACCCCAGTCGAACCCGGCGCCTTCCTGCTCAATTACTTCGGCTTCGGCGGCAACAATTCCGCCCTGGTGGTCGCCAATGCGTGAAGCATTCATCCACGGATGCGGCGACTACTACGCCGCCGTCGAGACCGACGATGCGCTGGCGGATCTGAAGCCGCTGGTGAAGGAGGCGACGGGCCAGCCCGTGCGTCGCGTCGGACGTTTCATCCAGCTGGCGCTGATCGGCGCGGGCCGCTGCCTCGCCGGACGCACGGCGCCGCACGACACGGCCGTCTATTTCACCTCCGGGCGCGGCGACATGGAAGTCACCGTCGAGGTGATGGAGTCTCTCTTCCGCGACGGCGAGGCGCCCAAGCCGTTGCACTTCATCAACACCGTTTCCAACGCGGCGTGCTTCTACATCTCCAAGCATTTCGGCCTGCACGGGCGCAGCACCTTCCTGTGCAACCGCTATTTCAGCTTCGAGACGGCGCTGCAGTTGGCGCTCTTCGATCTCGCGAGCGGCGCAGTGAAGCATGCGCTCGTCGGCTCGGTGGACATCGTCACGCCGCCGCTGGAGATCCAGCGCCGCCGCCTCCATCTCGCGCCCGACACGCCGGTGGCTGAAGCGTGCCACTGGCTGCTGCTCAGCACCGATCCCGCCGGCTCGCGCGGTGCGGTGACGGCGGCGACGGTGTTCGGCGATCGCGCTGCGGCGCTCGACTGGGTCCGCGGACGCGGCCTCGACAGCACCGGATCTGCCGGCCAGTTCGGCGATGGGGAAGCCTTCCTCCGCGACGCAGGCATCCCTGCGGCGTTCGACTACAGGTCAGGCCGTGCGCACTACGACAGCCAGAGCGGCGCAGCGATCTCCGCATTTCTCGAAAGAGGCGCCGGCGCACTCGTTCACGTCAATGCGGATCCTGACGGTCGCTTTGCGGTGATGTGCGCCCGCGTCTGAGGCTCAGAGCGCGCGCAGCTTCTTCCAGACCGCGAGTTCACGCGCGGCGATATCATTGAGAATGCCGGCGAGCTGCGCGGTATCCATTGTCGCGCGCCCGCGACACATCTTCGTCGATTGCAGCGCAAAGCGCCGCCACTCGTCGCCGGCGTCCGTGAGGTCCTTCGCCGCTTCGGCGAGGAGCGCATTGTTCAGCAGCTTCGCGGACTCCTGAAGGAACGACGCATAGAGGAAGCGAAACCCCGCGCCGCCCGTACCGATCTCTTCCTGCATGCGCACGATGTGGCCGAGAAAGGCCGGCAGATACTTCTCACGCTTGGCCGGATCCTTGCCGACCTTCTCGATGGTGCGCCCGAGGAAGCGGATCCCGTTGACACCGATCACGGGCAGCGGCGCCTTGGTCATGTATTTGTAGTTGCGACTGATGGCGCCGCGGATCGCGGCCTCGTAGTCGATCTCGCGCGGCACCTGCGTCGGATAATAGAGCAGACCGTGCGAGGCCATGGCGCCTTTCGCGAAGCGCGCCTTCTGCAGCGACGCGGAATCGCAACGGTTGGCGTCTTCGAAGATGGGATCGCTCACGAGATAGTCGGCGCCATCGCGCGCGTAGACCACGAGATTGTGCGCGTTGAAGTGAAAACGCATGTCTTCAGGCATGTAGGGGAGCCAGTAGACACATGTCTGCAAGCCCACCGCGCGGCCGCGATCTATCTGTGCATCCAGTTCGCGCGCGCCTTCGGATGGATCCCGGAAAGTCTGGCGCACCCAGCGCATGTTCAGGCGCTTCTCCACGCCCTTCATCACATTGCCCGGCGGCATGCGGTAAGCGATGAGCGGCAGCCCCGCCATCTTCACGACCGGAATATAGGCGAAGGCGAGCGACGACGAGAGCCCGAACGCCATCGGCTCGCTGATCTTCAGACCATTGTGGGTCAGCAGGTTCGCGACGACGCCGCTTTCGCAATGCGCGGACTGGCGATGCTGGAAACGCGGGGATGCGGCGGTGTCGGCCATGCTCATTCCGGCGCGCGCTTCAACGCGGCGACATCGATATCGAGCGCCTGCGCGTAGCGCTCGAGCAGCGCGGTCGAGAGACCCGCAAACACCGATGGCCGGAAATGCCGCTTCACGCGCCACTCCCAGATACCCGTCACCGCTGCCAGCGTCGCGACATCCATGCGCCGTACATACATGTGCGCCTCAAGAGGCGACGTGGCGCCCGCCTTCGCGCGCGCGACAGCGTCGTCACGCAAGCGATCCAGTTCCTCCACCGCCCTGACAGTCGCGTAGGTTTCCACCTCCCACCCGGCAGATTTCACGCCCGTGTATTCGCCGTCCTCGCGCACGGCGTACATCAGCTTCTTCTGGCCGCCATAGGTGCGGGCTTCGTCCTGGGGAACCTCGTCGGTCTTCATCGGCGTCACACCACGGTGAGATGCATGAACCCGCTGGAAAAACGGCCGCTCTCCGGCACCCAGCACAGGATGCGCTGCCCGGGTTGCAGGTCGCGAGTCTGAATCAGTTCGTCGAGCATGATGTACATCGACGCCGAGCCGGTGTTGCCCTTCGTCGTGAGGTTGGTGAACCAGCGGTCCTGCGGAATGTCGAAGCCGGCGGCGATCATGCCGTCGCGCACCTTGTCGCGGAAGAATGCGGACGAGTAGTGCGGCAGGAAGTGGTCGATGTCGTCGACGCGCAGCTGACGGCGCTCCACCAGGCCCGGCAGCGGCTTCTCCACGGTGTAGCGGATCACGTTGGCGTTCAGCAGCTTCACGTCCTGCTTCACCGACATGACGGAATCGAGCTCGCGATCGGCAGAGCTCATCTGCGTCCAGCCGGACAGCGTGCCGTCGGGGTTCTTCACCGCACCCGCGTACATGCAGGCTTCCATTTCACCGGCGTAGGAGAATGTCTCGATCCAGTCGATGCGCAGGCTGCGGCCGTGACCGCGGGGCTGCGCCTCGAGCAGAACGGCGCCGGCGCCATCGGACAACATCCAGCGCAGGAAGTCCTTCTCGAAGGCGAGTTCGGGATGCGACTCCAGCGCATCGACCTTCGCATCGGACTCGGCTTCGAAGTTGCGCGCGCTCAGCACCGCGGACGCCGCTTCCGATCCCGTCGCCACCGCATTGGCATGCACGCCGCTGGCGACGCCCATGTACGCGTATTTCAGCGCGGTCAGCCCGGCGAGGCATACACCGCTCGTCGCCACCGCCTCGCACACCGGCAGGCCGAGTTCCCCCTGCACCATCACGGCGTGGTTGGGCATGAGCTGGTCGGCGATCGAGGTGCCGGTGACGAGGCAGTTCAGCTGCGCGAGATCGAAATCGGCGCTGGCGAGTTTGCGGATCGCCTCGGCGGTGATCTGCGCGTTGGTGTGGGTGGGCCGCTTCGTCTCCGGGTCGACAGCGTAGTGGCGCGCGGTGATGCCGTTCGAGCGCAGGATGGTCCGGCGCGCCCGAGACGGCTTTCCGCCTGCCTGGCCAAGCACGGATTCCATGGCGTCGTTGGCCACCGGCGCGTTGGGAAGGAAGGACGCACTCTGCGTTATGTAGACTGGCCGGGACGTCATCGTTTCGTTTCAACACAGGAAGGCATGGGCGTCCATCGCAGCGCTGCCATCGCCGCTATTCTCCCGAAGGCGCGGCGAAATAGGCGCGCTGGCGGGCGACGGCGGCGCGGGTGAGCGGCGAAAGGAGCTTTTTCAGGATCGCGGTCAGGGGCACCACGGTCAGGATCAGGACGATGAGGAAGATCACGTAGAGAAAAAGCACCAGCTGCCTGAAGAAGGACGACGGCGGCCCGAGCGCCCGCAACAGCGCGCCCCAGAGCTTGAAACTGCGCTTGGCGATCTTCTCGCTGTCGATCAGATCCTTGTTCACCTTCACTGCGCCAAGACCGGAGAGCATCGGATTGTCGGCGCCGGCGGGACGGTTCGGCAACTGGTCTGCGATCGCCACGCCGAACCGCGCGCAACCTTCGATATCGTGCGGCAGGATGCCGGCCGCCGGAATGAGCCCATTCAGGAACGGCCCGCGCTTGCCGGTGAGCATCCATGCGGGCGTCGACACAAAGGTGAAGGCGCTGTGGGCGCTGTCGGTCAGCACCACATTGTCGATCAGCCGTGCGCCGAGCGCCTTCAGTTTCTCCTTCATCACCTCCTGCGCCATCAGCCACATATTGCGGCAGCCGATGACGGTGATGACGGGCTTGTCCTTCAGCACACGCTTGGCCGCATCCGATTCCAGAAACGCGATCGTCGGCAGTGACGGCGACAGGAACCAGACCTGGTAGGCGAGAATCACGAGATCGTAGTCCGCGTCCGGATCGATGGCCGGCGGTTCGATCGGATCGGCCTGTTCATAGACCGTCTCGGGGAAGGTGTTGAAGAAGCGCCAGAACGGCCATGGGAACGGGTAGGCGGTCAGCGGGCGGATGGCGACGGAGTCGACCGCGATGTCGGCGTTCGCGCGCAGCGGGGCGGCGATCGCCTCGACGATGTCGCTCAGCTGTCCGGTCTGGGAATAGTGGACGATCAGGACCTTCTTCATCGCCCCCGAATTCCTCGCCGCCGGTCTGCAGCCGGCCCCTCCAGACGCGCTTGAAGGGCCATCACGGCGCCTCGGTCAAGCGTTCCGACATGAGGAGTTGCCCCTCCATGAGCAATTCGCCGCCGACCGTGGCGCGGATGCGCGCGTTTCCGGCGCGCGGCGCCTCCAGTTCCAGCGCCAGGGTCTCCCCGGGACGCAGCGGGCGCAGGAACTTCATCCGGCGGACGCCGACGCACGCGTGCCCCGGGAACTGCGCGCAGGCGGCGGCGATCACGCGATCGAGCACGACGACGCCCGGCGCCACGGGGTGACCGGGGAAATGGCCCGCAAGCGCGGGGTGCTCGGGATCGAGAGTCCAGGTCGCGTGCATAAGACCGCTTCGTTGTGCGCCCAGCTTTCCCTTATAGAGGCGCCAACGCCAACGCCAGAAAGGCCGCCGTCCTGCCCGCGCTCCCGCCCCTGCCGATCGCCAAGGCCGACATCGAGAAGCTCATCCCGCATGCCGGCGCCATGCACCTTCTCGACGGCGTCAGCGCGCTGGAAGAGGCATGGCTTGAAGCGTGGTCGGAAGGCCACCGCGCGCCGGACCATCCGCTGCGGGCCGATGGCCGCCTGCCCGCGTCCGCCGCCATCGAATACGCCTCGCAAGCCATCGCCACGCACACGGCCCTCGTCAGCATCGCCCGGGCGAGGCCGCCCATCGGGTATCTGGCCGTGCTGTCCGGGGTGCGATGGGCCTGCACGCGCCTCGATGACGTGCCGGGTCGCCTGTCGGTGCGGGTGGAGCGGCTCAGCGCCACGCGCACAGGGCTGCTCTACGACTTCGCCGTTTCCGGTCCCGACGTCCCGCTCGTCAGCGGCCAGCAGCTGATCGCCCTCATCGAGGATGACGACGGCGGCGCGCGCCCGTGACAATGCTTCACATGTCCGTGAGCGTGCGAAACGGTCAATCCAACTGGCGAGGGCCGTTGAGAGCGGACCGCAATCGCTGCACCCTCTCCCACCCGCGACGCCGCATCATGGCGGTCGATCGCTTCGGAACGAATGACCGGTCATGACCAAGGCGAAACGCAAACCGGGTGCTGAGCCCGCGATCCAGGGCGACGATGTCCGTAGCGACGGTCGTCGTCGGCGCTCCGACGCGAATCGCCGCCGCATTGCGCAGGCGCTCATCGATCTCGCCATCGACGGCGACATCGCCCCGAGCGCGGAACGCGTGGCCGAACGCGCAGGCGTCGGACGCCGCACCGTTTTCCGGCTCTTCAGCGACATGGAAGGCGTCTACAGCGAAGCGCACGCCCTGATGATCGCGCGGCTCGGGCCAATCATCCATGAAGCCGTCGAGGGGGCGACATGGCGCGAACGGCTCGACCAGCTGATCGACCGGCGCGTGCGGCTGTTCGAGGAAATCCTGCCGATCAAGACGGCGTCGGACGCGCGCCGCGCGCATTCGCCCTTCCTGCAGGAAGGGCATGCGGAGTTCACGCGCCTGCTGCGCGGCGTGCTTATGTTCGTGGCGCCGAAATCGGTCAGCGAGGATCGCACCCTGTTCGAGGCGGTGGAGCTGGCGCTCAGCTTCGAGACATGGCGGCGTCTGCGTCACGAGCAACGCCTGAGCGCGAAGTCCGCCGGCGCCGTCGTGCGCCGGCTTGTCGACGCCTTGCTCGACTGAGTCAGCTCAGGATCAGGCCGCCATCCACGGGGATGGTCTGACCATAGACATAGGCCGCCAGCGGCGAGGCGAGGAAGAGCGTCGCGCCCGCCATGTCCGCCGGCGTCCCGAGCCGCTTCGCCGGTATCGAGCGCAGCGTCGCTTCGAGCCGCTCGGGATTTTTCGTGGTGACGCGCGTGAGCTTGGTGTCGACCAGTCCGGGCGCGACGCCGTTCACCCGGATGCCGTCGCCAGCCCATGCGACCGCCAACGTGCGCGTCAGCGCGACGGCGGCCGCCTTCGAGGCATTGTACGCAGGGTTGCCGATCGTCGCGTGATACGCAGCCGTCGAGCTGATGGTGATGATCGATCCGCTCGAAGCCTTCAGCATCGGGTGGAACTTCGTCGCGCAGGCCATCAGGCTTCCCAGGTTCACGTCCATGACCTTCTGGAACCCGTCCATCGCGAACTCGCCGCGCTTGTAGAGCACCGTGCCCTGCGCGAGCACGAGAACATCGAGCGCATCGAAGGCGGGTTTCACCGCCGCCACGGCGTCGAAGTCCGAGACATCGACCTGCGTGTAGCCGAGGCCCGAAAGGTCGGAGCCTTCCTCATCCGCGTAGTCCGCCGCCGTCGCGCGGGTGCCCCAGACATGGACCGACGCGCCGCGTGTGCGGAACGCGTGCGCGATGCCGTTGCCGATGCCGCTCGAGCCGCCGACGACGAGGACGGTCTTTCCGGTGAAGTCGAGATCGGACATGCGGGCCTCCGTTTTCGGCACCGTGGAGATTGCCGTGGCGGCGGGTCAATGCACGCGGGCGTTGCATGCGCCCGCTTGACACCTCTAGCGCGAATGTTACCTCTGTTCGCGTTGAGGTTGTGCGTCCATGTCCGTCGAACCGGCTCACTGCATCGTCGCTGCGCTCCTTTCGGAAAGAGATGACGACGCCGATGCGTTCGAATTCGTGCGCTGGCGCGGCGAGGAAGAGAACGCAGAGACGTGGTCGCACCGGGACCTGCGGGCCATCGTGCGGGCCGAAGCGGTGCGCATCGCCGGTCGCACACGAAGCGGCGACCGCGTGATCGTCGCGCACCCGCCCGGTCCGGCCTTCGTCGCGGGGTTTCTCGCCTGCCTCCTGTCGGGACGGATCGCCGTACCCGCGGCCGCGCCGACGACGGCGGCGGCGCGCGCAGCGGTGGAAAGGCTCGCGACGTCGACGGACGCCACGCTCGTGCTCACGCGCGGAGAAAGTCCCGCCGAAGCGCCCGACCGCGAGGACATGGGGACGCATGCGCCCGACGACAACGCCATCGCGTATCTGCAATTCACGTCCGGTTCGACACAGGCGCCGCGCGGCGCGGTGATCACCCATGGCGCGCTGCGCGCCAACATCGCCGCCATCGGCGATGCGTGGTCGCTGACCGGCGCGGATCGCGGCGTGTTCTGGCTGCCGCCCTTTCATGACATGGGATTGGTCG
Source organism: Hyphomonadaceae bacterium (assembly GCA_016791445.1). Lineage (GTDB taxonomy): Bacteria > Pseudomonadota > Alphaproteobacteria > Caulobacterales > Aquidulcibacteraceae > VFBF01. The sequence goes on along the minus strand of JAEUMP010000006.1, from coordinate 213,323 downwards.
GCGCGATCCTGGCGCCGCTGGCCTTCGGTGCGCCGTCCACCCTGATGCACCCCGCCGCCTTCCTGCAACGCCCCGCGCGCTGGCTGCACTTGATGTCCTCGCGCCGCGCGAGCTTCAGCGGCGGCCCGAATTTCGCCTACGATCTGGCGACGGACCGCGCGGCGCGCGCCGATACAGCCGACCTCGATCTGTCGTCATGGCGCGTGGCGGTGAACGGCGCGGAGCCCGTGCGCCGCCGCACGTTGCGGCGCTTCGCCGAACGCTTCGCCGACAATGGTTTTCGCGCCGAGGCCTTCGCGCCGGGCTACGGACTCGCGGAATCGGTCCTCTTCGTCAGCGCCCGCCGCGCGGACGATCCCGCCGTCGATCTCGACGCGGACGACGCAGCGCCCGTGGACTGCGGCGTGCCCGGACGCGGTTCCGCCATTCGCATCGTCGACGAGGCGCGCGGAACGCCGGTTCCGGAAGGAACCGAAGGCGCCATCTGGGTGACGGGGGCAAGCCTCGCCGCCGGATACTGGAAGGCGCCGGACGCCAGCGCGGCGCACTTCGGCGGCCAGCTCGACGGCGATGATCGCCGCTGGCTGCGCACCGGCGATGTCGGCTTCGTCCGCGACGGACGCCTGTACATCAGCGGTCGCGCCAAGGACGTGCTGATCCGCGGCGGCCGAAAGGTCCACGCGGCGGACATCGAGGCGAAGATCGCAAACGTCCTCGGCAGACGCGCCGCCTGCGCGGCGTTCGCCGTCTCCGATGGCGTCGGCGAGGAGGATATCGTCGTCCTCGTGGAGCACGCCTCGGCGCAGTCGGACGCCGACCTTCATCGCCTGCGCGACGCTGTCGCCGCCGCTTTCGATCTCACGCCCGATGTCATCGCCCTCTGCGCCCCCGGCGCCGTGCGCCTCACCACCAGCGGCAAGACAGCGCGCGCCGCCACCCGCGATGCGTGGCGCGCCGGGGCTTTGCCCGTCCGCGCGGTATGGCGTCGTCCCGTTTCCGCCGCCGCCTGAAGGAGCCGCCATGCCCGCCTTTTCCGAAGCCGAGATCCGCGCGGCGATCCGCGCCTCTCTCGCGAGCGCGCTGTCCGTCGCTGAAAGCACACTCGATGACGACCGCGACTTCGACGCCTACGGCCTGCCGTCTCTGGAAGCGGTTGAACTCGCCGGCGAACTGGAGGACTTTCTAGGACGCGAGATCGATGCGGAGGCGATCTTCGATCATCCGTCGGTGGCGCAACTCGCCCGGCATCTGGCCTCCGCCGCATGAGCGCGGTCCGCAAGGTCGGCGCAACGCCGCAGGCGATCCAGGCGCACTACGACGCCGGCGACGCCTTCTTCGCGCTCTTCCTCGATCCCACGCGCACCTATAGTTGCGCGTTGTTCAACGGCGATGATGATCTCGACGCCGCGCAGCGCGCGAAGATTGACTGGCATCTCGATCAGTCCGGCGTTGCGGCAGACAAGCGCCTGCTCGATATCGGCTGCGGCTGGGGCGCGCTGATCGAACGCGCGGTGTGGGCGCGCGACGCCGCGCACGCCACAGGGCTGACGCTCAGCGCCGCGCAGGCGGCGCATGTGGCGTCCATGGGCCATGCGCGTCTCGAGGTGCGACTTGAGGACTGGGCCGATCACGCGCCGTCCGCGCCCTATGATGCGATCACTTCCGTAGGCGCGTTCGAACATTTCGCAGCGGCGGGCCTTTCGCGGGACGTGCGCGTCGACGCCTATCGCCGCTTCTTCACCAAATGCGCGGCCATGCTCGCGCCGGGCGGACGCCTCTCGATCCAGACCATCGCCTACCCCGCCGCCTTCGACCGCGCCGCGTACGACGCCACCGACTACGGCGCCTTCGTGCGCGAACGCATTTTCCCGGAATCGGACCTGCCGACGCTGCCGGAAATACTCGAAGCCGCCGACAGTGTTTTCGAGCCCGTCATTATTCGCAACGACCGCCGCCACTACGCCCGAACGGCGCGCATCTGGCGGCGGCGGCTCCGCGAGCGTCGCGACGAAGCGGTGGCGCTCGTCGGCCAGCGCCGCGTGGACGATCTCGACCGCTACTTCCGCACCTCCGCCGGCGCGTTCGATATCGGCACGCTGCAGCTCCTTCGCGTCGCCTTCCAGAAGCGCCGCGCATGAGCCTCGTCGACTGGCTCATCGCGCGGGTCGCAGCGGAGACCGGCGTAGAGTCGGTGGACGCGGATACGCCCGTCTATCGCTATGGCGTGGACTCCCGGATGCTCGCGCTGATCATCGACGCCGCCGAGCGCGCGCACGGCCTTGAGGCCGATCTCGACCGAATCAGCGCCGACGCGACCATCGCCGCCCTGGCGGATGCGCTGGCCCCGGTTCCTGTCCGCACGGGTGATTGACGCCGCGCGCGGTCTGCGCGACTGACCGGGGTCATGGATCAGGTCATGAAACCCGTCATCTTCGGCTGCGCGGGCCCCAAGCTGACAGACGACGAACGCGCCTTCTTCAAGGCTGAGCGCCCCTGCGGCTTCATCCTCTTCCGGCGCAATTGCGTGGACGTGGCGCAGACGCAGGCGCTGGTGGAATCCATGCGCGAGGTGATCGACGATCCGCTCGCGCCGATCTTCATCGACCAGGAAGGCGGCCGCGTGCGTCGCATGTGGCCGCCCGTCTGGTGGAAGGCGCCGGCCTCCGGCCTCATCGGCAAACTTGCGGATCGTGACATGGACGCCGCGATCCAGCTGGCGAAGGACACGGGGAGCGCCATCGGCGCGCAACTCGGCGAGTGCGGCGTGAATGTCGACTTCGCACCCTGCCTCGATGTGCTTTTCCCCTACACGCATGACGCCATCGGCGACCGCGCCTTCCACAGCGATCCCGCCATCATCGCCGCGCTCGGCCGCGCCTTCGTCGACGGACTCGCGCTCTACGGCGTTCAGGGCTGCCTCAAGCATCTGCCCGGCCACGGTCGCGCCAATCTCGACAGCCACTACGATCTGCCCGTTATCGACGTGCCGGCGAGTGAACTCGACATCGACCTCGCGCCGTTCATCGAACTCAACGATCTGCCGTGGGGCATCGTCTCGCACCTGCTTTTCCCGCAACTCGACCCGAAGCATCCCGCGACGACCTCCGCCAAGATCATCCGCGAAATCATCCGCGACCGCATCGGCTTCGAGGGCCTGCTGGTGACGGACGACATCTCGATGAAAGCGCTGAAGGCGCCGGTGGAAGAGTCGTCCGTCCGCGCGCTGGAAGCGGGCTGCGATATCGTGTGCCACTGCAATGGCGACATGGCGGAGATGAAGCCTATCGCGGACGCGCTGGCGCCGATGGACGACGCGCTGCAGGCGCGGTTCGACGTCATCCGCCGCCCCTGCGTGTCGGAGCCCTTCTCCGAAATCGCCGATCTCGCCGCCGACATCGACGCGCGCATCGCGGCGCTTGCGTGACCGCCGACGCGGCGCTTCACGCGCTCATCGTCGATGCGCGCGGCGCGGCGCCCATGCTGCGCGTGGAGGTTCAACAGCTCCCCACGCTTTTGGGCCGCACGCACATTCTCTCCACGTTCGAGGCCGGCAAGGGTGCGCGCATGATCGCAGCGGACTCACGCGCGCTGCGTCTCGCGGCGCATGTGGTGAAGCGCGATGCGCTCGGCGTGGCGTTGGGCATGGCGCCGGAGGCCGTCGCTTTCGAAGAGCCGCTGGATCGTCCACGCCTTCTGCCGCCGCACGAGGCCCTGCATGTGAGCCTCTCACACACCAAGGGCGCCGTCGCCGTCGCCTTCGGGCCGCGCGCCATCGGCGTGGATGTCGAGACGCTTGGACGGTCGAAGGATCCCGACGCGATGGCGAAGAGATTCTTCGGCGCGGGCGAAGCAGAGAGAATTGCGGGATCGCCCTTTGAATTCGCGTGGCGCTGGTGCGCGAAAGAAGCGCTGAAGAAAGCCGCCGACATCGACCTCTTCGCCGCACTCGCGCTCGCGATGCCGCTCGACATCGATCCGCAGCAGGGATTTAGCGCGCACGGCGCCCGGTTCAAGGTCTGGCGCGTCGGCGCGGCGCATGTCTGCGCCGTCGCCGAAATGATCGCCTAGACTCCAAGCCCGCCGAACAGCGCGTACTTGATGTTGAGATAATCCTCGAGCCCGTATTTCGAGCCCTCGCGGCCCATGCCGCTGTCCTTCACGCCGCCGAACGGCGCGACCTCCGTAGAAGCCAGCCCCTCGTTGACGCCGATCATGCCGTAGTCCAGCGCCTCCATCATGCGCCACGCGCGGCCGAGGTCGTTCGTGTAGAAGTAGCACGCCAAGCCATACTCGGTGGCGTTGGCCATGGCGATAGCTTCGGCCTCCGTTTCGAAGCGGAAGAGCGGCGCGACGGGGCCGAAGGTTTCTTCCTTCGCGATCTTCATCGCATCGGTGACGCCGGTGAGCACGGTGGGTTCGAAGAATGTGCCGCCGAGCGGATGGCGCACGCCGCCGGCGACGACGCGCGCGCCGTTGGCCTTGGCGTCGCTGATGTGCTCCTCGACCTTCTCGATCGCGTGCATGTCGATCAGCGGCCCCTGCTCGACGCCCGGCGCGAGGCCGTCGCCGATCTTCAGCGCGCGCACCGCTTCGGCGAACTTGGCCGCGAAGGCGTCATAGACGCCGGCCTGTACGAGAATGCGGTTCGCACATACGCAGGTCTGCCCGGAATTGCGGAACTTCGAGAGCATCGCCCCCTTCACCGCCGCATCGAGATCGGCGTCGTCGAAGACGATGAAAGGCGCATTGCCGCCCAGCTCCATCGACACCCGCTTCATATGAGCAAGCGCCCTGGCGCCCAGATCCTTGCCGACTTCCGTGGAGCCAGTGAACGTGATCTTCCGCACCGCGGGATTCTCGCACATCTCCGCTGCGATCGGCGCGGCCGATCCGGTCACGACGTTCACGACTCCCGCCGGGATCCCCACCTTCTCGCAGAGCGCGGCGACCGCAAGCGCCGAGAGCGGCGTCTGACTCGCGGGTTTGATCACCATGGTGCAACCGGCGCCGAGCGCGGCGGCGAGTTTGCGCGCGATCATGGAATGCGGAAAATTCCACGGCGTGATCGCGCCGACGACGCCAACCGGCTCTTTCGTCACGATGATGCGCTTGCCCGGCCAGGGCGACGGGATGGTGTCGCCATAGACGCGCTTGGCCTCTTCGCCGAACCAGCGGAAGAAGGCGGCGCCCCCGGCGATCTCGCCCTCGGCTTCCGCACGCGACTTGCCCTGCTCGCGCGTCAGCAATTCCCCGAGCGCCGCCTTTTCCTTCAAGAGCGCATCCGCGAGCGCGAACATGAGTTCGGCGCGCTCCTTGGCGAGAAAGCCGCGCCACGACACGAAGGCGCGCGAGGCCGCCGCGATGGCGCGCGACGTTTCGGCGCGACCGCAGCGCGGGACCGATCCCAGCGTCTCTCCGGTGGCGGGATTTGTGACCGGAATGGTCTGACCGTCATCGGCGCCGATCCAGCGCCCATCGATATAGCAGGCGGACTTGAGCCACTGGTCGCTGATCATCTTGGCCTTCTTTGCATTGCTGGCGCGTCTCCGCACAGATAGTAACGCCCTTACGGAAAGTCGATGAGCGGCCCCGCCAGTTGCGCCCCATCGCGGTTTCCGGCACCTCCACCCTCATAACCAAGGGGCGGCGACGACCGGCATGCTGTGGCTGCGCGGACTATTCCAGAGCCATCTCGACCTCGCCTTCGCGCCGTCGAAGGGCGTTAGGGCGCGCATCGTCGACCGGCCGGGAATGTGGATGGCGCCGGCAGTGCTGGAGAAGCTCGTCGCCGACATCCGTGCGGTCGCTTCAGAGACGCTGCCTTCGGGCGAGCTGAACTACGGCGTGCTGGGCGGCGACCCCGAACGGCTGAAGGCGAGCGTGCTCACCATCGTCTACGACGCCGGGACGAAAGCCCCGATTGCGTTCAATGCGCTGGCGTGGATGCCGATGAGCCTGCGCGGCCGCGCGGTCGATGTGCTGCACATGGGCCTTGTGATGGTCTCGCCGACGGCGCGCAGCCAGGGTCTCTCGTGGATCCTCTACGGTCTGACATGCTTCCTGCTCTTTGCGCGCGGCGGCATGCGGCCGATCTGGATTTCCAATGTCACGCAGGTGCCCGCTGTCGTCGGCATGGTGACGGAGAGTTTCGCGCAGGTCTTCCCCACGCCCGACGATGCGCCGCAGACCTTCGAGCACCTGCTCATCGCGCGCCAGATCATGCGCCATCATCGCCATGTCTTCGGCGTCGGCCCGGAAGCGGGATTCGATGAGACGCGCTCCGTGATCACCAATGCCTACACCGGCGGGTCGGACGATCTGAAGAAGTCCTTCGAACAGGCGGCCAAGCACCGTCAGGCGAAGTACAACGACCTCTGCGCACGGCTTCTCGATTATGAGCGCGGCGACGACATCCTGCAGGTGGGCCAGGTGAACATGGCTGCCGCGCAGAAATACGCGTTCACGGAAGTGCCGCGCGACAGCCTGCCCGGCCTCGTGCTCAGCGGCGCCTTCCTCGGCCTGCAATCGATTTTCCTGCCGCTGATCCACTGGCTCGACGCGAAGCGTCCGTGGGGATCGCTCCGGCCGTGGCGGAGTGCGCGTTCATGACGGACTTCACCTACGACGAATTCGTCACCCGCAATCTCGGCTTCGTGACGGCGGAGGAGCAGGCGAAGCTGCGCGCGGCGCGCGTCTTCATCCCCGGCGTCGGCGGCATGGGTGGCGCGGCCTTCATGCTGCTGGTTCGCGCGGGCGTCGGGCATTTCGCCATCGCCGACATCGACACCTTCGAAGTCTCCAACCTGAACCGCCAACTGTTCGCGACGCTCGACACCGTCGACAAGTCCAAGGTGGAGTCTGCCGCCGCCGGCGCCCGACGCATCAATCCCGAAGTGCAGCTCGAAGTGATGGGCGGCGAATGGCTTGACCGCATCGAGGATCTGGCTGCGCGCCATCCCGTCATCGTCAACGGCACGGACGACGCCAGGGCCGGCGTGCGCATGTACCGCGTGGCGCGGGAAAAGCGCGCGACCGTCATCGACGCCTATGCGGCGACGCTCCCCTCCGTCTACGTCGTGCGGCCCGATGATCCGCGTCCGGAGGAGCGCATGCGCTATCCGACCGTCGGCAAGGACTGGACGGCCATCGACGACGAAGACCGCATGCAGTGCCTCAACCGCGAACTCGAATGGGCGCTGACGCATTCGAACACGCACCGCTATGTCGACCTGGCCATCGCCGCCGAACTCGCCGCGGGCAAGCGCAAGCGCTTCTCCTTTGCGCCCATGGTCGTCACGACGGGCGCGCTGATGGCCTATGAAGCGATCCGCCTGATCCTCGGCCGCGACGGCGGCGCGGACCATCGCGGCTATTTCTTCAATCCGCACACGCCCGGCGTGGAGCGGCCGCTGCCGTGGCCGCTGTCGGCGGCCAAAGGCGCGCTGGTGCGGCGCTTCATGGCCAAGATGGGCGCCGCATGAACACGGCCGAATCCGCCGGCATATTGCTCAACATCCTCGCCTTCGCAGGCGCCGGCGCGTTCCTCCTTTTTCATGCCGACGAGCGGCGACGTTCGCCGGTCGACACGCGGCTCAACGCGGTGATTGTCCTGCTGATGGGACTCGTCGGCGTGCGCGCCCTGCGCTGGGCGATCGAGGCGCCGTTCCTGCGCCGCGTCGAGGAAGCGCTCGCAGCGATCATGCCGCTTCTCGCGCTCCTGCTGGCGGAAGGATTGATGCGTCGCCACGCGCCGCCGCTGATGAAGCGCGTGTTCCTGTTCGGCGCACTCGCGCTGGCGCTGGCGGCATTGCTGCGGCCGGTTTCGAGCGGGCTCTATTTCACCATCGCGCTCGGAACACTGGCGGCGGGAGGCCTCGCGGCGACGGCGGTGCTGCTCTTCCTGCGCGACAGGCGCTCGCTCTCGCCGTCGGAGAACGCTGCGATCAGCGCACTGGGGCTTGGACTTCTCGTGGCGCTGCCCTTCGTGGCGGGCGATTTCCTCTATGCGGCGGGCTATTCGCCGTGGCGCGGCGGCGGCCTGGCGTTGCTCATCTTCGTGTACGCAGTCGCACGCCTGACGGTGACGGGCGCGGGCGGCACGGCGGTGCTCGCCGATCTCGCGCTCGCGCTCTTCGGCGCGGGCGTCGCCTTCATGACGCTCATCACCCTCGTCGGACCGCCCGATCTGGTGACGGGCGGCGCATGGTTGCTGGTCATTCTCGGCATCGTCTTCGTCATTCTCATCGTGCAGGCGCTGCGCGAGCGCGAGGCCGCGATCGGACGCCAGGCCCTCCTTTCGGCGCTCGCGGCGGCGCCCGCCGGACCGCTCGACGCGTTCGTCGACCGCGTGCTCGACTCGCCCGCCTTGCAGCGCGCCGAGGTGCTCGAAGGCGCAAGCCTCGCCGACTATGATGGCGACAAGCTGCGCAGCGCGCTCCACGCCCGGCCCGTTCTCTCCCTGTCGGAGGCGCGCCTGCTCGGCGCGGCGGGTGAGCCGTTGACCGCCCTGCTCGATGCGCACGAGGCGACGCACGCCGTGTTGATCTCGATGCAGCCGCTGCGCCTGTTGGTGGTGAACATGCCGGGTCTCTCGTCGGGGCCGGACGTGTCCGTGCAACTCACGCTGCTGCAGAAGCTCGCGGCGGCGGCGGGGGTCGCGCGATGATCGACGCGCGCGCGCTTTTCGATGCAGACGAACGCCGCGCGCTTGTTGCGGAGGCCAATCTTGCGCCGTCCGTTCACAACATCCAGCCCGCGCAATTCCGCTTCGCCGAAGACGGCGCAATCCACATCGTCGAGCATCCCCGCCGCCGCATTCCCGTGGGCGACCCCACGGGCGCGGACAACCGCAAGAGTCTGGGCGCTGCGGCGGAAGGACTGGTCATGGCGCTCGCGGCGCGCAGCATCGCCGCGAAGGTGTGCATCGACGTCGGGGTGCGTGTCGAACTTGAGGCCGACGCCGCACCCGATCCTTTGCGCGCGCACGTCCAGACGCGGGCGACGTGGCGCGGCGCGTTCGCAACGCCCTCCATCGCCGACGCCCGCGCGCTGGCCGATCTCGCACGCTTCGATGATCTGACCGTCGTCACCAATGCCGCGCAGCGCGCCGACATAGCGGCGCTTTACGACGCCGTAAGTCTGCTGACGCTGCGCGACAACGCCTATCGCGAGGAGCTCGTTTCGTGGATGCGGCTTGCGCGCAGCCACCCCGACTGGGCGCGCGACGGGTTGAATGCCGAGGCGATGGCGCTGTCGTCGTTCGAGGCCTTCGGCGCGGGCGTGGTGATGGGCAAGGCCTTTCGCACGCTCGATCGCATGGGCCTCGCCGGTCCGCTGATCGCAGAGGGCGCCAAAGTCAAAGGCGCGGCGGGCGTCGTGTTCTTTCATCGCCCGGCGGCGGAGAGCGACTACGAGACCGGGCGACGCTTCTATCGCGTGTGGCTTGAGATAGCCGCGCGCGGGCTTGTGCTTTGCCCGATGTCAGTGCTGGCGGATTCGGCGGAAGCGGCGGCGCAGGTGAAGAAGACCTGGGGCATAAGAGAAGAGAGAAAACTCGTCACCGCGTTTCGCGTCGGCCGTCTCCCGGAGAAGGCGCGCCTGCCTGCAAGAGTGCGGCTGCCTGCGGACGAACTCATCGTCTGATCAGAGCAACTTCAGATACTCGATCAACGCCGCTTTTTCAACGTCGCTCAGCGTCGAACCTTCAAGATGCCCGCGATTGGACAGGCCGGGCTGTGCGGTGTCGATCAGCTGCGGCGTCGACCACGGCGCGTATCCTTCTGGATAGACATAGGCGCCGCCTGCATCCGTTCGCCCGTCAATGCCGAGCGTCGCGAAGTTCAGGCGATGGCCGCCGACGTAGAATCGCGTTGGCCGTTCCGAAGGCGTCAGCAGTTGCCGGATCGTGGGCACCGAACCGTTGTGGAGGTAAGGCGCGCTCATCCAGACGCCGCTGAGCAAGGGCGCCGCATAGCCGCCGGTAGCGCGCGCCGTCAGCAGATCGCCATAGGGCGAACGCTTCACCGCTTCAGCCAGCGCGGGCGTGAACGCAGCGGCGCGGGCGGGATCGGTATCGAAAGGCTCGGTCCTGTTGGGAAATGACACGAGGCGCGGCGCATCGAGGCTTTCGTCGTAGACGCCGTGGCACGATGCGCACTGTGCGGCGTAGATCGCCTGCCCCCGCGCTACCTTGGCGCGGTCTATGTGTCCGGGAAAGCGCGGCGCACGGTAGGTCGCGAAAAAGCGGAACACGTCCTTCGCTTCATCGAGATGCGCGCGGGCTTTCGCCGGCGCGACTCCCATGCTCGGCACGGTGAAGAAGGCGGTGATGGTGGCGAGATCGTCGAGATGCTTCTCGGTCACGTCGCTGCGGCGCATCACGCGGTCGACGTTGAAGTCCGCAGGTGCATAGGCCCCGTCGTAGAGCAAGGAGGAGCGCAAGCCCCGGTCGCCCAGATCGGGAATGGAGGTGAAGCCGCGCTCGCCCGCATGCGCATCGCCGTGGAGTTGCGCGAGCTGCATCTTGAGCGCCGCAACGCCGTTGGTGAGACCCGGCGCGCCGTTGACGAAAGGCAGCGGTCCCGCGCCGGCCGCACGCAGCGCATCCATCCGCTTCTTCACGCGCGGCGCGACGAAGCTGCGGAGCGTCTTGAGTTCGGCCTCGCTCGTGTCCGGAAACACCTTGGGCACGGCGGCGATGAACGCGTCCATGTCCTCATCTTGCGCGAAGGCCGCGTAGATCGCCTGTACATAGGCTTCCAGATCGAGCGACGTGTTCGGTGCGCCGAGCCAGGCCGTGTCGGGTTGAGGGCGCCCTTGCGCGTCGAAGGTCGGTCCCGCGTGGCAGCTCGCGCAGCCGAGATTGGCGACGGTGAGACGGATCTGCGGGATGCTGCGCGTCACGACGCCGGTGTTGAGGCCGAGCGGTGCGGCGAGGCGCGGCGGCGGCGCGTCTTTCGGGAAATTGGCGATCGTCTCGGGATAGAGAAAGCCGAAGCGCGTCATCACCGCACGCAAGGTCCCCGGCGCGACGGGCGCGCCGCTCCGCTTCGCCTCCGCGATGACGAGCGCCGTCCCGGCGAGCCGCCACGGCGTGGCGTGCGATTCGAGCGCGTCGGTGTCGAGCGCGCCGAAGTCCCCCACAGCAAACAACACCCCGCCCCGCGCCTCGCGCGACAGTGCGGCGAGATCGTAACTTTCGAGCGCGCTGGACTGCGCCTTGCCGTAGCCGCGGAAAAAGTCGCGCGCGCCGGCGCAGGCCGCGATGAAAAGCAGCGCAATCGCGATCCAGTAACGCCGCTTCATCCCGTCCGCTTCCCCGTCACCTTCAGCGCCACCATCACCACGCCCCCTGCCGCCAGCACGCCGAAGCCGAACCACGCACCTTCCCGCACATAGGCGAGCGAGGACCCTACCATGGCGAGCGATGCGCCTGCGAATGCGAGCGGGAGGAGCGGATAGAGCGGCGTGCGGAACGGTCGCTCGGCGGCCTTGTCGCGCACGCGCAGCACGATCACGGCGAGACCGCTTGCGGCCATGAACAGCCAGAACACCGGCGCGGTGTAGTCCACGAGCGTTGAGAAGCCGTCATAGACGACCCCGAGCAGGACGAGCAGCATGGAGACCAGCCCTTGCGCCATATAGGCCGCCGTCGGGATCGCGCGTTCGCCGTCCCAGCGGCCGAGCTTCGCGAGCGCCGGCCAGTCATGCGCCGCGGCGTACGTGGTGCGGCCGCCGACGATGATCGTGGCGTTGATCGAGGTGAAGGCCGCGCACGCGATGGCGATGGCGGTGAGCCAGCCGGCGTGTGCGCCGAACGCGCGCGCCATGAGGTCCGCCGCAGGCGCGCTGCTTTGCGCGAGCGCCTCGACGCCGAGCCCGCGCCAGAACGCCCATGCGGCGAACATGTAGAGCGCGGTGATGACGAGCACGCTGACGATCAGCGCGCGCGCGATGCCGCGCTTCGGATCGCGCACTTCGGCCGATAGCGTCGCGATCTCGTTCCAGCCGCCATAGGCCAGCAGCGCGAAGACGAGCGCGTAACCGAAGCTCGCGGGCGGGCCGCCGGTTGCGGCGGGGCTTCCGCTCGCGGGCGGCATGCCGTTCGCCACCATCCAGATCGCCGCGGCGCCCATCATCAGCACGCCGACGACTTCAAGACCCGTGAGCGCGAAATCGCCGGCGCCTTCGCGCTTCATGCCGCGCAGGTTGAGGAGCGTGAGCCCCGCGACCGCGAGGATCGCCCAGATCGCGCCGCCTTGCGGGCCGAGCGGCGCCACCTCCTGCATGTAGTCGCCGAAGACGAAGCCGAGCAGCGCGATGGAGCCGGTGTTGATGATCGCGAAGCGCGACCACGCGAAGAGGAAGCCGACTTCGCGGCCATAGGCGCGCTTGAGGAAGTGGTAGTCGCCGCCCGCATCGGGAAAGGCGCTGGCGAGTTCGGCGTAGCAGAGCGCACCGACGAGCGAGACGAGGCCCGCGATCAGCCACGCCGCGAACAGCCATTCCGTCGCGCCCGCATTCTCCGCCACCAGCGCCGGCGACTTGAAGATGCCCGCGCCGACGACCATCGCGACCGCGAGCATGACGACATAGGCTTCGCTGACATGGCGGCGCGGTCCCGCTTCCGCCGCGCTGGTCACGGGCGCACTCAATCGGCGACGAACCCGATCGCCTTGTGCGCGCCGTCGCAGAACGGCTTGTTCTTCGACGCGCCGCAGCGGCACAGGAACATCTGCGTCGCGCGCTCCACGACGCGCCCCGTGCCGGCGCAGAGTTCGAGATTGCCCTCGACCTTGAGCGGCCCGTCCTTCTGCGGCGCGATCGCGAGCGGACCGTCGCGCGAAGCGAGCGCGTCGATGCGTCGCGAGACGGGCTCGCCGCTCGCGGTGAAGCCCGCCGCCACATGCGAGCCGTCGCAATAGGGCTTGTTCTTCGATGCGCCGCACCGGCACAGCGTGGCGCGACAGCCGATGGCGGCGCCGTTGAGCACGAGATCGCCGTGCAACGCGATCGGGCCGTTCTCGCGGACGTGGCCGATATTGACCGGCGGCGGCGCTTCCGGCGGCCCGCCGTCGTGGCGTTCATAGGCGACGGCCCCCGAGGGACAACGATGCGCAATCTCCACGAGGCGCTCGACCGGGGTTTCGTCGGGATGCAGCCACGGCCCTTCGACATTCGCAAGGAAAGTCTTCGGCGCGCCGGTCACGCATTCGCGGGCGTGGATGCACTTCTTGCCGTCGAAGATCAGCGTGATCTTTTCGCCGGGCGCGCGTTCGATGGACATGGCCGCTCTCCTTCGGACGGCCATGTCTACCGCGATCAGGGCGTCAGCACCATCCGGCCGACGACCTTGCCGCCGCGCAGTTCGGTGAGCGCGTCGTTCGCTTCCGACAGCGGGCGTTCACGCATCATCGGCGGGGCGATCCTGCCTTCGCGCATCAGCGCCATGAGATCGCGCGCCTCGTCGAGCGAGCCGACATAGGAGCCGCCGAGCGTCATCGCCTTGAAGGGCAGCGACGGGATCGGCAGCGGAATCGCGCCGCCGTAGAGGCCGACCACGAACACGCGTCCGCCGCGCCGGATGGCGCCGATGGCGAAGCCGAGCGTCGCGGGCGAGCCGACGAAGTCGATGGCGCCGGCGACATCGCCGCGCGCGACGAGCGCTTCGAGCGCTTTCGGATCGGTGGGATCGACGGCTTCGGTCGCGCCGCGTTCGAGCGCCGCCTTGCGCGCGCCCTCGCTCACGTCCGCCGCGATGATCGGGCCGTCATGCAGCGCCGCCGCCGCAGCGAGACCCGCAAGCCCGACGCCGCCGAGGCCGACGAGCAGGATCGCCGAGCCCTTCTCGATGCCTTCGAGCTTCTTGTACGCGCTGTAGCCGGTGAGCCCCGAGCACATGGCGACGCCGCCCGCGCCGGGCGGGAGATTGCCGCACGGGATCAGCGCCTCGGCGACCGGCACGTGGCAATAGTCCGCATAGCCGCCGTGGATGCGCGTACCGAGGCCGCGATTGTTGGCGCACAGATGCTGCTCGCCGCGCTTGCACGCCGCGCACTCGTGGCAGCCGATCCACGGAAACACCGCGACGCGGTCGCCGACCTTCACCTTCGGATTCTGTTTCGCCGCATCGGGGCCGAGCGCCTCCACCACGCCCTCGATCTCGTGGCCCATGATCAGCGGCAGCATCGCATCCGGCAGCTCGACGGCCGGCGCATCCTTGCCCATGTCGAACTTGCCGTCGTGAATGTGGATGTCGGAGTGGCACACGCCGCAGCCGGTGACGCGCACCAGCGCCTCGGCGCCCTTCAGCGCGGGCAGCTCGACGGTGATTTCCTCAAGCGGCTTCGTGAACGCAGTGATGGCCTGTCCGCGCATGCTGTTTCTCCCGAAGCCGGGGACTTTGCCCCGGCTTTCTGTTTTGTCGCCGCACACCAGTTGCGAGCGAACGCGCTCGCGCCAGCGCTCACCGCCCCGTCGGCAGGTCCTTGTACGCCACGTCCTTGTCGACGCGCACGTCCTGCGGAAGCCCAAGCACGCGTTCGGCGATGATGTTCTTCAGGATCTCGTCCGTGCCGCCGGCGATGCGCAGGCCCGGCGCCCACATGAAGGCCTGCTGGAAGGCGGCGTCCGCGACGGCGGTGTCGCTGTCGGCGATGATGCCGAAGTGATCCTCGGACTCGATCGCGAAATTCGCGATGTCCTGCATCTGGTTGGCGTTGATGATCTTGCCGATGGAGCTTTCCGGGCCCGGCGTCTGGCCTTTCGAGAGCGCGGTCATGGTGCGGTACTTGCCGAGCTTGTAGCCTTCGGCGCGCACATACCAGTCGGCGAGTTTGGCGCGGAACGCCTTGTCGGTGAGCAATGCGCTGCCGTCGACGCCGGTGAGATTGCGCGCGAGATCGAGGATTTCCTTGTAGTCCGGCCCGCTCGATCCGCCGACAGCGAGGCGCTCGTTCATCAGCGTGACGAGGGCTACGTTCCAGCCCTGGCCTTCCTGGCCGAGCATCTGCGCATGCGGGATCTTCACGTCGGTGAAGTAGACTTCGTTGAAGTTCGATCCGCCCGACATCTGGTGGATCGGACGCACGTCGACGCCGGGGGACTTCATGTCCAGGAAGAACATGGTGAGGCCCTTGTGCTTGGGCACATCGGGGTTCGTGCGCACGAGCAGGATGCCGTAGTCGGAATAGTGCGCGCCGGAGGTCCACACCTTCTGGCCGTTCACGGTCCAGGTGTCGCCGTCACGCACCGCGCGCGTCTTGAGGCCCGCGACGTCGGAACCGGCGGACGGTTCGGAAAAGAGCTGGCACCAGATCTCCTCGCCGCGGAGCGCGGGGCCCACATAGCGCTTCTTCTGCTCCTCCGATGCGAAGGCGATCATCGTCGGGATGCACATGCCGAGGCCGATGGCGAACGGGCCTGCAGGCGCATCGAACTTCGCTTCTTCCTGGCCGAAGATCACCGAGAAAATCGGCGACAGGCCCTGCCCGCCCTGCTCCTTGGCCCAGGTGATGCCGGCGAAGCCCGCTTCGGCCTTGGCCTTCTGGTACGCCTTCGCGGCGGCGAGATATTCCTTGTCGGTGAGCGTGCGCTGCAGGCCCGCCTTGTCGTCGGCCTTGGGCTTCACGGCTTTCTGGAGGAAGGCCTGCGCCTTGGCGCGGAACGCGGCCTCTTCCGGGGTGTCGTTGAAGTCCATGACGCGGCTCCCTTGGCGTGTTTGAGGGCAAGCTAGGGCCATGACGGCGCCGCGACAACGGCGCCGTGACGGCAAGCGCGTCAGGGTCGCGGGCGGTAGGCCTTCATGCGGGCGGGCACGCGCGGTCGCTTGCTCATGAGGTGCGCGGCGCGCGCGTCCATGATGTCGCGTCCGTGCAGCAGTTTGCCGATGAGCGCGGCGTTGCGTTCGGAGACGCGCGTCCAGCGTTCGGCCTCCTCGAGGCGGCCGCGGCGCATGGCGCTGTGCGTCCTGAAAAGCGCGATCCTGACGAGCGCGAGGATATCGTGGTCCATGGGATGTCCTTTGTGGATGTGAGGTTTCGGCGCGCAGCCGGCGAGGGCGGGCGCTTCGTTCAGCGCCTCAAGCCGCACGCGCTTTCACGCTGCGGAGACAAGTGGGAGGGCCGGGGACGCGGACGAAATCCGCGAAACTGGGTGGAAGAGAGAGAATGCGAACACCGTCCGCGTCCCCGTGATCGTTATCCGACGGCATGGCTCGGGATGTTTTCTCGCACCCTTGTCCAGTCGGCCGCCGGTGAGCGGGTCTGCGCTGTTCATCGCAGATCCCCGGGATCCCTCCGCCTTTCACCAACCCGAGCTGGATAAATCCGGGGCCGGAACGGAGGCTCGCCTCACTCGATCACACCACCTCCGCGCCGACAGAACAGGGTACCGACTGCCCTCCCTGCGGAAGTGATGTCCTAGGTATAGGAACAAAAACAGAACACGTCAACCCCTCTCCCGCGCCAAACGGGACCTTGGTGGCAGGACAGGAACCGCTTCAGTACGGCCAGATGGATTGTTTCAGCCCTTCGGCGCGGGACGCGGGGGCGCCCTGTCTCGTTCGGGGCAGGTCTCCTCCGGGTCGAGAGTCAGCATTACGTCTTCAGAGAAGGTGCTCGCCATGAAGCGCGCGAACGGCACATCGCGCTGACGTGGTTTGAGAACGAGCCTGGGTCTGAAAATGCCGCCGCCGCTCACGAGGGCAGGCTCCATGCGGGCGCGAACGCATTGAACTTCATTCGTCAAATTGGTCGCGGAGATGAGTCTGCCTACAACGATGCCCGACCCGTCACGCATCGGTTTCGACTCAATGAGCACCGGGGCAGATTGGGCGTTCGCCAATGCAGACCCGAAGAGCGCAACAGCCGCCAACGAGAAAGCGCGTATCATGCGGTTTCCCGCAGATAGATGCTCCGTTTCGGTCGTTCCATTACCCGGCGCACCATCGGCACGAAGGCGTCGAGGGGCATCGTGTCGTAGTTCGGGTCGAAGGCGTTCTGGTCGTGCCGGTGGCAGAAGCGCGCGGTGTATTCGAAGTTCGGGTGGCCGCGATACTTCTCGCGCATGTCGCGGTCGAGGCCGAGATGGTGGAAGAAGTAATAGCCCTGGAAGATGCCGTGGTGCTCGAGCATCCAGTGGTTCTGTTCGCTCACGAAGGGTTTCAGGATCGCCGCGCCGATGTCGGCGTGGTTCGTGGAGCCGAGCGTGTCGCCGATGTCGTGCAGCAGCGCGCAGACGATGTATTCCTCGTCCATCCCGTCCCGGTGCGCGAGCGTCGCCGATTGCAGCGAATGCGTGAGACGATCCACGGGATAGCCGCCGAAATCGCCGTCGAGCAGCTTGAGGTGCGTGATCACCCGGTCCGCGAGGCCTTTGTTGAAGGGGCCGGCGTGCTTGACGATGATCGCCCAGTCTTCCTGGGTGCCGTCCTGCATGGCGGTGAACTTCGCCATGTCGCCCGGATTGCCGTCGGCCATGATTTCCTCCCTATTCATCGGCAGGAATGATCGGGTCGCGCGGTCGCGGCGTCAATCGGGAGATCGCCGGATGGCAGGTGCAAAGCGGGCGCGCGCGCCGCTCCTCGTCGCGCTCGCGGCCCTCGCCGCCTGCGCCACCGCGCCGCCTGCCGCAACGGATGCGTCGGCGCTGCGCGGCTGCTGGATCGAACGGCGCGGCGACACCACCATCACCCAGCGCTGGTTTCCCGCGCGGGACGGCGTCGCCGGCGCCTGGCAGGGCGATGAACTCACCTATTTCCAGAAGGGCGACCCCGATCCTGTGCGCTGGAGGCTCGCGCCCGGCGGCGACGCGGCGCCGTGGTCGATGTGCATGGTCGAACTGAACATGATGACGTCGCCGCCCTGCTGGCGGGCCTTCTTCGGACCAGGCGCTCCCGACGGCGACAACGCGCAGTGGGTGGAGATCGACGCGCAGCCGGACGCGCTGAAGATCACCTACGTCACCGGTGAAAATCGCGCGGTGACCTATGACGGCCGGCGCGATGGATGCGACTGAGATGAAGGCGAACACGATGACAGGAAGAGGACCGCTGTTCATGGCGACCGTTGCGGTGGCCGGCCTCGTCGCCGTCGCGGCGATGGCGGACGTTGGCTTTCCCGGGACCTTGCAGGGATGCTGGACCGGAGAGATCGCCGGCGCGCCGGCCGTTCTGGAATGGACTCCGTCAGTGACTCCCTCAGGGTCGCCGTCCGGCGCATGGCGCGGCATGGCGACCGTGGGCCGTTCCGAAAGCGCGCCGGTGGTCGAGCGCCATACGCTTTCCCCGCCGCGCGCGGGGGTCGTCAATCTCGGCTGGCGCTATTGCCATCCCGAACGCGAGCGGCGCAAAGGCGCGGAGCGCTGCTACTGGACGCAGGGTCCAAAGGGCGATCTCGAGGAATTCGTCACCTTTGATACCGCCGACGACCAGCTGCTGATCGAGTGGCGCAACGGCGACGAGGTGCGGACGCTCTTCAGCGGCGCGCGTTCGACGTGCGCGCCCGCCGGCTGAAGCCACTCATTACTTCGATAACGAACGATCTCGGTGGTTGCGGGGAAGACGGGTTCCGGCCTACATCCCGGCCATGGTCGCACGCACGCTCTATGACAAGATCTGGGACAACCACGTTGTCGGCACGGAAGCCGACGGCTCGGCCCTGCTCTATATCGATCTCCATCTCATCCATGAGGTGACGACGCCGCAGGCGTTCGCGGGATTGAAGGCTGCAAAGCGCGCCGTGCGACGCCCCGATCTCACGCTCGCGGTGGCCGATCACAACACGCCGACGGAGAACCAGTCGGCTGGCCTTGCCGGCGTGGAAGACCCCGAAGCGCGACTGCAGCTCGAGACGCTGACGGCGAACGTCGCGGAAGCGGACATCGAGTATTTTCCTATGGGCGACGTGCGCAACGGCATCGTCCACGTCGTCGGCCCCGAGCAGGGACGTTCGCAGCCGGGCATGACGATCGTGTGCGGCGACAGCCACACCTCCACCCACGGCGCGCTCGGCGCGCTCGCCTTCGGCATCGGCACGAGCGAAGTCGAACACGTGCTCGCCACGCAGACGCTGCGGTCGCGGAAAGCGCGAAATATGCTCGTGCGTTTCGAGGGCGAACTGCAACCGGGCGTCACGTCGAAGGACATGGTGCTCGCGCTGATCGCGAAAATCGGCATGGGCGGCGGCACGGGCTACGTGATGGAGTATGCGGGATCGGCGATCCGCGCGCTGTCGATGGAAGCGCGGATGACGATCTGCAACATGTCCATCGAGGCCGGCGCGCGTGCGGGCCTCGTCGCGCCGGATGAAAAGACGTTTGCGTATCTCATGGGCCGCGTTGCGGCGCCGAAGGGCGGCGCCTGGCAAGAGGCGCTCGTCTACTGGAAGACGCTGAAGAGCGACGTGGACGCGAAATTCGACGCGGTGGTGGACATCAACGTGTCCACGCTCGCGCCGTTCGTCACCTGGGGCACCAATCCCGAGCAGGGCGCCGCCATCGACGATGTCGTGCCCGATCCGAAGAGCTTCAGCGATCCCGTGAAGGCCGACGTCGCGGCGCGCGCGCTCGCCTACATGGGTCTCGAAGCGGGGCAGAAGCTCGAAGGCCTTCCCATCCAGCGCGTCTTCATCGGCTCGTGCACCAATTCGCGGATCGAGGATCTGCGCGCTGCGGCGGCGATCGCGAAGGGCAGGCAGGTGGCCGACGGCGTGCGCGCGATGGTGGTGCCGGGCTCGGGTCTCGTGCGCGCGCAGGCGGAAGCCGAAGGGCTCGACCGCATCTTCATCGATGCAGGCTTTGAATGGCGCGAGCCGGGATGCTCCATGTGCCTCGGCATGAACCCCGACAAGCTCGCGCCGGGAGAGCGGTGTGCGAGTACGTCGAACCGCAATTTCGAGGGCCGTCAGGGCCGCGGCGGGCGCACCCATCTTGTCTCGCCCGCAATGGCGGCGGCGGCGGCGTTGGCGGGCAAGCTTGTTGATGTTCGCAGGCTATCGTGATGACCGCGAGATGACGGGCTGGATGAAAGTGAAAGGCGATGACGGCGTTTTTGCTGCGCTCATTGCCCTTGTCGCTGCACTGCTGCCGGCGCACTTCGCTCACGAAGGGGCGGTCGCGCTGTTCTTCGACCCGCCGAACATCAGTCAGCCGAGCGCACTCGAAAATCATGTCGTACAGAGTGCGCACGTCGGCAAGTGCACCGGGCTTCGGGGACAAACATCCCTTCGCTGTTTCCGGATTATCACGACAACTGGGGTTTCCTTGCAAATGGGGAATCTGAACGAGTCGCAGATGAGAATTCTGGAAGTCGTGCAACCGAAACTGGCGGGTGAAACCGTTACGGTGGGCTATTGGCGCGTTGACCGACCGCGCGTCATGTCTGTCGCCTTGGGACGGCAATTGCTTGTGGACTACAGCGACAGGCGAGAAGTCCTTGTCCGCGAGAGCATGATCAAGTTTATCCTTGGAATTGTCTCGCTTGCCGGGATCATTGGCGTATTCGCTTGGCGAATGACCCACTTGGTGAGCAACAGCGCGATGGACACCGAATGATCACCGCCCTCGATCACGTCGCGCTCATCGTGCGCGATCTGCCGGCTGCGACCGCGCAATACACAGCCCTTCTCGGCTGCAAGCCGAACTGGCATGGCGGCGACGGCGGCGCGGAGCATGTGTGGTTCCAGCTCGACAACATGGCGCTCGACATCATCTGCCCGACGGGGCCGGGCTTCACCGGCGACATGGCGAAGGCCCATCTCGACGCGCATGGCGAAGGCATCTGGGCGCTCGCCTATGCGACGCCCGATCTCGAGGCGTATCACAAACTGCTCACGCGTCGCGGCGTGAAGGCGACCGACCCTCATCCGCTGCGTTCCACGCATGTGGAGACGAAGGAGAAGCGCTTCTGGCGCATGTTCTCCACCGCCTTCGCCGGCGTGAACACGTTCCTCATCGAGCAGAAGCCGGAAGACAAACCCTGGCCGCGCTCGACGATGGAGACGCCGTCCGGTGTGACCGCGCTCGATCATGTGGTGGTGCGCACCGCAGCACCTGATCGCGCGCTGGCGAATTACGGCGCGAAGCTCGGCCTCGATCTGCGTCTCGACCGCACGGCGCCGGAGTGGAATGCGCGGCTCATGTTCTTCCGCTGCGGCGACATGATCGTCGAGGTCGCGCACGATCTGAAAGCCGGCGTCTCGGACGCGCCAGACAGTCCGTGGGGCTTCACCTGGCGCACCGGCGACATCGACGCCGCGCACGCGCGCCTCAGCGCCGCCGGTGTGAACGTCTCCGAGGTCCGCAAGGGCCGCCGCGAGGGCACGCGCGTGTTCACGGTGCGCGACGGCACGTGCGGCGTGCCGACCTTGCTGATCGGAAGTTGAGCCGATGAAACCCTTCACCCGCCTCCACGCCATCGCCGCGCCGCTGCCGATCGCCAATATCGACACCGACCAGATCATCCCGAAGCAGTTCCTCGCGACGGTGGAGCGCACGGGTCTCGGCAAGGGCCTCTTCTACGATCTGCGTTTCGACGGCGAGGGCAAGCCGAAGCCCGACTTCGTGCTCAACCAGCCGACCTTCCAGGGCGCCAACATACTCATCGCGGGGCCGAATTTCGGCTGCGGTTCCTCGCGCGAACATGCGCCGTGGGCGCTCGATGATTTCGGCCTGCGTTGCGTGATCGCGCCGTCCTTCGCGGACATCTTCTTCAACAACTGCTTCAACAACGGCATCCTGCCCATCGTCCTGCCGCAGGAGGCGTGCGATGCCCTCGCGGGCGAAGCGGGCGGCGGCAATTGTCTCTTCACCATCGATCTCTACGCACAGACGGTGACGTCGCCGTCCGGCAAGGTCTTCACCTTCGACATCGATCCGGGCCGGAAACTCAAACTGCTCGAAGGTCTCGACGATATCGGCATGACGCTCACGCGCGCCGACGACATCAGCGCGTACGAGCAACGCCGCCGCTATCAGACGGCGTGGCTCAAGTGATTGTCTTGGCCGGGACCATCCGCATTGCGCCGGGCAAGCGGGACGCGGCGCTGCCGCACATCCGCGCCATCGTGGCGGCGTCGCGCGCGGAGCCGGGCTGCATCGACTACAGCTTCGCCTTCGACGTGAACGACGATCACCTCGTGCATATCTTCGAAGTGTTTCGCGACGCCGATGCGCGCGAGGCGCACCGTCACATGCCGCACATGAAAGTCTGGCGCGAAAGCTGGGCGGAGGCGGGCATCGGCGACCGTCAGATGCGCGAGTACGAAGTCGCGTCGAGCAAGGACATCTAGCGCAGCGTCCAGATGAAGACGCCGAAGAGGATCAGCGCCGGCAAGACATAGCGGCTCGCGAACAGCGCCTGCACCGTCTGGTCCACATTGCGCGCCGCGAGCACGAGACTGTCGACGCGCTCCTGCCGCGGATAGGTTTCCACTGCATAGCGCAGCCGCTGCCGCAGTCCCGCGCGATAGACGCGCCAGTCGACGCCGCGATCGAACAGGGGAAACTGCTGCTCCGTGCGGACGTTCTGCGGTGCGAAGCTCTCGTCGAATGTCAGCAGCATCAGCGGCCCGCGCGTCTGCGCGAGCGTGTTCGCCAGATGCACCATCGAGGTCAGCGACGCGCCGCTCGGCGTCCAGAGCGCCACATGCCAATCGACGGCCAGCCGTTCCGGCGTGATCGGCGCGTGACCGTAAAGCGCGTGCGGCCGCAGGATCACGTCGCCGCAATCCACGAGCGCCCCGGCGATGATCTCGGCGGCGAACAGATCGTGGGGATGGAAGTGAATGAAGATCGTTCCCATGCCGGAACGATTGCGCGGCATGGTTAATGAAAGGTTTCCGGGCGCGCTGAATCCGAGGCGGCGTTAACCTTCTCGGGCGCCGCGCCTACATCGCGTTGGCGAGCAGCGCGAGCTGCTCGGCGAGGCGGCCCTTCTGCGTGACGAGGCTGGCGAAGACGAAGCGGAAATCCCTGAACGCGCTGAGACTTTGCGGGCTCACGGGTCGTCCGGCCTGCATCTGCTGCAGGATGATCTGGACTTTGCCCTCCACCAGGCTCTCGGCTGCCGCGACGGCCCCGTCATGACTCAAACGCGCGAACCGCTGATCGACGACGTACAGATCGACGACGACTTCACGCATCGCGCTCTTTACCGGCGCCCATGTCTCGTCGCTCGGCGCGGCGATATAGGCGTCGATAAGCGGCAGGAGTTGCGTTCGCTCCCGAAACGCGATCAGGGCGAGTTCGCGGGCGGCTGCCGCCGTGCGCCGTTTACGTTCCGCAGGGCTGGCGACGCCATCGCCGAAGACAGACGTGAACACGACGTCTGCGGGTGCGTTTGCGAGCCCTGAGCCGATCTGGTCCGCGCGCGACTTGATCTGGAGGCTCATCGACGTCGCAAAGCCCAGGAGATCGGACCAGACGGCGCGCGGGAAATCGTCGTCGGCGTGCGCCGCTCCGAACGGCAGTGAGAAGAGAGCGCCCGCCAGAAGCAGACGCCGACGGGCCAGCATTGTTGAACTCATCATCGCACCTCCCCGGTGTTCACCACACGCCGGTATTCCCCATGCTTGCCCACGGCTCGGCCGGCGCGAGCGGTTCGCCCTTCTGCAGCAGCTCCACGGAGATGCCGTCCGGCGAGCGGATGAAGGCCATGCGGCCGTCGCGCGGCGGGCGGGAAATCACGACGCCGCCGTCCATCAGCCGCTGACAGCTCGCGTAAATGTCATCGACCGCGTAGGCGAGGTGGCCGAAATTCCGGCCACCCTGATAGTCCTCGGGGTCCCAGTTGTAGGTCAGCTCGACCATCGGCCCCGGCATGGGCGAGCCGCCCTTGCGCACATGCGCCTCGTCGCCGGGCGCGCAAAGAAACACGAGCGTGAAGCGGCCCGCTTCATTCTCCGTGCGCCGCATCTCCTTGAGGCCCAGCTTGTTGCAGTAGAAGCCGAGCGAGGCGTCGAGGTCGCTGACGCGGACCATTGTGTGAAGATAATGCAAGGTCGGGCTCCGGTCGGGTCGGGCCGACACTCATAGCATTTCGAGGGACCCGGGCGAGGGCGCCGGCGTTAACCTTCGCGCTTGCGATCGTCACAATTCGCTGGCTACTGGTCCCCCGGATCAGGGGATGATTGGGGAACTTTCTGGCGCCTCCGCCGAAATTTCCGCACAGTTCTGGGATGTTGTCGCCTAAAAGCCGCGTCGAGCGGCGCCTGCACGGAGCCGATTCCATCATGCGTACTCTCGCCAAAGTCGCCGCCTTCGCCCTCGTTGCGGTCATGGCCGCCTGCGCCAGCAAGCCCAAGGTCGAAGAAGCGCCTGCGCCGACGCCGCCGATCGTCACGCCTGCGCCGCCGACCACGACGCTGCCGTCGGGCCCGGTCCCGGGATCGCTCGACGATTTCCGCGTCACCGTCGGTGAGCGTGTCTTCTTCGGCTATGACCGGTTCGATCTTTCGCCCGATGCGCGCGCCACGCTCGAAAAGCAGGCCGCCTGGCTGCGTCGCTATCCGAACGTGCGCGTCCTGCTGGCCGGCAGCGCCGACGAGCGCGGCACCCGTGAATACAACCTCGCCCTTGGCGCGCGTCGCGCTGCGGCGGCGAAGGAATACCTCGTCGGCCTCGGCGTCCCGGCGAACCGCATCGAGACCGTGTCCTACGGCAAGGAGCGTCCGCTCGATCCGCGTCAGACGGAAGAAGCGCACGCGCTGAACCGCAATGCGCACACGCAGCTCGTCTCGGGCGCGGTGAGCTGACGCCGCATTTTGGCCGAAGCGCACCGATAGACGCACCTCATGAAAACGAGGTCCCTCCAGATCGCGACCGTCGCTCTCGCAGCGACGGTCGCCTTCACATCGGCGCCGCTCGCGCAATCGGTGACGAGCGCGCCGGCGGCGAGCGAAAACCTCTCGCGCCTGCAGTCGCGCGTCGACGAACTCGAAGCGCTGCTGCGTGACGAGACCGCCGCGAATGAGCGGCTGTCGATGGAATTGCGTCAGGTGCGTCGTGAAAACACGCGACTGAAGCGGCAACTCGAAGAGGCGCTCGGCGTCAACGCGCCGTCGACGCCCGACGCGGTTGCGCAGACGCCGTCCCCGCAAGTCCAGCCGCCGCAGGCCGTCGTGTCGCAGCCGCCGCCGGTCGTCGTGCCGATCCGTCCGCCCGCGCGCACCGCAGAAATCACCCCGCCGCCATCGGCCGCCGGCCAACTCGGCACGCTGCCCGCGCAAGCCGCGCCCGGCGACGCCGCACAGGCGTTTCGCGAGGCGCGCCGCCTGCTCGACGCGACCCGATGGGCGGATGCGGAAGCCGCGCTCGCCGCCTTTCTGCGCGCGTATCCGGAATCGCCCGACGCGCCGGAAGCTCGCTATTTCCTCGGCCGCACGCAGATCGTGCTCGGTCGTCACAGCGACGCTGCGGCGACCTTCCTCGAACTCCTGCGCAAAACGCCGAACTCGCCCCGCGCGCCTGACGCGTGGATCCGTCTCGGCATTTCGCTGCGCGGGATGGGAGAGACGGCCCAGGCCTGCAACACCTTCCGGGACTTCCCGACGAAGTATCCCGCGGCGCCTGCCGCCCTGAAGCAGCTCGCCGTCAGCGAAGCGCGCGCCACGCAGTGCCCCGCGCGCTGAGCCGCGCGCACGTCCAGGGAGCCGCCCATGCGCCTCGCCGCGCTCGCCGCCGTCATTATCCTGTTTGCGTCGCCCGTATCGGCGCAGGTCGTGACCGACCAGCCCGTGGGCCGTCCCGCCGCCCCGCAGCGTCCGGTCGCATCGACTCTCATCACCGCGATCGACGCGAACGGGCTCGCGGCTGCACTCCGCAGCGCGGACCTCGCGGGTGAAGTGAAGGTCGAGGGGCGCGAGACGACCGTGGTCGGGCGCGCCGGCGACATCCCGTTCCAGGCGTTCCTCGGCGCCTGCAACCCGGCGGGCGAGCGGTGCGCCGACATCGAACTCTACGCCGGATTCACCGGCGGCCAGCGCATGCCGCTCGAGCGCATCAACGGCTGGAACAACCGCACGCGTTTCGCGCGCGCGTTCCTGGTGCAGAGCGGCGATCCGGCGTTGCAGATGGACATAAGCCTGGAAGGCGGGCTTTCTCCGGAGAGCCTCAGGCTGCACCTGGAGACGTGGGGCGCCGCGCTCGAGACCTATGCCGCTTTCCTCGCTTCCCGCCCCGGTACGGCTCCCCGCGCACCTGCCGGACAGCCTCGTCGCTAAGGCGGCGCCGACGCTGCGGCTGTCGCTGAGGGCGTCGGGACCGCTGCTGGTCGGCGTCTCGGGGGGCGGGGATTCAGTCGCGCTGCTGCACCTCATGGGCGTCGTCGCGCCGGACCGTCTCCGCATTGCGGCGATCGTCGACCATGCGCTGCGTCCGGAGTCCGCGGCTGAAGCCGTCGCCGCCGCAGACATCGCGCACGGCCTCGGCGCGGAACCGGTCGTCCTGCGGCTCGACTGGCCGCACGGCGAACGGCGCTCCCAGGAAGCCGCGCGCATTGCGCGGCACGCGGCGCTCGCAAACCTTGCGCGCGCGCGCGGCGCATCGGTTCTCTATCTCGGCCACACGCGGGACGATCAGGCGGAAACCGTGCTGATCCGGCGTCAGGCGGGCAGCGGTTCCTTCGGTCTGGCCGCCATGTCGCCGCTCTCGCCGTCGCCGGTCTGGCCGGAGGGGCGCGATCTTCGGATCGCGCGGCCGTTGCTGTCCGTCTCGCGGGAGGCGCTGCGCGATCACCTGCGCCGCGAAGGCCTGCACTGGATCGAGGATCCGTCCAACGAGATGCTGCGCTATGCGCGTGTCCGGGCGCGCCGCGAACTGCGCGACAGCGCCGAGACGGAAGGGCTTATTGAGCAGGCGCTCGCGTCGACGCGGCTCGGCATGACCTTGCACGGGGAGGCCCGTCTCGCCGCCGGTCTCTTCGTGCGGCTGGAGGGCTCCGACGCGGTCGTCCATGCGCCGTTGCTCGACCACAAGGGCGGTCCCATCGCCCTCGCGGCGCTGGCCGTGGCCGTGGGCGCCCGCACCCGGGACATTCCGGAGGAAGCGGGGGCAGGTCTCCTGCGGCGGCTCCGGCAGGACGGCCACACCGCGCTCGGCGGTGCGATCTTCGTCCGGAAGGGGGAACAGATCTTCGTCAGCCGCGACCCCGGCGGGGTTCACGGCCGGCGTGGCGGCGGCAAGCCGCATCCGGCGCTGACGCTGGCGCCGGGGGAGCCGGTTGTGTGGGACCGGCGGCTCGAACTCACCGCCCACGCCCCCGGATGGACCGCAGCGCGCGCGCCGGACGGACGATCCACCGCGCCGGTGTTCCTGAGGGACGGCTCTCCCCAGGAGCCGGGCGAGGCGGTCACGGCCCGTTGGCTGATCGACGCGCGGATGTCGCACCTGCTCTGGCGCGGGATTTCGCTGCCTTTCCGGTGATTATTCATCTTCTTTCACGCGCCCTTGAGCAGCCTTTGTTAGGGTGCGGTGTTCACAGGGGCCTCCGGGCGCCTATCTTGTATGACGAAGAGCACCCCGGCCTTCCGGCGGGGGTCATGAGGCCCAAGCCCGATGCCGATCCGCAATCTCCTCATCTGGGGCGCCATCGCGCTCCTCCTGGTTGTCATGTTCCAGATGGTCAGCGCGCCGAACCCGGCCCGCGACGCGACGGAGCGCTCCTACAGCCAGCTCATCAACGACGTGAACGCCGGGCGGATCAAATCGATCACCACCAAGGGCGAGACGATCTTCGCGAAGACGATCGACAATCCGCCGCAGACGCTGCTGATCCAGGTGCCGGCCGGCACGATGGACGAGACGCTGGCGCGGCTGGACACAACGAAGGTCGATGTGCGCGCGGAGCGTCCGCAGAACGGCCCCGGCCTCGGCGACATCCTGCTCGGCGTGCTGCCCATGCTGCTGCTGATCGGCGCGTGGTTCTTCTTCATGCGCCAGATGCAGTCGGGCGGTCGCGGCGCCATGGGCTTCGGCAAGTCGAAGGCCAAGCTCCTGAACGAAGCCAAGGGCCGCGTGACGTTCGATGACGTCGCCGGCATCGACGAAGCCAAGGAAGAGCTGCAGGAGATCGTCGAGTTCCTGCGCGATCCCGGCAAGTTCCAGCGCTTGGGCGGCAAGATTCCGAAAGGCGCGCTGCTCGTCGGCCCGCCCGGCACCGGCAAGACGCTGCTCGCGCGCGCCATCGCGGGCGAAGCGAACGTGCCGTTCTTCTCGATCTCCGGGTCGGACTTCGTCGAAATGTTCGTCGGCGTCGGCGCGAGCCGCGTCCGCGACATGTTCGAGCAGGCGAAGAAGAACGCGCCGTGCATCATCTTCATCGACGAAATCGACGCGGTCGGCCGTCACCGCGGCGCCGGCCTCGGCGGCGGCAACGACGAGCGTGAGCAGACGCTGAACCAGCTCCTTGTCGAGATGGACGGCTTCGAGGCGAACGAGGGCATCATCCTGATCGCCGCGACCAACCGGCCCGACGTGCTCGATCCCGCGCTGTTGCGTCCGGGCCGCTTCGACCGTCAGGTCGTGGTGCCGAACCCGGACATTTCCGGCCGCGAGAAGATCCTCAAGGTGCATACGAAGAACGTCCCGATCTCTCAGGACGTGGACCTGAAGACCATCGCGCGCGGCACGCCCGGCTTCTCCGGCGCCGATCTCGCGAACCTCGTGAACGAAGCGGCGCTGCTTGCGGCCCGTCGCGGCAAGCGCGTGGTGACGCGTGCGGAGTTCGAGGACGCGAAGGACCGCGTGCTGATGGGCGCGGAGCGGCGCTCCATGGCCATGAGCGAAAAGGAAAAGAAGCTGACGGCCTATCACGAGGCTGGCCACGCCATCGTCGCGCTCAACGTCCCCGACAGCGATCCCGTCCACAAGGCGACGATCGTGCCGCGCGGCCGAGCGCTCGGCATGGTGATGCAGCTGCCGGAAGGCGACCGCTACTCGATGCACTACACCCAGATGATGAGCCGGCTCGCCGTGCTCATGGGCGGTCGCGTCGCGGAGGAGCTCATCTTCGGCAAGGACCAGATCACGTCGGGCGCTTCGTCCGACATCACCGGCGCGACGAACCTCGCGCGCAACATGGTGACGCGCTGGGGCTATTCGGACCTGCTCGGCCTGGTCGCCTACGGCGACAACCAGGAGGAAGTGTTCCTCGGTCACTCCGTCTCGCGCACGCAGAACATCTCGGAAGAGACGGCGCGGAAGATCGACTCGGAGGTGAAGCGCCTCGTCGAGGAAGGCTACAATCAAGCCAAGAAGATCCTCACGGAAAAGGCGCACGAGCACGAACTGCTGTCGCAGGCGCTGCTCGAGTACGAAACGCTCTCCGGCGAGGAGATCGCCATGGTGCTGCGCGGCGAGAAGCTCGATCGTCCCGACGATACGCCGTCGAGCCCGCTGCCGCCGGCGCCCGCGCTGCCGGTGACGGACGACGCGCCTGAGCCGCGTCGTCCGAGCTGGGGCGGTGATCCCGCGCCGCAAGGGGCGTAGCGCTGTCTCCACCCTCTCCCGCGCCTGAGCGGGAGAGGGATGATCGCGAAGCGATCTGGGTGAGGGCGCGGTGGCGCAGAACGAGTCTCGTTCTGATGGACCGGACCCTCACCCTGCTTTCGCCCTGCTCAAGCTGTCCCTCTCCCGCAGGCGGGAGAGGGTTCAATTTACAGCCCGTTCCGTTGCGCCACGCTTGCGATCCACGCTTCGCGCCGCATCGCCTCCGCGATCGCGTGCAGCTTCGGCGTTTCCCGGGCGAACCATTCCCGGCGCGGCCGCCAGTGGTTCATCGCCCAGAGATAGATGTCGATCAGGCTCATCGGCGCGCCGAGGAAATACGGCGCGGCGGCGTGCGCCTCCATGTGCCGGTAGAGCGATTTGCGGTGTTCGATGTTGGCGTGGGTCAGCGCTTCGCCCGCGCTCTCATGTCCGGGCAGCCAGCGTTCGGGCCGGTCGCCATAGGTGAAGGTCGGATAGACGGCGCCGACGAGAAACTGCAGCCAGCGCAGGAAGTGCGGGCGCGACGGATCGCCGGGCGGCGGCGCGAGGTCCGCATGCGGCGCGATCTCCGTGAGGTGCATCAGGATCGCGGCGCTCTCCGTCATCACCGCGCCGTCCGGCAGCACGAGCACCGGCACCTGCCCGAGCGGATTGAGCGTTTTCAGCGCTTCACTCCCCCAGCCGGTCTCCTCCCAGTCGATGTCGACGATCTCGAGCGGCATCGCCGCCTTCGCAAAGGCGGCCTCCACAAGCATGGACCCGCAGCCGGGCGAGGCATAGAGTTTATAGGTCATCGGGCGGTCGTAGCGCGCCGCGGCGCACGCGGCAAAGCGCAGGCAGGGAGGGCAGGATGATCGGCGACGCGAAACTTATCGCCATGGTGGGCACGATGCGTGGTGATGCGGCGCGCGACTTTTATCGCGACACACTGGGGCTGAAGCTGCGCGATGAGAACCAGTTCGCCTACGTGTTCGACGTCGACGGCGTGGAATTGCGCCTGTCCAAAGTACCTGCGCTGATCCCGACCGCCTTCGCGATCATGGGCTTCCGTGTCACGGACATCGAGGCCGAAATCGACGCCATCGTCGCCAAGGGCGTGACCATGGAGCGCTATGGTTTCCTGCAGCAGGATGCGCGCGGCGTCTGGGACAGCCCCGACGGTGGCGCGAAAGTCGCCTGGTTCAAGGATCCCGATTTCAACGTGCTTTCGTTCGTGCAGCACCTGAAGTGATCGCGCCGCCGAAGATCGAACGCGGCCCGTGGATCATGGGCATTCTCAACGTGACGCCGGATTCCTTTTCGGACGGTGGGCGTCACGCGGATGTGCGTGCGGCGGTCGATGCGGCGCTGCGCATGGAGTCCGAGGGCGCGGACGTGATCGATGTCGGCGGCGAGTCCACGCGACCCGGCGCAGCGCCTGTCCCCGTCGCGGAGGAGATTGCGCGGGTGCTTCCGGTGATCGAGGGCATCCGTCGGAGATCAGGTGTGACGATCTCCATCGACACGATGAAGCCTGCCGTTGCACGCGAGGCGATGGATGCGGGCGCCACGATCTGGAACGACGTGAACGCCCTGCGGGAGGAGACCGCCCTCGAACTCGCAGCCGACATGGGTTGCGACGTGGTGCTGATGCACATGCAGGGCGAGCCGCGCACCATGCAGGCCAATCCGAAGTACGACGACGTCGTCGCGGATGTCATGGCGTTCCTGCGCGCGCGGGCGCATGCGGCGATGCAGGCTGGCATTGCGGCGGAGAAGATCTGGATCGATCCGGGCATCGGCTTCGGCAAGACGCTGGCACACAATCTCGCGCTCACCCGCGCTGTCGGCGCGTTAAAGGAAGAGACGGGATTCAAGCTGCTCTACGGCGCCTCGCGCAAGAGCTTCATCGGCCGGATCGATCCCGCTGCAACGGACGCACGCGAGCGCCTCGGCGGCTCGCTCGCGGCGGCGATCCGCGCCGTCTCTCTCGGCGCTGACATGCTGCGCGTGCACGACGTGCGCGAGACGGTGCAGGCGATGCGCGTGTGGCGGGCGATGGAAGAGGGGGCGGCATGAAAGGTCGCGTCCTCATCATCGCGGGCTCCGACTCCGGCGGCGGGGCGGGGATACAGGCCGACATCAAGGCGGTGACGGCGCTGGGAGGCTATGCGGCGACGGCGGTGACGGCGATCACCGTGCAGAACACGCTCGGCGTGTTTGGCGTGCATCCGATCCCGCTCGACATCGTGCGCGACCAGATCCGCGTGGTCATGGAAGATATCGGCGCCGACGCGCTGAAGACGGGCATGCTGGCGACGGTGGAGACGGTCGAGACCGTCGCCGAAGCCATCGACGCCTATGCGACGGGCGTCGCGCTCGTCGTCGATCCGGTGATGATCGCCAAGGGCGGGCACCCGCTGCTCGAAGCGCGCGCGCAGGAGACGGTGCGGTCGCTTATGCTGCCGCGCGCGGCGCTGGTGACGCCCAATGCCCCGGAAGCGGAAGCGCTCACAGGCCTCACAGTGAGCGATCTCGATGGCCAGAAACGCGCCGCCGAAAAGCTGCTCGCGCTCGGTGCGGCGGCTGCACTGGTGAAGGGCGGCCATGTCGATGGCCCGATGGTCCGTGACGTGCTGGCGACGGCGGATGGCGTCATGGTCTTCGAAGCGCACCGCATCGAGACGCGCGCGACGCACGGCACAGGCTGCACGCTCGCCTCCGCCATTGCCGCGAAGCTCGCGCAGGGCGAAGTCATCGAGGAGTCCGTTCGCCTGGCGCGGGAATATCTGCTCGAGGCGATCCGGCGTGCGCCGGGTTTCGGGGCCGGGCACGGCCCGCTCGATCATGGCTGGACTACCCGCGAGAGGGGTTAGGCCTCGCGCGCGGGGAAGTTTCCGTCCTATTTACAGGTTGGTATCAAAATCCGCTGCGGCGCGGTTCGCGCGCCCTTGCTCGCCACTTCGGGGTCCTGGCTCATGCGCATCTGGTTCGTCGACGCCTTCACCGACAAGGTGTTCGCCGGGAACACCGCCGCCGTGGTGCCGTTGACGGCCTGGCTGGCCGATGAGGTGCTGCAGGCGATCGCGGCGGAAAACCGCTGCTCCGAGACCGCCTTCTTCGTGCCGACCGGCCTGAAGGGCAACTACCAGCTCCGCTGGTTCACGCCGATCACCGAAGTGCCGCTGTGCGGTCACGCCACGCTCGCCGCCGGCGGCGTGCTGCTGACGGAAATCGAGCGCGATCTGGAAGTGGTCGTGTTCGACACGCAGGCGGGCCCCCTCGTCGTGCGCGCGACGCCGGAAGGGTTCACCCTCGATCTGCCGCGCCGCGTGCGCCAGCCGTGGACGCCGCCCGCCGAACTCGTCACCGGCCTCGGCAATGTGCGGGTGATCGACGGCTTCGTCGGCGAATACGCCAACGTCGTGCTCGACAGCGAAGCCGCCGTGCGCGGCCTGAAGCCCGATCTCAAGGCCATCGAGAAACTCGTGCGCGGCCCGCGCGTGGGCTGCCTTGCGGTCACCGCGATGGCCGACGAGGGCAAGCCCTATGACTTCGTGATGCGCTTCTTCGCGCCGGGCGTCGGCCTCGCGGAAGACCCGGTGACGGGCTCGTCCTTCGCCGATCTCACGCCCTACTGGTGCGACCGCCTCGACCGCGACAGCGTCACGGGCTTCCAGGCGTCGAAGCGCACCGGCACGGTGCGCGGCCTGCAGACCCTGTCCAGTTCGCGCCTTCTGGGCCGCATCGCGGTCTATCTGCGCGGCGAACTCGATCCCTCGATCGAACGCTTCGGCGGCACGCCCGCGCGCATGCGCCCCGCAACCGATGCGAACACGCCCGTCGCCCCGGTGATTCCTGCATCGCGTCCGACGACTCAAACCGCCGCAGCGCTTGGTGCGGAGACCGTCGGCTACGACGACGCGCAGCCGCAGCTGTTCGACGCGGATCCCGCGAACGATCAGGCCGAGATGAAGTCCGCCGTCAGCGGCTGATCACGCTCTCTTGGGCGCATTTCCATTCTTTCCCTCAGGGGAAAGCAAAGGTCACGATCGCATCGCCGCGAAGCGCATGAGCAACGTGCGCCACAGGCCCTGCGTCGTCATCAGCCCCAACCCGATCAGCAACAGCGCGAGCGCGGCGTTCCAGTGCAGCACTTCGCCGAAGGCGACCGCGCCGAGCGCCACGGCCCAGAGCGGCAGCACGTAATTTGTCTGCGTCACGAAGCTCGGGCCGGCGGTGTTGAGCAGGTGGAAGTAGGCGATGCTTGCGATGGCGGTCGGGCCGATGCCGAGTAGGGTGATCATCGTCACGGCGCTCATGTCGATCTGCGCATCGCCGAAGGTGAGGAGCGCCATGGGTGTCGACCACAGCGCGCCGAAGAAGATCCAGCCCGCCGCCGCTTCCAGCGCCGGGATAGGTTTGCCCGAACGTGCGACGAGCGTGTTGATCGCATACGCGATGGCCGCGCCCGCCGCCGCGAGCTGACCGATGATGGCGCCGCCGCCCAGTCCCTTGAGCGCATCGGCGCCGGTAAGAACCACGACGCCCGCGAACCCGAGCAGGAGGCCGACGATGCGATTGGTCGTGACGCGCTCGTCCGGCGCGACGAGTGGTGCCGCCACGCCGACGAGCAGCGGCGTCAGCGCGGCGAGGATGCCCGCGAGTCCCGAGCTGATGGTCTGCTGCGCGTAGGAAAGCAGCGCGAACGGCGCCGATGCGCCGAGCAGGCCGAGGAAGGCCAGTTTCACCGTCACGCCCCTGGTCGGCGGCGGCTCCTTGCCTTGCCGGCGACGCATCCAGAGCAGCGCATTGAGGATTCCCGCCGCGATCCAGAGCCGCCCGGCCACGATCGTCCACGGCGGCGCGCCGCCTTCAAGCGCCACATGCACGCCCGCATAGGCGGAGCCCCAGAGCGCCACGCACAGGAAGAAGAGCATCCAGCTGGATGCGCTGACGGCCTGCACGGATATTCTCCCCCAATACTCAGACTCTCCCTTCTCCCCCGCGAGGGGGAGAAGGTGGCCGCGAAGCGGTCGGATGAGGGGGCGAGGTGGAGATTGCCTCCGGCGCCCGACTTCATCCTGAAACCCGCCCCCTCATCCGTCGTCTTCGACGACACCTTCTCCCCCTCGCGGGGGAGAAGGGAGGTGCGCGCGTGCTTCGCGTGCCTTGTTGAACTCACACTGGCCACACTCGGCGGCGCTCGCAATGCGCGCGCTGAATGACGCAACGCAGCAATTTCGTTTGACCGGAAGGCGCGGCGCAGTCACACACGCTGCGGGCCATCCGCTCCCACCGGCGGACGTCCATCTGTGAGGATGGTTATTGATGACGAGCAATGCTCCGCCGAAGCCGGCGGCGAAACCGGCTGATCCCCGTTTTTCTTCGGGCCCCACCAAAAAACGCCCCGGCTGGACGCTGAGCGCTCTGGAAGGCGCCGCGCTCGGCCGTTCGCACCGCTCGAAGGCGGGGAAAGCCAAGCTCAAGGAAGCGATCGACCGCACGCGCGCGCTGCTCGAAGTCCCGGCGGACTTCAAAATCGCCATCGTGCCGGCTTCCGATACCGGCGCGGTGGAAATGGCCATGTGGTCGATGCTGGGCGAGCGGCCGGTCGACGTCTTCGCATGGGAAAGCTTCGGCGAAGAATGGGTGACGGACGCGAAGGCGCTGAAGCTCGACGCCGCGCTGCATGTGGGCCGTCCCTATGGCGCGCTGCCCGATCTCTCGAAAGCGCGGAAGAACGCCGACATCATCTTCACGCAGAACGGCACGACCGCCGGCGCGAAAATCCCGGACTTCGACTGGATCGCCGCCGACCGCGAAGGCATCACCATCAACGACTGCACCTCGGCGGCGTTCGCGCAACCGATCGACTGGTCGAAATGCGATGTCGTCACCTATTCCTGGCAGAAGGTGATGGGCGGCGAGGCCGCGCACGGCATGATCATCCTTTCCCCGCGCGCCGTGGCGCGTCTGGAAAGCTACGAGCCGGATCGTCCGCTGCCGAAGATTTTCCGCATGACGAAGAAGGGCAAGCTCGACGCCGAGCTCTTCGAGGGCGCGACGATCAACACGCCGTCGCTGCTCGCCACGGAAGATTATCTCGACACGCTGAAATGGGGCGAGAGAATCGGCGGCCTCAAGGCGCTGCATGCACGCGCCGATGCGAACGCGAACGTGCTCTACGACTGGGCGAAGAAGACGCCGTGGATCGCGCCGCTTGCGGAGGATGAGCGCACCTGGTCGAACACCGGCGTGTGCCTCGCCATCGTCGATCCGCGCGTAACGTCGCTCGACGAGGACGCCAAGGCCGCGTTCGCGAAGAAGCTCAACGATCTTCTCGAGAAGGAAGGCGTAGCGGTGGACGCCGCGAATTATCGCACGGCGCCGCCGGGCCTGCGCATCTGGTGCGGCGCCACGATCGAGAAGAGCGATGTCGAAGCGCTCGTCCCGTGGATCGAGTGGGCGTTCGCGACCTGTGTCGAGGCATTGTGATGGCGACCCTCTCCCGCGAGCGGGAGAGGGTGCGGTTCGCGAAGCGAACGCGGGTGAGGGCAAGTAAGACGACACGGCCTATCACCTCACTGGCCCTCACCCTGACCTCACTTCGTTCGGTCTTTCCCTCTCCCGCAAGCGGGAGAGGGCGATGACCATCACCCTTCGCCCCGCCACGCTCGATGATGTCGCGATCCTCGAGCTCTGGGATCGCGATCCCGGCGTGATCGCCTGCTCCAGCGACGATCCGGACGCCGAACAGGCGTTCGGCGCCGACTGGGCCGAGGAGATCGCGACGTTCTCGGATGTGTGGGCCTATTGGATCGCGGAAGAAGACGGCCGTCCCGTCGGCGCGATGCAGATCATCGACCCGCATCTCGAACCCACGCACTACTGGGGCGAATGCCCGCCGAACCTCCGCGCCATCGACATCTGGATCGGCGACGCCATCGACCGCAATCGCGGCATCGGCGCGGAGATGATGCGGCTCGCGCTCGAGAAGTGCTTCGCCAACCCGGACGTGATCGGCATCGTCATCGATCCGCTGAACTCCAACACCGCCGCGCATCGCTTCTACCAGCGCCTCGGATTCACTGTCGTCGGCCGCCGCATGTTCGGCGACGACGATTGCCTCGTTCATCAGCTTACGCGGGAAGATTGGGAGGCTCATGACTCCTGATCACTTCTTTCTCCGTCATTCCGGGGCGGCCGAAGGCCGAACCCGGAACCCAGGAGTTCACGCGAGATATCTCAACCGGTCACCTGGGTTCCGGATCGCGCCTTCAGCGCGTCCGGAATGACGGCTTGTTCAATTCAAGTGAGGGAAATGCCATGCCCAAAGTCCTGATCAGTGACGAACTCAGCCCCGCTGCGGTCGAAATCTTCCGCTCGCGCGGCATCGAGGTGGATTTCCAGCCGCAGCTGGGCCCCGATGCTGCGAAGCTGAAGGAAATCATCGGCAATTACGATGGCCTCGCCATCCGCTCCGCCACCAAGGTGAAGCCGGACATCATCGCCGCCGCGACAAACCTCAAGGTCATCGGTCGCGCGGGCATCGGCGTCGACAATGTCGACATCCCCGCTGCGACCGCCAAGGGCATTGTGGTGATGAACACGCCCTTCGGCAATTCGATCACCACAGCCGAGCACGCGATCGCGCTCCTCTTCGCCGCCGCACGTCAGCTCGGCGCGGCGGACGCGTCCACGCAGGCCGGCAAGTGGGAGAAGAACCGATTCATGGGCGTGGAGCTCTATGCCAAGACGCTGGGACTCATCGGTTGCGGCAACATCGGCTCGCTCGTCGCGGAGCGGGCGCTCGGCCTCAAGATGAAGGTGATCGCCTACGATCCCTTCCTGTCGCCGGAACGCGCCATCGAGATCGGCGTGGAGAAGGTAGAGCTGGAAGACCTGCTCGCGCGCGCGGACTTCATCTCGCTGCACACGCCGATGACGGAGAAGACCAAGAACATCCTCTCCGCCGAAAACATCGCCAAGACCAAAAAGGGCGTCATCATCGTCAACGCCGCGCGGGGCGGCCTGGTCGATGAAGTCGCGCTACGCGCCGCGCTCGAAAGCGGCCACGTCGCGGCGGCGGGTTTCGACGTGTTCACGCAGGAGCCCGCGAAGGAAAACGTGCTCTTCGGTGCGCCGAACCTCGTGGCCACGCCGCACCTCGGCGCTTCCACCTCAGAAGCGCAGGAAAACGTCGCGCTGCAGGTCGCCGAGCAGATGAGCGATTATCTCATGTCCGGCGCGGTGACGAACGCGCTGAACATGCCGTCCATCACGGCGGAAGAGGCGCCGCGCCTGAAGCCGTTCGCGGCGCTCGCGGAGAAGCTCGGCATGTTTGCGGGGCAGATCGTCGATGACGATCTGGAAGCGGTGGAGATTGAATACGAAGGCCACGTCGCGGCGATGAACGTGAAGCCGCTGACGGCGGCGGCGCTTGCGGGTCTGCTGCGTCCGATGCTCGCGGAAGTGAACATGGTCTCCGCGCCGGCGGTGCTCAAGGAACGCGGCACGTCGATGACCGAGTCCAAGCGCGAGCTTTCGCCCACCTATGACAGCCTGATCCGCGTGAAGGTGAAGACGGGCGGCGGCTGGCGCACGGTGGCCGGCGCGGTGATCGCCGGCGCGCCGAAGATCGTGGAAGTGAAGGGCATGAGCCTCGAAGCCGCCTTCCACCCGCTGATGCTCTACGTCAACAACTCCGACAAGCCGGGCTTCATCGGCGCGCTGGGCACGATGCTCGGCGAGGCGCAGGTCAACATCGCCACCTTCAATCTCGGCCGCGTGGCGGCGGGAGAGGATGCGGTGGCGCTGGTGGGCGTGGACCAGCAGCTCCCCGACCCGGTCCTCGCGGCCATCAAGGCGCTGCCGCAGGTGCGGTATGTCCGGGTGCTGGCGTTTTGAGGTTCTCACCCTCCCCCGCGGGCGGGGGAGGGCTGCCGGGGGCTCTCGCCTTCGCGTTGCGGGTTGGTTAGGTTGCCGGTCAAATCAGCGGGGAGCTGTCGATGAATCGCGTGGCCTTGTTGGCGCTTGCCGCCGTTGGAATGGGTGCGGCGGCGCCTGCCCATGCCGGCGGCGTGGAAGAGGTGAAAGTCGGCGCGCTCGCGCACAATATCTGCATCACCAATTGCAAGAACGCCGACAAGGAAGACGGCCCGGTCGTCGACATCCAGGTCAATTTCAAGTCGCCGGGCTTTCTGGGCTGGGCCTTCAGCCCGCAGCCCTATGTGGCGATCGCGCCGAACGTGTCGGGCGACACGAGCTTCGCGGCGGTCGGCCTCGAGTGGACGTTCGAGTTCGCGGACGGCTGGGCCTTCGTGCCGGGCTTCGGCTACGCGGTGCACGACGGCGAAGTGAAGAACAAGTTCCCGAACGGCACGCCGCAAGCTTTGCAGTTCTCGCAGGACAACGTCCTCTACGGCTCGCGCGATCTCTTCCGCACGACCTTCGCGCTCCAGCGGGAATTCGGCGATCGGTGGACCGGCGAAGTCGTCTACGCCCACTACAGCCACGGCCAGATCCTCGGCAGCGGCCGCAATCAGGGCACAGATCAGGCGGGCGTGCGGATCGGGTACCGCTTCGGCGGCTGAATACTTGAACGAAAGGCCGGCAGCCGTTAGCTGACGGCGACAATCTGGAAAGCCCGCGCGCCGAGGGCTTGTCGAAGGGCGCGTGTGGTCCTGCCGGGCAGGCGGGAGAGTTGTATCATGTCATCCGTCGTCGTGGTCGGCGCCCAGTGGGGCGACGAAGGCAAAGGCAAGATCGTCGACTGGCTGTGCCATCGCGCGGACGTCGTGGTGCGCTTCCAGGGCGGTCACAATGCGGGCCACACGCTCGTCGTCGGCGGGCAGACCTACAAGCTCGCGCTGCTGCCGTCCGGCCTCGTGCAGGGCAAGCTCTCCGTCATCGGCAACGGCGTCGTCGTCGATCCGTGGCACCTCGTGGGCGAGATCGAGAAGCTGACACAGCAGGGCGTGAGGATCACGCCGGACAATCTCGTGCTGGCGGACAATGCGTCCCTCATCCTGCCCCTGCACCGTGATCTCGATGTCGCGCGCGAAGCCGCCGCCGGCGCTGCGCGCATCGGCACGACAGGGCGCGGCATCGGGCCTGCCTATGAGGACAAGGTCGGCCGTCGCGCGTTGCGGGTGACGGACCTCTCCGACGAGGGCACGCTTGAGTGGAAGATCAGCCGCCTGCTCACGCACCACAACTCGCTGCGGCGCGGACTCGAACTGCCGGAAGTGGATGCGGCGGCGCTGAAGCGTGAATTGCTGGAAGTGGCGCCGAAGGTGCTGCCTTACGCGCAGGTCGCGTGGCGCGTACTGGAACAGCAGCGGCGGGATTCGAAGAAGATCCTCTTCGAGGGCGCGCAGGGCATGCTGCTCGACGTCGATCACGGCACCTATCCGTTCGTCACCTCGTCGAATGTCGTGGCGGGGCAGGCGGCGGCGGGCTCGGGCCTCGGGCCCGGCGCGATCAATTATGTGCTCGGTCTCGTGAAGGCCTACACCACGCGCGTGGGCGAAGGGCCGTTCCCCACGGAATTGTTCGACGACGTGGGCAAGAAACTCGGCGAGATCGGCAAGGAAGTGGGCGTGAACACGGGCCGCGCGCGCCGCTGCGGCTGGTTCGATGCGGTGCTGGTGCGCCAGTCCATCGCGCTCTCCGGCATCGACGGCGTCGCGCTCACGAAGCTCGACGTGCTCGACGGCTTTCCCGAGATCAAGCTCTGCATCGGCTACAAACTCGGCGACCGCGAACTCGATTACCTGCCCAGCGGCGTGAAGGAACAGGCCGCCGTCGAACCGGTCTACGAAACCATGGAAGGCTGGACGCAATCGACCAAGGGCGTCCGCACCTCCCGCGATCTCCCCGCGAACGCCATAAAATACATCCGCCGCATCGAGGAACTGATCTCGTGCCCGGCGGCGCTGGTGTCGACGAGCCCGGAGCGGGATGACGTGATCCTGATGCGGGATCCGTTCAGGGGGTAGGGGAAGTTCTTTCGCCTTCGCGACGAGAATTCTCCCTCTATCGCCACCCCGTGCTATCCTCCCGCCACAAATCACCCCGGGAGAGGTCTCATGTCTGTCATTGAACCCGGCGGCGCGCCTGGCGCGGCGTCCAGCATCGTCGACCGCGCCAAGGGGTTGATCCTCACGCCCACGGCGGAGTGGCGCAAGATCGAGCTGGAAGCGTCGACGGTGCAGGGCATCTTCACGACGTGGCTCGTGCCGCTCGCCATCATACCGGCGGTGGCGATGGTGGTGTCGCAGTCCATTTATGGCGTGGGCGTGCCCGGCTTTGCGGTGATGAAGTTGCCGCTGCTCGAGAGCGTCGTGCGTTCGGCGGTGCAGTTCGTGTGCTTCCTCGGCATGACGTACCTCATGGGCCTCGTGATCGACGCGATCGCGACGAACTTCGGCGGCCAGAAGAATCCGCTGCAGGCGTTCAAGGTGGCCGCGTATTCGTCGGTCGCGTTCTGCCTTGCGAGCGCATTCCAGCTCATTCCGGGTCTCGGCCTGCTCGCGGTGCTCGGCCTCTACGGCATCTTCATCATGCACAAGGGCCTGCCCGTGCTGATGAAGTCCGCGCCTGAGAAGACGACGGGCTACACTGCAAGCGTCGTCGTCATCATGATCATCGCGTGGGTCGTGCTCGGCGCGGTGATGGGCGCGCTCATGCCGATGCGCGGGGCCAATCCGTTCGCGTCGGGGTTCCCGGGCGCATCGAGCAATTCGTCCTCGGGTGCGACCATCGAGGTCAACGGCGCCAAGATCGACCTGTCGGCGATCGAACGCGCGGCCAAGCAGATGGAGAGCGCCTCAACCGGCGCGGACGGCTCCGTCGTCATCACCACCGGCGCTGTGGACGGCGAGGCGCTGAAGGGCCTCCTGCCGGAACGTCTGGGCGGCTTCACGCGCACCGAGCTTTCCACTGGCGGCGCTGCCGGCATGGGCGGTGCGAGCGCGCGCTACGAGAACGGTGAAAAGCGTCTCTCCATCTCGCTCGTGGACATGGGCGCGATGGGCGCGCTGGGCAGCATGGCGGGCGCGGTGGGCGTGCAGAGCACGACCGAGAACGCCGATGGCTACGAGCGCGTGCGCACAGTCAACGGGCGCATGACGATCGAGAAATTCTCGCGGGGCTCAAACTCCGCCGAATACGGCCAGATGATCGCCAACCGCTTCATGCTCACCGTGGAGGGCAGCAATGCCAGCCCCGAGGAAGTGAAGGCGGCGTTCGACGCGGTCGGACCGGGCCGGCTCGAGGCGATGGCGAAGAACTGAAGCCGCCATTTTCGCTCCCCCGCCGGAGCGGTCATTGCTAAGGCTTCGGCGAAAGGATTCGCCATGACCGAAGCCGGAACGCCTGCGGGAACGCAGGCGGGGCCGCTCGACCGGCCGACTGCGCAGAACATGTGGGCGCGCGCGCGTGGGCTCCTGCTCGCGCCGAGCGAGGAGTGGCGGCTGATCGACGCCGAGCGTCCCACGCTGCGCCAGCTCTTCGTGCGCTGGGTGCTGCCGCTCACGGTGTTCTTCTTCCTCGCGCAGGCCATCGGCTCGATGGCGTTTCCGGTTCGGGTGGAGGGCGTCGCCAGCGCGCCGTCCGCCGTGCGTGCGCTGTCGATCATCTTCTTCGGCACGCTGTTCATGCTCGGTGGCGTGTGGGGCGCGGCGTGGGTGATCGATCGTCTGGCGCCGGCGTTCGGCGGGCGACGCGATTTCATGTCGGCGCTGAAGCTTGCCGCCTATGCCGGCACGGGGCTGTGGCTGTCGGGCGTCTTCGGACTGTTTCCGTCGATCTCGTTGCTCGGCGTGCTCGGGATCGTCTCGTTCTACACGCTGTATCGCGGTCTTCCGCTGCTGATGAAATCGGACGGCGACCGCGCGCTGCCGTACGCCGCGCTCGTGATCGCCGCCTGCGCCGTGATCGGCGTGGTGCTGATGACGCTGTCTGGTTGCCTGACGGTGGTCGCGCCGACGTCGCGCGTCGCCGCGCCGGTCGCTGCGCCGGTGATCGCGCCCGCAGCGCCGGTGAAGGCCGCCGATCCGTCGGCGCCGATCGATATCGAGAAGTTCCGCCGCCTGATGCCGGACGCCATTCCGGGCGGGTGGGTGCGCGCAGGCATGACTTTCCGCAACAGCGGCGCGCTCGGCGTCAGCGGTCGCACGCTCGAAGCCGTGTACGAACGCGAGCGCCAGCGGCTGTATATCCGGCTCATCGATGTCGGCCCTGAAGGCGCGGCGAAGATGGTCGAGGATCGGCAGGCGCTTCATCCCGCGCGGCGCGACGCCGATGGCCATGTGGGTTACGCTGCGGAGGGCGAGCGCTTCCTCATCACCGAGGAGAGCCGCAACGCCGGCGTTGCGCGTGCGGTGACCATCGTGCGCAATCGCGTGGCGCTCGCGCTGGAAGGAACCGGCGGGGTGACCATGAACGAATTGACGAGCGCACAGGGTCTGGTGGACATGGAGCGCGTGGATCAGGTCGCCCGGGGATTGTGAGCGGGCGCCTGCGAGGATCAATTGATGCCGCTCTTGAGAAACCCCAACGCCTTCGCCGACTATCCGCTCGACAAGGCCGGCTTCCGGCGCCGCGACAGCGCGTGGCTTGCGGATGCGCTGGCGCATGAGGCCTCGCAACTCGCGCTCTTCCGCAAGCTCAATCCCTTCTGCAACGAGGACGGCGTGGTCTGGTTCGCGGGCGCCGCGCGCGACGCGCTGTGCGGCCCGGAAGCGAACACGGTCTTTCTCGGCGTCGATGGCGACGGACGGCCCTATTTCGCGGCAGAGATGACGCGCGACCCTTCAGACTCCTTCATCGCCGACATGGGCGCATTCGAGGATATGCGCGCCGCCGCCGCGCGGTTGTCGGATCGCGAGACGTCCATCGTCGGGTGTGCGCGCGCGCTCTACGAGTGGCACGGTCGCCACAGCCATTGCTCGAACTGCGGCGCGGCGACCTTCATCACCGACGGCGGCTGGCGGCGCCAGTGCCCGGCATGCAAGGCCGAACATTTTCCGAAGGTCGACCCGGTCGTGATTATGCTCCCCGTGCGCGGCGATCGCTGTTGTCTCGGGCGCCAGGCGCGCTTCCCGCGCGGCATGTTCTCCGCCCTCGCGGGATTCGTGGAGCCGGGCGAGAGTCTTGAGGAGGCGTGCGCGCGCGAGGTGAAGGAGGAGGTCGGCCTCGACACGATCGACGTGCGCTATCACTTCACCCAGCCCTGGCCATTCCCGCATTCGCTGATGATCGGATTGATCGCGGAGGTGGCGGACGAAGCGCTGACGCTCGACCAGGACGAGATCGACGAAGCCATCTGGCTCACCCGCGAGGAGGCGCGCGCCGCGATTTCGGGCGGCTGCACGATGCCGGATGGCCGCAAGGTCTTCGCGCCGCCGCCCTTCGCCATCGCGCACCAGCTGGTGAAGGCGTGGGTGGGCGGGGCCTGATCCCATTCGAAAGCGCGGGCAGGGTCGTGGTTTAGCGACGGCGCCGGTGTTCCCGCGCGGCGGGGCGCCATATATGGGGCCGATCCAGAGGAGCCCGCCCGATGTCCGACACGCCCGCCTACACCCCGCCGAAAGTCTGGACCTGGAACAAGGAGAGCGGGGGGCGTTTCGCCAACATCAATCGCCCGATCGCGGGTCCCACGCATGACAAGGAGCTGCCCGTCGGCAAGCATCCGCTGCAACTCTATTCGCTGGCCACGCCCAACGGCGTGAAGGTCACCGTCATGCTGGAGGAGCTGCTCGCCCTCGGTCATGCGGGTGCGGAGTACGATGCGTGGCTGATCAATATCGGCAGCGGCGACCAGTTCGGCAGCGGCTTCGTGTCGGTGAACCCGAACTCGAAAATTCCCGCGCTGCTCGATCGTTCCACGGCGACGCCGACGCGCATTTTCGAATCCGGCGCGATCCTCGTCTATCTCGCGGAGAAGTTCGGCGCGTTCCTGCCGACCGAGCCGTCGAAGCGTGCGGAGACGTTGTCGTGGCTCTTCTGGCAGATGGGCTCGGCGCCCTATCTCGGCGGCGGCTTCGGGCACTTCTACGCCTACGCGCCGTTCAAGATCGAATACGCGATCGACCGTTTCGCCATGGAAGTGAAACGCCAGCTCGACGTCCTCGACCGCAACCTCGCGGAACGCAAGTTCATGGCGGGTGATGACTACACCATCGCCGAC
This sequence comes from Hyphomonadaceae bacterium, assembly GCA_016791445.1. Classification (GTDB taxonomy): domain Bacteria; phylum Pseudomonadota; class Alphaproteobacteria; order Caulobacterales; family Aquidulcibacteraceae; genus VFBF01. The sequence continues at coordinate 168,667 of JAEUMP010000006.1, read as the reverse complement.
ATGGCGATCTGGCCGTGGTACGGCGCGCTCGTGAAGGGACTCGTGTACGAGGCCGGCGAATTTCTCTCGGTGCATGAGTACAAGAACGTGCAGCGCTGGACCGACGAGATCGGCGCGCGCCCGGCGGTGAAGCGCGGCCGCATGGTCAATCGCGCTTTCGGCGAGCCTTCAAGCCAGCTGCACGAGCGTCACGACGCGAGCGACTTCGAGACGAAGACGCAAGACAAGCTGGCGGCACAAGGAGACGCCCCCCGCGGCTAGGCGCTATCGCCGCAGCACCGTCGGCCAGTTCTCGTTCGCGCTGCGGATGAAGCCGGGGATGTCGCGTTCCCACTTCCGCTGCACGCCGGCGTCGTAGTTGAAGTAGAGCTTGCCGTCGACGACGCGCCAGTGTTGCGGGCGGCCCGGCGCGGTGTAGCCCTGGCTCACCGCCCACGCGCAATAGCCGCCATACTGCGGCGTGAACGCGGCAGGGTTGGCCTGGAAGCGTGCGCGGTTGGCGGCGTTGACGAAGTGATAGGTCGCGCCGTTGTGCGTGGCGGCGAACTGCGCATTTCCACGCACCGGCGTTCCCGCGAAGAAGGATGTGAGATCGTAGCCGCCGGCGGCGACGCTCTGGAAGCGTTCGACGAACACGGCGGGCTTGTCGGCGTGCGCGACTGTCGCGGTCGCGCCGATGCCTGCGATGGCGAGACCGGCGGCGAGCGAAAGCGTGCGGACGAGTTTGACGATGGTCATGGAAGGGCTCCAGCGTTGAACGGTTGGATCAGATCGCGACGGGCTTGCGCATGTCGGCGCGCCTGCCGCCGACCGGGCCGGGGATGAAAGCGCGCTGTAGATCCCCCAGCAGCGCGAAAAGGTCGGCGCGGCGCAGCACGAGCAACGCGCCTGTCAGCGCCCACAGAACGCATGCGGCGATGAAGAGCCCGCCGCCGTCATTGTTGGGATCGATGCCGAGCGGGGTGAAGAGATGGAAGCTCACCGCGCCGCTCATCACCGCAAAGCCGATCGCGGCGCCGAGGCTGTGCAGCCGCTTGAGGCCGCGGACGAGGCCGACGAGCAGGAGCGCGGACGCGACCAATTCTGCGGAGCCGATCACATACTGGCTGAACAGCCCGGTGTGGCCGAACAATCCCGCCGCGCCGAACGAGGCGGCCCAGCCGTCGAGACGACCGAAGATTTCCTGCGTCTCCGGGGCATCGGTGAACTTGAATCGCAGGCTGTCGAGAAAGACGGCTGCGCCGAACAGGGAAACGCCGAACGGCAGCCAACGGGACACGGTCTGAAACATGGTGGCGAACTCCAGTGACCGGGAGTTCGTCGCCATCGTGTGCCCGGTTACATCACCACCGCAACAATTTCTGGCCCGCCACCGCGCCGATCACCGCGCAGAGCGCGATCGCCACGGCGTACCACGTCGCCACGAAGGCCGCTGAGTCCACGGGGCAGTACATGGCGTAGGCCATCGCGCCGATCCCGCCGGAGACTGCGCCGAGAGCCGCCCCGGTCATGGTGAGCCGTGTCGGCGCGAGATCGCGCACCAGCCAACCAAGCAGCGCCGCCGTCGGCGTCGCCAGCAGGGGGATGATGACCACGCACCATGGAAACGCGCCGCCCATCCACAACTCGAAGCGCTCCGACGGATCGCCGCCAAGAAGAGCCGCCGCGACGACGCCCGCGCACAGCAGTACGAAACCGCCGATCGCGGCGATGCGCCACCCCGGTGCGCGTCCCGGCTTCGCAAGCTGCAACAGAAGAGGAAGCACCACGCCCGCGCCGAGCGCCGCAAATCCCGCCTTCATCATCACCATCATGCGCGCCGCACCGATGTCCGGCCGCATGCCGAAGAAGGCGAGGAGCAGTCCCGTCGCCAGCAGCAGCCCGACGATGAGCGCGAAGGCCAGTCGCGGCGCGAGTCCGGTCCTCGGCGTTTCGCTGTCACGCGCGAGCGCGTCGATGAGATCGTCGGTTTTCATGTTTCCGCCTCGGCCATCAGGCGCATCAGTGTCTTCATGCCCCGGTGCGTGGAGATCTTCACGTCGGACTCCGAGAGACCGATCTGCGCGGCGGCGTCCTTCACGCTGACGCCTTCAAGCTTCACCAGCCGGATGGAGTCGCGCTGTTTCTGCGGCAGCATGGCGAGAAGCTTCGTCACGTCGCGCCTCGCATCTACAGCTTCATCTTCGGACGCGGTGAAGAGTTCGCGCGCGTCTTCGACGGGAATGTGCTCGCCCCGACGCTGGCGGCGCCGCCAGTGGTCGATCAGGCGATAGCGCGCAATGGCATAGATCCACGCGGTGACGGGGTAGGCGGGGTCGTAGGTGTCGCGGCGCGTGTGGATCGCGATGAGGGTTTCCTGCAGCAGGTCTTCTGCATCCTCCGGCGCCGTGCGCAGCCGGGCGCGCAGGAAGGCGCGCAGGTTGCCGCTGACGGCGGTCAGGAACGCCCGGTGCGCGCCGGCGTCGCCGGCGAGCCCACGCAGCATCAACGCCTTCAGGTGTGTCTCCGCCTCGATCAAACCGCGCTCCCGATCGCATTACGCTCTCGAAGCATCGCCGGTTACAACCCTCTCCCGGCCTGAGCAGGAGAGGGACAGACGGAGCGCAGCGACGTCAGGGTGAGGGCGCAGTGGTGCAGGAAGAGTCTCGTTCTGAGAGACCGGGCCCTCACCCTCGCTCGCTGCGATCGCATATCCCTCTCCCGTTAACGGGAGAGGGGGCTATTTTTTGCTGCGGAAGGGATCGGCCTTGTAGACGCCCAGCACCTTCAGCTCGGAGGAGAAGAACTTCAGCTCCTGCAGGGCGAGGGAGACATTCCGGTCCGTCGGGTGGCCGTCGACGTCGGCGTAGAACTGCGTGGCGGTGAAGCTGCCGTCGATCTGGTAGCTCTCGAGCTTGGTCATGTTCACGCCGTTGGTCGCGAAGCCCCCCATGGCCTTGTAGAGCGCCGCGGGCACGTTGCGCACGCGGAAGACGAAGCTCGTCACGCAGGGGCCGTCGTCGGGCTCGGCGTCGTCCGGCTCCGGCGCCAGAACGATGAATCGCGTGGTGTTGTGCTGCGCGTCGGCGACGTCGGGCTTCAGGATGTCGAGGCCATAGACCTCCGCGGCGAGCGTGGAGGCGAGCGCGCCGTCTTCCAGGCTGTTCAGCTCGGCGATTTCGCGCGCCGCGCCCGCCGTATCCGCGCTCTTCACCGGCGTCAGTCCGAGATCCCGCAGGGTTTTGCGGCATTGTCCCAGCGCCTGCGGATGCGAATGCACGCGTTTCAGCGTCTGCAATGTCGCGCCCTTCGGCGCCATGAGCTGGTGGCGGATCGGAATGAAGCGCTCGCCGATGATGTAGAGGTCGCCCTCCGGCAGGAGGTGGTGGACGTCCGCCACGCGCCCGGCGACCGAATTCTCGATCGGGATCATCGCCAGCGCCGCCTGGCCCTCGCTCACCGCCGCGAACGCATCCTCGAAGGAGGCGCACGGCAGCGGCTCCATGTCGGGGAAGGCTTCGAGGCAGGCGATGTGGGAGTTGGCGCCCAGTTCGCCCTGGAAGGAGATGCGCTGCTTGGTCATGGCGATGGGGGGCGTAGAGGATTTTCCGCGTGCGCGCCAACCCCTCTCCGGCGTCCGAGCGGGAGAGGGACAGTTTCGAGCAGGGCGAGAAGCAGGGTGAGGGCCCGGTGGCGCAGGATTGAGTCTCGTTCTGAGAGACTGCGCCCTCACCCTCGCTCACTGCGTTCGCTTATCCCTCTACCGCTCAGGCGCGGGAGAGGGGTGACGCGGCGCAAACTTGCACTCTGGTTGCGTGCGGGGATGATGCCCTCAAAGAGGAAACCGCCCGTGCCCATCAGGAACCGCATCACCTACATGCTCGGCGTCGAGTACCCCATCGTGCAGGCGCCGATGGGCTGGATCGCGCGGGCGCAGCTCGCGTCGGCGGTGTCGAACGCCGGCGGCATGGGGATCATCGAGACCTCGTCCGGACAGCTCGACGAGATCAAGGGTGAGATCGCGAAGATGCGCGATCTCACCGCGAAGCCCTTCGGCGTGAACATCGCGCAGGCCTTCGTGCGCGACCCCGGCATCGCCAATTTCGTCATCGACCAGGGCGTGAAATTCGTCACGACGAGCGCCGGCGATCCGACGAAGTATTGCGGCCCGCTGAAGGCGGCGGGGCTTACGGTCTTTCACGTCGTCCCGACCCTGAAGGCGGCGTTGAAAGCCATCGAGGCGGGCGTGGATGGCCTCGTGGTCGAAGGGGGCGAGGGCGGCGGCTTCAAAAATCCGCAGCCGGTGATGACCATGGTCCTCCTGCCGCTCGTGGCGGAGAAGGTGAACGTGCCGATCATCGCGGCCGGCGGCATCACCTGCGGGCGCACGATGGCGGCGGCCTTCGCACTCGGCGCCGAAGGGGTGCAGATGGGCACGCGGATGGTGAGCGCGGCGGAAAGTCCCGTGCACATGAACTGGAAGCAGGCGATCATCGACGCGGATGAGACCGATACGCTCTTCCTCAACCAGTTCGGCAAGCCCGCCCTGCGCGCGCTGCGCACCAGGCGCACCGAAAAACTCGAACGCGACGTCCTGCAGAACGACTATGCGGGCCCGCCGCCGATGGCCGCCTTCGGCAACGCGCTCGATCTTTATTTCGGCGGCGACATGGAGGCGTCCATCGCGCTCTCGGGACAGGTCGCGGGACGCATCGACAGCGTGAAGCCCGTCGCGGAGATCATCGCCGAGACGGTGCGGGAGTTCGAGGAAACGGTCCGCGCGATGGGCAAGCGGTACGGATAGACCTGTCGTTCAGTCGTATTGCAGCGCCGCGTCGTCGAGATCGATCGCCGGCAGTTCGTTCTTTTCGCGCCAGTAGTCCTGCGAGTGTTGCCACTCCGGCTTGTCGCCGCGTTTGGGCAGGAGGTGCATGCCGCGCATCAGGTAGCCGGGGTTGAAGTTTTCCGGGTCGATCCACGGGAGCAGCGGCATATCGCGGTCTTCCGCGCGCAGGGCGGGCACGACGCGTTTCACGCCTTTCTTGTCCATGTGATTGAGCAGGCGGCACACGAAATCCGCGACGAGGTCGGCGCGCAACGTCCAGCTCGCGCGGAAATAGCCGAACACCCAGACCATGTTCGGCACGCCGGTGAACATCATGCCGCGATAGGTGACGGTGTTGGCGAAGTCGAGCGGCTTGCCGTCGATGCTGAAGGCGATGTCGCCCAGAACGCTGAGATTGAAGCCTGTGGCCGTGATGATGATGTCGGCGTCGAGCTTTTCGCCGGACTTCAGCAGAAGGCCCGTCTCCGTGAAGGTCTCGATCTCGTCCGTGACCATCGAGGCCTTGCCTGAGGCAATGCCCTGAAAGAGGTCGCCGTCCGGCACGAACGCGATGCGCTGACGCCACGGGCGATATTTCGGTGTGAAGTGCTTTTCGATGTCGTAGTCCGGACCGAGGAAGAGGCGGACGCCTTCGAGCAGTTCGGCGCGCACCGCCTCCGGTTCCTCGAATGCGCGACGGGTGAACACCTCCTGGTCGAACAGCACCTTGCGGCGCACGAGCTCATGCACCCATTCCTCCGGCGCCTCGATCTCGCGCAGGATGTTGGCCAGATCGTTCTGGTTGCGGCCGGGTATGAAATAGGTGGGAGAGCGTTGCAGCACGGTGAGATGCTTGCAGTCCGGCGCCATGGCCGGCGCGAGCGTCGCCGCCGTCGCACCCGAGCCGATGATGACGACCGTCTTGTCCTTGTAGTCGAGATCGTCCGGCCAGGTCTGCGGATGCACGATGCGGCCGCGATAGCGCTCCATGCCCGGCCACTGCGGCGTGTAGCCCTCGGAATGGCGGTAGTATCCCTGACACATCCAGAGGAAGTTCGCGGTGAACGTGAGGCGCTCGCCCGTGTCCTTCCGCGTGGCCTCGATGGTCCAGAGATTGTCCTTGCTCGACCAGCTCGCGGTCTCGATGTGATGATTGTAGCGGATGTGCGGCGCGAGATCGTTGTCGTCGATCACTTCGCCCATATAGGTCAGGATTTCCTGCGCCGTCGCGATGGGCGGGCCGACCCACGGTTTGAAGCGGTAGCCGAAGGTGTAGAGATCGCTGTCGGAGCGGATGCCCGGATAGCGGTGCATCAGCCACGTCCCGCCGAAGCTCTCGAGACCCTCGAGCACGACGAAACTCTTGCCCGGGCATTGCTGCTTGAGGTGATAGGCGCCGCCGACGCCGGAAATGCCGGCGCCCACAATGAGTACATCGACGTGTTCGGCGCTCGATTTCGCTTTCGGCGCGGGTGCGGACTTCACGGCAGTCCCGGACATGTTTCGACCCTCGGCTGTTTTCGTTGCGCCGCACAGAGTGCGTCAGCGCCGCCGCGTGCGATTGACCGAGATCAATCCCGGACGCCGCCACGGCGCGGAGGATCGTCGCAGGTCACGGCTTCAGGATGATCTTTCCCGCATTCACGCCCGCCGTCATCCGCGCTTGCGCAGCTTCAGCGTCGGCGAGCGGGAACACCGCGTCAACGACGGTCTTCACCTTGCCGCTCTCGATCCACGGCCAGACGTTCTTCTCCACGGCGGCCGCCAGCCGCGCCTTTTCCGCCAGAGGTCGCGCGCGCAGGGTGGAGCCGGTGAGTGTCAGGCGCTTCAGCATGATGCGCATGATGTTGAGCTGCGGCGCCGTCGGGCCGAGCAGGAAGGCGATCAGCACGCAGCGCCCGCCTTCGTTCAGGATGTCTAGATTCTTCTGGACATAAGGCCCGGCGACCATGTCGAGGATCACGTCGACGCCGCCGTCGCCGCGCAGGACGGACTCGAAGTCTTCGGTCTTGTAGTTGATCGCGCGCGTCGCGCCGAGCTTCTCGCAGAGCGCGACCTTGTCGGCGTCGCCGGCGGTGGCGAACACGATCGCGCCGTGGGCCTTGGCCATCTGGATCGCCGTCGTGCCGATGCCGGATGCGCCGCCATGGACGAGGAAGCGCTCGCCAGGCTTCAGTGCGCCGGATTCGAACACGTTCGCCCAGACGGTGAAGACCGTCTCCGGCAGGCCCGCCGCTTCCTCCATGGAGAGGCCCTTCGGCACGGGCAGCACCGAGCCTTCGTGCGCGAGCGCATATTCCGCGTAGCCGCCGCCGCCGAGCAGGGCGACGACCGCGTCGCCGGTCTTCCAGCGAGTCACGGCCCCGCCCGTCGCGACGATGGTTCCGGCGACTTCGAGGCCCATGGTCTGCGGCGCGCCCGGGGGCGGGGGGTAGAGGCCGGAGCGCTGCACGAGATCCGGGCGGTTCACGCCGGCGGCGGCCACCTGGATCAGCACCGCGTTCGGGCCGGGCGTAGGGACGGGAAGTTCCTCGATCCGCAGAGGCTCGCCGCTGGCATGCGCCACGGCGCGCATCGATTTCGGCGTGTTCATGGTTTCCTCCGGCTTCATCGTTCACCACCCTTTAGGTTAGACTGGGCGAGGAGGTCACCCCATGTTCGAGGACGATCCCGGAAGCCCGCTGAAGAAAACCGCCCGCACGCTCGACATGATGTCGATCGAGGAGCTGGAGGAGCGTGTGCAGTCGCTGAAGGCCGACATCGCCGCGGCAGAAGCCATGATCGAGTCCAAGAAGCGCCAGAAGGCGGCGGCGGACGCCGTTTTCGGCAAGAAAGAGGAGTAGGGCGCGCGGCCCGCGCCTTGCAGAACAGCCCCGGCAATGACCGAAACGACAGCAATCCCCCTGGCCATGGACGCCGCAAACCGCCGGATTCTCGATTTTGCCCGCTCGGAGGTGTTCGAACGCACCTTCAAGGAGGGCATGGTGCTCGTCGAGGAGACGGCCGCCTATCTTGATGGACCCGGCCGCGCCGCCTCCAAGCGCCTCGATCGCCTCGGCGCACTTGCCTATGCGGGCGAAAGCATGCGCCTGACGACCCGGCTGATGCAGGTCGCCTCATGGCTGCTTGTGCAGCGCGCGGTGCGTGACGGCGAGATGGCGATGACCGAGGCCCGTTCCGACAAGTACCGCTTCACCGCGCGCGACCGGGCGGATCTCGAGAGCTTCCACGGCGCGGACGGCCTGCCGGATTCGCTGCGCGGCCTGATGGCGCGGTGCGAGATGCTCTATGAGCGCGTGCGTCGCCTCGACGAGAACATGTACGAAGCCGAAACCGTCGCCTCCAACGAGGTGTCCTCGCAGATGGCGCGTCTGCGTTCGGCGTTCGGCGAAATCTGACCTGAAACGGGGGCTCAGGCCCCGCGGAGCGCCTCGATCTGGGCCCGCGTGCGCGCGGCCAGAACCGGGAACGAGAAGGGCTTGGCGACGAAGTCGTTGGCGCCCATGTCGAAGGCCTTCACGATCAGCGGATCGTCGTCACGCGCGGTGACCATGATCACCGGCAGCTGGGTCTTGGCCCACTTCGAACGGATGACCGCCAGGGTCTCCATCCCGTCCATGCCGGGCATCATGTGGTCGAGGAGCACGATGTCGAACGGCTTGGCCGCCAGCATCTCGAGGCATTCCATGCCGCTGCAGGCGGTTTCGACCTCGAAGCGCGCCGCCATCAGCCGCCGCCGCAGGATCTCGCGGTTGTCTTCGATATCGTCGACCACCAGCACGCGCGGCCAGGCGGCCTCGGCGGCGAAGGGGTCTTTCACGAGGGGCTGGGTCGCGCTCATCGGGCCATGATGCGCACAAAGCGGTTTCCATTCCGTTGAGACGCGGCGTCAATTCTTTGGCGACGTTCATCCTTTAGCATCCTGCCCGAAGCTGCGGCCCGGCCGCGGACAGGAGCAGGCATGCAGGCAACGGTGGGGAACCGGACAACGCCGGAGACACGCACGCGCGTCGTGCGGCCGCTGGCGCCTGTCTTCTGGCGCTTCGACCCGCTCACAGGACTGCTGTCGGGGTCGCCTGCGGCCCGAGCGCTGTTCGGCGTGCGCCGCGCCATGCTGCTGCGGCTCGCCGCCGTTGCGGCGACCGCGAGCCCGGCGGACTCCGCCAACTGGGCCCGCCTGCTGAACGCCATCGTTTCCGGCGCGCGTGCGACCGTGACCCTCACCCTCGGCGACATCGCCGGCCGACCGCGTACGGTGCGCATCGTCTGCGAAGGCGCGTGCGGCGACGGCCTCGTGCGCGGCGCCATCCTTGAAGACGCGGCGGTCGTCTCCGAGAGCCCGACCATGGGCGTCGAAATTTCCGCCGCCGCCTTCAGGCTTTCCTCGATGTCGGCGGCGCGGCTCGATCGCAACCTCGCCTTCGTCTGGGTGAGCGATACCTGGATCGCGAGCTTCGGTCTCGACAGGAAGTCGGTGCTCGGCCGATCGATCTTCGATGTCATCCCGATGATCCCGGCGCACTGGCGCGAAGCCTATCGCCAGGCGCTTGCAGGCAATACCTCGCACGGCGAACGCGATCTTTATGTGCGCGCGACGGACGGCCGGCGCGGCTGGCTGCGCTGGACTGTGAGCCCGTGGCGCGCTGCAACGGGCGAAGTGGACGGCGTCCTCATCATCGGCGAGGAAATGACCGCGCTCGTCGAAGCGCAGGTCGCGGCGGAACGCGTTGCGGACCGGGCCAATCTCGCGCTCGATCTCGTGCAGGGCGGCGTCTGGGAAGCGGACTTCAAGCGCGACCGCGTCTCGTGCTCGCCGACGATGGCCAAGATCGTGGGCCGCACGCTGCCGGGCCGCATATCCGAGTCGACGGGGCAGGAGTGGGTGCATCCCGACGATCGCCACATTCCCAGCGAGATGGCCGCACGGCTGCAGAAGGCCGGCGACCGCGTCGACTACGAAGTGCGCATTGTGCGGCCGGACGGTGAAATCCGCTGGGTGCGCAACATCATGGAAGGCCAGCGCCAGGCGGATGGCAGCCTCGAGCGGCTGCTGAACGTCACCATCGATATCTCCGAACGCAAGCGCGCGGACGACAACCTCCTGCGGGCCATGGCGCGCGTGGAAGCCGCCGTCGCCGCCAAGCAGGCGCTGTTGGGGCGTCTCGGGCGCGACGAACTGCAGTCGACGTCGTTCGAAACCTATGGCGCGGCATCCTGCGGCGGCGAATCCTTCGAGATGATGGCCGCGCGCCTGGAGGGCCTGCTGGCGGAGTTCGACGCGCGCGATGCCGCGATCGTGCAACTCGTCGATGATCTGGCGGCGGCGCGCAGCGCGGCGGAAGAAGCCAGCCTCGCCAAGTCGCAGTTCCTCGCGAACGTCAGCCACGAACTGCGCACGCCGCTCAACGCCGTGATCGGCTATGCGGAACTGCTTGAAGAGGATCTCGTCGCCGCCGAGCACGCGACGGGGCCGGAAGATCTGCGTCGCATCCAGAATGCGGCCCGACAGCTGCTTTCGCTCATCAACGAAATTCTCGACCTGTCGAAGATCGAAGCCGGACGGCTCGATCTCGAGGAGATCGACACGGACTTCCAGCGCCTCGCGCAGGATGCCGCAGATCTGGTGACGCCGGCGGTGCAGAAGAACGCCAACACGCTGGCGCTGACGTTTGCCGGAGAGATTCCGCACGGCCTCGCCGATGCCGGCAAGGTCCGCCAGTGCGTGGTCAATCTGCTCGCCAACGCGGCGAAGTTCACCCATGCCGGCGAAATCGGTCTCGATCTGCGCGTCACCGAGTGCGGCGGCTTCGTCGCGTTCAGCGTGCGCGACACGGGCATCGGCATGACCGCCGAGCAGATGGCGCGGCTGTTTGAGGCCTTTGTGCAGGCGGATGCGTCGACGACGCGCCGCTTCGGCGGCACCGGCCTTGGTCTGGCGATCACGCGGCGCCTTGCGCGCGCCATGGGCGGCGATGTCACGGTCGACAGCGCGCCTGGCGAGGGTTCGTGCTTCACGCTCACCGTGCCGCTGCGCGAGACGGACTCGACGCCGGCGATTGAACGCATCGCCTCGACCGATGCTGCGGGCGAGCCTGCGGTGCTGCTCGTGATCGAGGACGAGTCCTCCGCGCGCGATCTCATTCGTCGCCAGGCGCCGGAGCGCTTCCAGCTTTGCGAGGCGCGCACCGGCGCTGAAGCGATCGCCGCCGCACGCGCCATGGCGCCGGATGCGATCGTGCTCGACATCGGCCTGCCGGACATGTCCGGCTGGGAGGTTCTCGAAACGCTGCGCGCCGATCCCGCCACCGCGCGCACGCCCGTCATCGTGCTCACCGGCCTTGCGGAGCGGCGCGAAGCGCTGGCGCGCGGCGCCGTCGCGCATTTCACCAAACCTGCCGATCGCGTTGCGCTGTTTGAAGCGCTCAACGACGCCATCGGCAGCGCCCATGCGGCGCGGCAGCAGAATTGAGGAGAAAAGGCCATGCGCGTACTCATCGCCGAGGACAACACGGAAAATCTCGACATGCTGCGTCGGCGCCTTGAGCGTCGCGGCTATGCGGTCTTCGCCGCCGCCGACGGCCAGCAGGCGATCGAGCAGACGCTCGCGCTGAAGCCCGACATCGTGCTGATGGACGTGTCCATGCCGGTGCTGTCGGGGCTCGAGGCGACGCGCGCCATCCGCCAGAACGCGGACGTCTCGAAGACGCCGATCGTGGCGCTCACGGCGCACGCCATGGACGGCGATCGCGCGCGCTGCCTCGAAGCGGGCTGCGACGCCTACGCCACCAAGCCCGTCGATCTGCCCGGACTGATCGCGACCATGGAGCGGCTGGTGCCCGGCGCCGCACAAGTCGCCTGATCGTCGCGAAGCGCTTGCAATCGGCCAAACGCCGCACTTAGGTTTCCCCCAATCGGTCGGCCCAGCCGACTTCCGGGAGGAACCCCATGTTTTCAATGAAGAAGGCGCGCTGGTTCGCCGCCGCCGCAGCGCTTGCGCTCGTGGCGGCCTGCGTGACCGACAACGCCGCGCAGGTCTCCGCCGCACCGGCCGTCGCCGCGACGACTGAAGCCGCGAGGCCCGACGCCGCGACCTTCGTCGCCAAGGCGGAAGCGGAACTCGCGGCGCTCGCCGAGGCCGCCGCGCGCGCCGACTGGATGCGCCAGACCAACATCACCTTCGACACCAACTGGCTCGCCGCGCGCGCGAATGCGCAGATCACGGAGCGCTTCTCCGCACTCGCCAAGGAAGCCGCGACGTATTCGACCGCTGGTCTCGATCCCGTCGTCGCGCGCAAGCTCGACCTTCTGAAGCGCGGCCTCACGCTGCCGGCGCCAGGGCGCACGGGCGCCGCGCAGCAGATGGCCGATATCGGCACCAAGCTCGAGGAGATCTACGCCACCGGCACGTTCGATATCGCCGGCGGCAAGATGGACCTCGAACGCGCGACCATCGAGATGGCGTCCTCGCGCGATCCCGCGCGGCTCGCGGCGATCTGGACGGGCTGGCACTCCATCTCGCCGCCGATGAAGGAGGACTACGCACGCCTCGTCGCACTCGCCAATGAAGGATCGAAGGAACTCGGCTATGCCGATACCGGGGCGCTGTGGCGGTCGAAGTACGACATGCCGGCGGCTGAATTCGCCGCCGAGACGGATCGCCTGTGGGGCCAGGTGGCGCCGCTCTACAACCAGCTGCACTGCTACACGCGCTCGCGTCTCAACGCGCGCTACGGCGACGCCGTGCAGCCGAAGACGGGCCCGATCCGCGCCGATCTTCTCGGCAACATGTGGGCGCAGTCGTGGGGCAACATCTACGACATCGTCGCGCCGCGCACGCGCACGCCGAACATCGATGTCACGGCGCGCCTGCGCGCGAACCGCTATGACGCTGTGCGGATGGTGAAGACGGGCGAAGGTTTCTTCTCGTCGCTCGGCTTTGCGCCGCTGCCGCAGACCTTCTGGGACCGCTCGATGATCGTGCGCCCGCAGGGCCGCGACGTGGTGTGCCACGCCTCCGCGTGGAACCTCGACAACATCGAGGACATCCGCATCAAGATGTGCACGCAGGTGAATGCGGAAGACTTCCAGACGGTCCACCACGAACTCGGGCACAACTACTACCAGCGCGCCTACAAGGATCAGTCCTTCATCTTCAAGGATGGCGCGAACGACGGCTTCCACGAAGCCATCGGCGACATGGTCGCGCTCGCGATCACGCCGGAATATCTGCGCCGCATCGGCCTCATCAACCAGGTCCCCGATGCGTCGGCGGATACGGGGCTGCTGCTGCGCATGGCGCTCGACAAGGTCGCGTTCATGCCGTTCGGCCTGCTCGTCGATAAGTGGCGCTGGCAGGTCTATTCGGGCGATACGCCTGTGAGCGACTACAACACCTCGTGGTGGAAGCTGCGCACGCAGTATCAGGGCATCGTGCCGCCGGGCGGCGCACGTCCCGCCGATGCGTTCGACGCCGGCGCGAAGTACCACGTGCCCGCGAACGTGCCGTACACGCGGTATTTCCTCGCGCACATCCTGCAGTTCCAGTTCTACCGCGCGGCCTGCAAGGAAGCGGGTTGGGAAGGTCCGCTGCACCGCTGCACCATCTTCGGCGACAAGGAAGTCGGCGCGAAGTTCAACGCGATGATGGAGATGGGCGCTTCGAAGCCGTGGCCGGATGCGCTCGAAGCCTTCACCGGCCAGCGCGAAATGGATGCGAGCGCCGTGATCGATTACTTCAAGCCGCTGCAAGGCTGGCTTGAGGAACAGAACCGCGGGCAGTCCTGCGGCTGGTGATGTTCTAACCCTCCCCCGCGCGCGGGGGAGGGACAGATCGCGAAGCGATCAGGGTAAGGGTGTGTGAGACGTTCGCGATAATCGTCTCACTGGCCCTCACCCGCGCTCGCTCCGCTCGCATATCCCTCTCCCGCTGGCGGGAGAGGGAAGGCGTGCAACCACTCGCGCCATTCCATCGTACAAGCCCGCATGGCCCGCTTCTTCACCCTCCTAGCCGTCCTCGTCCTTGCCGCCTGCAGCGCGCCGGCGCAGTCGCAGCCCAAGGAACGCCCCGCCGTCACGCAGGAGGCCGTCTTCGCGGGTGGTTGCTTCTGGTGTGTGGAGCACGACTTCAAGGCCATCCCCGGCGTCGTCGAGGTGCTCTCCGGCTACACCGGCGGCCACACCGCGAATCCGACCTACGAGGACGTGATCACCGAAACGACCGGCCACTACGAAGCCGTGCGCGTCACCTTCGATCCCGCGCGCATCAGCTATCGCCAGCTCGTCGACCGCTACTGGCGTCTGATCGACCCCACGGACTCCGGCGGCCAGTTCTGTGACCGGGGCCCGAGTTACCGTTCCGCCATTTTCGCAGCGCCGTCGCAGCGCGCGGACGCGGAGGCGTCGAAGGCGGCCCTCGTCGCATCGAACCGTCTCACGGCGCCGGTCGTCACACCGGTCCTGCCGCTCGCGCGCTTCTATCCGGCGGAAGAATATCACCGCGATTACGCGCGGAAGAACGCCATCCGCTACAACACCTATCGCGCCGCCTGCGGTCGCGACGCGCGGCTGCGCCAGGTGTGGCGCAACGCCTCCTGACGCGTGCTAGAAGGCGGCATGAAGAAGTTCGCCGCCCTCGCTCTCGCCGTCACGCTCGCCGCCTGTGCGAGTTCCGAAAAACCGCCTGTCGGGCCCGTCGCGCCGACGACGCCGTCAGGCCCCGTGTTCCAGCTGCGCCCCGCGTCGTTCGCGCAGCTGCCGGGCTGGACGGAGAACGATCCGCATCCCGCGCTGGATGCTTTCCGCCGCTCCTGCGCCGCGCAGACGCGGCGGGACGATTCCGCTGCCTACGGCCGTACCGCCGCCTATGGCGGAACCGTCGCGGACTGGCGCGCCGTCTGCGCCGCAGCGGCGGACGCGAAAGATGCGCGCGCCTTCTTTGAAGCCAATTTCACACCGCACGAAGTGATTGCGCGCAGCGATCAATTGCGTCGCCTTACCGGCTATTACGAACCCGTCGTGCAGGCGCGTCGCACGCCGCAGCCGGGCTTCGAAGAGCCGTTCCTCGCGCGCCCCGCGGATCTCGTGCAGATCGACTTCGCCGCCTTCGACGAAGCCGCCGGCATGTCGAAGCAGATCGCCGAGGACGTGATGAAGAGCATCGCGCCGATCCTCGCCGACGATGTGGAGGCCCGTGCAGGCGAAGCGCTCAGCGAACGGCTCGAGCGCCGATTCAAGACCTCGATGTGGGGCAGGCTGACGAGCGATCGCAAGATCGTGCCCGTGCCGAAGCGCGGCGAGCTTGATCTGCGCTCCGGCGTGCTCGGCTATGCGCGCGCCTGCGATGTGTACGACGTGCAGGTGCAGGGTTCGGCGCGCGTGCAATTTGAGGACGGTATCCAGATGCGCATGGCCTATGCGGCGCAGAACGGCTGGAAGTGGAATTCCATCTATCCGCAGATCCGCGATCGCGGCGCGGCGTCGGCGACGAAGCAGGGCGTGTGCGACTGGCTCGCCGCGCAGACGCCGGAGCAGGTGCGCGCGGCGATGAATCTCGATCCGAGCTATGTGTTCTTCCAGCTGGAGCCGATCCGCGATCCGCTCGCGGGACCGAACGGCGCGCAGGGCGTGCCGCTGACGCCGCTCGGCTCCATCGCCGTCGATCCGGCGTTCCACCCCTACGGCGCGGTGCTGTTCGTCGATGCGGAGAACGGCCTGCGCCGGCTTCTCGTCGCGCAAGACACCGGCGGCGCGATCCGTCGCGGACCGGTGCGCGGGGACGTGTTCTTCGGCACGGGCGATGCGGCGTTCGCGGCGGCGGCCGCGCAGAACGCGCCGGCGCGCTTCTGGACGCTCCTGCCGAACACCCTCGCGCCGCAGCGCATCGCAATGAACTGAATCAACCCTCTCCCGCCTGCGGGAGAGGGACAGACCGCGCAGCGGTCAGGGTGAGGGGCCGGTCTCGCAGGATGGCGCTCCATTCCGCACCACTTTGCCCTCACCTTGCTTCCGCTTCGCGAAAGCTTTCCCTCCCCCGCTTGCGGGGGAGGGGGGGCGGCGCTACTCCACGCCCATCAGATCAAGGAGCGCCCCATGCGCGAAATCACCCATTTCATCGGCGGCAAGGCGATGGATCACGGGGTCCGTCACGGCGACGTGTTCGATCCCAACACTGGCGCCGTGCAGGCGCGCGTGCAGTTCGGCATGGCGGCGACCGTCGATGCGGCGGTGCAGTCGGCGCTGGCGGCGTTCCCGGAATGGGCGGCGACGAACCCGCAGCGGCGTGCACGCGTCATGTTCGCGTTCAAGGCGCTCGTCGAGAAGAACATGGATGAACTCGCGCTGATGCTCTCAAAGGAGCACGGCAAGGTCATCGCGGACTCGAAAGGCGACATCCAGCGCGGGCTCGACGTCATCGAGTTCGCCTGCGGCGTTCCGCATCTGCTCAAAGGCGAATACACCGAAGCCGCGGGCCCCGGCATCGACGTCTATTCGATGAAGCAGCCGCTTGGCGTCGGCGCCGGCATCACGCCGTTCAACTTCCCGGCGATGATCCCGATGTGGATGTTCGGCGTGGCGATCGCGTGCGGCAACACCTTCGTGCTGAAGCCGAGCGAGCGCGATCCGTCCGTGCCCGTGCGTCTGGCGGAATTGATGCTCGAAGCCGGCGCGCCTCCCGGCGTGCTCAATGTGGTGCATGGCGACAAGGAAGTCGTCGACGCGATCCTGACGCATCCCGACATCAAGGCCGTGAGCTTCGTCGGCTCCTCCGACATCGCGCAGTACGTCTACTCAACCGGCGGCGCGCACGGAAAGCGCGTGCAGGCGATGGGCGGCGCGAAGAACCATGGGCTAGTCCTGCCGGACGCCGATTTCGACCAGGTGACGAAGGATCTCGTCGGCTCGGCTTACGGGTCGGCAGGCGAACGCTGCATGGCGCTGCCTGTTGCGGTCGCGGTCGGGAAGGGCACGGCGGAGCAGCTGATCGAGCGCCTGCTGCCGGAGATCGAACGCATCCGCGTCGGCACGTCCACCGATCCCGAAAGCGTCTACGGCCCCGTCGTCACGGCGGCGCACAAGGCGCGCGTAGAAAACTATATCGACATGGGCGTGAAGGAGGGCGCGAAGCTCGTCGTCGACGGGCGCGGCTTCAAGCTGCAGGGCTACGAGAACGGCTTCTTCATCGGGCCGACGCTGTTCGACCACGTGAAGCCGACGATGAAATCCTATCAGGAAGAAATCTTCGGCCCCGTGCTGCAGATCGTGCGCGCGGACACGTTCGAGGAAGCCGTCGAACTGCCGACGAAGCACCAGTACGGCAACGGCGTCGCCATCTTCACCCGCAACGGCCGCATGGCGCGCGAATTCGCGAGCCGCGTGAATGTCGGCATGGTGGGCGTCAACGTGCCGATCCCTGTGCCGGTCGCGTACCACACCTTCGGCGGCTGGAAACGCTCAGCGTTCGGCGATGTGAACCAGCACGGGCCGGAGGGCGTGCGCTTCTGGACGAAGATCAAGACGGTGACCGCGCGCTGGCCGGATGGGGATGTGGGCGATCAGGCGTTTGTTATACCGACGATGAAGTGATGATGGACGAGACCGGGCGCGAATGGTTTCGCGGCGCGCTTGGTGAAGCCGAGCTTGCTGCGCTGGATGCGTCCATCTCCACCAACGATGGTCCGGGCGTGCGTCTGACGTTATCGGCGCTCGGTATCGCTGCGGATGCGCTCGCGGGCATAGCGTCGCGCGTAGCGCCGACGGCGCGTGTGGTGCGCGTCATCGCATTCGACAAGCATAGCGAAGTGAACTGGTCGCTTGGTTGGCATCAGGACCGGGTCATCGCGGTGCAAGAGCGCGCTGAAGTTGACGGCTTTTCGGCCTGGACACGCAAAGCGGGCGTCTGGCACGTGGAGCCGCCGCTCGAATTTCTCCGATCGATGTTCTTCCTGCGGGTTCATCTTGACGATGCAGACGCTGATAACGGTGCTTTGGAAATCGCGCTGGGCTCGCAGCGGGCAGGGCGCGTTCGGAGCGAAGACGCGGCCGCGGTTGCGGAGCGGGGTGATTGCGAAGTGTGCGTCGCGCTTCGAGGGGATGTGCTTGCCGCTTCCGCCCTGCTGCTGCATCGCTCTGGCGTATCCAGGGTGTCGTCGCCGCGCCGCGCCATCCGGGTGGACTATGCGACCGTGCCGTTGCCGACGCCGCTTGAGTGGGCGGACGCTTCCGACATGGCTGTCGCGTGAAACCGAGCTCCCTCTGGCTCCTCTGGGCCGCACTCACGGCGCTGAGCGTTGCGGCGATTGCCGTCACCGCGCTCAAATTCGGCGCCGATATATCGCCTCAAGGCGTCGACTGGCTCCTGATGCTGCTCCGCACGCTCTACGTCCCGCTCGGCTGGCTCGCGCTTCTCGCCCCCGTCCTCGCCGCAGCCGCATTGATCTTCCGGCGCTGGCCGCGCATTTTCCTTGGCATTCTCGCGTTTTCCGCGGTCGCACAATGCGCCATTCTCGGGATCGAAGCGTGGGCGCATTCCCGCCCGCCGAAGCCGATCATCGAACGATGGCTTGGATAGAGTAAGAGACCATGCCCCAGCTCACCGAAGACCAGCGCCTCATCCAGGACACTGCGCGCCAGTTCGCGTTCGACCAGCTCCGTCCCAACGCCGCCGCGTGGGATCAGGGCTCGGTGTTTCCGCGCGATGTGATCAAGCAGGCGGCCGAACTCGGTTTTGCCGGCATCTATGTGCAGGAAGACGTGGGCGGCTCGGCGCTCGGGCGGCTCGATGCGGCGCTCATTTTTGAGCAGCTCTCGCGCGGCTGCGTGGCGACGGCGGCCTTCATCTCGATCCATAACATGGCGTCGTGGATGATCGATCGCTTCGGCAATGAGGAGCAGCGCCGGCGCTGGCTGCCGAAGCTGACGTCGATGGACCTGATGGCGAGCTATGCGCTCACCGAACCGGGCTCGGGCTCCGATGCGGCGGCGCTGCGCACGACGGCGAAGAAGGACGGCAATTCGCACTACATTCTGAATGGCACGAAGGCCTTCATCTCAGGCGCGCCGGAAAACGATCTCTATGTCTGCATGGTGCGCACCGGCGAGGGCGGCGCGAAGGGCGTGTCGACCGTCGTCGTCGAGAAGGGCACGCCCGGGCTCTCCTTCGGCGCGCTCGAAAAGAAGATGGGCTGGAACGCGCAGCCGACCGCGCAGGTGATCTTCGAGGATTGCCGCGTGCCTGCGGAAAATCTCATCAATGACGAAGGCTTCGGCTTCAAGATCGCGATGATGGGCCTCGATGGCGGGCGCCTGAACATCGCGGCGTCGTCCCTCGGCGGCGCGACGGATGCGTTTGAGCGCGCGCTTCAGTATTCGCAGGAGCGCAAGGCCTTCGGCAAACCGATCGGCGATTTCCAGGCTACGCAATTCAAGCTCGCCGACATGGCGACCGAACTCGAAGCCGCGCGCGTCTTTCTCTACGAAGCCGCCGCGCGTCTCGATGCAAAGGATCCCGAAGCGACGAAATTCTGCGCCATGGCGAAACGTTTCGTCACCGACGCCGGCTTCCGCGTCGCCAACGAAGCGCTGCAGATCCACGGCGGCTACGGCTATCTCAAGGACTACGAGATCGAACGCATCGTCCGCGACGTGCGCGTGAACCAGATCCTGGAAGGGACCAACGAGATCATGCGCGTGATCATCGCGCGGGAGTTGATGAAATAACCCTCTCCCGCTTGCGGGAGAGGGGCAGACTGAGCGTGAGCGAAGTCAGGGTGAGGGCGCAGTGGTGCAGGATGAGTCTCGTTCTGCGAGACCGGGCCCTCACCCTCGCTCACTGCGTTGGCATACCCCTCTCCCGCAGGCGGGAGAGGGGGTCACAACCGCTCCAACAACGCCATCGCCGCTGCCGGATTGCGCTCTTTCGCGCCGGCGATCATGTAGATGAAGACATCGCGTTTCACGCCGTCGCCTTTGCAGTCTCCTACATATTCGACGGTGGTCGGCGCCTCGCCAGCGGCCCAGCCCTTCGCGATCTTCGCCCAGGAATCGAGCATGGCGGGCGCGTATCCGGTCTTGCGCTTGGCCTGCGTGGCCTGCAGGCGCGCATACATGAAGTCCGTCGTCGGATTGCTGATCATCGGATAGTCGGGCGAATCCGCGACGACGATCGCGACCTTGTACTTCTGCGCGAGAGCGATGAAGTCCGGCGTCATGAAGCTGTCGTGGCGTGGTTCGATGACGTGGCGCAACTTCAGCTTGCCGAGTTTCTTCGGCAGCAGCTTGAAAAACGCCTCCACATCCGTCGGATCGAACTTCTTCGTGCCCGCAAGCTGCCACAGGATCGGGCCGAGCTTCGGTCCCAGCTCTTCGACGCCGGAGCCGAGAAAGCGCTCGATGCTCTCGCCCGCATCGCCCAGCACCTTGCGGTTCACGCAGAAGCGGTTCGCCTTGAGCGAAAAGGCGAAATCGTCCGGCGTCTCGTCCGCCCATTTTCGGAAGGTCGGCGGCTTGAACGTGGAATAGAACGTGCTGTTGACCTCGATGCTTGTGACTTTGCGGCTCGCATACCCCAACTCCTTCGCCGCCGAGAGACCTTTCGGATAGAAGTTGTCCTTCCACGGGTCGAACGCCCACCCGCCGATGCCGACACGGATCATCGCCTTTCTCCCGAAATGATGGTCGGACCCTCCGCCGACGCGGCCAGCGCACGCGCCTCGACCATGAAGGCATTCGACTCAGGGACGCGGAAATGCGCTTTCAGCGCCGCATCGTCCGTCCATTCCTCATAGAAGAACAGGCGCAGCGGAATTTCGCAGTCCGCATGGACATTGTGTGCAAGACAGCCCGGCTCCGCACGCGAGCGCTGCGAATGTTCGATGCAGATCGCCGTCAGCCGCGCGAGTGTTTCAGGGCGGGCCGTGAGGGCGCCGGTGACAATCAGCATGCACGAGACCTTGAACGCGGGCGAGGGCGCCAGCATAAGCGGTCATCGTGCTGGAAACCATGCCTCCCGTCTCGCTGCTGCTCGGCGCGCTCGATTATCTCGGCGTGTTCGTGTTCGCGGCCACAGGCGCGCTCGCGGCGGCGCAGAAGAAGCACGACATCATCACCTTCGCCTTCTTCGCGGCAGTGACCGGCATAGG
This sequence comes from Hyphomonadaceae bacterium, assembly GCA_016791445.1. Classification (GTDB taxonomy): domain Bacteria; phylum Pseudomonadota; class Alphaproteobacteria; order Caulobacterales; family Aquidulcibacteraceae; genus VFBF01. Next base: position 147,727 of record JAEUMP010000006.1, on the reverse strand, counting down.
CGGCGGGACGTTGCGCGATCTCCTGATCGAGGCGCCGGTGTTCTGGGTGAAGGACGCGGGCTATCTCATCGCCTGCGCGGCGGCGACGGTGACGGTATGGCTGATCGGCGAGCGCCTGGCGCGGATGCGCGCGCTGCTCTGGCTCGATGCGGCGGGGCTTTCGGCCTATTGCGTCATCGGTGCGGCGAAGGCGCTGGCGTTCGGCGTCGCGGCGCCTGTGGCGGTGGTGATGGGCGTGCTGACGGCCTGCTTCGGCGGCGTGATCCGCGATGTGCTCGCGGGGGAACCGTCCATCCTGTTGCGCCGTGAGATTTATGCGACGGCGGCGCTCGCGGGCGCGTCGGCGTTCGTCGTTGCGGATGCGGCGGGCGCGATCGAACTGGTCGCGATCGGCATCGGCGTCGCAAGCGCGCTCGCCGTGCGCGCGGGCGCGATCGTGTGGGGCTGGACGCTGCCGGGATTCAGGGAGCGCGGCGCGTGAGGGCGCTGGTGATCCAGGACGACGCCGTGCTGTCGCGGATGATTGCGCGTCACCTGTCGGCGGAGGGGTTCGAGGTGATCGAATCCGACATCGGCGACGAGGGGATTCAGTTTGCTCACACCTACATTCTCGACATCATCCTGGTCGACGACAATCTGCCGGACATGTCGGGTTTCGAATTCCTGAGGCGGCTGCGCCGTTTCGATGCGAAGACGCCCGCCGTTTTCTGCTCGTGTGCGGTCATGGATCCCGACATTGCCGCAAAAGCGCACGCGTGCGGCGCGCAGCGTCTCCTCCTGTTTCCGCTGTGCCTGTCGGTGCTGGCGGGCGTTGTCGGCGATCTTGTGCCCGCGATGCGCGGATTCGGGCCGTATGACCCGCAGGCGCGTGCGTGATGTCGTGCGCGTGTCACGCTTCGGGCGCATGGTGCGCGACTTGCAAGCACGGAGATCGCGCCCATGCATCGTCGCGACATGCTGATCGGAACGGGTGCGCTGCTCGGTGCGTGTGCGACAGGTGCGCGGATGAGCGCTGAGACGAAGCCCCTCGTCATCGCCCATCGCGGCGCGAGCGGGGAGCGGCCCGAGCACACGCTCGCCGCCTATCGCCTCGCCATCGCACAGGGCGCGGACTTCATCGAACCTGATCTCGTGCTGACCAAAGACGGTCATCTCGTCTGCCGCCACGAAAACGAGATCTCCGGCACGACCGACGTGGCGCACCGTCGGGAATTCGCGTCGCGTCGCACGAAGAAGACGGTGGACTGGGACGAAGTGGAAGGCTGGTTCACGGAGGACTTCACACTTGCCGAGTTGAAGACGCTGCGCTGCCGCGAGCGCCTGCCGCAGCTGCGCCCCGCAAACACCGCGTTCGACGGGCAGGAAGCGATCCCGACCTTCGACGAAGTCTGCGCGCTCGCGAAGGCCGAATGCGTCGGCGTCTATCCTGAAACCAAGCACCCAACCCATTTCGAGAAGCGCGGCCAGTCCTTCGACGACGTGTTGCTCGACACGCTCGCAAGGCACGGCTGGCGCGACGCTTCGGCGCCCGTCTTCATCCAGAGCTTCGAGACCGGCAATCTGAAGCGCCTGCGCGCACGCACGTCGCTTCGCCTCATTCAGCTCTGCGCCGCACAGGGCATGCCCTTCGATCATCTGCCGACCGGCATGGGTTTGACCTATGCCGACATGCTGCGTGGCGATGGCATGAAGCGCATCGCGGCCTACGCCGACGGCGTCGGACCTGAAAAATCGCTGATCGTTCCGCGGGACGCCGAGGGCCGATCGATCACGCCGACCGATCTCGTCGATCGCGCGCACGCGGCGGGCCTCAAGGTGCATCCGTGGACGTTCCGCGCGGAGAACCATTTTCTCCCGCTCGAGCGTCGCAGCGCGGGAACGCCCGCCGTGCGCGGCGATCTCCTCGGAGAGCTGCGGCAGTTCTACGCGCTCGGCGTCGACGGCGTGTTCGTGGACTTTCCCGCCGTCGCCGTCGCCGCTAGACAGCCGGGATGACAGACGCCCCCGAAGTCCTCGTCCGCAAGGAAGGCCGCCTCGGCCGCCTCACGCTCAACCGCGCCGGCGCTTTGCACGCGCTGAACACGAACATGTGCCGGTTGATGATCGAAGCGCTCGTCGCGTGGCGGGACGATGCGGATGTCACGGCGATCCTCGTGGATCACGCGGAGGGCACGCGCGGTTTCTGCGCGGGCGGCGACATCCGCATGCTCGCGGAAAGCGGCGCGAAGGACGGCGTCGAAGCGCGCGACTTCTTCTTCACCGAGTACCGGCTCAACCATCTCATTCATGCCTATCCGAAGCCTTATGTCGCGCTGATCGACGGCGTCACAATGGGCGGCGGCGTCGGCATTTCCGTTCACGGGCATTTCCGCGTCGCCACCGACCGCACCACATTCGCCATGCCTGAAACGGGCATCGGTCTTTTTCCCGACGTGGGCGGCGGCTGGTTCCTGCCGCGCCTGCCGGAGCCGGAGTTCGGGACCTGGCTCGCGCTGACGGGCGCGCGGCTGAAGGGCGAAGAATGCGTCACCGCCGGCATCGCGACGCATCTCGTTCCGTCGGAGCTTCTCGGCGCCGCGCGCGCGCAGATCGCGGGGGCCGCGGACACGCATGATCCGATGAACGCCATCCGCTCGGGTCTCGATGCGCTCTGCGAGGCGATGCGCAAGCCAATCGTGCCGGCGCCGGGTGCGCTGAAGCCGCTGTTCGGCTTCGACACGGTGGAAGAGATCTTTGCGGCGCTCGAGAAAGACAGCGGAAACCCGTGGTGTGCGAGCCAGCTGGCGACGCTGAAAACGAAGTCGCCGCAGACGCTGAAGGTCGCGCTGCGCCAGCTGCGCGAAGGGGCGAAGGCGCAGACCTTCGCGGACAACATGCGCATGGAATACCGCATCGGCGCGCGCGTCGTCGGCCGCCACGATTTCATCGAAGGCGTGCGCGCGGTGATCGTCGACAAGGACAACGCGCCGAAATGGTCCCCCGCGACGCTCGACGGCGTGACGGAAGCCATGCTCGACGAAATTTTCGCCCCGCTTCCCGCGGGCGAGGAATGGACGCCGCTGTGAAGCGCCGTTCGCGCGCTGCGCGAACATGAACGTCCATTAGGGGGAAACGCGACAGCCATTCCCCTCGCGATGAGGACCGCCGGCGCCTCGCCGGCAAACCGCATCCCCTTGGCGCACAAGGAGGCCGGCGAAGGCGCCGGCGGTCCGCTGCAGAAAAATCGCCTCCGCAATCCGACCGGGTCCGGACCCGGGTCACACTCCTCCCACGTCGCGCCGGAATGGTTCCGGGGCCACGGAGAGGAGAGCCAGAGATGCAGATCGCAAAACCGCTACGTCACCGCCGCGAAGCCTACGCCGCCGCCGCGCGCGAGATCCATCTGTGGCTCTTGCAGGTGCTCGCCTGGGTCGCGGCGCGCGTGCGCCTGCCGCGCGTGTTGCGTATCGATTTCCAGCAGGAAGTGCGCAAAGCGCGGCGCGACATTCGCAAGCTGATCTTTCTATCGATGTGTTCGCGCCTGACCTTCCGGAGCGATCACCCGACTTTCACGCATCATCCGCACGGAATCCTCGGCTACCAACGCCGCAAGATCCGCATCATTCACGCTTTCACGCGCGGGATCCCGTTGCGCACGCTCGCGGACATGCGCGATGCGCTCGCGGATCTGGACAAAGTGGTGAAGCGCGCCCTCGCGCGCCTGCCAAGGACTGGCGCAACGCCCGGCGCCATCGTCACGGTCCTCGCCGTGACGATCGCTCTCGGCGTGCAGATCATCGCACCCGCCACCGACGCCGCAGACACGTCATGACCAGTCATGCCGGACCGCGCAGCTCCTGCTGCGCACAACCATGTCTGCGTCACGCGAGATTCTTCGGAGTCTGGCGGCGCCGGCGCATGCGCAGCGGGAAGCGCGCGGTCCGGCATGGATACCGGCGCTTATTTCCCCGCGTGCAGCACGGCCTTGATCGCCTTCGAGAATGTCCCTGCATGCGCGCCGAGCGGCGGCTTGATGCGGCCATAGGCGATGTTCTGCGCCGTCTGGCTGACGATGCCGAGCGCCATCGCCGCGAGCACGGCGGGATCGCCCTTCGGAATCTCCTTCGCGCGGATGGCGCGACTGATGATCTTCTCGACGGCCGTTACGGGGTCGCGGCCGGTTTCCTCCCAGAGCGGCAGGAAGCGGTGCAGGCAAAGGAGATGGAAGGCATAAAGCAGCCAGTCCTCGTCGGCGACGGCGCAATAGGCGGAGACCGCCGCATCGACCTGCGCATCGATGCCTTTGGCCGAAGCGGCGGCGGTTTCGATCACGTCCGTCAGACGGCGATGGATGTCGAGGAAGAGCGCGCCGGCGAGTTCGTCCTTCGACTTGAAGTGCCGGTAGATCGCGCCCTCGGAAATGCCGGCTTCCGCCGCGATGAGCCGCGTGGTGGCGGCGTCGAAGCCGTCGCGCACGAAGAGGGCGAGCGCGGCGCGTTCGATCTGGGTGCGGGTGTCGGCGCCGGCCATGATGGGCGCATCAAACCCCGTCCGACCGCGCGCGCAAGGGCGGCGGGCGGCAACACTTCGTTCACGCTGCCCCCACACCCAGCCTTAACGGCGCTTGACCTACAAGGTCGGGACGCGCGTCCCGCGCCCAAGGTGAATACGATGGCCAACGCCAACCCGAAGCCCGCCGACATCGCCCCCGAAAGCTGGGTCGTGAGCCCCGGCTATGAGGGCGAGAACCGTCGCCGCCGAGGCCGCTGGTTCTCGTTCCAGAACGCGCGCCTCGACGACGCCGGCGCGAAGGTCGATCCCGACGCCCAGCCCACCGAGACGCTCCTGCGCCGCGTGAGCCTGTGGACCGGGGTCGCCAACGCCGACCGCGACGGTCGCGCCCAGTATGTGGCGACACTCGAAGCGCTGGCTGCGAAGGGCCGCCGCGAAGGGCACCGCCACTGGCCCGACATCATCGACGCCTCGGCGCGCTATGTGCGCTCCGCCGGCGCCGAAGGCCCGATCGACGAACCGCTGCTCAACGATGCGGTGCTGGCGGCCAACCGCGCGCACTATGAAAGCACGCTTGCGCGGCCCGCCCAGGGCCTCGTCCAGCGACTGCTCGAGGCGTGCCGCCGCCGCTTCTGACCCGGTTTTCCGGGCCCCTGCGCCTCTCCTGACATGAGACCGAGAGTTCGCCCGGAACGGGCCGGCCCGGTCGCCAAGGAGGGATGGTCATGCGGACAGCTTCGAACCTGAAGCGCGGCGTAGTGGTTCTGGCGATGCTCGGCGTTCTCGCCGCCTGCAACCCCGCCGGCCAGAATCCGAACGATCCGAACAATCCGAATGCGCAGGGTCCCTTCGCCCAGGGTCCTGGTCAGCAAAACCCCGGCGCCAACGGTTGGCCGCCCATGCAGCCGACTCCGGGGCAGCCCCAGCAGCCCGGCTGGCCTGGCAGCAACGCCCCCAACAATCCGGGCCAGCCCGGCTATCCGAACCAGCCCGGCTACCCGCAGCAACCCAACTATCCGAGCCAGCCCGGCTATCCGGGCGGCGGCGGCGGGCAGATGCAGGCGCGTGCGCCGCAGGGCATGCAGCCGCTGCAGTCGCCCGCCGGCGCTGTCTTCCAGACCACGCTGAACGGGTCACGCTCCGCCTCGCAGCTCTCGCAGGCGATGGTGATGAGCCTCCAGCAGGGTTACTTTGATCGCCCGCCGCAGATCATGGGCGCGATGAACGACCCGTCCGACATGTTCGGCCAGGTCGGCTTCCAGACCACGATGCAGGGGCGTCCGATCATGGGCATGATCGCGGTGATCTCCAACGGCCAAAATGGCGGGCGCGCCTATCTGATGTTCGACGCCGCCGAGCGCTTCAACCAGACGGCGCCCGTCATGATGAACACCGTGCAGCAGCACGCCGGCATGGGCGGCGGCGGTTATCCGCAACCGGGCGGCCAATGGTAGCGCGGGAACCCGATGAAGACGGCCTCGATCCCGACGTTCCGCGGATCGCGGCCATCATCGAAGATCGACTGCCTCAGGGCACAGCTGTCCAGGACATCGCCGAAGACGTCGCCGAAGAGTTCGATATCGACGAGGGCGACGACTGCGGCGACGGTGACGGCGACGGCGAATAGTCGATCCGGAGTGGAGTGAGGACCATGCTGCCGCCCTACGTCTATGAAGAGGCGCGCATGTCCGCGACCGAGCACATCCAGGTGGAGGTGCTTCAGGTGGCCCGGCCCGCCGTCTCGCCCTACAGCCCCGACGGCGATCACGGCCAGTGCCGCGTCGACGGGCGGGTGGCGCAGGTTTTTCGCGGCAGGCTTCGGGTGGGGGATACGGTCGTGTTCGAGGTGTCCTGCGCCACACGCGACGCCCGGATCCCGGCCGGCGGCACGATCTGGACGGACATGGACGCGCTGATGCGCGCGCGCGTGCTCGAAGGTTTCTTCAATCGCGAAGGCGGCAGGCTCGCCGTCGCGCGGGACCAGATATCGATCGTGCCGTCGGTGCGCGCGGTCGCTTATTGCGGGCCGCCATCTGGCGCGTGCGTCGTGCCGACGCCGCCGAAGCCCGCCAATCCCAATCCGCTCGTCGCGTGGTGGGAGAGTATTTTCGCGAAGCGCTGAACGGCGCGCGCGCGGACGGAGAAGCCGGTTGACCCGATCTCCCGCGCGTTTGCGCTTCAAGGTATGATCTCTTCGAATCCGGGGTTGGAGCAGCAGACATGAATACGACGGCAGGAGCAGGAACGGTCGCGTGTCCGGCGTGCGGCGCCGCCAATGCGCAGACGGCGAAATTCTGCGGATCGTGCGGTGCGCCCATGGCGGCCGGCGGCGGCGCGCCTGTTCCCCCGCCGCTGCCGCCCATGCCGCCGCCGATGCCTCCGCAACCGCCGTTGAACTCGCGCTTCGGCATGGGCGGCGGCATGGCGGGCGCCTTCCAGGCGCAGAGCGTCGCGCCGATGGACCAGCGCGCCACCTTCGATCACATCGTTCGCACGCTGCCGTCGTGCAACGCCCAGCCGATCGGCCAGCAACCGCCGTCGACGATCATGGTCGAAGTCGCCGACAAGAAGCTGGGCATGACCCAGCGCTATCGCGGCACGCTGACGCTGACGCCGCAGGGGCCGCAGCAGACCGTGGTGCAGGCGCGGATGTCGGTGGACTGGGGCTCGACGATCGGCATGTTCGCGGCGCTCGCTGTGATCGGCGTGCTGTCCGCGATGATGACGGCGTCGAACATCTACACAATGCATCTCGCGGGGTTCAACATCCTCATCATGGTCATCGCGCTGGCGCTGACGGCGTGGCAGTTCTCAAGCGATTTTCCGCGCAAGGTCGCCAACAAGCTTCTGCTCGATCTCGCCGGCGGCGGCGGCGCTGCGCCGGTGCAGGGTGGCGGCTTCCAGATGCCGAAGATGGATCTCAAGGTGCCCGGCATGGGCGGCGGGTCGAACCCGTTCGCACAACAACAACCGCAACAACCGGCGCAGCAGTACACGCCCCCCCCGGTTGCGCCCCCAGTTGCGCCCCCTGCGGCGCCGCCGGTTGCACCGCCTGTGGCCGCCGCCGAGCCTTCGCCGATCGAGCAGCTCGAGCGCCTCGGGAAGCTGCGCGACAGCGGCATCCTCACGACCGAGGAATTCGAGGCCAAGAAGGCCGAACTCCTGAAGCGCCTCTAGGTCCGATGCGATGAACGCGCCCGTCCCTCCGACAACACCTCCCGCAGGCGGCGCGGCCTTCTGCACCAATTGCGGGACGCGGTCGGAGGCAGGCGTGCGCTTCTGTCAGGGCTGCGGCCTCGACATGCATGCGCCGCCGCCGGGCGTCGCCGCCGCCGATCATGGCGCGGCGTACATGCCGGGCTACCATTGCACCACCTGCGGCGGCGATGGCTCGAAGTTGCCTGTCCAGGAGGTGATTTGCCGGGAGTGCCGGTGGCTGCGTCCGCTTGGCGTGGGTTACCAGCTGCCGGTGGACGCCTTCCTCTGGCGCTTCGACGCCGAAGCGATGTCGCGCCTGCAGTCGCTGGGGCCGGTGACCGCGGCTGCGCATCACATTTCCGAGCGCTACGGAAGACCATGGTTCGAAGCGTCCGTGAACGGCGTGCGCCTCTCGGAAAACCAGATGCCGGATGTGTTTGCGCTCGCCGTGCGCATGGCGCGCATCGTCGGCCTCGATCGCATGCCGGAGATATACGTTTCCGGCGAGCAGATGTGGGACGCCAAGACGCTCGGCACGGACAGCTATGCCTTCGTCGTGCTCGGGTCGGTCCTCGTCAGTTTCAAGGGCGACGACCTCGCCTTCATGATCGCGCGCGAGATGGGCCGGGTGCGCGCCGGCCACGCTGTCTGGCGCACGGCGTTCGAGCTTCTGATGGGGCGCAAGCAGTCGCAGCGCACCATCATGGGCGACGGCGTCATGCAGTTCCTGAACCCCGCGAAGATCGTCGAGAGCGCGTTCGAGGCGCCGCTCATGGCGTGGGCGCGGCATTCGGAGATCACGGCGGATCGCGCCGGTCAGCTCGCGCTGGGCAATCTCGACATTACGCGCCGCGTGTTGCTGCAGTGGACGCTGAAATCCTTCCCGATCCACGCCCGTCTCAACATGGAGGACTGGGCGCTGCAGGAAGACGAGAGCGATGACGTGACCATGCAGGCCGTCGAAGCGACGATGAGCTCGGTGCCCTTCATCGCCCGGCGCCTGAAGCTCGCGCGGGACTTCCACGGCAGCGAGGACATGCAGGGCTGGCGCGCGGTGATCGAACACCACGACGCGGAAGACAAACGCCTCCGCCCGCCGAAGGAAGTGAAGGCCGCCGGCGCCGGAAAGAAGGAAAAGGCAGACGACGACACGGTGCGCCTCACCTGCGTCTCCTGTCAGGCGCCGATGCGCGTGAAGCGCGCCGCACTGGTGGGCGAAAAGCCCGTGAATGTCCGCTGCCCGAACCCGTCATGCGGGAAAGTCCTGGCGGTGAAGCCGAAGAAGCCGGCGCAGCCGCGTCCTGACCAGGTCGGTGATTGAAGGAGAACCAGACGATGGCCGACGACGACAAATCCTCCGGCGGTTTCATGGGCCGTATCGGCGACGCCATCGGCGGCGTGAAGGACGCCATCAGTCCTGCGGCGACGAATATCGGTCAGGCCGCGACGTCGCAGCTCGGCACGATCAGCGAAGCATTGAACGCGTCGATGGCGACGATCGGCGAAAGCGCAAGCAAGATCGCCGACGGCCTCGCGGATGGGGCGGCGGAGTTCGACGTTTCCGAGGCGCAGGTGCAGGGCGAGGCGATCGTGGACGGCGCCGCAGAAGCGCTCGAGCATGCCGAGGTCGAAGCGCAGACCGAGGAATCTGGACGTACGCCGTGGGCGACACAGCAGGCCATGCAGGCCGCGCAGGCAGCCTCCCAGTACGCCCAGCAGATGCAACAAGCCCAGAACGCCGCCGCGCAGAAGGTGATCGAGACGGCGACCGCCGCCGGCGAACTCGAGGTGCGTGAGGTCCAGGAGGATGTGCACGTCGAGAACCTTCACGAGGAAGAGGCCGCCGCCCAGCGCAAGCGTGAAGCGGAGGAGGCCGAAGCCGCCGCCGATCGCCAGGCGCGCGAACAGGAGTTGATGGACCAGCAGCAGGAGCGCCACGAAGCCGAAATGGAGCGCATCGAGCAGGAGGCGAAAGAGCGCGAGGAGGCCATCGAGGCGGAAGCCGACGAAGACGACGACGATGAAGACGATGAGGATGACCCCTATTCCGACTGAGCTGCGCCTCTAGAAGCAGAGGAGTTTGAAACATGGCCGCACGTACTCTCGATGACCTGTTCCCCACGGAGGGGACGAGCGATTTCCAGATCCAGATGGCGAGCCTCTCCGATGGCGCGCAGCAATCGGCCCGCAATGTTCTCGAACAGGCGGCCGCCGACGGCACTCTGGCAGATCTCGATCTCGACGCAGTGATCTCCAACGCCCGTGACGCCGACGAGTCCCGCGAGAATGCCGAGGACCTGCAGGTCGACCAGGCGAAGGCCGCCGCCGACGGGGATTACGACAAGGCGCGGGAGCTTTCGGACAAGGCCGAATACGAACTGAAGGAAGTCGAGGAAAAGGGCGACGACCCGCTTGAGGCCCAGTTGGCCATCCGCGATGCGGACTACGACCAGATGGATCTCGACAACGCCGACTACCATCAGGAAATCGCCGACGACAAAGCCGAAGCGGCTGTCGATGCGGCGGAAGCCGGCGAATTCGAAACCGCAGAGGACCTTGCCGATGACGCCGCCGACGAAGTCGAGGTGGCGGCGGACTACGGCGGCGGCGGCGACGAGATCGAGGACGCCGAGAACGCCGACAGCTACGACGAGGGCGTGGACACCTATTCCACCTGATCGTGTCGACAGAACTGAAAAAGCCCCGGCCGGCGCCGGGGCTTTTTTGTTGTGCGTCGCGTCGTCCGCTCAGTTCACGATGATTGCGGCCTTCCACATCTGCTGCAGCTGCCGGAAGGGCACGGGCTGCGTGTAGACGGCCATCGGGTCGTTGATGTGCAACACCGGCTCGATGCCATTCTGGGTCTGCATGAAAGTCATGCCGCGCACGACGATGACGTGCCCGGACTGCGCGCCCTGCTGCTGGATGGCGATGATGACGGGATGGCCGGCGGCCAGCGTCTTGTAGAGCGTCATCGGGTCGGTGGGCTCGGCGATGTTCGAGGGGCGGCCGCCGAATTGCTGGATGAGGCTGCGGATCTGGTCCAGCGAACCGGTGGTGACGCATTGCTGGTTGTAGCCGTTGCAGCACACGCCCGGCTCCGCGCCGTTGGCCATCGCCACGAGGGCGCACTGCGCCGGCGTGTTTTGCTGCCCGCGGAGCGAATAGATGATCTGCTGCGACACCGCCGCCCAGCACCAGACTTCCGTTTCCTGACGCAGGTTCTGGATCGGCAGGTCGACGGGTGGTGGAATCGGTTCGCCGGGCTTCGGCTGCCAGACGCCGGCCCTCGGGTCGTAGTTGTTCTGCTGGACGAACTGGTTCGTGCCGCTCTCGTTGAAGATCTTGCCGCCCGTCATCTGGTCGACGCCGGCGAGCACGACGATCAGGCCGAGAATGGCGAGGCCCCAGCGCTTGCGCTTCTGTCCGCCAGTCGGATCGCCCGATGGGTCGCGCGGCGCGCCGCCGAACGGATTGGAGAATCCCCTCTTCGGCTTCGGCGGTTCTTGGGACAGGTGCTGCCAGCCAGTCATGGGGCGATCTCCATCGGGGTGATAGTGCAAAGGCGTCGCGCCGCCGTGGAATGGGTCATTCGGAGAGTTTGATGGCGGAAGCGGGCTTCTTGCCGGCGCAGACCTCCAGATTGTGCGTGACAAATCCGAGATTGACCCGCTCGTCGTACGGCGTGAGCGCAGCACCTGCCTTGAGCGTCTTGAACATGGACTCGGCTTCCGCCCAGTGCGTGCAGGCAGCCTTCCGGTTACCCGCGCGCCAGTTGATCGTGCCGAAGACCATGACGTGAAAAGCGTGATCGCGCAGCGTGCGCGGCTCGCCGGGGCTCTCAAGATGGATCGCGCGCGTCTCCTCCACCACGGCGGCCTCCTCCCGGAGCGCCTCCTCGAACCGGCCGTTCGTGGCAAGCAACTGCGCCAGCGCGTCGCGGTGCAACGCGCGCATGCGGCGCAGGCTCTGGTCGCGGGCTTCGATCTCGAGCAGACGGCTGGTGTAGGCGAGGCTTTCGCGCATGCGCACGATCGCCTCCCGGGAGCGGCCGAGACTCTCCAGCGTCGTGACGATCTCGTAGTTGCTGATGATCAGCTCTTTCATCAGGCTCGCGCGGTTGGGCATCCGCACCAGCGCCTCGCGGAGGAGGGCGTTGGCGTTCTCATAGACAGGCAACGCACCGACCTTGTCGCCCTGATACCAGCGCGCGCTTGCGGCCATGGCCATCGCGCGCGCCCGCCAGCGCGGATACTTGTCGTCGAGGCGCATGTCTCCGCGCCAGGTTTCGAGAGCGGCGAGCGCCTTCGCCGCGATCGCGCGCACGTCGGCGAAACGCTCCTCCCAGTCGGCGATCTGCATTTCCCGGAGATAGAGCGCCTGCTGCGTGTCGAGCCACTCCATGTTCGGCGTCGACGGCGGCGGGCCGAGCAGACGCGCCGCTTCGGCCACGTGCTTCTTGCCTGCGTCCATGTCCTGGTCCGCCTGGATGGCGATGGTGGCGAGCAGCAGGTTCGCCCGCGCCCGTTCGAGCGAAGCGCCCGGCAGGTTGATCGACTGCAGCATCACGTCGGCGAGATGCAGATTGTTGCGGGCGCTTTCGAGATCGCCGAGGTTCGGCACGGTCGGCACGCCCTGAACTTCCGCAAGGCGAATATACCCGGCGGCGGCCTCCAGACGCAGTTCGGGTGAGTTGCCGGGCGAATAGACCAGATTGTCGAGATAGGACTGCCCCACGCGCGCAAGGCGGAAGCGGGTCTCGGTCGTGCCGGGGATCTGTGCGAGTGCGTCGTAGAGATCGAAGAGCTGGAATTTCGAGAGCGCGCGGACTTCCGAGAACCGCTTCTCCGCTTCGGCGCGGGAGTGCTCGGCGTTGCTGTACAGGATGCCCGTCACGATGAGCGCCGTAAGCAGGCCGAGGATCGCGGCCGCGGTGGCGGCGACGCCGATGCGGTGACGGCGCACGAAGAGTCTGGTCTCGTAGCGCCAGTCGCGCGGACGCGCGGCAAGGGGGCGCAATGCGAGCCAGTTCTCCAGATCGCTCGCGAGGGCGCTGGCGCTGGCGTAGCGGTGATCGGGGCGCGGATCGGTCGCTCTGGCGACGATGAAGGCGAGATCACCCTCCAGAATTTCCGTCCGGGGGTCGCCCGGTTCGAGCGCGTCGACGAGCGATAACGGAAGGCGCGCCGTCGCATCGCGCGGTGTGCCGGTGAGAAGCTCGAACAGCATCGCGCCGAGGGCGAAGACGTCGTCGCTCGGCGTCGGACGCTCGCCGGCAAGACGCGCGGGACTCGAATAGGCGGGTGTCAGCGGGTAGGCGCCGGTTTCCAGTTTGTCGTCGCCGGCCTGCGCCGTCAGAACCTGCGCGATGCCGAAGTCGAGCAGTTTCACCACGCCGTCGCCATCGACGATGATGTTGGACGGCTTGATGTCCGCATGGACCACCGACGCCGCGTGCGCGTGCTGCACGCCGGCGCACACGTCGATCACCAGCTGGGCGACGGCCTTCGGCTCCAGCGCGTTCTTCTTCACATGCACATCGATGGGATCGCCCGTGAGCAATTCCATCGCGAACCACGCGATGCCCGACTCCGCAGCGCCGCCGTCGTAGAGCTGCGCGATGTTCTTGTGGCGCAGACGCGCGAGCACGCGGCGCTCGGTGTCGAAATAGGCGGCCGACGCGGCGGCGTAGAGGCTGGGTCGAAGCAGCTTCACCGCAACCGACTGGTCGAAGAGGCCATCGTCGCGTTCCGCGCGCCACACATCCCCCATCCCGCCGGCGCCGATGCGTTCCGTCAGCTTCCATGCGCCGACGCGTTCCGGCGGCGCGATCTCGGCGATGCGCGTCGAGCCTGCAGCGGGCATTTCTGTCGGGAAGGCGGTGGCGTGGCGGGCGGCGTTAAGCAGCGCCAGAGCCGCCTTGCGCAGGGCGGGGTCGTCGGCGCACTGCGCTTCGATCCAGGCGTCCTGATCATCCGGCGCTTCGAGGAGCGACTCCTCGAACGTCTTCATCGCGCGGCGTTCGAGGGCGAGGTCCATCGTCAGCCGTCGTCCGACTCGTCCTGACCGAGATCCTTCAGCAGCCAGGCGCGGGCCGTGCGCCACTGGCGCTTCACGGTGGACTCCGAAATGCCGTCCATCTGAGCGATCTCTTCGATGGTCAGCCCCGCGAAGAAGCGCATCTCCACGAGCCGCGCCTTGTCGGGATCAATCGCGGCGAGCCGGGTGAGACTGTCGTCGAAGGCTTCCAGGTCGAGCGGCGCGCGGGCCTTCTCGTCGGCGGCGTGATCGACCCAGCGGGTGACGACCGGCGGCGCCTGGCGCTTCTGTGCGCGGAAGCGGCGGACCTCGTCGATCAGGATCTGGCGCATCACCCGGGCGGACATCGCGAGGAAATGCGTGCGCTCCTTCCACTGGATGCGGTCGAGGTTCATCAGCCGGATCGCTGCCTCGTTCGCAAGTTCGGTGGGCTGGATGTTCAGCTTAGCCCCTTCGTCGCGCAGGACCTTGCGGGCCACGCGGCGCATCTCGTCATAGTGCAGGGCGAGGAGGCGGTCGCGCGCCTTCGGATCGCCCCGGCCGAACCCGTCCCAGAGCGTCTTGAGATCGATCTCGATGGGATCTTCGCCGTCCATCGTCCCTCGTCCCGCGAATGCGAACATGAGTCTTATGCAATGATCCCGCCATGGCCAAGCGGATCAAGCCAAAGTGCGAAGGAAGCGAACAGGGGAAAGGGATGGTGGAGCCGAGCGGGATCGAACCGCTGACCTCGTGAATGCCATTCACGCGCTCTCCCAACTGAGCTACGGCCCCGACGCATCGTGCCGGGCCGATTGGGGCGGCCCGTTTCGCGAAGCGGGGGGTATAGACGCGCCCTCGGGCCGATTCAAGGCGCGATCTTCGGTCCCCCTGCGTCGCCTCAAAGGGCCTGCCCGGCGCACCAGCCGGACGCCCACGCCCACTGGAAATTGTACCCGCCGAGCCAGCCGGTGACGTCCACCGCCTCGCCGATGACGAACAACCCCGGCACGGCCCGCGCCTCCATCGTTTGCGAGGAGAGCGCGCGGGTGTCGACGCCGCCGCGGGTCACCTCCGCCTTGGCGTAGCCTTCGTCGCCGATCGGGCGGACCGTGAAGGCGGACAGGGTGCGCGCCATCTCGGCGAGCGCCGCATCCCTGAGATCCGTGAGCGGTCGATCGGCGTCATCGCGCCGGTTCATCAGCGACTCCGCCAGGCGCGCCGGCAACACCTCCGCCAGCACCGTGCGCGCCAGCGCCTTTGGCCGCGTGCGTTTGCGCTCCTTCAGGAACGCTTCCGCATCGACGCCGGGCGCGAGATCAAGAGTCACGTCCGCGCCCGGCCGCCAGTAGCTCGACGCCTGCAAGATAGCGGGGCCGGACAGGCCGCGATGGGTGAAGAGGGCGGCCTCTTGGAACCGCGCGCGCCCGGCTTGCGCGACCACGTCGAGCGATACGCCGCTCAGCGGTTGCATCCAGGCGAGATCGTCGGCGCCAAATGTGAGGGGCACGAGCGCGGGCGCCGTCTCCGTCAGCGGCAGGCCGAACTTCTGCGCGATGCGCCACGCGAAATCGGTGGCGCCCATTTTCGGAATCGACGGCCCGCCCGTGGCGAGGACGACGACAGGCGCTTCCGCCGCGCCGCTGGAGGTTTCGACGATGAAGCGGTCGGTGCGCCGCACATCGTGGACGCGGACGCCGGTGTCGATCTGCACCCCGCCGCGCGCGCATTCGTCGAGCAGCATGGCCACGATCTTCCGCGCCGACCCCGCGCCTTCGCAGAACAGCTGGCCCAGCGTCTTTTCGTACCACGCGATGCCGTGCCGCTCCACGAGGGTGAGGAAATCGGCGGCGGTGTAGCGGGCCAGCGCCGACTTCGCGAAGTGCGGATTTTCCGAGAGGAAACGGTCGGGTCGCGTTTCGCGGTTGGTGAAGTTGCAGCGCCCGCCGCCTGAGATCAGGATTTTCTCCCCGACGCGGGCGTTGTGTTCCAGGAGCAGCACGCGGCGCCCGCGCTGGCCCGCGACGCCCGCGCCCATCAGGCCCGCAGCGCCGCCGCCGATCACGATGGCGTCGAAGGTCGTCATGGCCGCCAATGGACACGGGCAGGCCGGCCCGGCAAGACGGACCGATGAGCACAGCCCCAATCCAATCGCCCGTTCAATCGCCCGTCCTCATCCCGGTACTCGACACGCCGCGTTTCATCCTGCGCGGCCATGTGCTTTCGGACTTCGACGCCTGCGCGGCGATGTGGGCGCATCCGGACGTGACCCGGTTTATCGGCGGACGGCCGTTCTCGCGGAGCGAAACATGGGCGCGCCTTCTGCGCTATCACGGCCACTGGGCGATGCTCGGCTATGGGTTCTGGGTCGTCGAGGACAAGGCGACCGGCGCCTTTCTCGGTGAGGTGGGCCTCGCGGATTTCAGGCGCGAGATCGAGCCGCCCTTCGGCGACGCGCCGGAGATGGGATGGTCGCTGGCGCCGGCCGCACATGGCAAGGGCGTGGCGAGCGAGGCCGTGGCCGCGGCGGCGGCGTGGGGCGACGCCAATCTGAAATCGGACCGGTTCGTGTGCATTATCGCGCCGGAGAACGGCGCGTCGATCCGCGTGGCGGAGAAGGTGGGCTTCCGCGAACTGCGGCGCACGGAGTACGGCGGCGCGCCGACGATTGTCTTCGAGCGTCGGCGGTGAGCGGCGTCGCCGAGAGTTTCGAGTGTCTCTCGCAGCGCGGTGTCGATCCTGCGGCGGAGATTTATGCGCGCATGTTTGCGGCGCACCCGGATACAGCGCCCCTGTTCCAGCGCGACGCCGACGGCGGCATCAAGGCGCACATGCTCTATGAGGCGATCGAGGCGGCGCTCGACATCGAAAATCCCCATGGCTACGGGGCGAATCTGATCGGTTGCGAAGTGGTGAACCATCAGAATCTTGGCGTTGCGCCGGATGTCTTCGTCTCGTTCTACGCAACGATGCGCGCAGTGACCAAGACGCAGTGCGGCGATGACTGGACGCCCTCGATGGAGTCGGGCTGGGCCGATCTCATCGCCCGCGTCGACGCCATCGTTGCGCGGCGGCTTACCCCGTGAAGTCGCGCAGCTTGTGCTTCTGCACCTTGCCGGCCGCCGTGCGCGGGAAATCCGGCACGAACACATAGCGCTTCGGCGCCTTGTATGGCGCGAGGCGCGCCCGCAGGAACTGCGTGAGATCGCTTTCTTCCGGCGCTGCATGCCCCGGCCGCAGCAGCACATAGGCTTCGCCCGCTTCGCCCCAGCGTTCATCCGGCACGCCGATGATCGCGGCTTCGAGAATGTCGGGATGTTCAGCCAGCACGTTCTCGACCTCTGCCGGATACACGTTTGAACCGCCGGAGATATACATGTCCTTCGACCGACCGACGATGAAGTAGTCGCCGTCGGCGTCGCGCCGCGCGAGGTCGCCGCTGCGCAGCCAGCCGCCTTCGTAGAAGGCTCTCGCGGTCTCTTCGGGCTTGTTCCAGTAGCCGGGCGTGATGTTCGGGCCGGCAAACAGGAGCTCGCCCGTTTCGCCTTCCGGCACATCGACGCCGTCTGCATCGACGATGCGCACGCTGGTCAGAATCTGAGGTCTGCCCACTGTGCCGATCTTGTCCCAGGCACGCTCGGACTCCACGAGGAAGGCGGTGGGGCCGGTCTCCGTCATGCCCATGCCGTTGCACACGCGCACGCCGCGCGCCTTGTAGGTTTCGACGAGCACGTCCGGCAACGGCGCGCCGCCGCAACCCCAGTTGCGGACATGCGAGAGGTCCACCTGCGCGAACTTCGGATGCAGCGCGATCTGCTGGTAGATGGCGGGCACGGCGAAGAACAGATCGAGGCGCTTTCCGGCGAGTAGATCCAGCATTTCATCGGGATCGAACTGCGGCGCGATAAGCGAGGTTCCCCCAGCGATGAACAGCGGCAGGGTGTGGAGATTGATACCGGCCGTGTGGAACAGCGGCAGGAAGTTCAGCATCACGTCTTCACCGCGCAGACCCGTCGCCTGTCGCGTGTTGACGTAGTTCGCCATCGCCATGCCGTAGGTCTGGATGACGCCTTTCGGCGCGCCCGTCGTGCCGGACGTGTAGATCAGATACCAGCAATCGCCCGACGGCCAGCGGTCACGCGCCTTCAGCGGCGAGGCTGCTTCCACGCGCGCGTCGTAGCCGTCCGGCGCATCGAGCGCGATGCGCGCCGGGATGTTCAGCGTCCGGGCGGCGTCCGCGTCTTCCGCGCCGTGGAACAGCAGTTTCGGCGTGCTGTCGGCGACGAGGCCATCGAGTTCCGCAGGCGGTGCGCGCCATGACAGCGGGACCATGATCGCGCCGGCCTTGGCGCAGGCGAACAGGATCTCGAAAAACGCGATGCGGTTGCGGCACAGCACGGCGACGCGGTCGCCTTCGCGCACGCCCTCGTCGGAGAGCAATTGCGCGACGCGCGCGGCGCGGTCGTTGAACGCGCGGTAGGTGACGCGCCGCCCGGTGGCGAGTTCCTCGAAGGCGACCTTGTCCGGCGTCAGTTCCGCGCGCTTTGCGGCGAAATCGAAAATCGCGGGGCCGATCATGGCTTGGCCTTTCGCGGCGCGAAGGGCGGGCGGGGCGCAAGGCCGTTCTCGATGAGATCGCCTGCGGCGGCGCCGATTTCGGCGATGTCGACGTCGTCGGACCAGATCGCGTAGCGCCAGCCGAGGAAGGAGCCGATGCCGATCAGCGCCCAGGCGCGCTCCTCGTGGTCGCCGTCGCTGATCTCGCCGCGGGCGGCGGCCTCTTCGAGATTGCGGCGGTAGGCTTCAGCGAAGGTCTCGTAATAGGCGCGGTAGGCGTCGGGGGCGACGGAGTGCGCCTCGGTGACGATGCGGTGCAGGTTTTTGTGCTGCCGGACGAATTCAATGTAGGCGGTCACGCCCACGCGCTCGGCGGTGAGGCGGTCCGGCGCGCCCTTGATGCGGTCCCCGATCCAGGCGCGGGTGAGGCGGCCCATGTCCTCCACGAGGGCCCGGAAGATGGCCTCCTTGGAGTCGAAATAGACGTAAAAGGTCCCGATCGAGAGGCCGCCCCGGCTGGTCACGCCGGCGATGGAGGCCTCGTGGAAGCCCCGTTCCCCGAACTCCAGGGCAGCGGCGTCGAGCAGTTTCCGTAGCGTCCGCCTGCCGCGCTCCGTCTTGGGGGCCTTGGCGTTTTCGCTCCCTGCGCCGTCTGCCGCCATCCCGATTCCCCTCCCGACCGTCAAACTTGAACGTTGACTCATGTTTCAATTAGCCGCTAAGTGAGCGGACAAGACAAGACAAAACGAGTGTCGCCGAAGCGACGCTCGCGAGGAAGCGAAAGAGGCTATGCCGCTCCTGGAAGCGCCCGGTCGCGCGCCATTGGCGTACGCGGACGAGGGACCCCGATCCGGGGACGCGGCGCCGTTGCTGCTTGTCCACGGCTGGGCCGCCACCGGCGCCTTCTTCAAGCCCCAGATCGATCATTTCGCCCGCACCCGCCGCGTCATCGCGCCGGATCTGCGCGGTCATGGACGGTCCCGGGCAGGGGCGGCGCCGACGATCGGGGCCATGGCCGACGATATCGAGGCGCTGCTTGCGGCGTTGGATCTCGAAGACGTCGTCGCTGTCGGCTGGTCCATGGGCGCAACCGTGCTGTGGAAGCTGCTCGGCGGCGGGCGCGGCGCGCGCATTGCGGGGCTCGTCACCATCGACATGACGCCGCGCATTCTCAACGACGTCGCCTGGCGGCTTGGTCTCGCGGACGGTTTCGATGCGCTCGACTGCGCGCGGGCGATGCTGCGGATGAAAGAAGACTGGAAACAGTTTTCGTCGCGCGTCGCGGCGAATGCGCTTGCCGGGGAAAAACCTGCACCGGCGCTGTTGCGCGTGTTTGAAGAGTCTTTCGCCGACAATGACGCCGATTTGATGGCGACGGCGTGGGACTCTCTCTGCAATGCCGACGTGCGCGATGATCTCGCGCGTATTTCCACGCCCATGCTCGTCACGCACGGCATGCGCTCCAAACTCTACACGCCCGCCGTCAGCGCGTTCGTGGCGGAAGCCGCGCCGAACGCCGCGCGCGCGCCGTTCCATCGTTCTGGCCACGCGCCGCATCTGGAAGAGCCCGAGCGGTTTAACCGCTTGTTGAACGACTTCGCCGCCATCCTGTCGGGCCAGGATGTGCGTCGTGACATCAGACGCCTCGGCGAAGACGCCGCGGCCCATCACGCCTGAGGGGAAGAGGGAAATGACCATGAAGGACCGTTCCATGAAATACGCGCTCCTGTTGGGCGCCATCGCCGCGACGCCGTTCGCGATCGCTGCGCCCGCGCTTGCGCAACAGGCGCCGTCCGCGGAGGAGAACTCCACGGAAGTCGTCGTCACCGCCCGTCGTCGCGCGGAATCGCTGCAGGACGTGCCGCTTGCGGTCACCGCCGTCACCGGCGAGCAGCTTGAGGCCATCGGCGCCGCCGACATCACGGTGCTCACGCGCTCCACGCCGAACGTCACGTTCGAAGTCTCGCGCGGCACCAACTCCACGCTCACCGCCTTCATCCGCGGCGTCGGCCAGCAGGATCCGGTCTGGGGCTTCGAGCCGGGCGTGGGCCTCTATGTGGACGACGTCTACATCTCGCGTCCGCAGGGCGCGCTGCTCGATGTCTATGACGTGGAGCGACTCGAAGTTCTGCGCGGCCCGCAAGGCACGCTCTACGGCCGCAACACCATCGGCGGCGCGATCAAGTATGTGACGCGGCGCATGGGTTCCGATCCGTCTGTGTCGGCGAAGGTCAATGTCGGCAGCTACAACCAGCTCGACGGCATCGTCTCCGGCTCGATCGGCAACGACACCTTCGCCATCGGCGGCGCTTTCGCGGCGCTGACGCGCGACGGCTTCGGCCGCAACGTGACCACCGGCGCCGAGCACTACGACAAGGACGTGACCTCGGGCCGCGTCTCGCTCGAGTTCACGCCGTCGGACAACTTCTTCCTGCGCCTCGCCGCCGACCGCACGGAAGACAACTCCAACGCCAAGCACGGTCACCGCGAACTGCCCAGCCGCAACGGCGCGCTGACGGTCCTGCCGGATGTCTACGACACCCGCGCCGGCGCCGGCGACATCAACTACGTCCTCACGCAGGGCATGTCCGCCCAGGCCGAGTGGACGGTGAACGACGCGCTGACGATCAAGTCGATCACGGCGTATCGCGAAGGCGAATCCACCACCGCCATCGATTTCGACGGCCTGCCGCAACGCGATCTCGACGTGCCGGCCTTCTACGCCGACGAGCAAGTGACGCAGGAATTCCAGGCGCTGATCAATGTCGGCAACCTGTCCGGCGTTGCGGGCGTCTACTACCTCAACGGCATCGCGGACGGCGCCTTCGACACCGTCCTCTCCAGCCTCGGCCTGACCGTGATGGTCTATGGCAAGATGAAGACGATCTCGACGTCGGCCTTCGCGGACTTCACCTACGACTTCACCGACCAGTGGTCGGTGTCGCTCGGCGGCCGCTACACCGAGGACCAGAAGACGGGCACCGTCGTGCGCGCGAACTTCCTCGGGCTCGGCTCGCCGCTCGTGTCGAACAATGCAGCCGCCATCCAGCTCGGCGGCTTTGCGACGAACTTCACCCGCGAGCGGACGGACTCCAAGTTCTCGCCGCGCGTTTCGGTGAACTTCGAACCGACCGACAACCTGTCGCTCTATGCATCGTATTCGCAGGGCTTCAAGTCCGGCGGCTTTGACCCGCGCGCCAATTTCTCGGCGACCAACGTCGCGCTGCAACCGACCGTGCTCGCCGGCTTCGCGCCGGAAACGGTCGACAGCTTCGAACTGGGCCTGAAGGGCACCTTCTTCGATCGTCTGACGCTGCGCACGGCCTACTTCTTCTCGAAGTACGACGACCAGCAGGTGACGGTGCAGCAGGGCGCCGACACCAACAGCGACGGCATCAACGACACCTTCGTGTCCACGGTGCTCAATGCGGCGTCGGCGGAATACCAGGGCGTCGAGATCGAAGGCTCGCTCGATATCGTGCGCAACCTCCGGGCCAATTTCTCGCTCGGCTGGATCGATGCGTCGATCGACGAAGTCATCTCGAACGGCGTGAACGTCCAGACGGACGCCAATCCGCTCAACAACTTCGTCGCGCAGAACACGCCTGAATGGACCGGCTCTCTGGGCCTTTCGTACAACCACAGCCTCGGCGATCTCGGCGATCTGCTCATCACCGGCTCGGGTTCGTACCGCTCCGAGTATTATATCTTCAGCGGCCTCTTCAATCAGGGCTTCGCCGCCGGCGCCAGCCCGCAATACCCCGCCGGCGGTCCGAAGCTCGATGCGGACTCGGTGACGCTGTTTGATCTCAGCGCGGTGTGGACTTCGTCGAATGGCCACCTCACGGTCGGCCTGCACGGCAAGAACCTCTCCGACGAACGCTACCGCACGGCGCTCTACAACTTCGCGTTTCCGCCGGCGTCCTTCCTCGGCAACGACAGCTCGTACACGGCGTTCTACGGACCGCCGCGCACGGTCACGGCGTCCGTCGGCGTGAAGTTCTAGGCGTCCCCTTCCTCCCTTGTGGACACCACTGGCCGGACGTGAGAGCGTCCGGCCACTTTCTTGCCGGGGGTAGTGATGGCGAATGACTCAACGACGGCTTCGGCCGCGTATCGCGGCTATGTCCTTTTCGCGCTGATCGTCGTTTACACGTTCAATTTCATCGACCGGCAGATCCTCGGCATCCTTGCGATCCCCATCCAGGAGGATCTCGGTTTCTCGGATACGCAACTCGGCCTTATGCGCGGCGTGTCTTTTGCGCTGTTCTATTCGACGCTCGGCGTGCCGGTGGCGATGCTTGCAGACCGCTGGCACCGCGTGCGCATCATGACCATCGCGCTCACCATGTGGAGCGCCTTCACGATGGCGTGCGGGCTGGCGACGAACTTCGTGCAGATGTTCATCGCCCGCATGATGGTGGGCGTGGGCGAGGCGGGCGGCGTCGCGCCGGCCTATTCCATCGTCAGCGACTATTTCCCGCCGGAGAAGCGCGCGACGGCGCTCGCGATCTACTCGTTCGGCATTCCGCTCGGCAGCGCCATCGGCATCGTGTTCGGCGGCGTTATCGCGACGGTGCTCGACTGGCGCTCGGCGTTCTTCATCGTCGGCGGTCTCGGCGTGCTCATCGCGCCGATCTTCCTGCTGACGGTGCGCGAGCCCGCGCGCGGCGCGCTCGACGGCGATGGCGCCAAACCCGTGCCGGCGCCGATCGGGGAGGTGTTCTCCACGCTGCTGAAAAAGCCGAGCTTCTGGCTCCTGTCCATCGGCGCAGCGTGTTCGTCGATCGTCGCCTACGGCATGTTCGCGTGGATGCCGGCGTTCCTGCTGCGGACCTTCGGCGATGCGTTGCCGGGCGCGATGGCATGGGTGCCGTCTTTCCTCATGCCGCCGAATCCGGGACCGCTGCTTTATGCGGCGTATTTCTACGGCGCGCTGCTCGCGGTAGGCGGCGTGCTCGGCATCTGGCTCGGCGGCGCGGTCGCGGATCGCTTCGGCGCGAAGCACAAGGGCGTGTACGCGCTGGCGCCGGCGGTGGCGTTCACGTTGACGATTCCGTTCCTGGTCGTCGGGCTGAACACGACATCGCTGTCGACGGCCTTCCTCGTCTTCCTGCTGCCGACGGCGTTCTCACTCGCCTGGCTCGGCCCCGCGCTCGCGGCGTTCCAGAACATGGTCGGCGTCAATATGCGCGCGACGGCGGGCGCGGTGTTCCTGCTCGTCAACAATCTGATCGGCATCGGCTTCGGCGACTTCTTCATCGGCCGCATGTCGGACTTCTACAAGGCGCAGTATGGCGATGAATCGCTACGCTATTCGATGCTGACGGCGGTGGCGTTCTATGTGATCGCGGCCGCGCTCTACTTCATCGCCGCGCCGCGGCTGAAGAAGGACTGGCATCAGCCTTCGGTGGCGGCGGCCGGCGGATAAGCCCGCCAGTTCCCCTCGTGGTCGCACACCTCGCATGTCGTGTCGGCCATGCGCACGGCGGGGCGGGAGAGGGGGGCCTTCGCCGCGCCGCCGGGAATGTCGAGAACGTAGGACGGTTGGCAGAGGCCGGAAGCGCGCGCGCGCAGCGCTTCGGTGAGATCCTGGCCGGCTTCGATGCTTGTCCGGAAGTGCGAGGTGCCGGGCGCGAGGTCTCCGTGGTGGAGATAGTAAGGCTTCACGCGCGCCGCAACGAGCGCGCGCATCAAGTCTTCCAGCGTGGCGATGTCGTCGTTCACGCCCTTGAGCAGCACCGTCTGGCTCACCATCGGAATGCCGGCGTTGACGAGTCGCGCAATGGCGGCGCGTGCATCGGAGGTGATCTCGCGCGCATGGTTGGCGTGCAGCGCCACATAGACGGCCTTGTCGCATTTCAGCGCCGCGACGAATTCGTCTGACACCCGCATCGGATCGACCACGGGCATGCGCGTATGCCAGCGGATCACCTGCACATGCGGGATCGCGGCGAGGCGTTGCGTGATCTCGCGCACGCGGCGCGGCGACAGCACGAAGGGATCGCCGCCGGTGAGGATCACCTCCCAGATTTCGGGATGGCCTTCGATATAGGCGAGTGCGGCGTCGAGCTTTTCCGGTGTGATCGCCTCGCTCTTGCCGGGACCGACCATTTCGCGGCGGAAGCAGAAGCGGCAATAGACCGGGCAGACATGCGTGATCTTCAGGAGGCAGCGGTCGGCGTAGCGATGCACCACGCCCTCGACGACTTCGTGCGCGTGATCGTCGATGGGATCGAGGCGTTCCTCCGGCGTCTCCATCAGCTCGCGCGCATCGGGACGGAACTGGCGCGCAATGGGATCGGCTGCGTCCGCAGGGTCGATGAGTTGTTCCATCGCCGGCGTGATCGCCACGGCGTAGCGACGCTTCACCTCATCGAGGAGGGACTGGTTCGTCGCGCCGTCGGCCATGCTCAGAAGACTCCCGTGGCGGCGGCATAGCGCGAGGCGCGGCGGGCGGGAAGCACGCGCAACGTCACAGCGGCGCCCACAGCACATCGTCGATGCGCGCGGCGCCCGTCGCGAGCATGACCAGCCGGTCGAAGCCGAGCGCACAGCCGCTGGCGGGGGGCATGTGGGCGAGCGCGGCGAGGAAGTCTTCGTCGATGGGATAGCGTTCGCCGTGGAGGCGCTGCTTTTCATCCATGTCGGCGGTGAAGCGCCGGCGTTGCTCGACGGCGTCGGTGAGTTCGCCGAAGCCGTTGGCGAGTTCGACGCCGCAGGCATAGAGCTCGAAGCGCTCCGCGACGCGCGCGTCCTTCGGCGACGGGCGGGCCAACGCAGCTTCCGGGATCGGATAGTCGCACAGCACGGTGGCGCGGCCGATGCCGAGATGCGGTTCGATGCATTGCACCAAGACGCGGGAGAACAGGTCGCTCCACGTATCGTCGTCGCCGACGCGGACATTGCAGATGTGCATCTGGTCGGCGAGGGCGTCGCGGTTTCCGGCGCCGTTCTCGATGGTGGTGAGGAGATTGAGCCCGGCGAATTTCGCGAAGGCTTCGCTGACGGGCAGGATGTCGGGTACGGTGAATGGATCGCAGGTGCGATCGCGCCAGCGCAGCGTCATCGTGTTTGCAGCGGATGCCGCTTCGCGCAGGAAGGCGGCGCAGTCTTCGAACAGCGTCTCATAGGGCGCGTGCGTCCGATACCATTCGAGCATCGTGAATTCGGGCGCGTGCAGCGGCGAGCCAGCCTCGCGATTACGATAGACGGGCGCGAAGGCGAAGATCTTTTCCTCGCCGGCGGCGAGGAGTTTCTTCATCGCGAATTCGGGCGAGGTGTGGAGGTAGAGGTCGCGTGCGCGGCCCGCATCATCGCGCAGTTGCGTCGCGAAGGCGTGCAGGTGCGTTTCATTGCCAGGCGAAACGCACAGCGCGCCGGGATCGGTCTCGGTGAAGCCGTCCCGCTCGAGATGCGCGCGCAGCGCGGACTTGATGCGATTGCGCGCCAGCAGCAGCGGGCGCCGGTCGGCATGGCGCGCGGGGGTGTGCCAGGAGGACATGCGCGCGGTCTAGCACGAGTGACCGCCGTAAGGACCGCCGGCGGTCCTCATCGCGTTCGCTCAGCACTCTGAGCCGCACGCGTTTTCACGCTGCGGGCACAAACGGGAGGGCCGGGGACGCGGACGAAATCCGCGAAACTGGGTGGAAGAAAGAAGATGCAGACACCGTCCGCGTCCCCGTGACCGTTATCCGACGGCATGGCTCGGGATGTTTTCTCGCACCCTTGTCCAGTTGGCCATCGGTGAGCGGGTCGGTGCTGTTCATCACCGGTCCCCGGGATCCCTCCGCCTTTCACCAACCCGAGCTGGATAAATCCGGGGCCGGAACGGAGGCTCGCCTCACTCGATCACACCACCGCCGCGCCGACAGAACAGGGTACCGACTGCCCTCCCTGCGGAAGTGATGTCCTAGGTATAGGAACAAAACCGGAACACGTCAACCCCTCTCTCGCCTGCGAGAGAGGGAAAGGTCGCGCAGCGATCAGGGTGAGGGCGCGGCGGCGCAAAACGAGTCTCATCCTGAGAGCCCGGGCCCTCACCCTGCTTCTCGCTTCGCTCGAAGCTGTCCCTCTCCCGCGGGCGGGAGAGGGGTTAGTGCGCCGCAGTTCACTTTCGCGGGCGTTTCGGGCTATCAGGCGCGCTTCCGCTTTACCGGGGCGCGAGAACCGCGCCGCCTGAAAGGATCTCACAGTGGTCAAGGTCATCGCGAGCGACGTGCGCAAGGGCAACGTGCTCGAACTGGACGACGGCAAGCTCTACGTCGTCATGTCGTTTGAATCGTTCCGTCCCGGCAAGGGCACGCCGACCACGACCATCGTGATGCGCCGCATCGTCGACGGCGTGAAGACGACGCAGACCTACAAGACGACGGACGCGCTGGAAAAGGCTTTCGTCGAGGAAATCAAGCACAACTACCTCTATGAGGACGAAGGCGTCGGCTACGTCTTCATGAACCCCGCGAACTACGAGCAGGTCACCGTCGCGAAGGACACGGTTGGCGACAGCGCGGCGTTCCTCGAGTCCGACATGGAAGTGTGGCTGACGATGTTCGAGGGCCAGGCGCTCTCGATCCAGCTGCCGCCGCGCGTGACGCTCGAGATCGTGGAGACCGAGCCAGTGGTGAAGGGCCAGACGGCGTCGTCGTCCTACAAGCCCGCCAAGCTCTCCAACGGCCTGAAGACGATGGTGCCGCCGCATATCGACGCCGGCACGCGGGTGGTGATTTCCACCGACGACAACTCCTACGTCGAGCGCGCGAAGGACTGATCGGGCGGCTGAAGCGCGGGCCGGGAGGGTGCGTCAAGCTGCCGCACCCGGTGCCCGTGCGACCGCTGCTTTCGCCCCAATCCTTACAAGATGGTTATGTTAACGTCCCCCGGTTCCCGCGACTAGGCGCTGTTCCCCAAGCGACTATAACGACGGGATAAAATCGGGCGAGGACAGCATGAACCGGAACGTGATCGTGGCTGCGGCGGCGGCGCTGGCGGTTGGGCTCCTCGGGGGCGTGGTTCTGGGTCAGACGGGGAGCGGGCCGAGGGGCTGGTTCCAGGGCGCGGGCGGCGGACCGGAAAGCGTCCGTTCCGCAAAGGCGCCCCGCGCCGGCATCGTCGCACCGGGCGACATGGCCTTCGACCGCCTGCGCATCGAAACCGGCGGCGACACGCCGGTCGCGTGCCTCGAATTCACGCAGACGCTCGCGAACGATCCGCAGACGAACTACGCCGACTTCGTCGTCCTCTCACCGGCGGCGCAGGTGCGCTTCGAGCCGGTGGACAAGTCGCTGTGCCTGCGCGGCCTGCCGTACGACGTCGACCGCCAGGTGACGATCCGCGAAGGTCTGCCGGGCGCGAACGGCAAGAAGACGCGCAAGGACGAGACGTTCAACCTCACCTTCGGCGACCGCCCGAGCTTTGTGGGTTTCGCCGGCTCCGGCGTGATCCTGCCGCGCGCGGAGGCGGACGGCGTGGGCATCGAGACGGTGAACGTCTCGAAGCTGAAAGTCGAAGTGCTGCGGGTCTCCGACCGCATCCTTTCGCAACGCGCGATCGAGGAAGGCGAGGCGGTCGCGGAAGGATCCTGGAATTACTGGTCCATCGAGGAGGCGGGCTCTGACTTCGGCGTGTCGATCTGGAAAGGCGAGATCGACGTGGCGAAGCCGGTCGCCGGCGGTCGCGGCGCGATGGCGCTGCCGGAAGCGCAGCGTAATCGCACGATGACGACGGTGTTTCCGCTGGGCGCGGTGCTGAAGGACCGCACGGCGGGCGTCTATGTGCTGCGCGTCATCGACGGCACGCCGAGCGCCGGCGCGCGCGGCGAGAACAACGACCGTCCGGCGGCGGCGACGCGCTGGATCATGTACACCGACATGGCGCTGCAGAGCTTCTCCGGCGCAACGGGCATGGATGTGGTCGTGCGTTCGCTGAAGGACGCGCGGCCGATGTCGGGCGTCACGCTCACGCTCATCGCGCAGAACAACGATGAACTTGCCCGTGCGCGCACCAACGGCGAGGGCCGGGCCCGCTTCGCGCAGGCGCTGATGAAAGGCGAGGGCCCGCAGCGCGCGCGCTATGTGATGGCCTATGGCGCCGGCGGCGATTTCGCGGCGCTCGATCTCGAGCGCGGCACGCTTGATCTCTCCGAACGCGACGTGGGCGGGCGGTCGGCGCCCGGCGACGTGGACGCCTACATGTTCACCGAACGCGGCATCTATCGCCCCGGCGAGATCGTGCGCGTGAACGGCATGCTGCGCGATCCGTCCGGCCGCGCGATTTCCAACCGACAGTCGACGCTCGTCATCTATCGCCCGAACGGCACGGAGTTCCGGCGCCTGCGTCTCGAAGAGGCGCGCGCGGCGGGCTCGGTCATCAAGAACATCCAGATCGACCGCAATGCGCCGCGCGGCCAATGGCGCGCGGTGCTGGAAGTGGACGGTCAGGACCAGCCGGCGGGCGACGTCGCGTTCGCGGTCGAGGATTTCGTCCCGCAGCGCCTGCGCGTGAAGGTCGAAGGGTCTGAGGCGCCGCTCACCGCCGGACAGACGCGCGCCATCGCCGTGGATGCGCAATTCCTCTACGGCGCGCCGGGCGCGGGTCTCGTCGTGCAGGGCGAGGGCCGCCTGCAGGTCGATCCCAATCCGTTCCCCGCGCTCGCGGGCTATGCGTGGGGCAAGCCGGACGAGCGTTTCGACGAGGAGTTCTTCCAGCTTCCCGACGCCGTCACCGACGGCGCGGGGCGCGCGGAACTGCAGGTCGCGCTGCCGAACGCGCCGCAGACCTCGATGCCGCTGCGCGCGAAGGTGATCGCGTCGGTGGCGGAGCCGGGCGGTCGCGTGGTGCGCCAGAGCTTCGACATCCCGGTGCGTCTCGCCGCGCAATACATCGGCGTGAAGGCGAAGGGCGACGGATGGATCCGCGCCGGCCAGCCGGCGGCGTTCGATGTGGTCGCCGTCGATCCGCAGGCGCGGCGTGTCGCGTCGCGGGTGACGTGGCGCATCGTCGAGGAAGACTGGAGCTATGACTGGTATCTCGAAGGCGGACAGTGGAAGTGGCGCCGCACGGGCCGCGACATCCAGGTCGCCGGCGCGCAAGGAACAGCCGACATTCCCGCCGGCGAAGCGCTGACGCTGACGCAGGCGAACCTGCGCGAAGGCAGCTATCGTCTCATCCTGAAGAATGAGGCGACGGGCGCGGAAGCGACGCGGCGCTTCGGCGTGGGCTGGGGCGGTTACGCGAGCGACGCCGACACGCCCGACATGGTCGCCGTGTTGCCGCCGAGCGCGCCGGTGCGTCCGGGCGGGCGCGTCGAGGTCGAGATCAAGCCGCCCTATGCGGGTGAGGCGCAGATCGTCGTCGCGACCGATCGCGTGCTCTCGATGCGCACGGAGCGGATTCCGGCGGAAGGCAAGAAGATCTCGCTGCGCGTGGACGGCGACTGGGGCGCGGGCGCCTATGTGCTCGTGACCGTGATGACGCCGCGCGATCCCGCGGGCCGTCGCGATACGCCGGTGGTGCCGCGTCGCGCGGTGGGCGTCAGCTATGTGCCGGTCGACATGACCTCGCGCACGCTGACGGTCACGGTCGCCGACAAGATGGGCGTGGTGCGTCCGCGCCAGCGCGTGGAGTTCCCGATCACCGTGGCCGGCGCGCCGCGCGGCGAGAAGGTGCGCGTGACTCTCGCGGCGGTGGATGAGGGCATCCTGCAACTCACCAACTATCGGACGCCCGATCCGAAGAACCATTATTTCGGACGTCGCGCGCTCGGCGTCGGAATCCGTGACGACTATGGGCGCTTGCTGAATCCGAACCTCGGCGCGCCGGCGACGCCACGCCAGGGCGGCGACTCGCTCGGCGGCGAAGGCCTCACCGTGGTGCCCACGCGCACGGTCGCGCTGTGGTCGGGTCTCGTGGAGCTGGATCGCAACGGGAACGGCAAGATCCCGCTCGATGTGCCGGACTTCAACGGCGAGCTGCGTGTCATGGCGGTCGCGTGGAGCGAAACCGCGCTCGGCTCGGACGATCAAGCCGTCACCGTGCGCGATCCCGTCGTCGCCGACCTCACGCTGCCGCGCTTCCTCGCGCCCGGCGACGAGGCGTTCGCGACGCTGCGCATCGACAATATCGAGGGCGCATCCGGCGCGTACCGCGTGACGCTCGGCGGCGAAGGCGCCGCGCGCGCGCAGGGACAGCCGCAGTCGGTCAGCGTCAATCGCGGCGGCAACGCCACGATCCGCATTCCGGTCACGGCGCCGGCGGCAGGCATCGGCAAGCTGACGCTCAACGTCTCCGGGCCCGAGAACTTCGTGGTGACGCGGGACTTCGACATCGAGGCGCGCGCGCCCTATCTGCCGATCACGCAGGTCGCGCTCGCGTCGCAGGCGCGGGGCGACACGTTCTCGCTGATGCGAACGACGCTGAACGGCTTCCAGCCCAACCAGTCGAAGGCCATCGTCTCGTATTCGAGTCTCGCGGGTCTCGATCCCGCGCCCTTGCTCGACAGTCTCGAACGCTATCCCTACGGCTGCACGGAGCAACTCGTGTCGGTGGCGATGCCGCTGCTCTATGCCAACACGCTCGCGCCGCTCGCCGCGCGCGACCGCGACCGGCAGCTGACGCCGCGCCTCAACGACGCCATCACCAAAATTCTCGACC
The DNA here is from genome assembly GCA_016791445.1 of Hyphomonadaceae bacterium. GTDB lineage: Bacteria > Pseudomonadota > Alphaproteobacteria > Caulobacterales > Aquidulcibacteraceae > VFBF01. The sequence goes on along the minus strand of JAEUMP010000006.1, from coordinate 116,812 downwards.
GGCAGACGCCCGACGGCGCCTTCGGCCTGTGGCGTGCGGGCGATGGCGCGGCCAATCCGTGGCTCGGCGCCTATACCGTGGACTTCCTGCGCCGCGCGAAGGAAGCCGGATATGTCGTGCCCGCCGCGCCGCTCGAGGAGGCCTACAAGGGCCTGCGCGCGGTCGCGCGTCTCGATGACTTCGCCAATGTCGCCTACGACTTCAACGTGCCGCGGTGGACGGGTCAGACCGACACCGAAGCGCTGCTGCGGTCACGCGCGACGGCGTACGCGCTCTATGTCCTCGCGAAGGCCGGCAAGGCCGACGTCGGGCAGGTGCGCTACTTCCACGATGCGCGCATGGCGCGCGAACCGAGCCCGCTCGCCCGCGCGCAGATCGGCGCGGCGCTGGCGCATCTCGGCGACCGCGCCCGCGCGCGCAGCGCCTTCCGCCAGGCGGAAGCGGCGATCGGCTATCGCAATACGGGCGACTATTATCAGTCCGTTGTGCGCGACACCGCCGGCGTCATCGCGCTGGCGGCGGAAGCGGCGGCGACCGATCCCTCGCTCAACGAGGTGGTGGTGCGTCTGTCGCGACGTCTGCAGAACGACCAGCCGCGCGCGGACCAGCTGATGACGCAGGAACAATCGCAATTGCTGCTCGCGGCGAATGCGCTCCTGAAGACGGCCGGCCCGGTGAACATCTCGGTCAACGGCAATGCGCCGGGCGCGATGACGCCGTTCACGGCGGTGATGTCGCAGCTGCAGAACCCGATCACCTTCCGCAATGACGGAACGGGCCCGGTGTGGCGCTCGGTGACCCTCTCGGGCGCGCCGACGACGGCGCCGCCGGCGACGTCCAACGGGCTCTCCGTCACCAAGCGGGTGTTCAGCCTGTCGGGCGCGCTCGTCGATCTCAACGCCGTGCGGCAGGGCGATCGCGTCATCGTCGCGCTCACCGGCGCGCCGGAGGGGCAGCGCCTCTATCCGTCGGTGCTGGTCGACCTGCTGCCTGCGGGCCTCGAGATCGAGTCGATCCTCGGCCCTGCAGACGGCGCCGGCATCGAGCAATGGGACGGTCGTCGCGTCGACGGTCCGTTCGCGTGGCTCGGCCGCATCTCCTACACGCGCATTGCGGAAAAGCGCGACGACCGCTTCGTCGCCGCGCTCGACGTGCAGGGGCAGGGTTATACCGTCGCGTATGTCGCGCGCGCGGTGACGCCGGGAACGTATGTGCTGCCGGGCGCTGCGATCGAGGACATGTACAAGCCCGGCGTCTACGGCCGAAGCGCGACGAGCCGCGTGCGCGTCGCGGCGCGGTAAGCGGAGCGCAAGAGAGGGCCAGGTGAAACGCGGTCGCACGCTCGATCTGCAGCTTGGCCCTCGCACGAAGCGCTGGTGGACGGGCGCGCTCATCGTCCTGCTTGCGCTGTTCGCGCTCGACGTCGCGCTGCCGCCGCCGCTGGAACGCGCCTACGTCGTGTCGCCGGTGGTGGTGGACAAGGACGGCGCGTGGCTGCGGGCCTTCACCACGCGGGAAGGCAAGTGGCGGCTTGCCGCGCGTCTGAACGAGATCGATCCTGAATTCCAGCGCCGTCTCATCGCCGTGGAGGACAAGCGCTTCTGGTTTCATCCCGGCGTCGATCCGCTGGCGCTCTCGCGCGCGACGCTGACCTGGGCGCGCTCGGGCAGGATCACGTCCGGCGGCTCGACGATCACGATGCAGCTTGCGCGTCTCATCGAGCCGCGGCCGCGCACGGTGCCGTCGAAGCTCATCGAGATCATCCGCGCGGTGCAGATCGAGCGGCGCCTGTCGAAGCGCCAGATTCTCTCCGCGTATCTCACCATCGCGCCCTATGGCGGCAATCTCGAAGGCGTGCGCGCCGCGAGCCGCGCGTATTTCCGGCGCGATCCGCAAGGCCTGTCCGACGCGGAGATGGCGCTGCTCGTCGCGCTGCCGCAGGCGCCGGAAGCGCGCCGTCCGGACCGTCGTCCCGAAGCCGCCGTCGCGTCACGCGATCGCGTGCTGCGCAAGTTCGTGGCGCTCGGTCTCACCACGCCGCGCATCGCGGCCGAAGCGCGCGCGACGCCGGCGCCGGCGCGCACGCCGTTTCCCGTCGCCGCCGACCGCATCGCCGAGCGGCTCGCGCGGCGCGACCGCGATGCGCGCGTCATCGAGACGACGCTGGACGGCGGGCTGCAGCGCTCCCTTGAAGCGCTCGTCGCCGAACACCTGAAGCGAACGGACGGCGAGACGAGCGCCGCCGTGATCGTGGTGGAAGTGGAGGGACGTGCGGTGCGCGCGTCGGTGAGCGGCGCCGAACGCGATCGCGCTGGCGCCTATCTCGACATGACGCGCGCCGTGCGGTCGCCGGGGTCCGCGCTGAAGCCCTTCATCTATGGTCTCGCCATGGATGACGGCATCGCCGCGCCGGAGACGCTGATCGAAGACGCGCCGCGCCGGTTCAGCGGCTATCTGCCGGAGAATTTCGATCGGCGCTTTCACGGCGAAGTGCGGATGTTCGAGGCGCTGCAGCATTCGCTGAACCTGCCGGCGGTGGCGACGTTGCAGAAGGTCGGCGCGGCGCGGTTCGAGGCGGCGCTGACGTCGGCGGGCGCGCGGCCGCGATTCCCGCGGCGGCGTCTGGAAGAGCCCGGGCTGGCGCTCGCGCTCGGCGGCGTGGGGCTGACGCTCGAAGAAGTGACGACGCTCTACGCCGCGCTCGGCGACGGCGGCGTCGCACGGCCGCTCACCTATGTGGAGGGACCGCAGTGGCGCGTCAGTCGGCTGATGAAGCCGGAGAGCGCCGGGAAAATTCTCGCCATTCTCGCGCGTTCGCCGATGCCGCAAGGCCGTGCGCCGAGTGCGCTCATCGACGGCGCGCCGCAGATCGCCTTCAAGACCGGCACGTCCTACGGATTCCGCGATGCGTGGGCGTTCGGCGTCGGCGGCGGCTATGCGGTCGGCGTCTGGACGGGACGTCCGGACGGCGCGCCGCGACCCGGCGCAACCGGTCGTGCGGAATCGCTGCCGCTCCTGTTCTCCGTATTCGATCGCCTGAATTCCACCGGCGCGCCGTCGATGCCGACCATGACCGTCGAACAGACCGCGCCCGGGCAACGCCGCCTGCGCGAGAAAGACGAAACGCTTGATCCGGTCATCCTGTTTCCGCCGGACGCGGCCGATGTGCTCGTCACGGAGTACGGCGACGCCAGTCGCGGCGTGGCGCTCGCCGCGCGCGGCGGGCGGGCGCCGCTCGTCTGGTATGCGGAAGGCGTGCGGGTGGCGGAAGAAGAATCGAGCGGTCGCGCCATCTGGCGTCCGACGACGCCGGGCTTCCATGAGGTGATTGTCGTGGACGCCGAAGGGCGTCGCGCGCGCTCGCGCATCCGCGTGCGCGCGCAATAGGCCTTACATGCGGTGCAGCGCGCAGAGCTTGTTGCCGTCGGGATCGCGCAGATAGGCGAGATACATCTTGCCCATGCCGCCTTCACGCACGCCGGGCGGATCTTCGCACGTCGTGCCGCCGGCGGCGACGCCCGCCGCATGCCAGGCGTCCGCCTGTTCGGGGGAGCTGCACGCAAAACCGATGGTGCCGCCGTTGGCGAAGGTCGCGGGCTTGCCGTCGATCGGCTTCGACACGGCGAAGACGCCCGTGGGCGTCAGGTAGAACATGCGGTGGCCGTCGACGACCGAGGGACCGACGCCGAGCGTGCCGAGCAGCTTGTCGTAGAACGCCTTCGAGCGGTCGAGATCGTTGGTGCCGATCATGATGTGCGAAAACATGAAATTCCTCCCGGACTGAGCGGCGTCGTTGCGCGCCGCCGCAGGGCAGGCACATGCGCGAAGATCGGGGCGATGACAATGACCTCCAGGGTCATCCCTTGCGTCAACGAGGGGCGCGTCAGTCCGACGCGGCGGCGAGGTCGAACTCGACCTGGAAGAGGCGGCCCGGCCGCTTGAGTTCGTAGCCGAAGCGCTTGCCGGGCTCGATGTCCACGCTCCACACATTCGGCAGCGAGCGCGGAATGTTCTGCGCGATGAAAAGCTCTCGGGTGAAGGCGTCGACCGGGAAGCTCTGCCGCGTCGCCGTGCCGGCGTCGATGCTGTCGCCGCCGTACTGGGAGAGCGCGTCTTCCGTGCCGTCGGTGTGGCGGTGATCGTGCTTCAGGCGCACGCGGTCGCCCTCGAGACGGGTGACGACCCAGGTGCGGGAGCGGTCCTCGCCGACCGCAAAGGGAATGCGCACCACGTCGGCGGTCGCGCAGTCCACGGGGCCCAGAACGAGGTGCTTGCCGGCGAAATCCGCGTCGGCGGGATCGTTGGTGGCGAGGCGGCCTTCGTGGGTCTGGCCGCAGAGGGTGCGCAGGTTCTTGAAGTACGCGTCTGCGGGGGACGGCGGCGGAGTCGTAGCGCAGGCGGAGGCGAGCGCCCCGATCAGGGCAAGGGCGGCGAGGGATGCGAGCTTTTTCATCACTGATGCATCGCCGCCCGTGGTTCCGGACGCAAGACCCGATCACGACATTGTCGGCGCGCCGCATCGCTGTATGGGTCGAGGCGGGAGAGTTTCGCCATGACGAACGACATCAAGGTGATCGCGCTGGACGCGGCGGGCGTGCGCGCCGGCGCGGAAGACCTCGCGGAGGTGCTTGTCGATTGCGTCGACGGCGGGGCCTCGGTGAATTTCATGGCCGGCTATGACCGGGCGCGGGCGCGCGCGTTCTGGAACGAAGTGGCGTCGCGCATGGAGTCGGACGGTCGCTTCGTATTCGCCGCCGCGCAGGAAGATGGCCGGATCGTCGGCACTGTGCAGCTTGTGCCGGCGGGCATCGAGAACCAGCCGCACCGCGCGGAGATTTCGAAGATGCTGGTGCTGCGCAGCGCGCGAAAACGCGGGCTCGGCGCGGCGCTGATGCGCGCGGCGGAAGAGGCGGCGGCGCGCACCGGCAAGACTCTGCTCAATCTCGATACCGCGAGCGACGATGCGGAACGCCTTTATGCCGCGCTCGGCTGGACGCTGGCGGGCCGCATTCCGAACTACGCGCTGATGCCGGACGGCACGCCGTGCGCGACCGCGCTCTACTACAAGGAAATCGCGCCGGTTCAGTAGCGGAACAGTTCGCCGACCATCTCTTCGCTCTTCGCCCACAGCGCATCGGCTTTTTTCGGATCGAGCGCATAGCTCTTCACGCCGCCCCAGCGCGCGTCGCTGTCGTCGATTGCGGCCACGCCGCAGTCCTGGCAGAACTGGCCGCCCACTTCGTTCGCCGGCGCTACAACGGCGGCCCAGATGGATGTCGCGGCGCCCTGCGGGATGGTCTTGAACTTGATGCCGCTGCTGCCGGCGGCGCTGCGCAACTGATCGAGCGCTTCCTGCGTCATGTGACGGCTCAGCTCGGTCTGGATGCCGCCCGGATGTACCGCGACGGCGCGCACGCCGCGCGACTGCAGGCGCATGTCGAGGCCCTTGGCGAATTGCGCATTGGCGGTCTTCGAGCGGCCATAGGCCACGAAGGGCTGGTAGGCGGTCTTCGCGAAGCCCGGATCGTCGAGGTCCACATCGCAGAAGCGGTGGCCGGAAGAAGAGAGCATCACCACACGCCCGGGATTGTTGAGCAGCGGCGCCACGCGGTTCACGAACACGAAGTGGCCGAGATGGTTGGTGCCGAACTGCGTTTCGAAGCCATCGGCGGTCTTGCTTTCGGGGCAGGCCATGACGCCCGCATTGCCGATGATCGCGTCGAACCTTTTGCCCTTCGCGACGATGGCGTCTGCACCGCGCCGCACGCTGGCGAGATCGGCGAGATCAGCTTCCACGAGCTCGACGCCGTCGACGCCGGCCTTCGCCAGCGCGCCTTTCGCCTTGTCGAGATCGCGCGCCGTGCCGACGACTTCCGCCCCATGCGCCCGGAGCGCGCGGATCGTCTCCACGCCTAGGCCGGCGGAGGCGCCAGTGACGAGATAGCGCTTGCCGGTGAGATCGACGCCCGAAAGCACCTCGTCCGTGGTCGTCTCTGCGCCGAACGCCATGCGCGCCTCCCGTCATGTCTTGTCTGCAGGAAGCCTAGACCGCCAGGCGACGGCTGTGGAAGCGCGAATTATTCGCCGCGCGTACGCCCGTCGCCTTCCTCGGCGAGCACAATGGCGGGATTTTCCGGCGCGAGGCGCTCGAAGAGGCCCACATAGGGATCGGCTTGCGGATTCGCCCCGCGCATGGGCGCCGCTGCGCGCTCCGCGAGTTCCTCGCGTTCGGCCGGCGCGAGCGACGTCTTGCGGCCCGGCACCGCGACAGGGCGCCAGTAGTGGAGCACGATGGCGAAACCGCCCTCGCGCTCTTCCAGTTTCGCGAGCCCGTTGGCGAGTTGATCGCGCCATTGTGCGCGCGCGCGCACGACGTTGCGGAACAGCTTCGGCAGCGGCTCGGCGACGAGTTCAGCCGGCGCATCGAGAATGCGCTGCGCGTCTTCCGGCGTGCGCGCGACGCCGATGGGACGCCTCGCCGCCGTCGCCACATTGCGCGCGACGGGAGCGGGCGGGGCGGGGCGCCAGTAGCGGATGACGACACGCCAGGCGTCGTCGCGCCAGATCAGCTCGAACCGTCCGTCGCCATAGAGGCCGGGCACCGCCGCTTCGGCCGCCGCGATGTCCGCATGCGCGCCCGGCAGCTCTTCTGACGCCAGAAAGACCAGCCCGCCCGACTTCTCGGCCGCCGTCGTCGCCGTCCGCGCCACGGGCGCGTCGTCGGCGATCGCTTCGGCGGCGCTCGGGGCGATGGGGTAGGCGGTCATGTCCCTGACACTACAGCAGAAATCGTCGCAAATCCGTAGCCCTCCCGCCAAAGGGGCGTGGGGAGCGGCCACAAAACGGACCAAAGCCGGTGCTGGCTTGTCACGCAGGCCGTCAGGGGTAAAGACAGGCCATCCAATTCGGTCGGGGAGCGATCATGTCCGGAAAGTTTCGCGCCGCACGCATCGCCCTCGCGCTCGCGCCGGTGATCGCGCTCATGGCCTGCGACCAGATCGGGCGGGTGCTCGAAAAGGTCGGCGCGCCGGAGACGCCGGGGCCCGCCGCGCTGTCCTCGGTGGCGCCTGAAGCGCGCAGCATGGGCGGCGCCGTGTTGATGCCGGATGAGGCGATGGCGCTGATCGTGGCGCCGGAGCCGGTGAAATTCGTGCCCGGCGAGATCCTGATCGGCGCGAAGGTCGACGATGAGCTGGCGCAGGCGGCCAGCGAACTCGGCATGCGGATGATGTCGCGCTTTGCGCCCGACGGTTCGCCGCAGATGCTGGACCAGCGGCTTGAAGCGAAAGCCATCGAGAACGCCGTCGAGGAAGCGACGCGTGACGCGCGCACCGTGCTCGACCGCCTCAAGGTGGATGGCGCGATCATCGTCAATCCGTCCGGCGTGGTGAAGATCGATCTGACGCCCGCGAACACGGCGAGTCCCATCGGTCTGCCGCGCTTCGCGCAAGCCGCCGCGCCCGAGGCGGGCGTCGAGCCGGCCGAAGCGGCGGCGGAACCCCAGGCCGTGGTCGACACCGGCCAAAGGTGTCCGCGCAATGTGACGACCGCGCAACTCGACGCCGACCTCACGCTGAAGACGATCTGCACGCTGGAGCGGCTGCAGGCGTCGCGGCAATTCGCCTATGTCGAAAAGAACTATGTGGTGGACGTCGGATTCGACCGCTTGCCGTTCTTCTCGAAAAAGAAGGATGGCTCGACGACGCCGACGTCCACGGCGCCGGGCACGACGGCGCCGAGCGCGCCGGCCAATCCGGGCGCCGAGATCGTCGCGACCGGCGCGCTGCCCAACGATCCGCTCTATGCGTTCCAGTGGGGCTTGCGCCCGCGTGGGACAGGCGCCGGTCAGTCGCCGGGCGGCGCTGGATTCGAGTCCTTCTGGACGAGTGCGCGGCAGGTGGGCCGTCGCGCGGTGCGCGTGGCGGTGATCGACACCGGCATCGAGCTTGCGCATCCCGACATGCGCAGCAACGCCAACATCGCGCCGGGCATCGATCTGGTCACCGACTATGATCGCGCCGGCGATGGCGACGGCATCGACCGTGATCCGAACGATGTGGGAGACGCCTGCGGCGCGGGCAAGGAGAACTCCTACCACGGCACGCACGTCGCCGGGACGGTGGGCGCCGCCGTCACCAACGACAAGCGCGGCGTCGCCGGCGGCGCGTGGAACGTGACGATCGTCCCGATCCGCGCCATCGGCCGCTGCGGCGGTGAACTCGAGGACATCGTCAACGCGATTCGCTGGGCGGCGGGCGTCGCGCCGGCGGTGACGGAAGGCGGCGAGCAGATCGTCAACGCAAACCCCGCCGACATCATCAACATGAGCCTGTCGGTGCAGATACCGTGTCCGGCGTCGATGCAGTCGGCGATCGATGCGGCGGTGGCGCGCGGCGCGGTGATCGTGGTTGCGGCAGGCAACAAATCGAACGCGGTGGCGAACTACGCACCGGCGAACTGCAGGAATGTCATCACCGTGGCGGCGAACGATGCGCGCGGCGGTCTCGCCTTCTATTCGAATTTCGGACCCGGCATCGACGTGCTCGCGCCGGGCGGGGACGTGTTCGCGGATTCCGACGGCGACGGGCGTCCGGACGGCGTGCTCTCCACGCGCACCACGACGAAGGACTGCTACGACCCCGAGACCCGCCAGGCGGCGCAGACCTGCCACTACGGGTTCCTGCAAGGAACCTCGATGGCGGCGCCGCACGTCGCCGCCGCGCTCGCGCTGCTGCAGTCGCAATATGGCGTGCGTGGGCGGGAACTCGAATCGCTGCTGCTCACCCGCGCCCTCGGGCCGATCGACGCGAACCAGCAGTGCGCCATCGAATGCGCGCGCAACGCGAACGCGACGCCCATTCCGGGTTCGCCGGGGCGGTGCATGCGCCAGTGCGGGCGCGGCATGCTTGATCTCGCGCGCGCTGCGCCGCCCGGGGCGGCGCCTGTGACGCCGGCGGGAGGACGCTGATCGCGCGCATGGGGCGGGTACTGGACGGCGCCGTCGTCTCCGGTCACGCTCGCGTCATCGATCGCGGGCGATCAGGAGCGCGCCGGCATGGATGACAATCAGGTGCGCACGTTCGGTCTCGCAGGCGGCGGCGCCGCGCTGGCGGTGGCGCTCGCGCTCGTCTTCGCTGGCGGGGATGAGACGCCGCCGGCGACACAGCCCGCCGTCGAAACGTCTGCAGTGAGCGCCACGGTGAATCCGGCGCCGTCCGTCGGTGCGACCGTGCCGATCCCGGCAGTCGACGCCGCCAGTGCGGACGGTCCGCCGCCTGTCGCGGTCGTCAAGCCCGCGCCGCCGCGCGCGAATGAGGTTCCGCAAAACCCAAATCTCGAGTTCCTCGTGCGCTTCTCGCCGACGCATCCACTCGGTCGCGCGCACGACCTCTGGGCGCAGGGACGTCAGTCCGAGGCCGAGGCGCTCGTGCGCACGACCTTGCGTCAGCGCAGCGAATTCGCCGGCTTGTGCTTCGCGCGCTTCACGATCGGCGGCGCCGAGATCGTGCTCGCGCATTGCACCCGCGTTCCGCGCGCGCAGGTGACGCGCACCTCGGACCGCTGGATCCGCAAGATTCGCGCGATGCGCGGCGTGCAATATGCGGATGCGAACGTCATCGCGGACGTCGAGAAGAAGTAGGCGGGTCGTGTCGCGGGGGAGCACGCTTTACGCGACGCGCGATGCGCGGCACGAAGGCGCGCTCTCGGACGAAGGACAAGGCATGGCGGACGAAATCACGGTGCGTTCCACGGACGGCTTGGGCCTGTTCGTGCGCGATTATGCACCGGTCGAACCCGTGCTCGGCATACCGGTGCTGTGCCTGCACGGACTGACGCGCAATTCATCGGATTTCGAAGTCGTCGCGCCACGCATCGCCGAGCTCGGCCGGCGCGCGATCGCGATGGATGTGCGCGGTCGCGGGCGCTCGGACTGGGATGCGACGCCCGCGCGCTACACGCCGCTGACGTATGCGCAAGATGCGATCAAGGTGCTCGATCACCTGAAGATCGATCGCGCGGTGTGGCTCGGCACGTCGATGGGCGGGCTCATCACGATGATCGCCGCCGCCACGGCGCCGGACCGGGTGGAAGCCGCGATCCTCAACGACATCGGCCCGGTGATCGATCCGCGCGGCATTGCCCGCATCCTCGCCTATGTCGGCAAGACAGAGCCGCGCGCCACCTGGGAAGACGCCGCAGCGGCGGTGGCGCATCTGCAAGGGCAGGCGTTTCCAGGCGCCGACGCGGATTTCTGGATGACCTTCGCGAAGCGCACCTACAGGAAGCGCGCCGACGGCCGCCTCGAACTCGACTACGATCCCGCCATCTCGCAACCCATCGCGCCGGGCGCCGCCACGCCGGACATGCGCCCGGTGTTCAAGGCGCTCGAGCCGATCCCGACGCTCGTCGTGCGCGGCGCGTTGAGCGACATCCTCTCCCGCGACGGCGTGCGGGAGATGCAGGCGATCAAGGAAGACCTCGAAGTCGCCGAAGTCCCCAATGTCGGCCACGCCCCGACGCTGGAAGAGCCGAGCGCCTGGCTGCCGATCGTGGATTTCCTCGCGCGGGTGAATTGATCGAAGGCAGCCGCAAGTTGGAACGCGTTACAAGCTCATCTCGAACAGCTTCTCGTATTCCGCCGGCCCCGCCTTGATCGCATTGCTCGCCGTTGCGAGGTCGCTCACGGCGTAGTCGAGGCTCGGTGCGAGGTGCTCGCTCTTCACGCCGATGGCGGAGAGCGAGGCGGGGATGCCGATCTTGCGGTTGAGGTCGGCGATGGCGTCGGCGACGTCGCCGTTGGGGCCGAGGCCCATCACCTGACGCAGGCGCACGAACTTCTCCTGCATGACGCCGGCCTGCTGAATCTGGCGCAGGGAGTGGGGGAGAATGATCGCGTTGAGCGTGCCGTGGTGGAGCCTGAGATCCTGGATACGGCCCAGCGCGTGGGAAAGGCCATGCACGGCGCCCAGGCCCTTCACGAATGCGAGGGCGCCCTCATAGCTCGCCATCATCACATGCCAGCGCGCGTCGCGGTCGCTGCCGTCCTCCACCGCGCGTTCGAGCATGTCCTGACCGATGCCGCGCCACACGCCGTCATAGCCGATGGCTTCGGCGGGCGGATTGTTCACCGGCGAGAGGATCGCCTCGATGCAGTGCGTCATCGCATCCATGCCCGTCGCGGCGGTGAGCGATGGCGGCAGGCCGAGCGTCAGTTCCGGATCGCAGATCGCGACGCTCGGAATGAGCTTCGGGCTGACGAAGGTTTCCTTGCGGCCGTTGTCGAGGATGAGCACGAAACCGACGGAGACTTCCGAGCCCGTGCCCGCCGTCGTCGGAATGGCGATGACGGGCGGGATGGCGCCGATGAGCTTCGTGCCGCGCTGCGTGCCGCCATATTTTTCCCAGGGGCCTTCATGCGTGACCATGAGGCCGACCGCCTTGCCCATGTCCATCGACGAGCCGCCGCCCAGCGCGACGATTCCGTCCGCGCCCGCGCCCTTGTACTGCGCCGCCGCGTCGCGGGCGGCGGTTTCGGTGGGGTTCGAGGGCGTGTCCGCGTAGATGCCGGCGGGTTCGACGCCCAGCGCCTCGACCGCCCGATCAAGCAGCCCCGCCGCCTTCAGCCCCGCATCGGTGACGATGAACGGTCGGGCGACCTTCTGCGCCTTGAGCGCTGGCCCCAGTTGCTTCAGCGCCCCGAAGTCGAAGTGGCAGGTGGTGAGATAGGTCATGACCGGCATGGGGCGCTCCTGATTTGGGCCTTGTCCTAGACGGTCTCCCCCGACGAGAGAAGCGGCGACCGCGTCGCCGGATAGCCGTTGACGCAGCGCAGCATGACGGCGAAACCGGACGCCACAGGAGTTCGCCCATGAAGCCGCCGCGCCAGTTCTTCGCCCCGCTCGCCGCCGGCGCGCCCGCGCCGTTCCGCGAGCCGCCCGTGAAGCTCGAGCGCGTCATCCACTTCGTGCCCGCGCACAACGAGAAGGTGCGCGCGAAGCTCGCGGACGTGATCCCGACGACCGACGTGCTGCTCGGCAATCTCGAGGACGCGATCCCCGCGGACCAGAAGGACAACGCGCGCCGCGGCCTCATCGCCATGGGCGAGCAGTTCGACTTCGGCGACACGGGCTTCTGGACGCGCATGAATGCGCTCAATTCGCCGTGGGGACTTGAAGACCTGCTCGAGACGATCCCGGTGATCGGCAACAAGCTCGATGTCGTGATGATCCCGAAGGTCGAGGGCCCGTGGGACATCCATTACGCCGACCAGCTGCTCGCGCAGCTCGAAGCGCGCCATCAGATCAAGCGGCCGGTGATGATCCATGCGCTGCTGGAAACCGCGCAGGGCGTGGCGAACGTGGAGGCCATCGCACTTGCGAGCCCGCGCATGCACGGCATTTCTCTCGGCCCCGCAGACCTTGCCGCCAGCCGCAAGATGAAGACGACGCGCGTCGGCGGCGGCCATCCCGGCTACCGCGTCATCGACGATGCGGTCGAGGGCAGGGAGCGTGTGAGCGCGCAGCAGGACCTCTGGCACTACACGTTTGCGAAAATGGTCGATGCGTGCGGCGTCGCCGGCATCAAGCCGTTCTACGGCCCATTCGGCGACATCTCGGACGCGGTGGGCTGCGAGCAGCAGTTCCGCAACGCCTACCTCATGGGCTGCGTCGGCGCGTGGAGCCTGCATCCGAGCCAGATCTCCATCGCCAAGAAGGTCTTCAATCCGGAAGTCGACGAAGTGTTGTTCGCCAAGCGCATCCTCGAAGCCATGCCGGACGGCGCCGGCGTCGCCATGATCGACGGCAAGATGCAGGACGACGCGACGTGGAAACAGGCCAAGGTGATTGTCGATCTCGCGAAGCAGGTCGCGGCGAAGGACAAGGACATGGCGGCGGTCTATGGCTTCTGAGCCGCCGCCGCAGACGGACCCCTTCCAGCTCGATGCAATCGATGACGTGGATTTCGGGCCGATGCGGCTGATGCGCCAGACATTCCACGCAAAGCAGACCGGTGTGGCGGATTGGTCCGAACTCGATCTCGTCTATTGGGAAGGGACGCTGGGCGGCGCGCGGTTCGACATCTATGTCGAGGAGGCCGGAGCGTTTCCGGAGATCCCCCCCGATTCGCGAATGATGCTGAAGCGCCTCGGCGCCACGGTAGCCGCCATGCGTCAGGAGGTGGCTGGGCGCATGCTCGATCTCGCAAGGGACTGGGCCGAAAGCGGCGAATTGCCGGAACCCACGCCCGCGTCGCTGGAGGCGGCTCTCAGGCTCGATGCGATCCATACATATGAGGACTGGGCGCCGACGCTGTATTTCGAGGAATGCGAGACAGATATCGATCGCATGATTTTCGCGGGCCATGTGGTCGAGGTGCGATTGACGCCGGACGGCTCGATAAGCGAAGCCCATATTGCAGGATGACCTGATGATCAGACATGCAGCGCTATTGGTGGCCACGCTCGCAATGCTTACGGGTGAGGCGTTCGCCCAGCCCGCACCGCCCACGCGCGCAGAAGCCGCGCGGATTGACCGCATTCTCAAGCGCACGCCGCTCATCGACGGCCACAACGATCTGCCCTGGGCGATTGCGGATGATTTCGGCGGCGATCTCTCGCGGGTCGATCTCTCCGGCGATACGACGAAGCTCACGCCGCCGCTGCATACCGACATTCCGCGTCTGCGCGCGGGTCGCGTGGGCGCGCAGTTCTGGTCGGTCTATGTGCCGGCGTCGCTGAAGGGCGCGGACGCGACAGCGAAGGTCTTCGGCCAGATCGATCTGACGCGCCGCATCGTCGCGACGCACCCCGACGTGTTCGAGATCGCCGACAGCGCCGACGACATCGTGCGCATCCATCGCCGCGGAAAGATCGCCTCGATGTTCGGCATCGAGGGCGGGGAGGCGATCAACGGCAATCTCGGCCTCCTGCGTGAATTCCGCCGCGCGGGCGTGCTCTACATGACGCTGACGCACTCCACGACGATCGCCTGGGTCGACAGTGCGACCGATGCGCCCAAGCACGGCGGCCTTTCGCCCTTCGGCGAAGAGGTGATCCGCGAAATGAACCGCGTCGGCATGCTCGTCGATCTCAGCCACGTCTCTCAGGCGGCGATGGAGGACGCGCTGCGCGTTTCGACTGCGCCGGTGATCTTCTCGCACTCGTCCGCGCGCGCCATCGCCGGGCATCCGCGCAATGTGCCGGACGATGTTTTGCGTCTCCTGCCGGAGAATGGCGGCGTGGTGATGGTGAATTTCTACCCCGTCTTTCTCTCGAACGCCGTGTGGGATTGGTCCTCACGGCGTGCAGCGGAAGAGGCGCGATTGAAATCCCGCAATCCGGGCGATCCCGATGCGGTGAAGGCGGGTCTCGTCGCGTGGGCGGCCGCGAATCCGCGCCCGACGACGGACATCGCGCTCGTGGCCGATCACATCGACCATATCCGCAAGGTCGCCGGCGTCGATCATGTCGGCATCGGTTCCGATTTCGACGGCGTGCCGTTTCTGCCGTCGGGATTGGAAGGCGTGGAGACTTATCCTGCGCTCTTCGCGGCGTTGATGCGGCGCGGCTGGAGCGACGCCGATCTGGCGAAACTCGCCGGTGGCAATGTGCTGCGCGCGTTGCGCCGCGCGGAGGCGGTCGCCGCGCGCGGGTAGGGATTTGCGCGAGCCGCACAGGCATGCCTAGTATCGCGGCCTCGCTTCAGCATGGGGACTTCCGATGCCCGGCCTGCAGATCTTCCCGTTGCTCCTCATTCCCACGGTGCTCTACGCGCTGATCGCGGTGCCTGCGGGTGAGAATGTCGCCGAAGCGATGGCGGCGGTGGCCTTCACGATGCCCTTGGCGTCCGGCGCGGTCTGGACGTTCACCTGGGGCCATCTGATCCTGCTCGTGGCGGTGGTCACGCTCTTTGTCGAAATCCTGAAATCGACGACGCCGTCAGGCGCACAGATGGTCGACAACGGCCTTGCCGTCGCCGTCTTCATCCTGAGCTTCATCCTCTTCCTGCTGGTGAAGCCGTTCGGGACGACGGAATTCTTCATCATCATGCTCATGAGCCTGCTCGATTTCCTGACCGGCTCTGTGATCATGACGCGCGTGTCGCAGCGCACGGTGCAGTACGGACAGCATTGAGCGCGGGCGGCTCAGGGCTTCTTTTTCGCCAGCGGGTGCTTTGTCTCGACGAGTTCGCGCAGCCGACCCTCGGCCACGTGGGTGTAGATCTGCGTCGTCGCGATGTCGGCGTGGCCGAGCAGGGTCTGCACGGTGCGAAGGTCCGCGCCGCCCTCAACGAGGTGCGTCGCGAAGGCGTGGCGCAGGACGTGCGGCGTGACGCGGGCGGGGTCGATGTTGGCGCGCTGCGCGCAATCCTTCAGCAATTGCACGATGCGGTGGCGGGTGAGTTTGCCGTCGGCGGCGGTGCGGGAGGGAAAGAGCCATTTTTGCGCGCGTTCGCGGGCTGCCGGCGCCTTCGGCAGCAGCAATTCCCGAACGGCGAGGTAATCGCGAAGCGCGGCGACGGCGCGGTCATGCAACGGCGCGAGCCGTTCCTTGCCGCCTTTGCCGACGACCATCATGAAATTCACGCCGGGTTTCGGCGCGGCCTTCAACGGCAGACCGACGAGCTCGCTGACACGCAGGCCGGACGCGTAGAGCATTTCGACGATCGCGCGGTCGCGCGCGGAAACCGCCGCGTTCTCACCGGCAGTGACGGCGATCAGGCGTTCTATCTCCTCGAGCGACAGGGTTTTCGGCAGGCTGCGCCCGCGACGCGGCGCTTCAAGGCGCGCGGTGGGATCGTCGACGCGATGCCGGTCGAGCAGCAGGAAGTGATAGAATTGGCGCAGCGCGGAGATGCGACGCGCACTTGTCGCCGGCGACAGACCGCGTCGGGCCAACCCGGCGACATAGTGTTCGAGCACTTCGGCGGAGGCGTCGCGCAAGGGCGCACGCACTTCTGCGGCGGCGTCTTCCAGATCGCGCCGGTAGGCGAGGAGCGTGTTCTTCCGCGCCCCGCGCTCGGCGGACAGCATTTCCAGGAAGGCGTCGATGAGGCCCGCGTCGCCGGCGGTCATCGCGCGGTTCGCCATGGCGTCAGCGCGCCTGACCGCCGATGATCGCCTCGACCACGACGGCGCGCGCCGCCTCGCCGATGCCCGCGTCGCGCATGGCGGTGATGATGATGGCGAGTTCCGTCGCATCGAGGGTTTCAGCGCCTTCCCCCAGCGCCAGCGCCGCATGGATCGCAACCTCGCCGGCGGCGCGGCGCGCCGAGGCCGCCGACAGCTGCGCCATCAGCGCCGGGTCGGGCTTGCGACCGACCGCGGCGGGGGTGCGCGCGATGAAGGCTTCCGCGTTCGCGCCGATCGGCATGCCGAGCGCCGCAAGGGCGCGGAGATCGCGACTGGCGAGGCGGGCGCCGGCGGCGTCTGCGAGTTCGATGCGGCGATCCGCCAGAGCGGCGACGTTCGCCGTGTCATTCGTGCCGGCGGCGAGCGCCAGATCGAGAATGGTCAGCAGCGACACGTTCGCGGGCGCGAGATCAGCGGCGGCGCGCCAGTTCTGCGCGGTGCGATAGGCGCCAGTGGTCAGCGCGGCGCGCACGAAGGTCGCGGCCGCAGGCGCCGTGCCGGCGTCGGCGCGCAAGTTCGCGATTTCCGGTGCAAACAGCCGCGCCATGGCGGCGAATTCGCCGTGCGGCTTCGAGCGCTTGAGACCGCTTTCGATGGCGATCGCCTGTGCGTAGGGATTTTCGGCCGCCTCCACCTCGTCGACAGCAGATGCAAGGACGGAAGCGCCACGCTGGCCGCCTTGCCCGCGCACTGCCGCGCGCGCCACGGTCGGGGTGATAGTGTTCTGCAGGAGGGCGCGCTGTGCCGCCTGCCCGCGCAGAGCCGGCGGCACGCTTTCGTCGCGCGCGACCATCGCGAACGCAAACGCCGAGGCGTTCAGCAATGCGTTCTGCGGCGGCGGGCGCAGCTTCGCCGCGAGCGATGCGGCGGCGTTCAGCGATGTGTCGTACCGCGCCACTGCCGGACGGGCGGGAGGCGCGCCGTTGATCGTAGCGATGACTGAGTTGAACCAGACATCGTTGGCGCCGGCGGCGCGCGCCACTTCGAGCGCGAGATCTGCGGCGTCCTTTTCGCCCGCGGCGGCGACGCACAGCGCCCGCAGGCGCAGCACGAAGGGCGGCGGCGTCTCCGCGTTGACGTTCTCGACGCGGCGGCACGCATCGTTGAGGCGTCCGCGCGCAAGATCGGCCTGCGTCGCGTAGAGCACGATGCCGGCATCACGCTTGGCTTCGCCGGAGCCGGAAACCATCGAGACGATCTCATCGGCGAGACCGAGGCGCGCCAGCGCTTCATAGCGCTTGCGCGCCGCGATGATGGAGTCCCCCGGCGGCGAGAGCGAAGGGGAGAGAAGCGCCTGCCGGGCGAGACGCGCGCCGGCGGGCGAGCCGATATTCGTCGTCACACGGTCGAACAGGAGGCCAAGCGCCACCGGGTCGCTCTGGCGCCAGAGATCGCGCGGCAGCGCCTGGTCGCGCGCGATCGCGCCGACCGCCCACGGGTCCAGTTCGGCGAGCGAGCCTTGTTCGATCGCCTGCGCCGATGCAGTCGGTGCGGCCATGATCGCGCACCCGACGAGGAGCGACGCGACAGCCGCGCCGATCAGGCGTTCAGCTCTTGAACGCATCAGGCAGCTCGATGCGCTTTTCGCTGCGTTGGGGATCGACGCCGTCCGCGACGTTCATGAGATAAACGAAGCCGAACACCACCGCGATTCCGGCCAGTCCAATCAGAATCATGCCGGTGCGCGGGCTCATGCCCGGACCCCTGCGCCTGCGTCGTCTCACTTGCCCGCATCCTCATGCTTAACGCGCCGCGAATCTGGCGACGTTGCGATGCAGCGAGATTGACCGCAAAATGCGGCGAGTTTCCAGCGGGCTCCCGATTTGAGCAGGCTGGGCCGGACGACCGGTCCGGGCAAGGAACAGGAGAAGAACGTGACAGGCGGCGGCGGGACGGCGGAACCCCTCGGGGATATCCACAGCGTCGCGTCCGCCCTCGTGGTGGACCGCCCGATCGTGCTCGTTGGCCTCATGGGCGCCGGCAAGACGACCGTCGGCCGGCGGCTCGCCGCGCTGCTGCATCTGCCCTTCATCGACGCCGACGAGGAAATCGAGAAGGCGGCGGGCCTGGAGATCTCCGAGATTTTCGCCTTGCACGGCGAAGAGGAGTTCCGGCGCGGGGAGCGCCGCGTGATCGCGCGTCTGCTGCAGGGAGCGCCGCACGTGCTCGCCACCGGCGGCGGCGCCTTCATGAACCCCGAAACCCGCGCCCTCGTGCGGGCGCACGCGACGTCCGTGTGGTTGCGGGCCGATCTCGATGTGCTGATGCGACGTGTGGAAAAGCGCGACAATCGTCCGCTTCTGAAGCAGGGCGATCCGCGCGCCACGATGGAGCGCCTCATGGCTGAGCGGTATCCCATCTATGGAGAAGCAGACCTGGTGGTCGATTCCAACAACGGGCCGCATTCCTCTGCGGTGACGGCAGTGATCAGGGCGCTCGCTGCGCGCGCCGAAGCGTCGGGCGCCACGCCATGAGCGCGGAGCGGACGGTACGCGTCGATCTCGGTGCGCGCAGTTATGACGTGGTGATCGGATCGGGTCTGCTGGCGGATGCCGGGCGTCGCGTTGCGCCGTTCGCGCCTGGCCGGAAAGCGGCGGTCGTCGTCGACGAGACCGTGGCGGCGCTGCATCTGCCGGCGTTGATGGACGGGTTGAAGGCCGGCGGCATCGAGGCGCACGCGATCGTGCTGCCGCCGGGCGAGGGGCAGAAGAGCTTTCTCGGTCTGGAGCTTGTTTCGGATCGTCTGCTGGCGCTCGGTCTCGAGCGCCGCGACCTCGTGATTGCGTTCGGCGGCGGCGTGATCGGCGATCTCGCGGGTCTGACGGCGGGGCTTCTGAAACGCGGTCTCGATTTCGTGCAGATCCCGACGACGCTGCTCGCGCAGGTGGATTCGTCCGTCGGCGGCAAGACGGCGATCAACGCGACGGCTGGCAAGAATCTCGTCGGCCTGTTTCACCAGCCGCGTCTGGTGCTCGCGGACCAGGATGTGCTCGCCACGCTGCCGGAGCGGGAGCGGCGCGCGGGCTATGCGGAGATCGTCAAGATCGGGCTCATCAATGATGCGCCGTTCTTTGAGTGGTGCGAGCGGGAAGGTGCGCGCATCATCGACGGCGGCGAAGCCGGCGCCGTTTCGACGGCGCACGCCATCGAGATCGCCGTTGCTGCAAAGGCCCGGATAGTGGCGGCGGACGAGCGCGAAGGCGGCGTACGCGCGCTGCTCAATCTTGGCCATACTTTCGCGCACGCCATCGAATCCGAAGCGGGCATGGACGGCTCGATACTGCATGGCGAAGCGGTCGGCTGTGGGCTGGGCCTTGCGTTCGGGTTTTCCGCGCAACTCGGGCTGTGCGATGCCGGCGTCGCCGGTCGGGTCGCTGCGCACCTGCGCGCCACCGGTTTCGAGACCGAACTTTCGCGGCTGCCGGGTGCGCCCTTCACCGCGGAGCGTCTTGTCGACGCCATGATGCACGACAAGAAGAACGAAGGCGGCGCGCTGACCTTCATTCTCGCCCGCGAAATCGGCCAGGCCTTCGTCGCGCGCGATGTCGCTCCTGAACATGTGCATGCTTTCCTGCGCGAACGTCTCTAGGACCTGAAGAATGCTTTCCGCGATCCCGATTGCGGCGACGGTCATCGCCGTACTCATCTTGCTAAACGCCTTCTTTTCGATGGCGGAAACCGCGCTGACGGCGGCGTCCCGCGCGCGCATGCTCAGCCTGGAGAAGGACGGCGACAAGGCCGCCAAGCGCGTCGTCACGCTGATGGAAAACCGCGAGCGCATGATTGGCGCGGTGCTTCTCGGTGCGAACTTCGTGACCATCGCCGCTTCCGCCATCGCCGCCACGATCTTCACCAGCATCACGCCGGATTACGGCCCGCTGATCTCCACGCTCGTGCTGACGCCGCTGCTGCTGATCTTCGGCGAGGTGCTGCCCAAGACCTGGGCGATCACCAGCGCCGACAAGCTGGCGCGGATCGTGGCGCTGCCGGTGACATGGATGGTGCGCATCCTTTCGCCAATCGTCGCGGGGGTGCAGTGGATCGTGCGCCAGGCCCTCGGCCTCATGGGCGTGAAGGTGGCGGAGGGCGTCGACGTGCTCGCGGCGCGCGAGGAGATTCTCGGCACGGTGGAGCTGCACGCGGAGGAGGGCGCGGTCGACAGCGACGTGCGTGACCGCCTCAAGGGCGCCTTCGCGCTCGGCGACCTCACCGTCGAGGACGTGATGGTGCACCGCAAGTCGATGAAGACCATCGACGCTGCGCTGCCGCCGCGTGAAATCATCGCCCAGGCGATGGCGAGTTCGCACACGCGCCTGCCGGTGTGGCGCGACAATCCGGAGAATATCGTCGGCGTGCTGCATGCGCGCGATCTGCTGCGCGCGATTGCTGAGAAGGGTCGCGACGGGCTGGTGATCGACGAGGTGCTGCGCCCGGTATGGTTCGTGCCGGAGACGACGTGGGCGGAAGACCAGCTCGCGGAGTTCCTGAAGCGACGTGAACATTTCGCCATCGTCGTGGACGAATTCGGCGCGCTCGAAGGGCTCGTCACGCTGGAAGACATCATCGAAGAGATCGTCGGCGACATCAAGGACGAGCACGACGTGCCGTTCACCGGCGTCCGCCCGCAACCAGATGGCAGTGTGAATGTGGACGGCACGGTGCCGATCCGCGATCTCAATCGCGCGATGAACTGGGATCTTCCGGATGACGAAGCCGTCACCGTGGCGGGCCTTGTGATTCACGAAAGCCAGACGATCCCCGATCCCGGGCAGGTGTTCGCCTATCACGGCTATCGGTTCGAGATTCTCCGACGCAACCGCAACGCGATCGCGGCGATGCGCATTGAGCGCGAAGTCGTCGAAGAAGGGGCCAGATAGGATCGCGCGTTTTCGGGAACAGTCACTTTCCGCCTGCCGCCTGTCGGTCGCTTGAAGCGTCGGTCTGCGGCGCCTAAGTGGCGTCCTACGCGACAGGCGCGGAGGAGACGTTCCATGAAGCTCTATTATTCACCCGGCTCGTGCGCGATGGCGCCGCATATCGCGGCAACCGAATCGGGCGTGAAACTCGATCTCGTGAAGGTTGATCTGCGCGCGCACAAGACCGAGAACGGCGACGATTTCTACGCCATCAATCCGCGCGGCTATGTTCCGCTGCTCGAACTTGACGACGGCACGCGGCTGACTGAAGCCAATGTGCTGGTGCAGTACATCGCCGACGAGAATCCCGATGGCGGGCTGATGCCGAAGGATCGCCTTGGTCGCACAAAGATGCAGTCGGCGCTCGCGTTCGTCGCCACCGAGCTGCACAAGGGCTTCGGCCCGCTCTGGGATCCGTCCGCGCCGGCCGAAACGAAAGCCGCGGCCAAGACGAAGCTCGGCAAGCGTTTTGACGAAATCAACGGCACGCTCGCAAACCAGCAGTACATCGCCGGCAATGAGTTCTCTGCCGTCGATGCTTACGCCTTTCCCGTGATCAACTGGGCGAATTTCCACCAGATCGACCTGAAGCAGTGGCCCAACATCGCGGCCTACATGCAGCGCGTCAGCGCGCGCCCGAAGGTGCAGGAAGCGCTGAAGGCTGAGGGGTTGATGTAGCCCTCTCCCGCAAGCGGGAGAGAGACAGGCCGCGAAGCGGTCAGGGTGAGGGCCTGTGAGACGTTTGCGATGACGGTCTCACGGGCCCTCACCCTTCGCTCGCGTGCGCTCGCATTTCCCTCCCCCGCGGGCGGGGGAGGGTTGATGCGCGTGCGTGCGTGTGAAAAGTCTTCCGCGAAAACGGAAGGACCAACGCCATGAAGACCCGCGCCGCCGTCGCCTGGGAAGCCTCCAAGCCGCTGACCATCGAAACCATTGATCTCGCGGGGCCGAAGCCCGGCGAAGTGCTGGTGGAGATCAAGGCGTCTGGCGTGTGTCACACGGACGCCTACACGCTTTCCGGTCTAGATTCTGAGGGCATGTTCCCGTGCGTCCTCGGCCATGAAGGCGCCGGCATCGTGCGCGAGGTCGGCGCGGGCGTGACGAGCGTGAAGCCGGGCGATCACGTCATTCCGCTCTACACGCCCGAATGTCGCGGCTGCAAAACCTGCCTCTCGCAGCGCTCCAATCTGTGCACGGCGATCCGCGCGACGCAGGGCAAGGGTGTGATGCCGGACGGCGAGAGCCGCTTTTCCGTCGACGGAAAATTCGTCGCGCACTATATGGGCTGCTCGACTTTCTCGAACTTCACCGTACTGCCGGAAATCGCGGTGGCGAAGATCCGTGAAGACGCGCCCTTCGAGAAGGTCTGCTATATCGGTTGCGGCGTGACAACGGGAATCGGCGCGGTGATCTACACTGCGAAGGTCTGGGCCGGCGCGAATGTCGTGGTGTTCGGCCTCGGCGGTATCGGCCTCAACGTGATCCAGGGCGCGCGCATGGTCGGCGCCGACAAGATCGTGGGCGTCGATCTCAATCCGAAGAAGGCGGAGCTCGCGCGCAAGTTCGGCATGACGCACTTCGTGAACCCCGACGAGGTCGGGCGCGACAAGGTCGTCGAGGCGATCGTCGACATCACCGGCGGCGGCGCCGACTTCTCCTTCGAATGCATCGGCAACACGACGACGATGCGTCAGGCGCTCGAATGCTGCCATCGTGGCTGGGGCGAGAGCATCATCATCGGCGTGGCGCCCTCGGGCACGGAAATCTCCACGCGACCCTTCCAGCTCGTCACCGGCCGCGTATGGAAGGGATCGGCCTTCGGCGGCGCCCGCGGCCGCACCGACGTGCCCAAGATCGTCGACTGGTACATGGACGGCAAGATCAACATCGACGATCTCGTCACCCACGTCATGCCCGTGGAGAAGATCAACGATGCGTTCGATCTGATGCACGCCGGAGAGAGCATCCGGAGCGTGGTGACGTTCTAATTCAACGGCCCCGGAGCGCGGGCCTCGGCCGCGCGCTCCGGGGCCGCGACGGCTAGAAGTCCGCCACGACTGCGAAGCGCACGCTCCTGCCCGGGCGCGGCAGCACATCCTTCAGGAAGCTCACATGTTCGCGCGCTTCCTCGTCGGTGAGGTTGCGACCGTCGACCACAAAGCGGAACGTGTCATTCGCCTTCCATGTCAGGCGCGCATTGTAGAGCGTATAGCCATCCGTCGCGGATTCGAATGACGAGACGCGATCCTGGTCGGCGACGTCGACCGCTTCCGCGCGTGCGGTGAAGCCACGCCAGTCGCCTTCAAGCCCGACGGTCAGCGTGCGCGGGGGAATGCGCGGAAGATTGCCCCCGCCATCGAACTTCGCGCGCACGATATCGAGCGCCGCGTCTCCGCGGAGCGTGAATTCGCCGTGGCTGAAGATGTCGGCGCCGACCGAGATTTCCCCGCCGGTGAACACCGCGTCTCGGGCGACATAGGTGAAGAGCGGCAGCGTCTCTTCGCCGGGCGCAACGAGGGCAGGGTCTTCAAAGGTCTCCGTCGACTCCACGAAGACAAGGCCGCTGTCGACGAGGGCGATGTAATCGGCGTAGTCGGCGCGATAGAGGTTCACCTCGAATCGCGCGCGCGCCGTGGCGTAGCGAAGCGACCCTTCGATCGTCGTCGCCGTCTCCTTGTCGAGCGCGGCGCTGCCGAGCTCATAGGCGCTGGTAGCGATGTGCGGACCATCGGCGAAAAGCTCGACGGCGGTCGGCGCCCTCTCGGTGCGCGCCAGCGTGGCGCCCAGGAACCAGTTCGTCGCGGGACGCACGAACACGCCCGCCGAAAGGCTCGAGGTCGTGAAATCGAAGTCGCCGGCGTTCACGTTGTTGAGGTCGCGGCGCTCCAGGCGCGCGCCGCCTTCGAGGCCCCACGCGCCATTGTCCCAGCGTTCCACCACGAAGGCGCCGAGATCGCGCGTGGTCGTGGCGGTGAGGAACGCCTCGTCGCCGACGGCGGCGAAGTCGGTATCGGAAGCCTGGATGCCGATTGCGCCGTCAAGCTTGTCGCCGAAGCCGTTATGATGGGCTTCAAGCCGCAGTTCGTAGCCTTCGTTGGTGAAGGTCGTCGCGACGTCGCCCGTGTCCTCGATTTCCTGGTGGGTGTAGTCGGACCATTGCAGGCCGTAGTCGATGCGGTCGAACGGCCCGATCGCAACGCGGAAGTCGCCGCGCGACTCGATGCGCGTCTGTTCCAGCTGGATGCGCCCGCCGAGCAGGGAATCCGGATCTTCCGGCGGCAGGCCATACTCGGTTTCGAAGCGCTTCACGGCGATGCCGGCGAAGCCCCAGTCGCGCACGAGCGATACGCCGCCGGTGTAGGTGTCGAGAGACGTGAAGGAGTTCGGCGCCTGACCGGAGATTTCATCCTCTCCCGGCGGCAGCGGATCGTCGGCGCGACGGTCCGCAGAGCGGGTGAAGCCGGGAATGTCGTAGTTCTCCGTCTCGCGACGGCCTGCGCCGAGCCGGAATACAAGCGGACCGGCGGCGAAGGCGCCGGCCACGTCGCCTTGCCAGCCCTTGTCGCCGGTCGAGTAGGCGAGCAGTCCGTCGACGCTGTAGCCGTTCTCCGGCGCCACGCGCGGGATCGAGCCGTCGATCACGTTGATCACGCCGCCCACGGCATTGCCGCCATAGGCGAGCGCCGCTGCGCCGCGCAGCACCTCGATCCGTTCGGCGTCGAGGCCGTCGGCGGTGACCGCGTGGTCGGGCGACGCAGAGGAGGCGTCGATGGCGCCGATTCCGTTCTGCAGGATGCGCACCCGGTCCTCGCCGAGACCGCGGATGACGGGGCGGCTCGCGCCCGCGCCGTAGAAGGTGCTTGAGACGCCGGGGAGGTGGGCCAGGCTCTCGCCGATGCCGCCGGTCATCGTGTTGACGATGGCCTCCCGGTTGAGGACTTCGACGCCCTGGAGACTTTCGATGCGCGAGCCCTCAAGCGGGGCGGTGACCACCACCTCGTCTTCGAGCCCTCTGTTGGACGGCGTTTGCGCCAGCGCCGAGGGCGCAGCCGCCACTACCCCGATCATCACCATCCAGCGTGCGGACATGGTCACTCCGAAACTCTACCGATACAAGATACTGTAACGTTACAAGATAACATTGCCATGTCAAATCCCGATCGTCAGCGCCCGGACGCCGTTCAAGGGCCGCTTAAGGCACGGATCACGCCATCCCGATGGTTTCGGTAGGGATTGCAGGACAGGATTTGGCCACGTCGCCCGGCTAGATTTTCCGGCAGGCGCAGGAGCGGGACATGACGATGCACATCAGCCGGCGCGCGGCGCTTTCGGGCCTTGCCATGGGCGGAGCCGGGCTCGCGCTGGCGGGCTGCGGCGGCGGCGGATCAGGCGGCGGCAGATTGCTGAACGTCTCGTTCGATCCGACGCGGGAGTTTTATGCCGAGTTCAACGCGCTGTTTCAGGCGGAGTGGGGGAAGGGCGAAGCGGGCCGCAAGGTGACGATCAGCCAGTCGCATGGCGGCTCGGGCAAGCAGGCGCGTTCCGTGATCGACGGACTCGCGGCGGACGTCGTCACGCTCGCGCTCGCGCATGATGTCGATGAGATCGCGCGCCGCGGGCTGATTGCCGAGGACTGGCAGTCGCGGCTGCCGGAAAACAGCGCGCCCTACACGTCGACGATCGTGTTCCTCGTGCGCAAGGGCAATCCGTGGCGCATCCGCGACTGGGGTGATCTTCGTCGTGACGGCGTGCAGATCATCACGCCCAACCCGAAAACGTCCGGCGGCGCGCGATGGAATTATCTCGCGGCGTGGGCGTGGGCGTTGCGTCAGCCGGGCGGGACAGACGAGACGGCACGGGAATTCCTGCGCCTGATCTTCTCGAAGACGCCCGTGCTCGACACCGGCGCGCGTGGTTCGACGACAACCTTCGTCCAGCGACGCATCGGCGATGTCCTGCTGGCGTGGGAGAACGAAGCGCACCTGGCTGTCGCTGAACTCGGCGCCGACGAGGTCGATATCATCGTGCCGTCGGTGAGCATTCTCGCGGAGCCTTCCGTTGCCGTGGTGGACAAGAATGTCGACGCCGCCGGGACGCGCGACAGCGCGGAAGCCTATCTGCGATTGCTCTACAGCGACGCCGCGCAGGAGCTTGTCGCCAAGCACCATTTCCGCCCGCGCACAGCGTCGGTCCTAGCGCGCTACTCGCGGAAGTATCCCGCGCTGCCCATGGCGACGATCGACGACACCTTCGGCGGATGGGACGCGGCCCAGAAGACGCATTTCGCCGAGGGCGGCGTCTTCGACCAGATTCTCCTCCGCCGCTAAGGGTTCGCCTGCAGGGATTTTCGCCCTCAAGTGTCGATGCTATGCGCGTAGCATCGGATCAACGGAGGCAGGGCGTGGACCGGGCGGACACTCTTCGCAAACGCATCTTCGACGCGCTTGAGCCCGACGGTCGCCGGCGCGGCATATCGCTTGTTTCGCTGATGCTCGTCACGCTGGTGCTCGTCAGCTTCGTGATGATGGCGCTCGAGACCGAGGCGACGCGCTCAGACACGACGATGCCCCCGGGGTCTGCGCTGCTGATCTCCGACATCAACACGGTGATCGTGCTGCTGTTTGCGTTCGAGTATTTCGTGCGCATCTGGGCTGTCGGAGAAAATCCGCTGTATCGCGGGCTCTCCGGTCGCTGGCGCTACATGACGACGCCGCTGGCGCTCGCCGATCTCGCGGCGTTCCTGCCCGAACTGGTGCTGACCGTGTTCATTGCCGACGCAAATGGAAGCACGATGGCGGCGCTGCGTGTCTTGCGGCTTTTCCGGTTGTTCAAGCTGGCGCGCTATGTGCCGGCGTTCGGGATTGTCGGCGCGGCGGTTCGACGTGCGGGGCCGCCCTTGCTGGCTTCACTCGCCGTGGCGGCGGCGCAGGTCTTTATCGCGGCGCTCATTCTCTATTTTGTGGAAGGGGCCCAACCAGTCCCGGGTCATCCTGAGCAGGCCGAACGGTTCGGGAGCGTGGTGCGCGCGATGTGGTGGTCGGTGGTGACGCTGACGACCGTCGGCTATGGCGATGTCTATCCGGTCACGGTGCTAGGACGTTTCGCAGCGGCGCTGGTGGCGCTCGCGGGGATCGGCATCGTCGCCTTGCCGACAGGCATATTCGCGTCGGCGTTCGCCGAGGAATTCCGCGAACGCCATGAGGCCAGACAAAAGGAAATCGAGGCGCTGGAACGCCTCGATCCCGGTCGAAAGTCAGAAATGACGGACTGAGCTTCGGACTCAGAGCGGCAGGATATTGCGTTCCCGCGTATAGGCGAGATAGCCGACATTCGCGCCTGCCCGCAGGCCCACGCCCGCCCGCATCGGCGCCAGCGTGACGCCGTCGGCGCGCTGGTAGTTCACGCCGATGCCGCCGACGAAATAAGCCGAGCCTTCGACGCCCGGAAAGCGCTGGTAGATCGTGTCGGCGTTGTTCAGGCCGTACACGAGCGTGAACACCTTCGACGCATTGCCGCCGGCGTCCCATCCGATGGACGGGCCTTGCCAGAATACCTTGCGCGATTGGCCATTTTTCATGCGCAGATCGCCTTCGCCGTAGCGCACGCCGATGCCGGCGGCGGCGGCGAATTCCTCACCGCGGATATAGCCGACGGGACGGCCATTCTCGCGGAACGTGCGTTCGACGAGTTGTCCTGCGGCGTCTGCGGTGATGCCGAAGAAGTCGGCGACGGCATCGACGACTTCGCTGCGCTCGTAGGCGGGTTGGGTCGCCGGCGTGGAGGTGTTGGTCGGGCTCGTGTTCTGGCCGGGCGTGGCTTGCCGCGCGACAGCGCCGTCGCCCGCGCAATTCGCCGCAAACAAGAGCGATGCGCCCACAAGGAGCGTGCGGATGTACTTGGACATGGGCTCAAAGCCTCCGTGAAAAGGACCCTGAGGAAATGCGTCGGCTCCTCGGCGGTTCCAAGAGGGCGTGCTCAGAAGGGCAGGAGTTGGCGGGTGCGGGAGTAGACGAGATAGCCCACATTCGCCCCGCCGCGCAGGCCGACGCCCGCCCGGATCGGCGCCAGCGTCACGCCGTCCGCCGCCTGGTAGGTGACGCCGAGACCGCCGACGACATAGGCCGATCCTTCGACGCCGGGATAGCGCTTGTAGATCTGGTCCGACGACGTCATCCCGTACACGAGCGTGAACACCTTCGAGGCGTTGCCGCCGAAGTCGAAGCCGAAGGAGGGGCCGCGCCAGAACACCTGCGAACGCTCACCGGTCTTGAGGAACAAATCTCCAGTGCCATAGCGCAGGCCGAGAAGCCACGCGCCTGAGCCTTCGCGCCCGGTGACATAGCCGACGGGGCGGCCCTGTTCGCGAAACACCCGTGCAATCACGGCGGCGACGCCGCCGGCGGCGCTGTCGAAGAAGTCCTCTGCTGCGCGCACCATTTCTTCTTCCGAATAGGTCCGGTCATTCTGCGGCGGCGGGGGTGGGGGCGCCGATGACGCATTGGCGAAGGGGTCGTTCGTCTGCGCGTGACCGGTGGCGCTCAGGAGCGCCGCGGCGGGGAGGCCGGCGGCGAGGCCGAGGGCGATGTCGCGACGGGTGGGCATGGGCGGTCCTCGATCGGAATGGGTTCGGACGGAGCCTATACGCGCCATGCGGCGGAGGCGAGGCGACGCGCCATCCGGGAGGTGAATCCGCCGCAATGTCCGGCGGTGGGCGCCGCCTTGGCGGGGGCCGGGGGCGATGTTAGGTGCGGGACATGAGTTTTGCTCGGGAACGTATTCGCAATTTTTCGATCGTGGCGCACATCGACCACGGCAAGTCGACGCTGTCGGACCGGCTGATCCAGTTCACGGGCGGCCTGCAGGCGCGCGAGATGAAGGAGCAGGTGCTCGACTCGATGGACATCGAGCGCGAGCGCGGCATCACCATCAAGGCCCAGACCGTCCGCCTCGACTACAAGGCCGCCGACGGCGAGACCTACGTCCTCAACCTCATCGACACCCCCGGCCACGTGGACTTCGCCTATGAGGTGAGCCGCAGCCTCGCCGCCTGCGAGGGCGCGCTGCTTGTCGTCGACGCCTCGCAGGGCGTGGAGGCGCAGACTTTGGCGAACGTCTATCAGGCGCTCGACAACAATCTCGAAATCGTCCCCGTCCTCAACAAGATCGATCTCCCCGCCGCCGAGCCCGACCGCATCAAGGACCAGATCGAGGACGTCATCGGCATCGACGCCTCGGACGCCGTCCTCATCTCCGCGAAAACAGGCATCGGCATCGAGGACACCCTCGAAGCCATCGTCAAGCGCCTGCCGCCGCCGAAGGAGGGCGATCCCGCAAAGCCGCTCAAGGCCATGCTCGTGGACGCCTGGTACGACGCCTACATGGGCGTCGTCGTCCTCGTGCGCGTCATCGACGGCACGCTGAAGAAGGGCATGCGCATCAAGATGATGCAGACCGACGCCAGCTACGGCGTCGACAAGGTCGGCGTCTTCCGCCCGAAGCCGCAGGACGTGGACGATCTCGGCCCCGGCGAAATCGGCTTCCTCATCGCCAACATCAAGGAGGTGGCGGACGCCCGCGTCGGCGACACCATCACCACCGAAAAGCAGGGCATCACCACGCCGCTCCCGGGCTTCAAGCCGGCGCAGCCGGTGGTCTTCTGCGGCCTCTTCCCGACGGACGCGGCCAATTTCGAGGACCTCCGCGCCGCGATGGGCAAGCTGCGCCTCAACGACGCGAGCTTCTCCTACGAGATGGAAACCTCCGCCGCGCTCGGCTTCGGCTTCCGCTGCGGCTTCCTCGGGCTCCTCCACCTCGAGATCATCCAGGAACGGCTGACGCGCGAGTTCAATCTCGATCTCATCGCGACCGCGCCCTCCGTCGTCTACCACGTCCACATGAACGACGGCGAAGTGAAGGAGCTGCACAACCCCGCCGACATGCCCGACGTCACGCGCATCAAGGAAATCCACGAGCCGTGGATCAAGGCGACGATCCTCACGCCCGACGAATATCTCGGCGCGATCCTCAAGCTCTGCCAGGATCGCCGCGGCGTGCAGCGCGATCTCTCCTATGTCGGCGCGCGCGCCATGCTGGTTTACGAACTGCCGCTCAACGAAGTGGTGTTCGACTTCTATGACCGGCTGAAGAGCGTCTCGAAGGGCTATGCCTCGTTCGATTACGCGATCGAGGAATACAAGGCCGGCGACCTCGTGAAGATGTCGATCCTCGTGAACGACGAGCCGGTCGACGCGCTCTCCATGCTCGTCCACCGCGGCCGCGCCGAACAGCGCGGGCGCGTCATGTGCGAAAAGCTGAAGGAGCTGATCCCGCAGCACCTCTTCACGATCCCGATCCAGGCCGCCATCGGCGGCCGCATCATCGCCCGCGAGACCATTTCAGCGCTGCGCAAGGACGTCACCGCGAAATGCTACGGCGGCGACATCTCACGCAAACGCAAGCTCCTCGACAAGCAGAAAGAGGGGAAGAAGAAAATGCGCCAGTTCGGGAAGGTGGACATCCCGCAGGAGGCGTTCATCGCGGCGTTGAAGATGGATGAGGATTGAGAGGAATGTCTGAGGCCTATCGGATATCGAGTCCGATATCATACATTCCAACACATCTCACCCTTATACGCCGCGACCATGGTAAGGTCGTCGCTAAGTCGAGCGCCACTGGATTTCTTTGGCACAGGGCTGGCGACTACTTTCTTGTTACCAACCTTCACAACGTGACGGGTTGGGACGCCGACAGGAATGTCGCCTTGAGCGATCAAGGTTGGCTTCCCAATGAGATATTAGTTCCGCTTGCATTTCGCGAACGACCGGGGCCGGATGGGAGATTTGCGTTTGCCAGAGCGGCTCAGGGATCGGCGCTTACAAACTCTGCAGGTGAACCTCGCTGGCTAGTTCATCCGCATTACGGATCGAAAGTGGATGTTGCAGTTCTCCTGCTTGGAAAACTCAAGCCCGAAGATTTTGTCACTCATGTCAAAAACCCACACGAGTGGGAGCTGGCTACGCAGCCGGCGAATGAGTGTCCGGAATGGATGCCCTTCCAAGAGAACGCTGGTGACGATGCGTATGTAATTGGGTTTCCGTTTGGTATGGATGGCGGGCATGAGTTTCCAATCTGGAAGCGCGCGTCAATTGCCAGCGAGCCGGACCTGAATCTGGGAGGTTTGCCCAAGCTCTTGATTGATACGGCTACCCGCAAGGGTATGTCCGGTTCACCGGTTATCGTGGTGCGCCGAGGCGCAATTCAGCAACCTGATAGCGATATGTGGGTCGGCCAAGCGCCGGATCTGCTAGGCGTCTATTCGGGCCGCCTCGGGGATGATCCTCTTGGTGTTCAGCTCGGCGTTGTCTGGAAGAAGAGAGTAATCGACGAAATAATCGATGGCGGAACGCTAGGTCGTTGGCCGTGGGACCCAAGTTTCAGCCAGCCATGACGCGCTGCGGTACCGGAGCAAGTCAGTCGCCACGAGGAAAACTCTTGAGCCAAACCACGACACGATTGAGGTAGGGTTCACGACTTGCGGGTTTGGACCAGCGATCTCGCAACCACTTTAGCGTATCATAGTCGGCCAAGTTTATCCTTGAGAGGGGATCGTGAGTTTCTACCTTCGCTGCCAAGCCGCTTGCGACGTAGAAGTCAAATTCTCCGATCACTATGGACTCCATGTGATCTCTAGCGATTTCCTCCGAGAAAAGGCCTCTGCGGATTCCGATGGCAATGAGATCGAGGTAATTCAATAGGGAGACGATTTCCGATCGGAACTTCGAGGTCTTTGCTCGAATATCCCCAGAGTTTCGAGCGCGCCGCAAACTGCGGGTGCTTTCGACGATAACGCTGTCAGAGTCGTATTTCATACACACGCTCAACGTGCGCTCTCGTCTGTTCTCCGCTCTCAGCGTGTGAATTTGATAACCAGCGACCACTGCAAGCACCAAAGTAGCAATCAGAAGACCAACCGTTGCCCAAGCGGTCACAGAGGTCGAGTTTAGCTCAAACAGGCAATCGTGCATCAGGTCCCTCCCATTCCTCCATTCTATCGAGATTCTATTGATGTGGCAGAAGGCTGAATGGTGCCGATGAAGGGTGCAGAACCGCTTGAAGACTCCGATCCGTCAGCTTCGCGACACCTTCTCCCCCTCGCGGGGGAGAAGAGGATTGAGCTGGTGGTGATGGGTTTTCCTTCGCCCCCGTGAGGGGAGAAGGTGGCCCAGCGGGCCGGATGAGGGGGCGTCGGGCGGGATGAGACTCTCTTGTCGGCGCCGCGCGCCTTTCGAGACTCGCCCCCTCATCCGTCGCTTCGCGACACCTTCTCCCCCGCTCGGGGGAGAAGGGGGAGAACAATCGCATCGAGTTTGAGATAGAGCGGGTCCCCGCCCGCCAGCGCATCCACGTTTGAAATCCGCGCCACATGCCAGCCGGCTTTTTCGAGGAAGGCGGTGCGTTGCGCGTCGAAGGCGATCTGTTCGGGTGCGTCGTGGCTGCGGCCGTCGACTTCGAGGACGAGGCGCAGGTCCGTGCAGGCGAAGTCCACGACATAAGGCCCGATCGCGTGCTGGCGGCGGAATTTGAGGCCTTTCCAGCGACGGTCGCGCAAGCAGCTCCAGAGTTTTGCCTCTGACAGCGTGAGTTCGCGCCGCTGCGCGCGTGCGCGTTTATGCGTGTCCCCGTTCCGCATGGCGCGATCATAACCCTTCTCCCCCGGGAGGGGGAGAAGGTGGCGGCGAAGCCGTCGGATGAGGGGGCGGGTCCGCGATTGGCCGCTATGGCCGACCTCATTCTGAGGGACGCCCCCTCATCCGTCCCTTCGGGACACCTTCTCCCCCTCGCGGGGGAGAAGGGGGGATTTAGACGTCGAAACAGGGGGATTTAGCTCCCGCAATCCGACCGGGTCGCGGCATCGGCCATGCTCCACGCTTTCAAGAAGGAGCATCCTCATGGCCCATGCCGATCCCGAAGCCCCCGCCACCTACTATCGCTTGACGCCCGACATCTGGGCCGAGATCGGCGAGGCCTACAGGCGCGGCGCGACCGCGCGGACGCTGGCGCAGCGGTGGAAGGTCTCGCCCAGCAGCATCTATCGCCACGCCGGCGCCCAGGGCTGGACCAAGCGCGACAACGCCGAACTCATGGCGCGCGAGAGCATGGCGGAGGACGCGGCGCGCACGGCCGCGGTCGCTGAACGCCGCGCCGCGCTCGACGAGGCGATCGCGGCCGTGTTCGCGACGATCGCCTGGGACCCGGACGGGACGCCCGCCGACCCCGCCGAACTCGGCAATCTCACGCTCGGCGTGTCGGGGATGGCGTTGCAGCACGGCGACTATCCGCGGGCGCGGGAATTCGCGCGTCTGTCGGAACTCTATTTCCGCATCGCCCCGGAAACGTGGCCCACGCTGCTGACGGTCGTGGCGGACGCGGTGATCAACGAGCAGTACGCCGACAGGCTCTTCGCCCGCGGGCCGGACGACAAGAACAAGCTGAAGGAGCGCCACTGGAACCTGCGCAGCGAGGCGCGGAAGAAAGCGGACGCGGAGGCGAACGAGCGCCGCAAGATCCGCGACAGGCTCGCCGCCTATGAAGAACGCTTCGGGCCGCTGGAGGGCGGCGACGGCGACGTCAGCCCGGCTTCCGGAAGCGCATCATGAACTGGTCGGTCTTGCCGCGGATCGGCTCCTCGAAGACGTTCTGCGTGCGCGGGTCGGCGGGCTGCGCGAGGATCGCGCTCTCGCCGTCGAACACGAAGCCCGCGGCCTCGATCTCGCGGCGCACGACGGAGGCCTCGATGCGGTGGAGCGAGCGCGAGACGCTCGTCCCCGCGCCGGCGACGGACGCATGGTCGATCACGAGGAACGTGCCGCCGGGCTTCAGGGACTTGAACACGTCGCGGTTGAACGCGGCCGCGGCCTCCGCGCCGTAATAGGCGTGGAGATCGTGGTAGTTCTGCGCGGTGAAGTAGACGTCCACCGGCTCCGACGTGGAGAGCGTGCCCTCCGGCGTCTCCACATGGACATTCGCATACGCCGCGTTCGACGCGATGCCGCGCACGGGGTCGATCTGCGCGGGGAAGGAGAGCGCCGTGGACGGCACGATCGAGATCACCTTGCCGTTCGGCCCGACCGCCTTCGACAGGAGCCGCGTGAAATAGCCTGCGCCCGGCAAGATCTCCGCCACCGTCTGCCCCGGCATCACGCGCGCGAAGGCGAGCGTCTCGGCGGGCTTGCGCAGCGCGTCCTTCGCGACATCCTCCGCCGGGCGGTTCGCATCGGCGACGGCCATGTCGTAGGCGGCGGTCGCGTTCACCGAGCCGGGCGGCGGCGCCGTCGATGCGCACGCGACCAGGGCCACGGCCGAAGCGGCGACGAGAAGCGAACGCAGCATGATGTCCTCCCGGTTTTGTCGTTGCTCTACGCGCGCGGTCACACGGCGTCCACGGTCACTCGTCGCATATGCCGCCGCTGGCCGGGATAGTCGTTGAGCGCGAAGTGCCAGACGCTGCGGTTGTCCCAGAAGGCGATCGATCCCGCGCGCCACTGGAAGCGGCAGGTGTAGGCCTCGTAGCGCGCGTGATCGAAGAGATAGTCGAGCAGGGGCTTCGATTCGCGCTCCTTCCAACCCTCGAAGCGCAGCGTGAAGGCGGGGTTCACGTAGAGCGCCTTCCTGCCCGTCACCGGATGCACCTTCACCACCGGGTGCGTGAACTCGCCCGCCATGCCCTCGGCGTCCGCCACCTGCATGGAGCCGCGCTTCTGCGCGGAGGCGCCCTGCGCGGAATACTCCCGGTTCGCCGAATGCACGGCCCGCAGGCCCTCCAGCGTCTGCTTCAGGCCCGGCGAGAGCGTGTCGTACGCCTTCGTCATCGACGCAAAGAGCGTGTCGCCGCCGAAGTCCGGCACCTCGACCGCGTAGAGGATGGACCCGATGGACGGCGTTTCGAGGAACGACATGTCGGAATGCCAGCCGCCGCCGAAGTTCAGCTTGTCGGTCGGCTCCTTGATGATCTCCATGATCTCGGGATGGCCGTCCATGCCCTTCACATAAGGGTGGATGTTGAGCGAGCCGAAGCGGCGGCCGAACGCCTTGTGCTGTTCCGGCGTCAGCGACTGGTCGCGGAAGAAGATCACCTCATGGTCGACGAAGGCCCGGTGGATGGCGTCGAATGTCGGCCCGTCGAGTTCCTTCGACAGATCGACGCCGGAAATCTCCGCGCCGAGCGCGCCCGCCACCCGCTTCACCGTGATCGCCATCGGCGCTCTCCCATGATCGCGCCGCAACCCTAGCACCGCCGCGCCGGAAAAGGCACGAGGGCGGCGCTTACGAGTAGGGGTAGCAGTCCTCGCGCGGCAGCTCCTTGCGGAGATGGCGCGCCAGCGCCGCGATGGCGTCGGCGTGTGTCTCGAAGGCGTCGCTGTTGGCGGGGCCGACGATGATCTGTCGGAACGTCTCGTCCCGCGCGCGGTTTTCCGGCGCCAGCATCGCTGTCGCCAGTCCGGCGCCGTCCTCGTCGCGCAGCGTCAGGAACATCGGCATCGTCCGCGCCACGAAGTCCTTCAGGCCGATGTCGCGCTCTATCGCCGGCGCCGATGCGGGCGGAGACCACGCTGCGATCGCGCGTTCGCGTTCACGACGGAAGAACTTCGCCACCGCGTGACGCATGAGTTCGGATTCGGCATCCGCTTCCGCTTCGGTCTCGATGCGGAACCATGTCCTGCCGCCGGGTGCGTCGCACACAAACTTCATACAGCGACTTTAGGTGTCCGGCGCAGCGACGGACAAGCGTGGCGTGCAGACGATTTCTAGCAGGGCACGTGGCGTTCGAGCGTCACATAGCGGCGGGCGTAGGGGTCCCATGTCTGCGTCCGCTGCAGGCAGAGCTGCGGCGGCGGATCGTAGTAGGCGGGGCCGCCGTGATAGCCGCCGCTGTAGCGGGGCGGGGGCGGCGGATAATAGGCTGGCGGCGGGTCGCGGCGGGTCTCCGCCAGCGCGCTGCCGATGACCGTGCCGATGACGAGACCCACCACGCCGGCGGCAAGCGCGTCGTTGTCGTTGTCGCGATGGCGATGATGGCGGCGGCCGTCATAGTGGCCGCGGTGGTTGTCGTAGTAGCCGCGGTCGTGGCCGCGATAGCGGGGATCCGCAGACGCCACGGCGGGCGCGAGCGCGGTGAGGGCGATGACGGCCGCTCCGATGACGGCGGCGAACTTCCTGGCCATGGCGTTGTTTCCGTGCGCGTTTGTCTGGTCGGCGCATCGGGGGTGGAGGCCGCACGCCGTGAAGCCTGCAGCATGTCGCGTGCGCGCCTGAACGGCGGCTGAACGGCGTTCAGGCTTCCGTCGGCGCGGGACGGGCGGGGAGGGTGGCGACCACGAGGCAGCCCATGCCGTCCACCTGCGTCACCGATAGCGCGCCGCCGTGCGCGGTGAACACGCGTCGCGCGACGGGCAGGCCGAGGCCGAGGCCGCCGCTGCGCCGGTTCAGCGCATCCTCTCCCTGCTGGAAGGCCTCAAAGCAGCGTTCGAGCTGGACGGGATCGATCCCCGGACCGCGATCGCGGATCGCGAAGGCCACGCCGCCGCCGCGTTCGGGTGTGGCCACGAAATCGACCGCGCCTTCACCGTGCTCGATGGCGTTGCGCACCAGATGGCGCAAGGCGCGCACCACGCGCTCGCGGTCGCACTCGAAGCGCGCGCCCTGTGAGCCGTCGACGCCGCGCAGCGCGACGCCCTTTTCCTTCGCCGCCGGCTGTTCCGCCGCCACGACCGCGTCGATGATCTGCTGCGCGCGACATTCGTCGGTGCGCAACGTGAACTCCGACGTCAGCATCTGCGCCGCCGAGATCAGCTCGGAGACGTTGGTGGAGAAGCGCCGCCCGGCGCCGGCGATGAGGCCGGCGAACTCCGCGACTTCGGCGGATTTCGGATGCTGCTCGATGTGTTCGGCGAAGCCCACGATGGAGGTCAGCGGCGTGCGCAACTCATGCTGCACAAGACGCAGCACGTTGGCCTTGATCGCGTGCGCCTGTTCGGCGCGCTCCTTGGCCTCGCGGATCTGACTTTCCTGATGGTAGCCGCGCAGGACATAGCGCAATTGGTAGCTCAGGAGGCGCCAGTTGAGCGGCTTGACCACGAAGGACGTGGCGCCGGCCTGGAAGGCGCGGTCGATGGCGGCCATGTCCTCGCGCCCCGTGACCACGACGATCGGAATGTGGCGCAGCTTCTCGTGGGCGCGCATTTTCGTGATCAGCTCGAAGCCGTCCATGACGGGCATGTCGAGATCGACGAGGGCCAGATCGAAGTCGCCGTCGAGGAGCTTCTCCAGCGCTTCCGACCCGTCGCCGGCTGTGTCCAGCGTGACGTCGGGCGTCGCCAGATGCACGCACGCGAACTCGCGCAGGATCGGATCGTCGTCCGCCACGAGAATACGCGCCGGCTCGTCGAGCACGAAAAAGAAACCAGTCTGGTCGAGAGGTTGTGCGAGCATGGGGAAACCTGCCCATCGCTTAGCGTGCGCTGGTTAACAAAGCGCACGGCGCGACGGTTGAGGCGGCGTTAACCGCAGTTGTTTCGAGTGCGGAAGGAGCGGGGATTTTCACGGGTGAGGGCTGCGGCAGACATCCGCCGTAACGGACCGTCGATCGCGGGCAAGCTGCAGGCGCTCGTGCTTGCGGCCGTCGTCGCCGCGACCGCCACAGTCGGCGGATTGTCGCTGTGGACCGAGCTGTCGCGCTATGCCGACGCCAAACGCGACGCGCTGACCTCGACGGCGCGGGTTTTTTCTTCGGTCGTTTCGC
Organism: Hyphomonadaceae bacterium; assembly: GCA_016791445.1. Classification (GTDB taxonomy): domain Bacteria; phylum Pseudomonadota; class Alphaproteobacteria; order Caulobacterales; family Aquidulcibacteraceae; genus VFBF01. The sequence goes on along the minus strand of JAEUMP010000006.1, from coordinate 78,967 downwards.
GCGCTGTCGCGAGCGGCGACCGGCAGGGCGCCAACACCGTGCTGCGCGGCGTAGCGCAGATGCCGGACATCGCCTACGCCCGGGTGGAAGACGCCAACGGCGCGGTGTTCGCCGAAATCGGCAGCGGCCTGCGTCTCGGCTCCGACGTGCGCATCGAGGGCGACGCAGGCGACCTCGGAATCGGCGCGCTGCTGGCCACGCGGACCATCGAGACGTCGACGCCCATCGTACAGGCCGGGGAGGAGGTGGGGCGCTTCGTGCTCATCGCGCGCGCCGCCGATCTGAAGGATCGCGTGGCTGCGATCCTCTTTCGCTCCTTCCTCGCCTGCGTGATCGCGCTCGCCATCGGTCTGTTCATCGCGTCGCGACTGCAGAAGGCGATCACGGGGCCGATCGCGCGGCTGGACGCGGCGGTCGCGCGCATCCGCGAGTCGCAGACCTTCGACGCGCCGGTGGAGGCCACCAGCAACGACGAAGTCGGACGACTCGTCGAAGGCTTCAACGCCATGCTCGGGGAAATCCGCGCGCGGGACGGGCGCATAGAAGCGCACCTGAAAGGGCTGGAACGCGAGGTCGATGCGCGCACGCGGGATCTGCGCATTGCGCGGGACGCCGCCGAGCAGGCCAATCGCGCCAAGTCCGACTTCCTCGCCACGATGAGCCACGAAATCCGCACGCCGATGAACGGCGTGCTGGTGATGGCGGAACTGCTCGCGGGCGCGAAGCTCGCCGACAAGCCGCGCCGCTATGCGGACGTCATCGTGCGCTCGGGCAAGAACCTGCTGGCGATCATCAACGACCTGCTCGACTTCTCGAAGATCGAGGCCGGAAAGCTCGAACTCGAGAACACGCGCGTCGATCTCGCGGAAATCGTGGACCAGACGGCGTCGCTGTTCTGGGAGCGTGCGCGGGGGAAGGGCCTCGACTTCGCAGCCTATGTCGCGCCGGACACGCCCCGCTTCGTGATGGGCGATCCCGTACGCATCGGCCAGATCGTCACCAATCTCGTCACCAACGCGCTGAAATTCACCGAAGCCGGCCATGTGCTCGTCACCGTCACGAGCGATCCCAGGCGTCCCGGCGTGATCCGGTTTGCGGTGCGCGACACCGGCATCGGCATTGCGAAGGAAAAGCTCGCGGGCGTGTTCACGGCGTTCACGCAGGCCGACCAGACGACGACGCGCAAGTTCGGCGGAACGGGACTCGGTCTCACCATCTGTCGTCGACTCGCGCAGGCCATGGGCGGCGACATCGGCGTGGCGAGCGATGTGGGCAAGGGCTCGACCTTCGCGGCGCATCTCCCGTTGCCCGCCGCCGCAGACAATGCGCCGTGGCCGATGTTCACCGAGCCGCGCACCGCCGTCGTCGATTGCGCCTTGCCGGCGACGCGCCGCGTGCTGACGCAGTATCTGCGGGCCGCCGGCTACGAGATCGCGCCGGAGGGCGATGCGACGTGCGCGGCGAATCTGCTGATCGCCGACCCGGACCGCTTCCGCCATCATCCGCGCCGCCAGGGCGCGCAGCGCATCGTGCTTCGCGCGCTCGGCGACTCGGCGGCCGACCAGGTGCTTGAGGAACACGAAGCCGACGCCGCCCTCGATCTTCCGCTGCTGCGGGCCGACGTCGAGGCATTGCTGGAGGATCTCGTCGCCGGCAGCGTGCGCCGTCGCGCCGTGCGCGCGCCGCAAAGCGCCAACCTGCCGCGCTATGGCGGCCGCACGGTGCTTGTCGTGGATGACAACGCAGTGAACCGGGAAGTCGCCATCGAGTCGCTCTCGCGCTTCCACGTCGGCGCCGAGACCGCCGAGAATGGCCGCATCGCCGTCGAGATGGCGAAGGCGCGGCTCTACGACCTCATTCTCATGGACGGCAGCATGCCGGAAATGGACGGCTTCCAGTCAACGCGCGCGATCCGCGCACACGAAGCCGAAACCGGCGCGCCGCGCACGCCTGTCGTCGCGTTCACCGCCGATGTCCTCGGCGCTGCGGCCGATGCGTGGGAGACGGCAGGCGCCGACGGCGTGCTGCACAAGCCGTTCACCATCGCCGCGCTCGGCGCGCACCTCGCCACGCATTTCGGTGCGCCCGATGAGGCCGAGGAGGATCTCGCGCCGGAAGCGCCTGCGGAAATGGATGCGGCGGCGACCGAAGGCGCGCCGGAAGATCCCTTCGCGCATCTCGACGAACTCGGGGCCACGGAATTCGTGCAACGGGTCGTCGGACTTTATCTCGACCAGGCGCCCAAGCGCTTCGGCGAACTTCTCGCAGCGGTGCGCGTCAACAACCAGGACGCCGCTGCGCGCGCCGCGCACGCGATCAAGTCGATGAGCCTCAGCCTCGGCGCAACGGATGTGGCCCAGATCTGCGCCGCCGCCGAACGGCGCGTGCGCGTGGACAACGGCGCGATCGACGAAGTCGATGTGGCCGCGATCGCCGACGCGATAGAAACGACCGTCGCAATTCTTGCGCGCAAGATCGGCCAGGAGGAAAAACTCGCACCGCTCGCGCTCGGCCGCATAGGCGTCGCGGGCGAACTCGAGGCGGCCATCCGCACCGACCAGCTCGCGCTGCACTACCAGCCGATCTTCGACCGCAGCGGGCAGCGACTTCTGGGCTTTGAAGGCCTCGTGCGCTGGACGCGTCCGAACGGCGCGGCCATCAGCCCGCCGGACATGGTCCGCGTCGCCGAGGACTCCGGCCTCATCGCCCTTCTCGGAGACTGGGCGATCGACCGCGCCGCGCGCGATGCACGCGACTGGCAGGGCGTGTTCGTCACCGTCAACGCGTCGCCGACGCAGCTCAACGACCATAATTTCGATGCGCGAGTGTTCGAGACGCTCCGCAAGCGCGGCATGGATCCGAAACGCTTTGTCATCGAGATCACCGAACAGGCGACGCTGGAGGCCGAGCAGGAAGTGATCGATCTCATCAAGCGCTTGCGCGCCGGCGGCGTGCAGATCGCGCTCGACGATTTCGGCACCGGGTTTTCCTCACTCACGCACCTGCGGCGCTTCCCGATCGACAAGGTCAAGATCGACAAGAGCTTCGTCACCGATCTCGGCGCGGGACTCGAAGGCGCGACGATCATCCACGCCGTTGTCGCGATCGGGCGCACGCTCGGCTTCCAGATGGTGGCCGAGGGCGTGGAGACGCCTGAACAGCACGCCTTCCTGCGCGCGGCGGGCGTGCACGCCCTGCAGGGCTGGTTGTTCGGCAAGGCGATGCCGCCGTCGGATGCCGCCGCCCTCGTGGTGCGCCACGCCGCCGGCGTCGCCTGACGGGATCACAGGTCTCGAGGCGAGGGTGCTTGCGTCGCCGCGCGGGTCATGCTTCCGGTCCCGGAAACAACGACGTTGCGGGGATGAAGCATGAGCACGGCCACGACCTCGGACGCGGAAGAGATTCCGCCGCAGAAGCTGCGTCTCGTCGTGGCGGCCTCGGCCGCGGGCACCATTTTCGAATGGTATGACTTCTTCATCTACGGCGCGCTGGCGACGATCATGGCGAAGCACTTCTTCGCCAACCTGCCGGATGCGCAGGCGCTGATCTTTTCGCTGCTGACGTTCTCCGTCGGCCTGATCGTGCGCCCGATCGGCGCGCTCGTGTTCGGCAAGATCGGCGACAGCCAGGGCCGCAAGGGGGCCTTCCTCGTCACCATCGTCATCATGGGCGCGGCGACCGTCGCCATCGGACTCTTGCCGACGGCGGCCCAGATCGGCGGCTGGGCGGCGGTGCTGCTCATCATCTGCCGCATCCTGCAGGGCTTCGCGCTCGGCGGTGAATACGGCGGCGCCGCGATCTATGTCAGCGAACACGCGCCGAAAGGCGGGCGCGGCGCGGCGACGGCGCTGATCCAGGCGTCGGCGTCGATCGGTCTCGTCGGCGCGCTCGGCGTCATCCTGCTGACGCGCAACATCGTCGGCGAGGACGCGTTCCGCGATTGGGGCTGGCGCATTCCGTTCCTCCTGTCCGCGTTGCTTCTGGCGATCTCGATCTGGATCCGCATGCAGCTCGAGGAGAGCCCGGCGTTCCGGAAACTCAAGGCCGAAGGCAAGACCTCCAAGCGCTCCTACGCGGAGAGCTTCCTCGAATGGCGTAATCTGAAGATCGTGCTGCTGGCCCTGTTCGGCCTGATGATGGCGCAGGGCGTGGGCTGGTACACCGCGAATTTCTACACGCAGATCTTCATGGAGCGGATCCTGCGTGTCGACCAGGCGACGGTGAACATCGTGATGATCACGGTCGTGCTCATCTCCGCGCCGCTCTACATCTTCTTCGCGTGGATCTCCGACAAGGTCGGACGCCGACCCGTCATGCTGTTCGGCATGGTGCTGATGGCGCTGATGTATTTTCCGGGCTTCCATCTCATCACGCGCGCGGCGAATCCGGCGCTGGAGAAGGCGACCATCTCCGTGCCCGTGTCGATCGCGGCCGATCCGGCGGACTGCAGCTTCATGCTCGATCTCACCGGCGGCGCGCACCAGTTTGCGAGTTCGTGCGACATCGCGCGGACCGCGCTTTCCGACGCCGGCGTCAGCTATGAACTGCGCAATGCGCCAGCCGGCGCCACCGCGACGGTGACGGTGGGCGACCAGGTCGTCGAGAGCGTGAACGCCGAAGGCCGTTCCGCCGCCGAGACCAAGGCCGCGCGCGCGGCGTTCGCGGCGGCGCTGCAGCCGCACCTCGTCGCCGCCGGCTATCCCGCGAAGGCGGATCCCGACCAGATCAACTTCCCGCTGCTGATCGGCGTGATGACCATCTTCATCATCGCCGCGACGGCGCTCTACGGCCCGCAGGCGGCGGCGCTCGTGGAGCTGTTCCCGACGCGCATCCGCTACACGGCGTTCTCGCTGCCCTACAATGTGGGGACGGGATGGTTCGGCGGTCTTGCGCCCGTCACGGCGCTCGCCATCGTGACGGCGACGGGCAATATCTACGCGGGGCTCTGGTTCCCGCTCATCGTGACCGCCATCGCGGCGACGATATTCCTGTTCCTCTGGCCGGAGACCAAGGACCGCGACATCCACGCGTGATTCGCCGACGCATCCACAGGCGCCGTCCACATTAACTCCCGCGTGCGGCGCCGCATGGCGTTGTGCGGGCGCGAGCGTCGGGGTAGGGACGTTGTTCGCTCAATTGGATGTCCCGATGATCGCGTTCGCCGCGGCAGCTTCGCCCAGCTTTTTCCGGCCCATCGCGCGCCAGGCCGAGGAGGCTTTCTGGGCGTACCCGCATATTTTCATGGCGTTTTTGTCCGTGGGTCTCGCGGCGCTCGTGATCTCTGCCTTCTGGATGCTGCGCGGCGCCGGCAAGGCGACCTCCGCGACCCGCCAGGCGCTTCGCGCGCAGGGGCTGAAGCGGCAGAAGGATCACCGGGCGCTGATTCTCGTGGCCAACGTCGATGGCAGCGCGCGCCTGCGCGACCAGCTGATGGCGGCCATCGAGACGAGTTTCGGCGCCTTCGCCTTTTCCGCCCCGGTGCAGGTCGAGCCGTTTCCGGTAAAGCTCAAGGTGCCTGGCCTGCGCGCCCACCCGGAACGCATCCGTCGGATCGGCGTGCAGGCGGCCGACGTACTCGAGCGGTCGGCGGGCGATGTGATCGTCTGGGGCCGTCGCGGCGTCGGCGACAAGGTGGAGCTGAAGTTCGTGGCGGCGGCCCATTATTCGCGCCTGCCCGAGGTGCACACCCTCGAATTCAAGCTCCGCAAGGGACACATGGAAGCTGGCGTGGAAGAGGCGATCGCCTACGCCTGCGCGCGGCGCGCGCGGCCCGTGCTCAATCGTCCGCAGGACTACAAGCCCGAGAAGCTGCAGGCGATCGTCGAGGCGCTCGACAAGCTGGTCCAGGACGCGCCCGAGACGCTCAGCGACGCCGCGCAGCTCGAGATCCTCGGCGACTTCGCCTCCGGGGCGCTCTCGCTCGGCGAACGTGGCGGCGGCACGCACTGGCTGGAAAAGGCGCTCGATGCGCGACGCCAGTATCTCGAGAAGGTCGACCGCGATCTCGATCCGGGCCCCTGGGGCGCCGCGCAGCAGGAAGTCGGGCGTGCTCTCGCCGCCCTCGGCGAGCGCGAAGGCGCGCGCGACAAGCTGGAAGAAGCGGTCAGCGTTCTCAAGATGTCGCTCGATGCGCTCCGCGCCGCAGACAGCCTGCAGGCCGCCGAAGTCGGCATGCGCGCGCTGCAACGTGCGGAGCAGACGCTGGCGCAGCGCCGCCGTATCGGCCTGCGCTGGCCGGCCTGACACGTCGCGACCGGGTTGGCGCGCCCCTACCGTTCAGCGTTTGTTAGTGGATCGGAACGACATCTTGCGGCATCAAGGCATGCCGCTAGGACAAGTGCGGCTACCGCATCGTTGAGGGGAGAATCTCATGCTCAAGCAAGGCTTGATGGCGCTCGTGGCGACTGTCGCGTCGGCCGGTGTCGCGAATGCGCAGGACTGGAGCGGACCGTATGTGGGCGGCAGCCTCGGCTACGCCACCGGGGATTCGAGCTCGAAGGTGTCCCTCGGCGGCGCCTGGGCAAGCGAATCGCAGGGACTGCGGGACGACGTCACCCGGCTCTACTCCGCCAATCTTGAGCCGGACGGCGCCACCTACGGCGTCTATGCAGGATACAGCCATCAGGTCGGCGGCGCCATCGTGCTCGGCGGCGAGATTTCCTACGATGTCGCCGACATTTCCGCCGACCGTGTTCTTGGGCAGACCCCCACGACGACTTTCCCCACGCTGACATATGCGCCGTCGAACTCGGTGGACGTGCAGGGCATCCTGAATGCGCGCGCGCGTTTCGGCTATTCGTTCGGCAGCGTGCTTGGCTACGTCTCGGTCGGTTATGCGACGGCGGACGTGGAAGTCGGCGCCGCGGTGCTGAGCAACGGCGGCTATTCCAAGGTTGGCGTGAAGTCGGATTGGGTCGGCGGCGTCAGCTACGGTCTTGGCGCGGAATTCGCGCTGAAGGGGCCGTGGTCCATCCGCGGCGAGTACCAGCGCATCGACCTGGAGGACATCACCTTCCAGACCGCCTATCGCCCGGGCAGCACCTTCACCGCGCCCCCCTATACCGAGACCTACAAGCAGGATCTCGATCTGGACAGCTTCAAGGTGGGCGTCAGCTACAACTTCTGATCGCGCCCTTCAGCGCCTGACGATCGGCGCGGCCCTGCGGGGTCGCGCCGTTTTCGTTCAACCTGCGCCGGGCCGCTGCTTCTTCGGCAGTTTCGCCACGACGAGGCGGTGCGCCTCGGCGAGGCGCTCCTTCAGTTCGCCATCGTCCATGGCCTTCAGCGTCGTCAGCTGCACCCACTTGGCGCGCGCGAGATAGGGCGCAGGAATGATGCCTTCGCGCTCGATCAGCATTTCGAAGGCGACGTCGCCGACCTTGAACGACAGCGCCGGCGCCTTGCCGCCGCCCATCGCCGCAAACATCTTCCCGGCCACCTTGTAGACGCGGTCATCGCCCCACTGGACCGAAACCGTGGCGCCCGGCAGTGCGAGCGCCGCCTTCTCAACCGCCTTCGGCGTCACGCGTCGACGCCGACGCCGATCGGGCAGGTCACGCCCGTGCCGCCGATGCCGCAATAGCCGCCGGGATTCTTGGCGAGGTACTGCTGGTGGTAGTCTTCCGCGTAGAAGAATGGCTGGTCGGCGCGCACTTCAGTGGTGATCGCGCCGAAGCCCTTGGCCTTCAGAGCGGCGTTGTAGGACGCAAGCGCCGCCTCCACGACGGGCGCCTGCGCGGCGTTCGTGGTGTAGATCGCGGAGCGATACTGCGTGCCGATGTCGTTGCCCTGGCGCATGCCCTGCGTCGGGTCGTGCGCCTCGAAGAAGATCTTCAGCAGCGCGGCGAGCGAAACCTCCTTCGGGTCGAACACGACGCGCACCACCTCCGTGTGCCCGGTGCGCCCGGAACAGACTTCCTCATAGGTCGGGTTCGGCGTGAAGCCGCCGGCATAGCCCACGGCCGTCGTCCACACGCCCGGCGTCTTCCAGAACACCCGCTCGGCCCCCCAGAAGCAGCCCAGCGCCACCACGATCTCCTCCAGTCCCGCCGGGAAGGGCGGGGCGATGGGGCGGCCGGTGACGAAGTGGCGGTTCTCGAACGGCATCGCCCGGTCCCGGCCCGGCAGAGCCTCCGCGGCAGCGGGCAGATCGAGCTTCTTCCTGGCCATGAACATGGGAAAACCTCCGTCAGGCCCATACGTAGGGCGCCCGGGCCGCCGTTACAGCCCATGCCGCCGCCGCCGCAGCGCAGCGATTGTCTTTTCCCCCGCAACCAGCCATAAGCCCGCCCTCCGGACAGGTGGCCGAGTGGCTGAAGGCGCACGCTTGGAAAGCGTGTTTAGGGGCAACTCTAACGAGGGTTCGAATCCCTCTCTGTCCGCCAGATGCCCGCCGGCAACCTACTGATTCTTCTCAAAAATCTTTGGCGCACAACGGGCGCGTCGCGACGCTACCCCAGACAATACCCATGACGACTAGGCGGCTGGCGGCGGTTGAGCGCGCGCGACGGCGGCGGCAAATTTGCGAACCGTAGGGTAGTTACCCACCTGAAGCCTTTGCATTCGCCGAGGCTCGCCATGGCCAATACCAATGACGTTGCTGCACCTCCCCCCCTGACAGACGCGCAGGTTCAGCCTTTTCGTGACTTGCTCAAACCGGTTGCGGATCGCCAGCGCAAGAACTTCGGGGAGGACCAGATCAACGACGTCGCGCGCAACATGGCCCGGTACGTCTGGGGGTTCGCATGGCACTGTTACTGGGACGAGGGGCGTTTTCGCCCCTTGATGACGCCGCAGGAGCGCCAACAGATCGCGAAGGCATATATTTCGCGAGCCAAGGCGCTGCGGCAAGGCATGCTCGGGCTGGAAGGGCTCAAGCTTGAAGCGCTGCCCTTCATCGCGTCCTCCTTCGATCGTCTTCACGAGGCGATGCAGGGCGAAATCGAGCCGACCTACTTCATCGGCACGGAGGGGCAGCGGCGCGCGCACGTCCTCGGAACGCAGCTCGCCACCATTTATGAGCGACGACTGACTCCGAACGCTAAGTGGGTGCGCCCCGGTGCGGAACTCTGGGAGAGACGCGAGGGCCTTCAGAACTGGATCGCGACGCTGTCGGGCGAGATGGAGGGCACCGCGATCCTGCTAGAGTCCGTCGCGGAACTTCTCGCGACGGTTCGCGGCGGCCAGGAATCGGAAGCCCGCTACATGTTCGGCTCCTGCATCGATGAGTACAGAAAACTGACGAGCGGCTGGCCGGAAGGCTCAAGGTCGGGGGCCGCACCGCTGTTCGTCTGCATAGACGGGTTGCTGCATGGCGCGCGCGCACTGGGCCGCCGCCGCCCGATCGGCGCCTCGCTCGACACGTTCAGGCTGACGCTCCGGGCGATGAGGCGCGACAAGGGTTTCGACTTCCTGGCCAGCTACCGCGCGGTGCTTCGCGACCGCGACGCCGCGTGGATCATCCGAACGCCGCCCGCCCTGCCTGAAACGAAGTAGCCGTTTCAAGGGGGAGGGGTGAAGGCGAGCCAGACCATCGTTTTCGCCCCTGCTCCCGGTATCGGCTGGAGCCGGTATCAAGGCGACATGAACCTCACTGATCTCCCCCTCTACATGCGCCGCCTGGCCTTCTGCAAACTGATCGACATCGGCGCCACCACGTTCAACGAATGGCGCAAGAAGGGCCATTTCGTCGTCGTCAATCCCTCGCCGCGCATGTCGCTTGTCTACATGCCCAGCGCGATCGCCTTCCTCCAGTCGCTCCACGCGAAGAAAAAGACGGAGGACGGTGGCGATGAATAATCACGACGAGATCGAACCCGACATCGAGGGCCTGATCGACGACTGCAACGAGCCGGGCATCCTGCCGGGCGAATTCGGCCGCCGTCTCGAAGACCTGCTGTACCTCGCGCGCCAGAAATTCCCGATGAAGCCGGTCGATGACTGACGTGAACGTCACCATCGGCGTGCAGACGCAACCTGCCGAAGCTGGCGATGGTGCGTGGCCCGATGGCTTCGGCGCGGCGACCTATGGCAACGCCCGCGCGGCGGTGACCCGTTTGGGCTACCGTTTCAGTTTGGACACCTTCGCCAGCCGCAAGAAATACGTCACGCCCGACGGCAAGCACCGCAAGGTGTCGCGCAAGACCATCCCGCTTCTTCGTCAGCAAATCCGCGAGACGTTTGGCTTCGACGTTCGCAAGGAGCCGCTCGCGGACGCGATCGACGCTCTGTGCTTCGAAAACTGCCGCCATCCGGTCAAGAAATATCTCAAGCGACTCGATTGGGACGGCGTGGAGCGTCTTGGTTCCTGGCTCATCGACTATTTTGGCGCCGAGGACACGCCGCTCAATCGCGCCATGAGCGCGCTCACTTTGGTCGCCGCGGTGCGCCGCACGTTCAAACCCGGCACGCCCTACGACCTCGTGCTGACCCTTTGCGGCAAGTCGGGCATCGAGAAGTCGAAAGGCGTGCGCGCGCTCGCGGTGCGCCCGCACTGGCATTCGGATGCGGACCTTCTCGGCGTCTCGCATGATCGCCAGATCGAACAGCTCGACGGCGTTTTCATCTATGAGCTGTCGGACATGGCGGGCTACACGGCCGCGAACGTGCAACGCACCAAGGCGCTCATCTCGCGCGTCGAAGACCGCCTGCGCCGTCCCTATGAGCGCGAACGCGACGACCGCCGTCGCTCGGTGATCTTTATCGCGACGGTCGACCGCGACGAGTTCCTGCTCGATCGCGCGGGCAATCGCCGTTTCGTGCCGGTGAAGGTGACGCAAGTGCGCCTCACGCGCCTGATCCGCGACATCGACCAGCTCTGGGCGGAAGCCGTCGCTCGTGAGCCCGACTTCGGTCCGCTGGAACTGCCGCGCGAGCTGTGGGGCGCGTCGGAAGCGTTGCAGCGCAAGCACATGGTCTTCGAGCCGTGGATCGACGAGCTGCGCGGTGTGCAGGGCGTCGCCTTCAAGGGCGGCCTCTTCATCTCGAACGCCCGCATTCACGAAACGCTGCGCCTCACGGCGCGTGAGCTGACGCCGATCGCGCATGGGCGCATTCTGGATGCGATGACCGCGCTCGGCTATGAACGCCGCGGCCCGGTGAAGCTCGATGGCAAGGCGCAGCGCGGCTTCTTCCGTCTCTCTGTTGAAGAGTAAGAAGAAGAGAAAAGGGAAAGAGTGGAGACCACACTGTAACCCCGTAACCCTGTAACCGCCTTGCGAGGCTGCCGAGTCACGGAGTCATGTTCCTTCTCCTAGTCCCGAGAGTCTCCCTAATAAGCACGTCTTCGGCTCTAGAACTTGGAACTGGAATGGCGCGTCTACGGGATGGCCCGCGACTCGCTTGTCGATGTGCAGGTTGTCCGGAACATATGGTCGCCGGTCTTGCCCGGAATCTCCTCCGCGCGAGATGTGGCGGCTGCAAGTTCGATGCTGCGCGAGGGGCTGTCGAGCAAGGCGCCATCGTCGGCGACAAACCTGCAGTGGATCTGGACGAGGATCGTGCTGACGCTCGAGTTCGTTACGGTCACGACCGCCACGGCGTTCGGCGCGTATGGTGAAGGAAGCTGAACGCGATCGAGGACAAGCGTCACGTCTTCGCTTGAAGGTGGCGTTGCTGGGGGCGCGATAGCTGGACCCGGCGCTTGAACGGGTTGTTCAGGCGGCGCTACCGCTGCTGCCTTGGCGGGCGCCGCTTGCTTCGCGGGTTGTTCGGGCGCCGCCTTCGGGACGTCTTCCTTTGGCGCCACCATGACGAGCACGATCAACAAGATGAGGATCGTTGCGATGCAGGCGGTCGTCACCGCCATGACCTTCAGGCATCCGCCGGGAGCAGCCCCAGCTTCACCCCGCTCCACGCGCTCTAGCTTATCGCGTTCTCGTTGCGCGCGGCGTTCCTCACGTCTTTGCTCGCGACGGGCGTCAGCGCGCATGCCTGCCGCTGCAGCGCGCAGTTCCAGGTGTCGCTGCACGGCCTTGGAAATCTCATCGGACATTGCCGCCTCCTGATGGGGACCAAAGGTTCCAGCGCCAGATCAGCGCCGCCGGCACATGCCGGTCTCGGCAATCAGGACTGTCGCCCCCAACAGGCGGCCCCAAGCGCCCGTCATGCCAAGTTTATCTGCTCCCACACTGGGAGCAACAGGGACACGGTTTACCGGCGACGGGCCATATGCCTGCTCATCGTCGTCCCTCATCTCTTCATGATCCGCGGTACGTCCGCGTGGTGGCGCTTCTCGTGGAGCGCCGAAAGGCCGCCCTGCTTTCCCAGAGGGACGTCGCAGCTCGCCTTAAACGACCGGCAAGCTATGTCGCGAAGATCGAGACCCTTGAGAAGCGCCTGGATATTGTTGAACTCGCCGACGTTCTCGCGGCGCTGAAAGTCGACCTTGCCGACTTCCTTGTCGATTGCGCGACGGAGCTGCGCAAACGGCGCTGACTACTTGCGTTTCGAGATGCGGGCGGCTGCCGCGCAATACTGCGCCCACGCCTCCATCATTTCACGCCGTTTGCCGAAGAGATCGCCACGTCGATAGGCGGCTTCGACCTTGTCGCCCACGACGTGTGCGAGCGCGGCTTCCGCAGTCGGGCCGTCGAAGGTGGTGGATTCCGAGACCCACTCTCTGAAGCTGGACCGGAAGCCGTGCACGGTGCAGTCGTCGCGCAGCGTCGCGAGCGTCTTGGCCATGGTGGCAGTCGACAGCGCTTTTTTCATATCGAGGCCGGGAAACACAAAGTCGTCGTCGCCGCGATCGAGGCGTAGCGGCTTCAACACGGCAAGAGCGGCGCTGGTCAAAGGCACACGGTGCGCACGCTTGGCCTTCATGCGCTCGGCCGGAATGAGCCACACCCGCTTCTCGAGATCGATTTCGCGCCAACGGGCGCCGACTGTCTCGCCGGTGCGCGCAGCGGTCAGAATCGTGAACTCGAGGGCGCGCGCACCGATACCGTCGCGAGCACGCAAACGCTTCATGAATGTCGGCATCTCCACATAGGGCAGTGCGGCGTGGTGTTTCACCTTTTTCAGATCGCCTTGCCGAGGCAGCGTGAACTCCAGATGGCCGCGCCAGCGGGCTGGGTTCTCTGTCGACCGCAGGCCGCGCGCTTTCGCCCAGTCCAGAATGCGTTCGATGCGTGAGCGCACGCGGCTCGCCGTTTCGGTCTTCGTCTGCCAGATCGGCTCGATGACTTTCAGAACGTGATCGACGGTCACCGCCGCCACATCGACCTTGCCGAAGACCGGTTCGACATAGGTCGCGAGGGTGGTACGCCACTGGTCGCGATGCTTGTCATTGCGCCAGGAAGGTTCGTGCGCGGACAGGAACCGTTCTGCCGCCTCCGAGAAGGTGACCGCCTTGGCAACCGCCTCCGCACGCTTCTGGCGTTCCTGATCACGATGCAGGATCGGATTGATGCACTGGGCGGCCAGCGCCTTCGCCTTAGCGGCCTCCTCTCGGGCAGTCTGGAGGCTCACATGGTTTGCCGGACCCAACCCCATCTCGAAGGTCTTGGCGATTTCTTCGCCCCGGCGGTTCCGGACTTTTCCTTCTGGGCCGGGGATCCTGAACCGGACGACCCAACTCTTACGGACCGCCCCCTTCTTGCCGACGGTGACCTGCAGGAAGAGGCCGTCGCCATCCCCGTAGAGGCCGGGCTTTTTCAGGCTGGCGACGGAGAGCGCCGTGAGCTTCTTGATGTGACTTGGCATGATTAACAATCGGTAATGAAAGGCAGGTGGGCTTGCCTCGTACCGATGGGTACTGGGCAGGTCAAGTCGCTAAGTTGCGGCGAAACCCATGGCGCACAAGGAGTTTGGAGCGCGAAGGCCCGCCCTGAGCCGCCGTCGACCGGGGCGGCGAAAGGTTACAAATCGGCAATGTTGCCGGCGGGCGGGCGCTGAGCCGGGCGACGCCCGGCCCCTGAAACGGGCCGTTAAACGGCCTCAGGCGGCGCTGGGCGCGGTTGAGGCGCGTCGGCAGGGGCAGGGGGCCTCGGCCCCGTCGCAGGCCAAGGGCGGGCCGTCCCCCTGAAAACCCAAAATGGGTCAAATGGGCCGGGCTGGCGTCGGGGGCGGGGCGGCCCGGCGTGAGGTTCGAGACGGGGCCGGGGGCGCGCGCGTCGATTGGGGCTGGCGAGGCGGGCGGTCGGCCGGGGCCTTCGGTGGGCGGCAGCCGGGACAGATGATCGTTAAGCCTGTCGAGCGCCGCGCACGCGCGCCCGAAATCGGGATCGTCTGCGCCGACCTTCACGCCGAGACGAACGAGCGCGCGGGTGAGCGCTTCGTGGATCGAGGCGAGATCCTCACCCGGCGCCTCGGGCGTTTCCGTCAGCCCTGCGTGCCGGTGATCGTGCCGTTGTTGGTCACGGTGACGGTGTGGCCGTTCTTGCGGATGGCGTAGCCCGCGACGCCGCCATTGCCCCGGCTGTAGCTGCCGTTGCCGCCCAAGGAGCCGTTTGTGGCGTAGTTGCCGCCTGCGCCGCCCGCGCCCGCCGTTCCCGAACTCCCCGCGCCGGCGCCGCCGCCCCCTGTCGTGCCCGCATTTCCGTTGAGGCCGCCGATGATGGTGCCGGCGCCGGCCGAACCCGCGGGACCGTTCGGCGCCCCGCCGCCGCCACCGCCGCCGCCGCGTGTCTGCGGGTCCGGATTGGGCGGCGCTATATCGCCCGCGCCGCCGCCTCCCCCGCCCCCGCCGCCGGATTTGATGGCGCCGCCGCTGTTCACAGTCACCGACATCGGCAGGCGACAATAAACGGCGTCGCCGCCCTTGCCGCCATTTTCGCCATCGCCTTCACCGCCGCCCGTTCCGCCGATGCCGCCGCCACCCAGCACGGAGCCGGTCACCTGAAGTGCGACCGTGATCGTGTAGCCGCTGGGCCATGTGCCGGAATCGATGGCGATCCCGCCATCTGGGGCGCCCGCAGCGCCCGTGATCGTCACGCCGCTTCCCACCTGGAAGACGACGTTCGCGTTCATGGCGCCGTTATAGCCATTGCTGTTGGCGAGCGTCCGCAGATTGACGGGGCCTGAGCCCGTCACGGCGATGGTGGCGGAGAAGACGGGCGGCGCAACCGTCACCGTCGCTTGCTTTGTGATCGTGCCGCCCGCGCCGGCGAGCGTCAGCGTGTAGGTTGTGGTGGCGGATGGAGAGACAGACACCGATCCGCCCGAGACCGGCGTGACACTGCCAATTCCGTTGTCGATGGACGCGCTCGTTGCGTTCGCACTGGTCCAGCTGAGCGTGGACGAACCGCCCGGAGAAATCGATGTCGGCGACGCCGTGAATGTGCCGGTGGGGGCGGGCGGCGGCGTCACGGTCACCGTCGTTTGCGGCGAGCTCGCAGCCGAACCTCCGGGGCCCGTAAGCGTGAGCGTGTAGGTGGTCGTGGCGGAGGGCGACACCGACACCGAGCCGCCGGTGGGCGAGACGCTGCCGACGCCATTGTTGATGGACGCACTCGTTGCGTTCGACGCCGTCCACGTCAGCGTGGAGGACGCGCCGATCGTGATGGAGCCTGGACTTGCACCAAGTGTCCCTGTGGGGAGCGTCGGCGGCGTCACCGTCGTGCGATTGCCCGCGGCGTCGTAGGCGTAGGTCGTCACCGCGCCGCTCGGATAAGTGACTTTTTTCAAGCGACCGAGTTCGTCGTACTCGTATTGCAGCGATGATTGCGCGCGTGCGAACGATCCGCCGGCAAGCAGCGCGACAAGAACGCTGCCGATGCTCTGCTCAAGCGCTGCGCGTCGAGAAAGTGATTTCATGTCCCGCCCACCGAATGACATCGCGACATACGCAATTGCTGCGTCGGCGCCTATGTCGCGTGATCGTTAAATTCTGATCAGAGTCCCACACCCGATTGACTCCAACGAAACGCTGCAACCTAATCGCTGTCAAGGACAACAAGGGTGGCTGTGGTGGGACATCGGTCAGCATGGGGACGCATTGCGTCCCGCACTTTCCTTTTGGCGACGGTGAGCGCGACGGGCATCGCGCATGCGCAATCCATTACGCCGCCGCCCGTGCGGTCGAATGTCGACGAGAATGGCGTCGATGTGACGACCGGCGCGTTCAATGCCGCAACGCCCACGATATCCATCGGTCAGCCCGGCAATGGCGGATTGGCCTATGGGCGTTACTACGACAGCATCTCGGATGCATGGCGTGACAACACTGCGAGCGGCATCAATTACGACAGCTCGTCCGGACAATACACGGTCACGCTGTTCGGGAGTTCGAGCAACTTCATCCTCTCTTTTGGGCAATTTTCGCCAGTAGAATTTTGGGGTGGCACGCTCAGCTTCAATTCCGGCACGCAAAAATACACCTACACGACCCGCGATGGCGCCGTAGCAATCTTCGACAAGGCGCTTGCCACAAGTCAGCCTTTGCAGGCCAATGAGGGTTTACCGACGACGGTCACCTCGCCGAACGGGATGGTGACGACCTTCACCTATACATTGCTCTCAGGGTCGGGATTTTCAGCGAGACGCATTCAATCCCTTCAGACATCCTTCGGCTACCAGCTCAAATTCGAGTACCAAACGAGCAATGCCGATGCGACGGGGCTCAATCTCGTCAAGGTCACGGCTCTCAACAATTCCGAGCAGTGGTGCGATCCGACGACGAACAGCTGTTCCGGTCTGACAGGGACGTGGCCGACGCTCACCTTCGGCACGGATGGCGCGAATGTGCAGACGGTGACTGACTCATTGAGTCAGACGACCCGCTACACATTTTCGAGTGGCGATCTCACCGGAATACGCCCGCCGACCAGCGGGTCGAACACGGTCACTGTCAGCTACAGCAGCGGGAAGGTCAGTGCGGTCAATGTCGGCGGGTCAAGCTGGGGCTATTCCTACAGCGGATCGACAACCACGATCACCGATCCGCTGTCTCATAGCCGTGTGGTCACCTTTGACGCTGGACTGAGCGCCATCACCTCCGATCAGGACGCGCTTGGGCGAACGACAAGCTATCAATACGACGAAACCAACAGGCTGACGCGGATCACCGCCGACGAAGGCAATTATGTCGAGTTCGGGTATGACGACCGTGGCAATCAGCTCAGCACGCTGTTTGTGCCGAAGTCGGGCTCGGGCCTTTCCACGATCTCGACGAGCGCCAGCTACCCGACAACCTGCACTTATGTGGCCACCTGCAACAAGCCGACGTCCATCACGGATGAACGCGGTTACGTCACCGACTTCACCTACAACAACACGCATGGCGGGGTTCTGACGGTTACGTCCCCGGCCCCGTCGACAGGGGCCGTCCGGCCGCAGACACGGTTCAGCTACGATACGGTCTATGCGTGGTACAAGACGAGCTCCGGCGGCTCGCTTCAGCAGGGGCCGGCGACGACGGTGCTGGTGTCGACCTCTGCGTGCGCGACCACCTCGTCCTGCAGCGGCGGCTCGGATGAAGTCCGGACAAACATCTCGTTCGCATCATCGAACAATCTCTTACCCATGTCGGTGCAATCTGGCGCCGGCAATGGAACGCTGTCGGCGACAGTCGCCTTCACCTACAATGCACTCGGCGACCGGATCACGACGGATGGCCCGCTGTCCGGCACAGGCGATACGACAAAGTTTCGATACGATGCGAACCGGCAGCTGATCGGCGTCATTGGTCCCGATCCCGATGGCGCCGGGACGACCAGGAAACACCCCGCGACCCGCTACACCTACAATTCCGACGGTCAAGCGACGGCGGTCGAGCAGGGGACGGTGAATTCGCAATCCGATCCCGATTGGGCGTCGTTCGCGAGCCTCGCGAAGAATGAGTATGTTTATGACAGCATCGGGCGCGTGACCCGCTCGAACTATATCGCCAGCAGCACGACGCATGCGGTGACGCAGTATTCGTATCTGGCCAACAACCTGCCGGAATGCGTGGCGATCCGCATGAACCCGTCGGAGTTTTCGTCGCTGCCGAGTTCAGCATGCACGCTCGATACCGCCGGCTCCTACGGCAACGACCGGATCACGAAGTACATCTATACCAACGCCGATCAGGTCTATCAGGTGAAGAGCGCCTTCGGCACAGCGCTTGAACAGACGGCCGCAACCTTCACCTATACGGATAACGCCCAGCAGGCGACGCTGGCCGACGCTAGGGGCAATCTCACGACGTTCGAGTATGACGGCTTCGACCGGATGCGAAAGATCCGCTATCCGGACGCCTCGAACGGATCGACGAGTTCAACCACGGACTACGATTATTTCGTCTTCGACGCCGCCTCCAACATCACGCAATGGACGCGCCGCGGCTGGGCGAGCACGGGCCTCTATATCGACTATACCTACGATCACCTGAACCGGCAGACGCTCGCGAACGCGTCGACGGGCGACGACATCTCGACAACCTATGACAATCTCAACCGCCCGCTCACCCAGGCGACAAGCGCGCAGACGCTCACCTTCGCCTATGACGCGTTGAGCCGGATGACGAGCGTCGGCGGGCCGCTCGGGACGACGAGCTACCAGTACGATCTCGCAAGCAATCGCACACGGATGACGTGGCCGGACAGTTTCTACGTCACCTATGATGTCGACCTGCTGGGTATGGTGACGGCGATCCGGGAGAACGGCGCCTCGTCGGGCGTCGGCGTGCTGGCGGCCTATGAGTATAACGATCTCGGTCAGCGCACCTCGCTGAAGCGCGGCAGCAGCAACGATCTGCTGACAACGTGGAGCTACGACAACGCGCGGCGTCTTTCGACGATGACGCGGGCGCTTAGCGGCAGCGGCTCGGACCAGACGTCGGGCTTCGCCTGGAACCCTGCGGGGCAGCAAGTCGGTCAGACGGTGACGAACACCAGTCTTATCGGGCAGACGCCGGGAGGCTCGGTGGCGAGCTATACGAGCAACGGTCTCAACCAATATGCGAGCGTCGCGGCAACGAGCTTCACCTACGATGCGCGCGGCAATCTCACCTCGGACGGGGTGAAGACCTATGGCTATGACATCTATAACCGCCTGACGAGCGCCTCGGGCGGCGCCACCTTTGGCTACGATCCCGCGAGCCGGCTCTATGCGCCGTACAATGGCTCGACGACGACCTATCTCGGCTATGACGGCGTCGATCTCGTGGGGGAGTATAGCTCCGCCTCGTCGTCAGCGCTCACGAAGCGCTATGTGTTCGGGCCGGGCGTCGATGAGCCGATCGTCTGGTACGAGGGATCGGGCACAAGCGACCGGCGGTTTCTGATCGCGGATGAACGCGGATCGATCGCGACCGTGGCGAACAGCTCGGGGACGCCGCTCAACAACAACACCTACACCGAGTTTGGCGTGCCGGGCTCGGGCAATGCAGGGCGGTTTCAATATACCGGCCAGGCGTGGATGCCGGAGGCGGGGCTCTACTACTATAAGGCGCGCGTCTACGCGGCGAGCATCGGACGCTTCTCGCAGCCGGATCCGATTGGGTTTTCCGGTGGCACCAACTTATACGCGTATGTCGGGAACGATCCGATAAACTTCGTTGATCCAACTGGCACGCAGCAAATCTGCTGGATGGAATGGAGGGAGCGCTTCGACGGTGAAACGATCACGGCGTATGATCGTCGGGAAGTTTGCATCAACGTCGAAGATCAATCCGGTACAAATTGGGGGCCTGCTAACCCTTGGGGATTCGGCGATGGGGGCGGAAGCGGGGATGAGCGAGTGTTCTGCTCCGCTAATGCAGCCGCGCTTTTTCTGCAATCGCAATACAATGCTGGCAAGTTGCTGCGAGATAGAGAGAATAATGCCAACATTATAGGTAGTAAAAACCGATGGACTATCGGCCCGATTAAGGTCGGGCCGACTAGTAATGCTAGCGTACGACCACAGCGTCCCGTGCTAGCGCCTGGGCAATCCTTTTACGCGTGGCACTCGCACATTTACTCAAGTGGCTTCTTCTCGGTTGGAGACGCCGCAGTGAACATGATGTTTACGAAAGAGTACGGTGATCGATACTTGGGCGCGCTTCTGTCTAGTCCAAACGGGCTCTATTCAACGCCAATGACCTACGCGGGTGTTCTAACTGGCACCAGAGGCGGAAGTAGCATAACAGAGAGCGTATACTCTGCTGTTCCAGTTACGAGCGCCGGATGTTAGGGGCAAATTTTGAGGATGCGTAAGTCTGAACACTCTCCTTTGAAATTGGCTGCTGCTATCACCAGTTGCTTATTGGGGGTCGCGTGCGTTGGCGTCGCATTTGCCCGAGAGGAAGCGGAGTCCAACCTCAGAATCATTCCTCCATCTGAGCTCGTTACATATGACATCTCTGGCGAGAACGTTGCCTTCATAAACTTGGCATGGAGCAGACTTCAACAGAAGTACGAACGAAGTTCAAAGCTAAGCGACTTCAATGTTAAACTAACACGTTTCGGAGCGGCGACAGTTGCAGTGGAATTCGTGCAGGTGCGACGAATGTCGCAGGAATTTGCTGTGAAGTACTACTCCGTAACCATCGAAGATGGACGTGTTTCTGTTTCTCCAGAAGGCAACCAACTTGTGCGGTGAAATGGGGGACAGTCACCATTAAACCCATGAGGACGACGAGCGGTGACGAACACCGGCCCCGTCGGGAAAAACGCCGGGCGGGTCGGCGGCGAGCCATGCGGGCAGCGGGCTCAACCAGTCATGGCAATGCAACACATGGGTAATGCGGTGGGTAGCGCCCGCGCCTTGGCAACGCGCTCGATCAATTGCCGCCGTTTGGCGGTTATTCGTGCGAAAGTTCGGGGGACAAAGGGGCCGCCGGCGAGTTGTTTGAGCCCGGGCTTGAGGTCGGTGTGAAGCCCCAAGGTCACCCAGCCTGACAACGCTGCCGTCATCAGGCTGGGGGCCGGTCACGCTAGAACAGCGCCGTCAGCGGCGGCGGGCCGTCGAACCAATCGTCGATATCGCCTTCGGCTTCGAATTGATCCTGGGCTTCGCAACGCAGGAGTCTCTGCAGTGTTTCGAGCAGGCACGTTTTGCTCTGCAACAACGCCTCGGGAGACATGGTGTCGAAGGAGGCGGACCGAAGCTTTTCGACGATGCGTACGTTCTTGTCGCTCATTTGCGTATTCCAGCGGCATGCGCACGCTGATTGCCGGCGGGGTGCAGATTTGCCGCGTGTTGTTGTCGTTATCCGGCGACAACAAGAATAATTGGCGCGCGCCACAGCTCAATGTGCCGTCATTGCTCGCCTGTTCCACGGCGTTCGACGGCGGTCTATCGGCTTGAATTAAATTGTCGTAACATTCATCATGTTGGAAGAGCTTGAGGTTCGACCGCACTCGGTCAACTGAATTAGTTATGTGTAGACCGAAGGTCTACACATACGGGATGCTTTGCTAGGCGAGAGCTCGCCGTCTTGTGAATCCTTGATTTTGGGATGCAGCGCCCTTGCCCTGGTGAAGGGGTGATGAGTTTAAGGCCAATTAGGGTGATGGAGAGCTCGCGCTCGACCCTGAGGCGTACCCACGACCCTGCCCACAAAAGCCCCCCGTCTTCTGTGGTCCGATCGCGCGCGACGGCGCTCGACAATTTAGGCCGGCAGCGTCGAGCGCATTGATTTTGAACCCCGAGCCGGGCGAACCCGCGCCATCGCGCGCGCGACCCACAGGGCCTCTCTGTCCGCCAGAATCTCGCTGCTGGCGTGACCTTCGCTCGCTCCGCGACGGGTTCTGGACGCCCCTGCCATCTCGCGACCCCCAACCCTCGTCAGGATTGAAGTCCGGCGGGGAAAGCGTCACTGAGGGGGCATGCAGGTCGGCGGCGGAGAGGTCCCATGAGCGCGACGGTGTCGCGGCCCGGAACGGGGCGGGCGGGCGCGCGTCTGACGCACCTTGAACGCCTGGAGGCCGAGAGCATCCACATCTTCCGCGAGGTCGTCGCCACGTGCGCGCGGCCGGTGATGCTCTACTCCATCGGCAAGGACTCTGCGGTCATGCTGCGGCTTGCGCAGAAGGCGTTCCACCCGTCGCGGCCGCCATTTCCGCTGCTGCACGTCGATACGACGTGGAAGTTCCGGGCGATGTACGAGATGCGCGAGCGGACCGTGCGCGAGAGCGGGATGACGCTCATCGTCCACCAGAACCCCGAGGCGTTGGCGCAGGGGATCAACCCCTTCGACCACGGCAGCCTGCACACCGACCTGTGGAAGACCGAGGGGCTGAAACAGGCGCTGGACATGCACGGCTTCGACGCGGCGTTCGGCGGCGCCCGTCGCGATGAGGAAAAGTCGCGCGCGAAGGAACGCATTCTCAGCTTCCGCACCGCGCAGCACCGCTGGGACCCGAAGAACCAGCGGCCCGAACTCTGGCGTCTCTACAACATGCGCAAGGCGAACGGCGAAACGTTCCGCGCCTTCCCGCTCTCGAACTGGACCGAACTCGACATCTGGCAATACATCCACGCCGAGAACATTCCGATCGTGCCGCTCTACTTCGCCGCTGTGCGGCCGGTCGTGGCGCGCGATGGCGTGTTGATCATGGTCGATGACGACCGCATGCGGCTCCTGCCCGGCGAGACGCCGATGATGAAGTCGATCCGCTTCCGCACGCAGGGCTGCTACCCGCTCACCGGCGCCATCGAGAGCACGGCTGCGACCGTCCCGGACATCATTCGCGAGACGCTTCTCGCGCGCACGTCGGAGCGCGAAGGCCGAGTGATCGACAAGGACCAGGCGGCGTCCATGGAGAAGAAGAAGATCGAGGGATATTTCTAGTGAGCGGACAGCCCGATCCGGCGGGAGCGGAGGTTCTCGGACTTCTCGACGCCCATCAGCGCAAGGATCTCCTGCGATTCCTCACATGCGGGTCCGTCGATGACGGCAAGTCCACGCTGATCGGCCGTCTGCTCTACGATTCACGGACGGTGTTCGAGGACCAGCTTGCGGCGCTCGAGTCGGACTCCCGGAAGGCGGGAACGCAGGGCGACTCCATCGACTTCGCGTTGCTGGTCGATGGCCTCTCCGCCGAGCGTGAGCAGGGCATCACCATCGACGTCGCGTACCGCTACTTCAGCACGCAGAAGCGCAAGTTCATCGTCGCAGACACGCCGGGCCACGAGCAGTATACGCGCAACATGGTCACCGGCGCCTCGACGGCGGATGCGGCCGTCATCCTCGTCGATGCGCGCAAGGGCGTGCTTACGCAGACTCGCCGGCACAGCTATCTTGTGTGGCTCCTTGGCATCCGCAACGTCGTGCTCGCGGTCAACAAGATGGATGTCGTCGGCTGGGACCGCGCGGTCTTCGATCGCATCGTCGACGACTACCGTGCGTTCGCGGCGCAGATCGGCATGGACGAGTTCCACGCCATCCCGGTATCGGCGCTGAAGGGTGACAACGTCATCGCGCCGTCCGCGAACACGCCGTGGCACACAGGCGGGGCTTTGCTCGACTGGCTGGAGAACGCGCCGATCGCCGACGATCTCGCGACGCGCGCCTTCCGGATGCCGGTGCAGTGGGTCAATCGCCCGGATCAGGATTTTCGGGGCTTTTCCGGTCTCGCGGCCGCCGGCTCCATTGCGCCGGGGGACCGCGTACGCATCGTCCCGTCCGGCCGGGAAAGCCGCGTCGCGTGCATCCACACGATGTCAGGCGACCTGCCGTGTGCGGTGGCGGGGCAGTCGGTCACCTTGGTTCTGGCGGACGACGTCGACGTCTCTCGGGGCGAGGTGATCGCGGCGGCGGACGACGCGCCGGAAGTCGCCGACCAGTTCGAGTGCACGCTCGTCTGGTTCGATGCCGATCCCATGCTGCCCGGCCGACCATATCTCATCCAGATCGGCAGTCAGTCCGGCGCCGGCCAGATCGTCGAGTTGAAGCACAAGGTCAACGTCAACACGCTCGAAAAGTCCGCCGCGAAACAGCTGGAAATGAACGAGATCGGCGTCGCCAACCTCTCGCTCTCAGCGCCGGTGGCCTTCGAACCCTACGAGTCCAATCGTGATCTCGGCGGTTTCATCCTGATCGACCGCATGTCGAACCGCACCGTCGGCGCGGGCATGATCCGCTTCGCCCTGCGCCGCAGTCACAATATCCACTGGCAGACAATGCGCATCGGCAAGGAGGCGCGCGCCGCCGCGAAGGGCCAGCGGCCGCGCGTCATCTGGTTCACCGGCCTGTCAGGGGCGGGCAAGTCGACGATCGCCAATCTGGTCGAGGAACGGCTGCACCTCGAGGGCGGGCACACCTACCTGCTCGATGGCGACAATGTCCGTCACGGATTGAATCGCGACCTCGGATTCACCGAGGCCGATCGCGTGGAGAACATCCGCCGCGTGGCCGAAGTGGCGCGCCTCATGGTCGATGCGGGCCTCGTCGTGCTTGTGAGCTTCATTTCCCCGTTCCGCGCGGAGCGGCAGTTCGCGCGTGATTTGGTAGGCGAAGGCGAGTTCGTCGAAGTCTTCGTCGATACGCCGCTGGAGGAATCCGAGCGTCGCGACGCGAAGGGGCTCTACAAGAAGGCGCGCGCGGGACAGCTGAAGAACTTCACCGGCATCGACAGCCCCTACGAGGCGCCGGTGCAGCCGGAGATACGTCTCGACACGATGCAGCTGTCGCCGACGGAGGCCGCCGACGCCGTGCTCACCTGGTTGCTGCGCAATCCGTAGGCGGCTTACTTGCCCTTCCAGACCGGCGCACGCTTCTCCGCGAACGCGGCTGCGCCTTCGCGGGCGTCTTCGGAAGTGAACACGCCGGCGACGATGGCGCCCTGGCGGGTCCACATCTCTTCGTCCGTCCAGTTGCGCGATTCCACGACGACCTGTTTGGACGCACGCACCGCGAGCGGGCCGTTGGCGCCGATCGCTGCGGCGAGTTCGAGAGCGCCTTCGATGGCCGGGCCGTCCGTCAGGCGGTTGATCAGGCCAAGTTCGTAGGCGCGCGTCGCGGGGAAGAAGTCGCCCGTCAGCGCGTATTCGAGGGCCACGCGATAGGGCAGCTGTCGCGGCAGGCGGATGAGACCGCCCGCGGCGGCGGCGAGACCGCGCTTCACTTCGGGGATGCCGAACTTGGCGTTGCGGTTCGCCACGATGAGATCGCACGCCAGCGCGAGCTCCATGCCGCCCGCGAGCGCGAAGCCGTCCACCGCGGCGATCAGCGGCTTCTTCGGCGGCGCTTCCGTAAGACCCGCGAATCCGCGACCGGGAATGGAGGGGCGTTCGCCGCGCAGGAAGCCCTTCAGATCCATGCCGGAGCAGAACGTGCCGCCCGCGCCGGTGATCACGCCGACGGTGAACTGGTCTTCGGCGTCGAGCCGGTCGATCGCGTCCGCGACGCCCTGCGCGAGTGCGAAGTTCGCCGCGTTCTTCGCTTCGGGACGGTTGAGCGTAATGATCAGGACGGGACCGCGGGCTTCGGTCAGAACGGGCGGTGCGGTTTCTTCGGCCATGGTGTCAGGACTCCGGTGAGGTCGACGTCGCGCGGGCGCGCCGGCGAACGGCGCACCCGCGACGGCGCGTGTCAGATGCGTTCGATGATGATGGCGGGCGCCATGCCGCCGGCGGCGCACATGGTCACGAGACCGTAGCGGCCTCCGGTCCGTTCCAGTTCGTCGAGCGCCGTGCCGATCAGCATGGAGCCGGTCGCGCCGATCGGGTGACCCAGCGCGATGGAACCGCCGTTGATGTTGACCTTGCTGCGGTCGAGCGTGAGGTCGCGGATGAACTTTTCGGCGACGACGGCGAACGCCTCGTTGATCTCCCAGACGTCGATATCTTCCTTCTTGAGGCCGGCCTTGGCCAGCGCCTTCTTCGCGGCAGGCACAGGCGCGTTGAGCATCAGTGTGGGGTCATCGCCCTGGTTCACGTAGGCGACGATGCGCGCGCGGGGCTTCAGGCCGTGCTTCTTCGCATAGTCGGCGGACGCGATGAGAACGGCCGCCGCGCCGTCGACGACGCCGGAGCTGTTGCCCGCGTGGTGCACGCCTTCCCAGTTGAGATCGGGGTACACGCGCTGGATCTGCTTGCGGAATGTGCGGCCGCCGCCGAGATCGGCATCCGCGATTACCTGGAAGGAGGGCTTTAGCGAAGCGAGGCCCTCGGCCGTCGTCTCAGGACGCGGATATTCCTCACGGTCGAGCGCGACCGAACCGTCGAGGTTCAGCACGGGCACCACCGATTTCTTGAAGCGTCCCTCGCGGATCGCGATGTCGGCGCGGCGCTGGCTCTCCAGTGCAAGCGCATCGAGCGCTTCACGCGGAATGCCTTCCTTCGCGGCGATGGCGTCGCCGCACACGCCCTGGTGCGATTGTGGATGCAGCGCGTCGAGCGCCTCGTTGCCGGAGCCCATGAAGCGCGGCGGCAGGTTCGCGGCGGCGCGCTCGCCCGCAAGCACCTGCTGGTAACTCATCATTTCCGTACCGCCGGCGATGACGCAGTCTTCCATGCCCGAAAGCACCGAGGCGGACGCGAGATTCACCGAGGTGATGCCGCCGCCGCAGAAGCGGTCGAGCGTCGTGCCGCTGGCGGCGGTCGAGTAGCCGGCGGCCAGCGCGGCCATGCGGCCAAGATCGCCGCCTTGTTTGCCTTCCTGCGTGGATGTGGACCAGATGATGTCGTCCACCGTCGACGTGTCGAGATTGTTCCTGTCGCGGATGGCCTGCAGCACCGTCGCGGCAAGGTGCTGCGGATGCAGATGGGACAGGGCGCCTTTGCCGGGCTTGCCGACGCCGCGCGGCGTGCGCACCGCATCAATGATGTAAGCCTCGGCCATGGAACGCTCCTCCTCGAAAGACCTTTGAATGACGGACGATCCGCATCGGCGGCGGACAACGCGCGGGACTATGGCAAATGGATCGCGCTTGCGCGACTCCGACGTTGCGAAAACTCCCGTCGCGGACCGCTTCACCTAACGGCGCCGACGTGACGTAACGACAGCGGAAGCGCCGCTGGGTCACAGCTTGCCAAGGCGCGCATCGGGCGGGAAGGTGCCGGCGTTGTTCGTCTTCCGAACCTGGAGCTGGCGCCGGATGAATTTCGATTTCTCTCCCGAGCAGAAGCAGTTGCGCGACCAGGCGCGACGGTTCCTGGCCGACAAGTGCCCGCCCGCTGCGGTGCGCGCCGTGCTGGAAGGAAGCCACACCCATGACGCTGCGCTATGGCGCGGCCTCGGCGAGATGGGATTTCTCGGCGCGGCCATTCCTGAAGAGTACGGCGGCGTCGGTCTCGGTCATCTCGAACTGTGCGTGATCGCGGAGGAGATCGGCCGCGCACTGGCGCCCGTGCCGATCGCCTCGTCCATCTACCTGACCGCTGAAGCGCTCATGCTGGCCGGCGGTGAGGCGCAGAAGCAGGCGTGGCTGCCGAAGCTTGCGAGCGGCGAGGCCATCGGTGCCTTTGCGCTCGGCGAGGGCGTGGGCCGTGTTACGGAGGCGTCGATCAGGGCGACCGTTTCGGGCGGCAAGCTTTCAGGCCGCAAGGCGCCGGTGGCGGATGGCGAGATCGCCGATGTTGCCGTCGTCGCGGCGCGCGAAGGCGGGAAGGTTTCGCTGTTCCTCGTGGATCTCAACGGGCCGGGCGTCACGCGCGAGACGGTGACGAGCATCGATCCGACGCGCGGGCAGGCGGTGCTTGTGTTCGCGGATGCGCCGGCGGAGCGTATCGGCGCCGTCGGCGACGGCTGGCGCCTTGCGTCGGAGGTGATGGATCGCGCGGCGATCCTGATGGCGTTCGAGCAGGTGGGCGGTGCGGACCGTGCGCTGGAGATGGGTCGCGACTATGCACTCGAACGGATGGCGTTCGGGAGGCAGATCGGCTCCTTCCAGGCGATCAAGCACATGCTGGCGGACATGTATGTCGCGGCGACGCTTGCGCGGTCGAATGCGTTCTACGGCGCGTGGGCGCTGTCCACGAACGCGGCGGAGTTGCCGGTCGCGGCGGCGACCGCGCGCGTCTCGGCGACGGAGGCGTTCCAGCTCTGCGCAAAGAACAACATCCAGGTGCACGGCGGCATGGGATTCACCTGGGCCTTCGACTGCCACCTGTTCTATCGCCGCTCCAACGCGCTCGCGCTGGCGCTGGGATCCAAGTCGACATGGGAAGACCTGTTGATCGACCGCCTGCGTCAACGCAACGAAGCCGCCGCCTGAGGAAGACGCCATGAATTTTGACGATACCGCAGAAGAAGCCGCGTTCCGCACCAAAGTCCGCAGCTGGATCGATGAGAACGCGCCGAAGCATCTCGAGGCGCAACTGCGTCGCGCCGGCTTCGCGAGCAGTGGCGGCACGACCATCGAAGACTCCAAGGCTTGGCAGAAGAAGAAGTACGACGCCGGCTATGCATGTCCGAGCTGGCCGAAGGAGTATGGCGGCGGCGGCCTCTCGCCGATCGAGCGGGTGATCTGGTCGCAGGAGGAGGGGCCCTATGCGGTGCTGAGCGGGCTCTTCACCATCGGCGTCGGCATGTGTGGACCGACCGTGATGGCGTGGGCTTCGGAAGAGCAGAAACGCGACCTCCTGCCGAAGCTTGCCAGCGGCGAGCACGTCTGGTGCCAGCTCTTCTCCGAGCCCGCGAGCGGTTCGGATCTCGCCGGTCTTCGTACGCGCGCGGAACGCACCACGGACGGCTCCGGCGACTGGATCATCAACGGACAGAAGATCTGGACGTCCGGCGCACATCGTTCCGACTACGGCATCCTCATCACGCGCACGGACCCGACGCTCCCCAAGCACAAGGGCCTGACCATGTTCTTCCTGAGCATGAAGTCGCCCGGCGTCGAAGTACGCCCGATCAAGCAAGCCAACGGCGACAGCGCGTTCAACGAGGTCTATTTCACGGACGTCCGGATTCCGGATTCGCAGCGTCTCGGCGCCGTGAACCAGGGATGGGAAGTCTCGCTGACCACGCTCATGAACGAGCGGCTCTCGATCGGCTCCGGCATGCCGACTGGTTTCCCCGAACTCTTCGATTTCTGCATGAACCTGCAAACCGAGGACGGTCCGGCGGTGAACGATCGCGCCGTGCGCTCGCGCCTTGCGGGCTATGCGGCGAAGGCGAGCGGGCTGAAATACACCGGCATGCGGGCGATTTCCGCGCTCTCCAAAGGTGAGACGCCGGGGCCGGAAAACTCCATCGGCAAGCTCGTGGCCGGGGCCATGATGCAGGATCTCGCGATGTACGCGCTTGATCTGCAGGGGGAGGCGGGCGTCCTCGCCGATCCCGCGCAGGCGGCGGCGGGCGCGCGCTTCCAGGCAATGCTGCTGCGGTCTCCGGCGACGCGTGTCGAGGGCGGCACGGACGAGGTGCTGCGCAACATCATCGCCGAACGCGTGCTCGGACTGCCGGGCGACATCCGCGTCGACAAGGACGTGCCGTTCAAGGACATACCTACAAGCGGACGCGCGAAGGCGTAACGGCATAGCGTCGGAAAATCAGGGCAGGAGCGAGAGCATGCAGATCGACAACACGACGGCCGCCGTGGTGACGGGCGGCGCATCGGGACTTGGCAAGGCGAGTGCGCAGGCGCTGGCGAAGGCGGGCGCGAAGGTCGCGATCTTCGACATCAACGAGGCGGCGGGCGAAGCGGTCGCCAAGGAGATCGGCGGGATCTTCTGCAAGGTCGACATCATGAGCGAGGAGAGCGTCGTCGCGGGCTTCGAGAAGGCGCGTGCGGCGCACGGGCAGGAACGCATCCTCGTCCACTGCGCGATGACCGCGCGGCGGGGCAAGACACTGGCCTGGGACAAGGAAGCTGGCGCCTACAAGCGCACATCGACGGAGGATTACGCCTACGGCGTCGCCGGCATCCTGACGGCGAGCTATCGCGTCGCCTCGCTCTCGGCGCTCGGCATGTCGAGCCTGCCGCCGCTGGAAGACGACGAGCGCGGCGTCATCACGCTGACGGCGTCGGTGGCGGCGCAGGACGCGCAGATCGGGCAGGTGATCTACGGTTCCGCAAAGGCGGGCGTGAACGGTCTTGTCCTGCCGATGGCGCGGGACCTGATGGATCTCGGCATCCGCGTGAACTCCATCATGCCGGGGATTTTTGCGACGCCGCTGATGCTCGGCGCAACGCCGAAGGTGCTCGACTCGCTCGCCGCCTCCGTCCCGTTCCCGCGACGGCTCGGAAAGCCGGAGGAGTTCGGCAGTCTCGTCCTGGAGCTGGCGCGCAATTCCTATTTCAACGGCCAGTGCCTGCGTCTCGATGGCGGGATCCGCATGGCTCCGCGCTAAAGCGCATCGCCATTCAGTGAAAGTTGCGGCCTTTCGGCATGACGTGCGCCGCGAGGTCGTGACGGACGTTGCGCGGGTGCGTGCGGGCGTCCGGCGTCGGGCGTTTGACTTCATCGGCGCGGGCGGTCGCCACGGGCATGTCGTCGGAAGAAAGCGCGGCGAGCAGCGGGCTGAAATCGTGCAGCCGTTCGGCGACCACGTGCACCACGCCGCTCTCGTTCTGCACCACGCCATCGACGGCGCACAGGCGCGCGCCGAGCACTTCCTGCCGGAACTGCTCGAACACCCGCGGCCAGACAACGATGTTGGCGATGTGCGTCTCGTCCTCCAGCGTCATGAAGATGACGCCTGACGCCGTGCCGGGCCGCTGGCGAACCAGCACCAGCCCCGCCACGCGCACGCGTGCGCCGTTGCGCGTCTCGGCGAGCTGCGCGGAAGTGATGGCGCGCCTTGCGGCCAGTTGCTCGCGCAGCAGGCCCGCCGGGTGCGCCTTCAGCGAAAGTCTCAGCGTACGGTAGTCCTCCACCACTTGCTCGCCGATGCGCAGCGGCGGCAGGCCGACGTCCGGTTCGTTGGATGGCCCGGCGGCGTGCGCGAACAGCGGTGCATCCTCTTCGCCGCCGACACGGTTGAGCCCGCGCGCGGCCCAGAGCGCGGCGCGGCGGTCGAGGCCGAGGGAGCGGAAGGCGTCGGCATCCGCGAGACGCTCGATCGTCGTCGGCGAAAGTCCGCCACGCAGCCAGACATCGCGAATGGAGTCGTATCCCTCGCGGCGGTGCGCGATGCAGCGTTCGAGATCGTCGGCGCGCAGCCCGTCGATCTGGCGGAAGCCGAGACGCAACGCCATGTTTGACCCGACATCGTCGGTCATGTCCCTGTGCCGCGCGTGCAGCCGTTCCTTTGCGGGCGTTCCGGGTTCGAGGCTGTTGTCCCAGAGGGAGTGGTTGATGTCGGGCGCCCGCACCTCGACGCCATGCTCCTCGGCGTCGCGCACGATCTGCGCCGGGGCGTAAAAACCCATGGGCTGCGCGTTGAGCAGGGCGGCGGCGAACACGTCGGGATAGCGGCACTTGATCCATGACGAGGCGTAGACGAGCAGGGCGAAGCTCTGCGCGTGACTTTCCGGAAAGCCGTACTCGCCGAAGCCTTCGATCTGCCGGAAGCTCGCTTCCGCGAAGTCGCGCGGATAGCCGTTCGCCAGCATGCCCTCGATGAACTTGTCGCGCAGCGCGCCGATCGTGCCGACACGCCGGAATGTCGCCATGGCGCGGCGCAGCTTGTCGGCTTCGGGCGGAGAGAAGCCGGCCCCGACGATGGCGATCTCCATCGCCTGCTCCTGGAAGAGCGGGACGCCGAGCGTGCGTTTCAGCACCTCTTCAAGCGCGGCGGAAGGGTAGGTGACGGGCTCGCGGCCCTGCTTGCGCTTCAGATAGGGGTGCACCATGCCGCCCTGGATCGGCCCCGGCCGCACGATCGCCACCTCGATGACGAGATCGTAGAATTCCTGCGGCTTCAGGCGCGGCAACATGGACATCTGCGCGCGGCTTTCCACCTGGAACACGCCCACGGAATCCGCGCGCTGCAACATGCGGTAAACGGCGGGGTCTTCCTTGGGCAGCGTATCGAGCGTGAGCTTTTGCGGCTGCGCGGCCCATGAAGGATAGTGTTCGTCGATCATGGCGAACGCCTTGCGCAGGCAAGTCAGCATGCCGAGACCGAGGAGATCGACCTTGAGGATCTTCAACTCCTCCAGATCGTCCTTGCTCCATTCGACGACCGTGCGGTCTTCCATGGCGGCGTTCTGCACGGGCACGATGTCGTCGAGGCGATCGCGCGTGATGACGAAGCCGCCGACATGCTGGGAGAGGTGCCGTGGAAACCCCTTGAGCGTCCGCGCGAGGTGAAGGCACAGCGCGAGTTTCCTGTCTTCCGGGTTCAGGCCGAGAGAACGCATGTCCTCGGGCGTCACGCCCTTGGACCACCATTGCTGTGTCTTCGAGAGCGAGGCGATGGTGTCCTCGGAATAGCCGAACGCCTTGCACACGTCGCGGATGGCGCTGCGGCCGCGATAGCAGATCAGCGTGGCGGCGAGGGCGGCGCGATCCCGCGTATACTTGCGATAGACATACTGGATCACCTCTTCGCGTCGCTCGTGCTCGAAGTCGATGTCGATGTCCGGCGGTTCGTTGCGTTCGGCGGAGAGGAAGCGGTCGAACAGTAGGCGGAAACGCGCGGGATCGACGGACGTGACGCCCAGACAGTAGCAGATGACTGAATTCGCCGCCGACCCGCGACCCTGGCAGAGAATGCCGCATTCCTCCCGCGCATAACGCACGATGTCGGCGACGGTGAGAAAGTAGGGCGCGTAGTTGAGCGCGCCGACGATGTCGAGCTCCCGCTCAAGCGCCGCGCGCACACGCTCCGGCACGCCGTCGGGATAGCGTTTCCCCGCGCCTTCCCACGCCAACGCCTCCAGTGCACTCTGAGCGGTGGGGTGTCCTGCGACGGTCTCGTCCGGATATTGGTAGCTCAGCTCGTCGAGAGAAAACCGGACGCCGTCGAGGAAGCGCACCGTCTCAGCGACGGCCTCCGGCGCCTGACGGTAGAGTCGCAGCATTTCCGCTGCGGGCTTGAGATGGCGTTCCGCATTCGCCGCAAGTCGTCGCCCGGCGGCGTCGAGCGTGGTCTTCTCGCGGACGCAGGTCAGCACGTCGAGCAGGGCGCGGCGCTCCGGGACGTGATGCAGCGGCTCTGTCGTGGCGATGAGCCGTGCGCCGGTTTCGGCGGCGATCTCCGTGAGGCGCCGGCGGCGACGGCGATCCTCGCCGTCGAAACTGCAGCGCGCCGCGAGCCAGACCGCGCCGGCATGACGGCGCACTTTCATCAGGCACACGCGAAGCGCATCGCATGACGCATCGCCTGGGTCTGATTCCGGCGCCACGATGGCCTGCTGGCCCTCCGCGTGAGCGAGGAAGTCATCGAGGTCGAGCCAGCATTCGCCCTTCGGTGCGCGACGATTGCCGATGGTGAGAAGACGGGTGAGCCGCCCCCAGGCGGCGCGATCCTTCGGATAGACGATGATGTCGGGCGTTCCGTCCCGGAAGACGAGCCGCGCGCCGACCGCGAGACGCACGCCGTATTCCTTTGCCGCCGCATGTGCACGCACGACGCCCGCCAGCGTGTTGCGATCCGCGACGCCGACGCCTTCAAGTCCGAGCGCCTTCGCTTGCATCATCAGTTCTTCCGGATGCGATGCGCCGCGCAGGAAGGAGAAGTTGGTGGTGACGGCGAGTTCCGCAAAGCCGCTCATGCGAAGAGCCCGTGCAAGAACCAGCGCGGCGGCGCGTCCCCGCCATAGGCGCCTTCGCGATAGAGCCAGTAGCGTTTTCCTTGTGTATCCTCGACGCGGTAATAATCCCGCGTGCGGGTGTCCGGCGCGCGCAGCCAGTGGGGGGTAATGCGTTCGGGGCCTTCTGCGCGTGCGACTTCGCGCACGATCCTGCGCCAGCGGAAACGCATGGGCGGGCCGTCGGGGACCTCCGCCATCGCCTCGATGGGCTGGGCATGCGCGAAAAGCGTGAGCGGGCGCCGCATGACGCCGTCTTCCGGCGTTGGCCAGGCGGCCTGTGTCGCTGCGACGGCGGAACGCCATGTTCCTGCACGCTCCGGCGCATGGGTGTCGTCGAGCTGCGGCCGCGACACCCGCGATGCGCCGAGACGCACGACAAGCGCGTCGAGCAACTGCATCTCGCTGCGGGCGTCGTGTGCGGGCTTGTCTTCAATGTCCGTAACGGTGACGACCAGCGGCGCCGTCTCCAGCACATCGAGGCGCAACGCTTCGAAACCGAAAGCCGCGTCGAACGTCTCCGCTTCGCGGGAGAGACGGTCACGCAGCAGGCGCATGATGACGCCCGCCACATGCTCGGCGCGGCTGAGCCCGAGCGTGACGGTGCGGGTCGCGCCATCGACGCCGAACAGATGAAGCTGCAGCCGGCGCACGCCTTCGCCGCGGAGATCGCATTGCGCGAGAACGTCCGTGCAGAGATCGGCGGCGACGAGGAGAATGGCGTCGAGATCGAGGATCGGTTCGACGAGACGGCGGAATGCCGTCACCGGCGGGGGCGGGCGGCGCGGGGTAAGCGCCTCGCGCGCGCGGCCGTGGGCGAGATCGAGCCGCAGCAGAACATCCTGACCGGCGCGGGCGGCGAAAGGCGCGCGCGGACAGGTCGCGATCTGGCCGATGCGCTTGAAGCCGAACCGGCGCAGCAGGGCTTGCGCATCAGGCTGGAGCCGGAGCGCTGCGACCGGCAGATCGGACAGTGCGTCCTGAAGCCCTTCACGATCGACTGCGGCGCGTTTCGCAAAACGCGACAGCGCCCATGCTGCTGCTGGGGTCGGTGCAATGGCGGCGCGTGCTGTGAAGCCTTGCTGTGTGAGGCGCGTGAGCAGCGATGTGCGCAGGGCCGCCTCGTCGCCGAACAGGTGCGCGCATCCGGTGATGTCGAGAAAGACGCCGTCCGGCGGATCGAGTGCGACCACAGGCGTGTATCGCTCGCACCAGGCGGCGATCGCATCGAGACAGTGCGCATCGGCCTCAGGCTCCGCTTCGAGCGCGAAAAGATCGGTGCAGAGCGCGCGCGCATCGGCGAGCGGCATGTCGGGCGCCAGTCCGCGCCGTGCGGCCTGCATATCGACTGCCGTCAGGACAAAGGCGTTCGCGATCTTGGCATAAAGCGCGACCGGCTGGTCAGCCGGCGCGGCGCCGCTGCGCTTCAGCCGGTCTGTGGGCAGACGCGGCAACCACAGGGCCAGCCAACGTTGATCCGGCGGCGGAAGCGTCCTGCTCCCTTTGGGTGAAGGCGTGCTCATCGGCGTTCCATTCCAGAAGCCAGCTTTGTCCGGAGGGGCCGCTGCGGCGCCGTGTCAGGGTGGCGGCGAAGCACGGCCTACCGAGTTCGGCGTCGGCGCCATGGCTTGCGGCGGCGGCGATGCGCCAGCGAGTCCACGCCGCGCTCGGCGACAGCGGATCGAAGCGTAGAAGCACGCATCGCGCGCCGCTTCTTTCCGCCGCGAGATGGAGCCGCCGTGTCTCGGTCAGCGTCAGGCGACTCTTCTGCGGTACGATGCACAGGGCGCGCATGCGCGGCAGGGCCAGCGCCTGTTCGCAGGCCCACAGCGCTTCCTTCAGCGTGTGCGCACGCACGTGCAGCAGGCGTGTGGCGGCGAGACCGTACTGGGAGAGCCCGGGCGGGTAGGGGGCGCCATATTCGGCCTGCATGTCGTCGGTGGCGGCGATGAGCAGGGTTTCATCCCGCGCCTGCGCACCGCACCACGCAAGGGCGAAGCCGAGCGCCGCCGCACCGTCTCCCGCAGCGGCGGGGACGATCTCGGTGACAGGTCGGGCGGCGGCGTCCTCGAACGATGTCTGGAACGTCTCGACGTCCCGGTCCGGCCTTGCGGGGGCGGCAAATGGGATCGGCACCGGAATGAAATAGAACAAAAACGGAACATGCACAAGCCTGGTTTCCGGACCCGCGCAGGCGTCCCCGACTTGTGCTATGCAGCCCTGAAGCGCTTGAACCGGCCCCGGAAACTGCGTACTGGTAAACCGGTGTCAAAGGGGCTCCGGACCCGGAGCCAGATGGTCATGCGGCCCGAAAAACAAAAGCGACAGCCGGAGGCCGAGCGCCCCGAGACAATGTCAGCACCGCCGGCGCGGCGCGCCACCATCAACGATATCGCCCGCCTCGCGAACGTATCCAAGAAGACCGTCTCGCGCGTCATCAATCGATCGCCCCTGGTGACGGAAGAAACCCGCGAGCGCGTGAGCGCGATCATCCGTGAACACGGCTACGAGCCCGATCCGCAGGCGCGGGGGCTGGCGTTCCGACGCTCGTTCCTGATCGGTCTCGTTTACGATAATCCGAACGCGCAATTCGTCGTGACGATGCAGCAGGGCCTGCTCGACGGCGTGCGCGGCTCGGGGTTCGAACTCGTCGTGCATCCGTGCAACCGGCAGAGCGACACGCTGGTCAACGATGTGCGCGCCTTCGCGCAACGCCAGAAGCTCTACGGCGTCGTGCTGCTGCCGCCGATTTCGGAGAACAACGCGCTGACCGCAATGCTCGATGAGCTTGGATGCCGCTATGTGCGCGTGGCGTCGGCGGTGCTGGATGTGCCGTCGAAACTCGTCATTTCCAATGATCAAATCGGTACGGCGGAAGCGGCGCGACATCTCGCGGCGCTCGGGCACAAGCGCATCGGACTGATCGAGGGGCCGGTAGGGTTCCGCTCGCGCATCGAACGGCGTGAAGGCTTTGAAGCCGGTCTTGCCGAACATGACCTGAAGCTGGCGAAGGAGTGCTGCGTCGACGGCGCGTACACCTTCGACTCCGGCATAGAGGGCGCGCGCAAGCTGCTCAGCCTGAAGAACCGCCCCACCGCGATCTTCGCCTGCAACGACGAGATGGCGGCCGGCGTCTACCAGGTGGCGCGGGAGATGGGGCTCTCCATCCCGGAGGATCTTTCCATCGTCGGCTTCGACGATACGCCCATGTCGGCGCGGCTGTGGCCGCCGCTCACCACCATCCGCTGGCCGATTGTGGAGATGGGGCGCTCCGCCGCCGCAAAACTCCTCGATGGCGCGGAGAGCGAAGCCGAAGTGCCGGAAGCCAAACTCATCGTCCGCAACTCCACGTCCCCGCCAAAACGCTGAGCCGCCATTCGAAACGACGCGGTAACTTGACACCGGTTTCCGCGCCCAAACAAGAAAACGGGAGGTCCGTAATGTTCCGAAAAACCTATCAGGCGACGCATCCGGACATGATGGACGGCGTCGACAATGACACGCTGCGCCAGCGCTACCTCCTCACCGGCCTGTTCGCCCCCGGGGAAGTGACGCTCGACTATGCGCACAACGAACGCTTCGTGATCGGAGGCGCCGCGCCGATGTCCGCGCCAGTCAAACTGCCGGTGCAGGGCCCGCCGGCGGAAGGCGCGCCGTTCCTTGAGCGTCGAGAACTTGGCGTGGTCAATGTCGGTGACGGCGAAGGCCGCGTGATCGTCGACGGCGAGGCGTATGCGATGGCGCCTCGCGATGGGCTCTATGTGCCGCAGGGCACTAAAGAGGTGATCTTCGAAAGTCTCGACGCCAAGACACCCGCCAGATTCTATCTCGCATCGACACCCGCGCACGCACGCTTCGAGACGGTGAAGATCTCCATCGACAAGGCCGTGCCGCTGGAGCGTGGGTCTCTCGAGACGTCGAACGAGCGCACCATCTACCAGTACATCGTGCCCGCAACCTGTCGCTCTGCGCAACTCTTGCTCGGACTCACGATCCTCAAGACCGGCAGCGTCTGGAACACGATGCCGCCTCACCTTCATGACCGCCGTTCGGAAATCTACTTCTACTTCGGGCTGAAGCCAGATGAGCGCGTCTTCCATTTCATGGGCGAACCGGACAAGGCGCGCCACATCGTTGTCGCGAATGAAGAGGCGGTCGTGTCGCCGCCGTGGTCGATCCACATGGGAACGGGCACGAGCAATTACTGCTTCATCTGGGCGATGGGCGGCGAGAATCTCGACTACACGGACATGCATGTCCTCGACATCTGCCAGCTGAAATAGGGTGTCGCGATGAGCAGCATGTTCGATCTCTCCGGCAAGGTGGCGCTCGTAACGGGCGGCAGTCGCGGGCTTGGCCAGGGGATTGCGCGCGCGCTCGCCGAAGCCGGCGCCGATGTCGTGGTGGCGGGCATGGCGAGGCCGGACGAGACCGAAGCGATGGTGCGCGCGGCGGGCCGTCATTTCGTCTCCGTCACGGCTGATCTTTCGACGATCGAGCCTGTCGGCCGCATTGTCGACGAAGCGATCGCGGGCGCCGGACGACTCGACATTCTCATCAACAACGCCGGCATCATCCGGCGTGCGGACGCAGTCGATTTCACCGAGAAGGACTGGGACGACGTCATCGACGTCAATCTGAAGTCGGCTTTCTTTCTCGCGCAGGCGGTGGGGCGGCGGTTCATCGCGCAGGGCGGCGGCAAGATCATCAACATCGCGTCGATGCTGTCTTTCCAGGGCGGCATCCGCGTGCCGTCCTATGCGGCGTCGAAGAGCGGCATCGCCGGGATCACACGACTGCTCGCGAGCGAGTGGGCGGGGAAGGGCGTGAACGTCAACGCCATCGCGCCCGGCTACATGGCGACTGACAATACCGAACAGCTGCGCGCCGATCCGCAGCGTTCGCGCGATATTCTCGCGCGTATCCCGGCGGGGCGCTGGGGCGAGTCGGCTGATCTGGGCGGCGCGGCTGTGTTTCTCGCGAGTGCGGCGTCCGACTACATGCACGGCGCCATCATTCCGGTGGACGGCGGATGGCTCGCGCGCTGAGTCAGCGGACGAGACTGTTCAGATAGTCCTCCACTTCCGTGTAGCCGTCGCCGTCAGGATCAATGGCGCCGTCAGACGCATCAGCGGGATCGAGGCCGCGCGCGCGCTCCCAGGCATCAGGCATGCCGTCGCCGTCGGCGTCCGGGGCGGGCGCGTCGCCGCGCAGGGAGGGCCAGCCGCCCACGTCGGCCTGGCTGTCGATGATGCGTCCCGAGCGCGCGCGCACGTTCGCGACGATACGTGCATCCACCACATCGCGGGGCCGCGATGCGCCGGCGTGCGCCAGCACGAAATCATATGCAGACGCCGCGTCCTCAGGCCGAACTGCGCCGACGTCCGCAGCGCGGTCGAGGCGGTAGCCGATGCGACCGCCGCCCTCGACGAGACTCCACGGATCAACGGGTGTGGCGCCATTCATGGTGTTGCCGAAGAAATAGGCGCGCGCTTCGGCATTCTCTTCCTGAAACGCAAGCGCGCCGGTCGAGTCCGGTCCGGCGACATAGGCATTGTCGATGAAGTTGTAGGTGACGCGCTGCGACTTGTCGGCGTTGTAGCCCGCGTACCGGCCTCCCCAGTTGTAGAAGACGTTCGAGCGGAACTCGATCATCGGGCCGATTGGATCTTCAGCGGGCGAGAGATAGTTGCCGGGGCGCGGATTGCGCGCGCGGTGATGTGCCCAGAGATTGTGATGGAAGGTGATGCGGGAACCGTGCGCGCCGCGCACCAGCGTGCCGTAGCCGTGATCGCCCTTTGCGTGACGGGAGCGGTTCAGCGATTCCGAAATGATCGACCACTGCACAGTCACATCGTAGGGACCTGCGTCACGGGGCGCGTAACGGCTGGCGATGGAGAGCGTTTCGTCGACCGACCAGCTCGCCGAGACATGATCCAGAATGATGCGTCGTCCGCGCGTCACAGAGATCGCGTCTTCCTCGGCGCCGGACTCATCGCCCAACCGCGCACGGATGAAGCGCACCACCACATCGTCGGCCGCGACGATGAGCGGTTGGTTCCGGATCGCGATGCCATCGCCCGGCGCCGACTGTCCGGCGACCGTCACAGCGCCATGGCGGATGACGAGGGGAGATTGCAGGGCGATGACGCCCGCGACGTCGAAGAAGATGATCCGCGCGCCCGGGCTCTCGATGGCCGCGCGCAGGCTGCCGGGGCCAGCGTCGTCGAGCGTGGTCACGCGGACGATGCGCCCGCCGCGTCCGCCGCGGGCATGGCGTCCGGCGCCCTCGGCGCCCGGGAAGGCGTCGCGCGCCTCGCATGGTTGCGCGCGGGCGGTCGACGACGGCGAGATCATCCAATTGGCGAACATGGCGCCGAGGAGGAGCGCGAGCCGCAGCGCGTGACCCCTCGAGTGCGACCCGGAAGCCACAGCCCCGGGCCGTGGATACGTCTTTGACGGGAACGGGATTGTCATTTGCCGGAAGCCCCCGCTATGGTACGACGAATGTCACCGGTGTCAAAGACGGTTATGACACCGGTGTCAAGACAAAGCGCTGTGGATCCAGCCGCCGACGCGAGGGCGGACAAAGAGATGGACCACACCAAGGGGAGGTTGGCATGTCGTCTTCGATGAATCGTGTTCGGTACGGTCTTTCCCTCGCGGCCATGGCGGCGGCGACGGCCTTCGGCAACGTGGCCTCCGCCCAGCAGGTCGAGGCGACGGAGTCCGACGAAATCGTCGTGACGGGCTTCCGTGGCTCGCTGGCCCAGACCATCGAGGTCAAGCGCAACGCCACCGGCGTTGTCGACGCGATCATGGCCGAAGACATCGCCGACTTCCCTGATCTCAATCTCGCTGAATCGATCCAGCGCATTCCCGGCGTGTCGATCGACCGTGACGCCGGCGAAGGCCGTTCGATCACGGTGCGCGGGCTCAGCTCCGATTTCACGCGTACGCGTGTGAACGGCATGGAAGCGCTGGCGACGACCGGCGCAACCGACAGCTCCGGCGGCGCCAACCGCTCACGCCAGTTCGACTTCAATATCTTTGCGTCCGAGCTCTTCAACAGCATCAAGGTTTCGAAGACGCCTTCGGCGGAAACGGAAGAGGGCTCCCTCGGCGCCACGCTCGATCTCACAACCGCGCGACCTTTCGACTATCGCAAATTCACGCTCGCCATTTCGGCGCAGCATGGCTGGAACGATCTGTCTGAAGAGAACGATCCCCGCGCCGCCTTCCTGATCTCGAATACATGGTTCGACGGCAAGCTCGGCGCGTTGTTCTCCGTCGCCTACGCCAACCGCAGCAGCCTCGAAGAGGGCTTCAGCTCCGTGCGCTGGGAACAGGGCAGCGGTTCGGGCGGCTTCTGCAGTCCGCTTGGCTACGACATCAACCCGACGACCGCGGGCGTGCAGGTCTCCGGCGGCACCACGTTGGGCGCATCGGCGGCAAACTGCTCCACTGGCATCGCGCGTCCGGCGAACACGCCGCAGAACGTCGCGCTCTGGGAAGCGGGCAACTCCGCTTTTGCGCCGCGTCTGCCGCGCTATGGCCGCCTTACGCACGAACAGGATCGCCTCGGCATCACGGGATCGATCCAGTTCCGCCCGTTTGAATCGACGACGATCAGCTGGGATCTCCTGTTCGCCGAACTGAAGTCCACGCGTCAGGAAGACTTCCTCGAATCGCTCTCGTTCAGCCGCACCGCTGCGCAGGGCGGAAAGCCGCAGGTCATCATCCGCGATCTCGTCGTCGGGCCGGACGGGGACATGGTCTATGGCGTATTCGACAACGTAGATATCCGCAGCGAGTCGCGCTTCGACCAGCTGGAAACTGACTTCACGCAAAACACCTTGCGCGTTGAGCATGATTTCACGGATCGACTCAAACTCGTCGCCATGGCGGGCCGGTCGGAGTCCGACTTCAACAATCCGTTGCAGACCACGGTCACGCTCGACCGTCTCAACACGCAAGGCTATTCGTGGGACTTCCGCGGCAATGATCGCCTCCCGTCGATCAATTACGGCTTCGATGTCACGAATCCCGCGAACTGGAACTGGATCACGACGGGGCAGCCCACCTCCGAAATCCGCATCCGTCCGCAGGGCGCCACCAACGTCTTCGACACGATCCAGTTCGATCTCGGCTGGGAGCTGAACGACACCTTCACGCTGCGCGGCGGCG
The DNA here is from genome assembly GCA_016791445.1 of Hyphomonadaceae bacterium. Classification (GTDB taxonomy): domain Bacteria; phylum Pseudomonadota; class Alphaproteobacteria; order Caulobacterales; family Aquidulcibacteraceae; genus VFBF01. The sequence goes on along the minus strand of JAEUMP010000006.1, from coordinate 37,283 downwards.
CGAACTACAAGAACTTCAACTTCACGACCTGGGAATTCCGGCGCGCGTCCGAAACGGCGATCCCGGTGCTGCCCGCGGGCGTCACCGTCGCCAACATCTCCAGCGTCATCAGCGGCTACGGCAATGGCATGAGCATCGGCGCCGGCACGCCGTCGGCCTGGCTCGTGCCGAGCTTCGACAGCATCGCCCGGTTGTTCGACATCTACTGCAATTGCGATACGACGCCCGGCAACACGACTGACGGCAACGACTTCCGGATGACCAGCATCACCAACGGCAACGCACGCGGCAACAATCGCGAGATCAACGAGACCGACACCGGCTACTACGGCCAGCTCGACTGGAACACGTCGCTCGGCGGTTTCGGCGTGCGCGGCAATGTGGGGGTGCGCCACGTCGAGACGGAGCTCAAGGCGCAAGGCTATCTCGCCACCGGCGGCGGCCAGCTCGTCACGGTGAAAAACAACTACTCCGACACGCTGCCTTCGCTGAACCTCGCGGTCGATCTCACCGACGACATCGTCGTGCGTTTCGGCGCGGCGAAAGTGATGGCCCGCCCGCAACTCGGCAACCTGAACCCGGGCGGCACCGTCAGCACGACGGGTACGCTTACCATCACAACGGGCAATCCGCTGCTTGAGCCTTTCCGTGCAACAACATTCGACACCAGCTTCGAATGGTATTTCGCGGACGAGGCGCTCTTCTCGATCGCCGTCTTTTACAAGGACATCGACAGCTACATTCAGACGATCCGTCAGGACCGGCCGTTCAACACGACTGGTCTGCCGCTCTCGCTGCTGCCTGCAGGCTTCACCGGCGATGAAGTGTTCCAGGTGTCGGCGGCGGTGAATTCACCGGGCGGCCCGCTGAAGGGCTTCGAAATCGGCTTCCAGACGCCGTTCACCTTCCTGCCCGCGCCGTTTGATCGCTTCGGCGTCCAGGCCAACTACACGCACGTTGAATCCGAGATCAGCTATGTGACCTCGGGGACGGCGGCCGTGCCGACCTATGTGAAGGACGATCTGATCAATCTTTCGCCGGACGCCTACAACCTCACGCTCTACTACGAGCATGGGCCGATGAAGGCGCGGGTCTCCGTTGCGAACCGTGACGATTATCTTCAGACGGTTCCGGGTCGAAACGGCAACGATGTCGAAGGCAAGATCGGGACGACGAACGTGGACGTCTCCGCCTCCTACAAGATCGGCGACCACCTGACGTTCACCTTCGAAGGACTCAATCTCACCGATGAGTTCAACGATCAGTACGTGTCTTCCACCGCCGACCGTTCGTCAGTCTACCATCACACCGGGCGTCAGTATTACTTCGGCGTCCGCTACAAGTATTGATCCTATTCTGCATCATTCCTCCTGATGCTGCGGCGTCGCACTTCGGTGCGGCGCCGTTCTTTTTCGCGACATGATTATCCGACGAACCTTCATCGCCGGTGCTGCGGCGGCGTGGCCGACCATGGCGGCGCACGCTGCGGGGCGGCGCAGCGATCCTGTCGTCGCAACGAGGCACGGACGCGTGCAGGGCAGACGAGGCGACGGGATCGAAATCTTCCTCGGCGTTCCCTACGGCGCGGACACGCGACAGCGGCGCTTTCAGCGGGCCGTGCCCCCGGCGCCGTGGCGCGATATCCGGCCGGCGACGCGTTTCGGTGATGCTTGCCCGCAGCGCGCCCTCGATGAGTCGATGTCGGAAGACTGTTTGCGGCTCAACATCTGGACGCCGGGCGCCGATGCGCACGCACGCCGGCCGGTGCTCGTCTATGTGCACGGCGGCGAATACAGTTCAGGGTCCGGCGGGCACCCGCTGACCGATGGCGCGCGCCTGGCCGCGCAAGGCGATGTCGTCGTCGTGACACTCAATCATCGCCTGAACATTTTCGGGCACCTGCATCTGGACGGCGTTGCGCCCGCGTTTGCCGGGTCTGGAAATGTCGGCATCACGGATGTCGTTCTGGCGCTGCAATGGGTGCGCGACAATATCGGCGCCTTCGGCGGCGCTGCGGGAAATGTCACCGTCTTCGGCCAATCGGGTGGCGGCGCGAAGATCGTAACGCTGCTTGCGACGGACGCGACGCGCGGCCTTTTTCATCGCGTGCTTACGATGAGCGGACAGCAGATCACGGTGCAGGGGCCACGGGCAGCACAAGCCCGCGCGCGGGCCGTCTTCGCCGCGCTGGGCGTGAAGCAGGGAGACGTGGCCGCGCTGCGCGCGCTTCCGGTCGAACGTCTCGTTGACGCGACGCGCGCCGCCGATCCCTCGATGGCGAGATCCACGATTTATTTCGGCCCGGTGCTGGATGAGACGGTGTTGTCACGCCATCCCTTTTATCCCGACGCTCCGCCGCAGGGCGCGTCCATACCAATGATCATCGGCAATACGCGGGATGAAACGCGCGGCCTCAATGGGCGCTCCGATCCGTCCCTGTTTGACTTGACATGGGACGATCTTGCGGCACGCCTCGCGCCGGCGCTGTTTGTCGACATCGACGTTGCGCTTGTCATCAAGACCTACCGCGATCTCCATCCGGGCATCTCGCCGCCGGATCTCTTCTTCGCCGCAACGACGGCGGGTCGTTCCTGGCGTGCAGCGCTGATCGAGGCGGAGTTGCGCGCTGCGCAAGGCGCGCCGGTTCACATGTATCAACTCGACTGGCGTTCGCCGGTCGACGGCGGGAAGTGGGGCGCGCCGCACACGATCGACATTCCTCTCGCCTTCGATACCGTCGGTGTTGCATCGTCGGCGAACTATGCGGGAGGCGGCGCGGAGGCGCGGCGCATGGCGTCGCTCATGAGCGGAATGCTGCTCTCTTTCGCAATGACTGGAACGCCGCGCGTGTCCGGCGTTGCAGACTGGGCGCGCTACACACTGCCCGAGCGCGCCACGATGATGCTCGATCTCGCGCCGCGGCTTGGCTTCGATCCGCGAGGCGCTGAACGGCGCTTGTTTGCGAAGGTCCCCTATATCCAGCGGGGCACGTACTAGCGTCGCACGTCGCCGCCGCCGCCGGCCAGGACGTCATCGAGTTCGGTGCGTGTCACCTGATGAAAGTCGCCGAAGACACCGTGCTTCAGACACGCACACGCCATGGCGAGTTCCAGCGCGGTCCGGTCGTCTTTGCCTTCACAGAGTCCACACAACAAGCCCGCCGCGAAAGCGTCGCCGCCGCCTATGCGATCGACGATGCGCGACAGCCGGAAGGGGCGCGTCGTGAACGCGCCGTCGCGTGTGATCAGCGTGCCGGTCAGGGTGTGATCGTCCGGTCCATGCACGTCTCGAATCGTCGACGCGATGCGCTGCAGCTGGGGAAACGCCGCAAAGGCGGCCTCGGCGGCGCGGCGGCGTCTCTCCATCGGCGTGTCGCCGCCGAAGTCCTTCTTGAGGACGAGAGCGATGTCGCGCTCGTCCGCAAAGGCAAGAGCGGTGTGCGAAAGCAGGGTGTGCAATACGCCCGGTCCGTCGCCGTTCCACAGCGCCCAGAGCTTGCCGCGATAATTGCCGTCGAAGGAGACCGGTACGCCGGCGAGTGTCGCTGCTTCCGCTGCGCGCACCGCCGCCGCCGCCGCATTGGCGCCGATGGCGGGCGTTACGCCGGAAAGATGCAGCCAGCTGGCGTCCCGCAAACGCGACGTCCAGTCGATCGCGTCAGGAGCGGCGAGGGCGAATGTCGAACCCTGCCGGTCGTAGAGCACTTCCGATGTTCTCAGAACGGCGCCGGGCGCGAGGAAGTAGAGGCCCATTCGCCCGGCCTCCGAAACCTGCACACCGGCAACATCCACGCCGTGTCGCCGCAGTTCGCTGCGCGCCGCATGTCCGAGCGCATTGTCGGGCACGAAGCTCACCATCGCGGCGGCGTGACCGAGCTGCGCCAGACATGCCGCGACATTCGCCTCTGCGCCGCCGACGACGACATCGAGCCGTGCAGATTGCAGCAGCTTTTCACCCGCCGGCGCCGACAGACGCAGCAGCAGTTCGCCGAAGCAGAGGATGTGGGATGCGCTCATTCGACCTTGGCGGGTTCATAGCGCGGCGACAGCAGGTGCACCACCAGCAGCGCGATGAGATACACCGAACCCGCGACGATGAAGATCGGCGTGTAGCTGCCGATGGTCTCTAGCACCTCGCCCACATACTTCGCGAACAGCATCCCGCCGATCCCGCCCAGCATCCCGCCGATGCCAACGACCGTGCCGACCGCGGAACGCGGGAAGACGTCGCTGGGCAGGGTGTAGAGATTGGCCGAGAAGCCTTGGTGCGCCGCCGTCGCCAGGCCGATGATGAGCACGGCGACCCACATGTTCGAGGCCTCCGCCGCGAAGATCACAGGCAGGGCGCACAATGCGCAGAGCAGCATCGCCGTCTTGCGCGCCGCATGAAGGCTCATGCCGCGCTTCAGGAAGAAGGAGGAGATGTACCCGCCGCCGATGCTGCCGACGTCGGAGATCAGGTAGATCGCGATGATCGGCGGTCCGAAGGTCTTGATGTCGAGGCCGTAATTCTTGCCGAGAAAATCGGGCAGCCAGAACAGGAAGAACCACCAGATCGGATCGATGAGGAACTTGCCGATGGCGTAGGCCCAAGTCTCTTTCTGCCGCAGCACCTTCGCCCAACTGACCTTGGTGACCGTATCCGGCGGATCGCTTTCGATCCACGCCAGTTCCTGCGGCGTGACGTTCTTGTTCTTGCGAGGGTGGCTGTAGAGCATGAGCCACGCCGGCAGCCAAAGCAGTGTCGCAACGCCGATGATCACGAAGCTCGCGCGCCATCCCATGGCGAGATCGACGACGATGAAAGGGACGACGAGCGGGGTCACGATAGCGCCGATATTGGTGCCAGCATTGAAGATACCGGTGGCGAAGGCGCGCTCCTTCTTGGGGAACCAGTCCGCGACGGCCTTGATGCCGCCGGGAAATGCGCCGCCCTCGCCGATGCCGAGCAACATGCGTACGAGGAAGAAGTGTGTCAGCGTGCGCGCGCCCGCGTGTGCGATATGCGCGACCGTCCAGATGGTGAAAGCTGCGGCGAAGCCCCACTTGGCGCCGATCTTGTCGATGATGCGTCCGAACAGAAGGTACGCGACCGCGTAGGACGCCTGGAACCAGAAGACGATGTCGGCGTAGTCGCGTTCGCTCCAGCCGAATTCCGGCTGCAGGTAGTCCGGCTTCAGGAAGCCGATCATCTGCCGGTCGACATAGTTGATGACCATCGCCACGAACAGCAGCGCAACGACGACCCATCGATATTTGCCTGCAGCGACGGGCGCGGCCGCTGCTTGCGGCGTCACGTTGTCGGTCGTCATATGGTTCCTCCCGCGACGCTCTGCGGCGCCGTCTGTTGGCTGTGTATCAGCGTGATGTCTGGCGTCTTGTGTCCTGGTCGGGTGTTCTCGGTTCCGCGCGCACGGCGCGGCAATGCACGGTTTGACCGGCGAATTTCGCGAACGCGATCTCGCCGATGCGAATGGCGTGAACGCCGGTGACGGCGCCGGTCGATATCCATTGTCCCTTGCGCAGCGGGCGTCCGCGACGCGCGGTCACGCCGAGCACGAAGGCAAGCGCGGCGACCGGACCGCCGGGAATCATGCTGGCGTCGCCCTTGCCGACGCACGCGCCATTGATCCAGGTTTCCGCGACGAAGCGCTTGAGCGCCGTGACGTCCCAGTCGGCCAGCGCCCCGCCAACTACAAGGCCCGCATTGTTGCCGAAGTCGGACGCCGTCACGGCCGGTCCGTGATCGTTGATCTCCGGGAACGGGCTGCCTGCGCTTTCGATGCCGACATGCACGGCGCCGATCAATGTCGCCGCATCTTCGAGCGTCCAGTCAAGGCGGTCTGCGGGCGCGTCGGCGGCGATGCGGATGACGAACTCCGCTTCGATGGCGGCGAAACCTCCGGCGAAGACCGGGAGGTCTACGGGGGCGTCGCCGGAAGCCAAAGTCGTGTCCGCGCCGAAGATCGGGCCGGCGATGCGTTCGGCGCCGAAGGCCGCGCGGAAGGCCGGCTGGATCAGACCGATTTTCCAGCCAGCGATGTCGTCGGGCCAGAGGTCGATCGCGGCGTCCTGGATCGCATAGGCTTCATCGAGCGATTGCGGCGGGGCGCCGGGATACTCGGGCAGCGCAGCGCCCTGGAGACGCGCGGCCACGAAGCGTCCTGCTGTCGCCGCTGCTCGCCCGCTTCCGTCGTTCACGCTCCGCTCCCCGTTCTGATCCGGTCGCCGTTGGCGGCGATCGCGTTGGCCGGGCAGGGGCTACCCTTCCCGACCGGACCAGTGCTATAGGAAACCGGTGTCATTTACAATTCGCCTTTCACCGGTTTGGCTGCAAACAATCGAATGGCGGGTCATTGAGGCGTCGGCGACACAATGGTCCGACACGGCGCCCGGAGGGAGTGAGGTCCGATGAACCTTCTGAAAGTACTGGGAATTGTGACGGCCGCCGCCCTCTGCGTCGCCGCCGTCCCGGCCACGGGCCCCGCGTCGGCGCAGCCGGCGACCGCCTTGGCCGCGCCGCTGGCCTTCCCGGGCGCGCAGGGGTGGGCGGCGACCACCCCGGGCGGGCGAGGGGGGCAGATCCTGCGGGTCACGACACTGGCGGGATCCGGTCCGGGATCGCTGCGCGCGGCGATCGAGACCAAGGGGCCGCGGATCGTCGTTTTCGAAGTGGGCGGCGTCATTGACCTCGGCCGCGAGACCCTGCGCGTCCGCGAGCCGTTCCTCACCATCGCCGGCCAGACGGCCCCCTCGCCGGGCGTCACGCTCATTCGCGGCGGCATGGACATCGCGACCCACGACGTCGTCATCCGTCACCTGCGCATCCGTCCGGGCGAGGCAGGGGCGGCGAAGTCGAGCGGCTGGGACGAGGACGGCATCGCCACGGTGGCGGCGCGCAACGTCATCATCGACCATTGCTCGATCACCTGGGCGACGGATGAAAACCTCTCCGCGTCCGGCCCGCGCTTCACGGGATCGACGCCGGACGAGTGGCGCGCCGGCACCTCGCACCGCATCACCTTCAGCAACAACCTTCTCGCCGAAGGTCTCGCGCATTCCACGCACGCGAAGTTCGAACACTCGAAGGGCTCGCTGATCCACGACAATGTCAGCGACATCCTGATCGTCGGCAATCTCTACGCGCACAACGTCGAACGCAGCCCGCTCTTCAAGGGCGGCGTGCGCGGCGCGATCGTCAACAATCTCATCTACAATCCCGGTCCGCGCGCGATCCACTACAACCTCATGGCCGAGGAGTGGGGCGACAAACCCTTCCAGACCGGCCAGATGTCGGTCGTCGGCAATGTGCTGCGCGCAGGTCCGTCGACGCCGCAGGGGCTCGCCTTCTTCATGCTCGGCGGCTACGGCGATGTGCTTTTGCACCTGCGCGACAACATCGCCGTCGACTGGATCGGCGCGCCGCTGCCCATGACCGGCCGCTACACGACGGCGCCGGCGCGGATCATCGATGCGGCGCGTCCGCCGCTCTGGCCGACGGGTCTCGTCGCCATCCGCGCGCAGGACGTGCAGCGGGCGGTGCTCGCGAAGGCGGGCGCGCGACCGTGGGATCGCGACGCGCATGACGTGCGGGTGATCGCGGACGTCGCCGAGGGGCGGGGCCGCATCATCGACAGCGAGCAGGAGGTGAACGGGTATCCGGTGCAGCGCGAGACGCGCAAAGCCTTCGACCCCGCGCTCTGGAACCTCGACACGATGGAGCCGCTCTCGCCCTCCACGCTCGACACCGGCGCCCGCGCCCGCGGCACCTGAACCGGCGCGTCCGGGTTCCCTCGGACGCCGGTTTGCGCTTGAACACCGGTCTCCTCGCCGGCGACCCGGCGTCGGGCACAGGGGAACGGGCATGGTGCAGAACTGGAAGCAGGTCGGGCCGCAGCGCTACCGCGAGACGTTCGGCCGCCACTTCGAGGATTTCGTCGTCGGCGACGTCTACGAGCACCGCCCCGGCAAGACGGTGACGGAGTACGACAACCACCTCTTCACGCTGCTCACGCTCAACACGCACCCGCTGCACTTCGATGCCGAGTACGCGAAGGGCACCGAGTTCGGGCGCAATCTCGTCGTCTCCACCTATACGCTCTCGCTGCTCGTCGGCATGAGCGTCTCCGACTGCAGCCAGAAGACCATCGCCAATCTCGGCATGGACGAGGTGAAGTTCACCGCCCCCGTCTTCGCCGGCGACACGCTCTATGCCGAGAGCGAGGTGATCGCCAAGCGCGAGAGCGCCTCACGCCCGGGGCAGGGCATCGTGACCATCCGCACCACCGGCAAGAACCAGCGCGGCGAGACAGTATGCACCTTCCTGCGCACCATGCTCATCCCCGCCCGCGGCCACGCGGTGGAAGACAGGCTGGGGCATTATTGAGGGGGCGCGAACGTCCCGTGTAGGGCGGCCCTCTGCGCTCAACGACTCCAGACGAAGTTGACTTTCGACGGCGCGCGCACTTTCGCCTGTGTGGCCGCTGAAGAGCGAAAGCCGCTTCCGCGCATTGCATCACTGATCGCGCCAGCCACCTGTACGGAAAGTGAGTCCGAATACGGATCGAGAGGCGCGGGAAGTCCGAGCAGCTGGCATACGCCGTTCGTCTTGGGGGTATTGCTTGCGATGGCCACGAAGGGCGTTCCGAGAGCGGCTGCGGCGACCGCATGGTGGAAGCGTCCGGTGACGAGCAGCGTCGCGCCCGCGATCTCTCGCAACCAGTCGTTTGCCGAAGCGGGCGCCGTGTAGGTCAGCTGAGGCATGAGCGGCTTCAGGGCGTCCATCGTGCGCTTGTCTTCAGGTGGTTCGCGTCGATACGCGCCGCCGAGAAAGGAAATCGAGGCAGCTCGATCCAATTGAAGAAGCGCCTTGGCGAAGTGTTCCGACACAGCCTCATACCAGCTCACGCCACCGGCGATGAGAATACGCGTGTCCGTCGGCGCCTTGTGTCGCAGTCGCGGCATGTAGGTGTCGAGCCATGCCGGAAGGCTGTCGAAGCCCTGCTCGACCGAAAGGCCCCAGCGCCGATATCGGTCCACCGTCAGTGGCTCCCGCGCCACGCGTGAGGCGCACGCGCCGAGCGCGAGGCGATAGAGTGCTTCGACCTCATCGGTAGCTACGCCGTCGTCGCCGTTTGGAAAGCACGAATGGTTCACCATGTGCACCTGCCGGCCGTAGCGCGTGGCGGCGATGTAGGCGAGCGCGAGCAGATTGCGTGGACCCGCGTGGTCGCGATGGAGTGTGCCTTCGCCGTTGATGACGACGACATCGCAATCACGAATCATCTGGCAGAGGAGGCCGTTTCCAGTCTCGAACGCGATCTGGAATGAGTCTGACTGGAGATCCTCCGCCGAACCCGGCGTTGTGGTGATGGCGTGCGTCGCCTCGACCGGAGCCGTCATCACAGCATACCCCGCGTCCGTCAGCGCGTTGTGGAGCGCGACCGACGTTGCATAGCACCCCCAGTGATAGCTCGTCGCCGTGTAGTTGAGGATGAGCGCATGACCACGATGGGGGCGCGCTTGTTGAGACCGACCAAACAATGCGGTATCCGATTTTCTGCATGAGAAGGAGACTTCTCGCTCGACGCTATAGTAGGGCTGATCGACCGTGGAAAGCCGGAGATGAGTAGCGACGGGCATGTTCTGCCGAGAGGCTTTTCGCACGTCTCCTCGGAAGCCAGGCAATGGGCGGAATGGGTCTCCGATCACATTGAAGCAGTCCCGTTGCTCCGCGCGGGCGGCCTCGGATCAGACGAAGTCTCGCGGCTGGATGACGAACTCCGTGCGTTGTCCTCTCCGCAGTCGATTCAGCAGGTCATCGAATTCTGGGCTCCCACACTCCGCGAAGGACGCTGGCGCGATCTGGAGGCGGACTGGCGGCGGGCGGCGGTGGCGTTCGGGACGGATTCCTACGAGACGGGTCGACTGGTCGACGTCCTGTGGCGTGCAGGCGACGCGGATGCCGCGCGCGTCGCGATCGCGCAGATGCGGCACGCGCTCGCGGCGCAGCCTTTCTCCGTGCACGGCGACGACTTTCATCGCGGCAAGAACATCGAAATCCTCGACGGCTTCGAGGCGCTGCTGGCGTTCGACGCCGGCGCGTGCGCCGCCGACGATGCGCGGCTCGCAAACCTGCACCCCTTCGTCGTGGCGTCCATCTACGACGTGATGTGGGACGCCCACGCCGCCGGCGAACAAGCCCGCGCCTGCGCGCTGGGTCTGCTCTATATCCGCGCCACCGCGCCATACGGCCATGGTCCGGAAACGGCGCTCTGGATCGTCGCCCATATTCTCGCGCCGCTTTCGGCGCATCGCGACGCGCTTGAGGTGCTTGCAGGCCTGTCGATGACCGGCGCGACGGCGGGACATCACTGGCGCCACCTCACGCTCACCGCCGCCAGCGCGCGCGAATGCGACGATGCAGCAACTCACGCTGCGGCGGTGGAGGCGCTCGCACCGCTCTTCGCGGATGCGCCGCTGGACGCGATTCTGGACGACGCCGCATGGTCCGACGCCTATGTGCGCGCCGCGGGTCTTGTGGATGCACACGCGCCGGGCTTCGCGGTCGCGGTTCAGGATCGGCTCGCGCCGTTCGCACACGATGCGCGCGCGCGCCGATTGTCCGCGCGCTTGGCGCTGGAGGCGCTCGCTCACGCGCCTGCGGAGTCTGCGCTCGCGCTCGCGCGCCAGGTCGCGCATGCGCCGCCGGACACGCTGGCGGACGCGAGCCTGAAGGCCGTCGACGTTCTGGCGTCGGCCGGTGAATGGGCGGCGGCGGCGGAGATCTATGCTGCGGGCATCGAGTCGTACTGGGATGCGCCCGGCGCCGTCGGCGGCGCGTGGCGGCGGAAAGGGCTGACGGGCGCGGCGTCCTTGCCTGCGTCGGGATGGGTCTGGTCCGGGCGCGGAATCGGCGATGATGTGCTGCGTTTGAAGGCGTTGGTGGCGCTGAAAGGACGCGAGGCGTGCGCGCGCTACGATCTGGATCCGCGCCTCGCGCCGCTCGCCGCCCGCGCGCTGCCGGCGATCCGCTTCGACCATACGCCGCGCGCCGTAGGTCCCGGCGCAGTAGGGCGCGCTGCATTCTGGAAGGCGCGCAATGGCGTGCCACGCGCATTCGACGCTTTCCGCGTGACTTCGGATCGACTCGACTTCCTGCGGTGCGGCCAACCCGTTTTGCAGGGCGAAGATGTCCTGTGCGCCTATCTCCAGAATGCGGGCGTGCTGACGCGCGATGCGGGCCCGATCCTGGAGCCGAGCGCGGGGGCCTTCGCGCGCGTCGCGCCGTGGCTTGCGCCGGCGGAGGGCGTGCGTCTCACGCTCTGCCTCGCGTGGCGATCGGGACTTCTGGATCGCGAACGCCGTCGCTTCTTCTTCGAGCTTGAGGAACTGGCGCCCTTGTGGGCATCGCCCGACGTGCGCTGGATTGTCGTGCAGCATGACCTCACGGACACCGAACGCGCCTTGATCGCCCGCACGCACGAACTGGTGTTGCCGCCCGAACTCGATACCCGCAATGACTTCGACACGCTCTGCGCGTTGTTCAGGCGGTGCGACGGTGTCGTGGCGCCGAAACTCTCCACCCGGGACATCGCCGCCGCCGCCGGCGCGCGCGTCCTTTCCCTGAGCATCGGTCACCGCGACATCGAAGGCGCGCGGATCGCGGAAGACGGCGCGACAGATCGCATCTTCCCCAACATCCATCATGTCCGCGCGCGCGACGGTCTCGATCGAGCAGGAGTCATTCGCGCCGCCGCACAGATCGTGCGGCGCTGGGCGCCCCTCAAGCCACCGGCGTGACGTCCACGGCGACGTCGAGCGCCTGCTTGCCGGAGGTGACGATGACGCCGGTTTCGGGGGCGACGTCGGCATAGTCGCGGCCCACGCCGATGACGATGTGGCTTTCGTTGGCGAGAATGGCGTTGGTCGGGTCGAAGTCGATCCAGCCGGCGGTTTCGCCGCACCAGACGGAAACCCACGCATGCGTCGCGTCGGCGCCTTCGAGACGCGGCATGCCCGACGGCGGCGCCGCGTGCAGATAGCCGCTGACATAGGCCGCCGGCAACCCCAGTCCGCGCACGCCGGCGATCATGACATGCGCGTAGTCCTGGCACACGCCGCGACGCGCCGCGAAGGCGTCCGCCGGCGCGGTGGTCACGTCCGTCGCGTCGACATCATAGGTGAAATCCGCATGGATGCGCCGCATGAGCTCCTGCGCGGCGTCGAAGATGTCGCGACCGGGCGTGAAGGATTGTGCGGCGTAATGCGTAATGTCGGGTACGGGGCGTGCGATGCGGCTGGGATGGAGGAAATGCGCCGGCGCCTGCGCGTCGATGTGCGATGAGGCCCACGCAGCGGCGCGCACGTCTTCCCACGGCGCGGTCGTCCCACCCGCAAAGCTCGCGCCGTCGCGGACATCCACCTCCGCCGTGGCGCGAAATGTGAAGTGCTCGTGCCGTTCCTCGATGACGAAGGATTGCGTGCCGTTGCCGAAGAAATCGACGCCATCGACAATGAGCGCCGATGGCGGTTCGATCTCGACGGCGAAGCCCGTGACCCGCTGGCGGTCGTCTTCGCGCGGGCGTACGCGCAGCACATGCGCGCCGCGCGGCGCGGCGGCTTCGTAGCGCGTCGTGCTGACCAGACGGACGCGATACTTCATCGACCCGCCCCCTCATCGTGGTCCGAGAGGTAGAGATTCGAGAAGGCGGTCGCGACGGCGAAGAAGGCCTCCTCGACCTTGAAGACGAACGCGGCGTCCACCCGGTCCGGCGTGCATCCGGTCATGCTCGCTTCCAGTTGTACGATGCTCTCGCGGAAGGTCTTGGCGGCGTCGGCGCGTGCGCTCGCCGGCAGTTCGTCGAGAAGGGCGCGCAGGCGTGCGGCCTGGAACGCGCACGCGCGGGGGTTGTCGTCGTCGAAGATCAGCAGATCGGCGACCGCACCCGGCGAAGCGGTCACGAAGTAGCGGCGCGCGTAGGTGATCTGGCTGTCGCACAATTCCAGAAGCGCTTCGAGCGTCGCCGGCGTCGTGTCGCCGACGCCGAGTCGGCTGATAAAGCGGGCAAGCGAGAGGCCGCGTTCGACGCGTCGTCCGATGTCGAGGATCGCCCAGCCCGTGGTGCGCGTCATGTTCTCGTGGGCGTAGCCCGAAAAGGCGGCAAGCTCGCGCAGGCTTCGCTCGGCGCGATCATACGTTTCGCTCGCGTGCGCATCGGCGCCCTCCATCATCTGACGATCGAGCGCCTTGATGATGCGCCAGGCGTCGGGGGAGAGCTGATCGCGGATCGCGGAAGCGGCGTTGAGCGCGCGGCGCACGAGGACGGGCGGCGCGCCATAGGCGTCGGTCGACGTCATGGCGTGATGTGCAGCGTCGGCGGCGGGCCAGACCGCGTCGTCCTGCCGGTAGGGAAGGGCGCCCCACCACTGCAGTATCGCAATGATCTTTTCGGAGGCGGCGACGGCGGCGTGATCGCGTTCACCCGATCGCGCAGCGAGCGCGCGCACGAGGCGCAGCGATGCGTCCGCGCGCTCGAGATAACGGCCGAGCCAGAACATGTTCTCCGCTGTGCGCGTTGTCAGCGCGACGATGCCGCGCCGAAGATCGGGCGAAGCGGCGGACGGCAGGAGCGAGCGGTAGCCGACAGGCGCGTCGGAAATCACCCACGCATCGGCGGCAAGTCCGCCGCGCTGCATGTTGATCGCCAGCGGATCGCGGCGGCTCGACACGCGGCAGAAGCCGCCCGGCATGGCGGTCCAGCCGTTCTCGGTTGCGGCGAGAAACACGCGCAGCTGGAACGGACGCGGCTCGAAACGGTCATTGTTGAGAACAGGCGTGGAGGAGAGCTTCACCATTTCCTGACCGACGAAGTCGCCGCCGCGTCGCGCCAGTTGATCGAGAAGTTCACGGCGGGCGTCTGGCGCAAGGTCGCGGCCGCTCACGGCGCCCTTCGAGAAGAGGGGATTGCGATGCCCGAGAAAGGCGGGCGCGAAGGCGATGTCGTCGAAACGTGCAATGACTTCATCGCGCTTGGCGGCGTCGCCGCACCACCAGGTCGCGACATTCGGCAGTTTGAGGTCCGCGCCCAGCAGTTCACGCGCAAGCCTGGGCCAGAACGCCATCAGCGCGCGGCTTTCCACGATGCCCGAGCCCAGCGCGTTCGCGAAGCACACGGCGCCGCTGCGCGCCGCATCGACGAGCCCCGGCGCACCGAGTCGCGATCCCGGATTGAGCGCAAGCGGATCGGTGAAGTCCGCATCGAGTCGCCGCAGGAGCGTATCGACCTTCTTCAGCCCGGCGACAGTCCGCAGGAAGACCTTGTCGCCGCGCACGACGAGATCTTCGCCCTCCACGAGGAGGAAGCCGAGATAGCGGGCGAGATAGGCGTGTTCGTAGTAGGTTTCGTTGTAGGGCCCCGGCGTCAGCAGGCATACGCCCGCAGAGTCCGGCGCGGCGCGGTTCGTGAGCGTTTCTCGGAAGCGCTGGAAGAACTCCGCGAGCCGGCGCACGTCCAGTTCATGCATTGTCTCCGGCAGGGTGCGCGACAGCGCAATGCGATTGCCAAGTGCGTAGCCCGCGCCAGAAGGCGCCTGCGCGCGATCCGCCAGCACCCACCAGCGCCCATCGGGCGCACGTCCGAGATCGGCGGCGTAGAAATGGAGATAGCGTCCGCCCGCTGGCGTCGCGCCGACCATCGGACGCAGGAAATCGGGACTGCCTGTAATGATCGACGCCGGAACATGCCCGTCGCGCACGAGACGTTGTGCGCCGTAGAAGTCGGCGATCGCCGCTTCCATCAGCTCCGCCCGCTGGATCAGGCCCGCTTCGATGGTGCGCCAGTCTTCGGTGTCGATGATGACGGGTGTCGAACTCAGCGGCCACGCCTGATCCGCATCCTGATCATAGGCGCGATAATAGACGCCCGCTTCGCGCAGCCGCCGGGCCGCGCCGTCTGCGCGACGCGCAATTTCCGCACGGCCGAGTCGCGCGAGCGCATCGACGAATGGCCGCCAGTGCGCGCGCGGCTGGCCCGTTTCGTCGACCATTTCGTCGAACACGCCCTCGAGCGGGGCGTAGTCGGCGAGCAGGGATGCGGCGGGTTCTGCGAGTTTGACCATTCGTCCACGCGTGTCCGGCCCGGCAACGACGGGACACCCGGCTCTTAGGCAACCTCGCGGCTGCTTGGAAGGCGCATGCGGCGATTCGGGGTGTATAGCGCCGCAGGCGGCCCGAATTGTCCCGCCGGCGCCTCACCTTGCGGCGCCGCACCGGCCCAGGTGCTTGCGTCGTGCGGCGCGCGATCCATGGTGGCGTCATGAACCCGATCTTCGCGACCCTGCCTACGACCGTCTTCGACCTCATGTCTGGCCTCGCCCGGGAGATGGGGGCGGTCAATCTCGGTCAGGGATTTCCGGAGGACGATGGTCCGCTCGATGTGCGCGCGGCGGCGGCGGCCGCGATCCTCGCTGGTCCGAACCAGTATCCGCCGATGCGCGGCCTGCCTGCGCTGCGCGAAGCGGTGGCGGAACACTATGCGCGTCTCGCCGGCGTCACGCTCGACTGGGCGACAGAGGTGACGATCACTTCGGGCGCGACGGAGGCGATCGCGGCGTCGTTGCTCGCCGTGGTGTCGCCGGGTGACGAAGTCGTCGTGTTCGAACCGATGTACGACGCCTATGCGCCGCTCATCCAGCGCGCCGGCGGCGTCGTGAGACCTGTGCGTCTCTTGCCGCCGGGATGGACGGTGGATGACGAGACGCTTGCGGCGGCTTTTAGCGCGCGTACGCGGGCCGTCGTGCTCAACACGCCGCTCAACCCCACGGCAAGCGTGTTCGACGATGCGATGCGGGCGCGGATCGCCCGGCATTGCGTGGCGCACGACGTCATCGCCATCAGCGACGAGGTCTGGGAGCATGTGACGTTCGATGGCGTGATCCACCGCTCCATGCTCGTCGCGCCCGGCATGAGAGAGCGCACGATCAAGATAGGCTCCGCCGGGAAGATCTTCGGCATGACGGGCTGGAAGGTCGGCTTTGTGTGCGCGGCGCCAGCGCTGACCGAAGTGGTGGCGAAGGCCCACCAGTTTCTCACCTTCACGACGCCGCCGCATCTACAGCACGCCGTCGCCTACGGCCTCGCGAAACCGACCGCACACTTCGAGGCGATGCGTGAGGCGTATGCAAGATCGCGCGACCGACTGGAGTCCATGCTTCGGCAGGCGGGGTTCGTGACGACTCCCTCGAGCGGCACCTACTTCCTCAATGTCGATCTGCGGGCGTCCGGGATTGCGCTCGACGATGTCGATTTCGCTGTGCGCGCGGTGAAGGAGGCAGGCGTCGCCACCATTCCGCTTTCGGCGTTCTACGCGCGCGACGCCGACAGGGGGTTCGTCCGTCTGTGTTTCGCCAAGCGCGACGAGACGCTGGAGCGGGGGGTGACGGCGCTCGCGAAGGCGCGCAAGCTCTTCGCCTAGCCCTTCTGCCGCTCCTGCGCGCGCACGAAAGCCGGCCGCTGGCGCAGGCGTTCCAGATAGGCGCGCGCGTTCGGCGTTATATTCTCGCGGAGCGGCGGCAGCGATTCCGCAAGGTGCAGGGCGTAGGCGATGCAGATGTCGGCAATGGTGAAACGATCCCCCACGAGATAGGCGCGGTCCGCCAGCGCCGCCTCGACGGCGCGCAGTCGTCCCAGAAACCACTTGCCGTAATCCTCCACGGCTTGCGGCAAACGGCGCTCCTCCGGCTCGAGCCGCGTGTACCGCAGCACGATGGTCTGCGGGAATGTCAGCGTGGCGTCGCTGAAGAAGAGCCAGTTCAGATACGCCGCGTAGTCCGTCTCATCGGGCGCGATCGCCAGCAGCGTCGGTCCGTACTTCTGCACGAGATAGGCGCAGATGCCGGATGACTCCGTCATCTTCGCGTCGCCATCTACGAAGAAGGGAATCGTGCCGAGCGGATTGATCGCGAGATATTCTTTCGCGAAGACGCGCGGGGGAAATGGAAGGAGCTTCAACTCGTAGTCGAGGCCCAGTTCCTCCAGCGCCCAGAGCGGCCGCAGGGAACGCGCGTCTGCGCAGTGATAGAGCGTGATCATCGGCTTCAACTCCCGGCGTGTCCGCCGCTCAATACTCCCGCCGCCAGCGCACGGAAAGGCGCCGCTCGCCATTGGGATCGAACGCGGAAATCAGGAAGAGCTGCGGTCGGACGCGCCATTCAAGTTCGGTTTCGGTCTCCCCGACCCCGGTGCGCGCCACCTCCAGATAGACGTCGCGCGTCAGGTACTTCCCGCCTGCAACGCGCAGCCCGCCGCTCGTTTCGCGAACATCGAGGCGATCGAGGCCGACAAGATCGCGCGCGGCGCCGGCGAGATCGAGTGACGCCTGGCCCGCAAGCTGCGCCAGCGAGGCGGCGAGTTGCGCGGCTTCGAGCGCGGAAAGATCTTCCGACGCCCGCCCGAAGAGCGCCTGCGGCAGAATTTCGTCCTGCGGCAATGCCGGCGTGCTGGAGAGTTCGATGGCGGGATCGCTCACGGGGCCGCTCAACGCTATGCGCGCCGTGATCTCGGGCGAAGACATTTCCGCCACGAGATTTATGAGCGCTTCCTCCGGCGATCCGTTGAAACGGATCAGGCCGCTCTCGGCCTCGAAAGCGCGCCCCGCCAGGGTGAAGCGGCCACGCACGAGGCGCGCTTCACCGAACACGCGCGGATTCGTCGAAGTTCCCGTGACGCGCAGATCGACTGACCACTCTGAATCGAGCCCCCGATCGCGTACGAACACACGCCCCGGCGCCCTGACGCGCACATCGAGGCTCGCACGCACGATGTCATCCTCGCGGGCCTGCGGCGCGGTTTCGTCTTCCTCGCCCGGGCGATTGATCTCGATGACGTCGAGTTGCGGAATGCCCGCGTCGGCGCGCGGCGTGGCGAGCGTGGCTTCAACGACGTTGAGATCGCCGCTGAGCGTGACGCCGTCGGCAGTCCACTTGAGCGCCATTGGACCGCTCGCCACCGCTTTCACGTCGGGCCTGTTCAGCAGGCGAATGTTGTTGGCGACGATGGACACCTCGCCGTCCTTCAGACCGCGCGCCTCGCCGACGCCCGTTATCGCGCCGCCGCGCAGGTCGCGGGCGGAGAATTGTTCGAGACGCGCGCCGGCGTCGTCGAAGCGTACGCGCGCGGTGACGTCGCGCAACTCGACGCCCGTCTGTTTGTCGGAGAATGCGCCGCCGCTCAGCGTGAAGCCGCCCTGACCCGACAGCGCCCCGACACCGAAACGCACGTCGCCCGCGCCCTCCACATTGCCCGTCACATTCTGGTCGAGCGACCCCACGAGACCCCAGAGCGCGTCCGCCGGCCCCTTGGCGCGCCATGTGGCGCGGCCTTCGCCTGCGAGTCCGATGCGCAATGGCTGCGTGCGTGCGTCGACCGGCGCGCGCGCGTCGAATGCCGCATCGAGTCCGTTGCGCGACTGCGCAACGCCGCTGAACGTCATCACGCCCGATGCGATGCGTCCTTTGATCTGCATGGACAGCGGATCGCGCGTGCGACGCGCGAGCAGGGCGTCGGTCACCGCGAGATCGATCTCGCCGTCGAGGGTTTTCGCGTCGCCCACGAGGCGGACTGTCCCCGTCGCCGTGCCGGTGGCGCGCTCGCCGAGCAGATCTGCGACCGGCCCGATGGGGGAATTTTCCATCACCGCGTCGAAGGCGAAGCGCCCGCGCTCATCCTTGAGCGTTGCGCGCAACATGCCGTCGCCGAGGGCAAACACGCCGGAGCCGTTCGTCGCGCGCGGCGAAAGGGATAGCGTGAACGGTTCACGCGTCGCGACGCTTGTGCCGTTGATGGCGCCGTTCGCTTCCGCGCGGATCGACGTCGTCTCGCCCACGCGCGTCACGTCGCCGGTAAGGTCAAGCTTCACCGGCGCGCCGGAGGCCTGGCCCTGAATTGCGCCGCGCACCGCTATGTTGTCGAGCGGGCCGGACGCGCTCGCATCGAGGCGCGTGAAGACCAGCTCGCCGATTCTGCCGTTGGTGATGCGCACGTTCGTTGCGAGCACCGCTTCGCCGGATGGCGCGGGACGGAGTGTCGCCGTGCCGCGAATGCGTCCCTTCATCGGCGATGCAATAGCGTCCACCGGACCATTGAACGAGAGATCGACAGTCGGCCCGCGTTCCGCGAAATGCGCGCTGCCCTGCGCGACGAGGCCTGCCGCACGCACATCGAGATTGCGCAGGTGCATGCCGCTCGCGTCCGACTGAAGGTCGGCGGTCGCGGTCGCCGGTTGCCCCGCCGCCGTGCCCTTGACGTCGATGGCCCCCGTGCGCCCGGCGCCCGACGGCGCAAAGGTCAGCGTCACGACCGGGCGCTCGATCGCCAGTCCGCCGACATCGAGGCGGCTGAGATGCGCGGTGGCGTTGACGGAAGGGTTGTCGAGCTTGCCGGTGATGGCGCCTGTGGCGTCGGCGACGCCGTTGAACTCCGCAGCGCCGACGCGCACCGGTCCCGTCGCCGAGGCTTCGAACGACATGGTCGCGTCGGCGCCGTTCAGCCGCCCGATCAGCGCGGCGCGCAGCTTCGGCGCAGACACCGCAAGACGGCGCACTTCGATCACGCGGCCTCGGATCGAGAGCGTGGCGTTCAGCGTGGGCGCGTCACCCAGCAACTGGTCGAGCGGCTGCACGGTGGTGCGGAAGCGGCGCGCCCTCGCGTCGGCGGTGACGATGACCGGCTGCGCGCCGCCGCCCTGCGCCGTCCACGCGCCCGACGCTTCGCCGCCGATCGAAGGATCGAAGGCTTCCAGCCGTGCTGTTTTCCAGACGCCGCGCAGGCCGCGCGCGCCCGCACCCAGTTCGCCGTCGCCGCTGATCTCGATGCCGCGCGACTGCAACCGCGCCTCGCGAATGGAGATGCGGCTGTTCTGGCGTGCATAGCGCGCGCGGAGCACGAGCTTTCCGTCCTGCGCCAGCCGTCTGACGACGTCCGCATCGCCATTCGTCTCGGCGAGCGCCAGATCGGCTTCCACGTCGATGAGATCGCGCGTGAAACGCAGGCGCGCAGGGCCGTCGATATTGGCGCGGACGCCCGCGACGCCCACGGCCTTTCCGGTGAGGCGCCCGGCGAGGGATTGTACCTGGGTGTCTGCGGTGAGAGCGCCCTCGAAGCGCGCCGCGCCAGAAGCGATGCCGTCCGTCAGGCGATCAAGACGCGTGGCGTCGGCGACGATGCGCGTTTCACCTGCCGGTCGCCAGTCGTCGCCGAGCACGCCTTCAGCATCGAGGGTGGTGTCCTGCGTTCGCGCGGCGATCGCGAAGGTGGTGCGTGCGCCGCGTTCTCCCGCGCCGTCGAGACGAACGCGGCCGCCGATCCGCGCCACGACGTCTGACAGCGCCGGCGCAAGCTGCAGATCAAAATCGCCGCCGCCGCGCCAGCCCTGCGGCGTCCACGCGAAATCGCCGGTGACGAAGGGTTTGTCGCCGATGCGCGCATCGACGGCGCCCGCGCCTGCGTTCTCGTCGCCATAGGCACGCGCCACGACCCGAAGGGGTGCGTTGCTCTTCAGCGCCGCGGCGAAAAATCCATCTGTCGGCCCTTCAAGCGTCGCGTCGAGCCGGACCTCGCCCTCGCGCACGAGATCAAGGCGCAGCGTATCGCTTGCGGCGTCGAGGCGGCGGAGATCCACCATGGCGCGATCGATGCGCGCACCGTGCGTCGCGAGACCGGCATTGAGCGCGAACGTCGCCGCCTCGCCGAAGACGGGTTCCTCGACGATGATGCGTTCGACCGCGAGCGCCGTGAGATCGACATCGATGCTGTCGCCCGGCGGTCGTGCAGGGGAGAGTTTGGGCTGGCGATAGATGCGCAGCGTCTTCGCCGAGACCTGACGCACCGACGCTTCGCGCGTGAGGATGCGCAACGGCTCCCAGCCGACGGCAAGGCCTGTGGCTTCCGCCCACACGCCGTCTTCGTCGCGCAGGGTCGCGCGCGTCACGCGCAGATCGCCGAGCGCGGCGCCGCCGACATCTTCCAGATGCAGCGTCCCGAGACGCCAGATCGCGCGGCCTTCCGCCAGGTGCGCAACCAGAAACGGCCCGCCGGGCCCGAGCGTCCACGCCACCGCGCCCGCCGTCAGAACGAGCACGCCCGCCGAGGCGTAGAGCAAGCGTCGGCGCAGGCGCGCGGGAGGCCTTGCTGCGCTCAAAAGGCTTGCCCGATGGAGACGTAGAAGGCGACCTTGTCGTCCTGCGGCCGCGGATCGACCGGCACGGCGACGTCGAACCGCAACGGTGCAAAACCAAGATCGTAGCGCACGCCGACGCCGACGCCCCAGCGCATGTCGCCAGCTTCGTCGAAGGTCTGGAAGGCGTTGCCGCCATCAACGAACGCGACGCCGCCAATGGTGTCGGTGAAGCGCGCCCGCACTTCGCCGGACACTTCCGCAAGGCCCTGGCCGCCCGGCGCGATGCCGATGCGCAGACGTTGTTCCGGATAGATCGAGTTGAACGCGTAGCCGCGCACCGATCCGCCGCCGCCAGCGTAGAAGCGGCGGTCGAGAGGGAGGTCGTTGTCGTCACCGCTCAACGGTTCCACCCAGCCCAGCCGCGTGCGTGCGGCGAGCGTGTAACGGTCCGCGCGATTAAAGGTGTGATAGACGCGCGCCTGCGCCACGGTGCGCACGAACGCCACCGTTGCGTCGCCCGTCGATACGGACGGTTCGAGGCGCAGCTGCAGCAGGTATCCCTTGCGCGCATCGAGCGGCGCATCGGTTTCGTCCCGGCGGATCTGCCCGAAACCAGAGAGCACATACGCGTTCTCGACACCTTCCGCTTCGCTGTAGAAGTCAGCGGACGCAGTGACGCCGTAGCTGATCGCATAGCGCAGTCGATCTGCGGCGTTGATCGCGCTCGAGACGAAGACGCCGTTGCGTTCGAAGGGGCCGGTGGAATCGTGGCTTGCGCCGGCTGATACCTGCACGGCGCGCCCCGGGCCGAAAGCGTTGGGTCGCGTAAGTTCAGCGGTGAGGCTCTGTTGCTCTTCGCCGAGAATCGTGCGGATCGCCAACGCATCCGCGCGGCGTGTGATGTTGCGGCGCGTCCACTCGGCTTCAAGGCCGATGCCGTCGGTTGTCGACCAGCCGACGCCGAACTCGATCACGCGCGGCTTTGCTTCCTCGATCGCGATGGTCACGTCCGTCAGTCCGTCGGCGTCCGGCTCGGGCGCGAGGCGTGTCGTCACCACGGAGAAGGCGCCCGTGGAGGCAAGGTCGCGTCGCAATTGCTGCAGCTTCTCGGGCGCGAAATAATCGCCGGGCTTCCATGGCGCCGCGCGCGCGGCGAATGCGGGTCGCAGCGCTTCAGGCGGCGTCACCTTCACCGCGCCAAGGCGGATGCGCTCCCCGGGCGCGAAAGCGAAGGTTGTGCTCATCGTGTTTGCGGCGTGATCGACGACATTGCGGCGCGGCATCGCCCTGGCGCTCGCGTAGCCGTTGGCGCGCAGCGTGGCGACGGCGGCGGCTTCTGCGGCCAACACGTCGGCTGCGCGCGCCGGTTTTCCCGAGGCCACGCGCGCCGCCTCCTTGCGCACAGCGGCTGCAGTCTCGCCATCGAGCGCGCCGTCGAAGCGCACTTCCGGCGCCAGGAACGCGAAGCGGGGGCCGGGCTCGATGCGGATGCTGGCGCGTGGCGGCGTTTCCTGGGCCGCAGGCGTCACCGTCGCCGCATACCAGCCCTCCGAGCGCATGAAGGAAAGCGCGCGCTCTGCAGCTTCCTCCGCGAGCCGCTCCGCATCGAAGAGCGAGGCGGGACGTTCGCGATCCGGCAGCACGCGCTCCAGCGCGTTCTTGGTGTCGTTGTCGACGCCCTCGACAACGACGGGACTCGCCGCGTGCACCGGCGATGCGGACACCGTCCACGCGATCGCGGCGGGCAGGAGGAGGGCGGCGGACGAAAGACGCATGAACGGGGAGACTTCGCGACGACTCGGAGCGGATGTCGAACGGGTAAGGCCGACCGTGGATCGAACCAGTTAACTTGCTGTCAACGAATTGGGCGCGCTTCCGGTTCGCCGCTGTCTGCGCAATTCTGCCGACATGATCCTTCGCCTCACATGCGATTCGCTTGTTGCGGACCTTGCACCGGCGCTTGGCGGCGGGATTGCGGCGTTCCGCGACGGCGAAACGATGCTGATGACGCCGGCAGGCCCGGGCGGCGTCTGCGAATTTCCCATGGGGCCGTGGGTGAACCGCATTGCCGACGGCTCGCTTCGTTGGGGAAGCGAAAGGACATTCCTGCCGCGCAACGCGCCGGAACATGCGCACCCGATCCACGGCGTGGGTTGGCGCGAAGCGTGGTCCGTCGTTGCGCAGAGCGAACGACATGCGGTGCTGCGCCTCACGCGCGCGGCGGATGCGCTCTGGCCGTGGGACGGCCTGACGCTGACGCGGACATTCACACTGTCGCCCGGCGTGCTTGAGCTGACGTTCGAGGCGACGCATGGCGATGCGCGACCGATGCCCGTGGCGCTCGGCCTGCATCCGTATTTTCCGGTGCGCGATGCGCTCGTGCGGATGAACGTCGATGGCTACTGGCGCACCATCAACGACATCCCGAACATGCGCGCGGGCGTTCCGCTGATCGGTGCGCTGCGCCACGGCGCCGTGATGAGCGCGCACAAGGTCGACAATGCGCTCGACGGCTGGGACGGCCGCGCGCAGATCATCTGGCCGGAGCATGAACTGACCATCGATACCGATCCGCCACAGCGCATCGTCCAGCTCTACATGCCGCAGGGACGGGGCTATTTCTGCCTGGAGCCGCAGACCGCCATGTCGGGCGGCGCGAGCCATGAGGCCGGTCCGTACGCGATCATCGCGCGCGGCGAGACGTTCGGATTCACGACTCGTTTTGCGTTCAGCCGAACGACGCGCGGGGACGGGCGGTGAACTCGTTCTTCATGTCGCCGCTCTCGTCGTCGATCTCGCGCAGCGAGACGTCATAGCCCCAGAGATCGGCGAGGTGCTGCAGCACGCGGTCGGTATCCTCGTCGTCGAGGACGATGCCGTCGACAACGCGGTGGTGCAGGATCAGGCGACGATCCCCTGCAAGATCGACGTCGGCGATCTGGATGTCGGGATCGCGGCGCGCGACGTCATAGTGGCGCGACAGCGCGCGGCGGATTTCGCGATAGCCGCGCTCGTTGTGGATGTGATTGACGTTGAGATCGACCTCATCCTCGTCGTCGTGGACATTGAAGAGCCCGAAGCTGCGGATCAGCGCAGGTGACAGGTATTGCGAGACGAAGCTCTCGTCGCGGTAGTTGGCCCAGACATCGCGCAGCACCGCATACGGATCCTTCTGGCCGGCGATATCGGGCATCCAGACGCGGTCTTCCTCCGTCGGGTTGAGGCAGATGCGCTCGATGTCGGACATCATCGCATAGCCCAGCGCATACGGATTGATGCCCGAATAGCGGCGGTCGTCGAAGTGCGGCTGGAAGACGACCCCCGTGTGGGAGTGCAGGAATTCGAGGAACGAGCCGTCGCTGATGCGGCCCTGTTCGTGCAGGCGCGTCATGATGCGGTGGTGCACCCAGGTGGCGCAGCCCTCGTTCATCATCTTCGTCTGGCGTTGCGGATAGAAGTACTGCGCGATGTGGCGGACGATGCGCAGGATCTCGCGCTGCCAGGGCGCGAGACGCGGCGCGGTCTTTTCGAGGAAATAGAGGATATTCTCTTCCGGCAGGCCGAGCAGCGCGCGCCGCGCATCCTGATCGGCAGTATCCTTCGACTTGCCCTTCTTCGTCGGCACCGTACGCCAGAGGTCGTTGAAGATCGCCTCGCCGTGGGCGCGACGCTCCTCGGCCCGCTTCTGTTCCGTGCGCAGATCCGGCATGCGTTTGCGCGGAAAGCGATGGATGCCGTGGCTCTGCAGGGCGTGCGCGGCGTCGAGCACGCGCTCCACCGACGCGATGCCGTAGCGATCCTCGCACTGGGCGACGAAGGTCTTGGCGAAATCGAGATAGTCGATGATGCCGCTGGCGTCGGTCCACTGCTTGAACACGTAGTTGTTCTTGAAGAAGTGGTTGTGGCCGAAGCCCGCGTGCGCGATCACGAGCGTCTGCATCGTGATCGTGTTTTCTTCCATGATGTAGACGACGCATGGATCGGAATTGATCACGATCTCGTACGCCAGCCCCGTATAGCCTTTCCGGTACATCGCCTCGTCGCGCGCGAAGTGCTTGCCGAAGCTCCAGTGCTTGTAGAAGAGCGGCATGCCGCCCGAGGAATACGCGTCGAGCATCTGCTCGGCGGTGATCACCTCGATCTGGTTGCGGTAGACGTCGAGTTTCAGTTCCTTGAGCGCGATTTCCTCGCACGCGTCATAGACGCGACGGATCGTGTCGAAATTCCAGTCCGCTCCGGTGAACAGGAGGCGGGGATCGGATTCAGTCACCAGCGTCACTCACGCCTCCGCCAACTGGTCGGCCTTCTTCTGGAAGAGTTCACGGAACACCGGGAAGATGTCGCGACGGTGGCGGACCTTGCGCATGGCGATGGGGCTGTCGGGCCCGTTCACGACGGCGTAGGTGCGCCACAGAGTCGTCGGGCGTTCCCCGCCTGGCGGCGTGTCGTCGTCGGCGCCCACCTCGAGATAAGCGTAGTACTGGCACATCGGCAGCACGACATTC
The DNA here is from genome assembly GCA_016791445.1 of Hyphomonadaceae bacterium. Taxonomy (GTDB): domain Bacteria; phylum Pseudomonadota; class Alphaproteobacteria; order Caulobacterales; family Aquidulcibacteraceae; genus VFBF01. The sequence continues at coordinate 11,603 of JAEUMP010000006.1, read as the reverse complement.
TGCAGGAGGGCTGCCGTCTTTGCATTGTCGCTCGGGGCGTTGTCGCCGTCGGAGGCCTGCGCGCCGTAGATGTTCCACTCGCTCGGCTTGAAGCGCTCCTCGACGATATGCGCCATTTCCTCCAGCGCCGTGGAGACGACCGTGCCGCCGGTCTCGCGGCTGTAGAAGAAGGTCTGCTCGTCCACTTCTTCCGCTTCGTGCGTGTGTCGGATGAAGACCACTTCGACGTGCTTGTAGCGGCGCTTCAGGAAGAGATAGAGCAGCGCGTAGAAGCGCTTCGCCAGATCCTTCATGTGCTCGGTCATCGAACCGGACACGTCCATCAGGCAGAACATCACCGCCTGCGCGACGGGCTTGGGCGTGGATTCAAGCCGCCGGTAGCGCACGTCGATGGGATCGATGAAAGGGATGCGCTTCGATCGCTTCTCAAGCAGGGAGAGCTGTTCGCGCAGCGCCGCGATGTCCCCCGACTTCTCACCGGCCTCGATGGCTGCGATCTGCACGCGCAGCGCTTCGAGCTCTTCCGGCTTCGGTCGCCGCAACGCGACGCGGCGCGAGAGCGAATTGCGCATGGTGCGAGTCAGCGAGATGTTCGACGGCGATCCCGACGAGGAGTAGCCGGCGCGCCGCCATTGCGGCACGCCCACGCCTTTCAGCTGACGCTTCGCGAGATCCGGCAGTTCGAGATCTTCGAGGAATAGGTCGAGAAACTCTTCGTCTGACAGCGCAAAGCGAAACTCATCCTCGCCGCCGCCGTCTTCAGCGCCTTCGCTGCCCGCACCGCCGCCGCGCGGCGGGCGCTGGATGGAGTCGCCTTCGACATATTCCTTGTTGCCGGGCAGCACATAGTCTCGCACGCCGCCCTCGGAAGAACGCCGCAGCGTGGGCTCGCGAACGCCGTCCGACGGGATCGTCACTTCGCCGCCGCGATCGATGTCCTTGATGCTGCGCCCGGCCGACGCCTCACGCACCGCGCGCTTCACCTGCGCCTTCGCGCGACGGATGAAGCGCTGCCGGTTCGCCAGCGACTTGCCGCCCGGGTTGAGACGCCGGTCGATGATCGTCATGCGGTGTTGTTCTCCGCGAGGCGCACGAGCGCCCCCATCCCCCGGCTGCGCCGGGTACTTCCCCCGCAGGCGGGGGAAGAAATGCGCCGGCGACTTTCCTCCTCCGTGCAGCGCAGCGGAACGGGGGAGGTGGCTCGCGCGTAGCGCGAGACGGAGGGGGCGTGTCTCGCAAAAGGCCTCACCGTCACCCCGCCTGTTTCACGCGCATGTACCACTCCACCAGGCGCCGCACCTGACGTTCGGTGTAGCCGCGTTCCACCATCCGCAGCACGAATTCGTCGTGCTTCTTCTCGGTGTCGCTGTCCTTCTTCGAGCCGAAGCTGATGACGGGCAGCAGGTCTTCCACCTGCGAGAACATGCGCCGCTCGATGACTTCGCGGATTTTCTCGTAGCTCGTCCAGGACGGATTGCGCCCGCCATGACCGGCCCGCGCGCGCAGCGTGAACTTCACGACCTCGTTGCGGAAATCCTTCGGATTGGCGATGCCCGCGGCCTTTTCGATCTTCGACAGTTCCTGGTTCAACAGCTCGCGATTCAGGAGCTGCCCCGTATCGGGATCCTTGAAGTCGATGTCCTCGATCCACGCATCGGCGTAATCGACGTAACGGTCGAACAGGTTCTGGCCGTAGTCGTGATAGCTCTCCAGATAGGCCTTCTGGATTTCGTGACCGATGAACTCCGCATAGCGCGGCGCGAGCTCGGCCTTGATGAACTCGATGTAGCGGGCCTCGGTGTCGGGCGGGAACTGGTCGCGCTTGATCGACTGCTCCAGCACATACATCAGGTGGACTGGATCGGCGGCGATCTCCGTCGTGTCGTAGTTGAAGGTCGCGGCGAGCACCTTGAACGCAAAGCGCGTGGAGATGCCGTCCATGCCTTCGTCCACGCCCGCGGCGTCACGGTACTCCTGCAGCGAGCGCGACTTCGGATCGACCTCCTTCAGGCTCTCGCCGTTATAGACGCGCATCTTGGTGTAGAGGTTCGAGTTTTCGTGCGTCTTCAGGCGCGAAAGCACCGCGAACCGCGCGAGCATTTCGAGCGTGCCGGGCGCGCATGGCGCGGGCGCGAGCTCGGAATTGCGCACCAGCTTGTCGTAGATCTTCTCTTCCTCGTCGACGCGCAGGCAGTACGGCACCTTGATCACGAAGATCCGGTCGATGAAGGCCTCGTTGTTCTTGTTGTTCTTGAAGCTCTGCCACTCGGCCTCGTTGGAGTGTGCGAGCACCACGCCATTGAACGGTATGCCGCCGATGTTCTCCGTGCCGACATAGTTTCCTTCCTGCGTCGCGGTGAGCAGGGGGTGCAGCATCTTGATCGGCGCCTTGAACATCTCGACGAATTCGAGAACGCCCTGGTTCGCGCGGTTGAGGCCGCCGGAGAAGGAGTAGGCGTCGGGATCGTTCTGGGCGAAGGTCTCGAGCTTGCGGATGTCGACCTTGCCGACGAGCGCCGACACGTCCTGGTTGTTCTCGTCGCCCGGCTCCGTCTTCGCCACGCCGACCTGGCGCAGGCGCGATGGATTGATCTTCGCCACGCGGAACTTCGTGATGTCGCCGCCGAACTCGTCGAGGCGCTTCACGCACCACGGACTCATCAGCCCCGTCAGACGGCGGCGCGGAATGCCGTACTTCTCTTCCATCGTCGCGCCGTGCGTCTCGGGATCGAAGAGCCCGAGCGGGCTTTCGAACACGGGTGACAATTCATCGCCCGCCTTCAGCACATAGATCGGCTGCTGCTCGATCAGCGACTTGATCTTCTCCGCGAGCGAGGACTTCCCGCCGCCGACGGGGCCGAGGAGGTAGAGGATCTGCTTGCGCTCTTCGAGGCCCTGCGCCGCGTGGCGGAAGAAGGCGACGATCCGTTCGATCGTCTCTTCCATGCCGTAGAAATCGGGAAACGCCGGATAGACGCGGATCGTGCGGTTCATGAAGATGCGGCCGAGGCGCGCATCCTTCGCCGTGTCGATCGTTTCCGGTTCGCCGATGGCGGCGAGCAGGCGCTCCTGCGCCGTCGCATACATCAGAGGATCCTTTTTGCACGCCGAGAGGTAGTCCTGCAGGGACATCTCGGACTCGCGGCGCGCCTCGTAGCTGCGCGCATAGGTATCGAAGAGATCGTTGGTCGGCATCGTGGCTCCATCCGCAAGCTCGCCGGTGATCGGCGGGGCGCCCTCAGCACACCACTTATGTAGTGCGATTCAGTCGCCCGTGAGGTCGAATTATTGCAAACTTGCGAAGCTTTGATGCTGGCGGCCTGCGCGTTTCATGACGCCGGCGCACGCGCATGCAATCGCATCGCCCGTCCGTTCGCCCGCTCCCGTGACGAGGATGGTCGCGCCGCTTGCCCCGTCGCGCAAGCGGTTCTTGCGGTGACGGCGACTGAGGCGGCGCGGCGCCTTTTTCTTGCGCATTGGCGCGGGCGTGTCCGGCAGGGTATCGTCGCGCGCAAAATCCTGCCCCGGACAGCGCATGGTGTCACAATCGGGGCGGCGCGGGGAGAACGGGCCGATGAAGAGAGTGTTGCTCGCCCTGGTTGCGCTCGTCTTGATCGCCGTCGCGGGGACGGCGGGCTATGCGTGGTGGTTCCTGTCGCGCTTCGACGCGCGCGCGGAGATCGAGCGGCGCGTGGAAGCTGCGACCGGCCGCGACTGCGAGATCAAGGGCGCCGTCAGCATCACCATCTGGCCCGCCATCGGCTTCAAGGGCGCCGACGCGCGTCTCTCCAACGTCCCGGGCGGTTCGGCGCCGCAGATGCTCACGGCCAGGGACGTGGTCATCGGCGTCGCGCTGCAGCCGCTGCTGCGCGAACGCCGCCTTGAGGTGCACGAGTTCATTCTCAACCAGCCGGTGGTGGCGCTCGAAGTCGATCGCGCCGGGCGACCGAACTGGATCTTCACGCCCGCTGCAGCGCCGTCGCCGTCTCCCGCGCCGCAGCAGCCGTCGCGCCCGGCTGCCAGGGTGGAGAGTTTCAGCCTCCACGGCATGAAAGTGATCGACGGACGCTTTTCCTACGCCAACTTCAAGACGCGCTCGTCCTACCTGCTTGAGGATCTCGATGCGGCGGTCGAACTCGGCGGCATGGACGCGCCGCTGAAAGTCGTGGGCGAAGCGACGTGGCGCGGCCAGCGCACCAGCGTCGAACTCACCGTCGGCGTCTTCCGCGCGCTGACGACCGGGGACGCGACCTCGCTCAAGGCGACGCTCGAAAGCGCGCCGCTCAACGCCACGCTCGACGGCGAACTCGACGTGAAAACCGGCGGCGTGTCCGGCGACGTGACCGCGAGCGGACCGAGCGTGCGCGGCCTTGCCGACTGGGCGGGCAATTCGCTGGGCAAGGGGCCGGGGCTGGAGAATTTCGCCGTCGCCGGCCAGCTCACCGTCGGGCCGCGCCGCTATGCGTTCGAGAACGCCACGATCGAGGTCGATAAGGTCAAGGGCCGCGGCGACTTCCTCATCGAGCAGGGACCGCAGAAGCCCTACGTCTCCGGCCGGCTGGAAGTGCCCACGCTCGATCTCAACCCGTACCTTGCGCCCCGCGTCGATGCGGCCGGCGTCGAGGTCGCGACCGTCAGCCAGGTGGATGTGAAGGCGCCGGGGTGGAGCGAACTACCCATCTCCCTCGGCGGCATGAAGGCGGTGAACGCCAATCTCGAACTCACCACCGGCGCGCTGCGGATCCTGAACACGACGCTCGACCGCACGCAGATCGCCTTTGTGCTGCTGGACGGATTCATCGTCGCCGACATGCCGGAACTGCAGATGTACGGCGGCGAGGGCACGGCACGGTTCGAGATCGATGCGCGCGCGCCTCAGGTCGTCGTGCGCAACGAACTCGCGGTGCAGAAGGTGGATGCGCAGCGCTTCTTCACCGCCGCGTTCGGCTTCACCAATCTGGAAGGCACGGCGAAGATCGAGTGGGGACTTTCCGGCAAGGGCGCGACCCAGAAGGAAATCATGGCCTCGCTCGCGGGCGCGGGGTCCTTCTCATTCCAGAACGGGGGTCTGCGCGGGGTCAATCTCGGCGGCGTCAGCCGCACGATCCGCAACGCCCTGCGCGGCGAGATGGTGAGCCCCACGGCGCGCACGCCATTCTCGTCCTTCACCGCCAATGTCCGCGCGGCGGACGGCGTCCTCGCCACCGACAATCTCGTGATGGTCACGCCCGACGCGCGCCTCAACGCCATCGGCGTCATCGACATGGGCGCCCGGGCGCTGGACATGCGTCTCACGCCCCGGCTCAGCGGCGTCGCCGTGCCGTTCCGGGTGTCGGGGCCGTGGACGGAGATCGGCTACGCCTCGGACTTCCTCGGCCGCGCGCGTCCCGCCGTGGAGGCCCGCGTCCGCGCCGTGCAGGCCAAGGCCCCGAGGCGTTAGGGGGCCGCCGCGAACCCGCTGCGTCGTGGCGCGTTCATCTCCGATAGGTTAACAGGGTCCGGGGAACCGGCGTTTTTTGGGAAGTGGAGAGGGGTTCATGCAGGGCATCTGGATCGTACCGGGGGTACTTGGGCTTCTGGGCCTCTTCCTGTTCGTGCGCGGCATGGGCGCCATCGGGCGCGGCCGGGCGGTGTCGGGCCTCTTCGGCGGGCTGACGGGCGGGGTCTTCATGGCGGCGGGCGCGGCGGTCGGGCTCCTCGGCCTCAACATCCTCACCTACCAGCGCCTCACCCATGAGCAGCAGGTCGCGGAAGTCACCTTCCGGCAGACGGGCGCGACCTCCTACATCGCCGACATGACGCTGCCCGACGGCAAGAAGCAGGTCTGCAACCTGCCCGACGGCACGAGCGGCGAATGCGCCATCCTCGGAGACCAGTGGCAGCTCGACGCGCGCATCCTGAAGTGGAAGCCGTGGGCCAATGTCGCCGGCCTCGACGCGAGCTATCGCCTTGAGCGCATGTCCGGCCGCTATGCCGACATCAACGCCCAGCGCACCGCGCCCGGCACCTACTACCAGCTCTCGGAAAATCCGGGCCTCGATCTCATCGCGCTGACGAAATCGAAATACGCCCAGCGCCTGCCGCTGCTCGACGCGCACTACGGCAACGCCACCTACATCCCGATGGCGGACGGCGCGACGTATTATGTGACGCTGAGCCAGGACAGCCTCATCGCCCGCCCCGCCAACGATCAGGCCAAGGCGGCGGTGCAGAACTGGAAGTAGGGTTTCCTACTCTCATTTCGGCCAATCCACTCTCCGTCATTCCGGGGCGGCTGATAGCCGAACCCGGAACCCAGGCGCTCAAGCGAACCAACTCGCCCAGTCCCCTAGGTTCCGGATCAACGCTCCGCGTTGTCCGGAATGACGGCGTCTGGTCTTCGCCGATTGCAGTCGTTCCGACGGTCTGGGAATAGTGCGCAATGCCTAAGCGAAGCGCGGCGGACATGCTGAAACTCTGGGGCGTCTTAGCAGTTGCTATGATCCTCTGCGTAATTCTGTCCAACTTGGTTGGCGATTGGCTCCTAGCCGTTTGGTTTGTGGGCGCAATCCTCACGGCCTCGCTCTACGTCTACGGCAACACGCCACCAACTTATCTTTTCGTCGGACTGGCGCTGGCTTGGACCTACATCATGCTGTTCACGGACCTGATTGCTCCACGCTAAGCATCAGCCGCGATGTCCGTTTCGGGCCAACAACCGACATCTCAAATCACACCCCAACCCTTCTCCCCCGCGAGGGGGAGAAGGTGGCCGCGAAGCGGTCGGATGAGGGGGCGTCGTGGAGATTGTCTCCGGCGCCTGATCACATCCTGCAACTCACCCCCTCATCCGGCCCCAAATGGTCTTTGGGGCCACCTTCTCCCCCTCGCGGGGGAGAGGGGCCGTTTGAGCTGGATTGCGGAAAAATGGGGGGATTCCCGAGTCGTCCATCCCTCGCCCTTCCGTACCGTCGGCTTCCATCCGGCCATCGATTTCCCATGGGGCCCATGACCCCGGCTGGAAGCCGGCGGTGCGACAGCACTTTTTTCAGCAAAACAATCCGACCGGGTAAAAGCCTGAGTCACACTCCTCCCACGTCGCGCCGGAATGGGTCCGGGGTCACGGAGAGGAGCACCGCCATGCAGTTCGTGAGAACGCCGGATTTCACCGCGCGCATCGCTGAAGAGCTGGCGGCGCTGCGCCTGTGGTTTCTTGAGATCATCGCCTGGATCGCGGAGTTCGCGCCGCTGCCGCGCGATGCGCGGCTCTGGCTGCAACGCCAGATGATCCGCATCCGCAGCGACATCCGCTTCCTGATCGCCGCCGCCGTGATTTCGCGGCTGCGTCGGGTGAAGCGTCGGCGCGTGCCCGTACACAGACGAAAGATGCCGCGCGGGTTTCGCTGGTCGGCGCGCCGCGCGCCGGCGATCCGCTGCATCACGCGCGGCATCCGCTTGCGCACGCTCGCGCAGATGCGCCGCGTCCTCGACGCCTTCGAGTTCGCCGTCGACTACGCGCTCGCCAACGCATCGCTGCCCTTCCGTGGCGGCGCGCTGGTGATGACGCACGCGCAAGAGCCGGCGCCGGTCGCCTTCTTCATCGCGCCCGCGACAGAGGCCGCAGACACGTCATGAACCCTGAAACAGGACCGCCGGCGCCTCGCCGGCATTTTCAGCATCGAGCAACGCGAGATCCCCCGGAGTCTGGCGGCGCCGGCGCATGCGCAGCAGAAGATGCGCGGTCCGGCACGAGTACCGGCGCTCATTCATTCGAGAAAGCAGGCGCTCCTACAACGCCGCATCCAGCGCGCGCGTCGCCATCAGGATCGTGCGCACGGCGCCGGCGAAAAACGTAGGATCGATCTTCTCCGCGTCGTCGCCGGGCTTGTGATAGTCGGCATGGCCCTCGACGCCGAAATAGACGAACGGAATGCCGGCCTGATGAAAGGGCGCGTGGTCGGACTGCAGAGTCCAGTCTTCCTGGCCCCAGTCGGGCGTGTCGTGGCCGAAGAGCAGTTTCACCGGCGCGCGCTCGGCCAGCGGTTTCAGCACGGGCGCGAACTGCGGGTAGTGCGCGAGGCCTGCGATGTAGATCTCGCCCTTGTCGCCGCGGCCCACCATGTCGAGATTGATGTTGAGCGCGAGGCGTTCCTTCGCCGCCGGCGGGTCCGCCACAAAGGCGCGCGCGCCGCGCAGGCCCTGCTCTTCGGCGTCGAAGGCGACGAAGATCACGTCATGCTGCGGCGGCCGCTTGCGCAGGGCCTCCGCGACCGCAAGCAGGGCGGCGACCCCCGAGGCGTTGTCGTCGGCGCCATTGTGGATCTCCCCGTCGCGCACGCCGAGATGATCGTAGTGCGCGGTGAAGACGATGACGCGGCCGTTCGGATCGGAATCGCGGCCTTCGATGCGCGCGATGATGTTGACGCCGCTGGCGCTGCGGTTGTCGCGCGTCTGATAGGAGAAGGGGGCCGGCTGCGGCGCATAGCCGATCGCTTCGAGACGACCGATGATGTAGCGCGCCGCCGCCGCTCCGCCCGGCGTGCCTGCGCCGCGCCCCTGCATGTCGTCGGCGGCGAGCGTCGTCATGTCGGTCATGAGTTGCGCGGCGTCGATCGCATCCTCGGCGGCCACATGCGCGCAGCCGATGACGAAAAGCGCGCCCAGCGCCGCCGCGCACGCCTTCCAGTTCGTCGGCATCAGGAACTCCGTTCAGCCTTCGGCGCGCGCCTTCTTGGCCTCGTCCGCGATGTAGTCGGCGATCACGTCCGCCACTTCCGGCTGATCGAAATAGGTGGTGTGGATGAGGCTGTCCCAGGTCATCGCATCGGTCGCCAGGTTTTCCAGCGCAGCGTTGGTGTCGGGCCCGACGGTGAACAGCGCCCAGCGATACCGCTCGATGAGCTTGCCCGCCGACTCCGCCGCCGCCGTCTGCATCCGCATCGCGACCTCGCCTTCAAGGATGTGCTCCTTGACGCCGTAGGTGTGCGACGACGTGGAGACCTTGCCGATGCGCTCGTCGCCGTCCTGGCCGAAGGCCATGCCCTTCACGATTCCGCCAATGGCCCCGTTGAGGTAGCCGCGGAACGCCCACTCCGGGATGAGGCCGCCGAAAAGGCGCGCCAGCGCATAGGCGATGGAAAAGATCAGCGGCGCCCCCACCAGCCCGCCGAACATGGTCCAGCCGCCGACAGCCGTCAGCGTGATCTGCGCGCCGTTTTCATCGATCCATGTCGACGGCGCCTGCATGCCGGACAGACCGAGGATCCACGTCACGAGACCGCCGATGACCACCGCGATAATCGCCCGCACGCCCCACACAATGCCCGCCGTCCGCGAGCCGCGCCACAGCGACCCCTTCGGGAACGGCTGCACCGGCAGGCGTTCAACGCGCTGCAGGAAGGCGATGGCCTCGTCGTTGGGATGCCACAGCGAGAACAGCATCGCATCGCCGACTTTGCGCGCGCGCAGGCGCAGGATGCGTCGCAGTCCCTGCAGCGCGATCGGGAAGATGAAGAAGAGCGGGATGACGCTGACGGCCACGAGGCCAAGCGTGATCCGCGTCGACGCGGCGATGCTGCGGTTCTGTTCGGCAAGCGCGGCGGCCTGCTCCATCAGTTCCTTTTCGGTGAGATTGCTTCCGGCGGCGCGCGCCGCGTCGGTCACCTGCTGCAGATAGGCGTCGAAGCCCTGGCCCTGTTCGATGGCGAGTGCGACGAGCGCGATGCCGAACACGATCAGCGCCAGCACGCTGACGATGGAGATCATCAGGAAGATGATGCCGCCGAGAGATTCCGATGCGGACAGCTCGGCCTTGAAGAAGGGCGTGCCGACAGTCGTGATGGAGTCGACCTTGTGCTTCTTGCGCTTCTTCGAGCGCCGCCACGACATCATCGTCGCGGCGTCATTGGCGACATTGCCGCCGTGACTGTGACCGATGACGTGGACGCCGGCATAGGACTTCGACGTCTGGTTGAGCGCCTTGGCGAGCGCCTCCGAACCTGCCTCGCGCCCCTTGGCGCTGTTCGCGCCCGACCACATGTGCGGCACGATGTCGGCGACGATGCCATGGCTCGCAAGGCGCTGTACGAGCCGGCTCGTGAAGGCCGAACCCCGCTGGAACCACTTGTCGCCGTCAGGTCCGGTGGCGGTGTCGCCGGTGCCGTGAACCGTGACGATGGCGACCCGGTCGCCCGTGTTCTCGTTCATTGACCATCCCCATGGCGCCTCAGACCCAATCCCTAGGGCAGCCGGCGGCGCCTTCCAAGCGGGAACCCGCGCACATTGACTCGATGGACGCCGCCCCTAGGGTCCGCCGCGCATGTTGCTCGTCACCGGCGCGGCCGGATTCATCGGCTTCCATGCCGCCCGCCGGCTGCTCGAGAGCGGCGCCGAGGTGGTCGGCCTGGACAGCGTCAACGCCTATTACGACGTCGGGCTCAAGCGGGCGCGGTTGGGGGAACTCGCCCGGTTCGCGAACTTCCGTTTCGTCGAGGGCGACATCGCCGAGCCTGGCGTGCTGGAAGCGGCCGCGCCGCGCGATGCGCTTGAGGTCATCGTCCATCTCGCGGCGCAGGCAGGTGTGCGGCATTCCATCGAGGCGCCTTTCGCCTATGAGCGCGCGAATGTGGCGGGGCACCTCGCCGTACTCGAACACGCCCGTCACGCGCCGCACCTGAAGCACCTCGTCTATGCCTCGTCCTCGTCCGTGTACGGCGACCGCACGAACGGCCCGTTCCGCGAGGACGACCGCTGCGATGCGCCGGCCTCGCTCTACGCCGCCACCAAGCGCGCGTGCGAATTGATGAGCGAGACCTACGCCCGGCTCTACGGCATCCCGCAGACAGGCCTGCGCTTCTTCACCGTGTACGGACCGTGGGGACGCCCGGACATGGCCTATTTCAGCTTTACTGACAAAATCCTGCGCGGTGAACCGGTGACCCTTTTCGGCGACGGCAAGCTCTCGCGGGATTTCACCTACATCGACGACGTTTCCGCCGCGATCGAGACGATCATCGGGCGCCCGCCCGCCGCCGCGCCGCCGCACGCGCTCTACAATCTCGGCAACTCGCATCCCAATACGGTGCTCGAGCTCGTCGCCGCCATTGAAAAGGCGACAGGCCGCACTGCTGAACGCATCCTCGCGCCCCCTCAGCCCGGCGACGTGACCGTGACCTTCGCCGACCACAGCCGCGCCACCGCCGCCTTCGGCTTCGCGCCGAAGACCGGAATCGAGGAGGGGATCGCCCGGTTTGTGGACTGGCGGACGCAGCGCTGAACGAAACCCTCCGGCTCTCGAAATCCTGTTTCGCCGGCCCGCGGGCGCCGATACAGAGGAGTTTCGAATACGTCACGGGGAATAGTACATGCCGGTCACGCGCTTCACGGGGACCTTCAGCGTCAGCAGCTGGTCGGCGACGCTGCCAGTGGAGGCGGTCTTCACGTCCCTGGACGCCGGCGGCGGGAGTGACGCCCACAATTTCCGGGGCGTGTGCGGCTGTGCGGCCTGCATGGGCAAGGCCGTCGGCGGGGATACCCTCGCCACCACCATCCCGGGCGATTCCTCCACCACCGAGGTCCTGACGCTCGGCACGGCGCGCAACAGCGCCATCGACTTTGTCGGCGAC
>JAEUMP010000026.1 GCA_016791445.1 Hyphomonadaceae bacterium | reverse complement strand
GCATAGGTCGAGAACTTGTAGCCGCGACGGTACTCGAATTTGTCGACCGCTTTCATCAGGCCGATATTGCCCTCCTGGATGAGATCCAGGAATTGCAGGCCGCGGTTCGTGTATTTCTTGGCGATGGAGATCACGAGGCGGAGGTTCGCCTCCACCATTTCCTTCTTCGCCTGACGGGCTTCGCGCTCGCCCTTCTGCACGGCGTGGACGATGCGGCGATATTCATCGACCGGCACGCCCATTTCCTGCGCGAGCATGGCGATTTCGCCGCGCAGGTCGGAGATGGCGTCGAACTCGTTCTTCACGAAGGCTGTCCACTGCTTGGACTTGCCTTCGGCCTTTTCCAGCCACTTCGGATCCAGTTCCGAACCGACATAGGTCTCGATGAAGGAGCCGCGCGAAATGCCGTTGGCGTCGGCGAGGCGCATCAGGCGCCCTTCGAGCGCCAGGAGCTTCTTGTTGATCGTGTAGAGCTGTTCGACGAGGCTCTCGATGCGCGCATTGTTCAGCTTGAGCTTCTTCAGCTCGTCGATGATCGTGTTCTGCAGCTCTTCGTAGCGGCCGGCCTGCGCGGCGGGCAGGCCCTTGCCCTTGATGCGCCATTCGAGGCGCTTGTCCTGCAGCTTGCGGAATTCGCCGAAGTGTTCGGCGATGGCGTCGAGCGTGGTCATCACGCCTTCGCGCAGTTCCGCTTCCATCGCCGACATGGAGATGGCGGCTTCGTCGTCGAAGTCGGCGTCTTCCTGGGCGGCGGCTTCCGCGGGATCGACGTCGTCGGCTTCCTCGGTCGACTTCTCCGCCGCCTCGACGGTGGGGGCGGCCGCGCCCGTTTCGGCGCCGTAGGTGGCGTCGAGGTCGATGATGTCGCGCAGCAGGATCTGCTGCTTCCGCAGTTCGTCGCGCCACACCATGATCGCTTCGAACGTCAGCGGGCTCTCGCACAGGCCGCGGATCATCGCGTCGCGCCCGGCCTCGATGCGCTTGGCGATGGCGATTTCGCCTTCGCGCGAAAGCAGCTCCACCGTGCCCATTTCGCGCAGGTACATCCGCACCGGATCGTCGGTGCGGTCGGCGTCCTCGCGCGTGTTGGTGACCATGGGCTTGGCCGCTTCGTCACGCGTGACGACCTCGCGGCTTTCCTCGTTGGAGGCTTCGGCCTCCTCCTCGGACTCCACCACATTGATGCCCATCTCGGAGAGCTGGGACATGGTGTCCTCGATCTGCTCGGAGGTGAACTCCTCGCTCGCGAGCACCTTGTTGACCTCGTCGTAGGTGACCCAGCCGCGCGCTTTCGCGGCCTTGATCATCTTCTTCACGGCGGCGTCGTTGAGATCGAGAAGCGGCCCGTCGGCGGTGGCTTCCTTTTCCGGGGCCTTTTCTTCGGTCTTGCTCATGAGGCGCTTCGTCTCCAGCGAGTTCGTTCGGGTGTGCGCGGTGCGGGGCGCGCGCGATGCAATTTGTGTTCTAGGCGGCCTGATCGTCGGGCGTATCGGGGCGTCTGGCGTCGGCTTCGGCGGGTGTGTCGCGTCCGCGCAGGATGGCCTGTTCGCGAACGTCCTGACGCGTCTTCAACAAGGTCTGCGCCTTGGCGAATGCGTCCTCGTCTTCATCGTCCACCGCGCGGCGGACTTCTTCGTATTCCTCCGTCACGGACGGTGCGGTCACGTCGAAGGCCAACATCGCCATCCAGTCCGCCTCGATCTCGTCCCGAACCGCCTTTTCTGCGGCCGCGTGGGTTTCAGAAACGCCCGAGCCCGCCGCGCCGGACACCCCGGCCGGCGGGTCGCCGGTGGTTTTCCCGCGATCCGGACTGCTGTCCGGATCGCCGACGCCGCCTTTGGCGGGCATGGCCTTCCTGGCCACGGGCGCCGGCCATTGGGTCACCCGCCGTTCGGCGGCTTCCCAGCCAGCGGCAAGCAGATGGTGGCTCAGAGCCTTGCGGTCAACCGTCTTTGCTTCCGCCCAGAGGTCCAGAATCGCATGGCGGATTGCATCGAGCTCCCGGTCGGCGATCGGTAGCTGGGCGAAAAGGTCGCCGCCGCGGGCCAGAACCCAGGGACAATCGGCGGGCAGGCGGACCATGTCCTCGACCCGGCGATCGCGGCTGACGGCGGCGTTGCGCTTCAATTCCTCGGTCGGCCGCGCGGGCGGCGGGGTGAAGGGGCGGCGCGCTTCCTTCTTGCCCTTCGGGGCGGCGGCCGGGCGGGGCGGGCCAGACAGCGTCTTCCAGGCGAGATCGGAGAGCGCGCGCTGGTACTCTTTGCGGGTGCCCTCGTGGGTGATCTTCGAGGCGGCATCCAGCAGGCGTTTTTTCAGATCCGCCCGGGCTTCAGGGGTGGCGAGCTCGCGTTTGGCCTGTTCGCGCTCGAAGAGGGCGGTGACGGCGGGGCGCGCCTGCTCCAGCAGCGCGACGAGCGCCTCGGGGCCGGACTTGCGGAAGACGTCGTCGGGATCGAGGCCCTTCGGCAGCACCGCTATGCGCACCGTGCGGTCGGGGCCAAGATGCGGCAGCGCCGTTTCGAGCGCACGATCCGCCGCGCGCAGCCCCGCCGCGTCGCCGTCGAAGCACAGGATGGGCTCCCCGCCGGAACGCCACGCCAGCTGCAACTGGTCTTCTGTCAGCGCGGTGCCGAGCGGCGCCACCGCCGGCACGCCCGCGCGTTCGAAGGCCGCCACATCGAGATAGCCTTCGGCCACAACGAAACCCGCGCCCTTCGTCTTCGCCAGCAGTTCGCGCGCTTCGCGCAGGCGATAGAGCACCGAGCCCTTGTGGAAGATCTCTGTCTCCGGAGAGTTCAGATATTTCGCCGGTTCGTCTTTTGCGAGTGCGCGGCCGCCGAAGGCGATCGTGCGTCCTTGTGAATCGCAGATCGGAAACAGCACGCGGTTGCGGAACACATCGATGGCGCCATTGCGACCGCCTTCCTTGGCGATGCCGGCGGCGATCATCTCGTCGCGGGTGAAGCCGTCCTTCGTGAGATGGTCGATGGCCCACGTCCACGCGTCGGGCGCGAGGCCCATGCCGAACTGGTCCCAGACTTCGGGGCCGAGATCGCGTTTCTGCAGATAGTCCCGCGCAGCGCGTCCGTCCGGGCCGCGCAGCGCCTTGCGATAGAGCTCGTCGACGCGCGCCATCAGCTTCAGCAGTCGTCCGCGCCGGTCCGTCGCCTGGCGTTCGGCGGGCGTCGACTCCGGCGGCGTCATGCCTGCTTCCGCGCCCAGCTTGTCGATGGCCTCGACGAAGGAGAGCCCCTCGAGCTTCTGGCACAGCGTGAAGACGTCGCCGCTCTCGCCGCAGCCGAAGCACTTGAAGATGCCCTGCCGGTCGAGGACGTGGAACGAGGCGGACTTTTCTGTGTGGAAGGGGCAGGGCGCCCAGTAGTCGCCCGCCTGCGGCCGCGACTTGCGGTCCCATTTGAGGCGCTTGCCCGCATAGTCCGCGATCGAGGTCCGCTCGCGCACCTGCTTCACATACCAGTCCGGTCGCCTCATGCGGCCCGCGATCCTCCGGGGTTCGGACGGAGAGGGTATCTGATTCGGGCGCGGGATCGTTGCGGGGCCGGAATTGGCCGGCGGACACGGAAATATGATTCCCGTCCTGCGCCGGCTTGCCGACTTTCGGCCCGATTGCGTCGCGACGGTCTCCCTTGCGGGGTGATCGGAAGACAGGGGTTGGCATGATTGCAGGAGCAATGGCGCGGTTGCGCCTCGTGGTGGCGTGCGGCGGCGTGCTTGGTCTGTCGGCCTGCACGTCTTCGGACTGGGAGGGGATCGCCGCCGGTCTGCAACTGGCGGGCGACCAGATGGCTGTCACCATGACTCAGGTCCCGCGCTATGGCTGCGGCCTGAACGCCGAGCGCCGGCCGGTCTGCGACACCACCGGAGACGGCTTCGCGGATCGCTACGGCGATCCCAGCCGGGAGTATGTGGAAGGCTGGAACTACGGCACGCCGACGCGGATCAATGATTACGGCGAGGCGTATCAGTACAACACCAACTGCAGCTGTTGGCGGCGCGAACCGTCGCTCGACAGACGCCCGCGCTAGCCCCGCGCTAACGGCCGGTGCGTCGGCTTCGATGACGCGGTATCCTTGTGGCGACGAACGCAAGGAGGGGACGACGTGAAGTCGGCTTTGCAGAGTCTGGCTGTGACGCTCGCTCTTGTTGCGGCGGCGTGCGCCCCGGCGGAAAACCGCGACAGCTTGCCCCGCGATGCGGACGCGCTGCTGGAAGCGCTGCATGCGTCGGGGAATTTCAGCGGGGCGGTGATCATTGGTCGTGACGGCGCGGTCGCCTATAAAGGCGCGTTCGGCAGGGCGGACCGCACCCGTCCGTTCACGCTCGATACCGCGGCGGACGGCGCCTCGCTCGCAAAGACAGTCACGGCTGCGGTCATCTGGAGGCTCGTCGCCGACGGCGCCGTCACGCTTGACGATCCGGTGCAGAAGTACGTGGCGGAGTTTCCCTATCCCGCCGTCACCATCCGGCATCTCCTCAGCCACACCGCCGCCGTGCCGGACTACGATGCGTTCATGCCCGTGCTCGAGTCAGGGCAGGCGGTCTCCAATCTCGGGCTGCAGGCTCTGATGCGGCGCAGTTCGCCCGTCCCGCTGCGGGAGCCGGGCGCGACGTACCGCTATTGCAACATCTGCTACGACACGCTTGCGCTGCTGGTGGAGCGCGTGACGGGCGAGAGTTACGCCAAGCATGCTGTGCAGGATTATCTCGGCGCGCTTGGCGCGCGTCGCGCCTTCCTGAGGCCGACGCGTTTCGCCGACTGGCCCGAGCCGCGCACCATCGGCTTCCGGTCAGCTGTCGATGGCGCCGACATCTACGATGTTTTCGACAATGAAGCCCTCTACGGAGGTTCCAACATCTATTTCACCGCGCGTGATCTGCATGCCTGGGCCCGTGCGTGGATAGAGGGGCGCGCGCTGCCGCCCGCCGTGGTCGATGAAGCGCTCGCGCCGGCGCGCATCGGCAATCACTCCTCAGCGATCAGCCTCACAAGCTGGTACTGCGCGCCCGCGCGCGACCGTTGCTATTACACGGGTCACCATCAGGGGTTCTTCAACTTCGTCTACTGGGATCGCACACGCGACCTGAGCGTCGCGTTCGTCAGCAACAACACCTTGCCGGGGCCGCTGCAGCCTTGGCTGATGCGTGCGCTCGTCGCGCTGGCGCAGGGGGAGAAGGCGGCGCCTCCGCCGAGCCTGCCGCCGAAGACGCTCAATGCGGACATCGCGGCGACAGCGGGGCGGTATGTCGTTCCGGGCATTGGCGCAGTGGAGATTTTCGCGGCCGCTGACGGCGCGCGGGTGCGGATCGACGGCGGTCCCGACTATCAGCTCTACCAGATCGGCTACGTCGTCCTCTACGCGCCGGGACTGGACGCCTATCTTTCCTTCACCCCGCCATCCGAAGGCAATGCGGGCAGAATGAAGTTCGAATCCGTCTTCACGAGCGCACAGGCGGCGAAATCCTGAGCGGACGAGGCGCCGTCAGCGCCGTAGTTCGAGCGTGATCGCTTCGCGCGGTTTCGCGACGGCGTCGCCCGCATCCCAGATGACCATGCGCATCGCGCCGGGT
This sequence comes from Hyphomonadaceae bacterium, assembly GCA_016791445.1. GTDB lineage: Bacteria > Pseudomonadota > Alphaproteobacteria > Caulobacterales > Aquidulcibacteraceae > VFBF01. The sequence goes on along the minus strand of JAEUMP010000026.1, from coordinate 8,150 downwards.
GTGCGCGTGAGCGTCGTGAAGCCGGGCGGATCGCCACGCTGTCGTTCTGACATGGTGCCCGCGCCGACGCTCCAGGTCTTGCGGTCGCCGAAGGGCAAGGGCTCGGCGAAGGGGCGGTGGAGGTGGCCCGTCATCACCACGTCGACGCCTGCCGCCGTGAGCGCCGCCGCCGCATCTTCGCCGCCCTTGGTGCGCGTCTTGATCGGCGCACCCTTCGGCACGACGAGCGGGTGGTGACAACACACGAGGCGCGCCGCTCCCGCCGGCGCCGTCGCGAGCGTGCGGGCGGCGTTGTCCGCCTGATCCCGGGAAATGACGCCGTGCGCCCAGTTCAGCCGCGCCTGCACGCCGCGCGCGGTGTTCACCGTGACGATCGAGACCGCGTCATCGTTGAAGATCTGCACGCCGTCGTCGTGCATATGGGAGTCGTATCGCGCGAACGGCGCGATGAGGCGGTGAAACACGTTGTAGTGCGGCACGTCATGATTGCCCGGCGCGAGCACCACCGGCCGCTTCAGGGTCGCGAGCCACCTTTCCGCCGCCTCGAATTCGTGACGCCGTCCGCGATAGGTCAGGTCCCCCGCGACGACGACCACGGCGGGATCGATCTCCGGCAAGGCCGCCGCGAAGGCGTCGATCGCCTGTTTGTCCTCACAGCCGAAATGGATGTCCGCCAGAAGGGCGATGGTGTGCGCCACGCGTCAGCTTCCTGCGCCCGTTTCCTCAAGTTCCAGCGCGATCACGCGCGCGGCGCGCGCCACCGTCGTGATGCGCACAGGCGCAGGCAGCGCAATCGTCTCGCCGTCGAGCACGGCAGGCACGTCGTGGCGCGCGTAGATCTCTGTCGTCGCGCAGGCGCGGAAGTCCGCGTTCGGGTCCTTGCGCCAGCCACCCGTCAGCGCGCCGAGTCCGAGACGGAACGCAGACAGCGTGTCGGAAGGGTCGAGCAGCGCCGTTTCCAGTCGCACGCCGTCGACCCGGGAGATGAGCGGGCAGAGCACCGCGACCGCTTCGATCTTCTGCAGGGGCGATCCGTCGCGACGCGCACGCAGCCGCCGGGCGAACGCCTTGCGGAATGCGATGCGCGCGCGGGTAAGCGCCTTGCCGATCTTGCCCTCGCGCATCAGTTCGCGCGCCGGCGCCATCAACGCCGGCGATCCGAAAATGCCCGCGACGAAAAAGAGATGGTTCGAAGCCTTCGCGCCGGGAAGATCACGCAACACGCCATGGTCGAGCGCCGCTTCCAGCGCCTCCGGCCAGGCGAGGTCGCCGTAGAGGGCCTTCGGCAGTATGTTCATTGTGCCGCCGGGCAGCAGGATCAGCGGCGGGCCGTTCGGCCCGGCGATCTCGGCTGCGCCGCGCGCGGTGCCGTCGCCGCCGAGCACGATCAGGACATCAGGCGCCTGCTTCACTGCGGCCGCGATGGCCTCGGCGGCGTCCTCGGGCTCGGGCGCGGTGACCACGGCCTCGATGCCGCGCGCCGCGAGGATTGCTTTCAGGCGCTCCGGCGAGTCGGCGTCGGTCCCGCCCGACTTCGTGTTCACCACAGCGCAGACGCGCTTGGGCATGGGCGCGCGCGTGCGACGGGCCGCAAGGCCGGGGGAGGAGGTCGCTGTGTCCATCATGAGTAGCGAATGCGGAGATCGGGCCGGGGTTCCCGAAAAGGTTCCATGCGGAAATGCAGACGCCGCCCGGCCGGATGCAGAAACGCCGGCGCATCGCTGCGCCGGCGCTCTGTGATCTTCACGGATGCGACGGGATCAGGCGCGACGACCGGCCTGGCGCGCCGCGATGCGCGCGCGCATGTCCGCCGTCTGTAGGCGCACCGCCGTGATCAGCGCACGCACGTCGCCGCGCGTGCCGAGAATGGCGGCGAAATCCTGCTTCTGGCGCTGGGCGAGCCAGACTTCGTTGCGATCGAGCACGAGCGACACGTCCACGACCTTCCACGCTTCGCCGCGCTTCACGATGCGCCATTGCACGGGCATGGGCTGGGTCGCGCCGCGGGGCACGATGGTGGATTTCACGATGATGTCGCGCCCGGCGATGCGTTCGATCGAGGCGCCGGGCGTCACGCGCACTTCGTTGCCGCGGAACTGGTCGAGCTGGTCCTCATAGACCGCGACCGAGTAGTCCATGAACACGGCCTGCCATTCGCGGTTCAGCTCCGGATCGGCGCGCAGCTGTGCGGCCGCCGGCCCGAGGACGAAATTGGAAATGCTCGGCACGTCGGCGAAGCGCAGCATCAGCGTGCGGAACTGCGCCTGACGGTCCGCCGCCGTGAGCGCGCGGTCCGAGAGGGTTTTCAGCGCCTCGTTGGCGTGCCGCGCGACGTATTGCTCCGCCGCCGGATCGGCGGCCGAGGAGGTCGGCGCGATCGCCATGGTCATCGCGGCGGCCGTGACGGCGGCGGCGAGGCTGGAGAAGAGGCGGCGAGAAATCACGTTCGGCTTCCTTGCAGTGGATTCATCTATTCCGAAGGCGCAGGGGAAGGCGCCGTCGCTGGCGGTTCTGGAAGTGGTTGAGCCTCAAGTGGTTCACCCCCCGGCCCGGTTCCCGCTTCAGGTGGTATCTCTTCGAATTCAGGCAAGTCTTGGACGTTCGTTTGACCGTTCCGGACAGACGCCTCGCGGAGCATCAGATAGGTGGTCCGGATCGAGACATAGGGATCGATCGATGTGTCGCGGACGCTCTGGATCGCTTCGATCGCGGCGGCGCGACCGTTGAGGACCGTCAGCGCCGTGCGCGTGGCGCGGAAGGCGTCGTCGCCATCGAATTCCGCATAATTTATGGGGTTAAGGGCGATGTCGACCAGCGCGCCGGACGAATCGCGGATCGTGGACGGCCCCATGATCGGCAGCACCAGATAGGGCCCGGTCGGGACGCCCCAGACGCCGAGAGTCTGGCCGAAATCCTCGCTGTGCTTTTCCAGCCCGAAGGTCGAGGCGACGTCGAACACGCCCACGACGCCAAGCGTCGTGTTGATGCCGAAACGCGCGAAGGTCGTGCCGGCGCGGGCCGGTTCGGCCTGCAGCACGTCGTTCGCGAAGGTCACCGGCGCGCGGAGATTGTGCAGCACATTTCCCACGCCCTCGCGGAAAAGCCTTGGCGTGACGGCGCGATAGCCCTTCGCCACCGGCTCCAGGGCGTACTTGTCCACCGTCTCGTTGAACGAGAACATGGCGCGGTTGAATGGTTCGAACGGGTCGCGGGTCGTCACGTCCTGCGCGTGCGCTTCCCCCGCCGCGCCCAACGTGAGCGCGGCAACAATCCAGTGCATTCGCATCAAGCGACCCTCCGCACGCCCGAGATATGCCCCGGACGTGGTTAATCAACCCTTTTGGGGCTTTGCGCCAAGCCAGTGACTGTGTCATATAAAGATATGTTTATATCTCAAAGCCACGGGTCTGAGGCGATCCCCACGGCGCTGGCGGGCGCCGCGCGCATGGTCGCGGCCCTGCGCGGGGCGGGGGAGACGACGCGCCTGCGGGCGCTGGCGCTGCTTGCCCGGGGCGAGCTTTCGGTCGGCGAACTGGCGCTGGCGCTGGGGCAGAGCCAGCCGCGCATCTCCCGCCACCTGCGGCTGCTGACGGAGAGCGGTCTCGTCGAGCGCATTCCGGAGGGCGCCTGGGTCTTTTATCGCGTGGCGCCGGAGGGGACGCCCGAGCGCACGCTCATCAACGCCGTCATCGCCATGCTGGACGCCGCCGAGCCGGAGCTGGCGCGCGACGCCGAGCGCCTCGCTGAAATCCGGCAGGCCCGCGCCGACCAGGCAGCCGCTTACTTCGCCGCCAACGCCGAGGACTGGGCGCGTCTGCAGGGCCTGCACCTGCCGGAAGAGGACATCGAAGCCGCCATGCGCGCCGCCGCCGGCGCCGGGCCGTTCGAATTCATGGTGGATGTGGGCGTGGGGCAGGGCCGCATGATCGAGGCCTTCGCCGATCGCGTGCGTCGCGCCGAGGGCTTCGACACCAGCCGCCAGATGCTGACGATTGCGCGCGCCGCGCTTGCGCGTCTGCCGGACGGCAAAGCCACCGTGCGTTTCGGCGATGTCTATGAGCCGCCGGTGGCGCCAGGCGCCGCCGATCTCGTGACGATCCACCAGGTGCTGCACTTCCTGCCCGATCCCGGTCGCGCAGTCATGGAGGCGGCGCGGCTGCTTAAGCCGGGCGGGCGCCTCGTGATCGCGGACTTCGCGCCGCACAGCCTCGAATTCCTGCGGGAGAAGCATGCGCATCGTCGTCTCGGATTCTCCGACGCGGAGATGGCGCAATGGTGCGCCGCCGCCGGCGTGCCGAAGCTCAAGGCGACGACATTGAAGGGGCGCGAGGCCGGCGCGCTCACCGTGAAGATCTGGGCGGGCGATCGCGCCGCTGTGGAGATGGCGCGATGAGTGCTGTGCAGAAGACGCAACCCGTGCAGGCGGTGTTCGACGCCGCCGCCGCGCGCCTCGGGCGCGTGAACGGCCCGCGGGTGTCGTTCGAATTCTTTCCGCCGAAGTCGGACAAGCTCGAGGAACAGCTCTGGCAGGTGATCCGGCGGCTCGAGCCGCTCGCGCCCGCCTTCGTGTCGGTGACGTACGGCGCCGGCGGCTCCACGCGCGACCGCACGCACCGCACCGTCGCGCGCATCGTCGAGGAGACGACGCTGAAGCCCGCCGCGCACCTGACCTGCGTCTCGGCCACGCGCGAAGAGATCGACGAAGTGATGCGCGCCTACTGGGCGGCGGGTGTGCGCCACATCGTGGCGCTGCGTGGCGATCCGCCGGCAGGCGCGGGCGCCAAGTATGAGCCGCACCCCGGCGGCTACGCCTATGCCGCCGATCTCGTCGTCGGCGCGCGGCGCGTCGCGGATTTCGAGGTGTCGGTCGCCGTCTACGCCGATCTCCATCCCGACAGCACGAGCTGGCAGACCGAGATCGACAATTTCCGCCGCAAGATCGACGCCGGCGCGACGCGCGGCATCTCGAATTTCTTCGTCGACGCGGACTCGTTCCTGCGGCTGCGCGACCGCTTCGCCGATGCGGGGATCAACGCGCCGATCGTGCCCGGCGTCATGCCGGTGTCGAACTTCAACGGCTTCAAGCGGATGGCAGGCGTGGGCGGCGTCTTCGTGCCGCAATGGTTCGCCGACATCTTCGAGGGCCTCGACGACGATCCCGAAACGCGGCTTCTCGTCGCCGCCGCAACCACCGGCGAACTCTGCGCGCGTCTCGCCGCCGAAGGCGTCGAGGATTTCCACTTCTACACGCTCAACCGCGCCGAACTCACCCTCGCCATCTGCCGGATGCTGGGCGTGAAGGCGCAGAAGGAAGCCGTCCGATGAACCGTGCCGAACGTTTCGCCGCGCTGGAAAAGATCGCCGCCGAACGCATCGTCATTCTCGACGGCGCCTGGGGCTCCATGATCCAGACCTACGGCCTTGAGGAAAAGGACTTCCGCGGCGACCGCTTCGCCGATCACAAGCGGCCGCTCAAAGGCAACAACGATCTCCTCGTGCTGACGCGGCCTGACATCATCCGCGACATCCACGATCAGTATCTCGACGCCGGCGCCGACATCACCTCGACGAACACCTTCTCCGGCACGACGATCGCGCAGGCCGACTATGCGCTCGAACACGTGGTGGACGACATCAACATCGCCGCCGCGCGCATTGCGCGCGAAGCATGCGACGCCTTCACCGCCAGGGACGGGCGTCCACGCCTCGTCGCCGGCGCCATCGGCCCGACGAACAAGACGCTCTCGCTTTCTCCGGACGTGAACGATCCCGCGCGCCGGGACGTGACGTTCGAGGAAGTGGCGGAAGCCTATAGGCAGCAGACGCGCGGCCTCATCGAGGGCGGCGCGGACATCGTGCTCATCGAGACGATTTTCGACACGCTCAACGCCAAGGCGGCGATCTATGCGGCGGAGGAAGTGTTCGACGAAATCGGCGAACGCCTGCCGGTGATGATCTCGGGCACCATCACCGATCTTTCCGGTCGCACGCTGTCGGGGCAGACGGTGGAGGCTTTCTGGCATTCCGTGCGTCACGCCAATCCCTGGAGCGTCGGTCTCAACTGCGCCCTCGGGCCGAAGGACATGGACGCCCATATCCGTGCGCTCGCGCGCGCCGCGAACGTCCGCATCAGCGCGTACCCGAACGCGGGCCTTCCGAACGCCATGGGCGGCTACGACGAGACGCCCGCCGACATGGTGCGCGTCATGGAGCCGTGGGCCGCGCAGGGCGTCGTCAACATCATGGGCGGCTGCTGCGGCACGACGCCCGCGCACATCCGCGCGATCGCGGCGGCGGCGCACGGCAAGACGCCGCGAAAAGGCTGGGTGTGCGAACCGGTGATGCGGTTGAGCGGGCTTGAGCCGTTCACGGCGGCGGCGTGACATGCAGATTTGTGAAGTGAACCTCCCCTCCTCCGCGCAGCGGGGGAGGGGATGGGGGTGGGGGACCGGCCGATCGATTGAGCTGGCTGTTTCCAACCGCAACCCGTCGAACCACTGTGCTCCCACCCCCGGCCCCTCCCCCGACATGCGTCGGAGGAGGGGAGAGACAAAGACATGACCACCGCAAATCCCTTCGCCAATTTCATCATCGTCGGCGAGCGCACAAACGTCACCGGCAGCGCGAAATTCCGCAAGCTGATCGAGGCCGACGACTATGCGGGCGCGCTCGCGGTGGCGCGTCAGCAGGTCGAGAACGGCGCCAATGTGCTCGACGTGAACGTCGACGCCGCGATGATCGACGGCGTGAAGGCCATGCGGACCTTCCTCAATCTCATCGCCACCGAGCCCGACATCGCGCGCGTGCCGATGATGATCGACTCGTCGAAGTGGGAGGTGATCGAGGCGGGCCTGCGCTGCGTGCAGGGTAAGGCGATCGTCAATTCCATCTCCCTGAAGGAAGGCGAAGAGGCGTTCCTGCACCATGCGCGGAAAGTGCAGCGCTACGGCGCGGCCTGCGTGGTGATGGCCTTCGACGAGAAGGGACAGGCCGATACCGCCGCGCGCAAGATCGAGATCTGCCGGCGCGCCTACGAGACGCTTGTGGGCAAGATCGGCTTTGCGCCCGAAGACATCATCTTCGACCCCAACATCTTCGCCGTCGCCACGGGCATCGAGGAGCACGACAACTACGCCGTCGATTTCATCGAGGCGACGAAGTACATCCGCGAGAACCTGCCGCACGCGCACGTCTCCGGCGGTCTCTCGAACGTCTCGTTCTCCTTCCGCGGCAACGAGCCGGTACGCGAGGCGATGCACGGCGTATTTCTCTACCACGCCATCCGCGCGGGCATGGACATGGCCATCGTCAACGCCGGCGCGTTGCCCGTCTACGACGACATCGAGCCGGACCTGCGCGATCGCGTCGAGGATGTGATCCTCAACCGCCGCAGCGACGCAACCGAACGCCTGCTCGAGATCGCGGACCGCTACAAGGGCGGTGAGAAGAAGAAGGATGCGAAGGATCTCAGCTGGCGCGAGAAGCCCGTCGGCGAGCGCATCACGCACGCGCTGGTGCACGGCCTCAACGAGTTCATCGTCGCCGACACCGAAGAAGCGCGTCAGCAGATGGACCGGCCCCTGCACGTCATCGAGGGCCCGCTGATGGACGGCATGAGCCGCGTCGGCGATCTCTTCGGCGCCGGCAAGATGTTCCTGCCGCAGGTGGTGAAGTCCGCGCGCGTGATGAAGCAGGCCGTCGCGCACCTCGTGCCGTTCATGGAGGAGGAGAAGAAGCTTTCCGGCCTCGCCGACAAGCCGAACGGCAAGATACTGATGGCGACGGTGAAGGGCGACGTCCACGACATCGGCAAGAACATCGTCGGCGTCGTCTTGCAGTGCAACAACTTTGAGATCGTCGACCTCGGGGTGATGGTGCCGGCGGCGAAGATCCTCGCGACGGCGCGGGCCGAGAAGGTCGACATCATCGGCCTGTCGGGGCTGATCACGCCATCGCTCGATGAGATGTGCTACGTCGCAGCAGAAATGGAGCGCGAGGGCTTCGCCTGTCCGCTGCTGATCGGTGGCGCGACGACGAGTAAGGTCCACACCGCCGTCAAGATCAACCCGAATTACCTGCGTGGCCAAACAGTCTACGTTCTGGATGCCAGCCGTGCTGTCGGCGTCGTCTCGAACTTGTTGTCGGATACA
>JAEUMP010000013.1 GCA_016791445.1 Hyphomonadaceae bacterium | reverse complement strand
GGAAATCGAGACGCAACACGCGCGGCAGGCGCACGCGCGCCGCGACCCAGGCGAGGACTTGCAGCAGCCACAAGTGCAGTTCGCGCGCAGCGGCGGCGTAGGCGGCGCGGCGGTGGCGTAGCGGTTTCGCGATCTGCATCTGTGGCTCTCCTCTTCGACGCGCCGGAACCATTCCGACGCGACGCGGGAGGAGTGTTTCGTGGCTTCCGACCCGGTCGGATTGCGGCGGCGAATTTTCTGCAGCGGACCGCCGGCGCCCTCGCCAGCCTCCTTGTGCGCCAAGGGGAAGCGGTTTGCCAGCGAGGCGCCGGCGGTCCTCATCGCGAGGGGAACAGCCTTCGCGTTTCCCCCTACTGCAAGGTCATGTTCGCGTTTCGCGCGCCTCAGCGCGACTGCACATAGTTCGACACGAGGCCCAGCGGCGCCGCCGTCGTGCGCTTCGCCACGCGGATCACGATGCGCGACTGCACGTCGGAGACGAGGCCGAGCGAGAGGATGCGGTCACGCAGGAAATCGTCATAGGCGTGCATGTCCGTCGTCACGACGCGCAGCATGTAGTCAACCGCGCCGGTCACGGTCGCACAGTCCACCACTTCCGGCCATTTCAGCACCGCAGCCTCGAACTTTTCCAGATTGTCGCGCGTCGGCAGCTGCAGCTTCACGCTGGCGATCACCTCGAAATTGAGCCCCAGCCGCTCGCGGTCGAGCAGGGTCACCTGGCCGGTGATGACGCCCGCCTTCTTCAGCCGCTCGATGCGCCGCCAGCACGGCGAGGAGGACAGGCCCACCCGCTCGGCGATGTCGGCGATGGACAGGCTCGCATCCTGCTGCAGCAGGTCGAGGATGCGGGTGTCGATGGCGTCGAGGTCCTCGGACAAGGTTTCCTCCCTGTGGGAAGTCCGGCGGGTGTTTTGAGGGCCAGTTTTGCGTCTTTTGCGCAATTCGGCAAACAAAATCGCGCCCGACGCGCAAGAGACATGCGCGAATGAGGCCTCACGCCGGCGCGCGCGTGCAATACTTGCGCACACGCCCGCACGCCGGTATCAGTCCCGCCCTCGCGCGCGGGGCTCAAGCCCCGCGACTGCGGCCGGTGGCGTAGCTCAGTTGGTTAGAGCGTGGGATTCATAACCCCAAGGTCGGTGGTTCAATTCCACCCGCCACCACCATGGGCTTCAAGGGCTTCCGGGCCGCCGAGCGCTCCGCTCAGAGGTGTTGTTCACAAGCCGACACCAAACAGGCGCCCAGCGAAAGGCGACGTGCGCCGCTCCGCACGGTCGCTTGGACGGGCTCCGAGACGCCAACAGGGCGGCGTCGAGCGCCTGGCCGTGCCGGAAACGATGGTCCATTCCAGAAGAACTTGGGTTGAGCGCGACGACGCGCGGGGCTCCGACGCAGGGCGTCAGGGTGCATCGTGGATAGTCTCGCGAGCGATGTGCGGAGGCGATGCCCACGGGAGCCTTGCGACCACGGGCGTTGCAGGGACGCTACCGAGTTCCACGCCTGCGGGTCTTCAGGCGAAGAGGGGAGGCGTGCCGGTTGGCGTGGGCGTGGGCGTGGGCCGCGGACGTTGTGACCTCCGCCTTGCCAAGGATGCGCTCCGCCGCCGCAATGTTTCGGAGAGAGCCCTGTCGGGGGATACTGTGAGCGTTCAGGAGGGACATGAGATGGTCGTTGCACGAGATGATCGTGTCACGCGGCGTGGCCTGCACCCGGTTCCGTAGACGCCCTCCGAAGCCAGCGCCTCCTATCCCTCGCACGCAAGCGGGCGGAGAAATGCGAGCGTCGAGTGAAGTCGCCGTGGATTCTGGAACCGCTCAATGTAGTCGAAAACGTGGGCGCTGGCCCCGTCCGGTGTCCGAACGGTTTGTGCGCCGTCCGTTCCGCCTTCAGCGGGGTGTGGCAGCTCACCGTCGCAACGTCGTCCAGAAAACGCCGTGCGCGGTCCGTCGAGAACGTGACGCCATGACCGAACATCGGACGCAGAAACGTCTCGCGAGTGTTCTGACCGCCGCGATTGGGACGCGGCCGGACCGCGTCGAGTGGGTGCTGAGCACGCGCGTGGCAATTCGAGCAAGCCCGCTTGAGACGTGAACCCACGATGCCGTTCGAACCGGAAAAGGTACTGCTGGATGCTAGAGGCGCGTTGTTGCCGACGACGCATTTCACCCATGTCGAGATTCATGTGCAGACAGGCCGGGCGGAAGACTTTGAGCGAAACGGCCGTCAGAGCCAGTGAGGTTCAGCGACAAGGACGCGAAGGGCGCGCAATCCCCGCGCAGATTGCCCATGAATGCAAGAGTGGAAGTTCGCGCACTGTTGGACGTGGCCTTAAGCCGACAGCGCTTGAGGCGCAGCACGGCGTCGCTTCCTCCAGGAGGATTGACCCATTGCGGGGCTGGTCCGAGCACGAAAGAGGATCGCTTCACGCGACGAGTCGTGTTGCAGTCAACGCTGGCTGGAATGGACGGCGCATGTCGCGATAGCGACGCCGGACGCGTGCTAGGATTGGGCAGATGAGTATGGCCCGTTGGACATTGGCCCGCCCTGACTCTCTCGTTCAAAGCGCCCGGTATAACGCGCGTTTCGGCTGGGTGCGTCTGCCCATCATATTGGTGGTCGCTGCATTTCTTGCCGCCGTACACGGATGGATCATCGCGACTACATGGGCTGTGGCGATGGGGGTGTCTGAACGTGTCTCCAGCGGGTTTCGTACGCGGCTGACGACGGGCGACGCGTCCTTCGCCCTCCCGCACCTGATGTCGCTCGGATGCATGGCGGCGTTATGGGTGACGTGGGGAGTGTTGCTTTGGAACAGCGATGCCGAAGTTGGCCGCTTGGCGGCTGTGATTGGCTTGCTCACCACGGCGCTCTACGGGGCGATTGGGGGGCTCAAGGACTTTCGCGTCGCCGCGATTTTGTCCGTTCCGCCGCTTGTGGCGTTGCTGGTTCTCGTTGCGCTCCACGGCGCGGCGCATTGGAATGAGCCGTTGGCGATCATCAGCACATTGGCGACCCTTGGCGCGAGCCTATCGATACTGATTGGCGCTCGCACTATGCACAGGTCCAATGTTGCACTGGAGGACTCCAACAACGATCTGGCGCGTACGAGCGCGGCGCTGGCTTCAAGCAACCTCTTGCTTGAAGAGATGTCTGCGATCGCCAAGACAGGAGGTTGGTGGCTGGATCTGTCTACGCGCAATCTGGAGTGGACAGCGGCGACAAAGGACATCTTCGGCGTCGAACCCGATTTCAAACCGGATCTCGTCAACATCCGTGAGTTCTGCATCGGAGGCACGCTGGAGACGCTTGAAGCCGCGACACGGATCGCGTTCGAGCGGGATGAAAACTACGATATCGAGCTGCAGATCCGCACGCGTGCCGGGGAAGAAAAATGGCTCCGCGTCAATGGCAAGGTGCTGTTTGAAAACGGTCGCGCGTACGCCATCATCGGTGCATCAACCGACATCACAGACCGGGTTCGGCTGGAGAAGAAGTTGCGGCAGGCCCAGAAACTGGAGGCGGTTGGCCTCCTGACTGGTGGCGTCGCGCACGATTTCAACAATACGCTGACAGCGATCCTCAGTTCGTCGGAACTCCTGAAGAGTTCTCCCGACGCGCGGACTGTCAACCTCGCCTCCGCGATTGAGCGGGCCGCCGAGAGAGCTGGCGACCTGACCGGAAAGCTGATGGCGTTCTCGGGCCAGCAGGTGCTGCGTGCACATCCTGTCAATCTCAATGATGTCGTGCGCGATACCATCGGCCTGACTACTGCAGGGCTCAGGAGCGACCTGTCGCTCAATCTGGAGCTTTGCGATGAGGCGCCCGTTGCGCTCCTCGATGGCTCGCAACTGACTCATGCGTTGCTCAACCTGGCGATAAATGCGGCCGATGCGATGCCCACAGGCGGCGATTTGACGTTTCGCACCGGCAAGAGTGCGAAAGGCCGAGTGTTTGTGGAAGTCGCAGATACCGGCGCCGGGATTCCGAAGGACATCCTCGACAGGATTTTCGATCCGTTCTTCACGACCAAGCCCGCAGGTGTTGGTTCTGGCCTTGGCCTGTCGATGGTGCACGGGTTTGTGTCCCAGTCCGGCGGCAGTGTCGAAGTCCAGACGGCTGAAGGATGTGGCGCAACTTTCAGGCTGAGCTTTCCAGAGGTGGCGCCAAATGTTCGCCCCCCGGAACCTGTGGCTTCCACTAAGGAGGTCCCCGGCGATGCACCTCTCTCAAATCGCACGGTTCTTGTCGTGGATGACGATCCGCTCGTGCGCGAGTCCCTCGCGCTCCTCTTGAGCGATAGAGGCGCCACTGTCTTGGTCGCTGAGGACGGGCCAAGCGCACTGGCGAAAGCGCGCGGCATTCAACTGCATCTGGCTGTTGTCGATGTCGTCCTCACCAAGGCGATGTCGGGGCCAGCTCTTGTGGAGGCGCTTCATGGCGAGCATCCAGAATCAGGCGCGCTGCTGATCTCGGGGTATGCTCAGGGCACGCCTCTGCCGAAAGGAGATCGACGTGTTCAGTTTCTGCAGAAGCCATTCTCGGCTGATGTCTTGATCGAGCGCTTGCGTTCTTTGTGTTGAAGTCCGCGAACAACGACACCGCCCTGCCGGCATATCATGTTCCCGCCTGGAACAGATGACGGAATGCGCGACGGAAGAGGCTGAGTTTGAGAAGCGTCCACCTCCGGCGATTTGCACAAGCCCAAGCGCACTCGATGACCGTTGCACGCTCGTGGTGCGCCAGTACGCAAGCAAAATCCGCAATCACCTTGCGGGCGGCGGACCGAGTGCAGCCATCACCAGTGGAAGATGGCTGAGGTGCAGGAAGCGGCCGCCGTCGACGACGAAATCGAAGACTGCGCCCGGCAAGAGCCGCCGCCAGTAGTCACTCATGTCTTCGTGCGCCGAAATCGGGTCCTGCGCGCCGATGAGAACACGCCACTCCTTCGCGCATGGCAACGGCTCGGGCGGCGATGCAAGTGAGAACGCTCGCTGCTCGCGCACCATGCCCGTCAGCTGTCCCGTAGCGAGCATGAGCACGCCGCGCTGGTAGTCCTCGATGTTCCCAGGTTCGCGCATGACGGCGGCGTCGGCGGGACTGTCGCGCAGGGCGCGCTCGAGGTTGGCGGTCACGCGCGCGGGCGTCGCTTGGGACGCCATGAGCCGCGCGAGCGGCTCGATCCAGACGGGATGGCGCACAAGGATATCCTTCAGGACACCGAAGACGCCGCTGCGTTTGCCGCTCGCCGAAAGGAGCGGGTCCGGCGAGAGGAGGACGACGCGCCGCGTGCGTGCGGAATGACGTCGTGCAAACGCTAGCGCCACATGCGCGCCTGTGCGCGCAATGATGTCGACCTGCGCGAGGCGCAGCGCATTCGCCGTCAGAGCCATGTCGTCTGCGGCGTCGGCGAAGGGGTCATCGCTTGCAGCATGCGCCAAGTCTGTGAGGCCGTAGCCGGGGCGGTCAATCGTGATCGGGCGGAAGCCTGCCGCCTGCAGCGCCGCCAAGAGGGGGCGCGATGGATAGCGCGTCATCGTCACCTGATGGAGCAACATTGCCGGCCAGCCGGCCTGCGGTCCGAAGTCACTGATGGCGATGAACGTGCCGTCCGGTCGCGGGATAAACTGCAGCGGCTCGTGTTGGGACAGGTTGACCACAATCTTGCCGCGGCTCGGGCGCGCGAGGGCTGCCATGGCGCGCGCCTCCACGCAGAGGCGGCTGAGTTGCGCGGCGTTCTTCACATGCAGACGGCGGAACACGCGATTCAGTGCGTCCTTGGCGAGCGCTTCGGAAATGCCGGCGGCTGCAGCGGCTTCCGCTCGGGTCAGGCCTGCGGCGAGGTCGGCTGCAAGACGCGCCTCCCGGAGAGACAGCCCGAACATGTCGCGGAGGCAGGCGGCCTCGTCGCCCGCGGCCACGGGAGCCGCCGCCGCGCGTGCGATGCGTGCGACGAGGACGGACTGGCGGCGCGCGCCCGCTTTGGTCATGGCGGATTTCAGCGCGACGCGCGCGGTCCCGTAGCTGACGCGCGCGCGCGCCGCGGCGGCGCGCAGATCGCCCGCGATGATCAGCGCCGCCACGATGCGGGCCTCCAGGCCGGTGAGACCGAACGCGGCTCCCGCGCGCGTGAGGTGAAGCTCCGATCCGCCCGACCACACCGCCGCCAGGAGGCGCGACGCCTGTGGCTGACCCAGCGCCGTCGCTGCGGCCGGCGGCAGGGTCCAGTCGATCGCGGTCCGGCGCGCAACGGTGGCGACCAGCACCGGCGCGCGTCCGGATTGATCCACAAGCTCGAAGCTGATGGGCCCGTCGCGACGCGAGAGGGATTGGAAGTCGGCGCCGACCCACGACGCGAAGCGCGCGTCTGTCCAAAGTATCGCGCCATTGGCGCCCTGCACCGCAAAACACACGGCGGCGTCGTCGAGCACGGCGTGAACCGGCGCAGCCGCTCCGGCGGACGCGATCGCGGCGCCGACGGTGTCGGGCTGGCGGGCAAGCGTCTCACGTCCGCCGTCGGGATCGTCGTCCCAATGCTCCACGAGGTCGTTCGCGCGCATGTCGTCGTCCCGCATCGAGCCTGTGTGCCAAAGACTTGCGGTCCCGTCATCTCGCAAGCCTCTCAAATGGGGGGAGCAGGGGGGCGCGACGCACGTCAGGTTGCCCTGAGTCAAGGACGGGAGAACGGGCATGGAGCCGACACGGCGGGACATCACGCGCGGCGCTGCGCTGACGGCGGTTGCGACGGCGGCAGGCCTCGGGACGGCGCAGGCGCAGAGCTATGTCGACGAGGGCGCGCTGAGCTTTGCGGACTTCGACCGGCGCGCTGTCACCGGCATCCTCAACCAGGCCGATCCGGTCGCGCTGCCGGGCTACCGGCTGGGCTTCGTGGTCCGCAGCGGCATCAACGCCATCACCACGGGCGGGCGCGCCATGGCGCAGATGGACGTTGAACTCGGCGGGCTCGACCTTCAGACGGCGCGCAGTATCGCCGATGCGGCGCTCGCAGATTTCACCGAACAGGTTCGCGCCACCGGACGTCCGATCATCGGCCTTGAGGAAATACGCGCCCAGCCCGCCTACAGGGACTTGAAACTTGCGCCTGTGCCTTGGACCGGCCGCATACCCGCCGACGCGCGGACCTTCGCTTACGTGGCGCCGAACAACCACGATCTCTTCTTCATCAATCTCGACGTCCCCAATGATCAAGGCGCCTTCGGGCTGACCAATCCTCGCGCGTTCAACAAAATCTGCGCGGGGCTCGGGGCAATCACCGCCACGCCTACTCTGGTGATCGATTTCGCTGAACTCACCCGGTCGGGCGGTGGCGCATGGTCGGGGAGCGCGTCCACTGGAGCACGACCAGGCCTGTTCATGCCGGAACTGGTGACGGGCGGTCTATTCCACTTCGGTCGCAACGCGATGGCCGGCGGCGGCAACAGGACGGGTCTGCAAAAGCGCGTCCGCCTCGGCGACGCGGGACAGATGATCCAGACGTCGAGCGCCAACAACCAGGCCGAGATCGCTTGGTGGAACTCGTCGGCCGCCATGGGCGTGCAGGGACCGGGATCACCGAATTCCTACAGCATGGCGGCCTACCGCTACCAGATCGATCGAGCGGTGTTCCGGGAGCGAGTGCTGGCCGGCGCCCGCGCCCTCAATCGCGCCATGGCTCAGGCCCTCGCCGAGAACCGCCCGCGACGGTAGTGAACCAGGCGGTGGAGTCCTCGCACCTGAGTGCGATCCTGAGGGACGTCCAGAATCTCGGGGTGTCTATGGGATGTTCGTTGTGAACTTCGCCGTATCGACTGCAATCGGCGCGTTCCTGTCGGTCGCCATTTGTCGGCCGAGGTCCGTTTTCGGGCCGTGAGTTGCCGCTCGGCTCGAGTGTCTGGAGTTGGGATGCTCTGCCCGGCGAATGGCCGGGAAGGGGCCTTTGGCTGCCTGCCAGTTTAGGAGTTACCGTCGACTATCGTTGGCCCGAAGGGCCGCGTTGCGCGCGATGGGGTGGCTTCCCTGTGTTCGAAATGCGTGAGGGCGTTTCGCCGACCGAAATTTGCGATAACGCGCGAACCGGACCGCTTGAAAGTGTGTTGCTGCGAAATCGTGAAAGCTAGCCTGGTGGCCGGCGCCTGCCTCCCCGCTCTTCCAGGAGCTGCGCTTGCGCGAGGGCGTCAGCTGCGGCGCGGATCTCGGCGAAGGACAAATGTGCAGTCTCCGCGATGTCGAGGAGACTGGTCTGGCCGTCCGAGCCACTCAGCACCCAGAGCATGGCCATCTCCCTGTGCTGGCTGTCGGTCTGGCCGGCGATCGCGCGGTAGAGGCCGCGCTTGCCCAGACGGGGCTCGCCTTTCGGGTTGAGGTTTTCGTAGACGGCGTTGCGTTCGAGGACGTCGATGACCTCTTCGACCGCAGCAAGACTGTCGGTGAGTTGGGCGGGTGATACGAAGGACAGGTTGTCAGCGCTTGTATGGTATTCCGGAAACTCGCCATGCGGCGTCCGACTGATCCGTCCGACGGCGAGATCGAAACCCGGCGAGCAGTACTGCCGCTCATCGTAGCCATAGGGATTGAAGGGGATGACGCGCCCTTTGCGCGCGCGCGTTCCGATGACATGCGCCGCCGCCCGATCCGTCATCGTGTCGCCGCGTCGCGACTTCTTGTAGACGAGATCGCCGCTGTCCCCGAGACCTGTGAGGACGAGACCATGCTTGATCCTGTTCACACGGGCCTCGTTCCGCGCCAGCCATGTGATCGCGCCGATGGTGCCGGGAGCGAACAGGAAACGGAAGGTGTGCTTGCGCGCGGGGCGTTCCGCGAGACGCTGCGCGAGCGCGACGGCCACGGCGATCCCCGACAGGTTGTCGTTGGCGAGAGATGGGTGGCAGGTGTGCGCGGAGATCAGTATCTCATCGTCGGTCTCGCCCGGCAGGACGTACTCCCCATAGGTCAGCGCGCCGTCTTCAAGCGTGGAGTCGATGACGACCTCGTAGTCGCCTTCCTGCATGCTCTCGAGCACGCGATGACTCAGGCAGAAACCCCAGTTCTCGGCATAGTAGCTCGTGCGATAGGGAATGAGATCAGGCTGTGCGGGCAGCGTGAAAAGGTGCGTACGAAGCGCCGCAAGCGTCATGCGCGCGCGGATCGGCGCCGAATAGTTCAGGACATGCAGGTTGTGGGCGCGAAAATCGATCACGCGGCGGCCGGATGCGTCGGCGACGTATGCGTCCCGGATTGACCACTCCTTGGGGACCGTCCAGTCGAACACCTCCGTGCCGCTCGGCGTTTCGACAACCGAAAGGGGAATGTGTCCGGAAATGATCTCCATGGTCTCGCGCACGCCGGGACCGGTGATTGACCGGCAGATCGGGTAGAGACGCTCGATGATGGCGAACATGTTCGCCCCGGGGTCGGAATCGACGGTCGTCTTCATGCTTTTCACTGTGCCCGCTCAGTCTTGTTGGGTATTCGGCGCAAGCGCCATGCCGACGCGACGTCGCGCCCGCCATCGGGGAATTTCGGACGCGTCAATCTTGCATGCCGCCGCCACCAGGGCCGAGTGTCCACATGCGAACCGAGGAGCGCCATGAAATTCCGGGAGACCAGCCTCGCTGGCGTTGTTTTCGTCGAGCCCGAGTTGCGCGGCGACGACAGGGGGCAGTTTGCGCGCATGTTCTGCGTCGATGAATTCGCCGCGCAGGGGCTGGAGACGGTCTTTGTCCAGCAGAATATGTCGAAGACGAACCAGAAGGGTACGCTGCGCGGCCTCCACTTCCAGCGCGCCCCGCACGCGGAAGCCAAGCTTATCCGGTGCGTATCGGGGGCTGTGTACGATGTCCTGGTCGATCTGCGCCCGGACAGTCCGACTTTCGGTCGCTGGGAGGCGTTTGAACTGACCGGCGCCAACAGTCACGCTGTCTATGCCCCCCCCGGGATGGCGCACGGCTTCCAGACACTCACCGATGATGTCGAGATGACTTACCTTCATTCGGCGCGCTACGCGCCGGCGGCGGAGGGCGGCGTCCGATGGGACGACCCGCGTTTTGCGATCCGCTGGCCGATGGCGCCGACCGTGTTGGCGGAGAAGGACCGGCATTGGCCGGACTTCGGGGCCTAGTCGACGCTCAGACCAAAAAATTTCGCACCCCATATGCGGGTCACCCCTTCTCATGAAGTTGTGATCAGTGATATCACAAAATCGTGAGCGCGCTGAATGGGCGCCCTCTCCGAGACTGTCGACTTCAGCTAACTCGCAGAAATCGCGGGAGATTTGAGGCCGTTGCTCGCCCAAGGCGCGCCCGGCGCGCGAACTGGTTTGGGAGGCGCGCGTGGGAGTGCAGGCTTTCAGTCCTAGTTCGACGCATCTGGAAACGTGTCGGTCCTGCGGGAGCGGCAGGCTGGCGCCGGTGCTTGATCTCGGCGCCCAACCGCTCGCCAACGCACTCGTCGACCCCGAGCGGGAGCAGGAACCGGAAGCGCTCTATCCGCTGAAAGTGGTGTTCTGCGAGGCGTGCGGACTGTTGCAGGTCGATGAGACCGTCCGGGCGGATGTCCTGTTCAACGAAGACTACCCGTACTACTCCTCGTTCATTCCGGCCCTGCTGGCGCATAGCCGTGACCACGCGCTGCAACTCATCGAGGAGCGGCGGCTGGCGCCCGAAGATCTCGTCGTGGAGGTCGCCAGCAACGACGGCTATCTTCTCAGGAACTTCCTGGAAGCCGGCGTGCCTGTGTTGGGCGTTGATCCTGCGGACGGCCCTGTGCGCGCTGCGATCGAGGCAGGTGTTCCGACACGAAAAGCGTTCTTCGGCGCCGATGTCGCGCGTCAGCTCCGCGCGGAAGGCAAACGCCCTTCGGTCATGATCGCCAACAACGTCCTCGCGCATGTGGACAGCATCAACGATTTCGTCGAGGGCTTCGCGATTCTCCTGGCCGACGACGGGATCGCGGAGTTCGAGTTTCCCTATGCCCGCGACATGGTCGAACAGTGCGCCTTCGACACGATCTATCATGAGCACGTCTTCTACTATTCGCTGACAGCGCTCGAACGGCTGTTCGGGCGCCACGGTCTGCACCTGAATGACGTGACGCGGTTGTCGATCCACGGCGGCTCACTTCGGCTTCGCGTCAGCCGGAGCACAGGCAAGACAGAGCGTCTCAGAGCGTTGCAGGCGGAAGAAGTCGCGCTCGGGATGGACGGGTTGGGCTACTACAGCGATTTCGGTGATCGTGTGCGGTCGCTGCGCGACGAATTGCGCGCGCTGATCGGCGGGTTCTGTGCGGCGCACAAGAAGGTCGCGGCGTACGGCGCCGCCGCCAAGGGCGCCACGCTCCTGAATTTTGCGCAGCTGCCGGCGGGCGCAATCTCCTTCGTGGTGGACCGAAATACACACAAGGTAGGCAAGTTGCTGCCGGGCGTGCATGTGCCGATCCGGAACGTCGATGAGCTTCTGTCCGAAAAGCCGGACTATTGCCTCATTCTGACCTGGAACTTCGCGGACGAAATTGTTCAGCAGCAGCGAGGCTATCTTGAGGCGGGAGGGGTATTCCTGCGTGCCGTGCCTCATCCAGAAGTCATGCAGACAGGAATCTTCTGTGGCGCCGGCGCGGCCCGTTGAATTTTTTGAGGGGGCGGGATGAGCGGCGGCGGTTACACGATCCTCGGCAGTGGCGTTGCCGGCCTCGGCGCAGCCAACTACCTGTCGGACCAGGGAATTCGCGCGAGAATTCTTGATGCACGCCCGCGGCCCGGCGGTCTGACGACAAGTCACGACACCGTCGACGGCTTCAACTTCGACGAAGGCGTGCACATCTCCTTCACGACCAACGAGCGGGTGAAGGACCTTTTCGCGAAAGGCGCTCAGGGCGCCTTTGAGACCGGCAAGGTGTATTGCAACAACTACTGGCGCGGTCACTGGATCAAGCATCCTGCGCAGGTGAACTTGCATGGCCTGCCAACGGACCTCGTCGTCGCGTGCATCCGTGATTTCGTCGCTGCGAGCGCCAACCCGTCGCCCGAGATCAACAACTACGAGGACTGGATCAACGCGGCCTTCGGCGAGACGTTCGCGCAGACATTCCCCGCCGTTTACACGGTCAAATACCATACCACCGAAGCCAAGAACCTGACGACGGACTGGCTTGGGCCGCGCTTGTACCGCCCGAAACTGGATGAAATGCTCCACGGCGCGCTGACGCAGGAGCCTCTCGACGTCTTCTATGTCAACGAATACCGCTACCCCACGCACGGCGGGTTCGAGAGTTTTCTTGGGCACTTCCTGCCGAAGGCAGACATCGTCTGCAACCATGAGGTTGTCGGCATTGATGTGGCGGCGAAAGAACTGACGTTCGCGAATGGCAAGCGCGAGGCGTTCGGAAACCTGATCTCCTCGATCCCGTTGCCCAAGCTGATCCCGTTAATCCGGGGCGCGCCGCAGGATGTGCGCAACGCAGCGCAAATGCTCGCGTGCAGCCAGGCGGTGGTCGCGAACATCGGGATAAATCGCCCGATCGATCTGAAGCCGCAGTGGTCGTACTTCTACGACGAGGATATTCCCTTCGCGCGGGTCAGCCACCGTTCGAACCTGTCGCCGAACACGGTGCCGGAGGGCTGCGCAGCTTTCCAGGCAGAAATCTACTTCAGCGAAAAGTATCGCCCCCTCAATGACGCTCCGGACGCGTGGATCGAGCCGGCGATCGACGGCCTGATAAAGGCAGGGCTGGTGGAGTCGCGCGACGAGATCATTCACCGGAGCGCGATGTTCCTGCCGTTCGCGAACATCATTTTCGACCATGACCGCCCGAAAGCGATCGAGATCATTCACGGCTATCTCAACGACGTGAACATTGCCTACTGCGGCCGCTTCGGCGACTGGGGCTATATCTGGACCGACCAGGCGTTCCTGAGCGGCGAGCGCGCCGCCAAGGTGTCGATGAGCCGCGCGGTGAAGATCCGCTGACATTGCAGGCCGTCCAGCGGCATGACCGCGCGACGCAAGTGGATGCGCACACTTTGCAGGCCGCGCTGTTCTTGTTGGATTGAGCGTAGTCAGCGAGCAGGGCGGCCCCACGCTCAGCATCCCGGCGTCCAGGGCTCTGTCGTTCCTGCAGGCATAGCCTCCTCGTCGCTAGAAACAATCGCTCCGGAGAGAGAAGGACTGCCGCGAACCGCTACTTGTCCCGATCGACATCAGTGGTCCGCGCACGAGATCGTCAAACACCTCATAGCGGACGCTCTCGGCGCGCAGGTCGTCGACGGTGCGCTTGGTGAGGCGTCGGGGCTGGGCTGGGGAGGACATGAGCGGTTGGTCTTGTTGCTGGGCGTCGGCTGCATCCGCGGCGCAGACACGCGGGGTACAGGACGTCGTTCGGGGTACAGCTGACCTCGGGATTTCCGCTCGCGGCGTCTCGATGTTTGGCGGCTCGGGGTACACGGGGTACCGGCAAACCGGGGGTTTGGGGCGCAATATTCGCGGCGGGGTACAGCAGGGGTACGGCGCGGCGCCCATTCGAGGCAATTCCGGGAAACGCCAATCTAGCTTAAGAAAACTTCATTCGAGTGAAAAACCTCACAAAAACAGTCTTATGGATAATCTGATCCAACTCGAGCGAACGTGAGCGATCACCCCCGCCACGAACTCATAACCCCAAGCTCGGTGGTTCAATTCCACCCGACACCACCATCTGCCCCAAGGGCTTGCGGGACATTCTTGCTGTGTCGGCCTCCGTCCGTGTCGTCGAGGCCGCTTGATATCCCGTGGCGCGGATGAGTGGACACTTTTAGGTGTCGACTTTTGCGGACAATCTTGATTGCATGGCGCTTCGGTCGCGATCGGCGGCTCGAGGTCCTAGCGCTTCATGGCCGCGCCCGAATTCCAGCTCCGGTTTCACGATGCGCGGGACCGGCTTCTCGCGGAGGCGCACGCACGTCCGTCCACGCCGCTGAACGCGCCGGGACTCGCCTCGCGGATCGTCACCTTGTCCGGCGAGACGGGCGCCGAGGATGATCGCGCGCACATGGCTGCGCTGTGCCGCAAGCTCGGGATGGCGGAGCCGGGCGAAAGCGCGCGCTGGTGCATGCTCAACGCCGGGGC
Source organism: Hyphomonadaceae bacterium (assembly GCA_016791445.1). Lineage (GTDB taxonomy): Bacteria > Pseudomonadota > Alphaproteobacteria > Caulobacterales > Aquidulcibacteraceae > VFBF01. Next base: position 111,699 of record JAEUMP010000013.1, on the reverse strand, counting down.
ATGGTCGCTGCGCTGGGAGCGCCACACCGAAGCGTCGACATGGACGGTTTTTCGCCCGGGCGTCGACCCGGATCTCGCGAACTTTTCGGTGACGGCGCTCGATGCGCTGCCGCGCGACTGGTTGAGCGGATTGCCGGGCGAGGTTCTTGTCGCCGCGCACGCTGCGATCGTGGGCGCGACGCCTGCGCGACTTCCGTTCGCGGCGGAGGAAATCGTTGCGGCGCAGATCGCTGCGGGGCCGGTGAGCGTCTACAGCGACTTCCGCGCGGGGCCCGATGCGTTCACGCGGTTCGTCCTGGTGGCGGGCGGCGCGGACGACGTCACCGTCGGCCGCGTGTTGCAGCAATTGTTCGAGATCGAGTCCTACAGGCTCATGGCGCTCCTGGCGTTTCCGCTCGCGCTTGAGACCGCGACCGCGCTCAAGGGGCTCGAGGGCGAAGTCGATCTGGCGGCGGCGCATGTCGTCAACGAGAGCGGCGTTGAGTCCGATCGAACCCTTCTGAATCGGCTTGCCGCACTTGCAGGCGAGGCGGAGCGTCTTGCGGGACAGACGAATTTCCGTTTCGCGGCGGCGCGCGCCTATTACGGCCTGGTGGGCGAGCGTATCGCCAACTGGCAGGAGACGCCCGTCGATGTGCGGCCAACGCTCGGCGAGTTCATGGAGCGACGGCTGGCGCCGGCCATGCGCACTTGCGCCTCCGTCGCGGAGCGTCAGCGCGGCGTCATCGAACGGATAGCGCGCACGGTGCAGATCCTGAACACGCGCGTGGAAGTGGCGTCGGAAATGGTGAATGTCGATCTCTTGGCGTCGATGGATCGTCGTTCGAAGCAGCAATTGCGTCTGCAGCAGACGGTGGAAGGGCTCTCCATCGTCGCGGTCTCCTACTATGCGTTGGCGCTGCTAAAGATCTTCTTCGACGGGGTCGCGAAACTCGCGCCGGCGCTCAACGCCGCGATCGCGACGGCCGTGCTGGCGCCGCTCGTGATATTCGTCGTGTGGCGCTTTCTCGATCGCGTGAAGTCCCAGTTTGCCGATCCGGGCGACAAGGGCGGCGGGCATTAGCGCGGGTGGCGGCTCAAGTGGACCGCACGCGGCGACGCAGCTAGCGTACCGGGTGCAAGAGGTAGCGATGCGGGCGGTGTTCCCTTTTTCGGCGATTGTCGGCCAGGACGACATGAAGCGTGCGCTGATGATCGCCGCTGTCGACCCTGGCATCGGCGGCGTGATGGTGTTCGGCGATCGCGGCACGGGAAAGTCGACGGCGGTGCGGGCGCTGGCCGCGCTGCTGCCGCCGATGCGGGCGGTGAAAGGCTGCATCTTCCATTGTGATCCCGACGCGGACGCGGGCGCGTGCACGCCGGACTGTCCGTCGCGGACGTCCAGGGCGGCGCCGAAGACCGAACTCGTGGCGACGCCCGTCGTCGATCTGCCGCTCGGCGCAACGGAAGACCGCGTCATCGGGGCGCTCGATCTCGAACAGGCGCTGACGCGCGGCGAAAAGCGGTTCGAACCCGGCCTCCTTGCGCGTGCGCATCGCGGCTTTCTCTACATCGATGAGGTCAATCTGCTTGAGGATCATCTCGTTGACCTGCTGCTCGACGTGGCGGCGTCCGGTGAGAACGTCGTCGAGCGCGAGGGGCTCAGCGTGCGCCACCCGGCGCGCTTCGTGCTGATCGGCAGCGGCAATCCGGAGGAGGGGGAGTTGCGACCGCAGCTGCTCGACCGGTTCGGTCTCTCCGTGGACGTAAAGACGCCGGCAACGATCGTCGAACGCGTCGCGGTGGTGAAGCAGCGTGACGCGTTCGACCGTGATCCGGAGGCTTTCGTCGCGGCCTGTGCGCAGGCTGATGCCGCGGTGCGTGATCGTATCGTGAAGGCGCGCGCGCGGCGCCATCGCGTCGATGTTCCGGAGGCCGTCATGGAGCGCGCGGCGGCGCTGTGCATCGCGATCGGTTCGGATGGGTTGCGCGGAGAGCTGACGCTGATCCGCGCCGCCCGCGCCCATGCGGCGCTTGAAGGCGCGGACGTCGTGGACATGGCGCATCTGCGCGCGGTCGCGGTTCCGGCCTTGCAGCATCGCCTGCGGCGCAATCCGCTCGACGATGTCGGTTCGGCGCCGCGCATCGCGCGCGCGCTGGATGAATTGTTCGATACATGACCGCAACGCGCCCCGATCCGTGGACAGACGCCCTCGCGGCGGCGCGCTTGCTGATGATCGATCGAGAGGGGCTGAAGGGGGCGATCGTGCGCGCCCAGCCGGGCGCTGCGCGTGACGCATGGCTCGACGCCTTGCGGGCGTGTGCGCCGCAGGATGCGCCGCTGCGCCGTGCGCCTGCACATATCGACGATGAACGGCTGCTCGGCGGGCTCGATCTTGCGGCAACGCTGGCGGCGGGTCGCCCTGTGGCCAGTCGCGGCCTGCTCGCGGAGAGTGCGGGCGGCGTCGTGTTGCTGGCCATGGCCGAGCGCTGTCCGGCCGCCACCGGCGCGCGCATTGCGCAGGCGATGGACGGGGCGCATCCGCGCTTCGTTCTGGTTGCGCTCGACGAAGGTCTCGAAGCGGAGGAACGCGCGCCGGACATTCTCGCCGAGCGCGTTGCATTCCATGTCGATCTCGACGGCGTGCGCGCGCACGCGGCGCCGCAGATGGGTGACGACGACATCCGACTTGCGCAGGTGCGCCTCGCGCACATGCCGCCGGCGAACGAGGCTCTGATCGAGAGCATTTGCGCCGCCGCAGCGGCGTTCGGCGTCGGCTCGACCCGCGCGGTGTTGTTCACCCTGCGCGCTGCGCGCGCCGCCGCCGTGGCCGCCGGACGCGACACGGTCGAGGAGCGTGATCTTGCGCTGGCGGCGCGTCTCGTGCTTGCGCCACGCGCACGCGTCGCGCCGGCGGAGCCGGAGGCGCAAGCGCCGCCGCCCGACGATGATCCGGCGCAGACTCCCGAAGCCAGCGCAAACGCAGAGTCGGCGGCCGACCGTCTCGTGGAGGCTGTGCAGTCGGCGCTGCCGGCGGATTTTCTGGCCCAGTTTCTGGAAGCGCGTGCAGAGCGGCGCGTCGAGGCGCGGTCGCGTGGGGCCGGGGCGGCGGCGCGGTCTGCGCGTCGCGGACGCCCGCTTGGCGCGCGCGCGGGTACGCTGCGCACGGGAGATCGCCTCGACCTCGTTGCGACATTGCGGGCGGCGGCGCCTTGGCAACCGCTCCGCCAGCGTGAGTCGGACGTCGAAGCGCGCGTGCTCGTGCGTCGCGAGGATTTCAGGGTCCGACGCTTCGTGCAACGCCTGGAGTCCACGACGATTGTTGTCGTCGACGCGTCCGGATCCGCTGCATTGCAGCGTCTGGCGGAAGCGAAGGGCGCCGTGGAGACATTGCTCGCGGACGCCTATGTATCGCGCGCGCGCGTGGCGTTGATCGCGTTTCGCAACACATCCGCCGAACTTCTGCTGCCGCCGACGCGCTCGTTGTCGCGCGCGAAGCGCTCGCTTGCGGCGCTGCCGGGCGGCGGCGCGACGCCGCTGGCGACCGCGATCGATCACGCGGCGATGCTGGCGCAGAGCGAACGTGCGAAGGGCCGTACGCCGCTCATCGTCATGCTGACGGACGGGCGGGGCAATGTCGGGCGGGACGGGGAGGCGGGGCGCGCCGGGGCGGAGTCCGATGCGCTCGCCGCTGCGCGCGTGGTGCGCGCCGCCGGATTTGCGTCGGTCTTCATCGACACGTCCCCGCGTCGCCGTCCCGGCGCCGAGGATATCGCGCGTGAAATGGGCGCCGCCTATGCGCCGCTGCCTTTCGTCGACGCGGGCGCCGTGGCGGACGTCGTGCGCATTCATGCCCCGACACGGCGATGAACGGCGTGCTGGATTGGGCGAGCGAAGGACGCGACTGGCCCAATCGCGCGGCGAGCCGCTTCCTGGATGCGGGCGGCGTCAGATGGCATGTGCAGGTCATGGGCGATGGGCCCGAGCTTCTGCTGTTGCACGGCACGGGCGCCGCCACGCACTCATGGCGCGATCTTGCGCCGCTTCTTGCGCGCACGCACACGGTGATTGCGCCGGACTTGCCGGGCCATGGTTTTACGTCGCGACCGGAGCAGGATTCCGGATTTGCGCTGCCGCGCGTCGCCGCCGCCGTCGCCTCGTTGCTGAAAGCGCTCGCTGTCGCGCCGCATGTCGTCGTCGGCCATTCCGCTGGAGCGGCGATCGGCGTGCGCATGGCGCTTGACGGAGGTCATCCGCCCGCGGGCCTGATCGGCCTCAACGCTGCACTGCTTCCTTTTCCCGGGCCGCTCGGACGCTGGGCGCCCCATCTTGCGAAGACGTTGTTCTTCAATCCGGTGACTCTCAGCCTCTTCCTGCGCCGCGCATCGCGTCCCGGCGCGATCAAGGATCTGATGCGCAGCACCGGATCGTCGCTGGATACGCGGGGCGTCGATCTCTACGCGCGCCTCTTCCGGAGTCGAAGCCATCTCGAAGCAACGGTCGCACTGATGGCGCACTGGGATCTGGTGGCGCTCAAGCGTGACCTGCCGCGCCTGCGCGGACCGCTGTCGTTGATTGTCGCCGAGCGGGATCGCGCCATTCCGCCGGACTCGGCGCATGTCGTGCGCCGTCTGGCACCGCAGGCGCGGATCGTCCGCGTGCCGGCGCTCGGCCATCTCGCGCACGAAGAATCCCCGGAACTGCTCGCCGGTCTGATCCAGGAAGCGGCGGACCGCGCCGCGCGATAAGTCTTGCGCCAATGAACGCGACGCGATTAGGTGTCAATTGATGTGGACGCTTGCCCCCGTCGAGCCTGTGAAGCTGTCCGAAGCCGACGCCAGGCCGCATGCGATCGTCATCGGCAGCGGGTTCGGCGGCCTTGCAGCAGCGGTGCGGCTCAGCGCGCGGGGCTACCGCGTGACTGTGCTTGAGCGCCTCGATGCGCCCGGCGGGCGCGCCTATGTGCATCGGCAGGACGGCTTTGTCTTCGACGCCGGTCCCACAATCATCACCGCGCCATTTCTCTTCGAAGAATTGTGGGAGATGTGCGGACGCCGGATGTCCGACGACGTCGAGTTGCGCGCCATTGATCCGTTCTACGATCTCGTCTTCGACAACGGCGAGCGGCTGACCTGCGGCGCCGACCACGAAGCCATGCGGCGCGAGATCGCGCGGATCGCGCCGGGCGATGTGGCGGGCTACGATCGTTTCATGAAGCGAAGCGCGGAAATCTATCGCGTCGGCTTCGAGCAACTCGGTCACGCCCCGTTCCATGACTGGCGGGAAATGGTGCGCGTCGCGCCTGACCTCGTAAGGCTGGGCGGACTCGAAAGCGTCTATGGCCTCGTCTCCCGCTATGTGCGCGATCCGCGCGTGCGCATTGCGCTCAGCTTCCATCCGCTGTTCGTCGGCGGCAATCCGTTCAGCACCACTGCCGTCTATTGCCTGATCTCGTATCTCGAGCGCCGCCACGGCGTGCATTTCGCGATGGGCGGCACCGGCGCGCTGGTGCAGGGGCTCGTTTCGTTGATCCGGGGGCAAGGCGGAACGCTGCGCTGCAATGCCGATGTGGCCGAGATCACCGTGCGTGACGGCGCGGCTCATGGCGTGCGCCTCGCCACCGGCGAAACCATCGACGCGGCGATCGTGGTGTCGAATGCGGATTCTGCGTCGACCTATGGCCGGCTCCTGCCGTCGACGGCGCGCAGGGAATGGTCCGACAAACGCCTGAACGCCGCACGTCATTCGATGAGCTTGTTCGTTTGGTATTTCGGCACGCGCCGCCGCTACCAGGACGTGCCGCACCACACGATCCTGCTGGGTCCCCGTTATCGCGGGCTCATCGAAGACATCTTCACGCACAAGCGGCTCGCCGACGACATGAGCCTCTATCTGCATCGGCCGACGGCGACCGATCCATCGCTGGCTCCGGAAGGGTGTGACGGATTTTACGTTCTTTCGCCCGTTCCGCATCTCGATGCCGACATTGACTGGACAGTGGAGGCGGAGCCCTACCGTCGGCGCGTCGAGAAGCGTCTCTCGGAGACGCTTCTTCCGGGACTTGCCGATGACGTCGTCACGACGCGGATGATGACGCCGCTCGATTTCCGCGACAGGCTCTGTGCGCCGCGCGGCGCGGCCTTCGGGCTCGAGCCCATCCTGACACAAAGTGCATGGTTTCGTCCGCACAACAGGAGCAAGGACATCAAGGGGCTCTACCTTGTGGGCGCGGGCACGCATCCGGGCGCGGGCGTGCCGGGCGTGCTGTCTTCCGCGCGCGTTCTGGACCAGGTGGCGCCGCATGCGTCCGAATTTGCACCGGCCTGAGCGCGCTTCCCCGGGGGATCTCGCCACCTGTCGCGAGATGATCCGCACAGGGTCGCGATCCTTCTATGCGGCTTCGCTATTGCTGCCTGAGCATGTGCGGGGCGGCGCCTATGCACTCTATGCCTTCTGCCGGCTGTCGGACGACAGCGTGGACGTCGATCATGGCGGAGAGGCAGCGGTGACGCGGCTCATCGCGCGGCTCGATGCGATCTATGCGGGGGCGCCGTTCGACGGGGCCGTCGACCGCGCGCTTGCCGATGCGGTGGAACGTCATGCGATTCCCCGCGCGCCGTTCGACGCGCTGCTCGAAGGCCTGGCCTGGGACGCGGTAGGTCGCCCTTGCGAGACGCTTGAGGATGTTTACGCCTATGCGGCGCGCGTCGCGGGCGCGGTCGGCGTGATGATGACCGTGTTGATGGGCGCGCGAACGCCGGAAATGGTGGCGCGCGCAACCGATCTCGGAGTCGCGATGCAGCTCACCAACATCGCGCGGGACGTGGGAGAAGATGCGCGCGAAGGCCGCCTCTACCTGCCGCGGCGCTGGATGCGCGAGGAGGGGATCGATCCCGACGCCTGGCTGGCGCGCCCTATGTTCGACGCAAGGATCGCGCGGCTTGTGGCGCGACTCCTGAGCCAGGCGGACGTGCTCTATGCACGCGCCGACGCGGGAATTGCGGCCCTGCCGCCGGCTGTGCGCCCGGCGATCTATGCGGCGCGGCTGCTCTATGCGGAGATCGGCGTCGAACTGGCGCGGCGCGGCGGCGATTCCGTTTCGCAGCGCACGGTGGTCTCGAGTGCGCGAAAACTGCAGTTGGTGGCGCGTGGTCTCGGTCGACGCTGGCGTGCGCCTGCGCTTGACGCGCTGCACGCACCGGCGCTCGCGCAGACGCAGTATCTGGTGGATGCGGTCGCAACGGACCGCGACGCTGCTTCATCGAATGACGCCGCAAAAGGCTTTGCGACGGATGTGCGGTGGGTGGTGGATCTGTTCGCGGCGCTGGAGGAGCGTCCTCGGCGTATCGCCTGACGAGGGCCCGACAATGGACGCCAATCCCCTCTTTCTCATCGAGCTTCTCGTGTTCAGCGGCGCCGCGCTGGCGTGGGGCGTGTACGAATACTGGAGCGTGCGGCCGAAAAAGGAGGACTCACCGCCGCCCGACGATGCGGGGCATCCGGAAGGGTAGCATCGCGCGGACGACCGGGCTGCGGAAGCGGTCGAGCGAGAGACTTTCGTGCATGATGTCGGCGCGGACGCCGTCCACAACGCCGCTCAGTGATGAGCGCGTGTAGAACGGCGAATCCTCCAACGTTCGCAGGAGGCGCACATCGCCGCGCACTGCGCGCGGAACCTTCCAGAATGTGCCGGGCAGGGTGTTTCGCGGCGGCGGTTCGATCGGCGTCGGGCGTGCGTCGCGGTCGAAGCGCAGCGACAGCGGACGCGCATCACCCTCGAGCGGTGTCACATCGTAGTGAACGATGGTCGCGTCGCCCGTGTGCGCGCGGGACCAGTCCCAAGCCTTGAAACCACGCTCCAGCGGTTCGCAGCCCCAGTTGCTGTCGAGATATGCATCGCCGGACCATTCGAGCGCGCCGTCATCGAAACGCACGTCTATGCGCGCGCGCGGCGCGATCGGGCGCCAGTGGTGATGGGCGGCGTCATCGAGCGCGAAGGCCTGTGCGTTGATCGCCAGCGGATGGACCGAAACCGTTCCTCGCAGTCGTCCCGGCAGGGGCGCCGTCCATTCCTCGATATCGACATGCAGGACGTCGTGACGCCAATGAACGCTGCTCGGCCCGATCCGGAGCAATGTCTCATCGCGCCGCACGTCCTGCCGGCCGCGCTCCGTCATCGCCCAGCGATCTCTTCCCGCGCGATAGAGTGCGACGTTCATCGCACAGTGGTGCTCAGGATCGCGCCAGTCGGACCACGCATAGTATGGTGAGAACACGCTGCCGATGAAGGCGATGATGGTCAGGCCGTGCTGTTTGTCGTCGCTGAGGGCATCGAGATACCACCACGCATAGCCGCCTGGCGGGACGACGACGTCGAAGCGCGGTCCGCCAGAATGGCTTGCGCCGCGAGCCGTCCCGAGATCGCCGCCATCGGTACGCCCGGACCCGGATGGACTCCGCCGCCCGTCAGATAGAGTCCCGGCATTTTCGTGCGCGATCCCGGACGCTGAAATGACGCCGTCCATCCGTGCGTCGCTCTCCCGTAGAGCGCTCCGCCCGAAGCGGGAAAGAGGGTGTCGAAATCCTGCGGCGTGGTTCGCGTCACCTGCGCGTCGCTGATCGTCAGGCCGCTGCGGGCGAGCCTGTTCATGACGGTCTTCTCGCATGCGTCTATCTCTCTGGGCGTGAGGGGAGCGGTATCGCCGCGGGCCGGCGCGTTGACGAGGACGAGGAGGCGTTCGGCGTCGGCGAAGTCTCCATCGTCACGCCGGTCTTGCGCGCAGACATAGATGGTCGGGTCCGAAGGAGGGGCGTTTCGCGCGTCCAGCTGCCTGAATTCGGTCGGGTAGTCGCCGGAGAAGAAGACATTGTGCCGGGTGAGCGGAAACCCCGTGGTGCGGGCGCGTACGGACCATGTGATCGCCGACAGGGAGCGTTCGCGAGGGCGCAACGGCGCGACTGCATGGAAGTGGGCGGGATCGGCATTGCTGACGATGGTCGGCGCCGCGAGACGTTCGCCGTTCGCGAGACGCACGCCGCAAACCCTGCCGTGTTCGGTTTCGATGCGCGCCACCTCTGCGCCGAACCGGAATGTGACTCCCTTGGCGACGGCAAGGGCGACGAGCGCGTCCGCCAATCGCTTCATGCCGCCCTCGACGGTCCATACGCCTTGTTGTTCGACATGCGCGATCAGCATGAGCGTCGCCGGCGCGCGAAACGGTGATGAGCCGCAATATGTGGCGTAGCGGGCAAACAGCTGGCGCAGGCGCGCGTCCTTGAAGTGATCGCAGATGGCCCGCCAAAGGGTATCGAAAGGGCGGATGGCCAACAGGTCGCCGACGCGGCGCCATCCGACTCGTTGCGCCAGCTGCAAAGGATTGGGCTTGGACGCGCGGAGATAGGTATCGAGGAGCGTGTCGTGCATGCGCTGCGCGGCTGCGCTGAACGTCAGGAAAGACTTCGCCGCGCGCGCGCCCGCGAAGGCGCCGATGGCGTCCGCGGAAGCGTGAAGGTCTGCATGGAGATCGAGTTGCGCGCCACTGGACCAGGCGTGCCGCGCGAGAACGGCGAGCGGTTGCAGTGCGACATGGTCTTCCAGGCGCGCCCCGGCGGCGGCGAACATCGCGTCGAACACCCAGCGCATCGTCAGCACCGTCGGGCCTGAATCGACAGGTGCGCCTCCGACCTCGACCTCCCGCATCTTGCCGCCGGCCGCCGCAGCCCGCTCAAGAAGCGTCACCGCGTATCCCGCAGTTGCGAGATCGATGGCCGCCGCGAGGCCGCCCATGCCGGCCCCGATGACCACGGCCCGGTCGTCGCGCATGAATGCTCCAATGTCGATTGACTGGACGCTAGCATGTGTCCAGATTGAATGACAGGCTTGGGCGCGCCTTGCCCGCAAAAGCCAGGAGGCCGCCATGGCGCTCGCATCCCGTGTCGAAAGCGCTTTGCTCGCCGCCGTGGACGACGCCGACACGCCCGATGCGCCGCCGCTGCTGATCAAGGCCCTGCGCCACGCCGTGTTTCCCGGCGGCGCCCGCGTCCGTCCCCAATTGTGCCTGGCGGTCGCGAAGGCCTGTGGCGATGACCGGCCCGCCGTTTCGGACGCCGCCGCCGCCGCCGTCGAACTCATCCATTGCGCCTCGCTCGTGCATGACGACCTGCCGTGCTTCGACAACGCGGCAACCCGGCGGGGCAGACCTTCTGTGCACGCGGCTTTCGGCGCGCCGATCGCGGTGCTTGCCGGCGATGCCTTGATCGTGATGGCGTTTGAAAGACTGGCGCTTGCAGGCGTCGCGGCGCCGTTGCGCCTCGCGCCGCTCGTCGGCGTTATCGCGCGCGGCGTCGGCGCGCCCGGCGGCATCGCTGCGGGGCAGGCGTGGGAAAGCGAACCGAATGCGCCGGTCGATGTCTATCATCAGGCCAAGACCGGTGCGCTGTTCGTCGCCGCGACCATGTCCGGCGCGATTGCGGCGGGCGCGGACGCGGGGCCATGGGGCGCGCTCGGCGAGACGCTCGGCGCGGCGTACCAGGTGGCCGACGATCTCCTGGATGCCGTCCAGTCGGCGGAGACGGGTAAGCCGGCCGGACAGGACGCGCTTCTGCATAGGCCCAGCGCCGTCGCCGAACGCGGCGTGACGGGTGCGTTGGCGCGCCTGAATGCGCTCGTCGAGGAAGCGGTCGAGTCCGTGCCGCATTGCGACGGCGCCGCCGAAATGCGCGCACTGGTGCGGCACACGGCAATGCGTCTTGCGCCGAAGCAACTGGTGCGCAGCGTCGCCTGACCGCCGATGTCGTGGCTTCGCGAACGCTGGATCGCGTGGCGGAACGCGCGTCTTTCCGATCCCGCATTTCAACGCTTTGCCGCGGACTTTCCGCTTTCCCGACCGATTGCGCACGCCCGCACCGATCACCTGTTCGATCTGGTCGCTGGCTTTGTCTATGCGCAGATCCTCAGCGCCTGCGTGCGTCTTGATCTGCTTGAACGACTGAGGGCGGAGCCGCACGCGGCGCCTGCGCTCGCGGCTGCGCTGGATATTCCCGAGGAGTCGATGTCGCGCCTGTTGCGCGCTGCAGCCGCACTCGAGCTCGTCGAGGATGTTGGCGGGCGATTCGCGCTCGGTCCGCAGGGGGCGGCGCTTCTGGGCAATGCCGGTCTCGTCGACATGATCCGGCATCACGAGGCGCTCTACGGCGACATGCAGGATCCGGTGGCCTTGTTGCGTCGCGGACGCGGCGAAGAACTCGCGCGCTACTGGCCTTACGCGACCTCCGCTGCGCCTGCACAGGTGAGCGATGTCGCGCCCTATTCGTCGCTGATGGCGGCGACCCAGCCTGCGGTCGCGGCGGACGTGCTCGACGCCTATCCGATGGCGCGCCACCGGGTCGTCATGGATGTCGGCGGCGGTTCGGGCGCCTTTCTCGCCGCCGTCGCCGAGCGGTGGCCGCACCTGCAGCTGCGGTTGTTCGATCTGCCTGCCGTCGTGGCGGAGGCGCGGCGCGCATCGCGCTGTGCGCCGGAGAGAATTGCCTTTGCCGCCGGCGATTTTCTCTCGGAAGCACTGCCCGAAGGCGCTGATCTCATCACCCTCGTACGCATTCTCCATGACCATGACGATATCGGCGCGCAACGCGTGCTTTCGCGCGCGCGCGCTGCGCTCCCGCGCGGCGGCAGGTTGTTGATCGCGGAGCCGATGTCGGGGGCGGTTCGCGGCGACCGCGTCGGCGCGGCCTATTTCGGCATGTATCTTCTGGCGATGGGGCGCGGGCGCGCGCGATCACCGCAGGAATTGAGACAGTTGACCCGGTCCGTCGGCTTTCGCCGCATCCGGATGCTGCGCATGCGAACGCCGAAGCTGTTGCGCGTGATGATCTGCTCGGCCTGAGGCGTATTCAGAAATATCGATGCGTGCACGTTCGAAAGGATTGACACTCCAAACCGTCAACGTAAGCTGACACATTGCTGGCGATCGGGATTTCCTGACCGCGCAGTCAGGCGGAGAGCCGCGTGGACACTGTCGCCATCGTCTTCGAGGGACCTGAGCGCATCTCGGTGCGCAATCTGGATCTGAATCCGGTGGGGCCCGACGATGTCGTGGTGGAAGTCTGCTTCAGCGGCGTGAGCACGGGGACCGAGCGCCTGCTCTGGACCGGCCAGATGCCGCTCTTTCCGGGCATGGGATACCCGCTGGTGCCGGGCTACGAGTCCGTCGGTCATGTGATCGAAACCGGCGTCAACGTCGCCCATCGTCTCGGCGAGTTCGTCTTCATACCTGGCGCCACCTGCTACAAGAATGCACGCGGCCTCTTTGGCGGCGCAGCGCGTACGCTGATCGTGCCGAGCGTGCGCGCCATCGAAATCCAGGAGCGTCTTGGCGCGCGCGGCGTTCTCATGGCGCTGGCGGCGACTGCGCATCATGCGATCGCCGGCGGCAGTCCTCCTGATCTCATCGTCGGGCACGGCGTGCTCGGTCGCCTGATCGCGCGCATCACCATCGGCATGGGCGCGCCTGCCCCGACGGTGTGGGAAACCAACGAAATCCGTCGCGCCGGAACGTTCGGCTATCCGGTGATCCATCCGGAGTCCGATGAGCGCAAGGATTACAAGACGATCATCGACGCCAGCGGCGCCGGATCAATGCTCGACACATTTGTCTCGCGACTCGCGAAGGGCGGGGAAGTCGTCCTGGCGGGCTTCTACGAAGAGCGGCTCTCGTTCGCTTTCGTGCCGACATTCATGCGCGAGGCGCGTCTGCGCATCGCGGCGGAGTGGCAACCGGCGGATCTGCAGGCGACGCAGGCATTGATGCGAATCGGGCGTCTCTCGCTCGACGAGCTCATCACGCACGATCAGACGCCGGAAGGCGCTGAAGATGCCTATGCGACGGCGTTCACCGACAGCGCCTGCCTCAAAATGGTTCTGGACTGGAGGCAGTGCGCATGAGCGTCACCCTGCTCGACACACGTGCGCTGCGCGCAGAGGCGGCCATCGAGCCTGACCCTGTGCCGACAGGCGAGGTGACGAAGGAAACTCAGATCATCGCGATCTATGGGAAGGGCGGCAGCGGCAAGAGCTTCGCGCTCGCCAATCTCAGCTACATGATGGCCCAGCAAGGCAAGCGCGTCCTGCTGATCGGCTGCGATCCGAAGTCGGACACGACGTCGCTTCTCTTCGGCGGCAAGGCGTGCCCGACGATCATCGAGACATCCTCGCGCAAGAAGGCCGCCGGCGACGAAGTGCGCATCGAGGATGTGTGCTTCCAGCGCGACGGCGTCTTCGCCATGGAGTTGGGCGGGCCCGAGGTCGGTCGCGGCTGCGGCGGTCGCGGCATCATCCACGGCTTCGAGCTGCTCGAGAAGCTCGGCTTCCACGACTGGGGCTTCGACTACGTCCTGTTGGATTTCCTCGGCGACGTGGTCTGCGGCGGCTTCGGCCTGCCGATCGCGCGCGACATGTGCCAGAAGGTGATCGTGGTCGGGTCGAACGACCTGCAATCGCTTTATGTCGCCAACAATGTCTGCTCGGCGGTGGAGTATTTCCGCAAGCTCGGCGGCAATGTCGGCGTCGCCGGCATGCTCATCAACAAGGACGACGGCACGGGTGAAGCGCATGCCTTCGCCGCTGCGGTCGGCATTCCGGTCCTGTCGGCTATTCCGGCGGATGAAGACATCCGGCGCAAGTCGGCGAACTACCAGATCATCGGCATGCCCGGCGAACGCTGGGGCTCGTTGTTCGAAGGGCTTGCGGAAAACGTGGCGACGGCGCCGCCCGTGCGTCCGAAGCCTCTGAGCCAGGATGAATTGCTCGGCCTCTTCGCGTCCGACCAGGTTGGCGGCGGCGTCGTTCTGAAGCCCGCTTCGCAAGCCGACATGCGCGGTGCAAGCTACGTCGAAAAACCCACCCTCGAAGTGATCTACGACGCGGTGTAGGGTGAGCGAGCGCATCTCTTCCGAGGCCGGATACGGCCAGGCCGACGCACCGCCCGCAGAGGGCGGGGGGTGCCACGGCGGCGCTGCCGAGTTGACGGCGGCAGCTGCGCGCGCCGGCAAGTCGGCGCTTCTGGAACAGTATGCGCAGGACTATCCGAAGGGTCCGCATGACCAGCCGCAGAGCATGTGCCCGGCGTTCGGCAGTCTGCGCGTTGGTCTGCGAATGCGGCGCACGGCGACGATCCTTTCGGGCTCGGCCTGCTGCGTCTACGGCCTGACGTTCACGTCCCACTTCTACGGCGCCCGGCGCACGGTCGGCTATGTGCCGTTCAATTCGGAGACGCTCGTCACCGGCAAACTCTTCGAGGATATCCGTGACGCGGTCTACCAGATCGCCGATCCGGAAAAGTACGACACCGTCATCATCACCAATCTCTGCGTGCCGACGGCCTCCGGCGTGCCGCTGCAGTTGTTGCCGAAAGAGATCAACGGCGTCCGCATCATCGGCATCGACGTGCCGGGCTTCGGCGTGCCGACTCACGCCGAGGCCAAGGATGTGCTCGCCGGCGCCATGCTGCGCTACGCCCGCAACGAGGCGGAGCAGGGGCCGGTCATGGCGCCGCGCGAACGCTCTGCGCTGCCGACGATCACATTGCTGGGCGAGATGTTCCCGGCGGATCCCGTCGGCATCGGCATGATGCTGGAGCCCATGGGGCTCGCTGCGGGGCCCGTGGTGCCGACGCGGGAATGGCGCGAACTCTACAGCGCGCTGGACTGCGCGGCGGTGGCCGCGATCCATCCCTTCTATACGGCGTGCGTGCGTGAATTCGAGACGGCCGGCCGCAAGGTCGTCGGCTCGGCGCCTGTCGGGCGCGATGGCGCCATCGCCTGGCTCGAAGCGATCGGCGATGCCTGCGGCATTGCACGATCCAAAATCGATACGGCCAAGAACAAGACGCTGGCCGCCACGAGCGCTGCGCTTGAAGGCGCACCGATCAAGGGCCGGATCACGGTTTCAGGTTATGAGGGCTCCGAACTCCTCGTGGCGCGCCTCCTGATCGAGAGCGGCGCCGACGTGCCGTATGTCGGCACGGCCTGCCCGCGCACGAAATGGTCCGATCCGGATCGTGAGTGGCTTGAAGCAAAAGGCGTGCACATCCAGTTCCGCGCGTCGCTGGAGCAGGACATCGCCGCAGTTGACGCCTTGAAGCCCGATCTCGCGATCGGCACGACGCCCGTCGTCCAGCACGCGAAGGAACGGTCCGTCCCCGCGCTCTACTTCACCAATCTGATCTCGGCGCGTCCACTCATGGGACCGGCCGGGGCCGGTTCGCTCGCGCAGGTGGTCAACGCCGCGCTAGGCAACAAGGCGCGCTTCGACCGCATGACGGCGTTCTTCGACGGCGTCGGAGTCGGGCACGCGACGGGCGTCTGGGAAGACACCCCGCAGGATCGGCCCGAGTTCAAGGCCCGCTACGCAAAAACGATGGCCGCCGCGCGCGCCGCGGAAGAGGCGGTGGGCACATGACGCTCATCCTCGATCACGACCGCGCGGGCGGATACTGGGGCGCGGTCTACGCCTTCACGGCGGTCAAGGGGCTGCAGGTCATCATCGACGGCCCGGTCGGCTGCGAAAATCTGCCCGTGACGTCGGTGCTGCACTACACAGACGGCTTGCCGCCGCACGAACTGCCGATCGTCGTGACCGGACTCGGCGAAGACGAACTGGGCAAGACGGGCACCGAAGGCGCCATGAAGCGCGCCTGGCAGGCGCTCGACCGCGATCTGCCGGCCGTCGTCGTCACCGGCTCCATCGCCGAGATGATCGGCGGCGGCGTCACGCCTGAGGGTACGAACATCCAGCGCTTTCTGCCGCGCACGATCGACGAGGATCAGTGGCAGAGCGCCAACCGGGCGCTGACGTGGCTGTGGACGCAGTTCGGCGCGAAGAAGATCGCGAAGCTGAAGCCGCGCCAGGACGGCGAAAAGCCGAAGGTCAACATCATCGGGCCGATGTACGGCGTCTTCAACATGCCGTCGGATCTCGCCGAGATCCGTCGCCTGATCGAGGGCATCGGCGCGGAAGTGAACATGGTGTTTCCGCTCGGGAGCCACCTCGCCGACATCAAGAAGCTCATGCTGGCGGACGTGAATGTCTGCATGTACCGCGAGTTCGGTCGTCAACTCTGCGAGCGTCTTGAGCGGCCTTACCTGCAGGCTCCGATCGGTCTTGAGTCGACGACGCTCTTCCTGCGCAAACTCGGCGAAATGACCGGACTCGATCCGGAACCGTTCATCGAACGCGAAAAGCATACCACGATTAAACCGATCTGGGATCTCTGGCGTTCCGTGACGCAGGACTTCTTCGGCACCGCGAGTTTCGCCATCGTCGCGAACGAGACCTATGCACGCGGTGTGCGGAATTTCCTCGAGAACGATCTTGGTCTGCCGTGCACGTTCGCTTTTGCGCGCTGCGCCGGCGTCAAGCCGGACAACACGGCGGTGCAGGATGCCCTTCGCAGCACGCCGCCGCTCGTCATGTTCGGCAGCGTCAACGAGCGGATGTACATGGCCGAGTTCGGCTCGCGCGCCTCCTACATTCCGGCATCGTTCCCGGGCGCCGTGATCCGTCGCCACACCGGCACGCCGTTCATGGGCTATGCGGGCGCGACGTATCTCGTGCAGGAAGTCTGCAACGCGCTGTTCGACGCGCTCTTCCACATCCTGCCGCTCGGCGGGCAGCTTGACCGGATCGACGCGACGCCGGCGCGCGCGCTTGCCGAAATCGCGTGGGACGACGCGGCGAAGGCGACGTTCGACAAGATCATCGATGCGCAGCCCGTTCTGGTCCGCATCTCTGCAGCCAAGCGCCTTCGGGACGCCGCCGAAAGGCTGGCGCGCTCTGAAGGCGAGCATCGCGTGACGCCGAAACGCCTGGCGCGCGCGCATGCCTCACTCCTGGAAGGACAGCCAGCATGAAGTCGACATCGCCCAGGGCGCCCGGCCTTCACGCTGGCGCCGACAGGAGAGCGTGAATTCGAATTGGGTCTGGATTGCCGCGCCAGACCGTCAGTCGTTCTGGAGACAGCGCGACCAATGAAGACCGTCTCTCCACGGTCGCGGCTTGTTCCGGCAATTGGAGAACCGGAGGACGTAATGTCAGAAAGAGACGCCCGAACAGGGTCACTATCGGGTCTGACAGAGGCAGAAGCGAAGGAGTTTCACCGTGTTTTCATGGGAAGCTTCATTCTCTTCACTCTGATCGCCATCGTCGCTCACATCCTCGTCTGGATGTGGCGTCCGTGGCTTCCAGGCCCCGGCGGTTACGCCGAACTACAAGACGGCATCCAACTGGCCAGCCAGATGGCTTCGGCTTTCTTCGGATAGGGGAGACTGAACCATGTGGAGACTTTGGCTGCTATTTGATCCGCGGCGCGTACTGATCGGGTTGTTCATCTTCCTGTTCACGCTCGCCCTGCTGATCCACTTCATCTTGCTCAGCACCGATCGTTTCAACTGGATCGAGGGCCCGGGGGCCAACTCCCCCGCTGCTTCGATCGAGATGACGGTCGCGCCGCCGTCGGCGCCCGTCTAGGGCGTCTACGGTCAGCGAACGCTGGCTTGATGTGTAGCGGGCGCGATCGGTGACGATCGGTTGCGCTCGTTGCACTTTCCCAGAACCAAACGGCGACGAATGAAACGCCCGCCGAGCGGAGGAAGAGGCAATGGCCCTCCTGAGCTTTGAAAGAAAATACCGCGTTCGCGGCGGCACGCTGATAGGCGGGGACCTGTTCGACTTCTGGGTCGGCCCATTCTATGTGGGCTTCTTCGGCGTCACGACGATCTTCTTCTCGGTGCTCGGCACTGCCCTCATTCTCTACGGCGCCGCCATCGGGCCGACGTGGAATGTCTGGCTGATCAGCATCAATCCGCCCGACGCGAGTTACGGCCTGGGCCTTGCCCCTCTGAAGGAGGGCGGTCTTTGGCAGGTGGTGACGATGTGCGCCATCGGCGCCTTCTGTTCATGGGCGCTGCGCGAGGTCGAGATCGCCCGCAAGCTGGGCATCGGCATTCACGTGCCGGTCGCGTTCGGCTTCGCGATCGCCGCCTACGTGACGCTCGTCGTCATCCGGCCCGTCATGCTCGGATCGTGGGCCAACGGATTTCCGTACGGCATCTTCAGTCACCTCGATTGGGTGTCCAACACCGGGTACCAGTACCTGAACTTCCACTACAATCCCGCGCACATGGTGGCGGTGTCGTTCTTCTTCGTCACCTGCTTCGCGCTTGCGCTGCACGGATCGCTCGTTCTTTCGGCGACCAATCCGGGCAAGGGCGAGGAAGTGAAGTCGCCCGAGTATGAAGACACCTTCTTCCGCGACGTGCTCGGCTATTCGATCGGCACGCTGGGCATTCACCGTCTCGGACTCTTTCTCGCGCTCGCCGCCGTGTTCTTCAGCGCCGTCTGCATGATCATCAGCGGGCCGGTGTGGGTGCTCGGTTGGCCGGAGTGGTGGAACTGGTGGCTCAATCTCCCGATCTGGGGCTCTGACGTGGGAGTGGCGCCATGACCGCTTACCAGAACATCTTCACCCAGGTTCAGGTGCGTGGGCCGTACGAAGCCGGCGTCACGCTTCCTGTCGGCGACCAGCCGCGTTCGGGCGATCCCTTCTTCGTGCGGATGCTCGGCTGGATCGGCAATGCCCAGCTGGGGCCGATCTATCTCGGCTGGACGGGAGTCGCGTCGCTCTTCTGCGGCTTCATCGCCATCGAAATTATCGGCCTCAATATGTGGGCGTCGGTCGGATGGAATCCGGTCGAGTTCGTGCGACAGCTGCCGTGGCTCGCGCTGGAGCCGCCGCCGCCGGAGCAGGGGCTCAACATCATGCCGCCGCTCGCGCAAGGCGGATGGTGGCTGATGGCCGGCTTCTTCCTGACGGCGTCGATCATCCTCTGGTGGTTCCGCACCTACAACCGCGCGCGCGCGCTCGGGCTCGGAACGCACGTCGCCTGGGCCTTCGCGTCCGCGATTTTCCTCTACCTGGTTCTCGGCTTCATCCGGCCGATCCTGATGGGCAGCTGGAGCGAAGCCGTGCCCTTCGGCATCTTCCCGCACCTCGACTGGACCGGCGCCTTCTCGATCACGTACGGGAACCTTTTCTACAATCCGTTCCACGCGCTCTCTATCGCCTTCCTCTACGGATCGGCGCTCCTGTTCGCGATGCACGGTGCGACGATCCTCGCCGTCAGCCGCTACGGCGGCGAGCGCGAGATCGAACAGATCACCGATCGCGGGACCGCCTCGGAGCGCGCGGCGCTCTTCTGGCGCTGGACGATGGGGTTCAATGCGTCGATGGAGTCGATCCACCGCTGGGCGTGGTGGTTCGCGGTGCTGTGCACGCTTACGGGCGGAATCGGCATCCTGCTCACGGGCACGGCCGTCAACAACTGGTACCTCTGGGCAGTCGAACACAACTTCGCCCCCGGCTACGATGTCAGCGCGACCTATGTCGGCACGCCGCTGCCTGTGCCGGAGTCTCCGGCGCCGCCGGTAGAGACGGCGCCGCCGGCGCCGGCCGAAGGTGCGCTCACCCCGGCGCCTGCCGATGGCGCAGTGATCCCGGCGCCCGCGGCGACCGTTCCCGAAGGCGGCGTGCCCGCACAGGCGACCGCGCCGGAAACGCCCGGACCGCAGAAATAGTCGACGTGCGGCCGGCGCGGGCGCGCCGGCCGCAGCGACACGAACAACGAACAGCGAGTGTCACGATGAACTACGAGACCTTCTTCCAGGACCAGCTCGACGCATTGCGGCAGGAAGGTCGCTATCGCGTGTTCGCCGATCTCGAACGAAAGGCCGGGAGTTTCCCGCGTGCGCTGCGTCATACTGCGAGCGGCGCGGCGGAAGTGACCGTGTGGTGCTCCAACGACTATCTCGGCATGGGCCAGAATCCCAAGGTTCTCGCCGCCATGCACGAGGCGCTCGAGCGCTGCGGCGCCGGCGCCGGCGGGACGCGCAACATATCGGGCACCAATCATTATCATGTCCTGCTGGAGCGCGAGCTTGCCGACCTGCACGGCAAGGAGTCAGCGCTGCTGTTCACCTCCGGCTATGTGTCCAACTGGGCCGCGCTCAGCACGCTTGCGTCGAAACTCCCGAATTGCGTGGTGCTCTCGGACGCCGGAAACCACGCCTCCATGATCGAGGGCATCCGCCACAGCCGCGCGGAGTGCGTGGTCTTCAATCACAATGATCCGGAAGATCTCGAGCGCAAGCTCGCCGCCATCGATCCCTCGCGCCCGAAACTCGTGGCCTTCGAGTCCGTCTACTCGATGGACGGCGACATCGCGCCGATCGCGGCGATCTGCGACGTCGCGGACAAGCACAACGCCATGACCTATCTCGACGAAGTCCATGCAGTGGGGCTTTACGGCGATCGCGGCGGCGGCGTCGCCGAGCGGGAAGGGCTCATGCACCGCCTGACGGTGATCGAAGGCACCCTCGGCAAGGCCATCGGCGTATTTGGCGGCTACATCGCTGCGTCCGAGGCGCTTTGCGATTTCATCCGCAGCTTTGCTTCCGGATTCATCTTTACCACGTCGCTGCCGCCAGCCGTCGCCGCCGGCGCGCTGGAGAGCATCAAGCATCTGAAACAGAGCCAGATCGAACGCCTGCGGCACCAGGATCGTGTCGCCCGCGTGCGGCGCAAGCTCGACGCCATCGGCATTCCCTACCTGGACAACCCCAGCCACATCATTCCGGTGATGGTGAAAGATCCGGTGAAGTGCAAGCAGATCAGCGACTGGCTGCTGGATCGCTATGGCATCTATATCCAGCCGATCAACTACCCCACCGTGCCGCGCGGCACGGAGCGCCTGCGCATCACGCCGTCGCCGCTCCACACGGACGCCGACATCGACGCGCTGGTCTTCGCGCTGTCGGAACTTTGGTCGCAATGCGCGTTGAGCCGTTCGGTCGCTGCAGCATGAGCGTTGCAGAGGCCCAGACCCTGGTGCGAACACGCGCTGCAGAGACGGCGTCCTTCATTCCAGGCATCGACGCCGACGGCACGCTCTATCCGATAGAGAAGATGCAGGCGCACCGTTCCGGGGCGCTGCACCTCGCGGTTTCCGTGTTCGTGATGTCCGGAGACGCGCTGCTGCTGCAGCAGCGCGCAACCGGAAAGTATCACTCGGGTGGACTCTGGGCCAACACCTGCTGCTCACATCCTTCCTGGGGCGAAGCCGTCACGGCCGGCGCGCGTCGCCGTTTGCGCGAGGAAATGGGGCTGTCGACGCCGCTGCGCGCCTGCAACATCATCGACTATGCGGCAGACGTGACCGACGGCCTTCGAGAGCATGAGCGTGTGCATGTGTTCAGGGGTGATGTGGTCTCGACAAACGTCACATTGTCTCCAGATCCCGCTGAAGTGAGCGCCGTGTGCTGGATGACCCGGCCGGAGATCACCCGCGCGATCGCGCGCGATGCGAGCGTCTTCGCGCCTTGGTTCCGGATCTATGTGAGCCGCTGGGACGAGCTCGGTCTCTAGTTCAGCTCGCAGGATTGTCCTGCTTGCGCGCCTCCGGCGCCGCCCATCCCCAGAGCGCCGCGTTCGGCGGCGGCACGAACAGGAAGACATGTTCGATCACGCCAAGCGTCGCCAGCGACAGAAGCAGCAGCAGCCCGGTCTGATCGAATGCCGATGTATCGGGCGAAAATGCCTGAATGCCGACTATGGCGCACAGCATCGCACCGCCGACGATGGACACGGGGAAGAGCAGGTTCATCCGACGATGCCGGAAGTAGCTCTTCAGATGTTCAAGATGCGCCGGCATCAGCTCTTCGGCGCGATAGGGGGCGCCGAGAAACAGGTTGAACTTGGCGCTGAGCCGCATCACCCAGAGCAGCAGGAACGTCAGCGCGCCAAACTGGTTGGGCTGGCCCCAGGTCAACGTGAAGAAGGCGACGACCGTGAGCGCAAGCGCGATTTCGTGATGCATCAACGTTGAGGCGGCGAGCCGGAACCGGCGCCAGCCCTTGGCGTCCGCGGGACACACATCGCGCCGGGGGCCGACGATGTAGCCCATCAGGAAGCTCATTTCGTGCCAGCCCCAGATGAGCACGGCGCTGGTGAAGGCGATATAGGCGCCCGCCACGCTCGTGTCGCCGGCTCGTACGATCAGCAGGAACAGTGCGACGCACGATGCCACGGACACCGCTGCAAACGTCCACGCGAACGTCCGCCGTTGCAGCCGGTTCAGCCACAGGATCATCCCCGTGGAGAACCACCACACGAAGGCCGCGAACGCGAGCGGCGCGGCGATCGCAGCAAGGGTCACCAGGCCGGCGCCATGCGCACGTCTTCGGGCATGCGGTGCTCGATCACGGGGTGGAGGAAGAGGTCGAGAGCTGCACCCGCCAGTGCAAGGCCCAGTCCGAGCTGGCGAACCGAACTGAAGAGGCCGCCGCGCGCGGCATTGTCGCTCATCTTGTTCGCGAGGACGCGCAGACGCTCCATCGCCGCGCGGAAGCGCGGGCTGTCGGTGTCGAGCGTGAAGGGGAATACCTGCTTGGTGATTTCCGAGCAGATGCGGAAGACGCGGTAGTCGTAATCCGTCGGATCGACGCCCAGCGCGGCATGGAAGGCGGGACGGTTGTGGTCGCGCACATACATGGTGGCGTAGACGGAGACGAGAAAGAACTTGATCCAGAAACGGTTGCCACCCGTGAGCAGCTTCGGATCGTTCCGCATCAGAACCGCAAACGCTTCGCCGTGGCGGAACTCGTCGTTGCACCACTCCTTGAACCAGTTGAAGATGGGATGGAATTTCCGGTCCGGGTTGCGTTCAAGTTCGCGGTAGATCGTGATGTAGCGTGCGTAGCCGATCTTTTCGGAGAGGTACGTCGCGTAGAAGATGAACTTCGGCTTGAAGAAGGTGTACTTCTTCGTCTTCGTCAGGAAGCCGAGGTCGATGCCGATCCCGTAGTCCTTGAGTGCTTCGTTGATGAAGCCGGCGTGGCGCGATTCGTCGCGGCTCATGTATTTGAAGAGCGCCTTGATGTCGGGGTTCTTGGCGCGCTTGGCGATCTCGGCGTAGAGGATGCAGCCCGAGAACTCGGACGTGATCGAGCTCACGAGGAAGTCCACCCACTCCTTGCGCAGCGCGGGATCGAGGTCCTCAAGCGCGTTGGTGAAGGCCTCGGTGCGCTTGAAGTGGTTTTTGTTCGGATCCGCCGCGAGTTCGGCGATCAGCGCGTCCCATTCCCGGCGCACGGGCGTCACGTCGATCTTGTCCATCGCTTCGAAATCGGTGGTGTAGAAGCGCGGGCTCAGGACCGTGTCGGACTGCGCGAGACGGGTCGTCTCGCTTACATCGCGGGGCGCTTCGAGGGTGGCGGTCGTCACAGGTTTCTCCTCGGGGTGAAACTGACTTCGTAAAGTTCGGCGAGTTCGAAGCGGGCGGTCAGGCGCGTCCACTGGCGCTCCAGCCAACCGGCGCGTTCAACCGTCGCCGGGCGGCGCAGGCTGAGACGCTCGCCGAAGGTCACGCGGATCGGCGCGCCGTGGACGCGCACGCGGTCTCCGGGCTGGAGTTCGGCGGCGTCGTCGAGTTCCACATGCGCATGCAAATGGTTCTCGCTGTGCTCGATCTCGATCGTGCACTGCGTATTGCAGATCCGGCGTGCGAACGGGGGCTTCATGTCGGCGACCCGCCGCGTGGGGGCAGAAGGCGGGCGAAGGCGGCGCGGTTGTCGCCGCCGAAGGCGCCGAGCTCGATGCTGCGGCCCGTGGCGAGGTCCTCGAGCGAGAGGCGCCCGTCCGGCCATTCGGCGAGTCGGAAGCCGGGCTCCTGACCGATGCCGCGCGCGCGTCTGTCGCGGGCCATGCCGCGCATAACGCCTCGGATGAAGCCGTTCGTTCCCGGCTCGGCGACGAACACGATGCGATCGCCCGCGCCGTCGCGTACTTCCACGGAGCCATCGGGCATGTCGAAGAAGGTGAGGTCTCGCGCAGCGAGCGGCGCCGCCTGCTCAGCAGAAGTGGACGGCGGCGCGTTCACACGTAGATAGCGCGCAGCGGCCGCTCCCGTGATCGACACGCCGATGAGCACGGCGGCGGCGATCAACGCGAGACGCGGAAAGGGCTCTTTGTCGATATTGCTCATGGACCTGTCTTTCCTAGACGGGACTCAAGACGCCTGCGGGCAGGGTGCCTGCTGCAGGCTGGTCAGTTGCTGGTGTTGCGATGCGGGCGCCGTTCGCGGCCTTGAGCGCCTCCCCGAGAAGCTTTGCGACTTCAGCGGCGTTGGCGACGGCGCGCATGCTCGGTTCGGGCTGCGCCAACTTCCACGGACGTGCGTGCGGCCAGAGCAGCAGATAGGCGATCTTGTTGGGCGCCGTCAGTCGCAGCGCGAGATCGCCGCTGCCGTCGGCGTAGCCCTTCAGCGCGGCGTTTTCGATGATCGTGAACGGGATGTTGATTGCCTTGGGCAATGCCACGCCGAAGCGCAGAACGACGCGTTTGCTCGTGATGGTATAGACGCTCGTGCGCGCCGTGAGGATCGCGAGCGCGACCAGAAGGCCGAGCACCATCGCCGCCACGATCGCGAGCCAAAGAGCCTGTTGCGCTGCTTGTGCGATCGACGCGCCGCCCACGGCGGTCGCTGCGCCGCGCCAGACGACGAGCAACGCGAAGTAGATCGCGACCGAGCGCAGGTGAAAGGCCCGTTGCGCGAGCTTCCACCAATCGGGAGCACCCTGCCAAAGAAGCGTCTCGCCGCGCGGCAGGTCGCCCGGAAGGCCGCGGACAGGTTCAAAGTCGTGCTCGCTCATAGCCAGGGCTCCGCGCGGGCGGGTGTCGCGTAGAGAGCGCCCGAGCCGACATAGGCGCTCACGCGCTCTTCCTCGTCGCGGGTGATCTGGTCCGGATTGCCGAGCGTCGGCGCGCCGGCGAACTGCGCGGCGAGCAGCGCATCGACACGCACGCGCTTGCGGCTGCGCTGGATGACGGCCATCGGCATCGGCACCAGCATCCGCTTGCTCGATCCCTCAAGAGCGACTTCAAGATACCGAATGAGGTATTCGGACCTGTCTACCCAGACATCGCTCACCGTGCCGGCCACGGCGTTGTCTGCGCCGACGACGGGCATGCCGCGCGGATCAGGGTCGCGCTTGTCGAGATAGAAGTCGTCGGCGACGCGGAGCGGCACGACGCGCGGCGCGCCGTGCATCATGACATCCGGTGTCTTTGCGCGCTGCGCATAGGCGCCTGGACCGATACCCGCCTGCAGCGGATCTCCTACCGGCTCAAGCGGCGATCCCGCCCACGGCGCGGTGCGTCGCGCATTCGCCGGGACGGCTTCACGCACGCCATCGGGTTTGGTCACGGACCCGCCGTCGTGCGGCAGGCGGAACACTTTCGGCTGCGCCGTGAAGAGGAGGCCCCCCAGCGGTTCGTGACGTCCGCTGACGTCGTCCTCGAGCGGATAGCCTTCGCGACGGTCCTCGCGGCGCAGATACGCGACGAGGCCGAAGAAGAAGAGGAAGAAGGCGTAGAGCACCCATTCCGCGACATCGAGGCCGCCATTGTAAACTTGGTCAGGCATGGAGTTTCTCCGCTGTCGTCGCTCAGGTGGGAAATTCGGCGAGGCCGAACTTCGGGGGTGGGGCGCCCGGTTGCGTCGCCGCATGGCGGGCCAGTGGTCCGATCGCGATCAGCGCCGCGAACAGAAGTCCGATTTCGAGGTGATAGACGAAGGTGTAGCCGGTCGCGGGGCCCGAAAGGGCCGGTCCGAGCGCGCCCTTCGACGCGAGTGACGAAACGAGGTCGCGCATGGCGCCGCCGAAAGCGATGCCGACGCCGGCGGCCGTCGCCTGGACTGCGCCCCATGCGCCGAGCGCAAGGCCCGACTGGCCGTCCCGCGCCAGCGCCATGGCCGCCGTCAACGTGCCGACCGAGAAGAGACCGCCACCGAAACCGATGCCGGCGACCCCGACGCAGAAAAGCGCCGTGGAATTCAGCGGCGCGGCGAAAATCACCAGCGAGAACGCCCCGACACCGAACAGCGCGCCAAACCCCGCGAGGCGGTGACATTCATCGCCTTCGCCCAGCCGGTGCGCTGCGAGCGCAAAGCCGGCGAGCGCGCCCCACGCCCACAATGCCGTGAGCGCCGTCGTGGCGCCAACGGAAAGGCCGAGCACTTGCGCGCCGTACGGTTCGAGCAGCACGTCCTGCATGCTGAATGCGGCGGCGCCGAATCCGACGGCGCAAAGAAGACGTCCCGCACGCCCGCCGGCCATGAGCGTGCGCCAGTGCTGCGCGAAGGGCGCATGATCGCGATCCGGCGCCGTCAGCGCGGGGTCGCGGACCTCCTGACGCCACAGCGCAACCATGTTGAGCGCCATCGTGAACACGGCGGCGCCCTGTATGACCTGAATGAGGCGCAGGGCGCTGAAGTCCTCCAGAAGGGCGCCGAAGATCAGCGAACTGAGCAGCATGCCGACGAGCAGCATGACATAAAGCAGCGCCACGACCCGTGGCCGTGACTCAGGCGGGGCGATATCCGTCGCAAGGGCGAGGCCCGCTGTTTGCGTCGTGTGCATGCCGAGACCGACGAGCAGGAATGCGAGCGCGGCGGCGATTTCGCCGACGATGATCGGGCCGTGCGTGTCGCCGGAAAGGATCAGCAGCGCAAAGGGCATGATCGCGAAGCCGCCGAACTGCAGCATCGAGCCGAACCAGATGTAGGGCCCGCGACGCCAGCCGAGAACGGACTTGTGCGTGTCGGACTTGAAGCCGATGAGCGCGCGCAGCGGCGCGAACACCAGCGGAAGCGACACCATCAGCGCCACGATCCATCCGGAAATGCCAAGCTCGACGATCATCACCCGGTTCAGCGTGCCCGTCAGAAGCACCGCCGCCATGCCGACCGACACCTGGAACATGGCGAGTCGCATAAGCCGACCCAGCGGCAGTTCGGTCGTCGCCGAATCCGCAAACGGCAGCATGCGCGCCATCAACTGGCGCCATGTCATCGGTTGGGGGCGGCCGCCGTCGCTCATGCGCGCGTCAGCTCCATCGCCTGCGACTTGTAGAAACCGCTCGAGATCCGCGTCGTGCGCCCGATGGTCCAGCCGGAAAAGGCGCGGGAGAGGCCGATGCCGCGACGGATGACGGTCTCGCTCACCGGCTCGATCGCCGGCGCACGGTCGGCGCGCGGGAAGAGCTTGCCGGCGGCATGCATGAGCGAAAGCGCCGGCGTCTGTGGTGCGAAGGTGAAGAGGATGGAGGCGCGGGTGCGCGACGCGAAGGCCGCGAGTACGCCGAGTATTTCGTCTGCCGGATAATG
The DNA here is from genome assembly GCA_016791445.1 of Hyphomonadaceae bacterium. Lineage (GTDB taxonomy): Bacteria > Pseudomonadota > Alphaproteobacteria > Caulobacterales > Aquidulcibacteraceae > VFBF01. The sequence continues at coordinate 84,443 of JAEUMP010000013.1, read as the reverse complement.
GATGAGCGAATCCATCGCCACCACGTGGTCGAAGGCGCCGAAACGGGGATCGAACATGTCGCCGACCCCGAAGCCGAGGCTGCCTGGTGCGACATTCGCCGGCGCGCGATCGTTGGCGATCTGGATCAGGCTGGCGGAGACGTCGACGCCGGTGACGTTTGCGCCGCGCATCGCCGCCGCGACGGAGAGGGCGCCGGTGCCGCAACCGGCATCGAAGACGCTTGCGCCGCGCATGTTTCTCGGCAGCCATGACAACAAGGTGTCGCGCATGCTGTCGCGGCCTTGCCGGACGGTTTCACGGATACGGCTGACCGGCGCATCGGAGGTGAGCTGCGTCCATGCATCGAGCGCGGTGCGGTCGAAATAGGTCTCAAGCCGTCCGCGCCGTTCGGCGTAGACGTCGCTCGGGACTGCGTCGTCAGTCGCGTAGGTCATGTCACTCGAACCCCAGGAAATCGAAGATGTCGCGATCCTTCATCGGAACGCAGTCGTAGTGCTTGTCGCCGACGAGCAGCGACGCCGCGAGCCGCATGTATTCCGCCTTCGCGGCTTCCAGCGCCGGCGTGGAGTCCATCTCGAAGAGCACGGACTTTTTCAGGCGGCTGCGGCGAATCTCATCGAGATTCGGGAAGTGAGCGAGACGCTCCAGGCCGATGGCGGCGTTGAACCGGTCCACTTCATCGGAACCGTCGCTGCGGTTCACGATGACGCCGCCGAGGCGCACCTCGTAGTTCTTCGACTTCGCCTTGATCGCCGCGATGATGCGGTTCATGGCGAAGATGGAGTCGAAGTCGTTGGCGGTGACGATCAGCGCGCGCTCCGCGTGCTGCAGCGGCGCCGCGAATCCACCGCAGACGACGTCTCCCAGCACGTCGAAGATGACGATGTCGGTGTCTTCGAGCAGGTGGTGTTCCTTCAGCAGCTTCACCGTCTGCCCGACGACATAGCCGCCGCAGCCCGTGCCCGCTGGCGGCCCGCCCGCCTCGACGCACATCACGCCGTTATAGCCCTCGTAGACATAGTCTTCCGGACGCAGTTCCTCGGTGTGGAACTCCACGCCTTCCAGCACGTCGATCACTGTCGGCACCAGCCGCTTGGTGAGCGTGAAGGTGCTGTCGTGCTTCGGGTCGCAGCCGATCTGCAGCACGCGCTTGCCGAGGTGGGAAAAGGCGGCTGAGAGATTGGACGATGTCGTGCTCTTGCCGATGCCGCCCTTGCCATAGACCGCAAACACCTTCGCGCGCTCTATGCGCAGCGTCGGATCCATCAGGACCTGGACGCTGCCTTCGCCGTCGGGGCGCTTCAGTCCGCGGGGTAGCTCGAGCGTTGTCATTCTGCTCCTCACGCCGCAGGTGCGGCGATTCCTTCGAGTTGATCTTCGAGTTCGTCACTGGCGTTGCGCAGCGCATCGAGCGTTGCAGCGTCGGGGCGCCAATAGTGTCTGTCGTGCGCCTCAAGCAGCCTGTTCGCCATGCGCGCCGACGCCTTCGGATTCAGCGCGGCGAGCCTGCGCCTCATCGTCTCGTCGAGGACGTAGGTTTCACTGATCCGCTGATAGACCCAGGGTTCCACCTGACCGGTCGTCGCAGACCAGCCCATCGTGTTCGTCACCTGCGCCTCGATCTGGCGGACACCTTCATAGCCGTGCTTCAACAGCCCTTCGTACCAGCGCGGATTGAGCGTGCGCGTGTGCGTCTCGAGGGACACCTGTTCCGACAGGGTGCGCACTTTGCCCTCGCCCTGTGTCTCGTCGCCGATGTAAACCGGTGTCGCGGTTCCCCGTGCGCGCTGCACGGCGCGGCTGATGCCGCCGAGCGTGTCGACATAGTGATCGATCGTCGTCACGCCGAGTTCGATGGATTCCAGGTTCTGGTAGGTGAAATCGACGCTCTTCAGGATGCTGCGCAGCATCTTCGACTGGCGCACGGCGTTGCCCTTGCGTCCGTAGGCGAAGCACTTGCGGCTCTCGAACGCATCGGCGAGTTCGTCCTCTTCCGCCCACACGCCCGAGTCGATGAGCTGGTTGACGTTCGCGCCATAGGCGCCGTCCGCGTTGGAGAACACGCGCAGCGCCGCCGTCTCCAGATCGCAACCGTGTTGTGACTGGAGCTCAAGGGCGTGGCGTCGCACATGATTGAGGTGCAGCGGTTCATCTTCCGCCGCTGCAGCGAGGTAGGCGGCTTCCGCCAGTACCCGCACCTGCAGCGCGAGCAGATCGCGGAATATGCCCGACAGCGTCATGACGACGTCAATGCGGGGACGTTTGAGATCAGCGAGCGGAATGAGGGCCGCACCCGCCAGTCTGCCGTAAGAATCGCAGCGCGGGCGTGCGCCGATCAGGGCGAGCGCCTGTGCGATGGGGCCGCCTTCGCTCTTCAGATTGTCCGATCCCCACAGCACCATGGCGATGGATTCCGGATACTGTCCCTTGCTGCGGTGTGCGTGTTGCGCAAGCAGCCGATTGGCCTGCATGGCCCCATCGTGGACGGCGATAGCACTGGGCAGGCGGAACGGATCGAAGCCGTGCATGTTGCGCCCGGTGGGCAGGACATCGGGCGTGCGCACGAGGTCGCCGCCTGGCGCGGGGCGAATATAGCGGGCGTCGAGCGCCTTCAGAATGGCGGGAAGCTCATGGTCGTCCGCAAGAAGCGCATTGGTGCGTTGCAGGTCGCGCATGACGGTGAGCATCGCGCGGGACTTGACGCCCGCCTTGCCGAGCGCGATCTCGGGCGTGTCGCCGGCGACGAGTGAAGCAATCGCCGTGCGGGGAGGGGCGGCGCCGCGGCTCTCCGCCATCGACAAAAGGAGATCCGTGCGCTCGTCGGCGCTGGGCGGCGCGCCAATTGTGTGCAGCCCGCTCGGAATCAGCGCGGCCCCGATTTCCGCGACGCGCGCTTTCACGACTTCCACGGCGGCGCTGCTGGCGGCCGTCCACGACGGTGAAGCGGCTGCGACATCAAGCGCTACCGCGGCGGCCTGGATTGTGGCGGCGAGGACGCCACGCTCGTCGGCCCGTGCATCGTCCCACCTGTCGAGCAGCGCACTCAGGTCCTGCAGGCTTTGATACAGACCGGACTTCGCGATTGGCGGCGTCAGGTGCGTGATGAGAGTCGCCGCGGAGCGACGCTTGGCGATCATGCCCTCGGTCGGATTGTTGCCGGCGTAGAGATAGAAGTTCGGCAGGTCGCCGATCAGCCGGTCCGACCAGTCGGCGCCGCTGAGACCGACCTGTTTGCCCGGCATGAATTCGAGCGCGCCGTGCGTGCCGAAATGCAGGACGGCGTGCGCGCCGAAATCCTGCCGCAGCCAGCGATAGAACGCCGAGAAGGCGTGGGTCGGCGCGAAGCTCGCCTCGAACATGAGGCGCATCGGATCGCCCTCGTAGCCGAAGCTTGGCTGAAGACCTACGAAGACGGAGCCGAACTGGGCGCCAAGCACGAAGATCGAGCGTCCGTCGCTGAGATGTCTCCCGGGCGCCGGCCCCCACTGCGCTTCGATCTGTGCGAGATGCGGTTCGCGCCGAACGTAGTCGTCTGCAGCGATGCGGATATGGACATTCGCATCCGTGCCATGGCGCTGTGCATTGCCCTCCAACAGGGCCGAACGCAGGTCTTCGACGGTCGCGGGAACGTCCACGTCGTAGCCTTCGGCCTTGAGCGCCTTCAGCGTGTTCAGCAGCGACGCGAAGACCGAAAGATATGCCGCGGATCCGACGGCGCCGGCGTTCGGCGGGAAATTGAAGAGGACAATGCCGATGCGTCGCTCGGCGTGCGCGGCGGTGCGCAGCGCGACCAGCCGAGAGACGCGCGCGGCCAGCATGTCTGCACGTTCGGGGCACGCGCACATCTTTGACGCGACCGGACTGGCCGTGAACGTGCACCCTCGGGCGCATCCTGTGCACGGCGCACCCGATCCATCGGACCGTCCGCCGAAGACGATCGGCGAAATGGCGCCGTCGAGCTCAGGGATCGAGACCATGATGGTGGACTCGACTGGCGATAGCCCCGTCGTGGAAGCGCCCCACCGTTCAAGGCTCTGGAATTCCAGCGGTTGGGCGGAAATGTACGGCACGTCGAGGCGGGCGAGGATTTCCTCGGCGGCTGCGGCGTCGTTGTAGGCGGGGCCGCCGACGAGAGAGAAGCCGGTGAGAGAGACGACGGCGTCGACGATCGGGGCATCGTCCCGGAAGAAGTACTTTTCGATTGCGGGGCGCGCGTCGAGCCCCGATGAAAACGCCGGAATGACGCGCAGGCCGCGTTCCTCCAGCGCGTTGATGACGCCGTCATAGTGGCCCGCGTCGTTGGCCAGAACGTAAGAACGAAGGACGATCAAGCCGATCGCGCCCGCCGGCGCCGTGGCCGCGGGCAGGCTCTCGACGAGTTCGACGATGCGGTTCGGCGCCCGCGGGTGATAGAGGCCGACTTCGGGATACTCGCGCGGCGGCGACGCTTCGATGGCTTCGCGCAGGCCGCGCCGTTCACCGTCAGCGTAGCGGCCAATGAGAAAGCGCACCATGTCGGCGACATTCTCGGGAGAGCCCGAGAGCCAGTACTGCATGGTGAGAAAATAGGCCCGCAGGTCCTGCGCCTTGCCGGGGATGTAGCGCAGGATTTTCGGCAGGCGTCGCAGCATGGCCATCTGGCCGGCGCCAGACGACGACTGTTTGGATCCGCGCAGCTTCTTCAGCCACGCCATCGGTCCGGTCTGCGAGCCATCCATGGTGAACGGACCGAGCTTCGTCAGACGGATGATCTCGCCCGCCGACATCACGCAGATCATCGCGTCGCACGCGGCGCGGCGCGCCTGCAGCGCTGGAAGCACGGCCTGGATCTGGTCTTCCATGAACAGCATGGAGGCGACGATGATGTCCGCCGATCCGATATCGGCGAGACAGCGGTCGAGCGCGGCGCGGTCCTCGCTCCAGTCGGTGGAGGCGTGCAGCGTCAGCGTGAGTCCGGGTATTTCGCGCGCCAGCGCGTCCTGCGCGCGGCGCACGACGCTGGCGAGGTGATTGTCCAGCGTGACAATCACGACGCGCACGGGCGGCGCTTCAGCGCGCGAAGTGGCTTTTGGCGTCATAGAGCGTTTCGATCTGGATCGTGGCGAGGCCCTGCTCGGCGGCGAAGCGTTCGGCGTTGCGACGGGCCTTGCCGCGCACGAAGAAGGGGATCTTGGTGAGTTCGGCTTCGGCCTCCTTGGACCAGAGGATTTCACTCGCGGTCGGCGCTTGCGGAATGGGCGGCGCCGTCTGGTGCGCGGCAAGGTGCGATGCGCCGGCGGCGTCGTTGAACTCGAAGTCGTCGCGGAACATGGCGAGGAGGTGCTCCTCAAGCCCCATCACCAGCGGATGCACCCAGGTGTCGAAGAGGACGTTCGCGCCCTCGAACCCCATCTGCGGCGAAAAGCGCGCGGGATAGTCCTGCACATGCGCCGGCGCCGAGATCACCGCGCAGCCGATGCCGAGCCGCTTGGCGATGTGGCGCTCCATCTGCGTGCCGAGCACGAGTTCCGGTTGCAGCGCCGCGATTGCCGCCTCGACCTCCAGATAATCGTCCGTGACGAGCGCGGTGAGGCCGAGCTTCTCCGCCGCCGTGCGAACTTCACGCGCGAACTCACGGGCGTATGTGCCGAGGCCGACGACTTCAAAGCCGAGTTCCTCGGCGGCGACGCGCGCGGCGGCGATGGCGTGTGTCGCATCGCCGAAGATGAAGACGCGCTTGCCGGTGAGGTAGTTGGAGTCGACCGAGCGCGACCACCATGGCAGGCGCGAGTCAGGATCGCTCAGGACGGCCGTTGCATCGATGCCGGCGAGGGCGGCGACTTCCTCGATGAATTCACGCGTCGCGTTCTCGCCGATCGGGATGACGCGGGTGAATTTCTGGCCGTGCGTGCGCTCGAGCCAGCGGGCGGCGACATCGGCGATTTCCGGATAGAGCACGACATTGAAATCGGCATCGGGCATGCGGGCGATGTCGGCGGGCGACGCGCCGAGCGGCGCCACGACATTCACCTCGATCCCGAGACGGGCGAGCAGACGACGGATTTCGGCCAGATCGTCACGGTGGCGGAAGCCGAGCGCCGTGGGGCCCAGGATGTTGCAGCGCTTGCGAGCGCCGGGCGTGTGCGCCGTATCGCGCTTCGGCGCCAGCGTGCGCACGATCTGGTAGAATGTCTCCGCCGCGCCCCAGTTCTCCTTCTTTTGATAGGAGGGAAGATCAAGCGGGATGACCGGGATCGGCAGGTTGAGCGCGCGCGCCAGCCCCGAAGGATCGTCCTGGATGAGTTCCGCCGTGCACGACGCGCCGACGATCATCGCTTCCGGCTTGAACCGTTCATAGGCCTCGGCGGCGGCGGACTTGAAGAGTTGCGCGGTGTCGCCGCCGAGGTCGCGCGCCTGGAAGGTCGTGTAGGTCACGGGCGGACGCGCATTGCGGCGCTCGATCATGGTGAACAGCAGGTCGGCATAGGTGTCGCCCTGCGGCGCATGCAGAACGTAGTGCAGACCCTTCATCGCGGTCGCGACGCGCATGGCGCCGACGTGGGGCGGTCCTTCATAGGTCCAGACGGTCAGTTGCATGGCGTCAGACCTTCAGCGCGGCGCGGCGCGCGAACGGTCGTGCGAACAGGGCGGCGAGATCGCCCGCCTGATCGAAACCGTGCACGGGTGAAAAGACGAGTTCGATCGACCATTTGGTGGTCATGCCCTCCGCCTCGAGCGGATTGGCGAGACCGAGGCCGCACACCACGAGGTCGGGGCGCTCGGCGCGGCAGCGGTCGAGCTGCTTTTCAACGTCCTGGCCCTCGCTGAGTCGCGCGCCTTCCGGCAGGCGCTTCATTTCCGCCTCGAGCAGGTCGCGATTGAGATAGGGCGTGCCGATCTCGAGCGCGCGCATCCCCAGTTCTTCCGAAAGGAAGCGCGCCAGCGGCGGCTCCAGCTGCGAGTCGGGGAAAAAGAAGATGCTGCGCCCGGCGAGCGTTTCGCGCGAACGCGCCAGCGCGCGCTTGGCTCGTTCTCTGTGCGGCGCGACGACGCGACGGAAGTCGAGTTCGGAAACGCCCCACGCATCTGCCGCCGCCTTCAACCAGGCGGTCGTGCCTTCGGCGCCGAACGGAAAGAGCGCACCCAGCCGCTTCGCGCCGCGCGCCTCGATCGCGCGCGCCGTATCGCCCAGGAAGGGCTGAGCGACGAGCATTCGTGTGTTCGGCCCGATCGCGGGAATGTTCCCCGCACGGCGCGGCGGGAAGAAATCGACGTGCGCTATGCCGAGTTCCGCGAAGAGTCTGTGGAACTGATCTTCCACGATGTCCGGAAGCGCGCCGACGACCAACAGGGAAGGAGAGGTGCGGTCGTCGGCTTCAGGCGCTTCCGGAACGAGGGCGGCGAGACAGGCGTCTTCGCCTTGTGTGAAGGTGGTTTCGATGCCGCTGCCGGAGTAGTTGAGCACGCGGACTTGAGGCATGTGTTTCGTCGAGAGGCGCTGTGCGGCCCGTGACAGGTCGAGCTTGATGACTTCCGAGGGACAGGAGCCGACGAGAAACAGCAATTTGATGTCGGGACGACGGGCGAGGAGCCGATCGACAACGCGATCGAGTTCTTCATTGGCGTCGGCGAGGCCCGCGAGATCCTTCTCTTCCATGATCGCGGTGCCGAACCGCGGCTCGGCGAACACCATCACGCCCGCAGCGGACTGGATGAGATGCGCGCAGGTGCGCGAGCCTACGACGAGGAAGAAGGCGTCCTGGATCTTGCGGTGCAGCCAGACAATTCCCGTGAGGCCGCAGAAAACTTCCCGCTGCCCGCGTTCGCGGAGCACCGGCAGGGCGTTGCTTTCGCATCCGGCGCTGGGGGCGGGTGTCGTCATGCGGCTTGCCGGCGATCGCCGATGGCGGGCATTGCGGAACGTTCGGCCTCAAGCCGCGCCTCGCGCAGTTTCAACAGGAACTGCGTCGCGTTGATCACATAGGCTGCGTAGGCCGCGATCGCGATCATCATCTGCTGGTGGGGCGACCCCCAGCCTGTCAGCAACGCCACGACATAGGCTGTCTGCAGCGCAAGGACGAGCATGCTGAAGACGTCTTCCCAGAAGAATGCGCGCGCAAACAGGTACTTGCCGAAGACCACCTTCTCCCAGATCGAGCCGGTGATCATGATGAGGTAGAGCAGGAACGTCTTGGCGAGGATCGAAGCGGTCGTGATGACGTAGCCTTCGCCCGTCCACAGAAAGCGCAGGACGAGACCGAGACTGATCGCGAACACCAGAAACTGGAGCGGCGCGAGAATCGCCTGGACGAGAGTCCACGGCGTGGAATCCCTGCGGGCGCGTTCCTCGGGCGTGTAGAGCGCCGCCTTGCCGGCCTCGCTCTTTTCGAAGCTCTCGATGTGGGATCCCACATGGGCCGGCCATGGGCAGGGCGCGATGGCATTGAGCCAGCGGTCAAAAACCAGCGGTGCGCTGCGCTTGCGGGGCATGGGCCCGGCGCCAGCCTGCCGGGCGACTTCGTTGCGGGATCGCTTCCCCTGCATCGTCAATCTCCCGGGCGTTCGCTTCGACAGGGAGAGGGTAGGTGCGACATCCCGTCATTGTCAACAAAACATGACGTCCAAAAAAATGCACATTTGCTCGCCGTTCACGAAATTGGGGCTCGCCAAGCGGCGTTAAGTCTGCTTACCGTAAAGGGGCTGCGACAATCCGTCCGAAAGAGGCGGCGTCGCGGGAGGAACTTGCCTGATCCGGATCGACGCAGGGTCCGTACGGGAGCGGCGCGGCAGCGGAGCTGCGCGAACTGTGACACTCCGTCGGCGGGGAGGGCCCCATGGCCAGCCTTCCACAATCGGTAGCTTTCGACCTGTGCGGCGAGGAGCCCATCCCTCTGTCTGCCCGTCGCGTACGAAAGTTCGCCGACAGCGCGGATTTCGAGACCCATCAACGGCGTTCCGAAGAACTCGCCCGCATCGTTGAGGGCGAGATCATCCCCCGGCTCATGCTCGTACATCAGTCGGGCGTCGCGTCGGCTCCCGGTTCAGGGAGTGCGATTGCGCTGGGGGCTGAAACGACGGAGAAATTTGCCCTATACACGCTCTCTTCGGGGCATGACTCTCTTCTGGCGATCGTTGGAAACCTGCTGCAGCAGGGCGTCCCGATGGAGGCGATCTACCTCGAACTGCTGGCGCCAGCTGCGCGCCGCCTCGGCGATTTCTGGACCAATGACGAAGTGTCCTTCGCCGATGTGACCATCGCGCTGGGCCGGTTGCAGCAGGTCGTGCGGGAGCTGAGCCTGCATGGGCCGGTCGAGGAAGGCGCAGCGCCCCAGGGACGGGCGGCGTTGTTCGCGCCGGCGCCCGGCGAACAGCACACGTTCGGGTTGGTTATCATAGAAGAGTTCTTCCGGCGCTCGGGCTGGCGGACCTGGACGGAGCTGTCGGGGTCGCCGGCGGAAATCGTTGGGGCCGTTCAGGCGCACCATTTCGACCTGTTCGGTTTGACAGCGAGTTCCGAAACGCACCTTGATCAAATTTCACCATTGATTATGTCAGTTCGGCGCGCGTCTAGGAATCGCGACATCAATGTGATGGTTGGTGGTTTGCTGTTTGTGGAGCGGCCCGAATTGGCGGCGAAGGTCGGCGCCGATGGGACTGCGACGGACGCAAGAGAAGCGGTGTTGAAGGCTGAAGGGGCGGTGAGGCAACTCGCACGTCGCTAAAGCGCGGTAGCGCCAGAATGAGGCGAGTGCGGGCTGTATGTCGATTCACATGTCCCCTCACGACCGCGTGGAGCCGTCCTTCGTGCGCGACCTGCTCGGGTCGCTCGATGCGAAAACGGCGTCGAAGCTCGCTGCGGCCGGCGGCGACGTGGCGATGATCATCGACCGCGGCGGCGTGATCCGTGATGTGGCCGTCAGCAGCCAGGATCTCTTGCGCGAAGGCGTGGGCGCGTGGCTGGACCGGCGCTGGTCGGACACGGTCACGATGGAGAGCCGCCAGAAGATCGAGGAAATGCTGCGCGACGCCGCCAATGACTCCGGCCCGCGCTGGCGCGAAATCAACCATGCGACGCAGGACGGCTCATCCGTCTCGCTGCGCTACATCGCCCTCAATACGGGTGACGACGGTCGCGTCATCGCGATCGGTCGCGACCAGCGCGCGGTCGCCGATCTGCAGCAGCGTCTTGTGCTGGCGCAGCAGACGATGGAGCGCGACTATCAGCGCCTCCGCAATGCGGAGTCGCGCTATCGGCTGCTCTTCCAGCTCGCCTCGGAGGCTGTGGTTGTCGTCGACTCCGGCTCTCGCAAGATTCTGGAGGCCAATCCGGCGGCGGACCGCATGATCGGCGGCGCCGACGGGCCGCTCGTCGGGCGTTCGTTCGCTTCTGCGTTCGACGTTTCAGCGCGCGACGCGGCGACGGCGCTCCTGGCGATGGCGCAGGGCGGGGCGAACTTCACCGCGCAGTCGTCGCTTGCGAGCGGCGGGCGGGCGTTCTCGGTGGCCGCCTCGCTTTTCCGCCAGGATCGCGCGGCGTTGATCCTGATCCGGTTGACCCCGCTGGATCGCGATGCGCTGGCGTTGCCGGAATCTGCGCGCCGGCTCACCGAAGTTCTGGAGCGCATGCCGGATGCGTTCGTCGTCACCGACGAAAACCTCAAGATCATCGCGGAGAACGCGGCCTTTCTCGATCTCACGCGACTGGCGAGCAAGGAACAGGCGAACGGCCTGTCGCTCGATGCGTTTCTCGGCCGTCCGGAGTTGGACCGGAACATTCTTGTCTCCAGCCTGCGCCAGCACGGCGTGCTGAAGAACTTCGCCACCGTCGTGCGCAATCGCCTGGGCGAGACCGAAGATGTCGAGGTGTCGGCGGTGCACGTCGCCGACGGCGAGACGCCCTGTTTCGGGTTTTCGATCCGCGGCGTCCTGCGCGGCGCGGCGCCTGGTCCCCGCATGGCGAGCGAACTGCCACGCTCCGTCGAGCAATTGTCGCAACTCGTCGGCCGGGTGACGCTTAAGGAACTGGTTCGCGAGACGACGGATCTCGTCGAACGCCTCTGCATCGAGGCCGCTCTCGAACTCACCGGCAACAACCGCGCCTCAGCGGCTGAGGTGCTCGGGCTGAGCCGGCAGAGCCTTTATTCCAAACTTCACCGCTACGGACTCGGCGATTTCACGACTGACGCCGAGTGAGCGCGTAATTCTCGCGCTTGAACGTCCAGTTTAATTGACAGCCTAGAGTGTCAATCGTAGCCTGCATCATGGCTACGTCAAAAGTTGCTGCGGGATTGGGGCCTTATCCGGCGCCATCGGCGGTCTTCGAACTTTTCAAGCCGATCACCTGGTTTCCGCCCATGTGGGCGTTCGGCTGCGGGGTGGTGTCTTCGGGCGCGCCCCTCAACGAACGCTGGCCCGTGGCGATCGCCGGCATCGTACTTGCCGGGCCGCTGATCTGCGCTACGAGCCAGGCCGTCAACGACTGGTATGATCGCCATGTCGACGCGATCAATGAACCCGATCGCCCGATCCCATCCGGGCGCATTCCCGGTCGATGGGGCTTGTGGATCGCAATCGCCTGGACGCTGATCTCGATGATCTGGGCCTATGCGCTCGGTTCATGGGTATTCGCGGCGGCGTGTGTCGGCATGGCGCTCGCGTGGATCTACAGCGCGCCGCCATTGCGGCTGAAGCAAAGCGGGTGGTGGGGCGCCGCCGCATGCGCGCTCTGCTACGAAGGCATCACCTGGTTTACCGGCGCCGCCGTCATGCTGGGCGCCTTGCCGGACGTGAAAATCCTCATCATCGCCGGTCTCTACAGTCTCGGCGCGCACGGCATCATGACGTTGAACGACTTCAAGGCGATCGAAGGCGATCGTCTGACCGGCGTGCGTTCCCTGCCGGTGCAGCTCGGCGTGGACAAGGCGGCCCGGCTCGCATGCGCGTTCATGGCGGCGCCTCAGTGCGTGGTCGTCGCGTTGCTCGTTGCGTGGGGCAAACCGTTGCACGCGCTGGGCGTCGGCGTGGCCCTTGCGGTGCAATTCTATCTCATGGCGCGTCTCATCACGGATCCGCGCAAGCTCGCGCCGTGGTTCAACGCCACCGGCGTCCTTCTCTATGTTCTCGGAATGCTCGTCAGCGCCTTTGCGTTGGGCGGACTTGTCGGAGCGGGCCCATGAAAACCGCACATCTCTCGTGGCTCGGCATCATTCGGCTTGGTCTGGTGCAAAGCGCGCTGGGCGCCATCGTGGTGCTGACGACGTCCACGCTGAATCGCGTGATGGTCGTGGAGTTCGCCCTGCCGGCCATGCTGCCCGCCGGACTGGTGGCGTGGCACTATGCGATCCAGTTGTCGCGTCCGCGCTGGGGATATGGTTCGGACATGGGCCATCGGCGCACGCCGTGGATCATTGGCGGCATGGGTGTTCTCGCGCTCGGCGGCGTGCTGGCGACGGACGCGACATTGCTCATGTCTTCCGCGCCGGTTCTGGGCGTCGTTCTGGGCGTGCTTGCGTTCACGATGATCGGCGCCGGCGTCGGCGCATCGGGCACATCGCTCCTGGCGCTGCTCGCCACCCGGACCGCACCTGCGCGGCGGCCTGCGGCTGCGGCGACGACGTGGATCATGATGATCGTCGGCATTGTGATCACTGCTGCAGTTTCGGGGGCGCTGCTTGATCCATTTTCCCCGCAGCGCCTCGCATTCGTGGCGACTGGCGTGGCTGGCGCTGCATTTCTGGTCACGCTGCTTGCAGTGTGGGGCGTTGAGCGGGAGCCCGAACGGGCGATTGAGCCGGCCGAAGAAAAGCCGCCGTTCTCTGTGGTGCTGCGTGAGATATGGGCGGAGCCTCTCGCGCGAAGGTTCACGATTTTCGTGTTCATTTCCATGCTTGCGTACAGCGCGCAGGATCTCATCCTCGAGCCGTTCGCCGGCCTTCGCTTCGGATTGACGCCGGGCCAGTCCACGCAATTGTCGGGCGTCCAGCACGGCGGCGTGCTCCTCGGCATGGTTCTCGTCGGCGCGCTTGGCGCCCGTTTCGGAGACATGCGGCGCGCCTGGATGCAGCAGTGGACGATTGCCGGCTGCATCGGTTCGGCCATTGCGCTCTGCGCACTTGCCGTCGCAAGCGCGGTGGGTCCCTCGTGGCCGCTCGCGCCGACTGTATTTCTGCTCGGCTTCGCGAACGGTGTTTTCGCCGTCTCGGCGATCGGCTCGATGATGGGATTGGCCGGAGAAGGGCGTGGCGGGCGCGAGGGCGTGCGCATGGGCGTGTGGGGCGCGGCGCAGGCCATCGCCTTCGCATGCGGCGGATTCGCGGGCGCGGCCGGCGTGGACGCGTTGCGCGCGCTGCTCGGGGACGTGCCGAGTGCATTTCTCATCGTCTTTGCGGTGGAGGCGATGCTCTTTGTCTGCGCCGCAGTTCTCGCCGCGCGACTCAATCTGTCCGCCGGCGCGGCGCCGGACAAGCGGACCAGCGGTCGCGACATGCTTCAGGGAGCGACGTCATGACATCGGTCGACCTGTTCGACGTCGTGGTTGTCGGCGGCGGGCCTTCCGGCGCGACGGCGGCGACGGAGCTCGCGGCAGCGGGACACAGCGTGCTGCTGCTCGACCGGGCGGGTCGCATAAAGCCCTGTGGCGGCGCGATCCCGCCACGTCTCGTTCGCGACTTCGACATACCGGATCATCTGATCGTTGCGCGCGCGACCTCGGCGCGCATGATTTCACCGTCCGACCGCGAAGTGGACATGCCGATCGAAGGCGGCTTTGTCGGCATGGTGGACCGTGAGCACTTCGACGAGTGGCTGCGGGAAAGGGCGGCGCTTGCGGGCGCTGTGCGCCGCAATGGTACATTCGTGCGCCTCGAGCGGGACGCCGATGGCGTCGCCGTCGTGTGTTTCAAGGAGAAGACGGCGACGGGCGAACAGCTTGAGCGCGTGCGTGCGCGCGCGGTCATCGGCGCCGACGGCGCGCGGTCGCAAGTGGCGCGGCAGAGCGTCCGGAACGCCGACCGGATGCCGTGTGTCTTTGCCTATCATGAGATCATTCGCGCGCCGCGACAGGGCGTGGCCGGATTCGATGGCGGTCGGTGCGACGTGTTCTATCAGGGACATCTGTCGCCGGATTTCTATGCGTGGATCTTTCCGCACGGCGATACCGCAAGCATCGGCGTGGGATCTGCAAACAAGGGGTTTTCGCTCCGCGGCGCCGTGAACGCCCTGCGCGATGCGACAGGGCTCGCGCAGTGTGAAACGGTGCGCACGGAAGGGGCTCCCATTCCGCTGAAGCCGTTGCCGCGCTGGGACAACGGGCGCGATGTCGTGCTTGCCGGCGATGCGGCCGGCGTCGTGGCGCCGGCGTCGGGGGAGGGCATCTACTACGCGATGGTGGGCGGTCGGCTGGCGGCGGAGGCGGTCGATGCGTTCTTGAGCACGGGGCAGGCGCGCTGCCTCTCGAGGGCGAGGGCCGTGTTCATGCGCGAGAATGGCCGCGTCTTCTGGATCCTGGGGGTGATGCAGCACTTCTGGTACAGGAACGACAAGCGCCGCGAGCGGTTCGTGACGATGTGCCGGGACCCCGACGTGCAGCGTCTGACGTGGCAGGCCTACATGAACAAGGAGCTCGTGCGCGCCGACCCCGCCGCTCACATGCGCATTTTTCTCAAGGACATGGGACATCTGCTCGGCGCGACAGCCCCGTGAGCGCGTCGCGCGCGCGACCGGTGCTGGTGGCGGCGGGCGCGGCGATCTTCGTGGCCGCCCTCGGCGGCTCCCTGACCGATCTCGGCCCTTGGTATCAGGCGTTGCGAAAGCCGGACTGGCAGCCGCCGGACCCGGTCTTCGGCCTCGTCTGGACCACGGTATTCGCGCTCACCGCCCTCGCGGCCGTCATCACCTGGCGTCGCACGCCCCGGGGCCCGGCGCGCGAGTGGCTGATAGGCCTTCTCGCGATGAACGGCTTCCTCAACGTCCTCTGGAGTCTCCTCTTCTTCCGGCTGAAGCGGCCAGATTGGGCGCTCGTTGAAGTGGCGTTGTTCTGGCTTTCGATCGTCGTCCTCATCTTCTACTGCGCGCGACGCGTGCCGTCGGCGGGATTGTTGCTCGCGCCCTATCTGGTCTGGGTGACGATCGCCGCTGCGCTCAACTTCGAGATCGTGCGGCTCAACGGGCCATTCGCGCCGGGTTGAAGAGAGGGGCGCCATGCGTGATTTCGTGCTCAGCGGGCAAGCGGTGGACCTCGTGCTCATCGTCGTCGCGATCGAGTTCGTGGTTCTCGTGACCTTGCGCAAAGGCCGGCGCGCGGCGGCGGCGAAGGACCTGTTCTTTGCGCTTATGCCCGGCGCGCTGTTGTTGCTGGCGCTGAAGGCGGCGCTTGCCGGCGCGGAGTGGCCGTGGATCGCGGCGTTCATCTCTGCGTCATTTCCATTCCACCTCGCAGACCTGGCGAGGCGACAGCGCTGACGGCCGCGGGCCCGCGATATCCTGAAGCTGAAATGGAACCGCCGACGCCTCGCGGCGCCGGCGGTGATTTTCGAGGACTCTGACGTCGCGGATCAGTTGGCGGTCTCGGCCTTCAGATAGGCGACAAGGTCAGCGCGTTGCTGCGCATTGCGGATGCCGACGAACGCCATGATCGTGCCGGGAATCTTCGCCTTCGGGTTTTCGAGGTAGGTAAAGAGTTCCTGTTCGGTCCAAGTGATCCCCGAATTCTTGTTGGCGTCGGAATAGCGGAAGTTCGCCACTGTACCGGCCTTACGCCCGATGATGCCGTGCAGCGAAGGACCTGTCCGGTTCACGCCGGCGTCCTTGGAGTGGCAGGTCAGGCACTGCGCGAACACGCGTTGCCCGCGGGCCGTGTCGCCCGTCATCTTCGCGCCGGCGGCGTCGGTGATCTCCAGCGCGATGGCGGTCGCTGCGGGGGCGGCGGCCGGCGTTTCTGCGGCGGGCGGGGGCTCGGTCGGCGCAGGCGCCGGCGCTTCAACCGTTTCGGTTTTCGGCGCTTCCGCAGCCTTTTCGCCGGAGGGCGAGCAGGCGGCGACCGCAAGCACGAGAGCAACCGCCGAGGCGGCAATGATCGAACGCATTGACTGCTTCTCCCTAAATCACGTTCTCGTATCTCGCCGGTGAGCGGCGTTTTCTGTCAAGAAAAAACGACACCAGCGTACGTCCAGTAGCTGGGCGCTTTCTCACAATATGTCTACGCCTCCACGCGAAAAGCAGATCAGTCACCAGGTGCCGTCCGCTCTCTCGGCGGCGTCGCTCGACGTCAGGCGCCCGCGTCACGCGCTGCTGCGCGCATGGCGAGGAGGAAGGCGATCGCCGCGAGCACGCTGGTGACGGCGCCTGTTCCCGCGAGCGCGTAGCGAACGGATTCGGCGCCGCCGATCGCATCGCTGATGGCGGTCACAAGAACCGGCGCGAGACCGAAGCCGATGATCGCGCCGATGACGATGAAGGCGCCGAGGCAGACGCCGCGAATGTCGTTGGGCACGAGCACCGCGATCGCGGCGGCCGTGACAAGGCCGGTCGCGGCGCCGCAGGTCAGCAGCAACGCCAGCATCAGCGCAAAGCCGGTGGCGTCCGGCATGATCGGAAAGAACGCGCCGGGGATCGACAGTAGCGCCGCGATCACCGCACCGATGAGAATTCCTCCCTTGAGACGGCTCTTGTGCCCGAAGTCGGCGGACAGACCGCCGAAAGCGGCGCCAAGCACACCGGCCGCGATCATCACAAGACCCATCCAGCCTGCAAACTCGTCAGGCTGCAGGCCGTAATTGCGCGAGAGCACAGGCGCGGCCCAGATGCTGGCCGCCGTGTCCGCCATGATGACAGTGACCTGTCCGAGGAAGAGCGGCGCGAGCAGTGCGCGACGGCGCCAGAGTTCGCGCAGTGCGGTGCGCAGGGCTGTGTCTGTTCCGCTCGTTTCCTGTCGCGGCGGATCGCGCAGCGTGAGGAGGGCGATGGTCAGAACCACACTCGCCATGGCGAAGATGAAGAAGACGCTGCGCCACGGCGCCAGTCCGGAGAGCATCGGCGGCGCATGCGCGTACACGCCGAGCAATCCGCCGCCAAGCGCAAACGCCGCCGCCGCGCCGACGGTATTGCCGAGCGCCAGCGCCAGCAGGGACCGGCCGCGCGTGTCGGCGGTCGTCAGGTCGGCGGCCATGGAGATGGCGACGGTGAGCGCGCACATGGCGCCGATGCTCGCCAGCGTCCTCGCGAAGAACATCTGCCAGAAGTCGACCGCGAACACGGTGAGAAGCGCGCCGGCAGTCCAAAGCACTGAAAGCGTCAGCAACAGGCGGGCGCGATTACCGCGGTCCGTCATGCGTCCGATGGGGATGGACAGAAGCGCGACCGGCAGCGATGCGGCGACGCCCTGGATGAGGCTGATCTGCAAGTCGGTGAAGCGCAGATCCTGCGCCACGATTTCCTGCAGGGGACTGAACACGATCCGCATCGCCGACGCGCTGGCGATTGTGACGGCGAGCAATGCGAGGGTGAACAGATGGCCGCGTCGTTCGGGTACGACGGGCGTGAGCGTCGCGGCGCTAGCGGGGTGCGACATCAGGCGCCTGCGCTTTGAGGAGGTCGCCGACGGAGGCGTCGAAGTGTGCGCTCATGGCGGTGGCGGCGAGGGCCGGGTCGCGCGCCTTGATCGCCAGCGCCACGGCCATGTGCTGGTCGATCATCACCTGTTGTTGCTTGCGGGTCGTGCGCGTGCGCCAGGCTGTCGGCACGGCGACTTCCATCAGCGGGCCGAAGGAATCCACGATCTGAACGAAGAGCGCATTGCGGCTCGCCTGCGCGATGGCCTTGTGGAAGGCGATGTCGTGACGGGTTCGCTGGGCAAGGTCGTCGCGGTCGAGCGCCATTGCTTCGGCGAGCGCCACGATCTGCGCCGCCTGTTCCTCGGTGCGCGACGCCGCCGCAAGCGCGGCCGTGCGCACTTCGATCGTGCGCCGAACGTCCCATATCTCGGCGACGGTGATCTGCGCGGTCGAAACCGCATGATCCAGAGAGGCCGCGATCGCTGCGCCGTCGAGCGCTGCGACGCGCGGCTTGCGTCCGTTGCCCACGTCGATGAGCTTCAGCGCGGCAAGCGCGCCGAAAGCCTCGCGCATCACGGCGCGGCTGACGTCGAGCTGTTCAGCGAAATGCGCCTCGCCGGGCAGGGTGTCGCCCACTTTGAGCTTTTCGGTGCGGATGTAGGCCGTGACGGCCTGCATGGCGGTCTGGACGAGGGAGCCGCCGTCGCCGCGTGGTTTTGCGGTGGCCATCAGGCGGCGGCCTGACAGGCGCGGAAGGATGAAGGCGATACCCCGAAGCGACGACCGAAGGCGCGCGCAAAGCTCGCATTGTTGAGATAGCCGTTTTCGTAGCCGACGCTCGAAACAGGAAGGTCAGTGGTCAGGAGCATCTGGCTCGCAGCGCTGAGCCGTCGTTCCGCGAGCGCTTCGGCGATGGTGCACTGAAACATGTCGCGGAAGCCGCGGGTAAGTTTTGCGCGGTTCAGGCCGCACGCGCGCGCAATGCTATTCAGGGTGAGCTTTTCATTCCATCTTTCGTCGATCATGCGGCGCGCGTGCACGAGACGGCGTGTGTCCTCGCGCGAGAGCGCGCCTTCGCCGGCCATCGGCAGCAGCGCGCCGGACCCCAAGTGGCGAATGGTTTCGCAGAGCAGTTCGATGCTCTTGCCGAGGCGATAGACCGTGAGCGTTTCTCCGGAGAGTTTCGCGTCGCGCACGGCGCGTGCGATTGCGATCAGCGCGGAGGGCAGGTGGAAGACATCGTCGCCGGGCGTCACGCCGCCGATACGCTCGAATGCGCTGCGGTCGATCACCAGCGTCAGCCCTGCAACGTCGCTGAGGCGCGGGGCGTCGACCGTGTCGAGGAATGAAAGCGCGGGCGCGTCGGAGTCGAGATCGTAGACGAGCCCGATCGCGCGCGGCGGCAGCGGCGCATCGCCCAGCGGGCCCGCACCGATCAGCAGCGTCATCTCATGCGAAACTTCCACGAATGCGCGCATGGCCTCCCCCGACTCTGTTTCCGGTCGTGGGGGAATGCATAGACCTATCTGAAAGGTATGGCAAGACCTATCTGACAGGTTAGCCGTGGAGCGCGCGCCGGAGGGCCGCCCGGCTGTCGCGCCGGGCGTTCTGGGCCACCCGGGCCGGGCCCGGGGCGATATCGAAACCGTGAAAGCCGCCGGGATAGACGTGGAGCTCGACAGGCACGCCGGCCCGCATCAGTCGGTGCGCGTAGGCGATGTCCTCATCGACGAAGAGATCGAGCGTGGGCGTGGCGATAAAGGCTGGCGGCAGGTTCGAAAGGTCCGTCGCGCGCGCTGGCGCGGCGTAGGGGGACACATCCGGCCCGCCGGGCTCTTCGCCGAGAAGCGCCGACCATCCGAAGTGGTTGTTGTGGCGCGTCCAGATGAACTCGCCGGTCACTGGATTCTGATCTTCGGTCACGCATGTCCGGTCATCGAGCATCGGATAGATCAGGTGCTGGAAGGCGAGCGCGTAATCGCCGCGATCGCGCACCAGCAACGCGAGCGCCGCCGCCAGTCCGCCGCCTGCGCTCTCGCCCATGACGCCAATGCGCTTCGCGTCGACGCCGAGCGTATCCGCATTGGCGATCACCCAGCCGAGTCCCGCATAGCAATCCTCAATCGCGCCGGGAAAACGCGTCTCCGGGGCGAGGCGATAGCCGACCGATACGAGGATGCAGTCGAGCTCATGGACGAGCGGGGTGTGCATCGGCTCGAGCATTGGTGCGTGCCCGCCGACGAAACCGCCGCCATGGATGTGGTAGATGCACGGCAGCGGGCGCCTGGTGTGCCGGGGCGTGTAGATCACGAGTTCGATGTCCGGCGCGCCCGCCGGACCCGGGATCGTCCGGAACGATTGTTCGACGGCGGCGCGCGCCGCGGGGTCCACTTCGAACGGCAGCGCCATGCCGCGCTCCGCCGACCGCATCATCGGCAGGGTGTCTTCCGTCAACGCCACCGTTGGAAAGGCTTCCAGCAGGCCGAGCAGTTCAGGATCGACCAGCGGACGCGTACTCATGGCGGGGCCCTTGTCAGTCGGCGAAGATCTTGCCGGGGTTGAAGAGGTTCTTCGGATCAAGCGCATGTTTGATCGTGCGCATCATGTCTACCGCATCGTCCCCCAACTCACGCAGGAGCCAGTCCTGTTTTCCAAGACCGATGCCGTGCTCGCCCGTGCAGGTGCCGTCCATCGAGAGGGCGCGCTCGACGAGACGTGCGTTCAGGCGTTCCGCTTCGCGCTGTTCGGCGGGATTGTTGGGGTCGATCACGAAGATCACGTGGAAGTTGCCGTCGCCGACGTGGCCGAGAATGGGGGCGGGAAATGAAGCGGAGTCGAGATCGCGTTTGGTCTCGTTGATGCACTCGGCGAGGCGGCCGATGGGCACGCACACATCCGTCGGCCAGCCGATGCAGCCCTTGCGCATGCCCACGGCGGCGTAGAACGCCTGATGGCGCGCCTTCCACAGACGGGCGCGCTCTTCGGCCAAATTGGACCAGCGAAAGGCGCTGCCGCCGTTCTGCCGCGCGAGATCGCCGACGGTGGCGATCTGTTCCTTCACCGCGTGTTCTGAGCCGTGAAACTCGAAGAAGAGCGTCGTCAGTTCCGGATAGTCCAGCTTCGACCAGGCGTTGACCGCCTTCATCTGCACGTCGTCGAGAATTTCGACGCGGGCGAGAGGGATGCCGAGCTGGATGGCGAGCACGACCGTATCCACCGCGCCCGCCAGCGTGTCGAAGCTGCAGACGGCCGACGAGATCTGCTCCGGGATGCCGTGAAGACGAAGCGTGACCTCGGTGATGATGCCGAGCGTGCCCTCGGCCCCGATGAGCAGCCGCGTGATGTCGTATCCGGCGGCGGATTTCCGCGCGCGGCTCGCTGTACGGATGTCGCGGCCATCCGGCGTGACGACACGCAGGGACAGGACCGCCTCGCGCATGGTGCCGTATCGCACCGCATTGGTGCCAGATGCGCGCGTGGAGGCCATGCCGCCGATGGTCGCGTTGGCGCCAGGATCTATGGGAAAGAAAAGTCCCTTGTCGCGCAGCGCGACATTCAGTTCCTCGCGCCGCACGCCGGCTTCGACGGTGCAGTCGAAATCGTCCGGATTGATCGCGAGAACGCGGTTCATCTCCGAGAGATCGACAGTAACGCCGCCGCGCACGGGTGTCGTGTTGCCTTCCACGGACGTGCCGGCGCCAAAGGCGATGATGGGCACTTCAGCGGCGTTGCAGAGCTTCACCACGGCGACGACTTCCTCGGTCGTCTTCGCAAACACCACGGCGTCCGGCAACGCGACTTCGAAGTGGGATTCGCTGCCGCCATGCTGGCGTCGCACGGCTTCGCCGAGATGGAGGCGATCGCCGAAAACCTCCCGCAGGCCTTCCACGAAGCCTGCGGGGAGGGGAGCCGGCGCGTATGCGTTCGGCAGGGCGCTCATTTCAGTACTTCGCGCTGATTCGGACGCCGACGCGACGACCGTCGCCCATGATGCCGAGATTGCGCGTGATCGGGCTTGCGTCGCCGAAGAGCGCACCAAGCAGAGAGCGGTCGAGGTAGGAGTCGTAGTACTCCTCGTCGGTCAGATTGGTGCCGAACAGTGCGATGGAGAAATGGCGCGCATCGTAGGCGATGTTGGCGTTCACGAGCGTGTAGCCTTCCAGCGTCGGTGACACGGTCGGGCTGAGACTCGATCCGGCGCGCTCGCCCTTGTAGGTGACGGTCGTGTCGAAACGAAGATCACCGCCAGGGATGGCCACGGTGTAGCTTGGCGTGATGAAGGCGTTCCAGTCCGGCTGGAAGAGAACACGATCGGAAGGGAGGCGGTTGCCGATGACGGCGGCATAGGCGGAGTCGTCGGTGATGCGCGCGTGATTGTAGGTGAGGCCGCCCTGAATCGCGAATGCATCCGTGGGGCGCCACGCGGCCTCGAGTTCCGCGCCGTAGCTCTCGACATCGCCCGTATTCAGGTTCACCGCGATCAGCGCCGGCGTCAGCGAGTTCTGACCGATGTAATTTTCGTAGTCGTTGAAATAGACAGCCGCATTCAGCATCAGCGAATTGTCGGCAGTGGCGAACTTGTTGCCGAGTTCGTACGTCCACACCGAGTCGCCTTCGTAGAATGGGTTCGGCGCTCCCGGGGGATTGGCGCCGCCGCCGCGGAAGCCGCGGGCGATTGAGGCGTAGGTCATGTGGTTCGGCGTCCAGCGCTTGGAGAGCGTGACGCGGGGTTGCCATTCAGACGCGGTGTAGGTGCCGGCGGTGCCGCTGCGCGTGACTTCCTGATCGTCGTAGCGCAGGCCGACGGCAAGCTCGAGCGTCTCCGTCAGGTTCCAGAACAGCGTGCCGAAGATGGCCGAGGAGGTCTGCTCGGAAGTGGATATGCTCCGTGGCAGTGCAAGGAGAACCGGCGGCGGACCTGACGCGAGGACGAGGTTGTTGGTGTTGGCGTTCGAAACGTCGGCCTGCGAGGCGAAGACGCCCACGAGCGTGCTGACCGTATCGCTCCACTTGGTGTCGAAGCGCACTTCGCCGGTGTAGGTTTCCTGCTTGTTGCGACCGTCACGGACGCGGATGAAATCGACAGGTCCGAAGTCGCCGTCACCCTGAGCTTCGCCTTCCTTGCGGTCATAGGCAAGGATGGTGGTCATGCGCGTGTTGCCGGTCACGTCGAACACGCCGCGCAGGTTCGCGCCAGTGTATTCGAACTTCGCGATGCTGTTTTCGTTGAGGGCCGTATCCTGCAGATAGTTCGTGGGACCGCTCGGGCTGGAGTAGGCCGTCTGCGATCCTTCGACGCTGTTGTAGTAGGCATTGAGAGTGATCTGCGCATTGTCGGGGCCGTCAAAGATGAGTGCGCCGGTCACCGAATTGGTTTCCAGCGGCCGCGCATCGCCACCCGCGAGGACGTTGTCGGAGAAGCCGTCATGGGTGTGGTGTCCGACGCCGATACGGCCGCGCAGCGATCCCTCGATGATCGGTCCCGAAATGCTGGCGGCGTAGGTCTGATAGTTGTCCGGGCCCGCATAGGTCGCGCTTACGCGGCCTTCCATGCGATCTTTCGGCGAGCGGGTGATGACGTTGATGGCGCCGCCGAGCGTGTTGTTGCCGAACAGCGTGCCCTGCGGCCCGCGCAGCACTTCGATGCGCTCCACATCGAAGACCGGATTGTTCAGCGACGAGGTGTTCGGCTGGTAGATGCCGTCGATGAAGATGCCGACGCCGGGTTGCACCGTGTCGATCAGCGTCGTGCCGACGCCGCGGATGGAAAGGAACGCACGACCGACGGCGTCCGAGCTGATGTTGAGGCCGGGCGTGAATGCTGCGATCTCGCGCACCGTGTTCACTTGCTGGCGCTCAAGCGTCTCGGCGGTCACCGCGGTCACCGCGATCGGCACGTCCTGCAGGCGCTCTTCCCGTTTGCGCGCGGTGACGACGACCTCGTCATTGGAGACGGCTTCCGTCTGCGCGGGCGCCTGGGCGAATGCGCCTGTAGGGGCGAGAAGGGCCAGCGTAACGCCGGCGAGGAGTTGGTGGCTGCGCCGCATGTCTCGTTCCTCCAGTCCGGCGTACTTTCTGGCCGGCTTGTTCTGGAGACGTTAACTTCCGCCATACCTATCTGAAAGGTCGGCGGGTGTGCCGAAGCGCACGCAGGCTTCGCACGGCGGCTCACCAGCAGGTGTAACCGCCATCGGCGAGCACGATGGCCCCGGTCATGAGGCTGGCGGCGTCGGACGCGAGAAAGAGCACGACCGATGCGACTTCCTCAGGCTCCCCCAGCCGCGCCATCGGCGTGCTGTCGATCCAGCGCCGGTACATTTCGCCCGACGTGTCGGCGAATTCGTTGAGAGGCGTTCGGATATAGGTGGGAGCCACCGCGTTCACGCGCACGCCACGCGCCGCCCATTCGGCGGCGAGGGAGCGCGTGAGTTGGTGCACGGCCGCTTTCGAGGCATTGTAGTAGCTCTGCGGCTGCGGCCGGTTGACGATGAAGCCGCTCATCGAGCCGACATTGACGATGACGCCAGATCCCTGCGCCAGCATGTGCTTTCCGAAGGCCCGCGCGCACCAGAAACTGCCGTTCAGGTTCACATCGAGCACGTTGAGCCAGTGTTCGTCAGCGACCGCCTCCGCCGGCGTTTCGCTGCGGGCGATACCGGCGTTGTTGACCAGGATGTCGATACGCCCGTGTCTTGCGGCGATGTCGTCGGCGACGTTCGTGACACGTCCGGAGTCGGTGACATCCATCACGACGCCATCTGTCGCGTAGCCGAATGACTCCAGCTTTGCTTGCGCCTTCTCGATGGCCTGCAAGTCGCGGTCGGCGATAGTCACTTTCGCGCCTGCCTCTGCGAGCGCGTGCACAATGGCGTAGCCGATACCACTCGCGCCGCCGGTGACGACAGCGACACGATCGGTCAGCCGGAATCTTTCAAGATACATGGGGTCGCCGTTCAGGAGAGGATGCGGTCCGCCGGCATGTCCAGCTCGGGCGCGGTTTCCCCGGTGTCGAGCGTGTGCACAAGGCGTGTGGCGTCATCGTATTCGGGCCAGGGGAGCGCGCCATCGCGGGCATAAGCGGACCACAAGCCGTGCACGCGATCCGCCAGAGCTTGCGGCGGCGCGTGGCCGGCCAGTCCGCGCGGACCGCTCACCGTCCGGAGCGTGTTGAACACGAAAGGCAGTTCGATCGCGTGACACGCGCCGAGGCCATTGTCGTACACCGGTGAGCGCCAGCCGAAGGCGTACATGTGCGTCCGGCCGCGATGCGCGCGGGCGAAGCGATGCGCGTGCATGCGGAAGACGAGATCCGTCAGCGCTTCGGTGAAGGCGTCGCCCGGACGGCGGTCCTTTCGGTCGATCCCGTAGGCCTTGAGAATTTCGCGCGCGCGGGGCTCCGACCGGCGGACGATGAAGTGCGCGAGGAACTTGCCGATCTTCCGGCGTACGCCGCTGGGAACGAAATAGAGGTTCATTTCCTCTGTATTTGTGCCGATGAGCACTTCGATATCCGATCCGACGCCGCTCGCAAGCGCGGCGATCGGGTGTTGCGGGAGAACGTCGTCGCCGTACACCGGCAGGAAGCGGCTCAGGCCGAACGCGGGCTCTCGGCCATCGCTGTCCTTCAGGTCGATGCGCGTCGTCGGCTGGGAGACCTTCTCCAGCGCCTGCACGGCGTCGGCGATGCTTCGGCTGCGAAAGCCGGCGACATCCGGCGTGACGCGCAGGATTTTCGCGATGCGCCGCGTCAGCCTTTCCGCCACCGGAATCGGTCTGACCATCTGTCCGTGTCCGCTCTGTATGATCGCACGGCGGAAAAGTCCCTTCGCCAACGGTGATGCGACGAGATTGGCGATGGACATGGCGCCGGCGGATTCACCAAAGACCGTCACATTGCCCGCATCGCCGCCGAACGCCGCAATGTTGTCCTTCACCCACGCCAGCGCCGCGAGCATGTCGCGCAATCCGAGGTTGGTCGGTGCGCCGGGAATGGGAAGGAACCCTTCGACGCCAAGCCGGTAGTTGATCGTCACGCACACGATGCCCGCGCGCGCGAAAGATGCGCCGTCATAGACATCGGCGCCGCCACTTCCGCCGGTGAACGAGCCGCCATGGATGAAGACCATGACCGGCAAGCCGGCGGCGGGCGCTTCGGTGGTCCAAATGTTGGCGACGAGAAAATTGTCGCCCTTGCGCACGCCATCCCCGACGAGCGGCGCGAGATCGATGCCCGGCAACACCTTTTCCATCTGCGCCCGCGAGGGCGTGGGCTGGGGGGCGATGTCGCCTTTCACGAGGGCGTCACGGACGTCCGTCCAGGCAGGATGCGCTTGCGGCTTTGCAAAGCGCAACGGCCCTACAGGCGGCGCGGCATAGGGCACGCCAAGGAAGCGGCGCACGCCTCCAACGCGGGCGCCGCGCAATTTTCCGGAGGCGATGGCGACGATGGCGGCTTCGCCGGCGTCGGCGTCTTGCGGGGAGAGCGTAGTCATCTGCGCGTCACGGTATCATCGCGGTGCGCCTGCGGTCTCACGGGAAGTTTGCCGGAAGGCAGCGACCCTTTGCCTTCCGGCGTCTTCGGGCGCGCGCAATGTTCATGTGCGCGTGAAGGCGGACTATCGGACATTCGCCCTCGCCTTTGCGGCATTCGGCTGCGCCACCGGCGGCAGGGGCTGCGGGTTCAGCGCGTTGGCGACACCGGGCTGTTCG
Source organism: Hyphomonadaceae bacterium (assembly GCA_016791445.1). Classification (GTDB taxonomy): domain Bacteria; phylum Pseudomonadota; class Alphaproteobacteria; order Caulobacterales; family Aquidulcibacteraceae; genus VFBF01. Next base: position 58,205 of record JAEUMP010000013.1, on the reverse strand, counting down.
AGCGGCGGCAGCGGCTGCGGGTTCAGCGCCGTCGCAACGCCTGGTTGCTCAAGCGGCGGCAAGGGTTGAGGGTTGAGCGCGACGGCGGCGCCCGGGCGATCGACCGGCGGCAACGGTTGCGGATTCAGCGCGGTCGCGACGCCGGGTTGCTCGAGCGGCGGGAGCGGCTGTGGATTGAGCGCTTTCTGGCGATGACGCTGCTGCTTGACCGCGCCGCTCTGTATCTTGGCCTTGGCGCCTGCATCGGGCGCGGGCGCCTGCGCGACGGCGGCGGATGCGGCGAACAAGATCGTGATCGCGGCGATGGCGAATGAATTCACTCTCATGGCAGTCTCCTTGGTTTTCATCGTTCTGTGTCAGCGCTTTTGTGGCGGCAGGCCGACCGTCGCGCCTTCGGTCAGTCGCTTGGTGCGGACATAGGTGTCGGTCAGCGCAGGGGAGTTGCTGCAGGTGATGGAACGGAACGATGTGCAGCCGGGGCCGTCGCAGATGCGGCGGTCGCGCGGCACCCAGGTGCGGCCGGCGCCGGGCATCGCCTCGAAATGCGTCGCCATCCGGAAATTGCGGCTGGTGCAGAAGGCTTGCGCCGCCGGCTGTCCGCAATCGGCGCCCCAGCGCGCGCACCAGTCGGCGCGCACGATCTCGCCGCCGCAATTGTAGGTGGGCGACGTGAAGCGCGTCGTCTGCTGTTGCCCTGTGACGGGTGCGCTTCGCGGTTGCGGGAAGCCCGCGCCGCCGATGGCGTTGTTCACGATCGAGGTGAGATCGCGCACCAGATAGGTGTTCACCGCATTCTCTATGGCGCGACCGCCGGGTTCCGTCATTTGCGCGACGCGCACCAGCGTTGTGGCGACGGCGCCGCTGGCGTTGCGCGGCGTGGCCACTGCGCGCGTCACCTGACCGGTCACCCACTCCGCGCGCGGCGGCCCATCCGGCGCGATGCGCATCTGGCCGCTGACGAGAACATCGAATGACACCTCGACGGCGGGGTCAGCCCAGGAGCCGAGCGGCCCGGGCGTCGTGCTCTTGGCGTAGATGTGGTTGGCGGGAATGCGCCACCGGATCTGGCCGTTCGTGTAGTCGAACGCAGGCTGACCCATCCGTACATTGATGTCGTAGAGCGTGAAGCCCCGGGCGATGAGATCGCCGCGACCAAGCTCATTGCGGATGTTCGTCTCGATCTCGGGACGTCGTACCTCGAGCGCGGCATGCACGGCTTGCGAGACGACGGCCCCGATCCTGTCGCCGCAGGTGTTTGCGTGCGCGCTGGCGGCGGAGGCGGTGACGAGCGTGATCGCGATCGCGAGTGGGCGAAGAAGAGACATGACGTGCTCCTTTCAATGCGTGCGGGTTGGGGCGAGGCGATTTTCTTCGCGCACGGCGCTGCGGCGTTCGGGCGTGACGCAGACGACGTCGCCGTCAAATGCCTCGCGCCAGACGAAGCCGGGAATGCAGGTCGCAGGGCCGTAGACGCCCGCCGGATCGACGCGCGCCGCAGCGTTTGCGTTTTCCTGCCGCGCCAGCGTGCGCGATTCAGGCGTCACGCATGCGGTGTCTCCGGTGTGCGACTGTCGCCAGACGAAGCCGCTGCGACAGCTCCCCGGCGGCGGCGCGATACCGGCGGCAGGGGCGGTCATGCCCGTGCGCGCGCGGTCGTCCGGTCCGGCGAAGCCTGAACCCTGACGCATGGCGTCGGCGGGCGACGGCGGCAACGGCGGGCGCGGTCCGCAAATGACGCCGACGGCGTCGACCAGATTGCCGGCGCGGCCCCGGAGCCCGACAGCGACGCTGTCGCCGTCGCACTCGGCGGTGGAGGGAAAGTAGGTGTGGTTGTTCTCGCCGCGGATGAGCCCCTGATCGATCCGGCGATAGGGCGGGCGCGCCTCCTGGCAGAACGCCAGCACATAGGACAGCGAGCGCCACTCGTTTTCCGCGCTCTGTGCGGTCAGGGACTTCACGACTGCGTCGGCGGCGCACCTGTAGGTAAGTAGCCGCGCGCCGCCGGTTCCGCCGAAGAACCGGGGCGGGGGCTCGTGCGCCTCCATGCGGCGCAGCGTGGGGTTCCAGGTGCTGCAGACGGGGCCGATGGCGTCGACAGAGGCGCCGACGCGGACATGGAAACCCGTCAGGTACTTGCCCGGCCCGCAGCGATGCTCGAACGCCCCGCCGCCCGGGCCCCCGACAAGTCCGCCGCGTGACGGCGTGACCTGAGCGGTCGCCGGCGTTGCAGTGGCGAGTAGCGCCGTCACGACCGCCGCGCCGGCAAACTTGAGTGCGCTACGCATCATCCCTGGTCTCTCCTTTGCGCGGTGATTGCAGCGCGGGGCGCGGCGTGGTTCCTTCCCGGCGACCCCCACAGAGCCTTCCGCGAGCAGGGCAATGCGCCACCTCGACCGCATCGGCAGGACCAATCGGCGAGGAATGGCCGACTTTTCGCCGACCTTTTCGCCATGAACGTCGCGCTCGGCTCGGAATCCGACTTTTCGCTGGGGGCGCTGGAGATCAGCCCGTCGGCGTGTCGCGTCCGCCGTCCGGACGGCGCGGAGGAGCGCGTCGAGGCGCGGGTGATGGAAGTCCTCGTGGTGCTGGCGCGCGCGGAGGGCCGCACGGTCACACGCGATCAGCTGATCGAGGCGTGCTGGGAAGGGCGCGCGGTCTCTGACGACGCGGTGACGCGCGTGATCGCCAAGCTCCGCCAACTCGCGCGCGGCACGGACCCGGCGCCGTTCACCGTCGAGACCGTACCCAAGGTCGGCTTCCGGCTTCTCGCAGGCGTCGCGTCGTCGTCGACGGGGCCGTCATCGCCGCCCTTGAACAGGCCATGGCGGCGGCTCTGGCCGGTGCTTGCGATCGCGGGCGTCGCCCTGGTGTCGGTTGCGGCGCTTGCCCTGCGCGCGACGCCGTCCGACGGCCGCGTCCACGTCGTGCCCTTCGAGGTGCGCAGCGCGCCCGAGGAAGACGCGCGCCTGGCCGACCTGGTCGGCGACGCCTTCGTTCCGGTGCTTGCAGCCAATGCGATGGCGGCGCCGCTGAAAGGGGGCCAGTCGGCGGAGTTTGTGATCGCAGGCGCGGTGAACCGCGAGGGCGGGGCGCCCACCGTCACGCCGCGCGTGATCGAGCGTCGTTCGGGCCTCGTGCTCTGGTCGCAGCGGTTTGAGGGCCTGAGCGGCGGCGAGGCCGCACTTGCGGAAGAGGCGGCGGTGAAAACCGCGGCGGTGCTGAACTGCGCCGTCGAAGACAGGCGTACCGCGCGGCGCGCGCTATCGCCGGACGTGATGGGGCTCGTCCTTCAGGCGTGCTGGGGCGGTCTCGCCGACGGGACGGCGCTTCTGGAGAAGTCGGCGCGCGCGATGATCGAGGCGGCGCCGCGACTTTCGCTCGGCCACGCCTTTCTCGCACTCGCCACCGCCGAGACGATCGACGAGGCCGGCACGCCCGAAGAAGCCCAACGCCGACGCGACGAAGTGCGCCGTATCGCTGCGCATGCGCTTGCACTCGATCCCCGCTCTTCCCGGGCGCACATGGCGCTCGCGAATGCCGTCGAGGAGAGCGGCGACTGGGCGGAGCGCGAAAAACATCTGCGCAAGGCCCTCGAGATCCAGCCGAATCTGGCGCCGGCCATCATGCGCTACGTCATGCTCTTGCGCGAAGTGGGGCGGCTTCGCGAAGCGCGCGAACTGGCGATCCGTCTGCATTCACGCGCCGATCCGCGCCCCATTCTCAGCCTGCCGATCCTGATCATCCTGCTCGCTTCCCAGGGAGACATGGACGCGGCCTATGCGCGCGTCGCCCAGCTTGAACGCCTGCACCCGTCCTACGCACCCGGCGTGCGCTGGCTCGTGCTTGTGTGGTGGGACGATCCCGAGAAGGCGCTTCGTCTGCATCGCAGCTGGCAGCCGGGACGACGTGCAGCGGAGTATGACTGCGTCGACGCCATGTTGCGCGCCGTCAGCGCAAACGCGCGACGTCGCGTCTTGCCGCCGGCCTGCCATTCGTTCTCCGCAGACTGGCGCCTGCGCATGCATGCGCGTCTCGGCAATGTGGATGCCGCTTTCGCGCTGCTCAAGGAGCCGAGCAGCATGCGCAACCGCATCCTGCTCTACTATCCAGAATTGCGCGCCGTGCGCGCCGATCCGCGCTTCATGCAACATGCCGCCGATATCGGACTGCTCGACTACTGGCGCAGCACCGGCCATTGGCCGGATTTCTGCGCGGAGCCGGAGCTGCCCTATCGCTGCGGCGCGTGAGCGCGTGGCATTGCGCGCGACTGGACGGCGAGGCTTTGTGCAAGCGTGCGGTTCGACTCGGCGTCGCCACCGAGTGTGATCATCATGCCCGGGTGGTCTCCAACGGTGAGCGGCGTGTGGCCCGCCGTGGCGCCTGAGCGTTCACGTCCGCTGCGGCACCGGTGTCCATCGGGGCGACGTCCGGTAGCGCCACTACCAAGCGCTTTCGCGCCGTTCGCGTAGGACAGCGTCGGCGGTCCGAATGCGGCAGCCGACAGCGGCACGGCGCGACACGCGGCGACCGCATCGCCCCAGAACTCCGAAAAATCGTGCACGCTCGCCGGCGCAATCGCCGTGGACGTCCGTGCGACGCGCAACGCGCCGATCTGTCGACGCGGTTCGCCGCGTGTTTCGATCCAACCGATCCACCACTGGCCGCGCGCATCCGCTTCGCCGCGCGTGACATGGACGCGGTATATCTTGTCGGGCGCGATAGGGAGAGGCGTCACGCATGTCATGCCTTCGCCTTCGCCGTCGAAACGACGGCATGCGGCGCCTTGCGACGCATCAGCGTTCCAGAGGGAAAAGCGGGCGTTGCCGACGCCGGCCTCATCGCTCTGCAGCCCGATATAGCCGCCGTCGCCGGCGACGAAGTCCCAGTTCAATGTGAAGAAGGACGCAGTTGCAGGTTGTGGAACCCACATGTCCTGCGCAATCGCGATACCCGGCGCCTCCGATGCGAACGTCCAGTCGACATAGGCGGCGGCCCAGAGTTGCTGCGCAGCGCGGGCGGGTGCGGCCAGCACGCCAAGAGACGCAAAGAACACAAGTGCGGCGCCGAACATGCACGCGGGCGACGGGCTTCGTGGCCGTTTCGGCGAATACGCCGCGCTTGTCATTTTTCGCATCAGGAAGGTTCCTCATTGGTCCAGCCGACGCCGAAGCGCGCGCCGAGCGCATTCATGGGATAGGATTCGATCCGGACGGGCGCGGTGCGCGCCGGCGCGCCCGGGCAGGCGAGTTCGGGATTGTCGGCATTCTCGACCCAGGACCATCCGAGCCCGGCGAGAAGCACGCCGCCGCCCTTGCTTGCGAAGCGCTCGACCGCCTGCAACTCCTCAGCGGTGAAATCACCCCAGGCATTGCCGACGATCAGCACGCCCGCGCCGGCAAGCGCCTTGTCGGTGAGCGGCCCTGGCGCATCGCGGATGTCGTACCGCCAGCTCTCGAGCAAGCCCGGCAACAGCCAGTCGTCGACTCCGATCGACATCCATTCGCAGTGTCCCGATGCGATGACGACGACGTTCGGCCCACCGGGTCCCTTCAGCCATGAGATCGTGCGGCGGAGGAAGGCATCGCCATTCTTGTTGCGCGCCGCGTCGAGCAGACCGTCATGCGCGACCGCGAACACGCGTCCGTCCCCGAAGTCGCGCGCGAGGATGAAGTCCTCGTCCCCGCGTCGCACGAGCGAGGTCCAGGCGCTGCCGTCAAGTGTCGAGAGCGCCCCCGGCTCGAGATCGGCGGTGAGGACATCGTCGATGGCGCTTTCGCCGAGGACCGACAGATACTCATGCTGCAGCGCACGGCGTGCGTCTTCCGCGATGCGCGTGCGATCCTGCGCGACGAGCGCGAACCACACGGCGGCGAACGCCAGCAGCGCGAAGGCCGCCGACGTGGCGGACAGCGTGATCAGCGCCTGACGCTGACGACGTTCCGCGCGACGACGGTCCCGCTGCCAGAGATCATCGAAATCGACGTCGAGGAGCCCCGCTGCAAGGCGCGCGCAGATGCGGTCCTTGGAATCCACGCGCACATCGACGCCGACAGGTTCGACCGGCATGGAGTCGTCGCCTTCGGCACGACGGCGCAGAGCGGCGGGAAAGCACTCGGTCTGCGGATCGCCCGAGTTGGGAACGCCGTCGATGATGACCGCAAACAGCTTGCCGTCCGGGTTGGTCCGACGGAAGTGACTGATCTCGGAGGCCACCCACTGCGACTGAGCCGAACGCGGAGAGCAGACGACGATGAGGCTCTCTGCGGTCTCGATCGCGTCGCGGACGACTTCGCCGATGTCGGTTGCGGCGGGCATTTCGGCTTCGTCGCGGAAGAAGCGACCTAGTCGTCGGGTATCCTGGATGTCGGCGATGACCCCGACGGGCGCGCGGTACGTTTCCAGCCACGAATGCAGGCGTCGTCCCCAACGCTTGTCCTGTTGGGAATAGCTGATGAACGATCGATAGCGCTTGGTGGACACCGCCATGGGACACCCGTCTAGCGGATGGCGCGCCGAGCGTCGATCCGGAAGACGTGCGCGGTCAGGCGCGGCGGGGGCGGAGGGCGGCGCCGAGCATTCGGATGACCAGATAGGCCACGCCCACCAGAAGCACGGCCCCTAGCGCCAGCACCCACCAGTATTGCTGCAGCGACTTCATGCGCGTGTTGTGCACGACCTGGCGTTGCACGTCGTAGCCCTCCGGCAGCGGCAGCACGCCGACGCGGGTTGCGTAGGCGTCGTATGCGGCGCGCATGCTGTCGAAGAGGGCGGTTTGATCGTTGGAAAGATCGCGGGTCTCGCCCGGGTCGCGGGTGACGTCATAGAGGCGCCACGAACCGTCGCCGAGCGGTGGCGGCGTTCGCACGATCTTGTAGTCGCCACGGTAGAGCGCCGCGTGTCCGGAGACCTCGACGCCGATGACGTCACCGTCGGAGCGGAGCGCTGACTGCGTCTGCCCCAGCAGACCCGTCATGCTGACGCCGTCGATGGCGGCGGCGGGCGCGGTGACGCCTGCACGTTCCAGAAGGGTCGGCGTGATGTCGGTGACGAAGGCGCGCGCGTCGATGCGCTGCGGCGCGATGCCGGGGCCGGCCATCACCAGCGGCACCCGAAGGCCGCCCTCGCCGGTGGTGAACTTGTAGAGCGCGCCGGCGGATGTCGCGTTGGCCCATTCGGGGCCGATGAAGACGAACGAGCCGCGCTCGCCGAGATCGTCGAGCTTGCGCGTGTAGCCGCCGCGCAGATCCATCCAGCGCACGAAGTCCGGCTCGACCATCGGATTGCTTGGTTCGGGGCCGTTGTCGGAGGTTATGACGAAGATGGTGTTGTCGGCGAGGCCGCGCGCGGCGAGGTATTCGAGCAACCGGCCGATATGCACATCCATCGCTTCGATCATGCCGGCGTGCACCTGCATGCTGCGCGCATAGAGGGCGCGGTCGTCGGCGGAGAGCGCGCTCCAGGCGCGGAAGCGCGGGTGGGGCGCCGCCGGCGACGCATCGGCGGGATTGAGACCCAGCGCCTGTGTGCGCGCCCACCGCGCGGCGCGAACGGACTCCCAGCCGCCGTCATAGACGCCGTTGTAGCCTTCCGTGAATTTTCGCGGCGCCTGCACGGGAATGTGGACGGCCTGGAAGGCGAGGTAGGCGAAGAACGGTTTGTCGGTCTGGGCGGCGTCGGCGTCGAGATAATCGATCATGCGATCGACGATGAACTGGCTGGAATAGAAATCCTTCGGGAGATGGGCGCGCTTGCCGTTCTCGAACCAGTCCGCGCGGCGGTAGTAGGGGATGTAGGGGCGCTCGTCCCAGTTGTCGGCGCCGGATGCGTCGAGCACGAAAGATCTGTCGAAGCCGTGGCTGTCGGGTAGATCGCCTTTGCCGTGGCCGAGGTGCCACTTGCCGGTGACGTAGGTTCGATAGCCGCTCTGGCGCAGCCGCTCGGCGATCGTGACGACCCCCGGTTCGAGGCGCATGGAATAGCCTGGGCGATTGCGCAGCTCGCGCGGGAGCACCTCGACGATGGTGGCGTGGCCCGTGCGATGGCTGTCCATGCCCGTCAGCAACATCGCGCGCGACGGTGAGCACAACGGCGAGGAATAGTACCGGGAAAAGAGCGCGCCGCGCGCGGCGAGGCGATCGATGTTCGGCGTGCGCGCCTCACCGCCATAGGCGCCGAGGTCCGTGAACCCCACATCGTCGGCGAGGATGAGAACGATGTTCGGACGCGCGTTTGGGGCTTGGGTGTTCGGGGCTTGCGCGTGCGCTGGCGCGCCCATGAACAGGAGCGCGATCGCGGCGAAATACATCGTTGCCCGCATGTACAGCCCCGTTTTCTCCGCCGTCAGTTCGACCAGTAGATATATTCCTGATCTTCTGTCCACGGCGTGTTGAGCGGCACGTCGATACGCACCGGCCCTTCGATGAGCGCCGGCCACAGCGGCGGCGGCGCGTCGGCGTTCTGCTTCTCGATCATCGCGCGCATGTCGGCGACGCGTTGCGGCTCGCGCGCGGAGAGGTCGGTCTGCTCGGTCGGATCGTCGCGCAGGTTGAAGAGCCAGGCGCGGTCCGGCGTCTGGGACACCTGCAGTTTCCAGTCGCCGTCGCGCACGACGCGGTAGGGCCCTGACCGCCAGAAGAGCGTGCGCGGCGCCTGCGGTTCGCCGCGCAGGTGCGGCAGGAGATTGACGCCGTCGACGTTCGCGGGGGCGGCGGCGCCGGCGGCGGCGGCGACGGTGGACATGATGTCGATATGGGCGGCGGGGCCGGGCACGCGCACGCCGCGCGGCAGACCGGCGGGCCAACGCACGAAGTAAGGCGTGCGGATTCCGCCTTCGAAGAAAGTCGACTTCCAGCCCCGGAACGGTCGGTTGATGTCAGCGAGACCCGCATACCACGCGCCGCCATTGTCGCTGACGAAGATCACGATGGTGTTCTCGTCCACGCCGTTGTCGCGCAGCGTCTGCATCACGCGCCCGACGCCGCGATCGAGCGCGCGGATCATCGCGCCATAGACGCGCTGGGTGTGATCGGGAATGTCGGCGAGGGCGTCGTAGTCGGCGCGCGTGGCTTGCAGCGGCGTGTGCGGCGCCGTGAACGACAGATAGAGGAAGAAGGGCCTGTTGCGGTTGGCCTCGATCGCGCGCACGGCTTCATCGGCGAAATAGTCCGTCACGTATCCCTGCGGGCGGAAGCGCGACTTGCCCTCAGGACCTTCGCGGTCGACGGCGTACGGCAGGTTCGCCCACAAGAAGCGGTCGATCGGATCGAAGGGGAGCTTCGCATTGACGACATCCGGTTCATTCGGCGGCAGGAACATCGCCGCGCCCTGCATCACGCCGAGGGACTCGTCGAAGCCCTGTCCGACGGGGCGCATTTCGGCTGTCTCGCCGAGGTGCCACTTGCCGATCAGCATGGTGTGATAGCCTTGCTGTTTCAGCACTTCTGCGACGGTCGTTTCGCCGGGCGGCAGGCCGAGCGTCTCGCGCGGCGGCACAGCGGGAACGCGGTCTTCATGGAAGATCGGCTGGCGCAGGGCGTTCGGAGAGGAATGGGAAATGTAGCGCGCGAATGCCTGCGGCGCGGACGTGAACTCGAAGCCGAAGCGTGTCGGATAGCGCCCCGTCATCAGCGCGGCGCGCGAGGGCGAGCATGTGGCGTTCGAGGTGTATCCCTGTTCGATCACCACGCCGTCGCTGCCGATGGCGTCGATGTGCGGCGTCTTCACGACGCCGGCGACGCCGCCGCCGAAGAGCGAGATGTCGTTGTAGCCGAGATCGTCCGCAACGATCACGATCACGTTCGGCGGACGCGCGCCGGGTTGGGCTTCCGTCGGACCGGGCGCCCAGTTCACCTCGCGATGCGCGCCGATGGGATTCTGGATGTTTCCGACGATGCCGGGCAGGTAGTACCAATAGCTCCGGTAGAGCAGGAACGCGCCCAGCACGACAAGCGCAAGCACGCCGCCGACGATCGCCAGTCGTTTCATCGCTGCTCCTCCCTGTCCGGCGGGCTTGTTGTTTGTGCGCCCGTCCGTCCGCCTCTGTGACCCTGTCACTTAAGGCACTTCAAGTGCCACTAGACTAGCGTCGTCGCCCCTCCTGTCAAACGGGACGCCGTCACGGCTCTGCCGCGTCTTCCGATACATCTGCGACCGTCCGGAAGCCGATGTGTGACATGCCGAGCGACTCGTCGCCCGGCTGACGGGAGCCGCTGCGATAGCGCGCGCAGAAATTGCGGGAGCACAGGTGCGATCCGCCCTTGATCACGCGCGCCGGACTGGTGTCGCGCCGCGCGGCGTCGAACCGCTCGCCGCCGGTGAAGCGATCGCTCGTCCACTCCCACACATTGCCTGCCATGTCGTGGAGGCCGTGCGGCCCGGCGGGGAAGCAGCCGACCGGCGCGGACCCGGCGAAGCCGTCTTCGCCGGCGTCCTTGAACGGAAAGACGCCTTGCCAGGTGTTGGCGCGGGGCGCGCCGTTCCCATCGTAGGCTTCGGCCTCGCGGCTGGCGGGGGCGGGGGCATCGCCGCGCGCGGCGCGCTCCCACTCGTTCTCTGTCGGCAGACGACGTCCGGCCCAGGTCGCGTAGGCAAGCGCGTCCTCGTAGGCGACCATCACCACGGGATGTCGTTCGCGACCGCGGATATCCGAGCCCGCGCCTTCAGGCCTGCGCCATTGCGCGGCGGAGTCGATCCTCCAGCGCGCCTGACTGCGATCGAACACAGCACCGCCCAGCGGCGCGCCGTCTGGTCCCTTGCGCTCGGCGACCGTCACATAGCCCGTCGCGGCGACGAACGCGGCGTACTGGGCGTTCGTCACTTCGTGCACGTCGATGTTGAACGCCGCGACCTCGCCGGCGCCGCCGACGGACTCCTCCGGCTCAAAGAGAAACGCGCCGCGATCCACGCGTCCGGCGGGAATGTCCGCTGTCGTCTGCATCGTGAGCGGCGCGCACGACGGCGTGGCGGATGTCGCGGGCGTTCGAGCATCGCCGCACGCCGCGAGACACGCGAGCGCAGCGATGAGCGCCGTAGGGAACAAGCGTCCGGACATGAGCAGCGGACTTTCCGCAAACCTCGCAGCGACGCAAGGGCGCTCGGACGCCAGCGCTTCGCCGGCTGAGCGGCGGCTGTGGTTCGTGACGTTATCAGTCTTGGAAGCCCGCCGCATTGCGCACTTCCCCGGGGTTTGCCAACATAACCGAAATTGGAAACGGGCCGACGCCCTGATTTCCAGAGAAACGGCCCTGGGAGACGACGCATGACAGAGACGGCCAGCCCGCCGCCTATCGGCCTGCGTACGCGGGTGTTGTTCGGGTTGGGCTCGCTCGCCATCGGCGCCAAGACCGTCGCCTACAGCGCGTATCTGCTGATCTTCTACAATCAGGTGATGGGGCTCAGCGCGGCGCTGGTGTCTGCGGCGCTGACGATATCGCTGCTCATGGACGCCGTCACCAACCCCTTCATCGGCCAGATCACCGACAGCTTCCGCAGCAAATGGGGGCGCAGGCATCCCTTCATGTATGCCGCCGCGATACCGACGGCGGTGTTCTTCTGGCTCATGTTCAATCCGCCCGCCGGGATGAGCGAGACGATGATGTTCTGGTACATCGTCGTTGTGGCGACGCTCGGGCGCGTGGCGATCAATTTCTACGAAGTGCCGTCCGCGGCGCTCACGCCGGAGCTCAGCGACAACTACGACGAACGCACCGCGCTCATGTCGTGGCGCTATTTCTTCGGCTATGTCGGCGGACTTGGTACGGCGTTCCTTGCGCTGCGCGTCTTCCTGCAGCCCACCGAAAAGCACCCTGTGGGGCAACTCAATCCCGAGGGCTATGCCGCTTACGGGATGGCCGGCGCCATCCTCATCTTCATTTCCATCCTCGTATCGACGTGGGGCACCCACGACCGCATCCGCTATGTCCGCCAGGCGACCGTCGCACCGGCGCGCGGCGCGCTCGCGCAGCTCCGGGAGATGCTGGAAACGCTGTCCCACCGGGGCTTTCTGTCGATCCTCGCCTTCGGCGTCCTGAAATATACCGCCTCCGGGCTCTATGCCGCGATGGCGGTCTATTTCGGCGTTTATGTCTGGCAGCTGACGTCGAACTCCATGTCGCTCCTGACCATCGATGGCGCCTTCGCCGCGCTGATCGCGCTGGTGATCGCGCCGTGGGCGTCGAAGAAGTTCGGCAAGCGCAATGTGGCGATGGTGTTGGCGGTGTTCGGGGTGACGGTGGGGTTGGCGCCGCTCGCGCTCCGGCAGGCCGGGCTTTTTCTGCCGCTCGAGCCTGAAGGACCGCTCGTGCTCACGCTCTTTTCCATGCAGATCGTCTACAGCGCCGCCATCGCGATCTCGCAGATCATGACGAGCGCCATGATCGCCGACTGCGTGGAAGACAGCGCGCTGCGCACCGGTCGCCATTCCTCGGGCGTCTTCTTCGCGGCGTCGGCCTTCATGCAGACCTGCACGGCCGCACTCGGCGTGCTCGGCGCGGGGCTCTTGCTGACGGCGGCCGGCTTTCCGGAGAATGCGAAACCGGGGCTCGTGTCGGCGGAAACGATCGACCGCCTCGTCTACATCTACATGCCCGTCTCGGCGACGCTTTGGTTCGTCGGCGTATCGTTCCTCTTCTTCTACAAGGGCGACCGCCACAGCCACGAACAGAACATCGCGCGCCTGCAGGTGCAGAACATCGAGCCTACGCGCCCGCGCGACGCCGCGGGCTGACGATCAGAAGATGCCGGTCCGGATATTGCGGCTGTAGGCGACGACGGCCTTGTCCAGCGGTCGCCTCGCGGCCCAGGTCCGCAGTTCCGCCGCGCCGTCGAGCATCGCCATCAATGTCTGTCCACCGAGCGCCGGATCCGTGGCGCGCACGGTGCCGTCGGCCATGCCGTCGGCGATGAGTCCGCTCATGTGCCGTGTGACGCGTCCGGTGTGATTGAGCATCTGGATGCGCAGTTCGGGCGGCAACGCCTGATAGGCGGAAATGCGCAGCAGCGGGCTTGTGCCGCGAAACTGCAGCGCGATGAGCATGTCCACCATCCGCCCGAGCCGGTCGCCATAGGCGCCGCCGTGCGCGCCTGCGCGTGCTTGCGCCGCCTCGATGAGATCAAAGCTCCGGCGGAAGCAGGCGAGGACGAGATCGTCCTTGTTTTCCAGATGGTGGTAGAAGCTGCCGATGCTGACGCCGAGCACCGCCGCGATCCCCGCGACGCTCGCGCCGCGATAGCCGTGCAGATTGATCTGGTTGGTGGCGGCGTGGAGGAAGCGCGCCTGCGCGTCCTGTGGTTCGGCGTCTTCCAGCAGCGTCAGATCACTCGCCCAGTCGGCGGCGGAGAAGCCGTGCTCGAGTTGCGCCAGCAGGCGTTCCTTCAGCCGTTCGAAATCGCTTTCGAGATACCGGTCGATCCACGCCGACATCCAGTATACGACCGACAAAAGCGCGATGCCGGACATCGCCGCCCTGAGCCGCCCCGCTTCGCTGTCGCCGAAGTCGAAGAAGCCCCGCACCAGCGTGACGATCTCGCGAAACCGCTGCGATAGCGGCGCGCGCAGGTCAGGGTCGAGCGAGTGCACGTCGGAAACGATGGCGAGCCGTGCGGCGCCGCCGCGCTGGCGGGCGTAGCGGTCGAAGTGCGCGGCGAGGAGGCTGCGGACCCGCGCGCGCGCGTCGCTCTCTTCCGCCGCCGCCTTCGCCGCGTCATGCAGCCAGGCGTGGGATCGCTCCACGCAGGCGGCGACCAGGTGATCCTTCTTGGGGAAGTAGTAGGTGACGCTCGAGGTATCGAGATCGAGCTCCTTCGCCACCGCCGTCAGCGTCATGCCGCGCGCGCCGCCGCTGTTGATCAACTCCGAGGCGACGTTGAGGATTTCGTCGCGTCGCCGGGTGAATTTGCTGGTGGTCGCGCGCCGCAACGGTCGGTCCTCCCAAAACACATTCTAGTGCTGTGCGTCGCGCAGCGCCATCATGCTCTTGGCATTTGGGGAAATGACCCTGAACGGTTCGGCGAATACGCCGTGCCGCAGGCGGCGTCTTCGGTCAGAACGACTCGTTGGGCACGACGTCCAGCGTCGAGATGCCGTCCAGGGCGATCAGCGTCAGCGACGCCGCGCCGGTTTCCGGCAAGGACGGGATCGGGGACAGCGGCACGCGCGACACCGCGACAGGCGATACGGGCTTGGCCGCCGGCGCCGCAGGCGCCGCAGCGACCGGAACCAGAGGCTCGGGCGCGTCGGGCGTCGGTGCGACCGCCACCGGCAGGCGCGTTGAGTCCATCGAGGCCGTGACGATCACCCGTTGCGGCTGCACGAAACGGGCATTCGGTTCGGCGGAGGCGACGCGCACATGGGCGGTCTCGGGCGCATCGAGCGCCGTCTGGAAGGACCGGAGCGCCACGGTGGCGGGCGCTTCGCGGTTGGCTTCGAGGGCCTGGGTGACGTCATCGCTGCGCCACGCGCCGGCGGCGACGAACATGCCTGCGTAGATCGCCAGTCCCACGCCGACGCCGGGAGCGACACCGCCGATCTGGAAGCCCGAGCGCACGCGCGCCGGCGGCGCCGCGGGACGCGCCCGCATGCGCGCGATCTTCAACATCGCGGCGAAGCTGTTGTCCGTCGCGCCGAGCACCGCGATCTGCACGTTCGAGGAGAGCGCCGGCAGCGGCGTGCCGTCCGCACGCACGATGATGCAGCGATCGCCCACATGCCGTGCGACGTCGGCGAGCTGGCGGGCGAGTCCGGCGGCTTCCGCCTGCGCGGACCAGATCGCGAGAACCAGAAGATGTTCGCCGAAGGCGAGACCGCCGGCCACCGAGAGCGGCGCTTCCAGCGCCTTGGCGGGCGCGAGGCGAACGCGCAGATCCTGCGCATACCCCTCGTCGCCGTCGGCGTGCAGAATGAAGGCGTCCATCAGGTCGCGGCTCCGGCAGTTATGGTTAGTACGAGTCTATACGGGAATTCCGTCGCGAGCGCCAGCAATGCTTGCTTGGGGAATGATGTCATCTTTCAGGGTTATCCACAGGGGCGCCCCTTGGCGCGCAAGGGCTGACCAAAGCTGGCCCCCAAGGAGTCTCCCGGGGCGCGGCGCGCGGCGATCTCGCGCCTCAGTCCGCCGATTCGGAGCCGGCCTTCCGGGCGATCGCCGTGGTCGACTGGCCCGGCGTCAGCACCGCCAGCAGCACCCGCCCGCCGCGCGCCTTCACGATGTCGCCGCCGACGACCTCGGATTCCGCGTAGTCCGCGCCCTTGATCAGCACGTCCGGCGTCAGCGCCTCGATGAGCGCGAGCGGGGTGTCCTCCTCGAACGCCACGACGAGGTCCACGCCCCGGATCGCCCCGATCACCCGGGCGCGGGCCTCCAGGTCCTGGATCGGGCGGGTGGGGCCTTTGAGGCGGCGCACGCTGGCGTCGCTGTTCAGCGCCACGATCAGACGGTCGCAGGCCGCGGCGGCCTGTGCGAGCAGCGAGACGTGGCCGGGGTGCAGGAGGTCGAAGCAGCCATTGGTGAAGCCCACGGTCAGCCCCTGCGCCGTCCAGTCGGCGCGCCGCTTCACGGCCTCCGCCACGGTCATGGCCGGCGCGTAGGCCTGCCCCTGCGCCAGCGCGGCGCGCCGCTCCGGCCCGCTCATGGCGGCGGCGATCTCCTCGACCGTCGTGGTCGCGGTGCCGACCTTGGCGACGACGATGCCGGCGGCCGTGTTGGCGATGCGCATGGTGCGCTCGATGGACAGTCCCCCGCCGAGACCGGCGGCGATGACGGACACCACCGTGTCGCCGGCGCCGGAGACGTCGAACACTTCGCGCGCCTCCGCTTGCAGGTGGATCGGCGCCGCGTTCGCACGGAAGAGCGACATGCCTTTTTCCGAGCGCGTCAGAAGGATCGCCGCGCCGCTCTGCGCGATGGCTTCGTCGGCTGCGGCCTGCGCTTCGGCGTCACTCTCGCACGGGAGGCGCACCGCCTCGCTCAGCTCGCGCCGGTTCGGCGTGATCAGCGCGGCGCCGCGATAGTCCGCGAACTTCATCCGCTTGGGATCGACGATGGCCGGGACGCCGCGCGCCTTCGCCAGCGCGAAAGCCTGCGCGAGCACGGCGTCGCTCAGCACGCCCTTGCCGTAGTCCGAGAGCACAAGCGCGCCGCAGTCGGCGAGCGCCTCTTCCAGATCGTCGAGGATTTGCGCTTCGATGGCGGGCGGGCAGGGCGCGATGCGCTCGCGGTCCACGCGCACCATCTGCTGCTGGCCGCCGAGATAGCGCGTCTTCAGGGTCGTCGGGCGGTCACGGTCCACCGCGAGGCGCGGAGTGATGCGGGCATGGCTTTCGTCGAGCAGCTTCATCAGCTGTTCGCCAGCCGCATCGGGGCCGATGACGCCGATCAGGCGCGCCGACGCGCCGAGTGCGGCCGCATTCGCCGCGACGTTCGCCGCCCCGCCCAGCGTCCAGCGCTCCGACTGCACCTGCAGCACCGGCACCGGCGCCTCGTCGGAGACGCGCCGCACGGCCCCGCGCACGTGATGGTCGAGCATCACGTCGCCCAGCACCACGATGCGGGCGCCTTTCAGGCGGTCGATCCAGTCGGTCTCGGGCACGGTGTTCCTTTGGCTTGATGCCTGTCCTAGCACATCAGCGACGCGCGAGCGCGGCGGCGGCCGCGCCCGTGAAGGCGGCGGCGATCCACCATTCCTGCCACGCGCCGTAGCTCACATTCCAGATCGTTCCCACCGTCGCCATGGCCGCGACCGCTGCTGCAGCGGCGGCTTTCGACTGTCCCAGCGTGCGCGATGCGACGAGGCCCGCCGCGAGGATCGCGAGCGCGGCGAGCGCGGCGCCGACAAGGCCCGTCTCCAGCCACACATGCATCGAGAAGCTGTGCGGGTGCAGCGGTATCGCCTGGAATTCGCCGACGCCGGGCAGGGAGAGACGCTCAACGCCGAACTTACGCGCGCCGTCGAGGCCCCAGCCGGTGATCAGTTTCTCGTCGATGCGCGCGCTCGCATAGCGCCAGATCTCCGCGCGCATCTGCCACGACAGCGGCAGCCGCTCCTGCAGCCCCGGCAGCGACAGCACGATGACGCTCGCCCACGGCGCGATGAGCATCCAGCCCGCAAGGCCGACGGAGATCACGATCGGCGCGATGCGCGGCGCCATCCATCCGAAAACGAAGGCGATGAAGCCCATCGCGAAGCCTGCTGCATTCGTCGCCATGTTGAACTGCAGCGAGAGCAGCGCCGCGCAGACCAGCAGGATGCGCCAGGTCAGCCGTTGCCAGGTATGCTTGCCGCCGATCAGCGCGCCGATGGCGCCCCAGATCAGCACCACGAGAATCGAAACGCCCTTGCCGGGATTGCGCTCGATGACGCCAGGATCGGTCGTCGAGGCGCCCATGCGGTTGATCATGAGATCGCCGCCGGCTTCGATGGTGGAGAGCGCGATGAGCACCACCACCGCTGCAAGCACGCTCGCGCGGCCAAGCGCGCGGTCCTTGTCGCCGCCCGCCGCGAGCCCCGCCACGAACAGCACGCCTGCGAGACAGCCGCCGACCACCTTCACCGCCTGTTCAGGGCGCGGCACCGGCGACCATGTGTGCGACACGGCCGCCCAGATCGCGAACAAGAGCAGCGGCGCGACGGCGAGCAGGAACAGCCCGATGCGCTTGCCGTCCTTGGAGAAGGGCGCCGCCGCGAGACCCGCCAGCACCTGCAGCGGCGCGAGCGCCATGCCCCCGGCCACCGATGCGGGCGCGAGAAAGGCGAAGTAGGCTGCGGCGGTCCAGCCGGCGCGACCGGGGCGGCGCACCGGGGCGGGAGTCGTTTCGTCGGACACGGGCGTTCCCCTTGCGAAGCGCGCCGTTATGGCCGCGTCGGGGGACCGCGCCAAGCGCGGATGACCGGGCGGCGGTCGATGAGACGCAGCGGATTCCACGTCAGCGCGCGGGCAATGTCCCCCACCGACGCCTTGCGCCCCTTGCGCAGCGCCTGCCGCGCCGCCCAGGCGGGGCCGAGATCGCCGAGCGCTGCGAAGACGCCGCGCCATCCCGCCATGCGGCTCTTCAGCGTGTTCACGAGCAGGTTCGCCAGCGTCACCGTGACGGTGAATGGCAGCAGCGGCCAGAAGATCCGCGCGGGCGTCGACTTCACATGCATCCACACCCGGTTGCGCGCGCCGTGAAAGTCCGCGAACGCCGAGCCGCGCGCGCTGACGCCGCCGCCCACATGGCGCACGACGGCGCCCGGAATTTGCATCGTCGTGCGGCCCATGAGACGCAGGCGGTAGCCGAGATCGACATCCTCGACGTAACAGAAAAAGCGCTCGTCGAAGCCCCCCGCGGCGCGGAAATCCGCCGCGCGGATGAGCATCGCCGCCGCACACGCCGCGAAAGTCTCGCCTTCCGGTGGAAGGTCTGCTGCAGACATGCCGAGACCGCCGCGCCACGGAATGCCGATGGCGTGCAGTGCATCGCCCGCGCCGTCGAGCCGTGATGGATCGGCGTCGAGCAGTTGCGTCGAGCCGAACGCCGCCGCGTGCGGAAAGCGCTGCGCCGCCTCGACGAGCGCCTCCAGCCATCCCGGCTCCGGAAACGCGTCGGGATTGAGCAAGGCAAAGAATTCCGCGTCGCCCGCCTCTTGCGCCGCGCAGTTGTTGCCGCCCGCGAAGCCGAGGTTCTCGTCCGACTGGATGAGCGTCATCCACGCGGGAAGCCGAGCGGAATCAGGACGCTGCGCAGGCTCCGAAGCGTTGTCGATCAGCACCGCGCGAAAATCGCGGAAAGTCTGCGCATCGAGCGCGGCGATCTGGCGGGCGAGGTGCGCCTTCGAATTGTACGCGACGATGAGGACGGCGACGCTCATGCGCCGTCCATGCGCAGCGCGCGTGCGGCTGCGCCGCCGCCGAGCGTGACGCGCGCTTTCTCCGCGCCGGCCTTCGCCAACGCCGCGCGCGCCGCTGGATCGTCACGCAGTTTGCGCAACGCTGCGACCGCCGCCTCGTGATCGGGCTCCGCCCAGCGCGCGCCGGCGACGGCATAGACACGCTGCGGATCGCGCACGGGGACGAGTTTCGCCGGAATGAGCGCCGAAGATTCCGCGTCCATGAAATCGAGATTGCCGGACCACGCCGTCGCGATCACCGCGCGCTCCGCCAGCATCGCCTCCGCGAGATTGAGCCCGAATCCTTCGCTGCGGTGGAGCGAAATATAGGCATCGCACGCCGCATAGAGCGCGTGCAGTTCGTCGAGACCTGCCGGCGTATCGATCAGTATCACCGTGGGGCCTGCATCATAGACCGCCGCCCGCAGGCGTTGAGCGGCCTGCGGATAGCGTTCCGCCTGGCTCATGCGGATGACGAGGCGCGCCGATGGATCGCCGCCGAACGCATCGCGGAACGCCGCGATCGCGCCGAGCGGGTTCTTCCGCTCAAGACTGGAGGCCAGCGAAAAGCTCTGGAAGACGACGAAATCCTCCGCGCCCGCGCCGATGCGCAGCCGTCCGGCGGCGCGCCTTGCGGGCGTCATCTCCGGCGGCGGACTGAGCGCAGCGGGGTGCGGCACGACGACGACGGGAACATCGAACGCCGCACGCGCGGCCTGCGCGGCGAACGCGCTCGGCGTCCAGATTTCATGCACGAGTCCGCGCCCCACGCGCCAGTGCGGCGGCGGCGTCTCCAGCTCCCACACCCAGTAGCCGATCACGCGGCGTCCGCGCACGAGTTCGGCCGCGCCGCGCGCAAGCGCATGCACGGCAGTGTCGGGGTTCATCATCAGGATCGCGGCGCCGTCGTTTGGCGTCGCGTCCGCAGCCATCGTCTCCACGGGCGCCCCGACAGCGGCGGAAACATCCAGCTCCGCCACATCGATCCCCGCCTCGTGCAACTCCTTCGCGCACAGATGCGCCGCCGTCCCGTGGCCGAGAGGCGATCCGAAAAGTCCGATCAAGGTCGCCGCGTCCGCTGCCACACGCTTGCCGGGCTCGGCCTTCGGCAGACGCGCCGCGAGCGCCGGCTCCAGCACCGCGCGCATGGCGCGGCCCGCCGGCAGCCGCAGGCTCATCGGCAGGCGCCGGTAGAGCGCGCGCGCGCCGTCGAGCGCTGTGGAGAGGGGCGAGGTCATCGCTTCGCCGCTAGACCCGTGCGGGCGTGGTGTCCATGCGTGGGCAAGGCCGGAAGGCAGGAAACCTGTCCGGAAATTAGGGGGAGCAAGCAGGGCGCAATGCAGGGAAATCCACCGCGCAATCCGACCGGGTTGCGGGGCGCCTCAGGCTCCAGTGGTCTTTCAACCGGCGACCAAGGAGAGCGCCCATGGACTTCACTACCCATCTCGATCTGCCCTTCCTCATGCCCGCACAAGCGCAAAAGCACGTGACGCTCAACGAGTCGCTGCTGGCGCTCGACACGCTCGTCCATCTCGCCGTGGAGGATCGCGATCTCGCCGCGCCGCCGGGATCGCCCATTGAAGGCGCGCGCTACATCGTGGCTGCAACCGCGACAGGCGCATGGGCGGGCCGCGAGGACGACATCGCCGCCTTCGAGGACGGCGCCTGGGCGTTCCGCACGCCGGCCGAGGGCTGGCGCGCCTGGGTGTCGGATGAAGATCGCCTCGTCGTGTTCGACGGCGCGGACTGGATCGACGCGGCGCCGGAGGATGTCGCGCTGCTCGGCGTCAACACGAATGCGGACGCCACGAAACGCCTCGCGGTCGCGAGCGCCACGTCGCTCTTCACCCATGCCGGCGCGGGGCATCGCCTGACCGTGAACAAGGCCGCGGGCGGCGATACCGCCAGCGTGCTGCTGCAGAACGCTTTCTCCGGCCGCGCGGAAATGGGGTTGTGCGGCGACGACAAGCTGCACCTGAAAGTTTCCAGCGACGGCGCCGCGTGGAGCGAGGCGCTAGTCATCGACAACGCGACCGCGCGCACGGGTCTCGGCGTCACGGCGCCGCTGGAGCGGCTGCACATCGCCGGCAACATGCGCGTGCAGGACAGCGCGGCCGTCTTCAGCTTCTACAATTCGGCGGGTTCCACGCGCACGGGCTATTTCCAGGCGCACGCGAGCGCCGGATTCTATTTCGTGATGGAGCTGGCGCAGCCGATGTTTTTCTACACGTCGAACGCGTTGCGCATGGCGATCCTCGCGAGCGGTGAAATCGGCGTGGGCACCGCTTCGCCGACGACGGCGCTGCATGTGAACGGCGGCGTGCGCGTGGGGCAGGTGGCGAAGGCGTCGCTGCCGTCGGCGGCGAGCGTCGGCGCGGGGACGCTCTTCCACGTCACGGACGAGGCGGGCGGGGCGGTTCTCGCATTCTCCGACGGAACCGACTGGCGGCGCGTCACGGATCGCGCGGTCGTGAGCTGAGCCTGATCCGGCCCGCGCCCCTTGCGCGCGGGCCGGTATCGCCTGAAGTGATAGAGATTGGCGACGATGGAAACTTTGTCGATGGGGTCCAGCGCTCCGGACCGCCCGGATTTCCTTCAGGCGTCCTCCGCCGCCAGCCGCTCCGCATAGACCGCATAAAGCGCGCGCGCGTGCTCAAGCTCGGCGGGCGTGTCGATGTCGACGGCCTTCCACGCCGGCAGCTCGTAGCCGACATAATTCGTGTCGTCGGCGATGTTGTCCGCGTCGAGCAGGAACTTCGCGGAGAAGATCGTGAAGGTCCCGGTCTCGTAATAGGCGGGCGCGAGGTCCTGGCTGCGCGAAAACGCGCCGCCGGGCGTGCGCGGCACGAGGCGCCCGTCGGCCTCGCGCGCATAGAGCCATTCCGCCGGCACCGGATTGCGCCCGATGGTGAGGAGATTCTTCGCCCCGCCGTGGGCGCGATAAACCTCCCACGCTTCGCGCATGTCGTGCGCGGTGATCATCGGCGCGCAGGGGAAAAGGATGAACACATGCTCGAACACGCGCCCCTGCGCCGTCAGCGTCTGCAGCACCCAGCGCGCCACCGGCAGGATGCCCGTCATGTCGTCGGAAAGCTCGGCGGGCCGTACGGGCTCAGGATCGGCGCCGCGATCTTTCGCGATGGCGCGGATTTCGTCGTCGTCGCTCGATACATGCACCATGCCGAAAAGGCCCGCGCGCAACGCGGCGTCGATCGGATAGGCGACCATGGGCTTGCCGTGGAAGTCGATCACGTTCTTGCGCGGAATCCGCTTCGATCCGCCACGCGCCGGCACCAGCGCGAGAATCTTCGAGGCCGGATCGATGGCCATCTATTCCACCAGCGCGAAATCGGTCGGCGTACCGGCCTCGATGGCGGCCTTCGCCTTCCTGCCGATGAGGTCCTTCAGATGCTTCGTGTGCAGTCCGTTCGCCGGGCGGATCGAGCGCACATGCGCCGCCGTCACCGTTTCGCCTGCAACGAGTGGCTTCACGAAATAGAGGCTCCGGCGGAACTGCCGCGTGGCCGCTTCGGACTCCGAGACTTCGATGTCGGCCCGCCCGATGGAGGCGAACGCGTCCTTCGCGGCGTCGCAGTATTCCTTCAGTTCGCCCGCATCGAGCGAGAAGGCGCTGTCGATCCCGCCATCGGCGCGATCCGTCGTGAAGTGCTTCTCGAACGCCGCACAGCCCAAGGCCGTCGCGATCGACGCCGCCAGCGTGCCCATGGTGTGATCGGAGAAGCCGACGAGCACATCGAACTTCTCCGCCAGATACGGAATGCGCGCGAGATTCGCGTCCTTGAGCGGCGTCGGGTATCGCGACTATCCCGTGGCGCCGGGCGGCCTGCCGGTGACGGACGCGAAGGCGGACGTCGTGATCAGCCTGCCGATGCACCCCGATCTGACCGAGGAAGACCAGGATCGGGTCATCGACGCGATCCGCGCCTGGAAGCGCTGAGCCCGAGCTGATCCTCCTTGGCGTCGCCCGCCCGCAGTCGTAAGCGGGAGGAAAAGACGCGGGAGGTACACATGAACCGTCGGGAATTCGCAGCCGGCGCAGGCGCGCTGGCTCTGGCCGGTTGCGCCGCATCCACCTCCACCGCGGCGTCGTCACTGCTGCCCGCACCGCCGCCGCGGATTGATCCCGCGACGCATGCCGAGGAGGCGTTCCTATATGGGTTCGCACCGTTCGAAATGGCGCGGGTGGCTGGCGGCGCATTTACGCAAGGCGCGCCGCCCAATCGCTTTGCGCATCGCGCGACGCTTTCGGATCACACCGCGCGCGCTGTGACGACGCCGAACAACGATACGCTCTATTCGCCGGCTTTTGTCGATCTGACGGGCGGGCCTGTCGAACTGGTGACGCCGACGCTGACGGATCGCTACTGGAGTGTAGCGATGATGTCGGCCTTCACCGACAACTTCCGTGTTCTCGGCACACGCACCACCAAAGGCGCAGGCGGAAGGTACTGGCTCGTCGGGCCGCAATGGCGCGGACGTGCGCCCGAGGGCGTCGAGGTCGTGCGTGCGCCCACGGCGGATATCTGGGTGCTCGGGCGAATCCTCGTCGATGGCGCTTATGATCTTGCCGCGGCGGCCGCCGTGCAGCGGCAATTCACTATGCAGCCCGTCGGCGGCGGCGCTTCGCCGCGCCGCTTCCGCGCTGCGGACCCGCTCGATTCCGAGAACTTCTTCGGCGTGCTCGACGAGACGCTGACGCGCAGCGGGGCTGCGCCGAGCGGTCTGCAATCGCCGGGGCTGACTGACGGTGATGCGTGGCGTCGCGAGGCGGCGGCGACGCTTGCCAAGTTGCGTAGCGGTCTCGGTCGGAAGGGTCGCCTCATCAGCGGGTGGACCTATCCCGCCGACAATCTCGGCGACTTCGGCGACGATCACGCCTTTCGCGCGCAGGTCGCGCTGTCGGGGCTAGGCGCCCTGCCGAAGGCGGAGGCGATCTATCTGTCCGGCGTTGTCGATGCGACGGGGGCGTTGCTGAACGGCGCGAACGCCTATCGCTTCAGCCTGCCGCCGGGCGGCGCGCCGGTGGACGCATTCTGGTCGCTGTCGATGTATGAGGTGGATGCGGAGGGGCGCCTCTATTTCATCGACAATCCGATCCAACGCTACGCCATCGGCAACCGCACGCAGGGCTTGTTGGTGGCGGCGGACGGATCGCTTGAAGTGATCATCTCCGCGGATCGCCCTGCGAACGCGAGCAACTGGTTGCCGGCCCCGCGCAAACCGTTCCGCGTCACGTTCCGCGGATATCTGCCGCAGGCGCCGCTGCTGAGCGGTGCGTGGACTCTGCCGGCGATCACGCGGGTCTAGCGCACGAGCATCGCCGCGCGTTCGCGCGGATCGAGCAGACGCCAGCGGCCCTCCGGCAAGTCGCCGAGTTCGACGGGGCCGATGCGGATGCGCAGAAGATCGACGACCGTCAGGCCGACGGCTTCGCACATGCGCCGGATCTGGCGGTTGCGGCCTTCGGTCAGCACGAAACGCAGGCGCTGCGGGCCGATTTCCTCCACGTCCGCACGGCGCAGCGCGCGACCGTCGAGCACGAGCCCGTGGCGCAGGCGCATGAGCATGCGCCCGTCGATGCGTCCGTCGACGCGCACGAGGTACTCCTTGTCGAGCGTCGACTCCGGACCGATCACGGCCTTGGCGAGCACGCCGTCTTCCGACAGCAGCAGCAGTCCGCGCGAGTCGCGGTCGAGACGCCCCAGCGGCGGCA
This sequence comes from Hyphomonadaceae bacterium, assembly GCA_016791445.1. Lineage (GTDB taxonomy): Bacteria > Pseudomonadota > Alphaproteobacteria > Caulobacterales > Aquidulcibacteraceae > VFBF01. The sequence continues at coordinate 33,610 of JAEUMP010000013.1, read as the reverse complement.
GCGATTTTCCGACCGGCGCCTCCGCCTTCGCGCGCCAGAGATTGTCCGCGGTCAGCAGCTGCGCCGCTTCGGTTTGCCCGGGTTCGGGGTGCGCCGAGACGACGCCGACGGGCTTGTGCACGACCACCGTCAGCTGCGCGCCCAGCGCGGCGTCGCGCAGCGTCAATGTCTGACCGCGCGCGATCTTGCGGCCGGGATCGGAAACGGTTTCGCCGTCGATGGCGACGAGACCCTCGGCGATGTAGGCTTCCGCCTCGCGCCGCGAACAGACTCCAGACTGCGCGAGCCATTTGTTGACGCGCTGCGGCTCGTCGCCGTCATAGGTGCGGGAGAAGGGCATGGTCCGGACCATCGCCAGCGCGTCGCCCCCTGTAAAGCGCTGACAATCGCGTGAGCGCATGGCGCCTTCGGGCGACCTTGTGCGCTTGTTCAGGCGCCGTTCACCGCCGCGGCGACTTTGTGGCGCCGGCGAAGGACGGGTCCTGATGGAGTCTTCCATGAAAAAACTGACATGGCTCGCGGCGTCGGCCGCCGGCGCGATGATGGCGCTCTCGGGCGCGGCATGGGCGTCGCTGTCCGCGAAGGAGGCCGATGCGCCGCGCGCGACCGGGCGTCTTCTCGTTCACGGTCCCGCTGCACAGGACGCCGGCGAGGCGCGGTTGCAGTTTGCGGGCAATACGAGCTCCAACAGCTCCTCCAACGCGTCGAGCAACCGCAGCTCCAACCGCTCGTCGAACTCATCGAGCAATTCCAGCTCCAACAGTTCGTCGAACTGGAGCTCCAATTCCTCCGACGATGACGACCGGCGCTGGCGGCGCTCGTCCAACTCCAGCTCGAACAGCTCCTCGAATTCGTCGAGCAATTCGAGTTCCAACTCATCGAGCAATTCCAGCTCCAACAGCTCCGACGACGACCGCCGCGACCGTCGCTGGCGCGATCGCGACGACGACCGCGACGACGACTGAGCACGCGCATGTGGAGCGGCGGCGGCGAGATCGAGTTCCTCTGCGAGGCGCGCGACAAGGGCGTCATCGCCGAACCCAGCCCCGCGCGGGCGGCGATGCCGGACTGGTATCGCCGCCTCGCGGCCGTCGACAACGCCGCCGTCTCGACGACCAACAACGGCCAGACCATCAAGCGCTGCATGCCGTTTCTCGACGCGATGACGCTGGGCTGGATCCTGCCGGTGTGCGCGACGGTGCGCCTCGAGATTTCCGATAACGGCGCGCGCCTCGATGCCGGCTGGGACTTCGACCGGCCGATGGTGACGTTTCACAGCCCCGAACAGGTCGCGGGCCATCCGCAGCTGCCGCGTCCGCCCGCGAAGCTCCACAACTACTGGACGATCCGCACGCCGAAGGGCTGGAGCTGTCTCTTCACGCCGCTGCTCAATCGCGGCGATGGCGTCATCGACATCATCAGCGGCGTGGTCGACACCGACCGCTATCACGCGCTCATCCATTTCCCGTTTTTCGCCACCGGCGCGGACGGGCGCTACACGCTGGAGAAGGGACTGCCGATGGTGCAGGTGATCCCGTTCCGCCGCGACGCGATCAAGGGCGTCGTGCGCGCGGAGACCGACGAGGAAGCGCTCGCCCGCGAACGCATCCTGCGCGCGACCCAGGCGGGTGACGGCTGGTACCGGATGAACGCCCGCGCGAAGCGGGAGACGTGATCAGCGCTGCCGCGCATACTCCCGCACCACCGCGTCGAGGAAGTCGCGGCCTTCGTAGAGCGACTTCACGCGGATCTTTTCGTTGAGGCCGTGCGGGTTCGTTTCGCCGGGCACGGCGAAGAGACCCGAGAGGCCGTAGGTCGGGATGCCGGCGGTGTTGAGGAAGCGGCCGTCGGTGGCGCCCGGCAGCATGATCGGGATGATCGGCACGCCTGGCCACATGCGCGCGGCGACGCGCTCCACCGGGGCCGTGATCGCGCGCGTCAGCTGCGGCGCCTGCGAGCCCTCGCGACGGCGCACGATGTCGACCTTCACGCCCGGATCGGCGACGACGCGCTCAAGCTCGGCCTTCACTTCCTCCGGCGTGTGGCCCTGCAGCACACGGCACGAGAGCGTGGCGACGGCGCGCTGCGGCAGCGCGTTCGGCGCGTGCCCGGCTTCCACCTGCGTGGCCGTGCACGTCGTGCGCATCATTGCGTTGTAGGTGGCGTCGGTCGCGAGTTTGTCTGCGGCGGCGGCGTCGGCGGGATCGCGCGCAAGGGCGGTCATCGCCGCACCCATCTCGCCGCCGGTGAGCGGCGCCATGCGTTCGAAGAAGGTGCGCGTGACGGGATTGAGTTCGACGGGGAAGCGGTGCGCATCGAGGCGCTGCAACGCGGCGGCAAGTTGCGTGATCGCGTTGTCCGTGCGCGGACGCGAGGAGTGGCCGCCGGGATTGGTGACGGTGAACGTCATCACCTGATGGATTTTTTCGCCCGACTGGATCTCGAGCGCGATGGGCTTGCCGTCCGGTGTGAGCGAACCGCCGGCGCCTTCGTTGATGGCGAAGCCCGCCTCGATGAGATCGCGGTGGTTCTTGAGAAGGTAATCGACGCCGTTGACGCGGTTCGACGTTTCCTCGCCACAGGTCAGCGCCATCTTCAGGGTGCGGCGCGGTCGGAAATTCTCCGCCTTCATGCGGATCATCATGTCGAGGAAGATGGCGGCCATCGCCTTGTCGTCGATGGCGCCGCGTCCGTAGAAGAAGCCGTTCTCCTCCACCAGCGTGAAGGGATCGCGCTCCCAGTCCTTGGGATCGGCGTTGACGACGTCGATGTGTGCAAGCAGCAGGATCGCCGGCGCGCGTGCATTGGTTCCGCGCAGGGTCGCGACCAGATTGCCATCGTCCGGCGCGCCAGTGGGGATGACGAGCTGCACATCGGATGGCGCGAAGCCCGCATCGAGGAGGCGCTTTTGCGCCGCTTCGACGACGCGCGTGCACGAGCCCGTGGCAGGCGAACTGTCGATCTCCACCATCTCCTTGTAGATCGCGCGGAAGGCGAGCTGGTCCGCGCGGGGCGCCTCGGCGGCGGCGGGGAGGGTGAGCGCGGCGAATGACACGGCGACGGCGAAAGCGCGAAAAATCAACCGGATATCCCCTGAATGGCGATGACACGAAAGTTTGGCCGCGCCGAGGCTTGAGGGCAAGCGCGCTTCGGCGTTGTGTGTGGCGGTGGAAGCGGGAGGCGCGACGATGGGCATGCTGCGTTGGATCGGCCTGGGACTTGCCGGGCTTCTCGTCATCGCACTGGGGTTCGTCGGCTGGGTCTATGCAGCGAGCGAGGCGCATTTCCGCTCGTTCGCCGCGCCCGCGCCTTTCGCAGCGGCGATACCGGAGGACGAGGCGGCGGTTGCGCGCGGCGAGCGGCTGGCGAAGACGCGCGGCTGCTACGGCTGCCACGGCGAGGCGCTCGAGGGTGAGATCATGTGGGGCGCCATCGTCACGCCAAATCTTCCCGCCATGGCGCGCGCGGAAACACCGGCGGCGCTGGAGGCGGCGATCCGGCATGGCGTTGGCGTCAACGGGCGCGCGTTGTTTTCAATGCCGTCCTACAATTTTGCGCGCATGAGCGACGCCGATCTTGCGGATCTGATCGCGTTCCTGCGCGCGACGCCCGTGTCAACGAACGCCCCGGCGGGCAAGTGGCGGCCGCTGCACGAGCGCATCATCGGCGAATTCATCATCCGCATGGACATTGCGCGCGGCAAGGACGCCGCCATGCCGCATCACTTGCCGTTGGTCCCGCAGCTCAAGGAGGCGAACAATCCCGACCAGCGCATTGCGCGCGGCGAATATCTCGCCCTGACGAGTTGCAACGAATGCCATGGCATGACGCTGCGCGGCGATTATCCGTGGCCGGACGCCGCGCCGGACCTCATCGTGATGGGCGCATACGGGCCGGAGGACTTCACGAAACTGATGCGCGAAGGCGTGCCGATCAGCGGCGCGGAGCTGGAGATGATGGGGCCCGTTGCGCGGGGGCGGTTCGTGCACTGGACCGACGGAGAGGTCGACGACCTCTACGCCTATCTCAGCCACATGGCGAAACGCGCAGTAGAGGCCGAAAGCGGTGGGTGAGGGCCCTCACGCCGCCTTCACGAAGCTGTCGATCACCTTCTTCTCGCCCGCCTTCTCGAATGCGACGGTGAGCTTGTTGCCTTCCACGGCGCGGATGCGACCGTAGCCGAACTTGTCGTGGAAGATGCGGGCGCCGACGGCGAATTTCGCGTCGCTGTCGGCGGATTTCGCGACGAGGCGCGCTTCGCCTTCGATGGCGGGGGCGCGGCCGAAACTCTTGGATTCGCCCCCCATGGCGCCCATCCGGTCCTGCGCGCGTTTCCAGCCGGGGCTTTCATAGCCGGAGTTGAAACCGGCGCCCGGCGCATAGGCCTCGAAGCGCGCGCCGTTTTCGCCCACGCCGCCGCGTCCGTAGCCGGTCTCTGAGATCGCATCGACATGCGCTTCCGGCAGTTCGTCGATGAAGCGCGAGGGCAGCACGTTCTGCCAGCGTCCGTAGATCTGGCGGTTCGCGGCGAAGGAGATGCGTGCGCTCTCCCGCGCCCTTGTGATGCCGACATAGGCGAGGCGGCGTTCTTCCTCGAGGCCCTTCAGGCCGTTCTCGTCGATCGAGCGTTGCGAGGGAAACACCGTTTCCTCCCAGCCCGGCAGAAACACCAGCGGCCATTCGAGGCCCTTCGCGGCGTGGAGCGTGGAGAGATGCACTTCGTCTCCGTCGCCGCCGGCGTCGATGTCGAGCACAAGCTCGACATGTTCGAGATAGGCTTCGAGCGTATCGAAATGGCCCATCGCCTGGACGAGTTCCTTGAGGTTCTCGAGCCGCGTCTGCGCGGTGGGCGATTTGTCGTTCTTGAGCATCTCCGTGTAGCCGCTCTCGTCGAGAACGATTTCGGCAAGCTCCACATGGCTCACTTGCTTGCGGCGCTCACGCCAGCGGTCGATGTCACTGATGAAGCCCTTAAGCGCCGTGCGCGCCTTCAGCGGCAGGGCGTCGCCCTTCACGATTTCCCGCGCGGCCTCGAAGAGCGAACGGAAGCGCGTGGACGCGGTCACGTTTTCCGGCGGCGGATACTCCGTCACTTCGCCGGTCAGCATGTCGAAGAGCGGTTCGTCGGGCTTGAAGGTGGGGACGCGCTGGCTCGCTTCGGCGTGGAGCTTCTTGAGCGTCGCTTCCGCGAGGCCGCGTTTGGGCTGGTTGATGATGCGCTCGAAGGCGAGATCGTCGTCCGGGCTGCGGATGAGGCGCAAGTAAGCGTGCGCGTCGCGCACTTCCGCGCGCTCGAAGAAGCGCGGGCCGCCGATGACCTTGTAGGGTATGCGCAGCATGAGAAAGCGTTCTTCGAACGCCCGCATCTGCCACGCCGCGCGCACCAGCACGGCGCAGTCGGCGTGCTTCTTGCGGTTGGACACCCATTGCTCGATGTCGTCGCCGATGAGGCGCGCTTCGGCCTCGCCGTCCCAGACGCCGCGCACCTTCACGCGATCACCGGGTTCGTCCTCGGTCCAGAGCGTCTTTCCGAGGCGCCCCGCATTGTGATCGATCAGCTTCGACGCGGCGGCGAGAATATTGCCGGTGGAGCGGTAATTGCGCTCAAGCCGGATGACCTTCGCGCCCGGAAAGTCGCGTTCGAAGCGCAGGATGTTGTCCACCTCCGCGCCGCGCCAGCCATAGATCGACTGGTCGTCGTCGCCCACGACGCAGAGATTGTTCGAGCCCTGCGCCAGCAGGCGCAGCCACAGATACTGCGCGACGTTGGTGTCCTGATACTCGTCCACCATGAGGTAGGGCAGCTTGCGGTGATACTCCGCGAGCACGTCGGGGCGGGTCTTGAAGATGTCGATGACGTGCAGCAGCAGATCGCCGAAGTCGCAGGCGTTGAGGATCTTCAGCCGCTCCTGATACGCCACATAGATCGGAATGGCGCGGCCATCGCCCCACGCATGCGTCTCGCCCTTCGGCACGTCTTTCGGAATGAGCGCGCGGTTCTTCCAGCTGTCGATGAGGCCCGCCATGGCGCGCGCGGTCCAGCGCTTTTCGTCGATGCCTTCGGCTTCGATGATCTGCTTGAGCAGGCGGATCTGGTCGTCCGTGTCGAGGATCGTGAAGCTCGACTTCAGGCCCGCGAGTTCGGCGTGCCGGCGCAGCATCAGCGCGCTGATCGAGTGGAACGTGCCGAGCCACTGGATGCCGCCGGCGCCGGGGCCGAGCAGATGGTCCACCCGCTCGCGCATTTCCCGGGAGGCCTTGTTCGTGAACGTGACCGCCAGCACCTGCCAGGGCTTCGCGCGGCCGGTGGCCAGGAGGTGGGCGAGGCGCGTGGTGAGCACCCGCGTCTTGCCGGTGCCCGCGCCCGCCAGCACGAGGACGGGGCCGTCCAGCGCCTCCACCGCCGCCCGCTGCTCGGGGTTGAGCTTGGACAGGTACGGCGCAGCGGCGCTGGCGCGCTGGGAGATGGGGAGGTTGGAGGGCGGTTCTGCCACGGGGTCCACGGATGATTCGTCCAGGCTCATATAGGAGCCTAGCACGAAGCGGGAACGGATTCCGCGCAGCTGCGTTGACCCGTGTGACAGCAAGGCGGGGCGCTGCACGTCGCGGGCGACTCTGGGCAAAACTTACCATAGAACGCGCCGATCACCGATGCGTGATGGGCCTTGGCGCGGGACTTCGAGGGGCGGCGTGAGAACTTTCACGGACTTTTCGGTTCTGATCGTCTCCGACGATCCGGGCGCCACCCGTGTGCTCGCGGCGGTTTTCGCGGCCATGGATGTCACCGGTATCACTGTCGTCTCAAGCGACGAGGTGCCCGAATACGATCATTTCGACCTCGCCGTACTCGCAACGGGCGGGGAGGTGGAGGCTGCGCTCCGGGCGGCGGACCGCATCCGGGCGCGACCGCAGTCCCCGGCGCCGCACATCGCCCTCCTGACGACCGCCGCGACCCCGGAGATGGCGCGCGCGGTGGAGTGGGGCCGGATCGACGACATCATGCTGAAGCCGGTGACCATTGCGGGCCTGACCATTCAGATTGAGCGGGCGATCGAGCGCCGCAGCGTCAGCTAGCTTCCGCCGGCGGCCGGCAGGTGTGGCGTGGCGTTTGCGGCGGCGTCCGCTAGATTTTCCGCATGAGCGACCTGTACGCCCACGAAAGATTGCGCGACCTCCTGCACGACGCGTCCCGCATCGCCGTCTTCACCGGCGCCGGCATCTCCACGGAGTCCGGCATCCCCGACTTCCGCAGCCCCGGCGGCGTGTGGACCAAGATGCAGCCGATCTATTTCCAGGACTTCGTGTCCCGAGAGGACATGCGCCGCGAGGCGTGGCGGCGGGTGTTCACGGGCGCGGCGGGATGGGTCGGCAAGGAGCCGAACGCGGGGCACATGGCGGTGGCGCGTCTCGTGGACCGCGGCAAGGCCTTCGCGGTGATCACGCAGAACGTCGACAATCTGCACCAGGCCTCCGGGGTGCCGGAGCGCGCCATCATCGAACTGCACGGCAATGCGAGCTACGCCACCTGCCTGCACTGCGGGACGCGCCACGAACTCGAGGAACTCCGCCTTGCCTATGACGCCGGCGACATCCCCGAATGTCGCGAGTGCGGCGGGATCGTGAAGACGGCGACCATTTCCTTCGGCCAGCCCATGCCGGAGATCGAAATGAAGATGGCCGACGAAGCGGCGCGGACGTGCGACCTCATGCTGGTTCTGGGCTCGTCCCTGGTGGTGACGCCGGCGGCCACGTTTCCGGTGATCGCCAAGCGCAGCGGCGCGAAGCTCGTGATCCTCAATCGCGAGGAAACCCCGCTCGATGGCTACGCCGACCTCGTGCTGAACGACGAGATCGGGCCGGTGATGACGGCGATGGTTCCGACGAACGGTTGAAGCGTGCGCGGGCGCCGTGGCGTCAGCGATGGCGTTCGTGTCCGCCGGTGCTAGTCTCCCCGGCAACCAGACAAGAACGACCGGGAGAAAAGCCATGTCCAAGCCGCGCGTCGCCGTTGTCGGAGCAGGCCTTGGCGGCCTCTGCGCCGCCATCAAGGTCAAGGAGGCGGGCTTCGACGTGACGGTGCTGGAGAAGGCCGACAAGGTCGGCGGCACCTGGCGCGACAACGAATATCCCGGCTGCGCGTGCGACACGCCGGTTGCGCTCTATGAGTTTTCCTTCGCGCCGAACCCGAAGTGGAGCCACCTCTTCCCGCGCGCGCCGGAGGTGCAGCAGTATTCCGAAGACCTCTGCGACCAGTTCCAGCTGCGTCCGCACCTGAAGCTCGGCGAGGAGCCGGTGCGCGCGGAATGGAACGACGCGAAGGGCGTCTGGTCGATCACGACGAAACAGGGGACGAGCTACGAGGCCGAAGTGCTGATGCCCGCGCTCGGCCAGCTCAATCGCCCCTCGATCCCCGACATTCCCGGCAAGGACAAGTTCAAGGGCCCGTCCTTCCACTCCGCGCGGTGGGACAAATCCGTCGATCTGAAGGGAAAGCGCGTCGCGTGCATCGGTTCGGCGGCGAGCGCGGTGCAGCTCATCCCGGAAGTGGCGAAGGTTGCAGGCCATCTCGACGTCTTCCAGCGCACGCCCAACTGGTGCATCCCGCGCAACGACATGGAGATCACCGAGGAAGACAAGATGCTCTTCTTCACCGATCTTGAAGCCGCTATGCGCCTCGGCGCCATGAACCGCGAGATCATCTATGATCGCGCCGACCGCTTCTTCTGGCAGGCGTTCGAGTGGACCGATGCGGGCCGCAACGCGCTGACGAAGCAGGCGCTGAACCACCTCCACGCGCAGGTGGCCGATCCAGAACTGCGCAAAAAACTGACGCCGGATTATCCGATCGGCTGCAAGCGGGTGCTGATCGTCGATGATTTCTATCCGGCGCTGCAGCGCGACAACGTCTCGCTCGTGACGGAAGGCATCGAGCGCATAACCGAAACCGGCGTCGTGACCAAGGACGGCGTCGAACACGCCTGCGACGTGATCATCTGGGCGACAGGCTTCGAGACGACGGGCTGGCACTGGTCGATGGAAGTCGTCGGCAAGGGCGGCGTGCGGCTTCAGGAAATCTGGAAGGAGGCGCCGGAGGCCTATCTCGGCATCACGGTCGCCGGCTTCCCGAACATGTTCATGCTCTACGGGCCCAACACCAATCTCGGCCACAACACGATCACCTTCATGATCGAGCAGCAGGTCGGCTACACCGTCGATGCGCTGAAGAAGCTGCGCGACAAGGGCGCGAAGTCCATCGAGGTGAAGCCCGATGCGCAGACGCGCTTCAACGCGGAACTACAAGAGCAACTCGCCGGCACCGTCTGGGCCGATCCGCACTGCCATTCCTGGTACAAGACCGCCGATGGCCGCATCACCCAGAACTGGGGTTGGCACACGCGCGAATATGCAAGGCGCACGAAGGAAGTGGCGCTCGCGGATTACGCGGTCGCCTGACGTGCGGCGTCAGTGCCCCTTGCGGGTGGTGCGCTTGCCGATCTGACGGTCGTAGGCGGCCAGCACCTTGTCGGCTGCGCTCGTGACGGCGGCCTCGACATTCGCGGCGTTGTCGCTCGCGGAAATCGGATCAAGGCCGTTCGGGCGGATCTCGATGCTGCAGCGTTTGTCGTCACCCGTTTCGCGCGCGCCGTTGACGTCGCCGACATGCACTTCAATGCGTGTGAGGCGGTGTTCGATGTGCGCGAGGCGCGCACGGACGATCGCCTCCACGCGCGTGGCGAAGGATTCGCCGCCGGCGATGGAACTGTCGGTGTTGAACTGGAATTTCATGGCTGTCCCTTCCGGTGGCGCGTGGTTCAGCGGACTTTGCGTGAGCGCTCGAGCACGGGGCGCTGCCCCTCGGCATCGAACGCGCCGGACGGCGCCTGTGCGGCATGCGGGTTCGATACGATGCCTTCATCGGCGTGCGGAACGGTCGCCGGATGCGCCGGCGGCTTTGCATTGGCCTGCTTGAGCTCGAAGGCTTTCGCCGACAGCGCCGCCTGCGCGGACTTTCGTTTCTTCGCCATGCGTTCTTCTCCCGTGTGTCGGCAGGACAACGCGCGCGCCGCGGCGGCGGATCCGCCGGGCGCGCTGACGATTGCGTGAGGGGCGCTCAGCGTCGCTTCTGCGCCGCTGGCGGATGGAGAAACTCTCCGCTCTGGGGCGCATGCGGCGGATCGCCAAAGGTGTTCTCGCCGAGCTCGAATTTCACCGGAATGCCCGCGCACATCAGCGGATCGGGGCGGTTGCAGACCTGGAAGTGCAGGTGCGGTTCCGTCGAGTTGCCGCTCGATCCAATCTGGGCGAGCAGGTGTCCGGTCTTCACGACATCGCCCACGCGGACCGCGACGCTGCCGGGTTTCAGGTGCGCGTAGGAGGAAAATTCGCCGTCGCCATGGTCGATGACCACGGCGTTTCCGAGAATGCCCGGCGCGCCGAGAGCGAGGCGCTTGAACTGGTCCTGCTGCAGGCGCGCGAAATACTGCTCCGGCGTTTCGTCGGGCCGGCGCATGGCGCCCGGGTCTTCAGGCTGGTCGGCGATCACCGCGACCACGCGCCCGTCCGCAGCGGCGTAAACCGGCTGGCCGTAGGCGTGATAGTCGCTGAAGCGCCGGCCCGCGCCGCGATGGGTCTTCATGTCGGCGCCGAGGCGCACGAAGTCGAAGGCGAACTCCTCCAGCGGCGTCCAGCGATGATGCGAATGCAAGGTCGCGCCGGCGCCGTTGTACCAGACGCCGCGCACCGGCAGCGCGTAGGTGCGCTGCGACAGGCCCGAGCGCACGGGGATCTGCGCCGTCGCCGCGCCGCCGTTGACGCGCACCCGCACCGCGTCGCGCGCGCCGCGATAAGCGAACACCTGCGAGGTCACGATCACCGCTTCGCCGGGCTCCAGCGTGAGATCGCTTGAGAGTTTCGTGCCGGCCGGGAGGAGTTCAGTTCCGCCGAACTGGAAGGCGAGCACCGTGTCGAGGCCCGCCTGCTGGAGGCCGGCGCCGCTCGCGGCGGCGCGCGCGAGGTCCGCGCCGTCGAGCGTGCGCGTGTCGACAACGCGTTCGCCGGACATGAGGTCGATCGCGACCGAGCTGAGCGTCACCGTCGCGGCGGTGTCGTTGCGAATGCCGATATTGTGGACGAGCAGCGTTTGCGCGCCGCGCTGGGCGTCCGCCTCGTAGGCGTAGAGGCGCTCCCCCGGATAGAATGTGATTTCCAGCGCCGAGGCGGCGGGCGCCATGGCGAGGGCGGCGGCGAGGGCGAGGGGGGCGAACGGCTTCATGCGCAGTCTCCGGTCAGGGGCGTCACTGCGCAGATGCGCCCGCGGCGGCGTCCGGATGCAGGTTCAGGCGCTGAAATCGACGACGAACTGCTCGTACCTGCCAGTCGCCGGGTCGGCGCGGATGATGAGCGTGGCGCGGCGGTCCGCGAAGGTCACGTTGTAGATTTCCACGGTCAGCCCGCCGCGCAGGCGGTCGATCTGCGACTGGATCAGGCGCGCCGGCCCGAGCGGGCGCAGCGTGCGCGACAGTTCCCGCAAAGCGGCGGCGTCGTAGTAGGCCGCGCCGTTGGGCGTGAAGCGGGTGCGGTCGATCTCGCCGCGCTGGAACTGGGCGAGCATGTCGCGCGCTGCGGCGACCTTCGGCGGCTGGTCGCGCAGCAGGAAGGCGAGGCGCGCGGTGAGCGCATCCTGTGCGCCGCCGAACTCGGCGTTGGTCAGAACGGTCAGCGCGAGATCCTCGTCGGCGTAGATCACATTGTTGGCGAGATAGCCGCTCACCGCGCCGCCGTGGCTCCACACACGCTTGCCGTCCGTGGTGCGCACGCCGAGACCCGAGCCGTAGTTTGCGGGCTGGCCGTTGGTCAGCGTCACGGATGTCGTCATCGCGCGCAGCGAGTCCGGCTTCAGCAGCGTGCCCTTCATCAGCGCGATGTTCCAGAGCGCGAGATCGGTCGGGCGCATGGCGAGCTCGCCGATGGCCCAGAGCCAGCCGCGTCCTTCCTTCACTGCCGGTCGCACGGGGCCGAGGCCCCAGCGCGCGTGGCCTTGCGAGTCGAGCGCGCCGGTCAGCGGGCCGCTGTCGATCTCCGTCGCGCCGGTCATGCCGAGCGGCGCGAAGATGCGCGTGCGTTGCACGTCGTGCAGGGACTGCCCCGCAACCTTCTCCACGATCAGCCCGGCGATGGTGAAGCCGGTGTTCGAATAGCGGTATTCCGCGCCCGGCTCGTAATCGAGCGGGATACGCGCCCACCGCGTCAGCGTCGCCTGCGCGTTCGTCTCGCGCTGCATGAGGCCGGGCACGAAATCCTGCGGCCAGTAATCGCGATAGCCGGAAGTATGGCTGAGGATCTGGCGGATGGTGATATCGCGCCCGCGCGTGAGCGTCGGCACGTAGGGATCGATGCGGTCGTCGAGCGTGAGCTTGCCGTCCTCGGCGAGCATGAGGATCGCGGCGGCGGTGAACTGCTTGGAGACCGAGCCGATGGCGTAGCGCGTTTCCGTCGTCGCGCGCACGCCGCGCCGCGCCTGCCCGTAGGCTTGTGCATAGGCGATCTCGCCGTCGCGGACGATGGCGATGGAGGCGCTCGGCGCGCCGGAGGTGCGCAAGGTCTCGTTGGCGATGGCGTCGACTTCACGCGCGAGCGCGGGGTCGAGCGGGGCGGCGTCCGCGCTGTGGGCGAAGGCGAGGGCGGCGACGGCGAAAAGGAGGGTGCGCATGCGCGCGAGACTAGCGGGGCGGCGGGAGGATCGCCATGCCGCCGGGCGCGTCGCCGTCGGGGGCGGTGATTTCGCGCGTGACGTCGCGCGGGCCGGCGGAGAGGTTGGCGATCTCGGCGCGGATGGCGTTCGCCGCCGCACCGTCGCTGCGGACGCGGGTGAGCCGGTCGAGCGTCGCGATCGCGCCCCACAACACGGGAAACGACAGGAAGGCGAGAAACAGCGGCCACAGCCCCGGCCAGACGCCCGGCGTCGCCGACGAGAACAGCGCGTTCCACAGCCAGCCGATCAGGAAGATGGCGCCGGCGATGCCGAACGCCTTCCAGCGCGGCCCGAAGAACTCGGTGCGGATCGCCTGCGCAAAGCCTTCGCTGAATTCCTCCCGCTGGCCTGTGCTTTCGTTGACGAGGGACAGGAGCACGGGTTTGCGGCGTCCGCGCACATGCGCCCGCGCGATCGTCACGAGGTGCCCCTGCTGCACGCCGACGGTGGAATTCTCGAACGTCGCATCGGCGTCGCGCCCGCTGGTGCGGTCGCGCAGGTGCACGCGCATCTTGTTCACCGTGACCTGCCGCGCGGGCCGGCCCTTGGCGGGCGGCTCCAGGCGCGTCTCCGAGGTGAGGTGCACCTTGGAAACGTCGCCCTTCAGGACCTCGATGCGGGGGAGCGTGGCCATTTGAGCTTCCTCCCCGGCGAAGGCGGCGAGGTCAAGGCGGCGCGGTCGCGCGGGTTGCGCATCCCGGCGGCTTGGGCAAGCAAGGCGCGATGCCTGCACCGCGCCTCTTCGTTCAGCACCCGCTCGCCGCCGGCGGCCTCGCGCCGCTGGACGACGGGCAGGCGCGCTATCTGACAAGCGTCATGCGGCTGCAACCGGGCGCCGAGGTGCGCGTATTCAACGGCGTCGACGGCGAATGGTCGGCGGCGCTGACGCCGGTTGGCCGCAAGGGTGTCGGCCTCACCATCGCGACGCAGACGCGTCCGCAGACCGCAACGCCCGATCTCGCGCTCTATTTCGCCCCCGTGAAGCGCCATGGCGCCGATCTGATCGTCGAGAAGGCCACCGAACTCGGCGTCCGCCAGCTGCAGCCGGTCATCACGCGGCGCACGGTGGCCGAGACGGTGCGCGTGGATCGCCTGCGCCGCATCGCCATCGAAGCGGCGGAGCAGACCGAACGTCTCGATCTGCCTGAGATCGCCGCGCCGCTGCCGCTCGGTCGCATTCTCGATGGCTGGGGTGGGGAAAGGCCGCTCGTCTATGCCGATGAGGCCGGCGACGATCCTACGGCGGCCTGGGGCGGCGCGACGGGCCGCGCACGGCCGATCGGCGAAGCGCTCAAGGATGTGAAAGCGCCGTCACTGGCGCTGCTGACGGGACCTGAAGGCGGGTTCGATGCAGAGGAGCGGCGCCTGCTGCGCAGCCTGCCCTTCGTGATCCCGGTTTCTCTTGGTCCGCGAATATTGCGCGCGGAGACGGCGGCGATCGCGGCGCTCGCCGTCATCCAGTCGTCATGGGGTGACTGGTAGAAAATGCGGCGGCCTTGCGGCGGCGCCCCGGAGCCGCCACATCACGCCTTCGAGAGGGAAGAGGAAGCGCCCATGGCCGAGACGAAGGAACGGGCGCGGCCCATCGAAAACCATGCCCAGCTCGTCGAGCACTTCGAGCGCGGCGCAAAGCCCGATTCCAAGACCTGGCGCATCGGCACCGAGCACGAGAAGTTCGGCTTCCACGTCAGCGACCATTCGCCGGTGCCGTACGAGGGCCCGTTCGGAATCCGCCAGCTCTTGACGGGCCTCGCCGAGAAATACGGCTACGAGCGCATCATGGAGGGCGATTACATCATCGGCCTCAAGAAGGACGGCGCCTCGATCAGCCTTGAGCCCGGCGGCCAGTTCGAACTCTCCGGCGCGCCGCTCGAACATCTGCACCAGACCTGTTCGGAAGTCGGCGTGCACCTCGCGCAGCTGCGCGATGTTGCGGGCAATCTCGGCATCGCGTTTCTCGGCCTTGGCGTCTCGCCGAAATGGTCGCTGGAAGAAACGCCGATCATGCCGAAGGGCCGCTACAAGATCATGCGGGACTACATGCCGAAGGTCGGGCGCCTCGGCCGGCAGATGATGTTCCGCTCCTGTACGGTGCAGACCAATCTCGATTACGGCTCCGAAGCGGACATGCGCAAGAAGATGCGCGTATCGCTCGCGCTGCAGCCGATCGTCACCGCGCTCTTCGCCAATTCGCCGTTCATGGAAGGCCGTCCGAACGGGTTCCTGAGTTATCGCGCGCAGATCTGGACGGACACCGATCCGGATCGCACCGGCATGCTGCCGTTCGTCTTCGATGAAGGTTTCGGCTTCGAGCAGTACGCCGACTACGCGCTCGATGTGCCGATGTACTTCGTCTACCGCGACGGAAAATACATCGACGTGGCGGGCCAGAGCTTCCGCGATTTCCTCGCCGGCAAACTGCCGGGACTGCCCGGCGAAAAGCCGACGCTGAAGGATTGGGAAGACCACCTCTCGACGATCTTCCCGGAAGTGCGGCTAAAGACGTACATCGAGCAGCGCGGCGCCGACGCGGGGCCGTGGTCGCGGTTGTGCGCGCTGCCGGCGTTCTGGGCGGGCATCTTCTACTGCGACGCGGCGCTGGAAGCAGCGTGGAGTCTCGTGAAGTGCTGGACGGCGGAAGATCGCGAGGCGCTGCGCCGCAGCGTCGGCGTGCTCGGCCTCAAGGCGCCGATCCGGGGCATGAGCGCGCGCGATGTGGCGCAGCAGGCGCTGGCCATCGCGCGTCAGGGCCTGAAGAGCCGCAACAAGCTCAACGCCGGCGGCGATGACGAAACGCATTTCCTCGCCGAACTCGACGACATCGTCGCCACCGGCGTTACCCCCGCCGAACGCCTGCTCGAACGCTGGAAGACGGACTGGAAGGGCGACATGACGAAGGTCTTCGAGGCGTGTGCGTACTAGCGTCTTTCTGATCTGCGCGGCGTTCGAAAGACGGCGCTTGCCGCATTTTCGCTTGAGCGTATCATCATCGCCCCACACGGGAGTGAAGCCATGAGCTACGCTGTCGGTTCCGGCGATCTGGTTCTCTGCGTCAACGCCTCGCCCAACCATGTCACAGGAGAGCCGGTGCCGCTCGTCGCGGGCGAGACCTACCGCGTCTGGGGCGTGCTCGACTTTGCGTGCCCGTGCGGGCGTTCCGATGCGCTGCTCGACATCGGCATCGACTTCGCCTGGTGCCAGTCCCGCTTCAAGCTCCTGCCGAAGCCGAAGTTCGAAGCAAAACCCCGCCGCGTCTCCGCGCCGAAGGAAACGGGAACGGTGTAACGGGAGGCGGGTGCTTTCCCGCCGACACTTTCCCTTGCGCTCCCCCGCGACGCAGCCCACCTTCGAGTCATGTCGCTCTCTCATGTGCTCTATACGAAGCGTCTGAGGCTCGAGCCGGTCACCTCCGAGGTGATCATCGCGGCGAATCGCGGACGTGCAGCGCTCGAAGCGTCCATTGATGCGCAGGTCGACGATGGCTGGCGCGGGGAGCACGTCTTCGGCGCGGGCCGCTCCACCACCGTCGATTCCAAACCGCGCCACATGCTCGTCATCCACGAGGCCGCGCGATCGCTGATCGGCGAGGTGCGTTTCGAACCGCTGCGCGGCGGCGAGGGCTATGAGATCGGCTACGCGATCGCGTCAAGCTGGCGGCGCCAGGGCTTCGCCACCGAGGCGGCGGCGGCGGTCATCAAGCGGCTCGAGGATCACGGCGCGATGCAGATCATCGCCGGCTGCGCGATGACCAACAAGGCGTCTATCCGCACGCTGCGGCGGCTGGGTTTCGAGCTGGATGGCTCCTCCGCGCGCGGCAACGCCTTTTGGTGGGTGCGCCGGCCAAGCAACTGAAGGCGGGCGTCTGACGCCGCAATGTCCTTGCCCTGAAACGGGCATGAGCGGCGCATCATGCCCCTCAGGAGCGCATCTGTTCATCTCCAGTCCCACCTGTTCGGCGCAAGGCGCTTGAAACGGCCCGCGACGGTGTGTTCTGTCTCGGCCAATTAACTGCGCCGAAGCACTGAGCGCGGGGGAGAACACGGATGAGCGTAACCGACACGGGGGCCCCGACGCCCCCGCAGGCGCCCGCTGGCGCAGAATTCATGGGCCACCCGCGCGGCCTCGTCACACTCTTCTTCACCGAGATGTGGGAGCGCTTCTCCTTCTACGGCATGCGCGCGCTGCTGGTGCTCTATCTCACGCAGCACTTCCTCTTCTCCGACGACAAGGCGCAAGGGCTCTACGGCGCGTACGCCGCGCTCGTCTATCTGATCCCCGTCATCGGCGGCGTGATCGCCGACCGCTTCCTCGGCGCGCGCAAGGCGGTGACCATCGGCGCGCTTCTCCTCGTGCTCGGCCACTTCGGCATGGCGTTCGAGGGCGGCGGGTCGAAGCAGTATCTCGATGCGGGCGGGGAGAGCTATCTCGTCGCCGCCGATGGACGCGGCGATGACCGCAAGCTGCAGATCACGCTGCCCGAAGGCGCGCACGAACTGAAGTTCGACAACAAGAAGTTCGCCGATCTGACGCCCGCCGCCGGCGGGACGGCGGAGCGCTTCATGGGCGACGCCTACAGCGTGGAGTCCGAACCGCCGACGCTGGTGCGTTCGCTGTGCACGTCCGTGGGCCTGACCTGCGGCGACATTCCGGCCTCGAAGCTCGTCATCGAAGGTCGCGGCGAATATCCGGTGCGCGCGGAAGGCGGCGACGCGGTCGTCGACATCAACGGCGCGTCATTCAAGATCACCGAAGGATCGAAGACGGACGCCGTCGCGGTCGCGGCCGACGGGACCGAAATCCGTCGCTTCGCGGACGGCGCATTCGAGAGCCGTGTCGAGCAGGAAGATCTCTACGTCCAGATCCTCTATCTGTCGCTGGCGCTCATCATTGTCGGCGTCGGCTTCCTGAAGGCCAACATCTCGACGACAGTCGGCGCGCTCTACGAGGCCGGCGATCCCCGTCGCGACGGCGGCTTCACCATCTTCTACATGGGCATCAATGTGGGCGCGTTCCTCGCGACCCTCATCTGCGGCTATCTCGGCCAGACCTATGGCTGGAAATACGGCTTCGGCGCCGCCGGCATCGGCATGCTGTTCGGTCTCGTGCAGTATCTGATGGGGCAAAAGCACCTGCGCGGCAAAGCCGATCCGCCCAAGCCCATCGGCGCGGTGACCGAAGGCATCTTCTGGGTCGGCGGGCTGATCGCCGTCATTCCGGCGTGGATGCTCGTGCAGCAGGCCGAACTCATGGAGCATGTGCTGCCGATCCTTGTGCCGGCGCTCTTCCTCATGGTTCTCGGCTATGCCGTCGTCGCCTTCAAGGGCGAGGAGCGCGGCAAGATGATCGCCGCACTCGTGCTCATCATGTTCAGCGTCATCTTTTGGATGCTGTTCGAGCAGGCGGGATCGTCGCTGTCGCTGTTCGCGGAGCGTTCGACCGATCTCACCATCGTGCCAGGCGTCGTGATGACGGCGGCGCAGACGCAGTCATTCAACGCGGGCTTCATCGTGCTGCTGGCGATCCCGTTCAGCGCGATGTGGGTGTGGCTGGCCAAGCGCAAGATGGAGCCGTCCACGCCGGTGAAGTTCGCGCTGGCGCTGTTCCAGGTCGGCATCGGCTTCTTCATCCTCGTCGCCGGCGCGCAGTTCGCGGGGCCGGACTTCAAGGTGCCGCTGATCTTCCTCGCGCTGCTCTACCTGCTGCACACCACGGGTGAGCTCTTCCTGTCGCCGGTCGGCCTGTCGATGATCACCAAGCTCTCGGCGGCGCGCGTCGTCGGGCTGATGATGGGCGTGTGGTTCCTGTCGAGTTCGCTGGCGCACATTCTCGCGGCGGCGATCGCCAAGCGGACGTCCTCGCAGACGATCGGCGGGCAGGTGGTCGATCCAGGCGCGCAACTTGAGAGCTATGTCACGGTGTTCACCGCCGTCGGCATTCTGGGGATCGCGTCGGGCGTGGTGCTCTTCGTCCTGTCGCCCTTCATCAAGAAGTGGATGGCGGACGTTCACTGAGGACAGTGCGGGTGTGGCGGACGGGCATGCCGTCCGCCACTTTCGCGCCGTGAAGCGCCACGGCTGCGCACAATTCACCCGCACTCATGGCTAATTCCAAAGCTACTCCTATAGTCGGGATGGGGGAGCGTCCGCTTCCCCGCGCGAAGGAGGCGCTCGCTCATGGCTCGCAAGAGGGCATCCGTGGCTTCGGTCCGCACCGCTCCCCCGCCGGAGCAGGGCGCCATGGAGCTGTTGCTCGGCTGGAAGGCCGGCGATGACGGCAAGGCCGCCATGGGTTTTTCCTCGGCGCGCGCCGAAAAGGCGGCCGCCGTCGCCGCCGAAGAACCGATTCTCTACGGCGAGGACCGCCACCTTCTGACCATCGCCCCGACCGGCGCCGGCAAGGGGCGGGGCGTCATCATCCCGAACCTCCTGCGCTTCGAAGGCTCGGTGATCGTCATCGACCCCAAGGGCGAGACCTGGCACGTCACGCAACGCCGCCGGCGTGAAATGGGCCAGCAGGTGCTGCTGCTCGATCCCTTCCGCGCCGTAGGCAACAAGACCGACAGCCTCAACCCGTTCGACCTGTTCGACCGACCCGGCGCCCTTCTGGACGCCGACGCCGAAATGCTTGCCTCGCTGCTGGCGGGCGACGCCGGTTTCCACAAGGAGCCCTTCTGGGACAACTGGGGCCGCTCCCTGATGAGCGGCGTGATCGCCGCCGTCGCCGAAACCGCGGCGCCGGGAGACCGTCACTTCGGTCGCGTCCGCGAATTGCTGATGAGCGACGATGCGGTCTTCAACCTGCACACGCTGCTGGAAAACCACGAGGACCTGAACCGGCTCTCCAAGCAGAACATCTCGTCCTTCCTGCCGATCACGGAGCAGACGCGCTCGGGCATCCTGTCCACGGCGCAGAGCTATCTGAAGGTCGTGAATTCGGACTCCGCGCTGCGGTCGCTGACGCGCTCGTCGATCGATCTCGATGCGGTGCGCGAGGGCGCGCCGATGACGATCTACATCGTCATTCCGCCGGACAAGCTGGAAAGCCACGGCGCGCTGCTGCGGCTGTGGGTCGGCGCGCTGATGCTGACGGTGATGGGCCGGCGGCGGCGTCCGAAGCGCTCCACGCTCTTCCTGCTCGACGAGTGCGCCCAGCTCGGCGAGTTCGGGCCGCTGCGCCAGTCGATGACGCTCTTGCGCGGCTACGGCCTGCAGGTGTGGCCGTTCTTCCAGGACCTGTCGCAGCTGCAACGGCTCTATCCGAAGGACTGGCGCACGATCTTCAACAATGCCGGCGTCTTCCAGCTCTTCGGCGTCGCCAATCACCTGATGGCGAAGGAAAGCAGCGATCTCATCGGCGACATCGACGCCGACACGCTGCGCAACATGGCCGCCGACAAGCAGATCATCGCGCGCAGCGGCGTGAAAGCGCTGACCTGCCGGCTGCCCGATTATCTTGAGGACGCGCCGTTCAAGGGCATGTGGGACCAGAACCCCATGTTCGAGGAAGAGCCCGAGCCCGCGCCGGTGAAGTCGAAGAAGCCGCAGGAGCCGAGCCTCTTCTAGCCCGCCCCCGCGAGCGGGGGAGGCGAAGCGCTCAGAAATTCCCGCTGACTTCGATGCCGACGAAGCGGCCGAACTGGCGTTCGCGTTCTTCGTCGAAGACGACCGCGCCGGTGCGTCGGTCCGGTGCATAGAAGCGTCGCTCGCGCCGGAATTCGCTGTCGAGCAGATTCCACGCGAAGAAGCGCACCTTCACGTTGTCGATCGCGGTGGTCTCTATGAAGCCGTCGAGGAAGGGGCCTTCCTCGTAGGTCTCCACTTCGCCGACGCGGAAGAACTGTACCTGGCTCTGCTTGTAGTACTCGAAGCCGTAGGCGAGCTTCAGCGGCGCGATGTCATGGCGGAATTCGATCGCGACTTCCGTCTCGGCGAATCCCGAAGCCTGGCGCGTCCGCCCCGTGACCGGATCGGTTACTTCGCTTTCGGCCCACGAAAGCTCAGGCTTCAGCTGGGCGCCCTTGAGAATGAAGTCGAGCGGCAGCGTGCCCGTGAGGCGCACGCCGAACAGTTCGCCTTCGCCGATATTGCCCGGCGCATCGAAGAAGTCGCCGCTCACCGTGTCGAGGATCGGCACGAGATCGGAGGCATCCTCGATCCACTCACGCGTCAGCTCGAGCGCCACTGCGCCGTTCGTGCCGAAACGCTTGTCGAACACGCCCTGCAGACGCCAAGTCGCCTGCGGGCGCAGATCGGGATTGCCGGCGGCCACGGTGTTGTCGGCGAGCGTCGCGGAGCTGGCGAAATCGCCGAAGTCGAGCTGGCTCACGTCGCGCAGGAATTTCACGCGGATCTGGTCGCGTTCGCCGATCTGGCGCGTCACCTGCACGCTGGGTTTCCAGTAGGTGAGCGAGCGGCTCGCCGTCGTGTCGCCGGACTGCGAGATCGTGGATGTCTCTACCGTCACGCCGCTTTCGAGCGACCAGCGCGGCGTGACCTTCCAGTTGTGCGTGAGGAAGCCTTCGAAGCGTTCTTCTTCGACGGTGACGTTCGCCGCCGGCAGCACGATCGCGATCGGGCCGGCGCCGTTGTCGACGGTGAGATTGGTCGCAGCCTCAAGCACGTTGAGCGCGCCTTCGCCGCCGAACTCGATGCGGTGCGCGGGCGAAATCGTCCAGCCCAAGGTGGCGCGGCCGATGCTCTCGTTCAGCTCCATGCGGCGGCGCTGCCGCGTGACGCCGGTCTGCCGATCGGTGTCGTCGCGCTCCAGCGTGCGTTCGTCGTTGGCGTACCAGAAGCGTCGGTCGAGCCCGACGAGTTTCAGGTTCCAGTCGTCGAAGCGCCGTTCCCAGTCGCCGCCGATCTCGCGGTTGCGCTCGCGCTCGTTGATCGAGAGGCGGAAGGAGTCGGTTGGGTTGGAGAGCTGATCGAAGCCCGCCGACTCCAGATCCGTCCGGAAATTCCAGCGCCCGCCCGACGCATTGAGATTGAACGTCCCGCCGAAGAGCGGCGCGGCGATGGAGCCGTTCGTCTTTGCCTGTCGCCACGTTCTCGGCGTGAAGTCGGTGCGGTAGCCCACCAGATTGTCGCCGCCGTCGCGCAGCAGGCGTCCGCCCGAGAGCGGTCGTTCCTCAAGGTCGCGTTCCGCCCCGAGGGTATAGTCGATCCGCCCGATGCGCCCCGTGTAGGAGAGCTCAGCGCTGGGCGTGATGCGGCCGCTGTCGGAGCGTTCCCCCTGAATTTCGTAGCGCCCGGAACCCGCGCTCGCCGTACGCACCACGTTGACGACCACCGATTGCCCGGCGGCTTCGCCCGTGGAAGCGCCCCGGATCAATTCGATCCGCACGACCTGACTGGCCGGGATGCGTCCGAGAATGTCGTCGATGCCCTGGCTCTTCGCGCTCGGGCGGGCGCCGTCGATGAGCACATTGCCGGCGGCGCCGGAGAAACCGCGTCGGTCGGCGCCTTCGTCGATGGAGAAGCCGGGCACGCGGCGGACCATGTCGAGCGCCGTCTGGGGTGCGAACGGGGTGAAGAAGTCCGGGGCGTAGACGACCGCCCCCTCGGTCGCGCCGGCGGTGGGCGCCGAGACCGCCGGCGCCGCCGGGGCCCCCGTGGAGCCCTCCGGCACGGTGGGCGTGTTCTCGGCGTGGGCGACGCCCGTCATGGCCAGGATCGCCGCGAGGCTTGCCGCGTGTCTCATGTCTCTCCCCGGAGTGGGCCAGCGACTTATCGAGGATCGCTAGTTTCTTATTGATTATCGAGAATACCCAGAATGTGGCGTTCGTTGGACCAAGTTCCCCCCGTCGTCGCATTCCCTTAGGACCCGTCTGCGAGGCGCAGGGTCGCACGCAGACCCGAGGATCATGCCCATGACTGCAGGAAACGCCGATCAGATCGCCCTGTGGAACGAGGATCTCGGCCAGCGATGGGTGCGCGAGCAGGCCCGGCTGGATGCGTCCATCGCGCCCTTCGGGGCGGCGGCGTTGAAGGCGGCGGCGGCCAAGTCTGGGGAAGTTGTCCTAGATATAGGATGTGGGTGCGGAGACACAAGCCTTTTGTTGGCGCAGGCGGCGGCGCCTGGCGGAAGGGTGCTGGGGGTGGACGTGTCGGCGCCGATGCTCGCGAGGGCCCGGGCGCGGGCGAAGGAAGCCGGTCTCGACACTGTGCGCTTCGAGGAGGGGGACGCGTCTTCGGCGACGCTCGGCGGCCCGTTCGATCTGCTCTTCTCGCGCTTCGGCGTGATGTTCTTCGACGATCCGTTGAAGGCGTTCCGGCACATGCGGTCGGCGATGAAGCCGACGGGCCGGATGGCGTTCGTGTGCTGGCGCGGCTTTGCCGAAAATGCGTGGGCGACGACGCCGGCGGCGGCGGCGATCCGTGTGCTGGGAGCGCCGAAGCCGGGTGATCCCTTCGCGCCGGGACCGTTCGCGTTCGGCGACGCCGATCGCACGCGCGCGATACTCGAGGGCGCCGGTTGGCGTGCGGTGACGCTCGAGGCGTTCGATGCGCCGATGGTGATGGGACGCGATGTGGCGGACGCCGCGTGGTGGTCGACGCAGATGGGACCCGCGGGCGCGATGCTGCGTGAGGCGGGCGAACATCGGCGGGAGGAAGTGATCGCGGCGCTGGTCGATGCCTTGAAGCCGTTCGCCGGACCGGCGGGCGTGGCGCTGCCGGGCGCGGTCTGGATTGTTTCGGCCACGGCATGAAAAGCCGATGGACAAAGGACAAAAGAAAAGGCGCCGGACCTTCCGGCCCGGCGCCTGAACTTCACGCGATGAAGAAGATCACTTCTTCTTCGCGACTTTCTTGGCGGCCGCCTTCTTGGGCGCAGCCTTCTTCGCAGCCGCTTTGGCGGGGGCCTTGGCCGGAGCCTTGGCCGCAGCCTTCTTCGGAGCAGTCTTCGTCGCCATAGTTTTAGTCTCCCATGCGTCGAAACGCTTCGACTCTTAGGCACAAACAAACTGAGTCGAGAAGATGGGGTGCGTCAGATTTTTGACACACCATCTTGCGCTTCAGAGTCCGCCGACGGTCAGTCCCTGGATGTAGAGCGTGGGCTGGCCCACGCCGACGGGCACGGACTGTCCGCCTTTTCCGCAGGTGCCGACGCCTTCGTCGAGCTTCAGATCGTTGCCGACCATCGTCACGCGCGTGATCGAAGTGGGCCCGTCGCCGATCAGCGTCGCGCCTTTGATGGGCGCGATAATCTTTCCGTTTTCAACGAGATACGCCTCGGTGCACTGGAAGACGAACTTGCCGGAGGTGATGTCCACCTGGCCGCCGCCGAAGTTCGTCGCGTACACGCCCTTCTTCAGCGAGCGCAGGATTTCCTCGGGCTCCTTGTCGCCTGCGGTCATGAAGGTGTTGGTCATCCGCGGCATCGGCGTGTGCGCATAACTTTCGCGACGACCGTTGCCCGTCGGCGACACTTTCATCAGTCGCGCATTCATCCGGTCCTGCAGATAGCCCTTCAGAATGCCGTCCTCGATGAGCACGGTCCGCGAGGTGGGCGTGCCTTCGTCGTCGATGGTGAGCGATCCGCGCAGGTCATTGAAGGTGCCGTCGTCGACGACGGTGACGCCCGGCGCCGCGACGCGCTCGCCGATTCGGCCTGCAAAAGCGGACGTTTCCTTGCGATTGAAGTCGCCCTCAAGGCCATGGCCCACCGCTTCGTGCAGGAGCACGCCCGGCCAGCCCGGCCCCAGCACCACGTCCATCTCGCCGGCGGGCGCAGGGATGGAGTCGAGGTTCACGAGTGCGATGCGCAGCGCCTCGTCCGCCACCTGCTTCCACCGATCGGGCGCGATGAAGGCCTCATAGGATTGCCGCCCGCCGATGCCCGACGAACCCGACTCGCGCCGCCCGTCCTTTTCCACGGTCACGGAAACATTCACCCGCACGAGCGGGCGCGCGTCCTCGTAGCGTTCGCCGTCCGGTCGCACGATCGTCACAGCGCGGCGCGAACCCGCGAGCGACACCGTGCACTGCACGACGCGCGGATCCTTGGCGCGGACATAGGCGTCGATCTCGGCGAGGAGATCGGTCTTGTCGGTGAAGCCCGGCGCGGCGAGGGGGTCGACGTCGCGGTAGAGCTTGGCGTTGGTGCGGGGCGGGGCGACGTCGAGCGTGCCGCCGTGGCCGCGGATGGCGAGCTTGGCCGCATCGGCCGCCCGGGCGACGGCGTCCTCGTCGAGGACGCTCGAATGGCCGTAGCCCGCGCGCTCCCCGGCGACGAGCCGGAGGCCGAAGCCGCGGCTCGCGTCGTAGCTGGCGGACTTCAGCCGCCCGTCGTCCCAGAGGAAGCTCTCCGAGCGGCTGTCCTCTACGAAGAGTTCGCCGTCGTCGGCGCCGTGGGCGGCCTCGCTGAGGATCTTCTGGGCGGCGTCGAGGTCGAGGGGGGCGCCTTCGGGGCTGCCGGCGAGGCCGTCGGCCATCATCTGTCTCCGGGTTCGAGTCTGCAGGAAAGATATAGGGTGTCGGGCGGCGCTGTCGCGGGCGGACTGTGCGATTTGCCCCGCATGGAGCGGCGGCGCCCCCGCCGCCGTCATCCGGTGCGGCGAACGGCGGCGAGGGCGCCGCCGCACCGGGCAGCCGCCCGCGTCCGCGAAAGCCGAGGCTTTCGCGGGTGTGGTCGCGCAGGCGTGGCGGCGCGGGCTAGCTTGAATCATCGCGATAGCGCTTCGGGCGCTGGAACATGTCGAGCGCCCAGGCGGTCGTGTGGAGCATGTCGCGGCGATCTGCGAGATAGTCGTCACGGCCGTCGCGGGCGGCGATGCGGGACGTGGGAAAGCGCGTCACCACGGTGCAGGTGCGGATCGCGCGGGCGAGGCGGCGCGCATGGGTCATCGGATCGGCGAGCACGCGGCGCAGCGCTTCCATGCGCCGCGCGAGCGTGCGCAGCGGATCGTCTCGCGTCTGCGCGAAGTGCGGCGGCGGCGGCAGCCCCGACGCGGCGCGCGCTTCGCGCACGGGGCGCAGGAACGCCACGCGCACACGCCATGTCTTCGCGTCGTGCGTTTCCGGTTTGCGCGCGACATGCGGGCGATGTTTCGCCGCCCGCGCCTTCGACGGCGCGGGATCGAGATAGATCGCGAAGAGCGCCAGCGTGTAGCGCACGATGTCGGTGAGGCGGCGCAGTTGCGTGCGCGCCCAGCGCACCGCCGCGTGATCCAGATGGTTGCGCCGCAGCGCCGCCTCCGGATCGCCGAACGCGGACATCAGCTTGATCAGCCCGTTCCGCGCCACGCCCATCGCTTCATCCGCCTTGCGCCGATAGGCGGGCGGCAGGTGATCTCAGGCAGCCATGCCAGGAACGTCATTTTCTCCGTCGTCATCACCGCCCTCCTTTCGCTTTGTCTGATGGGCGAGGGGATGATGGGCATGGGTCCGGACCCGGTCGGATTCTTTGGTGTGCTTTTGTTGGGGGCCTTGGGCTCCGGGGGCGAAAAGTGTGGGGAAAAGGGGGCGCAGATCCCCCTATTTCGGTCGCGTTCCAGGCGTACGCGGATGAGAACCGCCATCCATGCCGGACCGCGCACCTCCCGGTGCGCATCGGTGCGAACGATCAGACTCAGGCGATTGCGATCGGATGCCGGTTTGCGCACCGGGAGGTGCGCGGTCCGGCATGAATGCCTGCGCTCTTCCACGCGCCGCCCCGATTGCGCCATGCGGGCGTCCGCTTATGCTCGCCGGAAACGGGGAGAAACGGATGCGTTGGACGGCGCGGATACTGGCGGCGTGCGTGGTGCTGGCGGCGGGCATGGGGCAGGCGCAGGCGCCGCCGATGAAGATCGCGCTGGTGATGGGCAACGCCGACTATAACGGCGACGGCCGCATCGACGCGACGGCGCAGGGCGTGGCGGCGTCGGAAGCTGCCGGTTTCGTGCCCGACCTGCGCAACCCCGTGAACGACGCGAGCGACATGCGCGACGTGCTCGCCCGCGTGGGCTTCCGCGTGGACTATGTCGCCAACGCCGACGGCGCGACGATGAGCGCGGCGCTCGCGGCGTTCGGCACGAAGATCGCCGCCGCGCCGGACGATGTGCAGGTCGTCGTCTATTATGCGGGCCACGCCATCCAGGTGGACGGCGCGAACTTTCTCATCCCCGTCGGCGCGCGGCTGCCGTCGGCGGATTTCTCCAACATGCCGACCAACCAGGTGCAGACGATCCTGCGCCGCGTGGCGGTGTCGACGACGGAGGTGTCGGAGCAGCTCAAGCAGCTGAAGGCGCCGGGCGTGAACGTGCTCATCTTCGATTCCTGCCGCAACAATCCGTGGGAGACGCAGGTGCGCGGGCTCGGGCGCACGGCATCGAACACGCGCGGCCTCGCGGAGATCGCAGCACCCCCGCGCACCATCATCGCGTTTTCCACGGCGCCGGGCCGCACGGCGGCCGATGGCGGCGGTCGCAACAGCCCGTTCACGGGCGTGCTGAAGGACTGGATCGCACGGCCCGGCTCGATCCTGCAGATGCTGGACAATGTGGGCGCCGATGTGCAGACGGCCACGAACGGGCGCCAGACGCCGTGGTTCCAGAGCGCGAGCGTGGGGCAGGTGTGTCTCGCCTCGTGCATCGCGGAAGCGAACACGGCGGCGTCGGAGGACGTGATCATCGGCGCGGCGCGCACGCTCGGCGGCGACACGCTGTTTCGCCTTTATCTCGAGGCGTTTCCGAACGGGCGGCATGTCGTGGAAGCGCGCGCGGCGATATCCGCGGTGGCGGCGGAGGGGCCGCAGCGCTCCGTGGCGCAGCGCTGCGAGAGCCTGCGCGTGCCGGTGATGGTGTTCTTCAACTGGGACAGCGCCAATCTCACCGCCGAGAGCATGGCGGTGCTCGAACAGTTCGCGAAGTCGACGCTGCCGCAGCTCAATTTCCTGCGCAGCTACTGCGGGCTTTCAAAGATTGTGGTGACGGGGCACACCGACACCGAACGCTCACCGCAATACGCGCTGGGCCTCTCGCAGAGACAGGCGCAGTCGGTCGTCGGCGCGCTGACGATGCTCGGCTTTCCCGCACAGGACATGATCGCCGTCGGCAAGGGCTCGACGGACCTCCGCGTCGAGACGCCCCAAGGCGTGCGCGAGCCGATGAACCGGCGCGTGGAGATTTCACTGGAGCGGTAGGGGGTGGTGATGCGGTGGGTGGCATTCGTACTGGCGGCGGTGCTGGTGATGGCGGCGGGGATGGGGAGCGCGCAGACTCCTTCATCGGCGCCGCCGGTGAAGCTCGCGCTGGTGATTGGGAACGCGGATTACGACGGCGGCGGAATCGACGTGACGCCGCAGGGAATCGCGGAGTCGACCGCGGGCGGCTACGTGCCGGACCTGCGCAATCCCATCAACGATGCGAGCGACATCCGCGATGCGCTGACGCGCATCGGGTTCAAGGTGGATTTCGTCACCGACGCCGACGGGCCGACGATGAGCGCCGCGCTCGCGACCTTCGGCACGAAGGTCGCCGAAGCGCCCGACACCGCGCAGGTCGTCATCTACTACGCTGGGCACGCCATGCAGGTGGATGGGGTGAACTATCTCATCCCCGCACGCGCGCGCCTGCCGCAAGTGGACTTTTCGCGCATGCCGAGCCGGCAGGGCTATTCGGTGATAGAGAGCGTCACCGTGCCGATCCAGCGCGTCGTCGACCAGTTCCGCGAACCCCGCGCGCCGGGCGTGAACCTGCTCATCCTCGACGCCTGCCGCGACAATCCCTGGGACAGCCGCGTGCGTGGGCTCACGCGCAACACGTCGCCGAATGCAGGCGGCCTCGCGCAGGTGGCGGCGCCACTGCGCACTATCGTTTCGTTTTCGACGGCGCTGAACCGTAGGGCGCAGGATGGCGGGGACAGAGATCGCAATAGTCCGTTTGCGGCGGCGTTGAAGGACGCGATCGGAAGGTCGGGAACGATTGTGGAGATGCTCGACTTCGTCGGAACGTCGGTCGAAGCCGCGACGCTAGGGCGGCAATCGCCGTGGTATCAGAGCGCAAGTGTCGGGCGGGTGTGTTTGGCTACATGCATCTCCATTGCTCCGAGGCTAGACCACTTCTCGCTAACTCCGGAGATGCGGGAGCTTTCGAGGAAGGCTCGTGAAGCGGCGTCGAAAGCGCAGGAGTTCGCAGCGCGGGGCAGGGAGATTGTCGCTCGTTCTGAAGATGGGGCCGCGCGAGCCAGAGCCAGAGCACGCGGCACAGCAATAGTCCCCTGGGGGCGTGGTGGTACCGCCACGAGTGAGTATGCGGGCGATTGGCCTAACGGCTACGGTGTCATTACTCAATTGAATGGCGGTGCGGTTACCGGCGATCGAGGCGCCGTGCAAGTGTGCGATCAGGTTCTCTGCGGAGTCGGCGTTCGGCAGTACGACCCCAACGCGCCCGCCGGGATGTTGAGGTATGAAGGACAGAGCGGCAACGGTGCCGCACTAGGTGTGATGTACTGGCGTGAAGGCACTTACTCGGGTGAATTTATGAACGGCTCAAAACACGGGTTCGGAGTATTGGCGATGAGGATCGAGACCATCGAAGGTGAATTTCGCAATGATGCGCTGAATGGGTACGCGATAATTTGGAACGCGGATGGCAGCCTCAAAAGTGCCGGGCTGTATGCGAACAATCGGCTGATACAATAGCAAGTGGGCCATTGCCAGTTGGCGCAAATTTCTGGGTGCGCGATGGTCTGTCCCTCGCGCCAGCATTCGCGGCGTCGCCGCCGTTCATTTAATGCGACGCTAGGAACCCCGCGTTTCCCTTCTCGCCAGGAACGCCAGGCGTTCAAACAGCTGCACGTCCGCCTCGTTCTTCAGCAGAGCGCCATGCAGCGGCGGGATGAGTTTCGTCGGGTCCTTGTTCTTGAGGATTTCCGGGTCGATCTCGTCGGTCATGAGGAGTTTCAGCCAGTCGAGAAGCTCGCTCGTTGAAGGCTTCTTCTTCAGGCCCGGCACCTTGCGCATGTCGTAGAAGACCTTGAGCGCCTCGCCGACGAGGCGGCTTTTGATCTTCGGGTAGTGGACGTCGATGATCGCCTGCATCGTCGCTTCGTCGGGGAAGCGGATGTAGTGGAAGAAGCAGCGGCGCAGGAACGCGTCCGGCAGTTCCTTCTCGTTGTTGCTGGTGATGAAGACGATGGGGCGCTGTCTCGCCTGCACGAGCTCGCGCGTCTCGTAGACGTAGAACTCCATCCGGTCGAGCTCGCGCAACAGGTCGTTCGGAAACTCGATGTCGGCCTTGTCGATCTCGTCGATCAGCAGCACCGACGGCGTGTCGGAGGTGAACGCATGCCACAGCATGCCCTTGACGATGTAGTTCGAGATGTCGTGCACGCGCGCATCGCCGAGCTGCGAGTCGCGCAGCCGTGACACGGCGTCGTACTCGTAGAGACCCTGCTGCGCCTTGGTAGTGGA
The DNA here is from genome assembly GCA_016791445.1 of Hyphomonadaceae bacterium. GTDB lineage: Bacteria > Pseudomonadota > Alphaproteobacteria > Caulobacterales > Aquidulcibacteraceae > VFBF01. Next base: position 3,465 of record JAEUMP010000013.1, on the reverse strand, counting down.
TTTGATATGCCATTCGAGCAGCCGCAGCCCGAGCGCCCGTGCGACCTCTTCGGCCAGCCGCGTCTTGCCGGTGCCGGGCTCGCCCTTGACGAGCAGGGGACGTTGCAGGGTGATCGCGGCGTTCACCGCGAGCGTGAGATCGTCGGTGGAGACGTAGGTAGCGGAACCGTTGAATCGCATCGCGGCGGGCTCGGTGTGCGGTCCGGCCAGTATACTCGCGCGGGGTGGCGCCCTTCAGCGTCGCCCGCGGCCGAACGCATTCCCCGGCGCGCGGTCTCGTTCGACATGCAGCCGGCGATTTGTCTCGAATGAAAGCAGCAATCCCCCAGGGTGCGGCCGCGGGTTCCCGCGAACAGTACCCGGATCCGATGCTCTCGATCCGTGGCCTGACGAAGCGGTACGGAGAGCGCTGCGTGCTGCGCAACCTGAGCTTCGATCTCAAGCGCGGCGAGTACGTCGCCATCATGGGGGAATCGGGCATCGGCAAGTCGACGCTGCTCAACCTGATCGCGGGTCTCGATCGGCCCGATGCCGGCGAGATCGTGCTGGGCGATGTCGACGTGGCGCGCCTCGGTGAGCCGGCACTGACGCAGTTGCGCCGTGCGCGCATGGGGTTCGTCTTCCAGGCGTTCCATCTGCTGCCGCATCTGACCGTGGCGCAGAACGTCGCGCTGCCGCTCGCGCTGTCGAGGGCAGATGCCGCGACGACTGCGCGCAGCGTGCGGGCGCTGCTGGAGGCGGTCGGCCTGGGCGGGCGCAGTGAATCGTTCCCGCGCGAGCTTTCGGGCGGCGAAATGCAACGGGTGGCGATTGCGCGTGCGCTGGTGCATCAGCCGGCGCTGGTGCTCGCCGACGAGCCGACTGGCAATCTCGATCCGGACAGCGCCGCGCAGATTCTTGCGCTCCTGCGCGGGCGCATCGGCGGGCACACGGCGGGCATCCTGGTGACGCATTCACCCGCCGCGGCGGCGACGACCGACCGCGTCTACGTGCTCGGGCAGGACGGCCTCGAACGCCGGACCTGAAACGCTTGGCCACCGCCCGCCTCGGGGTCGCACCCCGGTTCCTCCTCTCCTACGCGGCGAGCCTCGGGGAACTCTTCCGCCACCCGGGGCGCGCGCTGCTGTCCGCCTTCGGCATCGCCGTCGGGGTGGCCATGGGCCTGGCCGTTCACATCTTCAACGACAGCGCGATCCGCGCCTTTTCCGCTTCAGTCAACGTGTTGTCGGGGGAAGCGGACCTGGTCGTGCGCGGGCCGCGCAGCGGGTTCGACGAGGAAGTCTTCGCGCGCGTCGCACGGCTGCCCGGCATCGGGACGGCAAGCCCGGCGGTCGAGGTGGAGGCGAAACTCGCTGGCCGCCGGGAGAGCCTCAAGGTGCTCGGGCTCGATCTGCTGCGCGCGGGGTCGGTGCAGCCGGCGTTGGTGACCGATCTGGAGATCCCGATCCTCGACCTCTTCGACGCCGACACCGTCCTCGTCAGCCCGCAGGCGGCGAAACACCTGGAACTCGAGCGCGGCGACGATCTCGTGCTGCAGGTCGGGGCGCGCGAGGTCCGGCTCAAGGTGGCAGGATTGCTCGCAGCCGGCGCCTTCCCGCAGCGTGCCGCGCTGATGGACATCGCCTCCGCGCAGTGGCGGCTCGACCGTCTGGGAACGCTCAACCGCATCGACATCCGCGCTGCCTCCGGGGTCGACGTCGCGGCGCTGCGCAAGTCGATCGAAACCGTCCTGCCGGCGGGAATTCACGTCGCCGAGCCGGAGGAGGAGGTGCAGCGCGGCGCAAACCTGTCGCGGGCGTACCGCGTGAATCTCGACATGCTGGCGCTGGTGGCGCTTTTCACCGGCGGCTTTCTGGTGTTTTCCACACAGGCGCTGGCGGTGCTGCGCAGGCGCCAGCATCTGGCGCTGCTGCGCGTGCTCGGCGCCACCCCGTGGCAGATCGCGCGCACGCTGCTGCTGGAGGGCTCGGTGATCGGACTGATCGGGGCGGCGGCCGGGGTCGCGCTCGGCTACGCACTGGCCTGGATCGCACTCGGACCTCTGGGCGGGGACCTGGGCGCCGGTTACTTCCGGGGGCTGACGGCGCGCCCCGAAGTCGGTCTCTGGTCGATCGCCACGTTCCTCCTGCTGGGGCTCGCCACGGCGCTGATCGGGGCGGCCGTTCCCGCCTTCGGTGCCGCCCGCACGGCGCCTGCGCCGGTATTGAAGGCGGGCAGCGCAGAGGCTGCCGCCGCTCCGATGGGCAGCCGCCAGGGCGGCGTCGTGTTGATGCTGATCGGGGCGGCGCTGGCACCGCTGCCGGCGATCGGGGGGTTGCCGGTGCCCGGTTATGCCGCGGTTGCGCTCATGCTGCTCGGTGCGGTCTGGCTTACGCCTGCGCTGACGCAGCGGTTTCTTGCGCTTCTGCCACTGCCGCGCTCGCCCGGCGCACAGCTGGCGGTGGCGCAGCTGCGCGGCGCACCGAATCTGTCCGGGGCGAGCGTGGCGGGTGTGGTCGTGAGCTTCAGCCTGATGGTGGCGATGGCGATCATGGTCTGGTCCTTCCGGCTGTCGCTGGAGGCCTGGCTTGCGCACGTCCTGCCGGCGGACCTGTACGTTCGTGCGAACGTCTCAGGCGACACCGGCTATTTTTCGCCCGAAGACCAGGCGGTGATCGCTGCCACACGCGGTGTTGCGCGCGTCGAGTTCCAGCGGCAATTGTCGGTGCTGCTCGACCGGCTGCACCCGCCGGTAGCGGTGCTCGCCAAACCCGTGGACGCCGCGCGGCCGCAGGCATCGCTCGCCTTGACCGCGCAGCCATTGCCGGTCCCGGCGGGGCGGCAGCCGGCGTGGATTTCGGAGGCGGTGGCGGATCTCTACGACGTGCAAGCAGGTGGGACGCTCACGCTTCCCCTGGCCGGCACCGGGCACGACTTCTTCGTCGCCGGCATCTGGCGCGATTACGCACGCACTGCAGGCGCGGTGGTGATCGACCGCGAACTCTACACACAGCTCACCGGCGACCACCGCGTCACCGATGCGGCACTCTGGCTTGCCCCCGACGCGAGCGCCGATGCCGTGGCCGAGTCGCTGCGCAACCACGTCGGTCGCGGGATCGAGATCGCCGAGCCGCGCGTGATCCGGCAGCTTTCGCTGGCGGCGTTCGACCGGACGTTCGCGATCACCTATCTGCTGGAGGCGGTCGCGGTGCTGATCGGCCTTTTCGGCATCAGCGTGAGCTTCTCCGCGCAGGCGATGGCGCGCCGTGCGGAATTCGGGATGCTGCGCCACGTCGGCATGACCCGGCGCGGCATCGGCGAGATGCTGGCGACCGAGGGCGCGCTGCTCGGCGCTTTCGGCGTTGCGGTGGGGATCGTGGTGGGATTCGCGGTCAGCCTGATCCTGGTCTACGTCGTCAATCGTCAGTCGTTCCACTGGAGCATGGACCTGCACGTGCCGTGGCTGCTGCTCGCGATTCTGGCGCT
>JAEUMP010000016.1 GCA_016791445.1 Hyphomonadaceae bacterium | reverse complement strand
TCCGCACGGAATCCTTGGCTACCAACGCCGCAAGATCCGCATCATTCACGCCTTCACGCGCGGGATTCCGTTGCGGACGATCCGCGACATGCGCGATGCGCTCGCGAATTTCGACAAAGTGGTGAAGTGCGCCACATTGCGTTTGCCCCGCACAGGCGCAACGCCCGGCGCCATCGTCACGGTCCTCGCCGTGACGATCGCTCTCGGCGTGCAGACCATCGCACCCGCCACCGACGCCGCAGACACGTCATGACTGGTCATGCCGGACCGCGCAGCGCCTGCTGCGCATACCCATGTGAAACGAACGCGAGATTCCCCGGAGTCTGGCGGCGCCCGCGCATGCGCAGCGGGCGCTGCGCGGTCCGGCACTGAGACCGGCGCTTTTTCACGATCGCCGCATCGTCAGTGCGCCGCGGTTTTCGCTGCAAATTCAGCCTTCTGCCGCGCCCGGATGTTCAGCAACTCCACCGCCACCGAGAACGCGATCGCGAAGTAGAGATAGCCGCGCGGGATGTGGAAGCCGAGCGCGTCAGCGACGAGCGCGACGCCCACCAGCAGGATGAAGGCGAGCGCCAGGATCTTCGTCGTCGGGTGCCGGTCGATGAATTCGGCCAGAGGCTTGGCCGCCACCGCCATGACGATCGTCGACAGCACCACCGCCGTCACCGCGATCGTGATCGCCTCCACCGGCGCGCCCTCGATGTCGACAAGGCCCACCGCCGTCAGCACCGAGTCGATGGAGAACACCGCATTGATGACGAAGAGCTGGATCACGACGGACTGGAAGTCCGATTTCGCCGTCGCCTGCTCGTGGTGCGTGCCTTCCACGGAAGCGTGGATTTCCTGCGTCCCCTTCCACAGCAGGAAAAGACCGCCCGCGAAGAGCACGAGATCCTTCAGCGTGAAGTTGACGAAGTCCTCGAAGTGCTCGGTCCCCTCCTTGCCGAAGGCCGCGCCCAGCCAGGCAGGCAGCTCCAGCAGCGTCACCTTGCTGGCGCCGATGATGAAGAAGATGCCCGCCAGCATCACGATCCGGAGGATCATCGCCCCCCAGATGCCGATGCGCCGCGCGCGCTCGGTCTCGGCGCCCTTCAGCTTGCCGACGGCGATGGAGACGAAGAGCAGATTGTCGATCCCGAGGACGACCTCGAGAAAGGTCAGCGCCGCGAGGCTGGTCCAGAAAGCCGGCGAGGCGAGAAACTCGATCATGATATTGTGATCCCCGGAGACCACCGCATTGGATGGCGTCGCCGGGCGCCGTCAAGCGGGTCGCGATCAGTCGTTCTCGCCGAAGAAGCGCCGGGCGTCGGCGATCAGTGCAGCCTTCGCCGCCGCCACGAGTTCGGCTCCCGCCTCGACGCTGGCCTGCGAGGGATCGGAGCCGATGCGTCCGTCCGGAAAACGGCGGCGATAGTCGGCCGCGTCGCGGATCGGCCCGGTCGGCGCGATCTTCGGGGACATGTCCACGCGCTTCTGGAAATCGGGATACTTGTAATAGGTCACGCTGACCTCGGACGCCGTCGCATGGCTCCCGTCGCCGACAGGAAAGAGCCGCTTGCACAGGTCGGCCACGCCGCGCAGCTCCCACCAGTTCTGCAGCGTGCAGGCGAACGGCGCCGCCTCCCCTTTCAGGCTCCACGGCGCATAGGCTTCCGAGAACGCGGCCTGGATCGTCGCGACGTTGCCGCCGTGGCCGTTGAGAAAATAGAGCCGCGTGAAGCCGTGCCGCGTGAAGCTCGAAATCCAGTCCTGCAGGGCCGCAAGCATGGTGGAGGGCCGGAGCGTGATCGTCCCGGGAAAGCCCATGTGATGCTGCGCCTGGCCGACATTGAACGTCGGCGCGATGAGGATGCCATCCTCGAGCCCCGCTTCGGCGGCGATCACCTCCGGGCAGATCGCGTCGGTGCCGAGATGGCCGTTGGGGCCGTGCTGTTCGTGGCTGCCGATCGGGATGATGAGGCCGCGCGCGTGCTTCAGGTAGGCTTCGACCTCCTGCCAGGTCGCGGTGGAAAGCTGCATCGTGGGCTCCGGGTTCCAGAAGTTCCGTATTCGCGAACAGTCTGGCGCCTTCCTGTCGCGATGGTAAGAACGGAGGTCCATCGGAAGGGGATTTCCATGAGCGACATGCACGGGCACGGCGGGGGCGCGGGCTTCAGCATCTCCACCCTGATCGCGGCGCTGATCTGCGCGATCGTGCTCGCCGTCGCTGCAGACCTGATGACGCCCTACGGGCCCGTGGTGCTGACGATGGCGGCGGTGTTCGGCGTACTCGCGGCGATCGCCGGCGTGCTGTCGCTGCTGCCGCCGCTGACGGGATTGCTCCGCACCATGGCCGGCGTCGCCCTGCTCAACGCCCTCGCCTGCGCCGTCTTCATCGGTCTCTGGTATGTCGCGCCGAAGCCCGCCGCCAACGAGCGCGGCGTCTTCGCCACTCTCGTTCCCTTCGGCGACACGTTGCAGAGCGTGCTCGTCACGCCGCACCCGAAGGGGCCGCCGCGGTCGGATGCCGCCGAAGCGCCCGCGCTGTCGCCCTCCGAGCTCGCCATGCAGGAGCTGGCGAACGGCCTCGCCTCGACCGATCCGGCGGAGCGCGTGCGCGCCGGCGTGACGGTGCTCTCGGGCCAGGACGACGCCGTCATCGCCGCCGCCATCGACAAGCTCTACCGCAGCAACGATCCCGCCTTGCGCCAGATCGCGGTGAAGCGCCTTCTTTCCATGCGACGCGGCGCACGCATGCCGCTGCTGGCGGTCGCCGCCACTGAAGACGCGCAGCCCTTCGCCAATGCGCTGCAGGGCGTGGGTCTCACGATCCGCTCGCTGAACGAAACCTCCGGCGCCTTCGACGGCGGCCTCTGCGCACCCACCGGCATGGCCGGCACCGTGAACCGCACGGGCGTCACCATCTCCGCGCGCTGCAAGGTCGGCGCGGAAGACCGCAACACCGTCCTCGTCCTCCAGCCCACCGATGACTTCCGCCTCGTCGGCGACGCACGGAATGACGCGGGCCAAAGCGTGAAGGTCGAACTGCCGCTGATGTAAGCCTTACAGGAATGAGTACGGGTCCACGTCGATCTGAACGCGAATGCTTGAGTGCAGCTTCACCCGCTCGCGCCAGGCCGACATGTAGGCGGAGAGATCCACGCCGCGATCCGCGCGCACGAGGAAGCGGCGACGATGCTGCCCGCGGATCACCGACAGCGGCGCCGGCGCCGGCCCCCATACTTCCACGCCATCGGCCAGCGGCGCCGCTTCGCCAAGCGCAATGGCCGCGTAGTTGACCGTCGGCTCATCGCCGCCCGAGACGATCACCGCCGCAAGCCGTCCATAGGGCGGCATGCCCATCGCTTCGCGCCCCGCCGCCTCCGCCGCGAGGAAGCCGTCACGGTCATGCTTCGCGAGCGCGATCATCGCGTCGTGCTCCGGCGCATAGGTCTGCACCAGCGCGCGCCCCGGGCGATCAGCGCGCCCTGCGCGGCCGGCGACCTGACTGAGCAACTGGAAAGTGCGCTCCCCTGCCCGCAGGTCCCCGCCCTTGAGGCCAAGATCCGCATCGACGACGCCGACGACGGTGAGGCGCGGAAAGTTGTGACCCTTGGCGACGATCTGCGTGCCGATGAGGATGTCGATCTCGCCCGCCGCCATCCGCTCGACGATCGCGCGCACCTGATCGCCCGTCTGCGCGGTGTCCGACGAGAAGATCTCGATGCGCGCATTGGGAAAAAGCTGGCGCGTCTCCTCTTCCACACGCTCGACGCCCGGACCGATCGCCACGAACGGATCGGGCGCCATGCAGGTGGGGCACTCCTTCGGCTTCGGCATCGAGAAGCCGGTCAGGTGACAGACAAGGCGGCCCGAATATTTGTGCTCGACGAGCCAGCTTTTAGTGTCCGGGCTTTCCATGCGGTGCCCGCACGCTCGGCACAGCGTCAGCGGCGCGTAGCCGCGACGGTTCATGTAGAAGAGCGTCTGCTCTCCGCGTGACAGGGCTTCCGCCGCAGCGGTGACCAGTTTCGGCGACAGCCAGCGGCCCTTGTCCGGCGCGTGGATCTTGAGATCGATCAATTCCACGTCCGGCAGCACCGCCACACCGTGACGCGCCGTCAGCTTTACATGCCGGTAACGACCGGCCTGCGCGTTCACGAGCGTTTCGAGAGACGGCGTCGCGCTGGCGAGGACTACCGCACAGCCCCCGAGCTTCGCCCTCGCCACCGCGAGATCTCGCGCCTGATACGCGACGCCGTCGTCCTGTTTGTAGGACGGGTCATGTTCCTCGTCGACCACAATCAGGCGCAGGTTGCGGAACGGAAGAAAGAGCGCGGAGCGGGCGCCGGCGATCAATCTGGCGCGCCCGTCATTCACTTCGCGCCAGGCGCGGCGACGCGCCTTTTGGGTGATCGCGGAGTGCCACTCCACGGGTCGCGTGCCGAATCGCTGCTCGAATCTGGCGAGCACGGCCTGCGTCAGTGCAATTTCGGGAAGAAGAACGAGAACCTGCGCCGACGGGTCGCGGGCGAGCGCTTCGGCGATGGCTTCAAGATAGACTTCGGTCTTTCCGGAGCCGGTGATCCCGTCGAGCAGCACGGCCTGGAAGTCGCCCGCGCGCACGGCGTCCTTGAGTATTTCCGCAGCCGCGTCCTGCTGCGCGTTGAGCGTGTTTCCCGGCAGCGAAAGATCGGGTTCGGGATACGGCTCGTCTTCCGGCACATCGATGCGCGTCAGCGCGCCCGTTTCGACCAAGGCTTTGACAACACTGGAAGAAACGCCGGCGCGTCGTGCGAGTTCGGCGCCCGTCGCGGGCTCCCGTGCAGCTTCACTCATCACCTTTGCGCGTTGCGGCGTCACCGCACCCGACATGGTCTCGGCGGGTGCATAGACAGCGTAGGTCGGCGACGGCGAGAGCGCTTCGATGGAGCGCACGACCATGCGCAGAATGTTGCCGGGCGGCGTGACGACATACTTCGCAGTCCAGTCGATGAAGCGTCGCGAAATATCCGGCAACGGCGCCGCGAGCGCCTTCGATTCGATGCGTTTCAGATTCGCGGCATTTGCACTTTTTGTTTCAACGCTCCATACGACTCCACGCACGCTGCGTGGACCGAGTGGTGCGATCACGTGATCGCCTTCCTTCAGGTCCCATTCGGCGGGCGCGCAGTAGTCGAATGGTTCCGGCAAAGGCAGCGGGAACAGGACGGCGACTTTGGAGAGTTGAGCATCATGCGCGAAGTCCGAGGACTCCTCCTCGAAGCCGGGCAGCGTCGCGATCGTACTCGATCGACGGCGCGCGGCGCGCATGCGGGCTGACGGACTCATATGTCGCCATTTAGGGATACGGGCGCTTCGACGCCAGCATTGGAAGCTTCGGTTCTCTGGACCGAGTATCTGGCGAACGAGCGCCGCTTCAGCGCCGCAAGCGTGGACGCCTATCGCCGGGACGTCGTTCAATTCCTTGGGTTTCTGACCGGTCATCTCGGCGGGCCGCCGACGCTGGCGGACATGGGATCGCTCGAGCCGCAGGACCTGCGGGGCTATCTCGCGCACCGCCGCAGCGAAGGCCTGGGCGACCGCTCGGTCATGCGCGCGCTCGCCGCGATCCGCGCCTTCTTCCAGTGGATCGAGCGCCGCTGCGGCGTCGCCAACGCCCGGATCAAGCTTGTGCGCGGCCCGCGCCTGCGCGCCACCCTGCCCCGCCCTGTCTCCGAGACAGACGCGCGCGCCATGCTCGACATCGCCGCCGGCGACGAGGCGCACGGCGCCGACTGGATCGCCGCGCGTGACGCCGCGGTGCTCACCCTTCTCTACGCAGCCGGCCTGCGAATCAGCGAAGCGCTCGCGCTCAAGGGCGTCGACCGGCCGCTGCCGCGCACGCTGCGCGTCACCGGCAAGGGCGGCAAGGAGCGCATCGTTCCCGTCCTCGACGCGGCGCGCGACGCCGTGGAGCGGTACGCCGCGCTGTGTCCGTTCGCACTCGACCGCGATGCGCCGCTCTTTCGCGGCGTGCGTGGCGGCGAACTCTCGCCGCGCATCATCCAGGATCGTGTCGCGCAACTTCGCGCGCGTCTTTCGCTGCCCGAATCAACGACGCCACACGCGTTGCGACACGCGTTCGCGACTCACTTGTTGGCGCACGGCGGCGATTTGCGCGTGATTCAGGAGCTGCTCGGCCACGAATCGCTTTCGACAACACAGAAATATGCCGACGTGGAGGCGGCACGCGTCTTCGACGCTTACAGGTCTGCGCACCCGCGCGCTTGAGGCGACGAAACTTATGGGGCCCAAGGGCTAGGGCTCCCTGCAGAATGCAAAATAAGTAATGGGAAGTCACCGACCAATTTAACCGCACAATAACGAAAAATATTTTCGGCATCGAGTGGAATAAACTACTTGACAACTATGTGTGGTCCAAATTGGCACGCAGCGATGGAGCAGATCGCTTTTGGTGAAACCTAGTGAAACAGTGAAAACGGGAGAACTTATCATGGTGAAGAAAGTGACGAAGAAAGTCGCGAAGAAGGCCCCGGCCAAGCGCGCGAAGAAGTCGGTCCGCAAAGTCGCCAAGAAGACGGCGGCGAAGAAGACCGTGAAGAAGACGGCGAAGAAGAAGGTCGCCAAGAAGAAGGTCGCTCGCAAGACGACCGCGAAGAAGACCGCGAAGAAGACCGTCCGCAAGGTCGCCAAGAAGAAGGCCGCGAAGAAGAAGGTCGCCAAGCGCGGCCGTCCGGCCAAGGTCGCGACGAAGCGCACGACGACGGCCCGCACGACGAAGGCCGTGAAGCCGGTCGCGAAGGCCTAACTGGCCATTCGACGGTGATGCGGACGAAGCCCGTCCGCCTCTTCGTGAAGTGAACACTGCGCCCGGCCTCACGGTCGGGCGCAGTTGCTTTAGGGGCCGCTCGTCCGCGTCGGAAAACGCGCGCGGCGCTCACGAAGATTTATCCCCTCCTGTGCAAGATGCCGCCTCCTGAACGGAGCAGCGTCTTGTCCGCCATGATCGCCGGGGTCAGAACCAACGCGACCATCGCCGCCATTCTGAGCAGCAAGAACCTCCGCTACTTCCTCATTCTCGGCTGGGGCGCGGGCCTCATTCCGGTCGTCGGCCCGCTCACCGCAGGTCTCTGGACGGCCGCGACACTCACCGCCGCGCACGTCCGCACGCTCACCGAGCGGTGGCTCTTCACGCGCCGCGGCCACAGAAACCCCGATCCGACGCGCGATCCGCGCTTCCTCGCCGTGGGCTTCCTCACCACCTGCTTCTGGGCGACAGCGCCCCTTCTCGCCTGGCATTCCGGCCACGCTGCTGCGCACGCGGTCGCCGTGCTCTACGTCGCAGCGGGGTTCGCGCTCGTGGCGGCGCAATTCCGCGGCTCTCCGGAAATCATGGTCGCGATCAGCGCGCCCTACTCGCTGACGGCGACGTACTTCGTCCTCCAGAGCCTTCAGAACCAGACCGGCCTTGCAGTGCTCGGCGCCTTCTTCGTGCTCGGCGCGGCGGTGAACACGCAGATCTATCTCGCCTCCACCGTCGAGCGCCGCGTCGGCAAGGCGCACGCCGAGAACCTCGCGCTCGTCGAGCAGCTCCGCCTGGCAGTGGACTCCATGAACGCCGGCTCGTGGGACATCGACTTCCGACGCCAGAGCTATCGCAACGGCGGCGCGATGGAGCGCATCTACGGGCGCACGCTGACATGGGAAGACGTCACCCAACCGGGCACGCCGCTGGTGCATCCCGACGACGCCGACTGTGTCGCCGCCGCCATCAATGGCCTGTCGCCCGACTCGCCGCGCGCGGTGAACGATCACCGCATCATCCGCCACGACGGGGAAGTGCTGTGGTTGCGCACGGCCGCGATCGCCACGTTCAGCCGCAAGGGCGTCCTTGTGCGGCTCTCGGGCCTCACGCACGACATCACGGCGCAGAAGCAGCTTGAATTCGAAGTGCTCGAGGCGACGCGCGCCGCCGAAGCCGCGCTTGAAGAAAAGCGCCAAGCCATAGCGGCCTATGCCGGAGAAACCGCCCCCGTCGAGCTGCCGCCGACGCCGTCGGGCAGTCTCAGCGCGGAACGCGTGCTCGCGGATTCCGTGGCGCGCCTTCGCGTCGTCGTCAGCGAGATCGCCGCACGCGACGCCGCCCTCGTGCGCATGATCGACGATCTCGACAGATCGCGCGCCGCCGCCGAGAGCGCCAATCTCGCCAAGTCGCAGTTCCTCGCGAACATGAGCCACGAACTGCGCACGCCGCTCAACGCGATCATCGGCTACGGCGAAATCCTGCTCGAACTCGCACAGGCGCGCGGCGACGAAAGCGACGACAAGGATCTCCGCCGCATCCTCACCGCCGCTAACCAGCTGCTGCACCTCATCAACGACGTGCTCGATCTCTCGAAGATCGAGGCGGGCCGCATGGACGTCACCGCCGCCCCCTTCTCCGTCGATCTGATGCTGCAGGACATCGCCGGCACCGTGGAGCCGATGGCCGCCGCCAACCGCAACACCGTGCGCGTCGACATGGACGTGGACATGGGCGACGCCTTCACGGACCGCTTCAAGCTCAGCCAGTGCGTGCTCAATCTCGCGTCGAACGCAGTGAAGTTCACCAAGGGCGGCGACGTGCGCCTCTCGGCGATCCGCGAAATGCGCGACGGCGCGAACTGGATCGTGATCCGCGTTTCGGATGAAGGCGTCGGCATCGCGCCGGAAAAACTGCACCGGCTGTTCCAGCCCTTCGTGCAGGCCGACGCTTCGGTCACGCGCGCCTTCGGCGGGACGGGCCTCGGCCTCGCCATCACGCGGCATCTGGCCCGACTCCTCGGCGGCGACGTCACCGTGGAAAGCACGCCAGGCCGCGGCTCGACCTTCACGCTCGCCGTTCCGGCAACCTATCGCGCACCCCTCTTCGAGACCGCCGCCTAGGGCGAAAGCAGGTACTTGACATTTCAAAGTGCTTTGCGTACTTCTCCAGCATCGAATGGAGAGCCGCATGAGCCCGCGCGAAATCGCCGAGGACCTCGACTACGTCCGCACCCTTGCAGAGGAAGGGCGCCACGCCCCGCTGCTGGGCGGATCCTTTCTCATGTTCTGGGGCGCGCTCAACGCCGTCGCCTGGTCGCTGCACTGGGGCCTCGTCAACGAGCTCATCGTCGCCAATCCGCAATGGCACTTCGGGGCGTTATGGGGGAGCTACGGCGTGGTTGCGGGCTTCGGCTCCGCGCTTCTCTCCAACCGCATCAAATCGAAGCCCGGCATGTCTTCGCTCGGCAATCGCGTGGAGCGCGCGGCGTGGGCCGGTTCAGGCATCGGCACGGGCGCGATCGTGATCGGCGCAATCCTGCACATGGCGGTGTCGCGCGACACCACATCGCCCGATGTCATCGTGCCGGCGGCGTTCGCGCTCTACGGCGGCGCGCTGATGGTGACGTCCATCGTCACGCAGGAAAAGTGGCTGGGTGGGTTCGCCTTCCTGTCTTTCGGCCTGTCGGTCGTGCTCGGCGCCTTCCTGAGCGCACCGTGGTTCTATCTCGCCGGCGCCGCGGGCTCCGTCGCCACCCTGCTCGTGCCCGGCATTGCGCTCTTGCGCAAAGAACCGTCGACGACCGTGTGATCGCATGACGTCCTTCGATCACACCGAACTCGACGACGTGATCCACGGCCGCCTGCGGCTGGGGATCATGGCGTATCTTTCGACCGCAAGCCCCGCGACCTTCCTTGAACTCAAGGCCAAGGTGAACGCGACGGACGGCAATCTCTCCGCGCATCTCTCGAAGCTCGAGGAAGCGGGCTATGTCCGCATCGAGAAGCAGTTCGAAGGCAAGAAGCCGGTGACGCGCGCACATCTGACGGATGCTGGCCGCGACGCGTGGATCGCCTATCTCGACAAGCTGCGCGCCATGCTCAGCGCGGCGGAGTAGCTCGCCGCTATTCTCTCCCCGCACGCGGGGGAAGTACCGCCGAGGGCGGGGATGGGGGCGGGCGCCGAGCGCCCCCTCCGTCAATCGCTGCGCGATTGCCACCTCCCCCGTTTCGCTTTGCTCACGGAGGAGGAAATCGCAGCTGCTACAGACTCCGCTCGCGCTTGATCCAGATCGCGGCGAGCTTGCCCACTTCCGCCAGCACCGCCTGGTCCTGATCGCGCGTGCCCTCGAATTCGCCGGGCGCTTCGTAGAACGCGACGACGATGACGGGATCGCCGTCCGGCGTCGGCCAGATCGCGGCGACGTCGTTGACCTTGTTCGGCATGCCGGCGGCGTCGGCGGTGCCGGTCTTGTCGCCGGCTTTCCATTCGGGCGGCAGGCCGGCGCGGATGCGCTTCATTCCCGTCGTGGTGTCGACCATCCACTGGATGAGCTTCGCGCGCGATGCGGGCGCGAGGCGGCTTGTCGTGGTTTCGTCCTGCGAGAGCAGGCGCGACAGGATGAGCCCCATCCCTTCCGGCGTCGCAGTGTCGCGCACTTCGCCCGGCGGCACGAAATTCATCTGCGTCTCGTAGCGATCGAGGCGGAAGCCGTGACGGTAGATCGCCTGCACCTTCGAGGTGACGCCCTCCGGCCCGCCCAGACGCTTGATGAGCAGGTTCGCGGCGACGTTGTCGCTGGTCTTCTGCGCGGCTTCCGCAAGCGCTTCGACCGTCATCCAACCCTGCGCCAGATTCTGTGTCGTCACCGGCGCATAGGGAACCATGTCGGCCTGCGTGAACGTCAGTCGCTCAGCGAGATCGAGCCGCCCCGCATCCGCCTCCCGCAGCACGACGCCCGCAAGCGGCAGCTTGAACGTCGAGCACATGCCGAACCGCTCCGTGCCGCGATGCGCCTCCGCAAGTCCCGTCGCGGTATCGAGCATGAAGACGCCGAGTCGACCGCCGACCTTCCTTTCGAGAAGCTCGAGAAGATGGACCTCTTCGCGCCGCCCACCCGCGCAACCGGCAGCGACCGCAGCGCCGACAGACAGCAGCGCCGAGCGCCGTGTGAAGCCAGCGCTCACGCCTGCATCGTCCAGCCGTCGACGCCCTTGGCGGCTTCGCGGATAGCTTCGGTCATGGTCGGGTGGGCGTGGCAGGTGCGCGCGATGTCTTCCGCGCTCGCGCCGAATTCCATGGCGACGCAGATCTCGCCGATCATTTCGCCGGCGCCGACCCCGATGATGTGCGCGCCGACGATGCGGCTGGTGGCCTCGTCCTCAAGTATCTTCACGAAGCCGTCCGTCTCGTGGTTCGTGCGCGCACGGCTGTTGGCCATGAACGGAAACTTCCCGACCTTGTACTTCACGCCGGCGGCCTTCAGTTCTTCCTCGGTCTTGCCGACGGAGGCCACCTCCGGCTTCGTGTAGACGACGCCCGGCACGAGATCGAAGTTCATGTGCCCCCACTTGCCGGCGATGATCTGGGCGACGTTGGCGCCCTCCTCTTCCGCCTTGTGCGCAAGCATCGGCCCGTGCGTGACATCGCCGATGACGTAGACGCCCGGCGCGCTCGTCTTCCAGTGATCGTTCGGGATGAAACCGCGCTTGTCCGTCTGGATGCCCACCGTCTCGAGGCCGAGGCCTTCAGTGTAGGGGCGGCGCCCGATCGCGACGAGCACGATGTCGGCGTCGATCACGCGCTTCTCGCCACCCGCTGCGGGCTCCACGGTGACCGCGAGCTTGCCGCCCTTCTTCTCGACGCCTGTGACCTTCGTCGACAGCTCGAACGCAAAGCCCTGCTTGGTCAGGAGGCGCTGGAACTGCTTCGACACTTCGCCGTCGTTCGTCGGCAGGATGCGGTCGAGGAATTCGACCACCGTCACTTCCGCGCCGAGGCGCCGCCACACGCTGCCCAGCTCCAGCCCGATCACGCCGCCGCCGATGACGACGAGCTTGCCCGGCACTTTCTCCAGCGCCAGCGCACCGGTGGACGACACGATCTGCTTCTCGTCGATCGTCACGCCCGGCAGCGGCATGGGTTCGGAGCCCGTGGCGATGACGATGTTCTTGGTCGCCAGCGTCTCGACGCCGTTCTCGCCGGTGACTTCGACCTTGCCGGCCCCGGCGATGCGGCCCTTCCCTTTGAAATATGTGACCTTGTTCTTCTTCATCAGGAATTCGACGCCCTTGGTCAGGCCGTCCACGGCGTCGTCCTTCTGCTTCATGAAGGCGGCGTGATCGAGCTTCGGCGCGCCGACGACGACGCCCATGGACGCGAAGGTCGTCTTGGCGGCCTCGAACATCTCCGACGCATGCAGCAGCGCCTTCGACGGAATGCAGCCCACGTTGAGGCACGTGCCGCCGAGCTTGCCGCGGCTCTCCACGATGGCGGTCTTCAGACCGAGCTGGCCGGCGCGGATCGCGCAGTTGTAGCCGCCGGGACCGCCGCCGATGATGACGACGTCAAACTGCTCAGCCATGGTCATTCCTTCGGATCATATTTGCGCACCGTCTAACGCGGGCGCGGCCTTCATGTAAGTGCGCCCTGCCAACCCAGCCATGCAGCAAGGACGGTCAGGACGAGCGAATAGTAGAAGCCGCTGCGTGTCTGCGCGGTGGGCCGGGCGTCGAGCGCTTCCTCCGGCGTAGCGGCGCGGAGTTCCCGGCGGCGCTGGCGCATGAAATAGAAGAGCTGCTGCACGACGAGCAACGCCAGGAGCGGCACGGCGAAGCGGCTCGCCAGCAGCATCGCGGCGCCCGCCGCGAGCGTCAGCGCGCCGCCGGCGGCCAGCCAGACATTGCGCCCGCGATCCTCCGCCGCCCGAACCGGCGCAGCTTCGCCCGCTTCGCGAGCGAGACTGTCGTTCGCCGCCTCGATCTCGCGGAGCGCCTTGTCCAGAAACGAGTCGAACCGCAACATCCGGAACAGGAAGATCGCGCCGACGATGTAAAGCGCGCCGAACGCACGCAGCACCCACGCGAGACCTTCAGCGAGCGGCATCATCCCTCCACAAGGACGCGACAACTGGCCACCCTGGGCCGGCTACCGCCGCCCTCCTATCTCACAAGGACCGAGGAGAGCGCCATGCCCGCCGAGCCCGCCACCCGCCATGCCCCACAAGGCCTGTCCGACCGGATCGCTTTCGGACTGACGAAGCTGCTGCGCTTCCTCGCCGATGTCTTCTTCTCCAAGCGCTACGGTCATCGCGCCGTCGTTCTCGAAACCGTGGCGGCGGTTCCGGGCATGGTCGGCGGGATGATGAACCATCTGAAGAGCCTCCGGCGGATGCGCGACGACGAGGGCTGGATCAAGACCCTGCTCGACGAGGCCGAGAACGAGCGCATGCATCTCATGACGTTCATCGCCGTGGCGCAGCCGAACTGGTTCGAGCGGCTGCTCGTCATCATTGCGCAGGGCGTGTTCTGGAACGCATTCTTCGTCCTCTATCTCGTCTCGCAGCGCACGGCGCACCGCCTCGTGGGCTATTTCGAGGAGGAGGCGGTCGTCAGCTACACGCAGTATCTCGCGGCGATCGACGCCGGCGAGATCGAAAACGTCCCCGCCCCCGCCATCGCCATCGACTACTGGAAGCTGCCCGCCAAAGCGCGGCTTCGCGACGTGGTCATCGCCGTCCGCGCGGACGAAGCTGGACACCGCGACGTGAACCACGCCTTCGCCGATCAGCTCAGCCGGAGCGGCGCAACGCATCCGAAGCTCGAAACCGCGCACTGACGGGCGCGCATCACTCACAGATCGAGGAGCATCCGCTCGGGATCTTCGAGGTTTTCCTTCACGCGCACGAGGAACGTGACCGCTTCCTTGCCGTCCACGAGGCGGTGATCGTAGCTGAGCGCGAGATACATCATCGGGCGGATGACGATCTGGCCGTTCACCACCACCGGGCGATCCTGGATCTTGTGCATGCCGAGAATGCCCGACTGCGGCGCGTTCAGGATCGGCGTCGACATCAGCGAGCCATAGACGCCGCCGTTCGAGATCGTGAACGTCGCGCCCTGGAGGTCTTCGAGCTTCAGCTGGCCGTCGCGCGCTTTCTTGCCGAGGGCGGCGATGTCCTGCTCGATCTGCGCCATCGACTTTGTGTGCGCGTCGCGCAGCACCGGCACGACAAGGCCCTTGTCGGTCCCCACCGCGATGCCGATGTCGTAGAAGTTCTTGTAGATGACGTCGTCGCCTTCGATCTCGGCGTTGACGGACGGCACCTCGTGGAGCGCGGTGACGCACGCCTTCACGAAGAAGCTCATGAAGCCCAGCTTCACGCCGTGCTTCTCTTCGAACTTGTCCTTGTAGCGCGAGCGCACCGCCATCACCGGGCTCATGTCGGCCTCGTTGAAGGTCGTGAGCATGGCGGCGGTGTTCTGCGCTTCCTTCAGGCGGCGGGCGATGGTGGCGCGCAGGCGCGTCATCTTCACGCGTTCCTCGCGCGCATCGAGACGACGCGGCGCTGCGGGAGCCGCCGGCGCGGACGCGGCGGGCTTCGACTGCAGCGCGGCGAGCGCGTCGCCCTTGGTGACACGGCCATCCTTGCCGCTGCCGTTCATGGACGCCACGTCGATGCCGCTCTCGGCGGCGATGCGCTGCACGCTCGGCGGCGCGACCTGCGCGGCGGGTTGAGCGGCCTTGGGTGCGGGCGCTGCAGGCTTCGCGGCAGGCGCGGGCTTGGCGGCGCCGGCGGCGCCCAGGCGGCCGAGCAGCGCGCCGATGCCCACCGTGTCCCCTTCCGCCGCGACGATCTCGCCGAGCGTGCCGGCCTCGGTCGCCGAGACTTCGACGGACACCTTGTCGGTTTCCAGTTCGACGAGCGTTTCATCCTTCGCCACCGCATCGCCGGGCTTCTTCAGCCACTTGGCGACGGTCGCCTCGGTCACGGACTCACCCAGCGTCGGCACTACGATATCAGTCATCTTTCGATCCTTTGCGCCGCGTTATCACGATTGCGCGGGTTGGTCATGGCCTGGGAGCACCGGGCGATCCGACTTCGTCCAGAAAACGTGATCGTTGCCGTTGTTCTTCTGCACGACGCTCACCGTTTCCGGCGTGAGGCCGCGCATCAGCCTGATGTTGAGGCCGATCTTCTCGGCGTCGTCCTCGCCGGTGATCGTGAAGTGCGAAAAGCAGCCGCACGTCCGGCAATGATGCATGTCCAGCATCCTGTCGCCCCACTGGTAGACGAAGGTATCCGGCGTCGCGGTGAATTTCACGTCGCGCTGCGGATAGTACGCCCAGAGGCTGCCGTAGAGCCGGCAGTGCGAGCAGTTGCAGTCGAGCGCCGTAGTGGGCGCGGCATCCACCGTGTAGCGCACACCGCCGCAATGGCACGAAGCCTCGATCATCCCAGCGCTTCTTCCAGGAACGTCTCCAGCTCCTTAAGGTGCTTGGACATGAGGCCCGTCGCCGTCGACGCCGTCGCGGGCCGTCCCGCATAGCGCGCGCGCTTGGCCTTCGTTTCCATGCGGTCCAGCGTGAGTTCGATCCACGGATCGACGAACTGCCAGCCGCCCTGGTTCTTCGGCTCCTCCTGACACCAGACCAGCTCCGCCTGCGGAAAGCGCGCCAACTCGGTCATCACCGACTTCATCGGCCACGGATAGAACTGCTCGAGACGCAGGAGGTAGATGTCATCGACGCCGCGCTTCTCGCGCTCTTCGAGCAGATCGTAATAGACCTTGCCCGAGCACATCACCACGCGACGGATTTCGGCGTCCGGCTTCACGCGGGTGGAGGTCAGCGCGCCCGGCAGGCCCGGATCGCCGTCATCCCACAGCAGGCGGTGGAAGGACGTGCCCGCGCCCATCTCATCGAGACGCGACACCGCACGCTTGTGGCGCAGCAGCGACTTCGGCGTCATCACGATGAGCGGCTTGCGGAAATTGCGGTGCATCTGGCGACGCAGGGCGTGGAAATAGTTCGCCGGCGTCGTGCAGTTCACGACCTGCATGTTCTCTTCCGCGCACTGCTGCAGGAAACGTTCAAGCCGCGCGGAGGAGTGTTCCGGGCCCTGCCCTTCATAGCCATGCGGCAGCAGCATCACGAGACCGGACATGCGCAGCCACTTGCGCTCGCCCGAAGAGATGAACTGGTCGATGACCACCTGCGCGCCGTTCACGAAGTCGCCGAACTGCGCTTCCCAGAGCGTCAGCGTCTTCGGCGCCGCGAGCGAGTAGCCGTACTCGTAGCCCAGCACCGCTTCTTCCGAGAGCAGCGAGTCGATGACCTCGTAGTGCGCCTGGCCCGGGCGGATATTGTTCAGCGGCGTGTAGCGTTCCTCGGTAGTCTGGTCGACGAAGTGCGAGTGGCGCTGGCTGAACGTGCCGCGGCAGGAATCCTGCCCCGACAGGCGCACCGGGTAGCCTTCATCGAGCAGCGTGCCGAAGGCGAGGTGCTCGGCCATCGCCCAGTCGATTCCTTCGCGCGCCTCGATGGTCTTGCGGCGCGCCTCGACCACGCGCGCGAGAGTCTTGTGGACATCCACGCTCGACGGAATCTCGGTGAGCTTCAGGCCGATCTCGACAAGCTTGCCCTCATCGACGCCGGTGACGCCGCGCAGCTCCGGATCGTCCGATTGCTTCAGACCCGACCAGACGCCGTCCAGCCAGTCGGCCTTGTTGGGCTTGTAGTTCTTGCCGGCCTCGAACTCCTCGTCGAGGAACTGTTCGAACTCTGCGATCCAGCTGTCGACTTCCGCCTGGCTCACATCGCCCTGTGTTACGAGCTTGCGGGCGTAGATGTCGCGCGTCGAAGGCTGACCCTTGATCTTTTTGTACATCAGGGGCTGCGTGAAGGACGGATCGTCGCCTTCATTGTGGCCGAAGCGGCGATAGCAGAACATGTCGATGACGACGTCCTTGCCGAACTCCTGCCGGTATTCGGTCGCGACCTTCGTCGCGTAGACGACCGCTTCCGGATCATCCCCGTTCACGTGGAAGATCGGCGCCTGCACCATCAGCGCCACATCCGACGGGTACGGCGAGGAGCGCGAGAAGCGCGGGCTCGTCGTGAAGCCGATCTGGTTGTTGACGATGAAGTGCATGGTCCCGCCCGTGCGGTAGCCGCGCAGGCCCGACAGCGCGAAGCACTCCGCCACCACGCCCTGCCCCGCAAACGCGGCGTCGCCATGGATAAGCAACGGCATCACCCGCGCGCGCAGGTCGAAGAGCTGCTTGTCGTCTTCCTTGTGCGTCTGCCGCGACGCCTGCTTGGCGCGCGACTTGCCGAGCACGACCGGGTTGACGATTTCGAGGTGGGACGGGTTCGCCGTCAGCGACAGGTGCACCACATGCCCGTCGAACGCGCGGTCCGATGAAGCGCCCATGTGATACTTCACGTCGCCCGAACCCATCACATCTTCGGGCGTCGCGGAGCCGCCGCGGAATTCGTGGAAGATGACGTGATAGGGCTTGCCCATCACCGCCGCGAGAACGTTGAGACGCCCGCGGTGCGCCATGCCGAGCACGATATCCTCGACGCCATAGGACCCGCCGCGCTTGATGACCTGTTCGAGCGCCGGGATCATCGCCTCGCCGCCGTCGAGGCCGAAGCGCTTGGTGCCGGGATAGCGCTTGTGCAGGAACTTCTCGAACGTCTCGCCTTCGATGAGCTTGCGCAGGATCGCCTTCTTGCCCTCGGGCGTGAAGCTGATTTCCTTGTCCGGCCCTTCGATGCGCTGCTGGATCCACGCCTTCTCGACGGGATTGGTGATGTGCATGAACTCGACGCCGATCGAGCCGCAATAAGTGCGGCGCAGGATGTCGAGCATCTGGCGCACGGTCGCGGTTTCGAGGCCGAGCACGCCGTCGATGAAGATCTCGCGGTCCATGTCGCCGGGGCCGAATCCGTAGGACGCGGGATCGAGGCCGTCGACCGGCTCGGGCGCCTCCATCGCGAGCGGATCGAGATTCGCCGCGAGGTGCCCGCGCGAGCGGTACGCGCGGATGAGCATCAGGGCGCGGACGCTGTCGCGGGCCGCACTCTCGATCTGGACCTTGGACGGTGCGGCGACGGACGGCGCAGCAGCCGCGCGCGCTTCGATCTTCTTGGCGATCTTCGGCTCGAGCGCGGCCCAGTTGCCGTCGAGCATGGCGGTGATTTCATCGGGTTTCGGATCGGCCACGCCGGGCTTGGCCCAGGACGGGCCCCGCGCCCGCTCGCGATCGCCGAGTTCCTCGAAGAAGGCCCGCCACGAGGCGTCCACCGAGGTCGGGTCCTCGATATAGCGCGCGTGCATCTGTTCGACGAAAAGAGCGTTGGTCCCGTCGAGAAAGCTCGTCTCAAGGAACGCCGAATTCGGCACGCCGCGGCCGCCATCCGCCATAGTCGTCTAACCTCCGATGATTTGGAGGGGATATAAGGCGGTTTGCGTTCGCGCGCCTCCCCAAATGCGGGAAAGGTCACGTTGTCTGTCCTGCGCAGATGCAGGACTGCCATGCCAAAGCGCGGGACGCTCAGCCCTTCAGCAGCGCCGCCATTGTCTTGCCCAGCGCGGCCGGGTGCGGGGAGATCGTGATGCCCGCCGCTTCCATTGCGGCGATCTTCGATTCCGCGTCGCCCTTGCCGCCGGAGATGATCGCGCCGGCGTGACCCATGCGGCGTCCCGGAGGCGCCGTGCGGCCGGCGATGAAGCCGACGGTCGGCTTCTTGCGGCCCTTCTTGGCTTCGTCGGCCAGAAACTGCGCGGCGTCTTCTTCGGCGGAGCCGCCGATCTCGCCGATCATGATGATCGAGGTCGTCGCGGGGTCGGCGAGGAACATCTCAAGCATATCAATGAACTCGGTGCCCTTCACGGGGTCGCCGCCGATGCCCACGGCGGTCGTCTGGCCGAGGCCTTCATTGGTGGTCTGGAACACCGCCTCGTAGGTCAGCGTGCCCGAGCGCGAGACGACGCCCACATTGCCCTTCGAGAAGATCGAGCCCGGCATGATGCCGATCTTGCACTCGCCCGGCGTCAGCACGCCCGGGCAGTTCGGGCCGATCAGGCGCGACTTCGACTTCGCGAGCTTGGCCTTCACGCGCACCATGTCGAGCACCGGAATGCCTTCCGTGATGCATACGATGAGCGGGATTTCCGCGTCGATGGCTTCCTCGATGGCCGCCGCCGCGCCCGGGGGCGGGACATAGATCACCGTCGCATCAGCGCCGGCCTTGTCCTTGGCTTCGGCAACCGAGTTGAACACCGGCAGTCCGAGATGCGTCGAGCCGCCCTTCCCCGGCGACACCCCGCCCGTCATCCTGGTCCCGTAGGCGATGGCCTGCTCCGAGTGGAACGTGCCGTTCTTGCCTGTGAAGCCCTGGCAGATCACCCGGGTGGACGCGTTGACGAGGATGGACATGGAGCTTGGGCCGCCGCTGATTTGAAACGAGTGGCGCCGTCCTAGCGCACGGCGCCGGAAAGGCAAACCCTGCCCTTCGACGCGCCTTCGGTGCGGTCTTGAGGGACGTTTCCTGCCCGCTTAGGGTGACCGTGGGGCAAGGCTGGGGGCTTCCATGCGACGATTGATTGCGGTGCTCGCACTAGCGTGCGCGACGGCGTGCGCAACTGCGCCGCCCCCGCGGCCGCAACTGCCGCCCGGCGGGACGATCGTCGTCGTGGAGCCCGACGTGAAACTCGCTCTTCTTGCCGTGAACGCCCGCAGTATCGACCGCCCCGACTGGAGCGCGGCGGCGCGCGAGCATCTGGCGCGACATGCGCGGGACAGGATCGCCGGCGGCGGGCGCAATGCGGTGAGTCTCCTGCGCGCCGAGGCGTCGCCGCAGGCGCGACAGATTCTCTTGCTGCACGACGCCGTGCGCGTGTCGATCCGCACCGCCGACACCGCCGATCCTGCGCCG
Source organism: Hyphomonadaceae bacterium (assembly GCA_016791445.1). Lineage (GTDB taxonomy): Bacteria > Pseudomonadota > Alphaproteobacteria > Caulobacterales > Aquidulcibacteraceae > VFBF01. Next base: position 394,757 of record JAEUMP010000016.1, on the reverse strand, counting down.
CCGACCCTGCCCCGCCACCGTGCATGGACCCTGGGCGCCGGCGCGCGGGCGCTCGCCATCGGCGACGCCACGCACGCCCTCCTCATCAGCTGCGACGGCGACGTCACCAGCGCCTTGCGCGGGGTCTTCGTCGTGGGCGCGGCGGCGGCCGGCGTGCAGGCGCCGACGGGGATCACGCGCGCCGCCGCATCGCTCGTCGATCTCCGCAGCGGCGACATCATCTGGAAGAACAGCATCGTCGCCCGGCCTGACCAGGATGTGCGCACGCCCGAGGGCGCGCACGCGCTGCTCCATGCGCTGCTGGACGGAGCGCCGCTGTGATCGCGCGCCGGACGCTGCTTTTCGGCACACTTGTCGCCGCCGGGTGCGCCTCCATGCGCGATCCTGCGCCGGGGATGTTTCGCGCGGGCGACGGCCTCTCCGTGCAACTCGATCGTGTCTGGTCCGACTTCACCCCCTCCGGCGCGCGCAAGCTGCGCCTGCTCTCGCAGAATGGTCCGGCGCTGGATCGCCTCTATCTCGCGGGCGGACTGACGCACGGCGAAGGCATGACGAACCGTCCGAAAGACAGGGCGGCGTTCGATGCAACGGCGGGAGGCGAGGTGTTGGCGTCATTTGTCGCCGCGAACGTCGATGCACTGGGCTTTACGCCGCCGACGCTGTCGAGCGTGCGCCCTGCCCCGTTCGGCGCCGTCACGGGCCAACGCCTCGACATCGCGACATCCACCGGCGACGGGCTTGCCTTCACAGGTACGGCGCTTGTTGCGCGCAAGGAGTCCCGCGTGAGCGTGATCCTCTTTCTCGCCGCGCACGAACACTATTTCGCGGCGGGCCTCCCCGCCGTCGAAGCGATCATGGCGTCCGCCGCGCTGGCGTGAGCCTCACTCCAGCAGTGACGGCAGATAGAGCGGCGCGCGGCGCGCCTTCGTGCGTTGCTCGTACGCATAGGCGATGCCGATGAGTTTCGCCTCGCTCCATGCCGCGCCGAAGAAGGAAAGGCCGACAGGCAAGCCGCGCACGTGGCCCATCGGCACGGTGATGTTGGGATAGCCGGACACCGCCGCGAGCGAGGACGAGCCGCCGATGAAGCGGTCCCCCAGAAGCGTATCCGTCACCCATGCGGGCGAGCCCGTCGGCGCGACGATGGCGTCCAGCCGATGCCGCGCCATGAGCGCATCGATGCCCTCCGCGCCCGCGAGCCGCTTCGCCTTTGCGGCGGCCGCCACATAGTCGGGATCGTCGAGCCCCTTCGTCGCCTCGGCGCGTTCGAACGTCTCCTGACCGAAGAGCGCGAGTTCGCGCGGTTCGGTCTTGTTGAAAGCGATGACGTCGGCAAGCGTGCGCACCGCCACGCGGTCGGGCGACGTGCTCGCGAGATAGGCGTTCAGACCCACTTTCAGTTCCGTGAGCAGCACAGTGAATTCGGCGGCGCTGATCTCCGCGCGCGGCGGTCCTTCGGCGATCTCGACAATCTCGGCGCCCCCCGCACGCAACGCGTTGATCGCCTCGTTGAACAAGGCGTCCGTCGGTGCATGCCAGCCGGCGAGGAATCGCGCGACGCCGATGCGCCGGCCCTGCAGCGCGTTCACATCCAGCGCCGCGAGATAATCGGACTTCCGCGCGTCCGCCTCGACGGTCGCCGCGTCCGCAGCATCAGTTCCCGCCATCGCCGTCAGCAGCGCCGCCGCATCCGCCACCGAGCGCGCCATCGGCCCGGCCGTGTCCTGCGATGCGCTGATCGGAACGATGTGCGTGCGCGACACGAGACCCACCGTCGGCTTGATGCCGACAATGCCGTTCGCCGACGACGGACACACGATGGAGCCGTCCGTCTCCGTGCCGACCGCCGCCGCCGCGAGACTCGCCGCCGTCGCCGCGCCGGAACCGGAACTCGATCCGCACGGATTGCGGTCGAGGGCGTAGGGATTGCGCGTGCGGCCGTTGATGGCGCTCCAGCCGCTGATCGAGCCGGACCCGCGGATGTTGGCCCACTCGCTGAGATTGGTCTTGCCGAGGATCACCGCGCCCGCCGCGCGGAGTCGTGCAACGACCGGCGCATCGCGACCGGTGACGTTGTCCTTCAGCGCCAGCGACCCTGCCGTCGTCGCCACCGGATCGAGCGTTTCGATATTGTCCTTGATGAGGATCGGCACGCCGTGCAGCGGCCCGCGCACGCGGCCTGCGCGGCGCTCCGCATCGAGCGCGCGCGCCTGTGCGAGGGCGTCGGGGTTCACCGCGATCACGCTGCGCAACACAGGTCCGCGCCGGTCGATCGCGTCTATGCGCGCGAGATAGGCGCGCGTGATGCGCTCCGATGTGGTGCGCCCGGCGGCCATCTCCGCCTGCAGTTCGGCGATGGATATCTCCTCGACCGACCTCCCCGCGCCGATGCGCGGCTGCGCGAGCGCCGGCGTCGCAACCAGCAACGCCGCGATGATCAGACCGATGAAAACGCGCATGCCCGCCCCTTCCGGAAAGAGGCGGGCACTTTCAATGATGACGCGGAATTGTCGAGGGCTGAAGCCCCCGAACGGCTAGCCCATGATGAAGGCGTTCAGCTTGTTGCCGTCGGGATCGCGGAAATAGGCGGCGTAGAAACCGCCGTCGCCACGCGGGCCGGGCTTGCCTTCGCAGGTCGCGCCATTGGCCATCGCGCAGGCGTAGATGCGATCGACGTGGGCCTTGTCCTTGGCTTCGAGCGCCACCATCACGCCGTTGCCGACCGTGGCTGCATTGCCGTCGAAGGGTTTCGTGAGGCCGATGCCGGCGCCGCCGCCCGGCGTGCCCCAGGCGATCGCGCCCGGCCATTCCATCATGCGGCCCGTGCCGAGCTCCTTGGCGAGCGCGTCGTAGAATTTCGCGGCGCGGTCGAGGTCGTTCGTGCCGAGCGTGACGTATCCGATCATTGGTGTGCCTCCCTGGATGTCGATGGCGGAAGCTTACCGCCGCCCTGCTGACAGAGAGAGTCAGCAGCGACGAACTGCGTGCGGGATTTCTCTGAGCAGCAAGGCGTGGGGCCGAAAGGTCATGGCCGCCAGAGGCTAGACGAAAGCTGCGTCAGCTTTTCTTCAGAGCTCTCGCTCGTTTCACGATAATCCACTTTCATGACACTCGTGTGACATGTATCCTTCATTTCTATGAAATCGCGATCCCGTCGCATGCACGGCAGGGACGCGTCCCGGAGGAACGCCATGATCCGCACGACCCTTTCCGCCCTCGTATGCCTTGCCGCCCTTGGACTTGCGGGCGCGGCGACGGCCGAGGAACGCGCCGCGGCGGCGGCCGAGCGCGTGGCGCCCGTTCGGCAGGCCGACCTAGACCTCTCTTCGGAGCGCGATGCGACGATCATGCTGGAGCGCCTGCGCCGCGCAGCGGGTGCGGTCTGCGACGCCCCGCAGCTCACCAACCCCTCCCCCGCAACGCGCCGCGCCATGGCCGCCTGCCGCGAGGAGGCGCTCAGCGAGGCCGTCCGCCTGCTCGACGCACCGATGGTCACGCGCCTGCACACGACGGGCGTGAGCGCGGTGAGCTACGCGCGGTAGGGTGGCCGCTTCCACGAACTCTGAAACGTGCGCTATTCGCGGACGCCCGGCGCCGGGACCGCGCGCGCACGTTGAATTTGAGCGGCGATCTCCGCTGCGTCCCAAGTCTTCAGCACGTCGAAAACAGGCCTCGTGAAAGCCCGATCGCCGTTCCCTTCGCCGGTCAGACCGATCCCGCCATCAGCTTTCGGGTGAAAGATGAAAACGAACGCGACCGGGTTTCCCCTGGACTGGTCCGAGTTCACCACGAGCGATCTGTCGTCGTCACATGCATAGCTGAGCCACCAGGACCCAGCGATTTCCTGCGAGACAGGACCTACGTCGCATCGCACAGGCTCACTACGCGCCGCCTCCTGGGCGAAGGCGACAGGCGTCGCGCAAATGAGACAAGCAGCGAGCAGCGCTGCTTGGCGCCCTTGCGCACGAGACAATCGGGGTGGGCGAACGCCGTGACCGGCACGATCCAGACGAGCGCCGCGCCATCGGGAGTCCCGGGTGGGGTGACCGCGATCGTCGGTGGCCGTTGGCGCAAACCGATCAGGCACTTCGGATCCGCCAGGAATTGTGCATGGTCGTCTCCTCAACCATTCTCACCTCGGAGTTGGGGGCATCGTGGTGGACGTCTTCATTTCATACAAGCGTGAGGAGCAAGCCCGGGTCGCGAGGCTTGCTGGCGCGCTCGAAGCTTTGAAACTCGACGTCTGGTATGATGTGGCGCTGTCCGCAGGCGGCGTCTGGGCACAGGAAATCGACCAGCACGCGCGCGCTGCGAAGGCGATGATTGTTTGCTGGAGCCCTGGCGCCGCAGAATCGCAATGGGTCATGCACGAAGCGCGGATCGGGAATGAGCGCCGCGTCCTGTTGCCTGTGACCATCGTCGAAAGCGCGCCGCCGCCGGAGTACGAACATGTTCACGCACCTGACCTGACCACATGGTCCGGTGAATGGGCGCATCCGGGACTGATGTCGCTCTTGGGATCGCTAGAGGGGCTTACCGGCCGCAGCGACCTGCGGAAGATCGCCGAGATGCGTGGAGGTGGCGAACGACCACAGACGGTGGCGCACGTCCGCCGATTGCTGGTTGCCAGAGCCCGACGGCGGAAGCGCCCAGTTTCCTATGAAGCAGTGCTGAAAGTCATTCAGACAAAGGACAACGCACTCCAGCAACAGGCGCTATGGGGCGTGCTCGACGCGATTGCAGATCAAAACCGTGCATTGCGGGAGCCGCCGCTATTCGCGCTTGTCGTCAACCACGCAAGTCGGCGACCCGGCCGCGGTTACTTCCAGAAACACGCCTTCCTGGATTCCCTTGACACAGACCTTGGGGATAAGCTGCACACGGAGCACCTGCGTCAGGTATACGCGCATGAGTGGCCGAGGGACGGGTAGCGCAGCGATGCGGCGAAGGTCATTCTCGCCGCTGGAGCAGCCCCCTACCCCTTCACCGCCTTCACGATCTTGCGCGCCGCATCCTCAAGATCATCCGCCGAGATCACGTTCAGGCCGCTTTCGTTGATGATCTTCTTGCCCTGTTCGACGTTGGTGCCTTCGAGACGCACCACGAGCGGCACCTGCAGGCCGACTTCCTTCACCGCCGCGACCACGCCTTCGGCGATGACGTCGCATTTCATGATGCCGCCGAAGATGTTGATCAGGATACCCTTCACCTTCGGGTCGGCGGTGATGATCTTGAAGGCCGCGGTGACCTTCTCCTTCGACGCGCCGCCGCCGACATCGAGGAAGTTCGCGGGCTCGGCGCCGAAGAGCTTGATGATGTCCATCGTCGCCATGGCGAGGCCCGCGCCGTTGACCATGCAGCCGATGTCGCCGTCGAGCGCGATATAGGCGAGGTCGTATTTCGACGCCTCGATTTCCTTCTCGTCCTCCTCACCCAGATCGCGCAGCTCCGCCCATTCCGGATGGCGGTACGAGGCGTTGGAATCGAAGCTGATCTTCGCGTCGAGCAGCTTCAGGTGATTTTCCTTCGTGACGATCAGCGGATTGATCTCGAGGAGGCTCATGTCCTCCTTCACGAACATCTCGTAGAGCTTCTTCACGATCTCCACGCACTCGGCCTCGAGATGGCCCGTGAGGCCGAGCGCCGCGGCGACCTTCCTGCCGTCCGCATCGGTGACGCCGACCGACGGATCCGTCGCGATGGTGTGCACGCGCTCGGGCGTGTCGTGCGCGACCTTCTCGATGTTCATGCCGCCATCCGGCGAGGCGATGAACGAGACGCCGCCCGTCTCACGGTCGACGAGCGCGGAGAGATAAAGCTCCTTCTCGATGTCGGAGCCGTCCTCGATGTAGAGACGCTTCACCACGCGGCCTGCGGGACCGGTCTGTTCGGTGACGAGCGTGGAGCCCAGCATCTGCTCGGCGAAGATGCCCACGTCCTCGGCCTTGAACGCGAGACGCACGCCGCCCTTCTCGCCCGCCTTCGCTTCCTTGAACTTGCCCTTGCCGCGCCCGCCGGCGTGGATCTGGCTCTTCACCACCCACAGCGGCCCGCCCAGCTTCGCGGCGGCCTCGATGGCCTCCTGCGGCGTGAAGGCGGGATAGCCGGCCGAGACCGGGAGGCCGTATTTCCGGTAGATGGCCTTGCCCTGATACTCGTGGATGTTCATGCGGTGCGCCCTTCCGGTCGACGTGTGGAAAAATCAGCCGCTCTAATGGACCGGAGCGCCAGAAGCCGCAAGAACCGACCCCGCCCCTGCGACCGTGACGATCAGAACCACCAGCCAGGCCGGCGTCTTCATCCATTGCAGCAGCGCGAACCCCGCCGCCGCGATGGCGATGTCCGGCCAGCCGCGCACGGCTGACGTAAAGACAGGGTTGTAGAGCGCCGCCGCCAGCACGCCGACCACCGCCGCCCCCGCGCCGGCGACGAAATGCACTGCCCCCGGCCGCACCTTCAGCGCCTCCCAGTGCGGCAGCAGCGCCGCGACCAGCAGCAGTCCCGGCAGGAAGAGAAAGGCGAGTGCGACCAGCCCGCCGGTCACGCCCGGCATGGGCCCGCCGCTCGCTCCGAGAAACGCCGCGAACGCAAACAGCGGTCCTGGCAATGCCTGCGCGGCGCCGTAGCCCGCGAGAAACGCGTCCTGCCCGAGCCAGCCGCGCCCCACCGTCTCCGCCTCCAGCAGCGGCAGCACCACGTGTCCGCCGCCGAACACGAACGCGCCCGCGCGGTAGAATGCATCGGCGATGGCGAACGGTCCGCCGAGGTTGGCGAGGAACGGGAGCGCAAGAAGAAGCGCGACAAACACGAACAAGAACGCACGACCGTACGCCCCCGCCGTCTCGCTGCGCGCGTTTTCTTCCCCCGCTTGCGGGGGAAGTACCGGCGCAGCCGGGGATGGGGGCCGGCGCAGCACGCAGATCAACCCGCCCAGCACGATCACCAGCGGCTGCATCCACACCACGGGAAAGAGCATCAGCGCCGCGCAGGCGAAGATCGCGATCACGCCCGTCGCCACGTCGCGCACGAGCGATCGCGCCATGCCGAGCACCGCGTGCGCGACGATCACCAGCGCTACGAGTTTCAGGCCGTGCGCAACCGCCTGCCCTGCCGGAGTCACAAACCACGCGAGCCCGCCCGCGACCGCGAGCATCAGCATCGCTGAAGGCGCCGTGAATCCCAGCCAAGCCGCAAGCCCGCCCAACGTCCCGCCGCGCTTCAGTCCGAGCGCGAAACCCACCTGGCTCGACGCCGGCCCCGGCAGGAACTGGCAGAGCGCGACGAGATCGGCATAGGCCGCTTCGTCGATCCATTTGCGCCGCACGACGAACGCTTCGCGGAAATAGCCGAGATGCGCGACCGGTCCGCCGAACGAGGTGAGGCCGAGCCGCAGGAAGACGAAGAATATCTCCGCGAGCGGCGTCACGACTGCGGCGCAGCGCCTTCCGGCGGCGCGGGCGGTTTGGCGTCTTCGTCGCCATAGGCGAGATCAACGGCGGCCACGCTCGTGGCCACCGCCGGCGCGACGACATCCTTGCGCACGCCTTCCACCGGCCCGCGCTCCGCGCGCCGCCAGAACATGAAGCCCACAAGCGCCGCGCCGGAGAGACCGGCGAACCAGAACATCGCCTCGCGGCCGCCGATCTCGACCGCTGCGCCGAGCAGCAGCGGCCCCGCGATGGAGCCCGCCGCCCAAACGAAGAGAAGCCCCGACGCCGCCTGCGCGATCCGCCCGGGCTCCGCGCGGTCGGCCATGTGTGCGATCGCGATGCCGTAGAACGACAGCGCGCCGGCCCCCCACAACGCGAAGAGTGCGGCCGCGCCGACGAAGGTGAGCTGCCCGCCGAAGATCGCCAGCGCCAGCGCCGCCAGCGCCGCCGTGCCGGACAGCCCCGCAATCACCACGCGCCGATCCATCCGGTCCGAAAGCCGCGCCACAGGGTATTGCAGCAAGAGCGACCCGAAGAAGCCCGCCGCCTGGAATGTCAGCGCCTGCGCCGCGCCGAAGTGCTCAAGCGCATAGAGCGGCGCGAGCGTCATCACGCCGGCGTTCACGAAGCCCGCAAAGAAAGATGCCGTCACCGCCGCCGGCGCCACATCGAACTGTTCCCGCAATGCCAGAGGCGCCGCCATCGGCGGTGCTGGCTGCGCGCGCGAGGTCAGGCTGATCGGCACGATGGCCAGCGCCTGCAGGGCGCCGGCGATCATCAGCGGCCCCATCGCGCCGGGTATGGCGCCGAAGGCGAGAAACGGCCCGAGCGTCAGCGCCGCCTTGGTGAGCACCTGATAGATGCCCATGATGGCGCCGCGCTCATCCCGCGAAACCGAAATGCTCATCCAGCTGTCGACGGACACGAACACGAACGCGACCGAAAATCCCATCACGCCGCGCAGCAGGCCCCAGGAGATCGCGTCGTTCGCCGCGCCGAGGCCCAGCGTCGTCGCCGTCACCATCGCCGCCGCCGCCGCGAACACGCGGATATGGCCGACGCGCGCCAGCAAGGTCGGCCCGTACCAGGCGCCCGCCATGAACCCCGCAGAGTACATCGCGCCGACGAAGCCGATCGCCGCGCCCTTCAGGCTGTCGGCGCTCATGGCCAGCGGCAGATAGACCCCCATCAAGCCCTGCGCGAGCTGCAGGATCGTGATCGCCGCCACGAGCGAGGCGATGTTGCGGAGGGAAGTCATGGCGGAGGTGGTAACGCCGACCGCGGTCCCGCGGAAGCGCGCAACCCCCACATTTCAGCAACCCCCTCTCCCGCTAAGGCGCGGTCGAGGGAAACTGCCTACGCGCTCGCCGTGACGCTCGGGCGGGCGGCCATGCGCGCATACCAGGCGGCGAGGTTCTTGTTCGCGGGATCGAGCGGCTGGCCCACGCGGGCGCCGAATTCGAGGAACGCGAAGAGGTGGAGATCGGCGAGCGTGATCTTCGGTCCGGCGATGAAATCGCGCCCCGCGATGAGGCCGTCGAGCCAGGTGAGCTTGTCCTTCGCGATCTTCTTCAGGTCATCGGCCGCCGCGGGAATGCAGTGCAGACGGTCCTTGAAGATCGGCATCCCCTCCGCATAGCGGAAGCCGTTCGTCATCGGCTCAACGATGTTGAGATCGATGCGGCGCGTCCACATGCGCGTCGCGGCGCGCTCTTCCGGCGTCGATCCGATCAGCGCGGGCGCTGGATGCTTCTCCTCCAGATATTCGCAGATCGCGGTGATTTCCGAGAGCATCGTCCCGTCATCGAGTTCCAGCGTCGGCAACTGTCCCGCCGGGTTGCGCGCCAGGTGCGGGCCCTTGCGGTTGTCGCCGGCCATCAGGTCCACGACCTCGAGCGGGATTTCGATCCCCTTCTCCGCCATGAACAGGCGCACGACGCGCGGATTGGGACCCATGCCGGTGTAGAGCTTCATGCGCGGTTCCTTCCCTGATGGTTTCGGCCACCAAAGCGAACGGCGCGCCCGCGCGCAAGCTCATGCCTTTGCGGAAAGCGTCACACGATGTCCGTGCAGAAGGCCAGTAGAAGCACAAGCGGCAACGGCACGCCGACCAGCCAGAGCAACAGACCACGCATGAGAACCTCCAGTCGCGCCGCACCCGCGGCTTCCCCGGACCAACAGGACGGGAGGCGGATCGGTTCCGGGCGCGCTGCGCGCCGGATCACGAAGACGGGTTCGCGCGGGCCTTGATGCGCGGCGCCCGTTTCGGGCATGCCCTCCCCGCGCGCCGCAGCGAGGGAGCCGACATGTCCGCACCGGAGGGCCTCATCGCCCGCGTCATCCCGACGGTGACGGCCTACGCCCGCGAACGCTGGCGCGGCTATGCAGCGGCGGCGATCGTCGGCGTGTTCCTCGCCATTTCCGGCGCCTTCGGCACCGAGATCGTGCCGCTGCCCCAGCGCCTCTCCTACTGGCTCACGCTCATGCTCGCGGGCTCGATGATCGGGCTCATCGTCGGGCCGTTTGCGGCGCAACGTCCGCGCATCGGCGAGAACCGCGTGCTCGCCTGGGCGGTGGTGACGGTGTCGCTCACCCTGCCGCTCACCGTGTTCGTGTGGTGGTTCACGGGGCTTGTCTTCGGCGCCCGCGCGGTGAGCGCGCTGCCGTATTTTCTCGGCGTCACCGGCGTCGTCACCGCGGCGATGACGGCGCTGACCATGATCGTCGACAATCCCGGTCCCGCGACGCACGCGCCGCCGAAGGACGCCGCGCCGGCGCGCGTGCGATTCATGGATCGTCTGCCGCCGAAACTGATGGGCGCGATCGTGTACGCCGTGCAGTCAGAAGATCACTATCTGCGACTGCATACCTCGAAGGGTTCCGACCTCATCCTCATGCGCCTCGCCGATGCGATCGCGGAGCTGGAAGGCATCGAGGGCGCGCAGGTGCACCGCTCCTGGTGGGTGGCGCGGGACGCGGTGACGGACGTGAAGCGCGAGAACGGCCGCGTCACGCTGCTGCTGCCCGGCGACGTCGAAGCGCCGGTGAGCCGGCCGAACGTGAAGGCGCTGCGCGACGCGGGGTGGATCTAGCGCGTCGAATTTCCGCACCTTGCGCCATGGAGAAGCCGAAGCGTCACTCCCCCGCGATCGCACAATCCAGAATCTTCGGCTCGAAGATCGCGCCGATCAGCAGTCGGTTGTCGACGCGCGCGCCGACGCTGGCGCCGGAGAGTTCGCTGCCGTCATTGTAGTAGATCGTCTCCGCCGTGAAGCCGCCGCGGCCATTGGCCTTCAGCAGCATCACATGGCTCGGCGCCAGCTTCGACGCATCGCCGAAATGCGCCAGCAGATCGAAAATCTTCGAATGGATGCCGAGCAGAAGATCGCCATTCGCGAGCACTTCGATGTTGTCGGCATAGCCCGGCACGACCAGCGCGTCACGCTGCGTCAGCGCATTCGTCGCCGGATCGCGGTCGAACACATAGACCTTCCCTTCCGACCCCGCCGACAGATAGAGCGACTTGCCGTCCGCGCTCACATTGATGCCGTTGGCGCCGCCGATGCGGTCGAGCGCCTGGGTGAAGCGCTGGCCGTCGAAGAAATAGACCTTCGTCTCCTTCAGCCGCAGATAGTCTTCCGCCGTGCGCCGCCAGCCTGTCGTGTTGGCGTGATCGTTGGAGACGTAGAACGCGTCCGCGCCCACGCCGACGATGTCGTTCGGCGATACAAGCTCAGGCCCCTCGACCGTGCGACGATGCGTGAGCGCCGCGCCGTTCACGTCGAACACCTCGATGGTGTGCCTGCCGCCGGCATGATTGATCACGAAGAGCGTCTTGCGGCCGTCCGCGCCGGTCCACAGCGAAATGCCGTGCGGCGAGAATCCGCCGGGCAGCGCGGTCGCGGTCGCATCGACGGGATCGCTCCGCTCCACCACGTCATAAGTCCAGATGGCGCCGCGCGCGGTGGCGCCGGGCGTATCGGCGCGCCGGTCATAGCCCGACAGGAACGCGATCTTCGTCAGCGGATCGATGGTGAGGTCCTCGACGCCCACGATCTCGCCGCCGGTCACCGCCGTACACGCGCCCACGCTCTTCGGCGCAATAGTGCGGAACGCGCCCGCCGCCTCGAGAAAGAAATAAACCCACGCGCCCGCCGCGATGAGCGCGACGAGAAAGACCAGTCCGAAAATCCGTCCGATCATGGCGTGCGCCCCTTCTCTGCCGCCGCATCCGCCGTCTTGCGGAAGTCCCAGTCCATCTCGGCGGCAAGATACGCGAACGTCGCGTAGGCCGCCACGTTCTGGCGAAGCTCGGTGCGGTCGATCTTGTCGAGCGTGTCGTCGGGCGTGTGGTGATAGTCGAAATAGTCCCAGCCGTTCTGCGACAGCTCCACCATCGGCACGCCGGCGGCGCGCATCGGGCCGAGATCGGGACCGCCGCCGGTGGCGTTGTCGCCCTGGTTGATGCGCAGCGGCGCGAGCGCGCCCTGCAGCGCACGCGCGTAGGGCAGCGCGCCTTCGCCGAAGCGCGTGCGGATGCGATAGATCTCGCGCGCGCCGAAATCCGACTCCGCCGCCACGATGTGCTTGCCCATCGCCTCAGCGTGCTGGCGCGCATAGGCGATGCCGCCATGGATGCCGGTTTCCTCCGCGCCGAACAACACGACGCGGATCGTGCGGCGCGGACGACGCGGCAGATCGCGGATGAGTTTCGCCGCGGCGGTGGTGATCGCCACGCCCGCGCCGTCGTCGATGGCGCCGGTGCCCTGGTCCCATGAATCGAGGTGGCCGCCGATGACGATGATCTCGTCGGGCCGTTCGCGCCCCACGATCTCGCCGATCACATTGCCGGACGGCGCGTTCTCGCGCGTTTCCACGCCGATCTCGAGTTTCACGCGCACGGGCCCGCGCGCGAGGAGCCGCGTCAGCTGGTCCGCATCGGGCGGCGACACGGCCGCCGATGGCGCCACAGGCGCGGGACGCGGATGCGTCGAGCCGCCCTGGTGCGCGAAGCGGTGCGAATGCGTGCCGACGGAGCGGATGATGCACGCCGCCGCGCCCTTGGCGTGCGCCACCGTTCCACACTGCCCCCGCTTGCCGACGCCGGCGCCATACCCCGAACCGTCCTGCGTACGCACGGTGGGTTCATCGATGAAGACGATCTTGCCGCGCACGCTCTCCGGCACCGCCGCGTTCAGCGCCGCCATCGACGCGAAGCGCACGACGCCCGCCTCCACATCCGCGCTCGGCGAACCGCCGAGTGCAACGACGACAAGCGCTTGCCGACCGCGCGGGGTGATGACGGTCGCGCGCTCGATGCGGCGCTCCCAGTACGGAATGGTGAAGGGCTCGATGCGCACATTCTGGAAGCCGTTGGCGCGCAGCATCTCGACGGCCCACTCGCGCGCCTTCGCCTCCGCGTCGGAGCCGGCGAGACGCGGGCCCACTTCGGTGGTGAGACTTTCCACGATGTCATAGGCGAGGTCGCTTGCGAGCGCGGCCTTCTGCAAGCGCTCCACGTTCGCCTGAACCGGCGCCGGGATCGGCGCCACCGGCGGCGGCGCAGTCTGCGCAGCGGCGGTGGCGACGGTGAGAACGAGGGCGGCGGCGAGGAGATGGAGGCGCATGCGTCCCTGCTACGCCGGATCGCCACACAATTTCAACGTGATACGCCGCTCCGGCGGATGCGCACGGAACGCGCGTTAACACGTTAACGCGGCGCCAGCCCCATGACCTCCGGCGGCGCCTTGTATTCCTCCGGCCACGGCTCCCACGCCACATCGGTCGAGCCGATGTCGAAGGCCCGCACCTCCCACACGCCGTTGACCTTCTGCAGCAGCGCGCGCGTGGCGCCGCCGCCGTCGAGCATGCCCTCGCGGTTCTGCTCGTCGAACTTCGTCTTCGCCCAGTTCACGGGCGTGCCTTCGAGCGTGAGCGGCGTCGCATGGATCCAGCCCCAGTCGCCCTGCGTGCGCGCTTCCTCGACCTTGAAAGAGAGCTTCTGGCCGTTGCCGAGTTCGTACTCGATGACCGGCGTCAGCGCCGTGAGCAGCGCGTTGCGCGTGTCCGTATCGGCCTCCGTCACCACGCCCGCCTCCACCGCCGGCGGCGCCTCGGGCGGCTTCGGATCACAGGCGCCGAGCGTCGCGACCGCGAACGCCGCGGCGATGAAATACGATCTGGCCATCGGGCCCTCCCTCTTGTGTGTCGACGAAGTGACCGCCGCGCGCGCCCGCCGTCAATGGCGGCGGCGCTAGAGCGGCGCCCGGCGGTAGCGCAGCGCCTCGTCGCGCACGTCGTCGGGACCATAGCGCAGGCGAAGCACGGCGCTCATGGCGTCCGGCCCCTCGCGGCGGAAGACGAGGCCGCGGAAGCGGAGTTCCGTCGCGCTCACGCTCTCGAAGGCGAAGTTCACGGAGGTCGTCTTGTCCTCCCAGGCGGTGAAGTCCGGATTGACGTGGCGCACGCGCAGGTCGACGCCGGCGGACGTCTCATGAAGCTGCATCAGCTCGTAGAAGACCGGTCGCCCCGCCTTCACGAGCTGGAAGTGGCCGACCATCATCCCCGCGACCGGCGGCGCCCAGGTTTCCTCCAGCGTCCCGCCGAGCCCCTCCCCGATCCAGCGTCCCGCCATCCACGCCACATCGCCGATGCGCGCGCCCGGCGTCGGGGATTGCGCGGCGGCCGGCGCGCTCAGGCCGCTGGCTGCGCCTGCGATCAGAAAAAGACGTCGATCCATGAGGGCCTCCCGCTGCAAGATTGCGCACAAGAGACGTTCGGGCCAACCTGATTTCGACAACGGGGGGCGCCATGTCGTTTCAGGGCTTCGACAAATCCTTCTTCGCCTTCTTCCGCGATCTCGCGAAGAACAATGACCGCGCGTGGTTCGAGGCGAACAAGCCGCGGTACAAGGAGGTCGTCGTCGCGCCGTGCGTGGCGTTCATCGAGGCTATCGGGCCGCGCCTGAAGAAGATCTCGCCGCACTTCGTAGCCGATCCGCGGTCGAACGGCGGCTCCATGTTCCGCATCTATCGCGACACGCGCTTCTCCAAGGAAAAGACGCCCTACAAGACCCATGCGGGCATCCATTTCCGCCACGCCGCCGGCAAGGACGCCCACGCGCCGGGCTTCTACCTGCATCTCGAACCTGCCCAGGTCTTCTTCGGCGGCGGCGTGTGGATGCCGGACAATCCGACGCTCGGCAAAATCCGCGACGCCATCGTCGCGAAGGCGCCCGCCTGGAAGAAGGCGCGCACGGCGCCTTCGGTCGTCGAGACGTTCGGCGATCTCGGCGACGGCGATCCCCTCATCCGCGCACCGAAGGGCTATCCCTGCGATCACCCGATGATCGAGGACCTGCGCAAGAAGAGCTTCTTCGTCACCACCACCGCCACCGTCTCGCAGGCGGGCGATCCGAAATTCGTGGACCACGTCGCCGGCGCCTACGCCGATGCGAAGCCGCTGATGAAGTTCCTGACCGAAGCGGTGGGCGCGGCGTTCTAGGCCGGCGTCACGCCTTGCGCCATTCCATCAGCCAGTTGTCGTCCCACGTCGCGCCGCCATCGCGCGAAATCGACTGCACCCAACGATGCGAGACGCCCGTGATCTCGTCCCACACCCCGCGCACTTTCACCATCGTCCCGTTGTCGTCATAGTCGCTGATGAAGACGCCCCGGCCGTTCTCAAACCGTCCGGTCGCGCCGGTTCCGGTGAGCACGCCTGCGGTGGCGTTCATCCAGTAGTCCATCCAGACAAGCTTCTTCTGGTCGAGCGTGCGCAGGCCGAGACCCGCGAAATTGCGCGCCGGAATGCGAAGCTCCTCGATGCTCGTCATGCCGCCGAGAATGGACCAGCACGTGGCTTCGCCATCGAACACATCCCATTCGCCGGGCGACTTGAGCCTGCGATGCGAAATGCGCCACTCCCCGTTGAGGAAATCGAAGTCGCCGGGCTTGCCGGCGGGCGGTTCGGATTGCGCGCCGGTCATGAGAGCGCTCCTGCGCCGCAGAGCCGGTGGAAGTCCATTTCCCAGTTCATCTCCCAACTCTCCCCGCCATCTGTCGAAAAGGCCTGCTCCCATCGCGGCGACGCCGTATCCGTGCGCGACCATTGGAAACGCACCCGGATCGCGCGGCCTTCGAACACATCGTCACATTCGAACGTCCCCACGCCGTCCCTGAACGCGCCGATCACGGGCGGATCGATCGCGTGGGGCGTGCGCGCGTCCAGCCACCAGATCGCCCATGTGCGCGTCGCCGGATCGAACGCACGGAAGGCTTTCGCGCGATAGGCGCCGGACGGCAGGTTGACGATGTTGTCGTCCCAGTTGCCCTGCCCGCCCAATGTCTTCGCCACATTGCAGGCGCCGTCGAAGCGCTCCCACTCGGTGCAGCCGTCCAGGCGCCGCTTCAGCCGCCGATGCGCCACGCGCCAGGCGCCGATGAGAAAGTCGAAATCGTGCTGTGTGCTCATGGCCAGCAGATACCCGCGACAGCGGCCAGAACCTGTCAGCAGCCTTGCCTCGACATCCCACTTTGCGTCGCGCCATTTCCGGTGGTTAATGTCCGCCTGCGGGGAGAAGCACGATGACGATACTCAAGGCGTTCGCAGCGGCTTTGGGCCTTCTGGCGGCGGCCATCATTCCAGCCTCGGCGCAAGCGCCATCGCCCGCCGCCAACGGGGACGGCCGCCGCGTGGCGCTTGTCATCGGCAACGAGACCTACGGCGCGCTCGGGCCGCTCACAAACCCGGTGCGCGATGCGAAAGCGATCTCGCAGAGCCTGCGCAGCGCGGGCTTCTCCACCGTCGTCGAGGCGACGGATCTCAACATCGACGCCTTCCAGCGCACGCTGCGAGAATATCGCCGCGTCGCCGACGGCGCGTCCATCGCGCTCGTCTATTTCGCCGGTCATGGCATGGAAGTGTACGGCAAGAACTGGCTCATCCCGCTCGCCGCCAACATCGCCAAGCCTGAAGACCTGCCGCTGGAAACCATCCCGCTCGACATGGTGCTCACCGCCATGGGCGGCGCGACGACGAAGGTGCTGATCCTCGACGCCTGCCGCAACAATCCCTTCGAGCGCGCGATCCGCCTCGGCGCGGGCGCGCCGGTGCGTTCGAACAATCAGGGCGCGGGCCTCGCGCCGATCAATCAGGCCGCGCTGCCGAACGGCATGCTGGTGATGTACGCCACGGAGCCCGGCGCCACCGCCAGCGACGGCCTGCCCACCGACGCAAACAGCCCCTTCGCCCGCGCGCTCATCGCTGAACTGCCTACGCGCGGCGTGGATGTGCGCCTCGTCGCCGGCGGCGTGACCGAACGCACGATGGAATTGACCGGGCAAGTGCAGCGCCCGTTCGTGACGGCGCTGCTGGGCCGCGCGCCGGTGTATATCGCGGGCGACAACACCGCCGCCGCGCCGACGCCCGTGACGCCGCCGCCGGTGGTCTCACGTCCCGTCGCGCAGACCGGCGCGGATGCGCAGCGCATGCTCGTGCGCGCCCGCGCCGCCGGCGCCGCCGGCGATTGCCAGGCGCTGCTCGATCTCGTCGCGCTCGTCCCCGACGGCGATGTGGCCACACAGGCGCAGACCGCCGCGCAGCAATGCCGCGCGACCTATCTGGACCGGTTGACCGTGCCGAACCGTGCGAAAGCGACGGACGCGGAACTCCGCCAGCTGGCGGCGCAATTCAATGTGGAGCTCGCCGCGCTGCTGGCTGTCGCAGAAGTGGAGTCAGGCCCCCTCGGCGGCTTCGACGCCAATGGGCGGCCGATCATCCTGTTCGAGCCGCATATCTTCTCGCTACGCACGAAGCGCCGCTACGATGCTTCTCATCCGACGATTTCGTACCGCCATTGGGGCACGCAGCGCTATCCGCGTGGTCAGAATGAGCGCTGGGCGCAGCTACGGGCAGCCTACGAGCTGGACCCCGAAGAGGCGATCTCCTCGACAAGTTGGGGCCGCTTCCAGATGCTTGGCCAATTCTACGCCGCCGCCGGGTACGGCTCAGCGACGGAGTTTGTCGCCGCGATCTCAAACACCGAAATCGCCCAATATCAGTCGCTCCTCGCACTCGCGGTGTCGCGCAATCTTCTCGACGAAATTCAACGCCTCGACTTCACGGGCTTCGCGCGCGGATACAACGGACCTGGTTACGTCCAGCATCAATACGATGCCAAGATGCGCGCCGCGTACATCCGCAACGGCGGCGATGCGTCGAAACTGCCCGCCGCGCCCGCGCCGCTGGAGCCATATGTCGATACACACACGACACCTATGCCGGCGTTGCGCCCCGCTCCGGAAACGATTCCGACGCAACCGCTCTTCCGCGCCATCACCGTAGCGGACTTGGCCGCAGTCGCCGGAAACCACGACCCAATGCCAGCCGAGGCGTTTGCACGGGCGCTAAACGCACACTTGCCGAAGTATGGTGTGACGACACCCCTTCGTGTCGCGCACTTCCTCGCTCAAGCCGCACAGGAATCCGGATTCAGAAGGCTCGACAATGGCGGCGGCGAATCGCTGCAGGCACGAGCTGACCTCGGCAACACCCAGCCCGGGGACGGCGCGCGCTACCGGAAGCGCGGCATATTCGATATCGTTGGGCGCAATGCCTATCGCGATTACGGGCGCGCGCTGGGTATCGATCTGGAAGGCAATCCAGACCTTCTGGCGACGCCAGACGTCGCCGTGCAGGCGGCGCTGCTTCTCTGGACGCGCGGATACCATGGAAGCGTTTCGCCGATAGACGCATCGGATCGGGATGACATCACTGCGGTATCATTTGCTGCCGTGAATCACGACTTCAGCCATCAACATCGCTTCGCCCGCCTGCAAGCCGCCAAGCGCCAGTTTGGTCTGCCGCACGAAGCGGTTGTCATCCCCAATCTCGGCGAGCCCGCGCCGCTTTCACCGTCATCACTTGCATGGCTGGCGCTCGTGCTTGTGGCGCTTGGCGGCGTCGGGATGCTGCGCCGTCGCGCATGACGTTCCTCGACACGCCACTGCCCTTCCGCTGGCCCGCGCTTTTCTGGATCGCGCTGGTCGCGGTGTTCGCCTTTGCGCTGCTGCCCGGCGGCGACGGCATCGATTCCATCACCGACAAGGGCAAGCACTTCATCGCCTTCGCCACGCTCGCGGGCCTCGCGGAAGCGACGCGCGCCTTGTGGAAGGGCCGCACGACGCTGGTGTTCTGGATGGTGCTGGCCATCGGCATCGAGATCGCGCAGGGCCTGACGCCGACGGGCCGCGACATGTCGATCACCGACGCCTGCGCCTCCTTCGCCGGCGCGCTGACGGGCCGTGCGCTCGTGGGGGCCGAAGTGACGACCTGGCGGCGCGCCTTCATCGCGGGATCGCTCGCGCTCGCGGCGACGGCGGCGTTCGACATGGGATGGCGCGCGCTGCGCGGGCCGGTGGCGCGCGCGCTGCTGGCGGAGGCGTTCGAGCGTGGCGGCGATCGACCCTGGCCCGGCGCGCCCGCGAAGGCCTATGCCGCGCTTTCGCTTGCGGGCGCCGCGCCCGTCATCCTCGTCGACAGCGTCGAACCACGCGCGCTTGCGCTCGCGCCGGGGCTGTGGCCGGACCGCGAGCCGGGCGACGCCGGCGTCACCATCTTCATGGGCCATCGCAACGCCGCGTTCCGCGCGCTCGGCGATCTCGACATCGGCGAAGACGTGCGCGTGACGACGCGCGACGGTGCGACGTTCGACTACACGGTCACGCGCCGCGAGGTCGTGCGCTTCAATGACTCGCGCCTTTATCCCGATGCGCCGGGAGAGCAGCTGGCGCTCGTCACCTGCTGGCCCGTGGACGCGACGGAGAAGTCGCCGTGGCGCCTCGTCGTCTATGCCGACCGTTCAAGTTTCGGTTCATGATTTGTGCCCGC
This sequence comes from Hyphomonadaceae bacterium, assembly GCA_016791445.1. GTDB lineage: Bacteria > Pseudomonadota > Alphaproteobacteria > Caulobacterales > Aquidulcibacteraceae > VFBF01. The sequence goes on along the minus strand of JAEUMP010000016.1, from coordinate 375,438 downwards.
AAACACCGCTTTTGCTGAAGCGCCATAGATGCGCCGGCCAATCTTGGAGACCATCCCACCGCCTTGCGCGGAGTCGTCTTTCAGTTTTGGGCAGGAAGACTTCGAGGCGACTTGCCGGGCCCATTTGCGTGTTGCAGCAGAGCTGACAATTGGAGGCGGGCCTGCCGCCGAGTACTTCCGCACGCGAAGTAACTCACATGCCGCAGGCGCACGTCAAGCAATCGCGCCGTCGCAATTTTCACATTTGCGCGCGCCGTCTTTCCGCCGCGCTCGCGCACCACAACATGCGCCGCACTTCCAGCACCGGGGCCCATCATGCAGTTCGCCGCTCTCGCCGCCGCCGCCGTTTCGGCGCTCGCCTTCCTTTCCTTCACGCCCGCAGCCTATGCAGTGGACGAGGACGATGTCGCGTGCGGCATGAGCCGTCCGGTAACCGCGCGTCTCGTCGCGGATGCGGGCGACCTGAAAGCGATCGGCGGACGCAGCAACGCCCTCATCGGCAATCTCAGCTACATGCGCGAGCCGCAGGAGGAAGCCGAAGCCGCGAGCGGCACGGTGCTCTTCTTCAAGCATGCCGACGGCTGGCGCGCGATCGTGCCGGTGAACTGGGAGAACGAGGTCGGCGTGTTCACCGCGGCCACGGGCCTCGCCCTCGTCACCCAGCGCCAGGTCGGCGATCCGGGGCAGTCCTTCACCGTCGTCACCTCGTCGGACGATTTCGCCACCAGCACCTGCGTCGAACTCCCCTTCCGCTTCATCAACCAACCGACATGGAACGGCGAGTTCTACTCGGTGAAGAGCTTCAATCTGGACGTGCGCGGCCGCGGATCGCTCGTCGCCGCCGCAGACGTCGAACGCGACGGCGCGCAACGTACGGTGTGGGCGAGCTACGCCACCCGCGACGGCGCACGCACCTTCCGCGCGCCGCGACGGCATTCGCGCGAACCGAAAGCGCCGACGGGAATCTACACCCCCGCCACGTTGACGGACGCGCCCGCGCTGGCAGCGGACCTGCGCGCGTACGCGGCGGGGAAGTGAAACATCACAACCCTTCTCCCCCGCGAGGGGGAGAAGGACAAAACCGATTACAACCGCCGCACGCGCCACAGCGGTTCCGGCATCACATCCACCAGCAGGTGCGAGAGCGCCCAGACGAGAGCATCCGCGCGGTCGCCGCCGACGGCGCGATTGATCGACACGCCGTCGCGCGACATGGCCATCATTTCCTCTTCGAGTTCCGCGAAGTCGCCGCAGTGCGTGATGCGGCCGCGCTCGTAGAGCATCGACACCGGCGCCGCGCGGTGCGTCTTCGACGCGAACGCGCGCACAAGATCGATGCGACAGACGGGCCCCGCGCCCGCGAGCGTGGCGCGCACCATATCGCCGCCCTGGTTCGCTTCCGCGACGATGGCGTCGGCGTTCCAATCGCGCGCGGCCTCGCACACGCGCCGCGCCCAGCCGAGCGGCGACAGATCGCGGCACGAATAATCGGCGAGCACATAGCCCCGCCCCTGCCGCCGCGCCGCGACCACGATCCCGCAGGCCGAACCGCCCGTGCCCGCCGGCGGATCGACCGCGACGATCACGCGCTCGAACGACTCAGGCGTCGCGCCGCGACAGTCGCGCAGCGTCTTGTGCGACCACATCACGCCGGGCGCGGCTTCGAGCATCACGCCGTCGAGTTCCTGCCGCGCGAGATCGGTGTCGCCGTAGATGTCGCGCAGGTGTTCGAGAAAGTGCGGCGAGAGATTGTGCGCGTTCGCGTCCGAGCCCGCACGCGTGATGACGCAGCCCGTCTCGCCGTGCAATTTGCGCAGATCGGGGATCGCTTTCGGCGTCGTGGTGATGACGAGACGCGGATCGGGCCCGCGCCGCAGCGCAAGGCGCAGCATGGCGAGCGTCTGCGACGGCTTGTTCCAGGCACAATACTCGTCCGCCCACGCGCCGTGGAATTGCGGCCCGCGCAGACGGCGCGATTCCTCGGCCGAGAAAGCGAACGCGACGGCGCCGTTCGAGTAGCGCAGCCGACGCCGCGCGACTTCGTAGTAAGGCGGATCGCCGCGACCGAGATTCATGATCCCGGAGTCGCCGTCGATCATCACCTCGCGCACGTCGTGATAAGTCGCGCCGACGAGCGCGAAGACGCCGCTGTCGTTCGCCCGCGCCATCGCATCGAACCACTCCGCGCCAGCGCGCGTCTTCCCCGCCCCGCGACCGCCCTGGAACAACCACGTGCGCCACGCGCCTGCGGGCGCCTTCTGCGCTGCGTGCGCGATTTCGTTCCACGGCGGCGGGGGCGGCGGAGGCGGAAGCTCCGGCGGAAGCTCGACAGGCTCGCGCGGCGACCCGCGCCGCGTCCGTCCGTGCTTGCGGAGAATGCCGCGCACACCGGCTTCCGTGAGGCCGTATTCCGGCGCCAGAGACGAAGCCGTGGCCCCCTTGTCCCAGCGCTCGATCAGCTGCTGCTCCGCCTCGGGCTTCAACACCTGCCACGACTTCTTGCGCTTCTTCAGGTCGGAAGCGGCGACGATGCGATCATGCACAACCGAGAAGGCGCGACAGATATCGAACGTCGCGTCGCGGAGTTCGACGATGATGTCGCGCGCGGCGTGCGCGCTCATGGAGTCGAGCAATTTTTCCGTCGTGACGGGACTTTTCGTGCGCGTCCACGATTCCTTCGAGGCGCGCGTGTAGATGGTGCCGGGCGCCATGCCGTAGCGCGCCGCGATTTCCGTCGCGATCTCGCCGGCTTCGTACTCGGCGCGCACTTTCGCCCAAACGGCGGCGCCGTAGGGCTTGCCGCGCCCTTCCTTCACGCCTGTGAGTTTGACGGGGAGCTTTGGCGGGAGGCGGATGCGAGAGGCTTCGGACGGCGGCGTTTCGTTATGCGTACTTTCCATGATGGTCTGTCCTCTGTGGAACCGATCATCAGGGTCACCGCGCTTTCGACCCGGTCGGATTGCGGCGTGAATTTCCCCCTATTTTTGGGCGAACGATTCATGCGCGCCAACGGGATGCGCGGTGTGTCGTGTCGTTTGACCTGTTGAATCCCGCTCCCTTCTCCCCCTGCAAGGGAGAGATCGAGAGGGGGTTGGTCGCGCAGCGCAACGAGATTTCAGAACACGGCGTACCCGAACCGCCGGACCCCCTCCCGGGCAGTATCTGAGTTTGACGTCAGCCGCGCCGTGACCGCAAACGCCCCGAAACCAGCCCTTGGCGGGGAAGCCACCCTGCGGCTGGAATTCGCCGGAAGCAGACATAACCTAGACGATCCGAACTAGCCGAGTGCGACTTCGGAGATTCCACCAGAACGCCTTGTCCTGACGCTTCGCAGCTAGATAGACCGACACGGGCCACGCGCAGAGACCGATATAACCAAACAATACGTTGAGTCCGAACGCAGGCTTCTTGCCCGTGCCCGGAACGCCTTCCACGCGGAATCCTAGGAGGTATTGCCCAACAGTCTGTCGGCCAATGGTGGGATGTATGTAGAAGTACGCGAACAATGCGGCGAACATCGACAGCACGCCCGGAAAGGCGAGTGCGCCATCGGTGGGGCGTGAAAAGTCTCTTTCAAAGCTCCATTGGAAATTGCCTGTAGCTTCGGCTTCCGCCAGCAAAATGGGGAGCGTCGCGATTGGTGACGTTGCTGCAAGCACAACAAGGAAATCGATGAAGAACGCCGCAAATCGCTCCCAGATTTTTATGGGCTCGATGTGCATCGGTGTGCCCGTCTCTTGCGGATACAAGACTACGAAGGCAACCAAGACCCCGGAAGCAACTAGACCCATGAGCGATGTGGATGCGCTCATGAAGCACTGATCGTTGAAGCACGTTGAGTTGAAACCCTGATGCGGAGAGGTGGCGAACAACGCCACAAGGATCGCGACGAGCGCGCAAAAGACTAGCGTCCGGCTCATGGCAGGCTCCCTGCGAGACTCACTCCTAATCGACGGCGGACGTTTTCGCGAGTGTCCGAATTGGGCCAAACTCGCTCTGATCGCCGCAAGTTTACGTATGGCGGGTTCGCTCAAGACCTGCCGGTCGGCAGAGCTGCGCGGCCTGATTTCAAACCGTGACACCACCCCCTCCCGCCTCTCCCCTGGAGGGGTAGGAAAAGGAGAGGTCACTTCGCGAGATACGGCCCCACATTCAGCACCACGGTGCAGCCGTAGACGCCCGCCGCGTCGCGGAAGCAGAAATCGACGCCGCCGAGATCGCGCTGGATCTTCTGCGTGACACGATAGGTGCGGCCTTCGCCCTGATATTCCGAGGCGATCTCCGCGCTGAAGGCGGCGAGCCCTTCGTAGAAGGCCTGCGCCGGCGCGCCGCCGCAGCGATAGCGCAGCGTATTGCCCACGCGATCGACATTGCCGCGCGCGGCGGCGAAGACGATGCAGTCGGTGTAGAATTTCGCCTGCGCGGGCGGCGCGCTCCCCATCCCCTCCACGAGCGACGGCGGTCCGGCCGGCAGGTCCGGCGTCGATGCGCAGGCGGCGAGCGAGAGTGTGGCGGCGACGGCGGCGAGCATCATGCGCATGGGGAACTCCCTCTTCCGCGCACACTAAAGAGGCGAAGCCCGCCCCTGTCCACCTAGTCGTCGAACCCCACGAAGGTCGCGGCTTCATCCACGCTCTTGCGTTGCGACACGACGGCGTTGGCGGGGAAGTCATGATCGGGCCAGCCGATGGCGATGCAGGTCTGGATGACCTGGTCGTCGGGGATCTTCGCGTGCTCGCGCACGACCGGCGACTGCATGATGCCCTGGCTGTTGATCACGCAGCCGAGGCCGCGCGCCCACGCGGCGTTGACGATGGCGTTGGCGACGCCGCCGCAGTCGAACGGCGCGATGTCGCTGCCGTAGATGCTGCGATCGTAGGTGACGACGATGCACGCCGGCGCGTCGAACTGGCGGAAGCCGCGCAGCACCCAGTCCTGCCGCTTTTCCTTGTTGTCGCGCTCGATGCCCATCGCGGCGAACAGCAGCTTTGCAATCCCGATCTGCCGCTCCCTGTGCACCCCTTCATAGCCGGGGCCAATGCGGAATTCGCGCGACTCGGGCACGCCGGCGAGCATGCGCTCGGTATTGCCCTTGCGGATCGCATCGAGCACGGCGCCGGTGCAGACGAAGAAATTCCACGGCTGCGTGTTGAGCGAAGTCGGCGCGCGCATGGCGACCTCGAGCACCTCGCGGATCAGCGCCTTCGGGACGGGCTTTTTTAGGTAGCCGCGGATGGAGCGGCGGGAGCGGACGACGTCGTCATAGGTCATGGGCGGTGATTGCATGAGAGGATTTGAGCAGCGCGCGCGGAGCGGTACAAGCGGCGCCGTGGGGGCAACGTCCTCGATGCCGGAGCAGCTGGCGCCAGTGACGGGGCCGGACCGCGCACCTCCCGGTGCGCCCGGCGGACAGTCACAAGCGCCGTCGCTTGAAGCTTCATCGGCATGCGCACCGGGAGGTGCGCGGTCCGGCCCCGATACCTTCGACAGGTCCCAACCACTTGAGTCGGTGTCAGACCCTTGTCACCTTCGATCCATGGGACGCAAAGGCTGGCACAGGCGCGGTTACCTCCCGCATCTCGATGGCTGGGATATCGCGCAGCACGTGGTGTTTCGTCTCGCAGACGCGCTGCCGAAAGACGCCCCCGATCTCGGCGATGACATTCTCGATCTCGGTCACGGCGCGGCGGTTCTGGCGGATGCCGCCAACGCAGAGATCGTGGAAGATGCGCTGCTGCACTTCCATGACGACTGGTACCTGCTGAAGGCGTGGTGCGTGATGCCGAACCACGTGCACGTCCTCTTGCAGACCGGCCCTGCCGTAGAACTCGGTCGCATCGTTCGCTCGTGGAAGATGTTCACGACACGGCGCATCAATGCGCGCCTGCAACGCACCGGCGCGCTATGGGCGGCCGATTGTTTCGACCGCGTGATGCGCGACAACGATCATTACGAAACTGCACGGCGCTACATCAAAATGAATCCGGTGAAAGCCGGACTGTGTCACGCGCCCGCCGACTGGCCCTTCAGCTCCGCGTCCCGCTGATCGGGGCTTTGCACCGGTATCCGGGCCGGACCGCGCAGCTCCTGCTGCGCATACGGACGAAGAGATCGCGGGCCTAGCGCCGCCAAGGTTGCCGATCGGCCGGCATGGACACCGGCTTCAGCGCTCAATGGAATCGCCTCATAATTGAGAAGTTTAAGCAGAATGTGAGACCAGAATGGACAGGTTCCACACCGACCAATGGGTCTTACAGGGCCGCCGTATCTTTGAGTCTGAAGTTCAGCGGCAGTTTGAAGATTACTTCGGTGGAGGTGACGGCCAAGCGTACTTTCTAGGTCACTACACAGGTGAGTCCGCCGCCGCATCCATCGTCGACAAGCAGCGACTGAAACTCAATCATCTGCGCTTTCAACGCGACGAGGAAGAACACGCGGCCGCTTTTCAAATTGTATTGGATCAGCTTCGTGTCCAGACGGAACTGGCTGACAACAAATACCAACAGCTACTCATCCTCACCCTCGCAAATCTAGGCCCGCTTAAGTCTGCCGATGCATTTGTTTTGAGTTGCTTTGCGGCAAAGCTCGCGAAGGAATCGAAAGACTACATCGACCTTTTTGACAATCTGTCCTTCTGGGAGAGCTACGCGAAATCTTCTTCGGGCGTATGCTTGGTTTTCGATTTTCAGCATCTCCAACAGTGTTTTCTCCGAGCCGGGCTCTACAATATGGCCTTCGGGCACGTAATCTACGAAGCAGACGCGTTTGCGAGCTTTGTGCGAGAGCAAATAGTCTCGACATTGAACAATTATGAAGGTGAGCTTGCGGATGGATCAGCCGCTCTTACCGGAAACTCCGAGTGGTATCACGCAAATGCGCTGGCCAATTCGCTGAACACCGCGTGCTTTTTCTACAAACGTCCGCAGTTCAAGCCGGAGTCGGAGTATCGCTTCGTAGTGCTGTCAGCCGATCCCATGTTGATCGATACAGGAGACGCCGAGACCCGCATCCCCCACCTTTGGCTTCCAATAAACTGCCGTAAGGAAGAGGCCAGCTGCAGCGATTGGCGTGAACGAATAAGGCCGATGCCAATTCTGTGCACCATCATGGGGCCCGTTGCTGATCCTCGCGGCGCGAAGAGCGAGATATTCTCTTTGAAGCTCAGACGCGCAGGCTACGTCTCCGACGTGCTGCAAATCAGAACCTCCGAACTAAGACTGCGAGGCTCTGGCGGATGCTGAGTGCCGAGAATCTATTCAGAGATTATCAGCGGCTATCTGAGGCACTGGGAGTTTCTGACTATTCAGCGCGAATCATTCACTACACTTCGATGCGCAACCTTGAGCGTATTCTTGAAACCGGAGAGTTATGGTTCGGTTGCTTAGTTGACATGAACGATACCTCTGAATGCCAGCATTTCATCCGTGCCCTCCAGACAAGAATGCCCGCATCGCTAGAGTCAAGGTTGCCGCTACTTCCAACAATCTTGGCCACACTCGGCTCGTCGGTTCGAGGCAATACGTTTGCGTCTTCGTGGTGTGAATACCATGATGATCAGCCCGATGGGCGACTTAGCATGTGGCGCCTATATGCTGAGGACGCCGCTGGGGTGGGAATTGTCGTCGATAGCTCTCAGTTTCAGCCAAGCTCCATCACGGCGGAGAATTTGAATTTCAATGTCCATACCTCTAACATCACGTACCTGAAGGAAGATGAAGTTATTGGACACGCCGTTGAATCGCTCGACGCGATTGATCGCGCAAACTTAGACTTCCATCCGCAAGCCCACTCACTAGCTGCCGCGATGATGTTGTTGTCGAAGGCCACCTGCGTGAAGCACCAAGGCTACTCAGAAGAGCAGGAAATCAGATTTCTACACAGTGGTTGGATTCCCGGAATATCAGGGCCCTCTAACATGCGAAGGAGCGCCGAAACTGGCCGAACCTATTTTGGTTTGCCGCTCTTGGATTTTCCGTCTGCCAATTTTGATCTGAGGCCAGCATCCATTCTCAAACGAATCGTTATCGGGCCTAAGAGCGGTAGAGAGGAGCGCGCTGAAACGGTACGGCAGCTTCTGAATGCCCACAATTTGGCCGGCGTCGAGGTGATTGTGAGCGACATCCCGTATCGCTAACCCTTAAACATCCACGTCCGCTTCGAGCGCATTCTCCTGGATGAAGTCCCGCCGCGGCTCCACCACGTCGCCCATCAGCTTGGAGAACATCTCGTCGGCGTCGTCGGCGTGATCGACGCGGACCTGCAGCAGCGTGCGGACCTCTGAATCGAGCGTGGTCTCCCAGAGCTGTTCGGCGTTCATTTCGCCGAGGCCTTTGTAGCGCTGGATCTTGATGCCCTTGCGGCCGGCGTCGAGCACGGCTTCGTGCAGCGAGAGCGGGCCGTGTACGGAGATATCGTCATTGCCGCGCTTAAGCTTGCCGGGCGCGGCGTAGGTTTCCATGAGCGCGAGCGCGCGATCGGCGAGGCGGCGCGTATCGGCGGCGTTCAGGAGGCTTGAATCCATGGTCACGCGCTCGGTCACGCCGCGAACGACGCGCTCGAGCACGAGCGCATGATCGGGATCGAAGCGGCCCGTCCATGTGGCCTCCCCTTCTTCCGCGAGCGCGTTGAGGCGGTCGGCGGCGTTCTGTGCGTTCGCGTCCGTCGCGCCGGGGGCGAGCGCGCCGGCGAGGGCGGACTGTTCGAGCGTCGACGCGGAGGCGCGCTGGCTGAGGCGCTGGCAGAGCTGTTTCACGGCGGCGGCCTCGCGGACGAGGCGCTTGAGGTCCTCGCCGCCGATCTGGGCGCCGGTGGAGGTGACGAGCACCGCATCCTTCGTGCCTTCCTCGATGAGGTAGGCGTCCATCTCCGCGTCGTCCTTGAGGTAGCGCGAGGACTTGCCGCGCGTGGCCTGATAAAGCGGCGGCTGGGCGATGTAGATGTAGCCGCGCTCGATCAGCTCCGGCATCTGGCGGTAGAAGAACGTGAGCAGCAGCGTGCGGATGTGCGCCCCGTCCACGTCCGCGTCCGTCATGATGATGATCTTGTGGTACCGCAGCTTCTCAATATTAAATTCATCCCTTCCAATCCCCGCGCCGAGCGCGGTGATGAGCGTACCGACCTGGTCTGACGCGAGCATGCGGTCGAAGCGCGCGCGCTCAACGTTGAGAATCTTGCCGCGCAGCGGCAGCACGGCCTGGTTCTCGCGGTTGCGACCCTGCTTGGCGGAGCCGCCTGCGCTGTCCCCTTCGACGATGAAGAGTTCGGATTTCGCGGGGTCCTTTTCCTGACAGTCGGCGAGTTTGCCGGCGATCACCGCAACGTCATTTCCCTTGTTTTTACGGGATAATTCGCGCGCCTTGCGGGCGGCTTCGCGGGCGGAGGCGGCCTCGATGATCTTCGACATCACGCCTTTCGCGTGCTGCGGATTTTCTTCGAACCACTGCGCGAGCGCCTCGTTCATCACGTTTTCGACGACGGGGCGCACTTCCGAGGAGACGAGTTTCTCCTTGGTCTGCGACGAGAATTTCGGATCGGGGACTTTCACCGAGAGGACGCAAGTGAGGCCTTCACGCGCGTCGTCGCCGGTGATGTCGACCTTTTCCTTTTTCGCGAGACCTGAGTCCTGCATGTATTTCGTAACCACGCGCGTGAGCGCGCCGCGAAATCCGGCGAGGTGCGTGCCGCCATCCTTTTGCGGGATGTTGTTGGTGAAGCAGAGCATCGTCTCGTGGTAGCCGTCGTTCCACTGGAGCGAGGCTTCAACGGATATGCCGTCACGGTCGCCGATGACGTAGAGCGCTTCGGGAATGAGCGCGACGCGGCTGCGATCCAAGTGCTGCACGTACGCGCGCACGCCGCCTTCGTAATACAGCGTTTCCTCGAACGGCTCGGGGCCGCGCAGATCCTTGAAGACGATGCGCACGCCGGAATTGAGGAAGGCGAGTTCGCGCAGGCGGTGCTCGATAGTCTTACGGTCGAACTCGACCATGGTGAACGTCGCGCTGGACGGGAGGAAGCGCACGGCGGTGCCGCGCCTGCCGTTTGCATCGCCGCGCCGTGCGAGCGGCGCCTCGGCGTCGCCGTGGCGGAAGCGCATGTAGTGCTCCTCGCCGTTGCGCCAGATCGTCAGGTCGAGCCATTCCGAAAGCGCGTTCACGACGGAGACGCCCACGCCATGGAGGCCGCCGGAGACCTTGTAGGAATTCTGGTCGAACTTACCGCCCGCATGCAGCTGGGTCATGATGACCTCGGCTGCGGAGATGCCCTCGCTCGGATGGATGTCCGTCGGGATGCCGCGGCCGTCGTCAGTGACTTCCACGGACCCGTCCGGGTGCAAAATCACATGCACATGCTTGGCATGCCCCGCCAGCGCCTCGTCGATGGCGTTGTCCACCACCTCGTAGATCATGTGATGCAGACCGGACCCGTCGTCGGTGTCCCCGATATACATCCCCGGCCGTTTCCGGACCGCGTCCAGGCCTTTGAGAACCTTGATGGAATCGGCGTCGTAGGCGGGTGTCGGCGCTGGTGCTGTCATGGTCTCGAATCGTCCGGAAATCTGTCCCCTCAATGTAGGCGTTCCGGCCCGAAATGTCCTGAAAATCCGGCGGTTTTGGCAGCGGCCAATGGGCCTCAGCTGCCCCCCACCGCGATCATCTGCGCGCGGTCGCCGAAGGCCTCGAAAAGCGCTGGTTCGGTGCCCGTCAGCCAGGCCTGCCCGGGCAGGGCGAGCAGCTCGTCGAAGAGCGCTGCACGACGGGCGGGATCAAGATGCGCGGCGGCCTCGTCGAGCAGCAACAGCGCCGGACCCGCGCCCGGATCCTCCGCCAGCGCGCGGCCGTGGGCGAGGATCAGGCCGAGCAGCAGCGCCTTCTGTTCGCCGGTCGAGCAATGCGCGGCGGGCATATCCTTCGGCGCATGACGGACGAGCAGATCGCTGCGGTGCGGGCCGTCGAGCGTGCGCCCGGCGGCGGCGTCCCTTCCCCGAACCCGCGCCAGCGTGGCGATGAAATCGTCCTCGATGTCTGCGCTCGCGCGACCTTCGGCAAAGGCGGCCTCAAGCGCGCCTTCCAGCGCGATGCGGGCTTTCGGAAATGCGCCTTCGGGCCGCGAGTCGATGGTTTCCTGCAGGCGTTCCAGCGTTTCCAGACGCGCCGCCGCGATGGCGCAGGCGTGCGCCGCCATCTCGCGCTCCAGCGCGCTGAGCCACGCGCCATCGCGGGAATTCTCGTTGAGCAGACGCTGGCGATCGCGCATGGCGCGTTCATAGGCGGCGGCGGCCTGTCCGTGCTCCGGCGCCCGGCCAAGCACGAGGCGGTCGAAGAACCGCCGGCGATCGCCCGCCGATCCGGCGAAGAGACGATCCATCGCCGGCGTCAACCATGTCATCCGCGCGGTGCGCGCGAGATCGCCCGCCGTCGCGGCGCGACCATCGAGCCGCGTCACTCGTTTGACGCCCGTATCCGTGCGCTCTGCGCCGGCGCCGAGCGTGACGGCTTCCTCATCGACCATCATGCGCGCCGACACCGCCCACGGTCGCGCGCGATCCACCGCCTCTTCGATGCCGCCGCGCGCGACCTCCATGAGCGCAGCGCCGCGCAGACCCCTTCCCGGCGCGAGCATCGTGAGCGCTTCGAGGATGTTGGTCTTTCCCGCGCCATTCGCGCCATGCAGACACACGGGCCGCTCGTCGAGTTCGAGATCGAGCGCCGCGTGACTGCGGAAATCAGTCAACGTCAGGCGCGCGCACCAGAGGCGCACTGTCACGGCGCGCGTTTCGCCGCGTGCAGCAGCGGTCCGGTGATTTCGACGCGGTCGGTTGCGACGCCGCCGCGCCAATTGCGCGGCACCTTCGCGACGGTCGCCGCATCATCGACGCCGTTCATGCCGAGTGCACGTCCCTCGAGCGGACCGAGCAAAACGACTTCGGTATTGGCTTTCTGCATGCGGTCGAGGAGCCGATCAGGATACCCCCATGCCGCCCAGGCCCAGTTCACCGGCACATAGACCACGGTGTCGCGGCAGGACGTCGGCACATGCCCGGTCCAGCCCGTGAGCATGTAATCCCGTGCACAGGCCTTCAGCTGCGCGCGGCTGGAGACGCGCAATTGCGGGCGCAATTCACGAAGGCGCATGACGATGCGCTCATGGCCGAAGACGGCAAGCCGCTCAGGCTTCGCGTCTGCGCGTGCGCGCAGATAGGCGTCGAGCCGATCCGCCTCGGACCTGTCGCGACTTTTCGTGTTGATGAGAAAACGCTGCTCAGGAAAGGTGGAAAGCACTTCACCGAGGCTAGGCATTGCGCCGACGAACTTGCCGCGGAACGGAAAGGTTTTGCCGCCGTCGGCAGTGTAGCCGTAGCCGATGTCGAGCACCTTCAGCGTCGCCCACGGCTGTTCGCGCGTCACGCCCGTCCCGTCAGTGCGGCAATCGATCGTCCAGTCGTGGAATACCGCGAACTCGCCATCGGTTGTGGGATGGACGTCGATTTCAATGATGTCGGCGCCGGCCTCGATCGCGGCGCGCATCGAGGCGATGGTGTTTTCCAGATAGCCATGCGTGGGCTCGAAGATTTGCGTGGCGGTGCAGTCGTCACGGCCGACGCCCGTCTTGTCGTAGGTCTGGTAGACGCCGCGATGCGCGAGCACGGCGAATTCATCGCGCGGTTGAGCAAGGAAGGAAGCATTGAGCGAAAACAACACAGCGGCGGCGACCGCCAGGCCGCCGAGAAGAACGTAGTGCTTCTTCATCGCCTCACACGCGCAGCGGCATCAGCACGAAGAGCGCGTCGGGATCCTTCTCGTCGCGCACGAGCGTCGGCGAGCCGGAGTCGGCGAATTCGAACTGCGCGGACTCGCCTTCGATCTGGTCCGCCACGTCGAGCAGATAGCGGGCGTTGAAGCCGATCTCCATCGCGTCGGACTCGTATTCCGCCGCCACGTCCTCGGTCGCGAGACCCGCATCGGGATTGTTGACGGTCAACGTCAGGCGATCGCCTTCGAGCGCCATCTTCACCGAACGCGAGCGTTCCGCCGACACCGTCGAGACACGATCCACCGCTTCGCGGAAGGAGGCGTTCTCGACGCGCAGGATCTTTGCATTGTTCTTCGGGATCACGCGGGCGTATTCGGGGAACGAGCCGTCGATCAGCTTCGACGTCAGCACCGCATCGCCGATCTGGAAGCGGATCTTCTGCTCCGACGCCGCAATTTCCACCGCGCCGCTCGCATCGTCGAGCAGGCGGCGCAGCTCGGTGATCGTCTTTCGCGGCACGATCACGCCGGGCATGCCCTGTGCACCGTCCGGCGCCGACGTATCGGCAAGCGCGAGGCGATGGCCATCGGTCGCGACGCCGCGCAACACCGGCCTGCCTTCGTTGACCACCGTGTGCAGATAGATGCCGTTCAGATAATAGCGCGTCTCTTCCGTCGAGATCGCAAAACGCGTCTTGTCGATGAGACGCTTCAGATCGTTGGGGTGGATTTCAAAGCGCGTCGCGAGCGCATCCACCGGCATCAGCGGGAAATCCTGCGCCGGCAGCACCGGCAGGTTCAGCCGCGCCTTGCCCGCCCACACCGAAAGCCGGGGATCATCGCCGCCGAGGTCGAACTTCACCGCCGCCTTGTCCGGCAACTTGCGCACGAAATCGTAGAGATACTGCGCCGGCGCCGACGTCGCGCCCGCGCGCTCCACGTCCGCGTACGCATTCTCGGCGATCTCGATGTCGAGGTCCGTCGCGGTGAGGCGCAGGGCATTGTCCTGCGCCGTCAGCAGCACGTTGGAGAGGATCGGAATGGTGTTGCGCCGCTCGACGACGCTTTGGACGTGGGTGAGCGCCTTGAGGAGCGCGGCGCGCTCGATCGTCAACCGCATGTGGCAACCGTTTCCAGGACCCTGAGACACGCCCCGCCCCTGAAGACGAAACGCCCGCGCGACTCACCGTCACGCGGGCGCAAAGGTTAGCAGAACCCGTCGGTTGCGGAAGACCGCTTGGACAAGCGCTGGTGGCCGCTCAGCCGGGCTGACGCAACAGCTTGACGATCGCCTCGGAGTCCCGCTGCGTCTGGTTGCAGGTCAGCAGAAGTGAAGCGACCTTCCGCTTGGCATAAAGGACAGTAGTGTGGTCGTATCCGCCAAAGAGACGCGCAATATTCGGCAAGGATAGCGGCGTCATCTTCGTGGACAGATACATCGCCATCTGGCGCGGATGCGAAACGGCCTTCTCGCGCGTTTTCCGCATCAGTTCGGCCACCGACATAGCGTAGTGCTTGGCGACCGCCGCCTTGATCATGTCGACAGTCACGCGGCGCTCGCGGTCGGGGAGCTTCGAGCGCAGCGCTTCCTCCGCCCGTTGGAGGGACACCGCGCCCTCCCCGTTCATCCACTCCGCGAACACCTGACTCAGCGCGCCGTCGAGTTCACGGCCCGACACCGGCATCCGGTCGGCGATCATGTCGAGCGCCTCGGGCGTCACAGCGAAGCCGTCATAGTCCGCTGCCCGTTGCGTCACGAGAGAATCTAGGATCGAGCGTCGCAGGGTCTGGTCCGGAAGGTCGATCGCGCACTCGGTGGCGCAGCTGAAATGGTGGGCGAGCCGGTCGCCGAAGCCAGTGAGCGGGCCCGCCGCCGTCAGAACCACCGAGCCGCCACGATCCAGCACCGCGATGATCGTGTCGTACAGTTCTTCCTCGGTCGCCTTTCGGCCGGCCACGCGCGGCACGTCATCAATGATGAGAATGTCGGCGCTGCGGAGAGAGGCCTTGAAGGCTGCCGGATCGCGCTTGCGGCTCACGGCGTCGACGAAATCCTCGGTGAAGCGCTGGCCGCTGATGACGCGGACCTCGATCATCGAATCGCGGGCGACCGCAGCGTTGGCGATGGCTTCGGCGAGGTGGGTTTTGCCCACGCCCGGCGCGCCGCTGAACAGGAGCATCTTCACGCTGCCGCTGCGCTCCGCCACGAGACGCGCCATCCGCAGCGCCTTCTGGTTGGACGGGCCTTCGCAGAAGGTCTCGAAGCGGCCGCGCCATTGCGGGCGCGCTGGCGCGTCGCGCGGCGGCTCCCCGCCGACCCCGGCGCCGGACGCCGGCGCCCGGTCCAGACAGTCCCGCAGGATGGGCGACAGGTCGCGGTATTCGCAGATGCGGACCGGGATCGGCCGCATGGTACGCATGTGCGCGGCCATGCGCGCCACGATGCTGCCCCGCGCCCGCTCGTCCAGCCATTCGCGCTGCGTGCGGCCGTTGCGGGCCACGAACACGAATGCGCCGTCCTCTTCCGCAGCGAGATCGAGCGGTTCGATGTAGGAGCGGTAGTATCCTTCGCCGAACTCCGAACGGAGTTCGCCCTTGCTCATGGCCCATGCCGTCTGAGCGCTCACAACGCCGCCGAATCCGGCGCGATCGGTTTCCCGTTGGTGGTTCATCAGCCCCTTGCTTTCGCTATGAACCGCCTTGCGGCGGCTCCAGACCCCGGAGACAACACAACCGTAACGCGAACCGCAGCCCTGCGCTCGCGCCCCTCGATCAACAGCCCCGTTGTGAGGGTAGTCGGATGTGTTTGTTCCCCGAACGAGGGAAAGATTGGCACCCATTAACGATGACGGTCAAGCACGCGAAAGCAGTGTGGATGGTTTGCCAGCGAAACGTGTTTCGCCTTGTGTACCAAGGGCTTTTCGATGACCCCGCGACATTCGCTCATCGCAACGAATTTGATTGACGCGCCCGAAATCCTTGGCGCGCAACGGGTCAGCCGCTTCCTAAAAAATCGCAAAGGAAGTGTAAAAATTTTGCAGTTGGCGTTGCGTTCCGGGACGCGCAAAAGCGCGCGCGACGTCACCGCCGCACGCGCTATTCAATCTGGAGTAGTAAAAGGCGCCTAGCGCGCGCCCGCGAGGGTCTTCACGCGGCTGGCGAGGCGCGAAACCTTCCGCGAGCCGGTGTTCTTGTGCAGCACGCCCTTTGACACGGCGCGCATCGTTTCCGATTCGGCGTTGGCGAACGCGGCCTGAGCGGCCGTCGCGTCGCCGGAGGCCAGCGCCTCCTCGACCTTGCGCCAGAACGTCCGCACGCGGGAACGGCGGGCCGTGTTGACGGCGGTGCGCCGGGCGATCTTGCGGATCGCTTTCTTCGCGGAGGAGGTATTGGCCATCTGTATCGGTCTCGAAAGGGTTCTGTAGAGGAAGCGCGGGGATATATCGGGGAGGCCGGGTCCGGTCAACACGCGATGCGCCGACCGGACCGCCGCGTCAGCGATCCTTGAACGCCGGATCGCGCTTCTCGATGAACGCCGCCATGCCTTCCTTCTGGTCTTCGGTGGCGAAGAGCGAGTGAAACACGCGCCGCTCAAAACGGATGCCTTCGGCGAGAGAGGATTCGAAGGCGCGGTTCACCGCTTCCTTGCACACCATCAGCGCAGGCTTGGAGAAGCCGGCGATCAGCGTGGCGGCGGCCATCACTTCATCCATGAACTTGTCCGCAGGAATGACACGCGCGACGAGGCCGCTCTTTTCCGCCTCCGCCGCGTCCATCATGCGGCCGGTGAGGCAGAGATCCATCGCCTTGGCCTTGCCGATGGCGCGCACGAGGCGCTGCGTCCCGCCAATGCCGGGAATGACGCCAAGCTTGATCTCCGGCTGACCGAACTTCGCGGTTTCCGATGCAAAGATCACATCCGCCATCATGGCCAGCTCGCACCCGCCGCCCAGCGCAAAGCCCGACACCGCTGCGATCGTGGGCTTCCTGCAACGCGCGAGATGATCGGCATCGCCAAAGAAGTCCGACGCATACATTTCCCCGAACGACTTCTCCGACATCTCCTTGATGTCCGCGCCCGCCGCGAAAGCGCGCTCGGAGCCCGTGACGACAATGCAGCCGATCCCCGCGTCCGCCTCGAACGCCGCCAGCGCCTGGCCGAGTTCCCCGAGGAGCTGGCTGTTGAGCGCATTCAGCGCCTTCGGGCGGTTCAGCTTCACCAACCCCACGGCGCCATGGGTTTCGACGATCAGCGTTTCAAAGGTCATGGGGACATCCTGTGCGAGGCGACGTCTGAACCCCGCCCAGCCAACAGCGTCAACCCGAGGCCCCTTCCCCTGACGCCCCTCATCAGGCCGCCTGCCCGGCGTCCGGTGACAACTCGACGCGCTAATAAGAGTTGCTCGCAACCTAATTGAGACTTAATTGCAGAACCTGAGGGGTTCAGGATGTCCAAGTCTCTGTCGTTGTTCGCATCCACCGCCGCCATCATGGCGCTCGCGGCGCCCGCCGGCGCCGAAACGGCGCGGGGCGGCGCGGACGTCGTCTCCGCCCCCGAGGTGGTGGTCGTGGGATCGCGCACCGATCTGCTCCACATTCCGGGTTCCGGCGCGACCATTGAACAGGAAGATCTCGAGCGCTCGCGCGTGCTGAGCGTCAACGAGGCGCTGCGCCAGGTTTCGGGCGTCTATCCCCGTGACGAGGAAGGCCTCGGACTGCGTCCGAACATCGGCGTGCGCGGACTTTCGCCGACGCGCTCTTCCAAGACGCTGCTGCTCGAGGACGGACTGCCGCTGACCTACGGACCCTACGGCGACAACGCCACCTACTCGCATCCGCCCGTGCGCCGCTTCCAGCGCATCGAAGTGCTCAAGGGCTCCGGCCAGATCCGCTTCGGACCGCAGACGGTGGGCGGCGTCGTCAACTACATCACGCCGTCGGCGCCAAGCGCGTTCACGGCTTCGGTTCTCGCCGCGGGCGGCACGGAGGGCTATGGCGAACTCGACGGCTCCATCGGCGGCGAAGTGCTCGGCGCACGGCTGCTGGCGCACGGCAACTACACGCAGTTCGACGGCGTGCGCGCCAATCACGGCCTGCAGTTCGACGATCTCTACCTGAAGGCCGAACGCGACTTCGGCGACGATCATCGTCTCGTCGTCCGCATCGGTCGCGCCAGCGAAGACAGCCAGGTCAGTTATTCCGGATTGACGGAAGCCGAGTACGCCGCCGATCCGTTTGGCAACCCCTTCCCGAACGACCGCTTCGAGACCGAGCGCTTCACCGCCTCCGCCACGCATGGCTGGCGCGTCGGCGAAGACGTGAAGCTGACGACGTCGGTCTACAACATCTGGTTCAACCGCGACTGGTGGCGGCAGTCGTCCAACTCCGCACAACGCCCGAACGATACGACCTGCGGCGGCATGGCGAACCTCTCCACCACCTGCGGCAATGAAGGCCGGCTGCGCGAATACAATGTCTATGGCGTGGAATCCCGTCTCGGCTGGACGGGCGTTCTCTTCGGCGCGCCGCTCGAAACCGAAGTGGGCGCGCGCTGGCACACGGAGCGGCAGAACCGCCTGCAGTTCAACGGCGCAACGCCGAACGCACGCACGCCGGGTCGTGGCGCGAACGGCGGCGTCGCCGAGTTCAACCTGCGCTACGCGGAGGCTGTGTCAGGCTGGGCGACGGCGGAAGCCACCTTAGGTCGGCTCCGCGTGAGCCCCGGCGTGCGCGTCGAAAAGATCGAGTACGAGCGCGTCAACGGCCTGACCGGCCAGCGCGGCGAGACGGACCTTACGGAAGTGATCCCAGGTCTCGGCGTTTCCTTCGATGTGAACCCCGATTTCGTCGTCTATGGCGGCGTACATCGCGGTTTCGCCCCGCCGCGCGCGGAAGACATCGTCACCAACGCCGGCGGCGTTGTCGATCTCGATGCCGAGCGCAGCGTGAATTACGAGATCGGCCTGCGCGGGGCGCCGACCAAGGGCGTCAACATCGACGTCGGCGCCTTCCTGATGAACTTCGAGAACCAGATCGTCCCGGCCTCCGTCGCTGGCGGCGTCGGCGCAACGCTGACCAGCGCCGGCGAGACGCGCCATGCAGGGTTCGAAGCGTCGATGCAGGCATCGCTGCGCGACATAGGCGTGATGCAGACCGATGACGTGTTCTTCCGCGCGGCCGCCACATGGCTTGCCGATGCGCAGTTCGAAGGCGCGCGCTTCTCCAATATCGCCGGCTTCACGACGACGTCCGTCAGCGGCAACCGCCTCCCCTACGCGCCGGAATGGATCGCCTCCGCCGCCATCGGCTATGCGCGCGGCGCGTGGTTCGAGGCGCAGGTGGAAGTCCAGTACACCGGCGAGATGTTCACCGACGATCTCAACACCGTAGCGCCCATCGCCAACGGCCAGCGCGGCCTGATCGACGACGCCACGACCGTGAACCTCGCCGCCAATCTCCGTCCCTTCGGCGACGGCACGACCCTCTTCGCCACAGTGAAGAACGTATTCGACGAGACCTACATCGTGGACCGCTCGCGGGGCATCCTGCCGGGCGCGCCGCGACTGGTGCAGGCGGGGGTAGCCGTGAAGTTCTGACGCCCGCTTCCTTGCCCGGCGGGCGGAGGTGTCGCAATAATCGGTGACGCCGCCGTCAGGAATATCCGGAGGAAGCATTCGTGGCTGTCGAACACTTCGATGTCATCATCGTCGGCGCCGGCCTTTCCGGCATCGGCGCGGCCGTCCATCTGCAGAAGGATTGCCCCGGCAAGACCTATGCGATCCTCGAGGGCCGCGCCGCGAGCGGCGGCACTTGGGATCTCTTCCGCTATCCTGGCATCCGCTCCGACAGCGACATGTACACCCTCGGCTACGGCTTCAAGCCGTGGACGAACGCCAGGGCCATCGCCGATGGCCCGGCCATCCTCAACTATGTGCGCGAGACATCCGCTGAGCACGGCGTGGAGCCGCACATCCGCTACAACCACATGGTGAAGCGCGCGTCGTGGTCCTCGGCCGATGCCCGCTGGACAGTGGAAGCCGAACGCAACGGCGAAACGGTGCGCCTCACCTGCGGCTTCCTGTTCATGTGCAGCGGCTATTACAAGTATTCGGAAGGCTACACGCCGGACTTTCCGGGCCTCGCCGATTTCAAGGGCGCCTTCGTGCATCCGCAGAAGTGGCCGGAAGATCTCGACTACAGGGGCAAGAAGGTCGTCGTCATCGGTTCGGGCGCAACAGCTGTCACGCTCGTGCCGGAAATGGCGAAAGACGCCGCACATGTGACGATGCTGCAGCGCTCGCCGACTTACATGGCCTCGCGCCCCGCGGAAGACGCCATCGCCAACTGGTTGCGCAAGCGCGTGCCGCTGAAGCTAGCCTACGGCCTCACGCGCTGGAAGAACGTGCTGTTCCAGATGTTCTTCTTCAACATGGCGCGCAAACGCCCTGACAGGGTGAAGGATCGTCTCATCGGCATGGTCAAGGAGCAGCTGCCCGAAGGCTACGACGTCGAGAAACACTTCACACCGCGCTACAATCCGTGGGACCAACGCCTGTGCCTCGTGCCCGACAATGATCTCTTCGCGACGATCAAGGAAGGCCGTGCGTCGGTCGTCACCGACCATATCGAGAGCTTCACTGCGACGGGTCTCAAGTTGAAGTCGGGCGAAGCGCTAGATGCGGACATCATCGTCTCCGCAACGGGCCTCACGCTCGAACTGCTCGGCGGCGTACAGATGCGCGTCGACGGCGTCGATGTCGAGATGTCGAAGACCGTCAACTACAAGGGCATGATGTATTCCGACGTGCCGAATATGGCGTCGTCTTTCGGCTACACCAATGCGTCCTGGACGCTGAAATCCGATCTCACCTGCGCGTATGTGTGCCGCCTGCTCAATCACATGGACCGCGTCGGCATGAAGCAGGCGACGCCGCGTCTGCGCAGCGGCGCCATCGAGACCGATCCGTGGCTCGATTTCTCGTCCGGCTATGTGCAGCGTTCGATCGACAAGTTTCCGCGCCAGGGCAAGGAGTCGCCTTGGCGCGTGCATCAGAATTATATCCGCGATCTCATGGACCTGAAATTCGGCGCCGTGGACGATGACGCGATGGAGTTTTCCAATCCCGTCGACGTCCCTGCCCGCGCGCCAGCGGCAAAGCCCGTCGAAGCGATGGCGGAGTGAGACGATGACACGGATTGTCGTTGAGAAACTGGTCCGCGCGCCCATCGCAAAGGTGTGGGACGCCTATGTGACGCCCGATGACATCAAGCAGTGGAACGCCGCCTCCGATGACTGGCACACCACAGCGTCCACCGTCGATCTGCGCGAAGGCGGCGCGTTCTCGTCGCGCATGGAAGCGAAAGACGGCAGCTTCGGCTTCGATTTCGCCGGGACCTACACGAAGATCGTGCCGCACAAGCACATCGCCTACACCTTCGGCGATCGAAATGCGACCGTCGATTTCACGCCCGCCGCCGATGGCGTGACGGTGCGCGTCGCCTTCGATGCTGAGTCAGAAAACGACGTCGATATGCAGCGCGACGGCTGGCAGGCGATTCTGAACAACTTCGCGCGGCACGTGGAGGCGAAGTAGCGCGATCCCGTCCTCCCCCTGAAACAAGGGGAGGAAAGCTCATGCTGCGCTTATGCCAGCCCGCGGATCTGGTCGACGAGATCGGTCTTTTCCCACGAGAAGCCGCCGTCCGCCTCCGGCGCGCGGCCGAAGTGGCCGTAGGCCGCGGTGCGGGCGTAGATCGCCTTGTTGAGCTTCAGGTGCTCGCGGATCGCGCGCGGCGTGCAGCCGTTCACCATCTCCGGCAGCGCCTTTTCGAGCTTCGCGGGATCGATCCGGTCGGAGCCGTGGAGATCGACGTAGAAGGACAGCGGGCGCGCCACGCCGATCGCGTAAGAGATCTGGATCGTGCACTGGTCCGCGAGGCCCGCCGCCACGACGTTCTTCGCGAGATAGCGACACACATAGGCGGCCGAGCGGTCGACCTTCGTCGGGTCCTTGCCGGAGAACGCGCCGCCGCCGTGGGGCGCCGCGCCGCCATAGGTATCGACGATGATCTTGCGGCCCGTGAGGCCGGTGTCGCCGTCCGGACCGCCGATGACGAAATTGCCCGTCGGGTTGACGTGGAAGACTGTCTTCGCGTCGACGAGGCCTTCCGGCAGCACCTTCAGGATGTAGGGCTTGCAGATCGCTTCCACGTCCTTCGGCGTGAGGCCGTCGGCGTGCTGCGTGGACAGCACGATCTCGAGCGCGCGGACCGGCTTGCCGTTTTCGTACTGCAGCGTGACCTGGCTCTTCGCATCCGGCTCGAGCTTCGGCTCTATCCCCCTGTGACGCGCATCCGCCAGCACTTTCAGGATGTTGTGCGAGTATTGCAGCGTCGCCGGCATGAGCTCCGGCGTCTCGTTCGTCGCGTAGCCGAACATGATGCCCTGGTCGCCTGCGCCTTCGTCCTTGTTCGACGAGGAATCGACGCCCATTGCGATGTCGGCGGACTGCGCGTGCAGGTGGCACTCGTAGTGGGCCGTAGCCCAGTGGAAGCCCTGCTGGTGATAGCCGATGTCCTTCACCGCGGCGCGGACCTTCTCCTCAAGGCCGTCGATGATCTTCTTGATCTTGTCGTCGCCCGTGCGGACCTCACCGGCGAGGATGATGCGCTGCGTCGTCACCAGCGTTTCGCACGCCACGCGCGCGACCGGGTCCTCGCCCAGGAACGCGTCGACCACGGTATCGGAAATGCGGTCCGCGACTTTGTCCGGATGGCCTTCGGAGACGGATTCGCTGGTGAACACATAGGATTGGCGGCGCACGGGGTCGTCTCCATCAGAAACGGGGAAATCGGGATATAAAGACTTCCTTATATCTCTAAGTCGGGCCGGGCAAGCGCCCGTCGGCGGTGTCTTCGGCGTCGTCCTCGGCCAGCGTCCTGACCAGCTCCACCACCCGCCGCCGAACCTTGGCGCTGCGGATCTGCCCGAAGATCTGCAAAAGCTGCTGCCCTTCAGGGCTGGCGAGCATGTCGTAGACGAATTCCTGCCCGTCCTCGGCGACGCCGCCGCCCTGCGGTGCGCCCGCAGTCAGTCCCTCGAAAAAGTAGGCGAGCCCCACGCCGAGCGCGCTCGCGAGCTCAAACAGGCGGCTCGCGGCGACGCGGTTCACGCCCTTCTCGTATTTCTGGATCTGCTGGAACGTGACGCCGAGAAGTTCGGCGAGCCGCTCCTGCGACATGCCCATTTCCAGCCGGCGCTGCTTCACGCGCTGGCCGATGCGCTTGTCCACGCTGTTGGCGAGCCGCTCTTCGCTCATGACCTGAAACCCCGCGCGGGCGCGCCGGGCGGCGCGAAACGCAGGAAGGCGATGAGCAGAATAAGCAGCGGCGTCAACAGGAAGCCGAAGCGCGCATTGATCGTCTCCGGCAGCGGGACAGGGAGCGCGGCTTCCACCGCCCCGCCCTCTCGACCGACCTCGACGACCTTGCGGCCGTACGGATCGGTGATCGAAGAGACGCCGCCCGACGCCGCGCGCGCCATCGGCAGGCCTTCCTCGATGGCGCGATAGCGCGACTGGTTGTCGTTCTGGAACGGCCCGGTGCCTTCGCCATACCACGCGTCGATCGAGATGTTGGCGATCCAGCCGGGACGCTCCGCGCCACGCGGCACGAGTCCCGGAAAGATGGATTCGTAGCATATGAGAATGAGCGCATCCTCCGCCCCCGGGATCACGACGCGCGACGGCGGGTCGCCCGGCGTGAAGCCCGTGCCGATCTGCTGCAGCGTCGGGATGTCGAGCCAGGAGATCAGGTCGAACGCCGGAATGAATTCTCCGAACGGCGTGAGGCGGAACTTGTCGTGCCACTGGCGGACTTCCGCCTGCCCCGATACGCCGTCCACCACCACGCCCGCGTTGTAGTAGTGCTCAGGCGAACCATTGTTGTCGTACTCGATGCGCGTGGCGCCCATGATCAGCACCCGGTCGCCGAGCGTGCGGCCGATCGCGTCGAGCATGTCCGGATTTTCCATCAAGACGGGCATTTGCGGATAGCGCGCGGGCACCGCGCCTTCCGGCCATACGACGACTTCTTCCGCGTTGTCGGCGGTCGCGGGACCCGTGAGCTCAAGATAGCGCTCCAGCACTTCTCGTTCGCGGCCCTCGGTCCACTTCTCGCGCTGCGTAAAGCCGGGATCGACCACGCGCACCGCCACACCGCCCGCGCGCGCATCGACGGGACCCGCCGCTTCGAGCCGCTGATACCCCGCGCCCCAGAGAAAACCGAGCAGCAAGGCCGCAATCATCGCCGGCGTCGCGCGCGCGGCCCATCCACGATGGGAATCGGCGAGCGTCGCCGGCGTCGCGAGCACCAGCAGCGTAATCGCCGTCAGTCCGTAAATGCCCACGAACGCCGCGACCTGCGACAGCGGCGATCCCGCTTCCCACGTATAGCCTGCGAGATTCCACGGGAAGCCGCCGAAGGCGTTGCCGCGCGCTACTTCTGCAAGGATCAGCGCGCCTGCAAATGCGCCAATGCGGCGCGAATCCGCCGTCCACAGCCGCACCGCGACCATCATCGCGACGCCCCAGAACAACGCCAGCACCGCAGGCAGGCTGAGCACGCCCAGCGGCATCAGCGCCATGGCGCCATCGACTTGCGTGAACGCCGCGCCGACCCAGTAGGTGCCCGCGAGAAAATGCCCGAAAGCGAACGCCCAGCCGCGCCCGAACGCCGCGCGCATCGGCCTGTGGTGGCGCGCTGCGCCATCCATCAGCCAGACGAGCACGCACAATCCCACCGCCAGTGCGGGGGCGATATAGAACGGTGCGTAAGCAAGAGCGGAGAACGCGCCGGTCGCGAGCGCGACGACATACATGCGCCAACGCGGCAACTGATCGAGCCAGAGCTGCACGCCGCTCAACGCCGGGGTCCGATCGTCACCCACTCTCACGCTGCGGACTCTTCCCGCACGATCGGCGCCGGACGCACGCGCAGACGTTTCACGCGGCGCGGATCGGCATCGAGGATTTCAAAGTCAAACCCCGACGGATGGCGCAGCACCTCACCACGCTGCGGCACCCGCCCGGCGATCGCGGCGGCGAGGCCCGCCACCGTTTCCACTTCGTCTTCATGTTCTTCCAGCGCGAACTTGGCCCCCGTGCGCTGCTCCAGCGCCTCGACACTCGCGCGGCCGTCCGCTTCGAAAACGCCGCCCGGGCGGGCGAGAATCTGGTCGCTGTCGTCGATATCATGTTCGTCGTCGATGTCGCCGACGATCTGCTCAACGATGTCTTCGATGGAGACAAGTCCGTCGGTGCCGCCGTATTCGTCGACGACGAGCGCGAGGTGGACGCGTCGCGACTTCATCGTCACCAGCAAGGTCGGCAACGGCATCGACGGCGGCACGAAAAGGATTTCCCGCTTGATTCGCGAAAGTACGCGATCGGAAAATTTCCCCGACGCCTGCCCGTCCCCATTCGGCGCCAGCAGGGCCAGCACGTCCTTCACATGCACGAAGCCGATCGGATCATCGAGATTGTCGCGAAATATCGGCAGGCGCGAATGCTGCGATTCCGCGAAGAGCTTCGCCGTTTCGCCCAGTGTCGACGCGACGTCTATGGCGACGATGTCTGCGCGCGGCGTCATCACCTCTCCGGCGCGCAAGTCCTCGGTGAAACGCGCGGCGGCGAAGATCATCGATTTCTGCGCCGCGTCGACGATCTCGCCGCGCTCTTCACGCGTCTCGAAGGCCTCCGTCACGTCTTCCAGCACGCCCGCGCTGCGCGCGCGACCGGTCAGGCGCTCGATCAGCGAGCGCAACAGCGACTTGTTCTCGGAGGTGGCGGAGGTGTCGCTCATGGCCTTTGTTCGTAAGGATCGGCGATGCCGAGACGGGCGAGAATCGTCCGCTCGCGATCTTCCATCAGTTCGGCGTCCGCGTCGTCCTCATGGTCATAGCCGAGGAGATGCAGAAATCCGTGCGCGAGCAGATGCGCCGTGTGGTCGGCGGGAGTCTTCTTCTGCGCGGCAGCTTCGGCGAGCACCGTCTCGAGCGCCAGCGCGATGTCGCCCAGCGCATCGAAACCCTCCGGCGCCGGGAAGGACAACACGTTCGTCGTCGCGTCTTTCTTGCGCCACGCGCGATTCAGTTCGCGCACCGCTGCATCGTCGGCGAACAGGATGGCGACCGCACCGGCCGCATCCTCCCCGACCGCCGCTTCCGCGAGCACGCGCGCGGCCAGCGCTTCCGGCGGCTCGGCCAGCGCGGCCGCCCACCCTTCCGCCTCGACGATGGCGTCTATGTCGAGCGCGTCGGCCATCATGTCGCCTGCCTGCGCCTTCGCTCATCGCTGTCATACGCTTCGACGATCTCGGCCACGAGATCGTGACGCATCACGTCCTGCGCGGTAAACCGCACGACCTCGATACGGCGCATGCGGCCAAGAATGGACAGCGCGTGATCGAGGCCTGACATGCGCTCGTTCGGCAGATCGATCTGCGACGGGTCGCCTGTGACGACCATCCGCGAGCCCTGACCTAGGCGCGTCAGCACCATCTTCATCTGCTGGATCGTGGCGTTCTGCGCTTCATCGACGATGACGAAGGCATTCGTCAGTGTGCGCCCGCGCATGAAGGCGATCGGCGCGACCTCGATCTTGTTCTGCTCGCGGCGCTGCTTGAGTTCATCGTCGCGCATCTGGCTGCGGAACGCATCCCAGATCGGCTGCAGATAAGGATCTACTTTCTCTTCAAGCGCACCGGGAAGAAAGCCGAGACGTTCGCCTGCTTCGACAGCCGGTCGCGTCACGATGATCTTGTCGACGAGACCGTTGCGCAGTGCTTCCACCGCCGCCGTCACCGCGAGAAACGTCTTGCCTGTGCCCGCCGGCCCGACACCGAACACCAGCGGCTTTTCCTCGCTGCGCATCGCCTCGACGTAGCGCTGCTGACGTGGCGTCTGCAGCGTGAACGTGCCCAGCGTCGGCAGGTCGCGCAGTTCGACCTCACCATCGGCATTGGGCGTCGCGAACGAAATCGCCGCACGAATTTCGGCCTCTCGCAGTTTCCGACGCAACGCGAAGTGCCGCACCAGCGTTGCGAAGATGCCTTCCGCACGCGCCAGCTCCTGCGCGTCGTCCGACGTCAGCATGACCTCGTTGCCTGACACGCGAATATCGACCGTGTGGCTTTCTCCTTTCCGGAATGAGTCCTGAATCAACGCGACATGGCGATGCAGCGGGCCGAAGATGTCCTTCGCCGCAGCGCTGTCGGGAATGGAGATGGTGCGGTTCATAAGAAGGCAACCCCTCTCCCGCTTGCGGGAGAGGGACAGACGCTGCGCAGCAGCGTCAAGGTGAGGGCCAGTGAGACGTGAGCTCTCGGATTCATTCTGGGCGACGCCCCCTCATCCGGCGCTTCGCGCCACCTTCTCCCCCTCACGGGGGCGAAGGGACAGCGTACCCGAAATACTGTTCTGCGTGGACGCTTCGATCCGCACATCGACGATCTGCCCGACAAGCGCCGGCGCGCCGTCGAAATGCACAGACTGCAGATACGGGCTGCGGCCGTGCATCTGACCGGGACGGCGCCCGGCACTCGCGACGAGCACCGGCAGCGTCTTGCCGATCTGGGCCGCGTTGAATGCGCGTTGCTGTTCGCCGAGAAGGGCCTGCAGGCGCTGGAGACGTTCGGCGGACACCTCCTCGCTCACCTGCCCGTGCATACCCGCCGCCGGCGTGCCGGGGCGGCGCGAATACTTGAACGAATAGGCCGATGCAAAACCGATCGTGCGGACAAGATCGAGCGTCGCCTCGAAATCCCTCTCCGTCTCGCCAGGAAAGCCGACAATGAAATCGGTGGAGAGCGCGATGTCCGGTCGCGCCACGCGCAGGCGCTCGACGATCGCGACATAGTCTTCCGCCGTATGCTTGCGGTTCATCGCCTTCAGGATGCGCGACGACCCAGACTGCACCGGCAGGTGCAGGAACGGCATCAGTTTCTCTTCATCGCCATGCAGCGCGACGAGGTCGTCCGTCATCTCGACGGGGTGGCTCGTGGTGTAGCGGATGCGCGCCAGTCCGTCGATGCGCGCAAGCGCGCGCACGAGGTGCGCGAACGTCCCCTCACCTGCGCCCGCGTCGCCGTGCCAGGCGTTCACATTCTGGCCGAGCAGCGTGATCTCGCGCACGCCCTGATCTGCGAGCGCGCGCGCTTCATCGAGAATCCTGGCGAGCGGACGCGAATATTCGGCGCCGCGCGTATAGGGCACCACGCAGAACGTGCAGAACTTGTCGCAACCTTCCTGCACCGAGAGGAACGCGGTGACGCCCTCGGCCTTCGGCGCCGGTAGCGCGTCGAACTTTTCTTCCGGCGTGAAATCGGCGGCGAGCCGCTCTCCCGTAGCGCGCGCCGTGCGCGCGATCAGCTCCGGAAGCTTGTGATACGCCTGCGGGCCGACGACGAGATCGACGACCGGCGCGCGCCGCATCAGCTCCTCGCCTTCCGCCTGCGCTACGCACCCGGCGACGACGACGGTCGTCTTCACGCCCGCTTCAGCGCGGCGCTCCTTGTGGGCGCGCAGCCGGCCGAGTTCGGAATAAACCTTGTCGGTGGCCTTCTCGCGGATGTGGCAGGTGTTGAGGATGACAAGATCGGCGTCATCCGGCGCGTCCACCGGGGCGTAGCCCAAAGGCGCCAGAACGTCCCGCATCCTCTCGGAATCATAGACGTTCATCTGGCAGCCGTGCGTTTCGATGAACAGGCGCTTGAGCAACGGAGCTTGCGCGTTCGTCATGGGCTGCCGATGAATCCTTCTCTGGGCCCACAGTCGCGCGGGCAAGCGGCCTATATGCCGCCGAAACGCCTCTGCGGCAAGGAGATGTCCCCCGGTAACCACTTCGGCAGGGCTATTTGGTCAGCGACCTATCAGGTCAACCGGAACTCCGAAAAAGAGCGCCGCCCCAACAACCATGGTGCAGCCGCCGATGGACAGGAACACCGCTGCGCGCTTCTGGCTCCGTCTTCGTTTCGCCGCCAGGCGGGCGCCCTCCTGCGTCCAATCAGGTGGCAGCGAAAGCGAATACCAGCGTCCAATGCCCTCGAAAAAATAGTGGGCGCCAACACAGAACAGGAGCGTGCCAATCAGGACAAGCCATAGCGAAATGTCTGTGACGCTCATTGCTTGCAATCCACGTCGGGCAAGACTGGCGCCCCCGCCCTCCGCGGACGGCGCTACTTCTTCTCGTCGATCGGCACGCCGTAAAGCTCCAGCTTGTGGCCCACGAGCTTGTAGCCGAGCCGCCGGGCGATGGCCTCCTGCAGCCTTTCGATTTCGTCATCCATGAACTCCACGACCTTGCCCGACTTCATGTCGATCAGGTGGTCATGATGTTCCGTGGGCGCTTCCTCGTAGCGGGAACGACCGTCCTGGAAGTCATGGCGCTGGATGATCCCCGCTTCCTCGAACAGGCGGACCGTGCGGTACACCGTGGCGATGGAGATGTGGGAATCGATGGCCACTGCGCGGCGGTGGAGTTCCTCCACGTCCGGGTGATCCTTCGCCGCCGACAGCACGCGCGCGATGACTCGGCGCTGCTCGGTCATGCGCATGCCCTTCTCGACGCACAGTTTCTCGATGCGATCCATGATTCAAACCTCGCCCCGGATATGAGGGGTTGCGCGGCACAAGTCCAGCAGTGGGGGCCTCACGCGAGCGTCAGCGCAAGCACCAGCGCATCCGAACCGTCGCCGTAGTAGCGCGCGCGCCGCCCCACCTGCGTGAATCCGGCGCGTGCATAAAGCGCCTGCGCGGCGGCATTCTGCGACGAAACATCGAGGAACATCCGGCGCGCGCCGGCGGCCCTCGCAGCGTCGATCGCCGCTGAAAGCAGCGCGCCGCCCTGCCCGTCACGGCGACGCTCCGGCGCCACCGCCACCGTGAGGATTTCCGCCTCATCGGATGCGACGCGCGCGATCAGGAAACCATCCGCGCTGGCGAGCGCGATGGCCCCCGGCGATACCATGAGCGCGCGCAGCGCCGAGGCGTCCCACGCTTCGGCGAAACCATGCGCGTGCAGCAGCGCAAATCGTTCGCAGTCGCGTTCCGACGCAGTCGTGATCACGGGAGCGACTTCCCGCCCGGCAGCTTGGCGTCCGGCGCGCGCAGATACTGCGGCGAGGGCGGGAATGCGGTCGGATCGCGCGCGGCTCCGAGGCGGGCGAGCTCGACGATATCGGGCGACGGCGCCTCATCGATCCGCGAAGCGACGCCCTCAAACAGCGTTGCGGCGGGACCGCAGACGCGCACGCCCTCAGGCGCCAAACCGCGCGCAGCCTCGATGGCGAATCGTCCCGGCGCGACAAGCGTTTCAGCGTCACGATAGGCCGCGAAATAGACCTCTCCTGCGCCGGCGATGGCGCCGGCGCGCGGACCCGGTCCCTGCCCCGCCAACGCCTCCAGGGTCGAAATGCCGACGCACGGCTTGCCCAGCGCCAACGCGAGGCCGCGCGCGAACGACAAGCCCACCCGCACGCCGGTGAACGAGCCTGGACCCGCCGTGACGACGATGCGGTCAATGTCGGCAAACGAAGCGCCGGTCTCGCAAATCAACTCATCGACGAGCGGCGCGAGACGTTCTGCGTGACCGCGTTCCATCGCTTCGGAAATTGCTGCGACAGCGTCGCCGTCACGCACCAGCGCCGCCGAACACGCAGAGAGCGACGTATCGATGGCGAGCACGATCATCGCACGCTCAGATCACCTGCTCAACCGCGCGCACTTCCGGTACGTAGTGGCGCAGCATGTTCTGGATGCCCTGCTTCAGCGTCATCGTCGAACTGGGGCAGCCCGCGCATGCGCCGCGCATGTGCAGCTTCACCACGCCCGCATCGTGATCCCAAGAGTGAAACGTGATGTCGCCGCCGTCCTGCGCCACCGCAGGGCGCACGCGCGTATCGATCAATTCCTTGATCTGTTCGACGATTTCGGCTGCGTCGCCTTCATAGACGCGGTCATCGTGCGCGGCAGCCTCAACCGCAGCATCCGCGTCGAACAGCACCGGCCGGTTGGCGACGAAATGCTCCATGATCGCGCCGAGCACGAAGGGCTTCAGGTGCGCCCAGTCGGCATCGTCGGTCTTGGTGACGGAAACGAATTCGTCGCCCAGAAACACGCGCGTCACGCCATCCGTCTCGAAGATCGCGGCGGCGAGCGGCGAGCCCGCTTCGGCGGCGTCGCGATCCGCGAAGTCACGCGCACCCTTGCCCAGCACGTCGCGGCCCGGAAGGAACTTCAGCGTGTTCGGATTGGGGGTGGATTCAGTCTGGATGAACACGCACGGGCTCCGGCAATACCTGAGCGCATTACTTGGGATTTCTGCGTGCGGGGGTCAAGCGCACCTAGACGTCCGGCGTCGTCTGCGCCGGCAGCGCCAGCGCGCGCGCCTCTTCGCGGGAAAGCGATCCCGGCACCACCAGCACCGGCACAGGCCTTCCGCCGATGCCCTGCTTGGCCAGCGACGACACCAGCGGCCCCGGCCCGTCGCGCCCGACGCCCGCGCCCAGCACGATGATGCGGATATCCATATCCTCATCGAGAAGCCGCCGGAGTTCGGCGCGGAGCTCCCCTTCCCGGATGACGATTTCGGGCTGCACGCCTGTTTCGGCCCAGGTCTCTGCGGCGAGCCGCTCGGCCTGCGCTTCGGCGGCCTCCAGCGCCTCGGCCCGCATTTCCTCTCCGACGCTCACCCAGTGGGCGTGATCGGTGACGGTGTCGACCACGCGCAGGATCAGGAGCGCGGCGCCCGTGTGGGTCACGCGATGCGCGGCGTACGCGAGTGCGGCTGCGAACTCGGCGCTGTCGTCCGCGATCACCAGAAACTTGAATCCGCGCGCGGTCATGGCCGCCAACGTCTCGCGAAACGTCGATTCCCACAAGCCGGCTGGGTCAGGGGGCAGACGGCGACGTCCGCAGCGCGGCGGAGGCCAGCGCCTGCGCGCCGACGGCGGCGCGGGCGAAGTGCCCCGCCTGCCGGCGTATATGCGGCGGGGACCAGGGCGTTTGCGGGCCGCCATTGAACAGAAAGAGCGGCTGGGTCTCGGCCGCCGCCGCCAGCGCGTCGAGCGGCGCGGACGCTTCGATGACCGTGGCTGAGGCCACATCCGGCGCATCCGCCAGCGCCCCGCGCAGCAGCAGAAGCCAGCCGAACGCCACGCCGCGCGCGTGCGACGCCTGCGCTTGCGCCATCGGCGAGGCCATCCATCCCTGCTCGCGCTCGGCGATCTCATTGAGCACTGCGCTCTCGCGTTCACAGGCGGCCGCCGCCGCTGCAGCAATGTCCGCGACGCGCGCAGGCCCCGCCCCCGACGTCGCGCGGCCGCGTGCGATCCGGTTGTTGAATCGCATCAGCGCATCGCGCGTTGCGGCTGGATCATCGGCGCGGACGGCTTCGAGCGCATCCGCCAGAGCGGGATCGAGCGGCGTCTGCGCGGCCGCCAGCAGGTCCACATAGGCCGCCACGACAGACGCCGCGCCAGCCTTGATGCGTTCGGCGCGGAGGCGTCGGCCATTGGGTATGACCAGCAGATCGTCGGCCCCCGCGAGCGCATCGCCGCTATCGAGCGCGAGAAGCGCGGTCGCGGCGGAGGTCGCGCGATCGCCGCCGGGATCCAGCGGCGCGATGAATCCGGCGTCCAGCGGCACGCGGCTGTTCGCGGCCACGAGAACCGCGTAACCCGCCGCCAAGAGCGCGAAAGTGGTGATGAAGGCGACCGCCGTGCGGACCCAGCGATCGCGACGGCGAAGCGGCGGCTTCGGGGACTTCGGTGGATTTGAAGGCGGCGGTCGCTGGGGTTCGACGGAGACCAAAGGCTCATTGTCGGCGCCCGGCTGGACCCGGCGGCGCAGCCGCCAAACCGCGCGACGCAGGAACTGGTCGATCTGCATGGCCGCCCCTAGCGAGGGGGCGGACGCGTCGGGCGCGCCGCAAGGATAGGCGTGTAAGTCACCCGGAGTCGCATATCCTGACACGGCGGGGGGTCAAACCCCGGACTGCCATCGGCACGACAAGTGTCGCGGACCTGCGGGCGCTGACCCGGGGAGCCCTTGGCGGCCTTGGGCTCACAAACAAAAAGACGGGCCGACCCAGGGCCGACCCGTCTTGCGTGCACGCCCCACCCGGCCTGCATGTCCAGTGACTGGACATTAGCCATATCGGCGGGAAAAGCACTGTCTCTAGTAAAGTTTGCCTATGCCGTGCTGCCGATGGCCTCGGCCGTCAGCTTCGACCGGCAATGTCGCGACCGCTGGTCTTGTGCACGAGTTCCGCGGTGGTCTTCACCGCCAGCCGGCGCTTGGCGTCCGCAATCTGGTTGTAGGCGGTCGAAGGGCGGATCCCGAGCGCCTCGGCAGCCTGGCGCAACGTATGGCCCCGGGAAAGCAATTCGATGATCTGCGCCTGGCCCGCCGTGACCTGCAGGTTGCGCATCTCCGCCACGACGGGACGGCGCAGCTCCAGCGCCTGCATGATGTAACGCTCCGCCGCGAAGCGTGCGGCGTCGGCGATGTCGCGGCGTTGATTCGGGTGCTCGCCAGTGAGCGCACACACCCATACCGAACCGTCCGGCAGGCGGATCGGCGCTGAAAGCCCCTCTGCAATGCCGAATTCGCGGGACTCGTCGAAAAGCATGCGCTCTTCGTGGGAAAGGCGCGCCTCCTTGGAGAACTGCGTCCACCACACCGCGTCCTGCGCCCTTACGAGGTGGCTGAGCACCGCGTCGAACCGGAAATAGCCCTGCTCGCGGTAGTGCTTGCTCCAGACGCGGCTCGGCTTGCCGAACACGATCTCGAACGGTCGGATGCTGCCGCGCGCGGCGGACGCGATAGGCGTCGCCGTCCAGCGATCGAAACCCCAATCGTCGATCAGGTTGGAAAAACTGGCGTCCAGCGACGCCATCGACGTGGCCGCGCGCGCTTCGTCGAGGAACTCGAACAGGCGCGTCGCGATGGATTCGGATTGCATGCCGTCAGCCCCGATGCCGATCTTGTGATAGTAAATCGGAACACGGCGCTTTGTAAGCCCGCCTGTACAACGCACTAGGTCGTTGAGCTTATTTCAAGGGCGTTTTTCAGCGCGGCCACAGCCCGACAATGCGCCGCACATCCTTCATCACCGGCTCGGAAATCGCGTGCGCGCGCGCGGCGCCGTCGGCGAGGATTGCGTCCAACGCATTGGCATCGCTCAACAATCTGCTCATCTCATCAGCGATGGGCGAGAGCTTTTGCGACGCAATCTCGGCGAGGGCAGGCTTGAAGGCGCCGAAGCCCTTGCCCTGCCACTCCTGCAAAATCTCATCGCTGCTTTTCGCAGCCAGAGCGGCAAAAATGCCCACGAGGTTCTCCACTTCCGGTCTGTTTTCGAACCGTTTTGGGTCATCCGGCGCCGGCAAGGGCAGCGAATCAGTCGTCGCCTTTTTCAGTTTGTTGGCGATCGTCTGCGCATCGTCGGTGAGGTTGATGCGGCTCATGTCGGAGGGATCGGACTTCGACATCTTCTTTGTTCCATCGCGCAGCGACATGATGCGTGCGCCCGGCCCCTGGATCAGCGGCTCCGGCAATGGGAAGAAGTTCGGCGCGTTGTAGTCGTTGTTGAAGCGAGCCGCGATATCGCGTGACAATTCAAGGTGTTGTTTCTGATCCTCGCCGACGGGCACATGCGTCGCGCGGTAGGCCAGAATGTCCGCCGCCTGCAGCACCGGATAATCGAACAGGCCGACGGACATGCGCTCGGCGTTCTTTCCGGCCTTGTCCTTGAATTGCGTCATGCGCTCGAGCCAGCCCATGCGTGCGACGCAGTTGAAAATCCACGCCAGTTCCGCATGCGCCGGGACGGCGGACTGCACGAACACAATGGCCTTCTTCGGATCGACACCCGCCGCGATATAGGCCGCAGCCACTTCGCGACACTGCTGTTGCAGGAGTTTCGGATCGTGCTCGATCGTGATCGCGTGCAGATCGACGACGCAATAGATGCATTCGTGCTGATCCTGCAGACGAACGAACTTCACCAGCGCGCCGAGATAGTTGCCGAGGTGCAGGCCGCCGGTGGGCTGCATGCCGGAGAATACGCGCGAAGGCCCCGCATAGGCGGGCGTGGGGGCGGCGGACATGGGGTGCTCCTGAGGGAAACGTGCGCAGAGAAATCGCCCGGAAAGCCCCAAAGGGCGGGCGGGGGATCAGGTCGTCGCGGTCAGGCCCGCCATCGTCCGTTGCGTTGCGCGTGCATCGTTTCGTCTCCGGGCGGGGCTTCTATCAGCCGTCCAGACCGCCCGGCAAGCCGCCTCCCCCGCCGAGTGCGCCCGGCTCGCGCCGCAGCGCCGCGCGCATCTCAGCGATGGTGACCGCGCGCGTCGCCAGCACAGCCACGCCGTAGAGCGCCGCACCGAACAGGCACGCGAGCACGATCGCCACTTCCTTGCGCCAGAACAGTTCAGCGAGCGTCGGATAGAAATACGCGACCACGCCAAGCGCGCCCGCCATCACGCCTGTGGCGATGGAGAGCCTCACAAGACGATCGCCGAGCGCCGGGCCGATCTTCCACGTCCCTTCCCGCGCCAGCGTGCCGGCAAGCAGCGCCACGTTCACCCACGCGCCGAGGCTCGTGGCGATCGCAAGGCCGATGACGCCGTCGAGGCCCATGCGTCCGAACCCGAAGAAGAGCGCGGCGCCCAGCACCACCGTCACGCCCACCGACGCGAACGCATAGCGCATCGGCCGCTGCGTATCCTGTCGCGCGAAGAAGGGAGGCGTAAGCACCTTGGTCAGCACGAAGGCCGGCACGCCCCATCCGAAATGGCGCAGCACCTCGGCGGTGCGACGCGCATCGTCGCTGGTGAAGGCGCCGCGCGTCACCGTCGCGTCGATGATGAAGAACGGCATGACCATGAGCGCCGCCGCCGCCGGAATCGTGAACGCCATGGCGAGGCCGATGCCGTCGTCGAGCGTCGTCTGCGCGCCCCGCGCATCGCCGGCGACGAACGCCTTCGTCAGTCGCGGCACCAGCGCAAGCCCCACCGCCACGCCGACGAGGCCAAGCGGCAACTGGTAGAGACGATCGGCATTGTAGAGAACGGAACGCGCGCCCTCGTCTGAGCCCGTCAGGATCTGGCTCACGAGCGAACTGATCTGCATCGCGCCGCCGGCAAGAGCGCCGGGGATCGCGAGCATCAGCACCTTCTTCACCGGCCCCGTCAGCACCGGTACCCCGACCGAGAGTTTCACGCCGAGACGCCGCACGCCCCACCACAGCAGCCCCGCCTGCAATACGCCCGCGACCGTCACCGCGATCGCCGCGCCGACGAGCGCCGTCTTCTGGTCCTGAAGGAAAAACACCGGAACGATGGTGCAGACATTGAGCAGGATCGGCACGCCCGCCGACAACGCGAAGCGTCCGCCCGTGTTCAGAACGCCCGAGAGCAGCGCCGCGAGCGTCATGCACGCGAGGTACGGCATCGTCAGCTGCGTCACGAGCGTGGCGAGCTTCATCATCTCCGCGTCCGCCGCGTAGGCCGACAAAAGCACTGGCATGATCCACGCCATCGCCAGCTGCGCGACGATGCAGAAGGCGACGACGACCGCGAGCAGGAAGGAGAGCGTTTGTGACGCGATCTTCGCGGCGGCCTCCTCCCCCTCCTCGGCGCGCACCTTGCCGTAGGACGGCACGAAAGCCTGTGCGAACGCGCCCTCCGCGAAGAGCCGGCGGAACAGGTTCGGGAACATCAGCGCCGTCGCGAAGATGTCCATCATCGGGCCCTGCCCGAACCGCGCGTTCAGCACGAGATCCCGCGCAAACCCGAGCAGCCGGCTGCCAAGGGTCATGCCCGTCTGGACGAAGGTATTGCGCGCGAGACTCATGGGCGGTGCGTTAGAGGAGTTTGTGCGTCAGCGGGAGTGGCGTTCAGCGTGCCGTGCTCGCCTTCGCCACAGCGAGACGCTGCCGCGCAGGGTCCACCGGCGCATCCGGTTCGCTCTCCCGCAGGGCTTCGGTGAGGCGATGCTTCAAAAGCGCGATTCGGGCCGGATCGGTGATCTGCGCGCCGGAGGGCTCGGTGACGTAGAACACGTCCGCCACGCGCTCGCCGTAGGCGTCGATATGGGCGGAGATGATCGAGGCTTCGGCATCCGCCAGCACCTGTGCGAGCGCCGCAAGAAGTCCCGGCCGGTCGCGGCCCGAGACTTCGATCACCGTCGCCGTGCGGGAGAGATCATTGTCGATGCGGGCCCAGGGCTCGATCGCGAACGCCGCCGCACGGCGATGCACGGCCTTCTTGCCCGGCGTGGGGTGCACCTCCCCTTCCGCCGCCGCCTTGACCCGCGCCACGAGCCGCTCGAGCACGCGCGCATCGTCGGCGCCGAACGCGTTGCCCTCGACATCGAGAATGGAAAACACGTCGAACGCCTGACCGTCGCGCGTGGTGTGCACGCGTGCATCGGAAACGTCAGCGCCCCCGGCCGCCAGCGACGCCGCGAGCGACGCGAACAGACCGGGACGATCCTGCGCGTGGACGAGAATTTCCGTCACGCCTTTCTTCGGCATGGCGCGCGCGGCGACATGCACGCCTTTCGCGTCCCCGCCCGCCGAAAGGAATGCCGACGCCGCTTCCACATGCCAGCGCAGCGCCTCGCGATCGAAGGAAAGCCAGTAAGCGTCGTCGAGCGTGTCCAACCACTGCACGAGACCGGGACCCGGCTTCGCCTGCGCAATCAGTTCGGCCTTGATCTCCGCCGCCTGGTCGGCGAGGCGCTCGCGCACGCCGACTTCATCCGTGCGCCCGCCATGGAACGCCGCTTCGGTGAGGCGGTAGAGATCGCGCAGCAACTGCCCCTTCCAGCCGTTCCAGACGCCGGGCCCCACCGCGCGTATATCCGCGACCGTCAGCACGAGCAGGAGACGCAGGCGCTCCAGCGTGCCCACCGTCTCGGCGAATTTCGCCACCGTCTGCGGGTCGCCGATATCGCGCTTTTGCGCCGTGTCGCTCATGTCGAGGTGATGGCGCACGAGCCACCCTACCAGCTCCACCTCTTCGCGCGGCAGGCCGAGGCGCGTGCACGCGGAGATGGCGGTCTTCTCCCCCTCCTCCTGCTGGTCGCCGATGCCCTTGCCCGTGTCGTGCAGCATCATCGCGAGATAGAGCGCCCGCCGATTGACGATCTTGGGGAAGATCGACGTGGCCAGCGGGTGCTCGTCGCCGTGGCGGCCCTTCTCGATATCGCTGATCACCTCGATCGCCCGCAGCGTGTGCTCGTCGACCGTGTAGTGATGATACATGTTGAACTGCATCTGCGCGACGATGCGGCCGAACTCCGGCAGGAAGCGCCCAAGCACGCCGGTCTCGTTCATCAAGCGCAATGCAGCCGCAGGATTGTTCGGCGATGCCGCGATCTGCAGGAACACCGACTGCGCATCGGGATTCGCCCGCACGGCGGCCGTGATCTTCTTCAGGCGTCGCGTCACATCCGCCAGCGCATCGGGGTGGATGTCGAGATCGCGGGCATCGGCGACTCGGAAGACGCGCAGCAGGTTGACCGGGTCCTCGTCGAACACCGCCGGACTTTCGGCCATCAGGCGCCCGCCTTCAGCCTTGAACCCTTCCGCATCCACCTTCACGCGTTTGCCGCCGGACATGAAGCGCGAAAGCCCTGTCGGAAGGCGCTTGGCGTTGTCGGCCTCGAGCTTCGCCGACATGACCCGCGTAAGAATGCCGACATCCTTCGCCGCCAGAAAATAGCGCTTCATGAAGCGTTCCACCGCCGGCGTGCCGCCGCGCTCGCCGAAGCCGAGACGCCGCGCCAGTTCAGGCTGCACGTCGAAGGTCAGGCGCTCTTCGGCACGACCGGTGAGGAAATGCAGATGGCAGCGCACGCGCCAGAAGAACTCCGACGCACGCATGCCGAGCGCGATTTCGTCGCGCGTGAATATGCCGGTGCGCGCATAGTCGAACGGATCGTTCCAGCCGTGGAGGTTTTTCTGGATCCAGAAAAGCGTGTGCAGATCGCGCAGGCCGCCCTTCCCTTCCTTGATGTTCGGCTCGACCAGATAGCGCGACGCGCCCGCGCGCGTGTGACGCTCGTCGCGCTCCTTCAGCTTGGCCGCAACGAAAGCGCGATGACCGGGCTCGACGACCTCCTTGCGGAAGCGCGTCTTGAAGCCTTCGAAAAGTTCACGATCACCGGCGAGAAAACGCGCCTCGAGCAGCGCGGTCTGGACCGTGTGATCTTCCTTCGCGAGCCGAAGGCACTCCTCCACTGTCCGCGAGGCGTGGCCGACCTTCAGGCTCATGTCCCACAGCATGTAGAGCATGAACTCCGTCACGCTCTCCGACCACGGCGTCTCCTTGTAGGAGCGCAGGAAGAGAAGATCGATGTCCGACGACGGCGCCATCTGCCCGCGCCCGTAGCCGCCGACCGCGACGATGGCGAAACGCTCGCCCTCCGTGGGGTTGCGGGAGCGGAAGACGTGCGTGGTCGTGTAGGCGTACAGCGCCGTGATGACCTCGTCGGCCACCTGGCACAGGAGCGCCGCCGTCTCGTGACCTCCGGCGCCGTCATCGAGGCGGTCCTTGGCGATCATGCGGCCGCGGAACAGGGCGCCGTGCAGCAGGTCGAGCGCGCGGGCGCGCGCGGCGTTTTCCTGGCCGATGTGGTCCAGTGCGGCGGCCGTCAGCTGGCTGCGCAGCTTCGCGCCATCGACGACGTCCTCGATGCGGGCGGGAGGCAGACGCTGTGGCATGGCGTGGGTGTGACCGAAAAACCTGACTGAGGCCCGAAAGGCGCCTCAAGACTATGCAATGTGTTGCAGACGCTGTCGTCTGTCGCGAACGTCATTGGCGTGACGCAAAGTCGCCCTATTTGTAGGGCCTCCAACCCCCGGCAAACGCGCAGGAGCAGTCATGGTCGGCAACGGCGGCCGCAAAGGCAAGATCACGGCGGTCGATGAGGACTACATGCGCCGCCAGGCGGAGCACCAGCAGCTCATCGACCAGGATCGCCAGCTTCAGCGCTTCCTGAGCCGGGAGCGTTCGTCCGCCTATTGGTTCGCCGCCACCAAGTGGGGAATTCTCGGACTGGTGGCCGGCATGATCCTTGGCGGCGCGGGCATGTATTACGCCTCGATCTCGACCATCGACATGGCCCAGGAGGCGATCTCCAAGGGCGAGATCATCGCCAATCTCCGCCGGGAAAACGCCGACGCTCCTCCGGCAGCCCCGCCCGTCCAGCCGGCCCCCTAAGGCAAAGGACGAAGGGGTCGTCGTCTATGCGAGACGTGGGCGCCGCCCATGGGCAGAATAGCGGGCGTCGACGGCGGCTACTCAATCAGCCCCTTCAGCCGGTAGACGAGATCGAGCGCCTCGCGCGGCGTGAGCGCGTCCGGCTGCACGTCCGCCAGCGCTGCCTCGACGGCTGACGCCTGCGGTTCCTCCGCGACGCCCGCGAACAGCGGCAGCGCCTCGTTGAGGTCGATTGCGGCCTTGCCGCCCTTCCCCGCCTCCAGCCGGCCGAGCACGGACTTCGCCCGGTCCACCGCCGCCTTCGGCAAGCCGGCCAGCTTCGCCACCTGGATGCCGTAGCTGCGGTCCGCCGGCCCCGGCGCCACTTCGTGCAGGAAGACGAGATCGCCCTTCCACTCCTTCGCGCGGAGATTGGCGTTTGCGCCGCCGGCGAGCTTGTCCGCGAGCGCCGTCAGCTCGTGATAGTGGGTGGCGAACACCGCGCGGCAGCGGTTCACGTCATGCAGATGCTCCGCACAGGCCCACGCGATGGCGAGGCCGTCATAGGTCGCCGTGCCGCGGCCGATCTCATCGAGAATCACGAGCGCGCGCGGCCCCGCCTGGTGCAGGATCGCCGCAGTCTCCACCATCTCGGTCATGAACGTCGAACGCCCGCGCGCGAGATCGTCCGACGCGCCGACGCGCGAGAACACGCGGTCCGCCACGCCGAGACGCAGGCGACGCGCCGGCACATAGAGCCCCGACTGCGCGAGGATCGCGAGCAAGGCGATCTGGCGCAGGAACGTACTCTTGCCCGCCATGTTGGGGCCCGTGACGATCAGCAGACGCGCGCCCGCCTGCGCATCGCCGTCGAGACGACAATCGTTCGGCGTGAAACCCTGCCCCTGCTTGCGCAAAGCCTGCTCGACAACGGGATGGCGCGCACCTTCAGCGAGCAGCGCAGACGTCTCGTCGATCTCGGGCCGCACCGCATCCCACTCGACCGCCCATTCGGCCGCAGCGGAAGCGACATCAAGTGCCGCCACCGCATCCGCCGCCGCGCGGATCGGCCCTGCAAGCGCTTCGGCGCGCGCAGCAAACGCACGGAAGAGATCAAGCTCGCGCGCCAGCGCCTCCTCCCCCGCCCGCGCGATGCGCACATCGAGATCGGCGAGTTCCGTGGTGGTGAAGCGCGTGCTCGTCGCGGTCGTCTGGCGATGGATGAAGCGGCCCACATGCGGTTCGCGCGCGAGCGTCTCGGCCTGCTTCGACGTCGCGTCGATATGGTAGCCGAGCACATTGTTGTGGCGGACCTTGAGCGGTAGTCCCGTTTCGTCGGCATAGGATTGCTGCAGGCCCGCAACCACGCGACGGCTGTCGTCGCGCAGGCTGCGCGCCGCGTCGAGCGCCTCATCACAGCCTGCGGCAATGAACCCGCCGTCGCGCGCGAGCAGGGGCAATTCCGGGCCGAGCGACGCATCTAGATCGTGCGCGAACGAAGCGAGGTCCGGCTGAGCCGCGAGCGTGAGCGCGCGAACGGCCGCGGCGACATCGCGCGGCGCGCCCTCACCGCCCGCCGCCCGCGCCGCCGCTTCACCTGCACGCAAGCCATCGCGCAGCGCGCCGAGATCGCGTGGGCCGCCACGGCCGAGCGCGAGACGCTGCAGCGCACGCGCCAGATCGCCCCCGCCGCGCAATGCTGTGCGCACGCCATCGCGGCGATCGCGGTCGAGGAACCACTGCACCGCATCGAGACGCGCGTTGATCGCGGCCACTTCGGTCAGCGGGCGTGCGAGACGCTCCGCCAGCATTCGCCCGCCCGCTGACGTCACCGTCCGGTCGAGCACGTGCGTCAACGACCCTTCGCGCTGCCCGCGCTGCGTGCGTTCGATTTCGAGCGAGGCGCGCGTCGCCGGATCGATCGCCATGAAAGCGGCGCCTTCGATGCGGCGCGGCGCCTCAAGACGCGGCGCGGCGCCCGCCTGCGTGAGCTCCACATAGTCGAGCAACATGCCCATCGCCGCGAGCTCTTCCGCCGCGAAATCACCGAAGGCTTCGAGCGTCGCGACTTCGTAGAGCGCCTTCAGCCGTCGTTCGCCGGCCTTCGCGTCGGCCTTCGGGCCGGGCCGCAGCGTCAACGCCGCGCCGCTCGCCTCGATGAGCGCCGCGCCGCGCGCGCTTTCGGCTTCCGCCAGCAGCACTTCCGCCGGGGCGAGCGCCGCAAGCTCCTCCTCCGCAGCCGTCGCCTTGATCGGACGCACCACGAAGACGCCCGTAGACACATCCGTCCACGCCAGCGCCGCGCGCTCGCCCGTAAACGCAAGCGACGCCAGGATGTTGGCCGCGCGCTGTTCGAGCAGGCTCTCCTCGGTGATCGTGCCGGGCGTCACCACGCGCGTCACCTCGCGGCGCACGATGGCCTTCGAGCCGCGCTTCTTGGCTTCGGCGGGATCTTCCATCTGCTCGCAGACCGCGACGCGGAATCCCGCGCGGATGAGCTTCTGCAGATAACCGTCAGCCGCGTGCATCGGCACGCCGGCCATGGGGATGTCCTCGCCCTTGTGATGGCCGCGCTTGGTCAGCGTGATGCCGAGCACGGCCGACGCCTTCACCGCATCGTCGAAGAACAGTTCGTAGAAGTCGCCCATGCGGAAGAAGACGATTGCATCGGGATGCGCGTCCTTGGCCGCGAAGAACTGCGCCATGAACGGCGTCACGTGCTCGGGCCGGTCGATATTTTCTTGCCGCGCGTTCTGCAGCGGGAGAGGTTCGGCGGAATCAGCCATTGCGGGACATTAGCGACTCGCGCGCCGGAGGGCGACAAATCGACGGCGGTCGCGCTGCGGCGATTGACCCTCCCCCCTCGCCCGCTACGGTGCTCACCGACTGATTTCCCGCGCCAAGGCCCCGAAATGAACGACGAAAAACGCACCTTCACCGATGAAGAGGCGCTGGCGTTCCACCGCCAGCATCCGCCCGGAAAGCTCTCCATCGCGCCGACCAAGCCGATGGCGACGCAGCGGGACCTCTCTCTCGCCTACTCGCCCGGCGTCGCCGTGCCGGTGAAGGCGATCGCGGAGGACGCCGACAAGGCCTACGACTACACCTCCAAGGGCAACATGGTGG
Source organism: Hyphomonadaceae bacterium (assembly GCA_016791445.1). Taxonomy (GTDB): domain Bacteria; phylum Pseudomonadota; class Alphaproteobacteria; order Caulobacterales; family Aquidulcibacteraceae; genus VFBF01. Next base: position 332,296 of record JAEUMP010000016.1, on the reverse strand, counting down.
CCGTGATCTCCAACGGCACCGCCATTCTCGGCCTGGGCAATCTCGGCGCGCTGGCGTCCAAGCCGGTGATGGAAGGCAAGAGCGTCCTCTTCAAGCGCTTCGCGGACGTGGACTCCATCGACATCGAAGTCTTCACCGAAGACCCTGAAGACATCATCCGCACCGTCCGCAATATCGGCCGCACCTGGGGCGGCATCAATCTGGAGGACATCAAGGCGCCGGAGTGCTTCGTCATCGAAAGCCGCCTGCGCGACGAACTCGACATTCCTGTCTTCCATGACGACCAGCACGGCACCGCCATCATCGCCGCCGCAGGTCTGCTGAACGCGTGCGAAGTCACCGGACGCAAACTCAAGGACATCAAGGTCGTCATCAACGGCGCGGGCGCGGCGGGGCTTTCCTGCGCGGGCCTCATCAAGCGCCTCGGCGTACCGCACGACAACGTCATCATGTGCGACTCCAAGGGCGTCGTTTATCTCGGCCGCAAGGAAGGGATGGACCAGTTCAAGTCCGCCTTCGCCGTCGATACCAAGCTGCGCACGCTCGAGGAGGCGATGGAGGGCGCGGACTGCTTCATGGGCCTCTCCGTCGCCGGCGCGGTGAGCCAGAAGATGGTCAAGTCGATGGCGAAGAAGCCGATCATCTTCGCCATGGCGAACCCGGACCCCGAGATCAGCCCGGAAGACATTCTGGCCGTCCGCAAGGATGCGATCATCGCCACCGGCCGCAGCGACTATCCCAACCAGGTCAACAACGTCCTCGGCTTTCCCTACATCTTCCGCGGCGCGCTTGATGTGCGCGCGCGCACGATCAACGAGGAGATGAAGGTCGCCGCGGCGCGGGCGCTGGCGGAATTGGCCAAGGAAGACGTGCCGGACGAGGTCGCCGCCGCCTATCAGGGCAAGCAGCTCAAGTTCGGCCCCGACTACATCATCCCCACCCCGTTCGATCCGCGCCTCATCTCAACCGTGCCGCCCTATGTGGCGCAGGCGGCGATGGACACCGGCGTCGCGCGCAAGCCGATCGCCGACATGGACGCCTATCGCGCCAGCCTCGCGCAACGTCTCGATCCCTCGGCCGCGCTCATGCAGCGCGTGCAGGATTCCGTGCGCGCCAAGCCCAAGCGCATCGTCTTCGCCGAAGGCGAGGAGCCGAGCGTCATCCGCGCCGCCTACGCCTTCCAGGAGCTGGGCCTCGGCGAAGCCATCCTCATCGGCCGCGACGAGCTCGTCGCACGCAACCGCGTGCTCGTGGGCGTGCCGGAAGAGGCGAGGCTCTCGGTCGTCAACGCGCGCGTCTCCGACGAAAACCCCGCCTATACGGAGGCGCTCTATGCGCGCGCACAGCGCTTCGGCCTGCTGCATCGCGACGCGCAGCGCCTCATCAACCAGGATCGCAACGTCTTCGGCGCCGCCATGGTCGCCGCCGGCCACGCGGATGGCATGGTCACCGGCGTCACGCGCAATTTCGCCTCGGCGCTCGACGACGTGCGCCGCGTGATCGATCCGCAACGCGGCGCCAAGCTCATGGGCATGTCGATCGTCCTGTCGAAGGGCCGGACGATCTTCATCGCGGACACGAACGTCACCGAGTTTCCGACCCCTGAGGAACTCGCGCAGTTCGCCATCCAGACCGCACGTGTCGCCCGCGGCTTCGGCGTCACGCCGCGCGTGGCGTTCATGTCCCACTCCACCTTCGGCAATCCACGCCTCGACCGCGCCGAGAAGGTGCGCGAGGCCGTCTCCATCCTCGACCGTCGCGAGGAGATCGATTTCGAGTACGACGGCGAGATGAGCCCGGAAGTAGCGCTGAACCACGATGCGCGACGGCTCTATCCGTTCAACCGCCTCACCGACGACGCCAACATCCTGATCATGCCGGCGATGCACTCGGCGTCGATCTCGACGAAACTGCTCGGCTCCCTCGGCGGCGCAACCGTGATAGGCCCGCTGCTCATCGGCCTCGATCAACCCGTCCAGATCGCCCCGCTCGGCGCGACGGTGAGCGACATCGTCGTCTATGCGACGCTGGCGGCGTTCGACGTCAGCCCGAAGGTGAAACCGGCAGGCTGAAAATCGGCCGCGCCCACGAGACTGCGCCCGTCGGATAGGCAAGGCCCACTTCGATCGCGCCCATGCGCCTGTAGAAGTCGCGCGCGGGCGGGTGGGAAATGATCTTCACCGCCGTGACGCCGCGCGAAGCCGCCCGCGCGCGCATGTGTTCGAACAACAACCGCCCGACGCCGCGCCCCTGTGCAGCGTCGGAAACGAACAATAGATCAAGTTCCGGCTGGGTGTGAAAGACGAGGCTGTAGAAGCCGAGCATGGCATCATCCTCGGCGACCCAAGTTTCCTCCGCAACGATCTGCGCCGCCGTGACCTCATAGCCATCGAGCATGGGGCGGTAAGGGCCATCATAGGCGGAAGACGTCTGAACGATCGCATTGATCGCCGTGTGATCGTCGGCAACGGCGCGGCGGATGATCACCTTCCCTCTCCCGCGTGCGGGAGAGGGAAGACCGAGCAAAGCGAGGTCAGGGTGCGGGCCCGGTGGTGCAGAACGAGACTCATCCTGAGAGACCTGGCCCTCACCCTGCTTTCGCTCACGCTCAAGCTTTCCCTCTCCCGCAAGCGGGAGAGGGTCATGCCGCAGCTTTCTCACGACGCTGGCGCCACCACTCCACGAGGCAAAGCACGACCGCCACGATGCCGATGAGGGCCGCGAACATGAAGACGTTCGCGAACTGCCCTGCCTGCGCTTCGATGCCCTGATCCTTCACCGCGTCAACATACTCGCCGATACGCGGACGGAAGATGACGCCGATCAGCAGTGCGAGCGACGAGAGCAGCGCGTATTGCACGGCCGCGTAGCGCTTGTTCACGATCGAGGAGAGCCACGCGATATGCACCGCGCTCGCGAAGCCGCCGGCCAGATTTTCCATTGCGATGCCCGCCGTCAGGCGGTTGAGCGCGGGGCCCAGCGTCACCTTGTCGAAGATCGTCGCGCCCGCCGCCTGCGTCGCCTGCACAAATCCCGTTGTCGCCCACTCGAAGAATGGGCCGAGCTGCGTGAACGCAAGAAAGCCGTCGAGCCACGCGCCGCCATGCGCGAGGTCCACATAGATGAGGTTCGTCACCGACGCGAGGATCGCGCCGATCACCAGCGCCGGCATGCGCCCCAGCCACAATATGCCGAGACCCCCGAGCGCAATGCCCGCCATCGTCATCACGACACCGACCATCTTGGACGCGACGGCCACATCCGAATTCGTGTTGCCGAGGATCGAAATATAGAAGGGCTGCGCGAAGGAGCCCCAGATGGAGTCAGCGATGCGGTACGTCATCGCCAGCGCCAGGATCGGCAACGCCCACAGCGCGTAGCGGCGCACCACATCCGCCAGCGGCGCAAGAACCCGCTCGAACAAGGTGTCGACGAACGTCGCCGTGGACCCCTGCTGTTCCAGCGCGCCGGGCTTGCGCGCGAGCCAGTATGAAATGCCGAGCGGCGCTCCGATCGTGAGAAAGAGTATCCACGGTGTCGCCGCATCCCGGAACGCCGCTGCGCTCGCGGACGGATTGCCCAGCGTGTAGAACATGAAGCCGAGCAGCGATGCACCCGAGATCGCCCAGCCGGCGGCCACCGGAATCACGGCCTTGCGGCGCAGCGCCGTCACTTCCGGATCGGCTGGCGTCTTTTCCACTGGCGCACGCGGCGCGAGCAAGGGCTCAGGCGCGTTGAGCGTGGCGAACAGCGTCATGCCCATGACGACCGCAAGGCCCATGAAGATCGGCGGCCAGCCCGCAGCGGGATCGCCGGGCGTCGCCCAGATGTCGGCGAGCAACAACGCAACCGCGCCGGCGACGATCGCCGCCATGCGGTAGCCGAGCTGGTATTGCACGGAAATCTTGTCGAGTTGCTCGGGCGATTGCGCCGTCTCGATGCGCCATGCGTCGATGACGATGTCCTGGCTGGCCGACGCGAACCCCGCGATGACGGCGAACAGCGCAAACAACAGAATGTTTGCGCGCGGATCGACGAGCGCCATGCCGAGGATGCACAGCACGATCACCGACTGGCACAGCGCCATCCACGCCTTGCGCCGCCCGATGGTGTTGGCGAAGGGCGGCACGAGCCAGTCGAACAGCGGCGCCCAGATGAACTTGAATGCGTAGAAGAGCCCGATCCACGACAGCGCGCCGATCGCGCTGAACGAGAGCCCCGCATTGGTGAACCACACGCCCACCGAGCCGACGACGAGCGAGTAAGGCAGACCCGCCGCAAACCCGAGCGCGGTGGCGATCCAGATCACGCGGCGGCTCTGCGGCGCAGCGGCCTCGGCGACGGCTTCGGTCATGCGTGTCTCCTCGAACCCGACGAACCGCTCCGGGCCCCTTCCCTGCGCCTGTCGACGGGCGAGGGCCGGGAGTCCGGTCCGGCGTGGTCGATCAATCGTCGGCGCGGAAAGTGGCGGGCTTCGGCGGACCCGTAAAGCGGGCGGCGACAGCGGCCAGGCGCTCGGGGTCGATGGGTTTGGTGACGAATTCGTCCATGCCGGCCTTCAGCGCCGCGACGCGCTCGTCCTCGCCGGCGTCGGCGGTCAGCGCGATCAGTGCCACATCGCCCGCACGCCCCGGCAGCGCGCGGATGCGTCGGGCAGCCGATACGCCGTCGAGACGCGGCATGCGCAGGTCGAGGAAAATGAGATCATACGCGCCCGTCGACGCCGCCGCGACCGCCTCCTCGCCGTCGCCCACGACGTCCACCCGGCACCCGGCGCGCTGCAACAGCGTCCGCGCGAGCAGCGCATTGATCGGATTGTCTTCCGCCAACAGCACCGACAGGCCGAGCTGGAGCGCGGGCCCGCCGCGCTCGTCGTCGGCGCGCACATTCTCGCGCGGTTGCACGCCCCGCGCCGCCGCCAGGAGGCGCGCGGCGAGAGAGCGCCGGCGCAGCGGCTTCAGCAGATGGTGTTCGAGCCCGGCGGCGCGATAGGCGTCCACGGCGTGCCTGTCCTCCTGCGGCGCCATGAGCACCACCGGCGTGCCGCAGGCGAGGAAGGCCGCCGCATCGCCCCGCGCCACATCGTGATCGAGCAGCACGACGTCGAAACCGTCGAGTTCCTCGACGCCGTGCACCCGGCGCACCGAACCGCCGAGCCCAGTGATCGTCGCGGCGACGGCGCTCGCGACGAGGTCTGCGCGCGCCAGCACCGCCACATGCACCCCCGCGAGCGAGGGTGGGCCCTGGTGATCGGCATTGGCGGCGGTGACGAACGGAAGATCGATGTGGAACACCGCGCCATCGCCCGGCCGCGAGACGAGGCTGATCCGGCCGCCCATCGCGTCGGCGAGCTTGCGCACGATGGCGAGGCCGAGGCCTGCGCCGCCGTAGAGGCGCGCGTGGGAGGCATCGACCTGGCTGAAGGCTTCGAAGATCGCCGCCTGCTTGTCAGGCGCAATGCCAGGGCCGGTGTCACGCACGCTGAAGCGCACGCCGTTCTGGTGCGGGCCGACCTCGATCAGCACGCCGCCGGTCTCGGTGAACTTCACCGCATTTCCGGCGAGATTGAACAGGATCTGGCGCAGCCGGCCCTCGTCGCCGACGAGGCACAGCGGCGTGTGCGGCGCGATGCGCGTGGCGATGTCGAGCCCTTTCTCGCGCGCGCGCGGACTGAGAAGTTCGGCGATCGCCTGCACCGTCTCCTCCGGATCGAAGGCGACCTGCTCGAGCATCACACGGCCCGACTCCAGCCGAGAGAAATCGAGGATTTCGGAGACGAGCTGCAGCAGGTGTTCGCCGCAATTGCGGATCGCCGCGAGATACTCGCGCTGCGTCGGATCGAGGTCGGCGCGACGCAGAAGGCCGGCCATGCCGAGAATCCCGTTCAGCGGCGTGCGCAACTCGTGGGTCAGCGTGGCGAAGAGCAGCGTCTTGGCGCGCGCAGTCTCGGCGGCGGCGGCGGCGCGCTCGCTCACGTCGCGCGCGGTGACGATCCGGGAACCGTCGGCGAGGCGCCGCTCGCGCCATTCGAACAGCGAGCCGTCCGGCGCGGGCGCGTCGAACACGCGCTCATTGCGGACAAAATCGGGCGGCGTCACCCGGCCCCACGGCGCGCGGCGCGGACCGATGCCCTGCCGGAACGCCGCGCGGAAGGCTGCGTTCGCGCGCCTCAGCGCGCCGTCCGCCTCCAGATGCGCCATCGGATCGGGCGCATGCTCGAATGGATCGTCAGCGGGCGCTGTTTCAGGCGTGGCGCGGGAGGGAGAAGCCATCCGCACACCAAACGCTAAGGCAGGTTAAGAAACGGTCGCCTTGCCGCCGGATGTCGCGGCGGAGTCGTAGCCGGGACGCACGCGCCGGAAACTCAACGCCTCGGCGATGTGAACGCGCCGCACTGCGGTGGAGCCATCGAGATCGGCGACGGTGCGCGCGACGCGGAGCGTGCGGTGATAGCCGCGCGCGGACAGCGCGAGCGCCGTGGCGGCCTTCGAGAGCAGCTCCTGCCCCGCCGCATCGGGCGCGGCGATGTGTTCGAGCGTCTTCTGGTCCACCGCCGCGTTGAGGCCGTCTCCACTTTCCACGCGATCGGCCTGCGCCGCGCGGGCGACGGCGACGCGGGCCGCGACCTCCGCCGTGCCTTCCACCGGCGGCGGCAGCGCGAGATCGGCGGCGGTGACGGGCGGCACGTCGAGTTGCAGATCGATGCGATCGAGCAGCGGCCCGGAGAGCCTGCCCTGATACTCCGCAGCGCAGCGCGGCCAGCGGCGACACATGCCCGCCCCGCCGCCGCAACGACACGGGTTCATCGCCGCCACCAGCTGCACGCGCGCTGGATAGGTGACGTGATGATTGGCGCGCGCAATGACGACTTCGCCGGTTTCGAGCGGCTGGCGCAGCGCGTCCAAAGTGGCGGGATTGAACTCCGGCAATTCGTCGAGAAAAAGCACGCCGCGATGCGCTAAAGAGACTTCCCCCGGACGCGCCTTGATGCCGCCGCCGACAAGCGCCGCCATGGACGCCGAATGGTGCGGCGCGCGGAACGGCCGCGCACGCGTGAGACGTCCGCGCTGCAACAGTCCCGCGACGCTCTGGATCATCGAGACTTCCAGCAACTCTTCCGCCGTCAGCGGCGGCAAAACGCCCGCAAGCCGCTGCGCGAGCATGGATTTCCCGGCGCCCGGCGGCCCGACAAGCAGGAGATTGTGCCCGCCCGCCGCTGCGATCTCGAGCGCGCGCTTGGCCTGTTCCTGGCCCTTCACGTCCCTCAGGTCGGCGACCGGCGGCGGCGCGGCGATTTCTCCGGGCGCGGGCGGCGCGAGGAGCTGACCGCCGCGGAAGTGGTTGACGAGGGCGATAAGGTTCGGCGCCGGTATCGCCTCCCCGCCCGCCCAGGCCGCCTCCGGGCCGCAGGCTTCGGGACAGATGATCGGCAGTCCCATCCCGTGCGCGGCCATCGCCGCCGGCAACACGCCCGGCGTCACCGCCAGCGTCGCGTCGAGACCGAGCTCGCCGAACACCACGGCGTTCTCCACTGCATCCTTCGGCATGACGCCCATTTCCGCGAGCAGCGCCAGCGCGATCGGAAGATCGTAGTGGGCGCCGTCCTTCGGCAGGTCCGCCGGCGCGAGATTGACGATGATGCGATCCCCCGGGACCGCGAGGCCCATGCTGGCGAATGCCGCGCGCACGCGCTCCCGGCTCTCGCTCACGGCCTTGTCCGCAAGCCCCACCACCACGATGCCGGTCAGACCGCCCGCGATCTGCACCTGCACATCGACCCTGCGGGCCTCCACGCCCACAAAGGCCACCGTCACCGTCCGCGCCGCCACCCGCGTCTCCCACCCAGCAGAACCCGATGCGCGCCAGCCCGAAGCGAGTCGTTACTCACACGCAACGACATTTGGACATAATGTGAACATTATAGCAACATGCGAGAACGAATTTTCCGGTGAAAATGGACGGGCGTCCATGTCGGCGCTAACGGTGTGGAGATCGGGAGGCCCGTCCATGCGCATCGAGAAGCTCGCGTCCGCGTTCATCGCCGCCATCGCCCTGGCGGCCTGCCAGCCGGCGCCCGCTGCGAACGAGGCGCATGACGCCGTCGCCGAACAGGGCCCCGCGCTGGGCGAGTTCACCACCGCCGCGAAGGTGCTGTCGATGACCGACGCCGGCTACCCGATGTACGTCCTCGTCGTGCAGCTGCCTGACCAACCGACGCCGGCGGAATATCTGCTCAACGCTGCGGAGGTGGACCTCGGCGACCTGCCGCAGAGCGCCTACGACGGCAAGAACGTGACGATGACCTACGCCGTCGTCGCGGAAAACGACCTGTTCGACCTCCGCGAGGGCGATCTTTCGCTCGTGCACGACGCCCCTGCCCGCGCGGCGCACTGGAAGGAAGTCGCAGGCGTCCTCAGCGGCGCCGAGCAGGCCACCGCCGGCGATCTGCCGAGCCTCATCGCCGTCACCGACGCGAACGGGAACAAGACCGAGTTCGAGTATTTCGTCACGCCGCAGATCGCCGCCGCGAACGGCAAGCAGGTGACGGCGTACTACTCTCCGTCCACGTCGCAGCGCGTGAAGGCGCTGCGCCTTGCGGTCATGCCTGCAAAATAGGGACGATCAATCCGGGTAGTGGCGTTCGCCGGGCCAGCGCTCCATCGCCTCGATGGCGAGGTGGGCGGATTCCAGCTTGTAGTCCGGCACATTCGACAGCCGTGCGAGATCGATCCACGCCTTCACCGCCTGCGGCGCCAGACGATCGCGCCCGCACAGCACGAACAGCGGCTCCGTCGGCGCGACGCCCGCGAGCGCGCCGAATTCGATCTCGTCGGCGAGCGCGCTATAGCCGGCCTGGCGCAAGATGCGCGCGCACTGTTGCAGTGGCGATTCCGCCTTCTCCGCCGTCGAACCCATGCGTTGTCTCCATCGCTGCCGGACAGCGAGGGGATAGCGATGCGCGAAAAAGAGCCTTGATCTCGCGCAAACGCCGCGACGCGGGTCGGCGCAGCCCTATTGCGTGGCCATGGAGATCGGCGCGCCCAGCGCAGGCGCATCGGGCACGGGCGCATCGGGATTGCGGACCGCCGCCTGGCGAACCCGCGCATCCACCGGACGGACCACCACGTAGGACACCACCCGCTCCACGCCGCGCACGAGACTTGCCGCTTCGGCGGCGCGCTGGAGTTCCTCGTCGCTGCGGGCGAGGCCCATCAGATAGACGACGCCCTTCTGCGTCTCGATATTGTAGTTCACGCCCTTGATGCTGGAGTCCGACAACAGCTTCGTGCGCACCTGGGCGGTGATGAAATTGTCGAGGCCGCTGCGCAGCATGCCCGGATTGCGGCCGACCTCTATCTGGTTCGACACGCTTTCGACGCTGCGCACGCTCCAGGCGATGCGCTCGGCCATGGCCTTGTGATCCGTTGTCGGCACTGTGCCGGATAGCAGCAGCTGGCCTTCGGCCACTTCCACATCGACACGCATGAAAGCGGGCCGGTCGAGCGCGAGCAGCCGCGTCTTCACTTCCGAGGAACCTGCCGCATCGTCGAGCGAGCGCCCGAAGGTGCGGTCCTGCACGGCGGCCATGCCTACGCTCGCGACCGCGACGCCGCCCGCCGCGACGCAACCGCCCTGCAGGGCGCACATGCCGAAGGCGGCGAGGACAAGCACTGACGACCGCATGGGACGCTCCGCAAGGTTAAGCCCGGAGCCTGCCGCATTCAGGTTGATCTGCGTTTAAGGAAGACGGCTAACCGTTCGTTACCGATCGACCGCCGACGCCCGCCACGCATCGCGCACATGCTCGGGCCATGACCAGGGACGCACGATGACGAGATCGAGCCGCACGGACGCGCCGTCGAGGCGATGCCGCTTCGCCAATGAGAGACCTGCCCGCGCAATGCGCTCCTGCTGGCGCAATCCCACCGATTCCAGCGCGAGGCGCCGCGTCGCGCGCGCCTTCACTTCCACGACCGCCAGCGTCCTGCCCTTCACCGCCGCGAGATCGACCTCGCCGAACGGCGTGCGCGCGCGGTGCGCGAGAATGCGGTAGCCCTTCGCCATCAGCCACAACGCGGCGAGCAGTTCGGCCGTGCGTCCGCGCTGCTCGGCCTTTCTGCGATCCCTCACGCCTGATCCTTCAGGATGAGCGCCCGCGCGTAGGCATCACGACGCATGACGGCCGTTTCTTCCGCCGCGAGCCGCGCGGCTTCCTTCACCGGATGCGACGGCAGGAAGCGCCGCAGCGCAGCGTCCAGCGCCGCTTCATCCCCCACAGGCTTTTCCTCCGGCGGCGCGACGACGACGACGATCTCCCCTTTCGGATCCACGTCGATGGCGGCCGCAAGCGCAGAGAGTCTCCCACGCCGCACTTCCTCGAAGAATTTCGTCAGCTCGCGGCCTACCGCCGCTTCACGATCGCCGAAGGCGGCGTGCATGGCTTCAAGGCTTGCCTTCAGGCGCGGGCCGGTTTCGTAGAAGACGAGCGTGGCGGAGATGTCCGCGAGTTCATCGAAAAAGGTCGCGCGCGCGCCGGCTTTCGACGGGGCGAAGCCCGCGAACAGAAAACGATCCGTCGGCAGACCCGCCACCACCAAACCCGACAGCAGCGCCGAGGCGCCGGGAATCGGAAACACGCGATGACCCGCCGCCGCCGCATCGCGCACGAGCTTGTAGCCGGGATCGGAAATCAGCGGCGTGCCCGCATCGCTGATCAGCGCCACCGTCTTTCCCGCCGCCAGCGCCGCCAGCACCTTCGGCCGCGCGCTCTCGGCGTTGTGTTCGTGATAGCTCGTCACCTGCGGGGAGAGGCTGAACGCATCGAGCAGCTTGCGCGCCACCCGCGTGTCCTCCGCCAGCACCAGATCGGCGCCGCCGAGCACGTCGAGCGCCCGCAGCGTGATATCGCGCAGGTTCCCGATCGGCGTGGCGACCACATAAAGACCACCTTCCAGCGGTGGACTGGCGCGGCCCGCCCCCCTAGGTTCGCGGGCCTTTGGCCCGGACTGGGGTTCGCGGCCTTCCGGATCGGGATCAATCGGACGAGACATGAGCAGCACCGCATCTACGTCGCGCGACGAACGCGCGCAAAGACCTTCGGCCCTCGGGATGCTCGCCCGGGCGGGCGCGCTGGCGCTGGGACTTGCGGTCGCCGCCTGCGGCAGTTCCGACTCCCCGCGCCCCTCGCCCGCCCCCGGCACGCCGTCCGTCGCGACGCCGGCGTCGCCGCCGATCATGACCCGCGAGGGCATGACTCCCCCCTTCATGACCGGCCGCAACATCGTGCGCATCGGCCTGCTCCTGCCCTTCGCGAGCCGGCCCGCCGAAGCAGGCGCGCTCTACCAGGCTGCGGAACTCGCAGTCTTCACCTACGGCGAGCCGGGCACGCTGCTCATCCCGCGCGACAGCGGCGCCACCGCCGCGTCCGCCGCCGACGCCGCGCGTCTCCTGCTGCGCGACGGCGCCGACGTGATCCTCGGTCCGGTGGAACGCGACACCGTCGTCGGCGCGGCGCAGGTCGCGCGCGAGCGCAATGTGCCGGTCGTCGGATTCTCGTCGGACCGCACGGTCGCCGGCGACGGCGTCTACATCCTGTCGCTGCCGCTCGAAGAGGATGTGCGCCGCATCGTCGACTATGCGGCGGGCAAGGGACTGCGCAGCTATGCGCTGCTCGCGCCGGAGAATGACTATGGCCGCCGCGTCGAAGCCGCGCTGCGCGCCGAGGCCGCCGCCCGCGGTGCAAGCGTAACGCTGACGCAGTTCTACACGCGCACCGATCGCGACGCCGCCGCCGCTGCGCGCACGCTCGCCACGCAACTGCGTCGCACGCCGGTGCAGGCCATCCTCATCGCCGAAGGCGGTTCGGTGCTGCGCGCGACGGGCCCCGCCCTGCTCATCGGCGGGGTGAACATGGGACAGGTGAAACTTCTCGGCACCGGCGCCTGGGCCGGCGGCGACACGCAGCGCGAACCGACGCTCGCAGGCGGCTGGTACGCGTCGCCCGATCCCGCGCTGCGCGCCGATTTCGAACAGCGCTACCGCAGTGCGTTCAACCGTGCGCCGTCGCGCATCGCCAGCCTCGGCTACGACGGCGTGATGCTCGCCATCGAAGCCGCAAAGCAGAGCCGGCAGGGCGACATCAGCCGCGCGACGCTCGAACGTCCCGACGGTTTCACCGGCGCCGATGGCGTGTTCCGCTTCCGCGCCGACGGCTCCATCGAGCGCGGTCTCGCGATTCTCGAACTGCGCCAGCAAGGCCCCGCCGCCGTGGACCCCGCCCCGCGCACGCTGCGCGTCAACTGAGCGCCGCTTAACTGAGTGCGCTGAGACCGCCGTCGACGGCGAGAATCTGCCCGTCGACATAGGCGCTCTCGTCGCTGATCAGGAACAGCGCCGCGTAGGCGGTTTCCCAGCCCGTGCCCTGCCGGCCGAGCGGCACGGGCGTGCGTCCGCGCGACGGACGTCCTTGCGTCGCCGCGCGGCCGAGCGGCGTATCCATCAGACCCGGACACACGACATTCGCGCGCACGCCGCGGCGCGCGCCTTCGTACGCCACATGCCGCATCAAGCCGTGCAGCGCGCTCTTCGAGGCGTCGTACGCCGGCAGACGGGAGCCCGGCTTCAGCCCTGCAATCGACGAGATGAAGACGATGGCGCCGCCCTCGCTCATGTGCGGCAGCGCCGCACGACAGCACAGCATCGGCCCGCGGAGATTGATGGCGAGCGTCTTGTCCCAGTCATCGGCATTGGCGCCCTCAAGGCCAAGCGCGCCGACGCCCACGCCGACGTTCAGCGCGAGACCATCGAGGCCGCCGAGCGCCTGCGCCGCCGTTCCGACCATCTCCATCACGGCGACCGGCGAGGCGATGTCCGCCTCGATCACCACCGCATCGGCGCCGATCTGCGCCGCCGTCGCCTCCGCCGCCGCGCGGGACTTGTCGGCCACGGCCACACGCGCGCCCTCGCGCGCAAACAGCACCGACATGGCGCGTCCATTGCCGATGCTGTCGGTGGCTGCGTCCACGGTGCGCTGTCCGCCGCCCACGACGAGGATGCGTCGACCTGTCAGGCGTCCCCGTCCCGGCGCCTCGCCGCGCGATTCCGCCGGGAGCGGGCGTTCCAGGTCAGCGGCCATGCTCATCCCTCCCCCACATTCACCTTCACGGGCGCCGACTCGATGTCGACGTCGAAGGTCTCGAGGAAGCGCGAGACCATCATGTAGTAGCCGACGGTGATGGTCAGTTCCTGCATTTCCTGATGCGACAGGCGCGCAGCGAGCGGCGCGAAGGTCGCGTCGGACGCGCGGACGTTTTTCACCACATCGTCGGTGAAGCGCATCACCATCTTTTCGAGATCGTTGAAGGCCGCCGCCTCCGGGCCTTCATGGATCGCGCGGATCTTGTCTTCCGACATGCCGACCTGTCGGCTGATGCGTTCGTGCTGAAAGACTTCGTACTTGGCGTTGGAGAGAACACCCACCCGCACAATGGCGATTTCGCGCAGCACGGGATCAAGTTTCGTGAAGGCGAGGATCTGGTTGCCGAGCCGCACGAAGCCGTCGAGCAGCTCGCCCGAATGTCCCATCATCCGGAAGATGTTGAGCGGCGGCAACCGCCCGTACCACTCCTTCGCGCGGCCGGTCGCGTCGGCGGGATCGAAATACGGAATGCGCGCCATGGTCGTCTCCTCCAGATGCCCGACATTACATCGCATTAGGGGGATTGCGACGGCCTCCGCCCCTCGCCTGACCGTACCGCCGGCTTCCAGCCGGCCAGGTATTTCCCTTGGCGCACATGACGCCGGCTGGAAGCCGGCGGTACGGGCTGCACTTTTTTCAGCAAAACAATCCGACCGGGTAAATGCCTGAGTCACACTCCTCCCACGTCGCGTCCGGATGGCCCGGGCGCCACGGAGAGGAGCACCGCCATGCAGTTCGTGAGAACGCCGGATTTCACCGCGCAAGTCGCCGAGGCGCTGGCGGCGCTCCGTCTGTGGGTTCTTCAAATCCTGGCGTGGGTCGCGGAGTACGCACCCCTTCCGCGCGACGCGCGGCTCTGGATGCAGAGCCAACTCCGCCGCATCCGCAGCGACATCCGCCTCCTGATCGCCGCCGCCGTGATTTCGCGGATGAGCAAGGTCAAGCGGCGGCGCGTCCAGATGCACAGACGCAAATTGCCCCGTGGCTACCGCTGGGCGGCGCGACGTTCGCCCGCCATCGGCTGCATCACACGCGGCATTCGTCTCCGCACGCTCGCCGACATGCGCCGCGTGCTCGATGATTTCGATGCTGTCGTGGACCGCGCCCTCGCCAACCTGCCGCGCTTGCGCCGCAGCGGCGTGCTGGTGCTGACGCACGCGCAGAAGCCGGCGCCGATCGCGTTCTTCATCGCGTCCGAAACTGAAGCCGCAGACACGTCATGACCATGGAGCGCGGACGACCTCGTCCGCGTACCCCTTTCGCCAATCGGCATGGGCGGGGTCGCCCATGCTCCGCTTGCAACGCGAGACTCTTCGGAGTCTGGCGGCGCCGGCGCGCGCTATCCCGCGAGCCGCGCGGCGATGTGGTCGGCAAGCAGCCGGCCCTTCGCCGTCAGGCGCAAGCGCCCGGCGTCCTCGCGCAGCAGGCCTTCACGCACGAAATCCGCCATCGCCGCCGCATCCAGCGCCCGCCCGCGCAAGGCCTCGACCGCCGCACGATCGAGCCCCGTATCGAGACGCAGACCCATCAGGATGGCTTCGTCGGCGATCACGTCGGCGTCGAGCGCCTCGTTCGTCTCCCAGCCCACGCCATGCGCCCGCACCGTCGCGGCGTACGCTTCCGGACCGTCGAACGCCTTCGTCGCCGTGCGGACGCCATCGAGCGCGATGCGTCCATGCGCACCCGGGCCGACGCCGATCCAGTCGCCGCCCGTCCAGTACAATTCATTGTGCCGCGAGCGCGCGGGCGCATCCTTCGCGTGATTGGAAATCTCGTACGCGGGAAAGCCCGCCGCATCGCACACGGCCTGCGTGATTTCATAGAGCGTCGCCGCGCGATCGGAGTCCGGCGGAAACAGTTTCTGCCGCGCCACCGCACGGGCGAAGGCCGTGCCTTCCTCTATCGTCAACTGATAGAGCGACACGTGCTCCACCGGCAGGGCGAGTGCTTCGCGCAACTCGCGCGCCCACGCCTCCGGCGCCTGCCCTTCCCGCGCATAGATGAGATCGAGCGACGCGCGCGCGCCCGTATCGGCCGCCGCCCGCACCGCGTCCCGCGCCAGCGCCGCATCGTGCGCGCGCCCAAGACGTTTCAGCGCCGCATCGTCAAACGCCTGCACGCCGAGCGACAAGCGGTTCACGCCCGCGCGCACCTGCGATGCAAAGCGCGCGTGATCTTCCGGATTGGATTCCAGCGTGATCTCCGGCGCCGCCGCAAAACCAAAGTAGCGTTCCACCGCGCCGATCAATCGGTCGATATGCGCCGCCTCAAGCAGGGACGGCGTGCCGCCGCCGAGAAAGAGCGTATCGACGGGGCGTCTGCCCAGGCGCTGCGCGTGGCCTTCGATGTCGGCGATGATCGCCGCAAGCAGCGGTTCGGGATCGCGCCCGCGCGCGCGATAGACATTGAAATCGCAATACGGGCAGATCCGCGCGCAGTAGGGCCAATGCAGATAGACGCCGAACCGCGCCGGGACAGTCACCGGAAACGGTCCGCAAGTTTTGCGAAGGCGCGCGCGCGGTGCGTCAGCGGCTGCTTCTCCGCCGCTTCCATCTCACCGAAAGTGCGCGTCTGCCCGAGCGGCACGAAGATCGGATCGTATCCGAAGCCCTGGTCCCCGCGTGGCGGCCAGACGAGCGAACCCTCCGCCGTGCCTTCGAAGGTCTCCACGGCGCCATCGGGCTTTGCGAGCGCGAGCACGCAAATGAAGCGTGCGGACAGATCCGATGCGCCACGCTTGCCGAGTTCGTCCCACACCCGCTGCATGGCGTGCCTGAAGTCCTTGTTGGCGCCGGCCCACCGCGCGGAATATATTCCCGGAGCCCCGTCCAGCGCCGTGACTTCCAGCCCGCTGTCGTCAGCGAGACATTCCAGCCCCGAAGCCTCGGCCGCGGCCTTCGCCTTCAGCACGGCGTTGCCGACGAAAGTCGGCTCGGTCTCCTCCGGCTCCGGGAGGCCCAGCGCTGCGGCGGAGACCACGTCGAAGCCGAATGGCGCCAGGAGCGCCCCGATCTCGCGGACCTTGCCGGCATTGTGGCTGGCCACCACCAGTCGTCGCGGGGCGGATGTCATTTGTCGCATGTCCTGTTTGGGGGTGGATTTTTCACGCTATATCGATTATCAATATGTGATGTGGCAGAAACATTACGCCACCCTCAGGAATCACCCAATGTACCTCATCGTCCAGACAGGAGCCCCCGGGACACAGGCATGAAGGCGCTCGGCAAGGGATCCATCGCCTCCTTCATGGAAGTGGCGCTCAAGATCGCGGCGATCGTGCTGTGGATCCTGCTCGCCTGCGTGGCGCTGGCGGCGCTGGCGTATGCGGTGCTGCACGGGCTGATCGCGGCGGGCGTGGTGTCCCCGGACATCCTTTCAGGCGGCCGCGGCCATGTGCGGGGCGAAGGCTTCGAGGCGAGCTTCGATACCGATTCCAGTCTCGCCTGGCAGGTCGTCACCCCCGCCCTGCTCTCGGCGCTTGTGGCGATCGCCGGCGCGCTCGTGATCGTGCGGCGGCTGCTGAAGCTGTTCGAGAGCTTTCGCTCGGGCGAGCCGTTCCGGAAGGAAAATGCAAACCATCTGCGCGTGATCTGGATCACGATGACGATCGTCGAGCTCTCCCGCTACGGAATCCTTGCGCTGACAGGGCTGCTGGTTGCGGCATTCGGCAAACCGTCCGGCGCGGAGATGACCTTCAAGATCAATGTGGACTTGATGCCTTGGGCGTCGATCCTCGTGCTGATCGTTCTCGCCGAAGTGTTCCGCGAAGGCGCGCGCCTCCGTGAGGAACAGGAGCTGACGATCTGATGGCGATCCGCGTCACCCTCGACCGCATGCTCCTGGAGCGACGCATGTCGCTGACGGAGCTGTGCGACCGCGTGGGCATCACGCTGGCGAACCTGTCGATCCTGAAGACGGGCAAGGCGAAGGCGATCCGCTTCTCGACGCTCAACGCGCTCTGCCGCGAGCTCAACTGTCAGCCCGGCGACATTCTCAGCTGGGAAGCGAGCGCCGACGACGCGCTCGAAGAGCAGGAGATGGCGGCGGAATAGTCCGCCGCCTCACGCGCTCACCACGCGACGCAGATCTTCCCGAAGTGCTTGTTGGATTCCTGATGCCGGAAGGCGTCGGCCAGACCTTCCATCGGGAAGGTGGAATCGATCACCGGCTTGATCCCGCTCACATCGATGGCGCGGACCATGTCCTGCTGGTGCTGGCGCGAGCCGACGGTGAGGCCCTGCACGCGCAGGTTCATGCCCATGATCGCGGCGGTGTTCACGTCGCCCGCAAACCCCGCGAGCACGCCGATCAGGGAGATGTGGCCGCCCAGCTTCGACGCCGCGATGGACTGCGCCATCGTGCCCGCGCCGCCGATCTCCACCACGTGGTCGACGCCGCGACCGTCGGTGAGCTTCTTCGCGGTGAAGCCCCAGGTGGGATCGCTCTTGTAGTTGATCGTGTGATCGGCCCCGAGCTTCTTGAGTCGTTCGATCTTTTCGTCCGAGGAAGAAGTGGCGATGACTGTCGCGCCCGCCGCCTTCGCGAACTGCAGCGCAAAGATCGAGACTCCGCCCGTGCCCTGCACGAGCACGACATCGCCGGCCTTCATGTTCCCGTTGACGACGAGCGCGCGCCACGCCGTGAGGCCGGCGCAAGTGAGCGTCGCCGCCTCAGAGTGGGAGTAGCCCTTCGGCGCCTTCGTGAACCACGTCGCCGGCGCCGTGACCGCCTCGCGCGCATAGCCCTCCGAGCGATCGCCCGGCACGAGGCGCATCCATTCCGGCAGCGCCGTGTCGCCGCCGAGCCATTCCGGGAAGAAGGTGCTGGCCACATGATCGCCGACCGCGAATTCGCGCACGCCCTCGCCGACCGCCGTCACCACACCGCCGCCGTCCGACATCGGGATGCGGTCTTCCTCGCAAGGGATCATCCCCTTCACGACGAGATAGTCGTGGTAGTTGACGGACGTGGCGTGCAGCTCGACGCGGATCTCGCCGGGCCCGGGCGCGCCCGCCTCGCACGCGCCGACGAAAATATTGTCGAGCCCGCCCGGCTTCTTGAGACGCATCGCCTTCATGTCGCTTCCCTCTCCCGTCTGACCTATCGTGTCAGCGCCGCCTTCTGCGCGGCGAACAATTCACCTGCCCCCTTTCGCGCAAGGGAAATCAAGGCATCGAACTCATCGCCGGAGAACGGCCGCTTTTCGCCGGTAGCCTGCACCTCGATCAGATTGCCGTCGCCCGACAGGACGAAGTTCGCATCCACCTCGGCGTTCGAATCTTCCGCGTAGTCTAGATCCAGCACCGGCGTCCCCTCGAACACGCCGCACGAAACCGCCGCGACCTGCCCCGTGATCGGGTTCTTCTTCAGCACGCCTTCTTCCTGCAGATACGCGCACGCCCGCGCGAGCGCGACCCAGGCGCCCGTGATCGCCGCCGTGCGCGTGCCGCCATCGGCCTGCACCACGTCGCAATCGAGCGTGATCGTGCGATCGCCGAGCGCGCCCATATCCGTCACCGAGCGCAACGCGCGACCGATGAGGCGCTGGATTTCCTGCGTGCGACCGGACTGCTTGCCCTGCGCCGCCTCGCGACGGCCGCGGGTGTGCGTGGCGCGCGGGAGCATGCCGTACTCCGCCGTGATCCAGCCCTTGCCCTGCCCCTTCAGCCAGCCGGGCACTCCCTGCTCCACGGACGCCGTGCACAGCACATGGGTGTGCCCGAACTTCGCGAGGCACGAGCCTTCCGCGTAGCGCGACACGCCGAGCTCGAGGGAAACGGCGCGCATGATTTCTGGCGCGCGGGCGGAGGGACGCATGGATTTTCTCCTGATATGGAGCGCGCTATCTGGACCGGGCGGGACCGCCCGTCCATGGGGATGCAGACGAGGGAAACATGTTCAAGCTGAAGGGTCTTGTGGCGCTTACCGCCATCGCACTGCTCTCCGCGTGCGGTGAACCGGCCGATGGACCCGCCGCCTTCGTGCGCGGCGTCTATGCGCCCTACATCGCCGGCGGCGCGGAAAAGGCAGGCCTGCAGTCGCCCGACAACCTGACCGCCGGTCTGCGCGCCTTCATCGCCCGCGCCGACGCCTACAGCCGCCTGATCGAGGAACCGGTCATCGACCACGACCCCATCACCAATGCGCAGGATTGGGAGATAAAGGCGGTGAAGGTCGCCGTTACCCGCCAACCCAAGGACGGCGAAGCGACGGTCGACGCCACCTTCGACAATTTCGGCAAGGCCACCACCGTCACCTTCACGCTGCGCGAGGAAGACGGCGGCTGGAAGATCGACGACCTCGCTTCCGATGGCGCGAGTTTCCGCGCCGGCGTCGAGGCCAACCTCAAGCCGGCCGGCGACGCCGCCGCGATGGAAGCGCCGGTGCGCGCAATCTATGCCCGCTATGCCGCCGAACCGAAGCCCGAGCCGTTGCATCGCTGGGTGGCCTTCTCCGCCGGACTTCGGCCGTTGATGGAAAGGCAATCGGCGATGGGGCGCCGGGCCGATACGCCGGTGATCGATTTCGAGCCCCCGCTCGACAGCAAGAGCAATCAGCTCGGCACGGTGTCCTACGACGTCGTGAGCAGCGCCGTCATCGCCCGCTTCCAGAACGGCGCCGAGCAGAAGATCGTCGTTTATGATCTCACGCAGGAAGACGGCGCCTGGAAGATCGCCAACATCCGCGCGCCCGGCGGCTGGGACCTGCTGCAGAAGCTCGCGGAGGCGGGCGTGAAGGAATAGACGGCGCACACGGTTGCGCTGCCGTCCCCGCGCGCTACCTATGCCGCGCCCATGACGGAACCGCGCGACACCCTCTCCAGCCTTGACCGCCGGTCCCGCGATGTCTTCCGCGACATCGTGGAGGCGTATCTGGAAACCGGCGAGCCCGTTGGGTCGCGGACGCTGTCGCGGCGCGGGGCGGTGACGCTTTCTCCGGCGTCGATCCGCAACACCATGGCCGATCTCGCGGCGCTGGGTCTGCTCGACAGCCCGCACGCCATGGCCGGCCGTCGTCCGACGCAGGCGGGCCTGCGATTCTTCGTCGACAGCCTGCTGGAGCTCGGCGACCTCGGCGAAGGCGAGCGCCACTCCATCGAGGGCCGCATCGCGCAGTCCGGGCGCAGCAAGGAAGAAGTGCTCGCCAGCGCTTCGGAATTGCTCTCCGGCCTCGCCGGCGGCGCGGGCCTTGTGCTGACGCCGGCCCGTGAAGCGCCGGTGAAGCACATCGAGATCGTCGCCGTGGGGCCCGGGCAGGCGCTCATGGTGCTCGTGTTCGAGGACGGCTCGGTGGAAAACCGGCTCATCACGACGCCCGCCGGCATGACGCCCTCGGCGATGACCGAAGCCACGAACTTCATGAACGCCCGCTTCAAGGGCAAGACGCTGGCCGAAGCACGGTCGGAAGCCGCCGACGCCGTGCGTCAGGACCGCGCCGCACTAGACGCCGCCGCAGCCAATCTCGTGGAGGGCGGGCTCGCAGAATGGTCTGGCGAAGACCCCCTCGCCGGCCGGGCGCTGATCGTGCGGGGCCGCGCGAACCTGCTCGCCGACCCTCAGGCCACGGCCGACCTTGAACGTGTGCGCCAGCTGTTCGACGACCTCGAACGCACCCGGGAACTCGTGCAGCTGCTCGACGTGGCGGGCCAGGGGGAGAGCGTGCGCATCTATATCGGCTCCGAGAACCCGCTTTTCTCACTCTCGGGGTCGTCCCTGATCGTTGCTCCCTATATGAACGCCGAGCGCAAGGTGGTGGGCGCGCTGGGCGTGATCGGGCCGACGCGGCTCAACTACGCCCGCGTCATCCCCGTCGTGGATTACACCGCGCAGGTCATCGGGCGGATGCTCGACGGCCGCGCGCCAGAGAAGAGATGAATGTGACGATGAACGAAACGCCTGATCAAAAAGAGCCGCAGGTCGAAGCTGTCGCCGAGCCACAAGCCACGGAGCGCACCGTCGCCGATGTCGAGGCCGAACTCGCGCAGGTGAAGGACCAGATGCTGCGCGCGCTGGCGGAAACCGAAAACGCGCGCCGCCGCGCGGAGCGTGAGGCCGCCGAGGGCCGCGTCTACGCGATCCAGAAGTTCGCGCACGATCTGCTTGCCGTTGCGGACAATCTTGGCCGCGCCATCCAGTCCGTGCCGCCGGAGCAGCGCGCCCTGGCGGACGAAAGCCTCAAGACGATGCTCGACGGCGTCGAGATGACGGAACGGGCGCTGATCGAAATCTTCGGTCGCCATGGCCTCAAGCGTGTGGGCGCGCGCGGCGAGAAATTCGATCCGAACGTCCACCAGGCCGTCGCGCAGATCCCCTCGGACGCTCCCTCTGGCGCGATCGCCGACGTGTTCCAGCCCGGCTACGTCCTCGGCGAGCGCACGCTGCGCGCGGCGATGGTAGCTGTGAGTCTCGGCGCCCCGGCGAACGAAAGTCCCCCGCCCGCCGAGGGCGGCGGCACGGTGGACATCAAGGTCTGATCTGGACGCCGTAGCGTCAGCATCGCTACAGCCGCCTGATGACTGACGCACCGCCCGCACCGCCGCCGCCCGGCTTTCGCGAGATTCCGATCGAGATCGGCTTCATCGGCGTGAACGGGCCGCTCTGGGTGAACATCGAGGACGAGACCAAGCTGAAACTCGGCTTCCGCGTCGAGATGCGCCACTGCAACCCGATGAAGATCGCGCACGGCGGCATGATGGCGACGTTCATCGACATGCTCATGCCCTTCGGGATCATGTGGCAGACGAAGATGGCGGGTCGCTTCCTGCCGACGATCCATCTCTCGCAGGAGTTTCTGGCGCCCGCGCCGCTGGGATCATGGGTGGAGGGGGCCGCCGAATGCCTGCGGCAGACGAAGAACCTCGTCTTCGCACAGTGCCTCGTCACCGCAGACGGCGCGCCGTGCGGCCGCGCGAGCGGGATCTTCAAGATGGGCCCGGAAGTCCCGGGCATCGGTCTGGGCGGCATGCTCGCGAAGCTGAAGGGCTGAACCTTCGCGCCCGGCGGCGCGTAGAGCGGCGATGACCACCCTCCGCTTCGTCCTCGGCGACCAGCTCACCCGCGACCTCTCCTCCCTTCGTGACGCGGCGCCGGGAACCGACGTCATCCTCATGGCCGAAGTGCCGGAGGAGACGACCTATGTCCGCCACCACAAGCAGAAGATCGCCTTCCTCTTCTCCGCCATGCGCCACTTTGCGGAAGAACTTCGCGCGGAGGGATTCGATGTCCGCTACATCCGCCTCGACGACGCAGCGCCCTGCGCCTCGTTCACTGACGCACTGCTGCGCACGCTCGCCGAGACCCCCGCCGCCCGCGTGATCGTCACCGAGCCGGGAGAGTATCGCGTCCTCGAGATAATGCGCAGCTGGGAGGCCGTGGCGCCGGTTCCGGTGGAGATCCGGGCGGATGACCGCTTCTATTGCTCGATCGATGATTTCCGTCGCTGGGCGAAAGGCAAGTCGAGCTACCGCCTCGAATATTTCTACCGCGACTTGCGCCGCCGCTTCGACATCCTGATGGATGGGGACGATCCGGTCGGCGGCCAGTGGAACTTCGACGCCGAAAACCGCAAGCCGTGGCCGAAGAAGCGCGCGCCGCCCAAACGCCTCGCCTTCAAGCCTGACGAAATCACGCGCGAAGTCCTCGCTCTCGTCGCCGATCGGTTTCCCGATCACTTCGGCGACCTCGACGCATTCGGCTGGGCGGTCACGCGCGACGATGCCTTGCGCGCGCTCGACTGGTTCATCGGAGACGCCCTGCCCCATTTCGGCGACCATCAGGACGCCATGCTGGAGGACGCGCCCTTCCTCTATCACTCGGTGATCTCGCCCTATCTCAATGCAGGGCTCCTGACCGCGCGCGAAGTCGTCGATGCCGCCGTTGACGCGTTCGCGCGGGACGCTGCGCCGCTCAACGCCGTCGAAGGCTTCGTGCGCCAGATCCTCGGCTGGCGTGAATACGTGCGCGGCGTCTATTGGGTGCGCATGCCGGACTATGCGCAGACGAATGCGCTCGGCGCCGACCGACCCCTGCCGTGGTTCTACTGGTCCGGCGAAACCGACATGGCCTGCGTGCGCGATGTCGTCGCCGTCACCCGCCGCCACGCCTACGCGCACCATATTCAGCGCCTCATGGTCACCGGCGTGCTCGGGTTATTGTGGGGCGTTCGCCCGGCCGAACTCGAGGCGTGGTATCTCGCGGTCTATGCGGACGCGTTCGACTGGGTCGAGCTGCCGAACGTCCACGGCATGGCGCTCTATGCCGATGGCGGCGTTCTCGCGTCCAAGCCCTATGCCGCCGGCGGCGCCTACATCAACCGCATGTCGAACTACTGCGCCGGCTGTCGCTTCGACCCCAAAAAGCGCACGGGCGAAGACGCCTGCCCCTTCACCACGCTCTACTGGGATTTCCTGATGCGACAGTCAGAAAAGCTCTCGGGCAATGTGCGCCTCGCCATGCCCTATCGCAGCCTCGCCAACTTTTCCGAGGAGGAACGCACGGCGATCAAGGCGCGCGCCGACGCCGTCCGAGACGGAACCACGCCAGTCTGACCGCCGCGCGCTTGGCCGAAATCACCTTGCATCCACAGGTTTTCGGCGCCCTCCTCCCGCCAGGAGGAACGCCATGTCGAGCCTGGACAAAGCTGTCGCGACGCAGATCGCCAATATCGAGAAGAAGACCGGCAAGAGCCTGGATTCGCTGCGAGAGGCCCTCGCGGAATCCGGCAAGGTCAAGCACGGGGAACTGCGAAGCTGGGCGATGGAAACATTCGGCCTCGGCCACGGCGACGCCAACACACTGGTGCACATCGCCCTCAAACCCGTTGGGGGGAATGCGGCCGGCGAGTCCGCCGAAGATGTCCTGAACGCCATCTATACCGGCAAGAAAGCGCATCTGCGTCCGATCCATGACGCGCTGATGGCGGCCATCGAAGGCTTCGGAGACTTCGAGGTGGCGCCCAAGAAGGGCTACGTTTCGCTGCGTCGCAAGAAGCAGTTCGCGATGCTCGGGCCGAAGACGAACGACCGCTTCGAACTCGGTCTGAACATCAAGGGTGAAGCCGCGAACGCGCGCGCAAAGCCTGTTCCACCGGGCGGAATGTGCCAATACATCGTAGCGCTGGGTGATTCGTCGGAAGTCGATTCCGATGTGATCGCCCTCGCAAAACAGGCCTATGACGGGGCTTTTTGAGCGGTTGAGCGCAAAAAGTGCTGATTTTGTCGCAGTTTTTGCGTTCGAAAACCCGTATAGGCCGGTTCGGTCAACCTGATGGCAAGCATTTCAGTCGATTTGCTGTGTTCAGAGGCTGACCAACAAGTGGTTGTGTTGCTTGGCCTTTTTGGTCATCGCTCGAACAAAAGATTACGGAGGCCCTCATGGCTAAGAAGGTTGCGAAGAAGACGGTCGCGAAAAAGAAGGTCGCCAAGGCGACCCCGAAGAAGCTGCCGGCGAAGAAGTCCACCGCGAAGAAGGCGGCTGCGCCGCGTGCGCCGACCGGCGCCCGCAAGACCGTGAAGCGCGCCGCGAAGGCTGCGAAGCCGGTTGCGCCGTCCAAGCCGATCAAGGTCACCGCGCCGGCCGGCAAGACGATCACCGCCAGCGCGCTGCTGCAAGCCGTGGCGGATCACACCGACATGAGCCGCTCGGAAGCCAAGCGCTTCATCGAGTCCTACCTCGACGTCGTGAAGGCGCACGTCCTGAAGGGCGTGAAGGTGAAGATCGGCGACATCGGCATGATCATGATCCGCGCCCGCAAGGCGCGCATGGGACGGAACCCGGCGACCGGCGAGCCGGTGAAGATCAAGGCGTCGAAGAAGCTGGCGTTCCGCCAGTCGGCGACGATGCGCGAAGCGGTCCGCTAAGCGCGAACGAATTGCGGCTCCCGGCCATCGCCAGGAGCCGCAAGGTCGGTGCTCTCCCACCGGCACATTATCGAACACGAAGCTAGTGCGCGTGTTCCTGATGCATACCGTGGCCCGTTTCGCCCTGACCGGCGGAGCGGGCCACGATCTTGAAGGGGACCACCACCTCCCCTGCCTTTTCGAAGGTCAGCGTCACGGGAATTTCTTCGCCCACGGGCGCAAAGCCGAACAACATCAGATGCAGGCCGCCCGGCTGGAACACCACCGCCGCACCCGCAGGCAGATCGACGGCGTCGACTTTCTCCATCCGTTTCATCCCGTCCACGTCACGGTGCGTGTGCAGCTCGATGGAGCTTGTGCCGGCGGCCGCAGCCGCGAGCAAACGGTCCGGCGCGTCGCCCGTATTTCGGATCGTGAGATAGCCGACCCCGGTGGTCTGTCCCTCAATGGGGGGCTTTGCCGTCGCATCGGTGATCGAGAGCCCCTCTACCGCAACCACCGTCGACGTCTCCGCCGCCGGCGCCTCGGCAGGCCTCTGCGCCGCCGGGCTGCACGCTGCCGCCAGCAAAGCCGCAGCAATCATCATTCTCTTCATCAGCCTTCTCCCTTCCTGCGACGCTTTGCGGCCAGCACCAGGCCGAACGACGCCATGACGGCGATGAGCGCGACGGCGATCATCGTCAGATAGTCCCGGTTGCGACGTCCTATGACGTCGGCGACCGGCTCCCATTTGTGGATCGTGTCGAAGACCCATGCCTCGAACGCGACAACGCCGGGGGTCGCCCGCGCCGCCACGATCCCCTCGCGAAGGTCGACGAACGCCGCGTGATCGCCCTCGCCGACCTGCATGACCGGCAGACGCTTGTTCACGAAACCGTACGCCGCGCTGAAGCGCGTGACGGGCGTGACGGCGGCAGTCGCATCCGCACCCGCGATCTGACGCGCGCGCGTGGCGTCATCCAGCGCCAATGTCCGTCCCTCCGCATCGAAGTAGAGGGCCGCTGACGCGCCCTCGGGCAGCACGCGCCAGAGCGGCGCGCCGTTTGCGTCGCCAACCACGCTCACATCCGCACGATCGACCCCGGCAAGGCGGGGCGCATCCTTCAGCGCTGCGACGTCGAAGAACGCCGGCGCCGTCGGCGCGACAGCGGGCGCGCTGGTGACGAACAGATGGAAGAGGCCCGACGCCGTGAACGCGACCACAAAGGGCGCCGCCACCCACGCCAGTCGGCGATGCCAGAGCCGCGCACCCCTGCCCCGCGCGCCGATCAGGAGCGTCATGCCGAAGAGCGTCGTCACGAGCACAGATCCCACCAGCAGCGCGATCAGCGTAACGCGCAGCGGCTCAATGCCTTCCAGGAATTTCAGCGTGTGCACGTTCTGGAACACTGCCAACTGCGCCCGACGCAGATCGTTCGTCGTCATGGCAAGTCGGTCCGCGCCCGGCTCCACGTAGAGCGCGAGCCCCTCCGGCGTCTCGAAGCGCACCTCCCACACCGGCAAGAGCTTGTTCACCGGCGGATAGTGCGTGGAGAAGCGATCGATGCGGGTGGCGTTCGCCGCAACTTCATCCGCCACACCGGCATAATGGCGCGCGAGCGAAACGGCGCGTTGCGCAGGCAGGTCCGGCGCCGGCGCGCCCGTTTCCGCGTCGATGGCGATCACGCCCGCAGCCGACATCGACTGCCAATAGGCGCGTCCATCGTGCTCCACGCGCCGCAGCAAAGAGACTTGCGCGGGCAATGCGCCGCGCGGCGCGGCCAGACCCGCAATCACTATCGCCGCGGAAGGCGGCGCCTGCACCGCAGGCCGCGGCGCAGTCCATGTCATGACCGGATGCAGGAAGCCGGTGGCGGCCCAAAGGACCGCCACCACGCCCGCGATCCACCCAAGACTGTGATGGATGGACCGCACCTTCATTTGCGTTCTCCGATCGCCATCCGCACGCCCGCAAAGAAGGACCGTCCCTCGCCCGGCCAGAATACGGCGGTCGGTGCGGTACGCGCGTCCGTCACGGCCCCGACGTTCGAGACGTATCTCTCATTCGTGAGGTTCCGCGCGTCGAGAAAGAACGTCACGCCCTGCGGCGCCGCCCACCCCGCGCCGAGCGACGCCACGGCGTAGGAGGGAGACTTCAGGGTGTTCGCATAGTCCACCCACGCATCCTTCGGCGACCATTCGAGGGACGGCGCAACGAACCAGCCCTGCGGACTGACATACTTCAGTTCCGCCCTGTACATGTGCGCCGGAACGACCGGCAGATCATTGCCGCCGTAAACCGCGTCGCCGTCGAAACGGAAGTCGGAGTAGGTATAGGTCTGCCGCAGCCGGAGCATGTCGGTCAGGCGCCAGTCGAGACCGGCCTCCAGACCCTGGTGGATCGTGTCGCCGGCATTGAATGTCGCCGCCGGAATCGTCGGACTCACCGTGAAGTTCAGCAGTTCGCCTTCGAGTTCGGAGCGATAGAGCGCCACGTCCCAGGTGAATGCGCCGCGCCGGCCCCGCGCGCCGACTTCCGCCGTCCACGCTTCCTGAGGGCGCAACGGGATGAACCCGGTCGCGACGCCCGCCTGCGCCAGTGACGAGAAGTTCGGCGGTTCAACGGAGCGGGTGACGTTGGCGAACACCTGCTCGCCGCCCTCCCCTTGCCACAGTACGCCGACGCGCGGCGCGAACCAGTCGTAGTCCTTGGTCGCGCTTCGGGCAGGAACCAGCTGGTTCACGAATTCACGGTCAGCGTAGCCGTAAGACCCACCGGCGATCAGCGCGAAGCTGTCCACAACGAAGAAGCGGCCTTCAGCGAACAGGTCCGCGCCGACGGCGTTCTGGCGCGACTGCGCCGTCTTTGCGCCACGCGATCCTTGCACATTCACCCATTGCAGCGCGTCGTTGTCGCCGGAACGATAGGAAACGCCGTAGAAGAAGTCCGCCTTGCGGTCGGCGATGCGCGTCTCCGTGTCGAACCGCACGAAGGCGCCCCAGTTGCGGCTCTCCTGGTCGATGACCTGGAATATGGGATGATGCAGGTCCTTCCACGTCGCGTAGACGCCTGCGTCCACTGTCGTCGACGGCGTCAGGCGCCAGTGCGACTGCAGGGCGCCGCGCACGCTGCGGATGTCGCGCGCGTAGTCATTGGCGACATTTGCCGGCGCCGCCATCGTCGGAGTGTTGAGCGCCTGCGTGAGCGTCAGCGATCCGGGGATCTCCTGCTCGACATTGCCGACCTTCAGGATGAACCGTACGTCGCGTTCTTCACCGAAGGCGCGCCCTATGCTGAGTGACAGGTGCTGCGCGGTCTGATCGCTCTGATCGCGCCAACCGTTCGCCGAGATTGCGGTCGCGGCGGCGAACAGGTCCCAGTCTCCGGCGACCTTGGCCACTTCCGCGTGGCCGCGCACTGTCCGGTACGAGCCGCCATCCAGCCGCAGGACAAGGTCAGCGGGCGCTGTGTGCCCGGTCGGCGTCACGACATTGACCGCGCCGCCCAGCAACGCGCCGCCGAAGCGCAAGGCGTTTCCGCCCTTGTAGACCTCCATATAGCGGGCGATCAGCGGATCGATGAGCTGAAAGTCGCCGGCGCCGTCCGCCTCGTTGAACGGGATGCCGTCCTGAGCGAGCAGCGTGCCGCGGTTGTGGGCCGAATTGCCGATGCCCGAGCCACGGATGGAGAGGCGTGAATCCTCGCCCCACTTCTTCTGCGCATAGACGCCGGGCACGTCCCGCAGCGTATCGGTGAGGCCCTGCGCATAGCGTTGGCCATAGGTCTCGCTCGAAACCACCGCGACGGCGCCGGGTGTCTCGGAGAGCCGTTCGCGCGCCGCCGCGACGACCGGCGGATCTTCCGGATTTCGCTTGGCGGTGACGATGACGGTGTCGGCGGAGGGGGTCTGGCCCGCTTCCGCTGCAGCGGTCGTCGGGATGAGTGCGATCAGAAGCGCGCCGCAGGCGGCGGCGCTGGTCCAGTGTCGTTGCATTGAAGTGTCCTCAGGTCTGACGCGACCGCTTCGGAGCGGCGCGATCCGGTTCACGCCGCGCCCCTTCGGGGGCGGCTTGCGATCGGTAGTTCAGATCTGGGCGGGCGGTGCGTGGGACGGCGGCGGGGGCGCGGCGAGGCCGAGACCGACGTGCACCGCTTCCGGGAATGTCGGCTGCGGATGCTCCGGCGGCGGTGCGGGCGCTGCGATGGATGCGACCACGACCGGAGTCGATGCGGCGGCCGAGGCGGCCGCGAAAACGCAGACGCCCTCTCCGCCGCTTTGCCCGGGCGCTTCTTCATCGCCCAGATCGAGCGCCACGGCCTGTCCCGAGCCGCAGAGGGTGACCGATATCCGGTCGCCGTCCGCCACAGCCATGTACCCCGTCGGCACCAGTGCGCGTGTGACGACGGCCGCAAAGGCGCACAGCATCAGCAGATGCAGGGCCCAATGACGGCGCTGGCGGATGAAGCGGATCACGACGCCTCAGTGGGCCCACTGCGGCGAAGGCGAAATGCGTCCCAAAGTCGCGAAATTCTCGCCCCGCGAATGCGCAATTCCCGAGCGGGTCGGCGACACGCGCGCGCCCCGGCGGGCGCCGCTGATTCTTGCGCATTCGAAACGCCCGAAGCCCTCGCGCGACCCTCTCAGGCGTGCTAGAAATCCACAGTCAAGGGGAGTAGCGGTCAATGGCCGACATATCGCTCGTCAGCATGCGTGAGGACGCCTTCCGGGCGGACCAACTTGCCGGCGCACTGGAGCGGTACGGATTTTCGGTCTGCCGGTCGGCGTCCGTCTTCGAAGATTTCCAGGGCTACGGCGCGGTCATCGTGCTGCTGTCGCCGGGCGCGGCCCGCTCGGAACTCGTGATGGGCACCGCGCAGCGCGCGATGGATTTCGGCAAGCTCATCCCGGTTTTCGTCAATCTCTGCCGCCTGCCGGATCGCCTCTCGGGCGTGGCCCTGCATGACCTTTCGGCCTGGGACGGCGCGCCGGATGATCCGGTCGTCCAGGCGATCGCCTACCACGCGCAGCGCCTCTCGGGCCTGCCGGGTCGTCCGGAGCTTGGACCGCCTGTTTTCACCCACGCCATGCTGCAGGACAGCCACCCCGCGCGCCACACGCCGCGCCTCAGTTACGACCCGCAGTACCATCAGGCCTATGTCGCGCCGCCGCAGCCGTATGACTCGCGCAATGAGTGGCAAGCGCCGCAGCACGGCTATGCGCCGACGTCGTATGAGCCGCACTTCGTCGCCGCCGCCCACAACGAGCTGGACCGCTATGGCGGCTACGATCACGGCGCGTCGGTTCTTTCGGCGGTCGATGAGTATGTGGCGGTCACGCCGAACGAGCACGGCTATCGCCAGCAGCGCGAGCACGATCGCGCCTATTTCCAGTCGGCGACGACCATCGATTACCACTACGACGAGCCGGAGCAGCAGCGCTACGCGCCGCGCCGACCGCTGCCGAGCATTCTGACGGTCGTGTTCTGCGCCTTCGCGCTGGTGGGCACGGCGTGGTTCGAGGAAGCGCGCACGCGCGAGGTGGCGCAACTGGTGCCGGCGGTTGCGACGGCCGATCTCTCCGCCCCTGCCGTCACCGATCCGGGCGACACGCCGCGCAAGCGCATCGAGCGCGCGAAGTAATCGGGGTCAGCCGCGCCGGCGCGCGCGGATTTCCAAAGCCATGAGGTGCGACAGCGCCGGGTAGAGCGCCGAGTAAAGCGCCATGGCCACACCGTAGAACCCCTCCTTGCGCCCCTGCCGCGAGACGTAGGACTTCCAGAACCGCGAGAAGAATCGCCGGATCGTCTTCGTCGGGCGCGGGATCGCGTCACGATCGACCATGTCCTCGCCCGCGAGCTGCGCATAGCGCAGGAGCCTCGCGTACATATGCGGCAGATCCCGGTAGACGTGGTGGATCATATGCGCTTGCAGCTTCGCCACTTCAGGCAGCTGCTTCACCGGCGGATGCAGGCGTTCATCGCCCCATGACTTGGTGTGGCTGGGAAACAGGCAGCGTTTGCCGCCCACACCATTGTAGGCCCCCCAGCCGTGACGGATGGGCTTGCCGCCGATGCGATTGTCGAACGGGATGAAGACGCCGCCCTGCGGGCGCTGCGCCAAGGCGGCGCGGATTTCCTGCGCGAGTTCGGACGGAACGCGCTCATCGGCGTCGATCTCGAGGGTATAGTCGCAGGTGCAGGCTGCAAGACCCGTATTGCGGCGCGGTCCCTCGATGGGCCACGCGCCCTCGATGATTTTCGCGCCCGCCGCTTCCGCGATAGCCTTCGACCGATCCGTGCAGCGATCGAGCACAACGACGATCTCGTCCGCGAACGCCACGGAGGCGAGACACTCGGGCAGATCGGCCTCGCCGTTGTGGACGACGCAAAGGGCAGACAGCGTGGGCGGCGACACAGACATCACCGCTGCCTCGCGCAGCCCGTGCGATGGGTCAAGCGATTAGGGCGTCGCCTTGGCCCCTACCCAACCCACTGCGGGATCATTGAAATCAACGATGTCGGCAAGCTCGTAGATGTTGGGATAGCCATAGCCGTAGAGGTTGATGAAGGTCGGGATGTTGAGCGCGAGACGCACGGCTTTCACCGGAACGGGCTGCACATCGTTCGAGAAATTGTTGTTGCAGTAGATCAGGATGCGCCGGTTCCGGTCCGGCCCGATGGCGGCGGCGAGGCTCTCCTCGGTGAACTCCGTGAAGGGCAGATTGACCGCCCCGGCGATGTGGCCTTCGGCATAGGCGCGGGCGGAGCGCGCATCGAGGATGAGCGTATCGCCCTGCCCCGCCATCGCCTTGAAGCGTGCGAGATCGACGCGACGCGCTTCCCGATAGGGCGCGAGATCGGCGGTGAGCGCTGCGAAGCCGTTGTAGTCGACCTGCCGGTTCGCTGCGGAGGGCGGGGGCGCGACAGAGCCACGCGGTCTTTCCTTGCCGACGGCGGAAGCTCCCGCCATCAACGCGAATGCGACCGCCAGCAGGATCATCCTCTTCATCACCGCTTCTCCCTGTGACGACGGGAATGGCGCCACGGCGGCGTGGCCGCATTGCGGCGGCGCGCCGGAACGGTCACCCGGCGCCGACGACGCAAACGTCCGTTCGCCGAATGTTCGAATGTCGATACAACCCGTCCCCACCCCTTCCCGAGGGCGGTGAAAAAGCGCATGCGACGTAGGTGATTTCACCTTGTGGGCTGGTGCGTGCCTCCCATATGAGCGCTAACCGCGCTTCCGGGTCAGTCCGGGGGCGCTCCAACCATGTGGGACGTGGCGCCCGCTTCGGGCTGGACTGGCGCTGAGTTTCAGGCTGGTTCGCGAAGGCCACGTCGCCGAGAGACGAGAAAGAGGGCTAGTAGTCATGAGCAAGGTCATCGGTATCGACCTGGGCACCACCAATTCCTGCGTCGCCATCATGGAAGGCGGCCAGCCGAAGGTGATCGTGAACGCCGAGGGCGCGCTGACCACCCCTTCGGTCGTGGCCTTTACGGAATCGGGCGAGCGCCTCATCGGCATGCCAGCCCGCCGTCAGGCGATCACCAATCCCGAATTCACCTTCTCCGCGATCAAGCGCCTGATCGGGCGCACCTTCGACGATCCGGTGACGAAGAAGGACATGGGTCTTGTCCCGTACAAGATCGTGAAGGCGCCCAATGGCGACGCCTATGTCCAGGGCCGCGACAAGGCCTATGCCCCCGCCGAAATCTCCGCCTTCATCTTGCAGAAGATGAAGGAGACCGCCGAGGCCTATCTCGGCGAGAAGGTCGACAAGGCCGTCATCACCGTTCCCGCCTATTTCAACGACGCCCAGCGCCAGGCGACCAAGGACGCCGGCCGCATTGCGGGCCTGGAGGTGCTGCGCATCATCAACGAGCCGACGGCGGCGGCGCTCGCCTATGGACTCGACAAGTCGCAGGCCAACAAGACGATCGCGGTCTACGACCTCGGCGGCGGCACGTTCGACGTCTCGATCCTCGAGATCGGCGACGGCGTGTTCGAAGTGCGATCGACGAACGGCGACACCTTCCTCGGCGGCGAGGACTTCGACAGCCGCATCGTCACCTACATCGCCGACGAATTCAAAAAGCAGCACGGCATCGACCTGCGCCTCGATCCGCTCGCGCTGCAGCGTCTGCGCTCCAAGGCCGAAGAGGCGAAGAAGGAGTTGTCGACGACGGCCGAATACACGCTCAACGAGCCCTTCATCACCATGGACGTCAACACGCGCCAGCCGCTTCACCTCAACATGAAGCTGACGCGCGCGAAGTACGAAGCGCTCGTGGAAGATCTCGTCCAGCGCACGCTGGAGCCGTGCAAGGCGGCCCTGAAGGACGCCGGCATCTCCGCCGGCCAGATCCAGGAAGTCGTGCTCGTCGGCGGCATGACGCGCATGCCGCGCGTGCAGCAGGTCGTGAAGGAGTTCTTCGGGCGTGAGCCGCACAAGGGCGTGAACCCGGACGAAGTCGTCGCCATCGGCGCCGGAATCCAGGCGGGCGTGCTGCAGGGCGACGTGAAGAACGTCGTGCTGCTCGACGTGACGCCGCTTTCTCTCGGCATCGAAACGCTCGGCGGCGTGTTCACGCGCCTGATCGACCGCAACACCACGATCCCGACCAAGAAGAGCCAGGTGTTCTCGACTGCCGAGGACAACCAGCAGGCGGTCACCATCCGCGTCTTCCAGGGCGAGCGTGAAATGGCGTCGGACAACCGTCCGCTCGGCCAGTTCGACCTCGTCGGCATTCCGAGCGCCCCGCGCGGCATGCCGCAGATCGAGGTGACGTTCGACATCGACGCCAACGGCATCGTCTCCGTGTCCGCCAAGGACAAGGCGACGAACAAGGAACAGTCGATGCGGATCCAGCCGTCGGGCGGGCTCTCCGAGGCCGACATCCAGAAGATGGTCAAGGAAGCCGAGGAACACGCCGGCGAAGACAAGGCGCGCCGCGAGTTGGTCGAGGCCAAGAATGCTGCGGAAGCGACGATCCACAATGTGGAGCGCCAGCTCTCCGAGAACGGCGACAAGCTCGCCGCCGCCGACAAGACGGCGATCGAGCAAGCGGTGCAGTCGCTGAAGGACGCCCTCCCCGGCGACAACATGAGCGACATCGCGTCGAAGACGCAAACGCTCGTGCAGGCGTCGATGAAGATCGGCGAGGCCATGTATGCGTCGCAGAAGGATGGCGGCGACGACGGCGCTTCGCCGAACGATCCCGGCGTGGTCGATGCCGAATTCGAGGAAGTCGACGGCCAGAACAAGAAGAGCGCCTGAGGCGCGTGGCCCCGGTGAAAGCCGGGGCCAATTTCTGGCGGACCTGACAGATGGCCTCGCGCGACTACTACGACATTCTCGGCGTGCAGCGCAGTGCGGACCCGGCGACGATCAAGTCCGCCTACCGCAAGCTCGCAATGCAATATCACCCGGACCAGAATCCGGGCGACAAGGCGGCTGAGGAGAAGTTCAAGGAAATCAACGAAGCCTACGCCGTGCTTTCCGACCCGGAGAAGCGCGCGGCGTTCGATCGCTACGGCAAGGCAGCGTTCGAGGGCGCGCAGGGCGGCGGCGGCTATCAGGATTTCTCCGACATCTTCAACGAGGTGTTCGGCGACGCCTTCGGCGATCTCTTCGGCGGGCGTCAGGGCGGAAGGCGTTCCAACGGGCCCGAGCGCGGCGGCGATCTGCGCTACGATATCGAAATCACGCTTGAGCAGGCGTTTTCCGGGCTTGAGCGCGAGATCGTCGTGCCGCGCGAAATGTCTTGCGAAGTCTGCACCGGCACTGGCGCGGAGCCCGGCACGCAACCCGAAACCTGCAGCACCTGCGCCGGCTCCGGCCAGGTGCGCGCCTCGCAGGGCATGTTCCGTATCGTGCGCACCTGCCACGCCTGCAACGGGCGCGGCACGCTGGTGCGCAATCCCTGCAAGACGTGCAGCGGTCGCGGCCGCGTGAAACGCGAGCGTACGCTCTCCGTGAAAATTCCGCCGGGCGTCGAGGACGGCACGCGCATCCGCCTGTCCGGTGAAGGCGATCTAGGTGGTCGCGGCGGGCCGCCCGGCGACCTCTACCTCTTCCTCTCGGTGCGCTCGCACAAACTGTTCGAGCGCGACGGCATGGAACTCTTCTGCCGCATCCCGGTGCCGATGACGAAAGCCGCCCTCGGCGGCGACATCGAGGTGCCCACCATCGACGGCGGCAAGCAGAGCCTGACCATCGTCGCTGGCGCCCAGACGGGTCGGCGATTCCGGCTGAAAAGCCAGGGCATGCCGCGCCTGCAGGGTCGCGCAAACGACCGGGGCGACCTGCATGTGGAAATCTTCGTCGAAACGCCGATGAACCTGACCTCGAAGCAGAAGAAGCTGCTGCAGGAATTCGCGGCGGAATCCGGCGTCGACACCGACCCGCAAACGCATGGCTTCTTCGACGTGATGAAGCGCTTTTTCGAGGGTGGGGGCGAGACTCCCAACCGGTGACGGGGCATAACCTCCGGGATTAACGATTGTTTCATACGGGCCGCACCAGTGCGGTCCGCCCGAAACTACTCGCCTTTCGGGGGAAGTGTTGGAGTACCTCGTTCTCGGCCTTGTGGCTGTCGGCCTCTACACAGGCGGGCTCGCCCTCGGCGTCATCGCTTTCCTGCGCAGCCAGCGCTACCGCAAGGCGCTGGTCGAGCAGCAGCGGCGCATTGATGCGCTTGAAGCAGCGCTCGCGGGATATGGCCCCCTGCCCGAACTACCGGCCGAACTGCCGGCCGGACATCAGGTCGCGCAACACGCTCCGGCTGACGCGCCGCGCCTGCCGCCCATCGAACCGATCTTTCCCGTGCCCGGCGCGCCGCCGCGTCGCGCAGTCGCCGCCACGTCCACGGCCGAACCGCCCAAACCGATCGACATCACCGGCTGGCTCACATGGGGCGCGGGCGCAGGCATCGCGCTGGCGATCATCGCTTTCCTCAACAACGCGTACAATCAGGGCTTCTTCAACCAGGCCTCGCAGCTGCTGCTCGGCTATGTGATCGCCGCATGCCTCGTCGGCGGATCGGAAGTGCTGCGCCGACGCGCGAAGACACATCCGCCGCAGGACCTTCAGGCGCGCCACACGCCGAAGATCCTCGCCGCCGCCGGGCTCGTGTGCGCCTACGGCATCACCTATGTCGGCTTCATGCGTCTGGCGCTCTTGCCGCCGCCCGCAGCGATCGGTCTGATGGGTGTGCTGTCGCTCGCGGCCTTCGCGCTGTCGCTCTGGCATGGCCGACTGACGGCGTGGCTGGGCATTCTCGGCGGCTTCGGTGCGCCGGCGCTGGTCGGTTCGGCGGACACGCCCGCGACGGCGCTCTGCGCCTATCTGTTCGCGATCTGCGCGGGCGCATTCGCCCTGTCCCGACACAAGCGCTGGCATGGCATCGGCTGGGCTGCGGCGCTCGCGGCCGTCGGCTGGTCGGTGTGGTGGTCCTTCAGCTGGCTTTCGCCATCGGGTGTCGCCGCCACTTCCGGCTATCTCGTCGCCATCGCGATCCTCGGCGCGGCCTATGCGTGGGAAAGCGCGCGGGAGGTGTGGCGCGTGCAGCAGCCTGCCGCGCAAACCATGTGGATCGGCGCCTTCGCCATCGCCGCCGCCGCCGCAGCCCTCCTCTATCTGTTCATCGCGGCGCGCGGCTTTGCAGCACCGGCGGCGTTCGGCCTGATCGCACTGGTGGCGCTGCTTGCCGGCGCATCGGCGTTGCGCCCCGGACTCGGCGCTCTTCCCCTCGTCGCGGGCGGATTCGCCGTCGCAGCGTTGGCATTGTGGCCGACCATCGACACCAGCGGCGCCGCACGAACCTATACGTCTTACGCCGGCGCGCTCGGCCTCGCCGCGAGCGTCGGCGGATGGCTCATGATGGCGCGCAATCCCGGGCCGGCCGCCGGCGCGCTGCTCGCAGCGTTTGCGCCGGCGGCAGTCCTCTTCGTGGCGCACGCCCGCCTCGGGGACGCCATCGGCCAGCCGCTCGGCTGGGGACTGGCGGCGCTCGCGCTTGCGGCGTTCAACGCCGTCGCGCTCGACCGCATCGCGCAGGCCGTCGGCGGCGCCGCGAAAGCGCCCGTCGCCACAGGCGCCTTTGCGCTGGCGGCGGCGGCGTGCGCGGTGATGGCGGGCGTATTCGCCCTCGATCAGGTGCGCCTCGCGGCGGGTGTCGCGCTGCTCATCATCTCGCTCGCCTGGCTCGACAAACGATTGAACCTGCCGCCAACGCGCCTTGTCGCAATGTTCGTCGCCGCCGCGACCGTGGCTCTGCTCTCTCCACTCGCCTTGCTCAACGCCCCGCCGATCGAGACGACGCCGATCATCAACACGCTGGCGCCGACATTCATCATGGCCATTGCCTCGGTGTGGATCGGCGCGCGCCTCTTCGCGACTGGGCCTGCGGGCTATCTCGCGCCGGTGACGGTGACATTGCGCGCGACGCTGATCGCGCTGCTGGCCTGTTTCGTGTGGGCGGAAATCCGGCACCTCTCGAACGCCGGCGTGCTCGCAGCCCCGTACGCCTCGCTCTGGGAGGCCGGCGCCCACACCTGCGCGCTGCTCGGCGTGGCGTCGTTCGCCGCCTGGCGTTTCGGCGCGCAGGACAGGCCCCTGCTCCACTGGACCGAGCGGCTCGCCTTCGGCGGCGCGGTCCTGCACATGGCGATCGCCGCCCTCGCACTGCTCGCGCCGTGGTGGGGCATTCAACCGGCGTCCGTCGAGGGCCCGACACTCTTCAACAATCTTCTCGTCGCCTACGCGGCGCCGGCGGCCTTGTTCGCGGGCTATGCGTTTCTCAAACGTCGCGCCGGGGCGTCGCTCACGGCTCAGATTGCAGGCGCAGCGGCCATCGTCAGCGTCGTCGCCTGGTCCCTGCTGGCCTTGCGGCACGGCTTCCACGGCGCGGCGATGTCACAGGCGGTTTCCTCGGGCTTCGAGCAGCCGGCGTACTCACTCGCTCTCGCCGTCACCGCGGCGATCATTCTGGCGCTCGCCTGGCGACTCAACGCGCCGACGCTGCGCTACGCCGCCGCCGGGCTCGCCATCGCCACCTTCGCCAAGGCGCTCGTCGTCGACACGCAGCAGATCGAAGGCATGGTGCAGTACGCCGTCTATGCTTTGCTCGTCGCTGCGGCCGCCGGCGTGTTCATCGGCTTCCAGCGGTATGTGTTCGCGGCGCCCGGATCGAGTGAACGCCGCCCTGCGGGTTCATCGGCGGACGCCACTCTGCTACCACCACGTCCATGACACTCAGAATAGCGATCGCCGGCGCAGCCGGACGCATGGGCGCAGCACTCATCGTCTCCATTTCGCAACGCCCGGATGTGATCCTCGTCGGCGCGAACGAACGTCCTGGTTCGGACGCCATCGGCACGCTTGCAGCGCCCGGCGTCGAGATCATCGCCGACGCCGCGAAAGCTGCGCGCAACGCCGATGTCTGGATCGACTTCTCCACGCCTGACGCGACACGCGCCGCCGTCGCCGCGCTGGACGGCACGCCCGTGCGCGCCGCCATCATCGGCACGACGGGCATGAAAGCGGACGCACAGGCCGCCGTCGTTGAGGCCAGCAAGCGGATCGCCATCGTGCAGTCCGGCAATTTCAGTCTCGGCGTGAACGTGCTGGCGGGGCTGGTGAAGCAGGCCGCCGCACGTCTCGGGCCGGACTGGGATATCGAAATCGTCGAGGCGCATCATCGCCGCAAGGTCGATGCGCCGTCGGGCACGGCGCTCATGCTGGGTGACGCCGCAGCGCAGGGGCGCGGCGCCCGTTCGCTCGCCGATCTCCGCCTCCCCGTTCGCGAAGGCATTACCGGCTCCCGCCCCGAAGGCGGCATCGGCTTCGCCGTGGTGCGCGCCGGCGGCATTGTCGGCGAGCACGAAGTGATCTTCGGCGCCGAAACTGAAACGCTGCGCCTCACCCATCAGGCGGCGGACCGCACCCTCTTCGCCCGTGGCGCCGTGCACGCTGCAGTCTGGGCGGCGTCGGAAAAACCCGGCCTCTACTCCATGCAGGACGTGCTCGGTCTCTGACGTGATCGCCCTCTAGGGCCGCGCCCGCGCGATCGCATCCCGCAGCGCATTCGCCAGATCGCTGCGCTCCGGCGGCGAGAGAAACGCGCCGACGAGCATGGCGCGGTCTCCGGCGGCGATGCGCACGACGTCCTCGCGATCCTCGACCCGCACCCACGCGGGGTTCACCACCCAGTGCCGCGCGGGCCCGTGCGATGTCTGCCGCGTCACCTGCATGATCCCTGCGCCCACGCGCACCCTCTCGAACCCCCGCGCCGCACGGTAGTTGAGATAGAACGCCAGCGCGAAGAGCATCACATCGAGCGCCAGGAACGCGAGCACGGGCCACGCGCCGCGCATTGCCCAGTAGCCCGCGATCACCAAATTCATGCCGGAAAAGACGCACAGCACCTTGATGAAGGCGCCGCCCGTCAGCGACCGGTTCGGCGTCAGCACGGCGTCGATATAGGAGACGCCCTTGTCGTCTGGCGGCTCGGACACGTTTTCCCAGCGCGGCGTCATGGTCTAATCATGTCCGGTTTTTTGCGGGGAGCAAGGTGCCGGGTCAGACAAACAGACGCGCACGGAAACTCACGCGCGCAGACGCGGCGGCGCTGTATGCGCGGCTTGCCGAAGCCCGCCCCGATCCGCGCACCGAACTGGACTATGTCAACCCCTTCACGCTGGTCGTCGCAGTCGCGCTGTCCGCGCAAGCGACCGACAAGGGCGTGAACCGTGCGACCGGCCCGCTCTTCAAGATCGCCGATACGCCACAGAAGATGATCGCTCTCGGCGAGGCGGGACTTGCAGATCACATCAAGACCATCGGCCTGTGGCGCAACAAGGCGAAGAACGTGATCGCCCTGTCGCAGCAGCTCGTCGATCTGCATGGCGGCGAAGTCCCGCATGACCGCGCGGCGCTGGAGGCCCTGCCCGGCGTCGGCCGCAAGACCGCGAACGTGGTGCTGGCTGAGGCGTTCGGCGAAGCGACCATCGCCGTGGATACGCATGTGTTTCGCGTGGCGAACCGCACCGGGCTCGCATCAGGCAAGACGCCCGACGCCGTGGAGGCGCAGCTTATGAAGATCACGCCGCCTGACTATCTCCACGGCGCGCATCACTGGCTGATCCTGCACGGCCGGTATGTGTGCGTGGCGCGGACGCCGAAGTGCCTTGTGTGCCCGGTGCGGGAGATCTGCACCTTCCCGCAGAAAACCGGCGCTCAGCCGAGGGCTGCAGCCAGGGCGTCCGCGAAGAAGCGCGCGCCCTCGGGCGCGAAAGCGAAGAAGAGGTAGGGCTCGATCGCTTCCAGCTCGATGAGACAAGGGCGCCCGTCGGCGCCGTCCACGAGGTCCACCCGCGCATAGAGCATGCCCTGCGGCGCGAGTGCGAGCACCTGTTCGGCCGCCGCGCGATCTCCTGTTGACGCGTCGGCGCGCTCAAAGCGGGCGCCGGCGACATTGGCGTACCACTTTCCCTCCGCCGGCAGTTTGCGGACGGCATGGGCAGGCGCGCCGCCGAAATAGAAGAGCGAGCGCTCCCCAGCCGTCTCGATGGCGGGCAGGAATGGCTGCACCATCACCGCGCCACGCGGCGCCAGCGCCAGATCTTCCTGTGACCACCCGTTGCGCTTCAGACGGATGGTGTCGCGACTGCCGGCGCCGAGCTGCGGCTTCACCACGAGTTCGGCGGCCTCGAACGTATCGAAAGCGCGTCCGATCAAGGCGGCGTCAGCCGCATCGGCCCAAATGGTCGGGATCACCGGCGCGCCCTTGGCGCCGAGTTCCTGAAGATACGTCTTGCGCGCATTCCATCGCAGCGCCGACGGCGGGTTGAGGACGCGCAGGCCTGCGTGATCAAGCGCTTCCAGCCGGTCGAGAAATTCCGAGACGCGATCCGCGTAGTCCCAGGTGGAGCGGACGATCGCCGCCTCGAATCCTGCATCGGCAAGGTCGGGCGCGTCCCACCGCCTGATCTCGAGGGAAATCCCCCGCGCCGCAGCGACGGGCTTGAGCAGCGCAAAGTCGGGTGCGTCCTGCGCCGGCAGTTCGCCCAGGGGCACAGGCCCGCCGCGCCAGTGCGACCCGGTGAGATACGCGACTCGTCTCATGACTGCGCGCTGCGGGCGCGCATCTCCGCCAGGCACTCCGTCAATCCCGGCGCACGATCGCCGGTGCGACGCGGACCGGGCTCGACGGTGGTCAGACGATCATGCGCGAACCCCAGCGCGAGCGCGCATCCCGGCGTCGTCCAGACCATCAGCGCGCCGATCCCGTCACGGCGCTCCACGTCCGGCTCGCCGAAAAGCGCGCGGGCCTGGGCTGTCGTGATCGCATCGGCTGCGCCTGCGCGCGCGAGCGCGTTGGCGGCGTCCAGACGCGGCGCGGTCGTCGTGCGGGCCGGCGCCCGGGCGGACGCCCCCGTCGAGATCGGGGCCGGATTGGATGAGGCGCAGGCGGCGAGCAGCATGAGAGCCGCCATGGGCGCAAGGATCGGACGCATGGTCACGGACCATGCCCACGCCCGAAGGCTGGCGCAATCGCTTGCGCGGCGACGCAACGCGGGCCAGAAGGCGCGGTCTTTCACGCCCGGGTTTTTCGGAGCCTCCATGTCTCAAGCCGCCTACGACGTCGTCGCCGTCGGGAACGCCATCGTCGATGTCCTCGCGCAGGTGGACTACGCCTTCATCGACGCCAACGGGCTCGTGCCGGCGTCGATGACGCTGATCGAGGAGCCGCGCGCCATCGAGCTGACGGAACTCTTCCCGAACAAGGTGATCGCGCCCGGCGGTTCGGCGGCGAATTCGATGACAGGCGTCGCGAGCTTCGGCGGGCGCGCCGGCTACATGGGCAAGGTGGCCGACGATCAGCTCGGCCGCGACTTCACCGCCGCCTTCCGTGCAGAGGGGGTCCGCTTCGACACGCCCCCCCGCCCCGGCCAGCCCGCCACCGCGCGCAGCCTGATCGCCGTGACGCCGGACGGGCAGCGTTCGATGAACACCTTCCTCGGCGCGTCCACGCTGCTCGACGCCAAGGACGTGGACAAGCCGCTGATCGAGAGCGCGACGGTGCTGTTCCTCGAGGGCTATCTGTTCGACCGCGACGAGGCGAAGGCCGCGTTCGTCCATGCCTCCGAAATCGCCAAGGCCGCCGGCCGCAAGGTGTCGGTGACGCTGTCGGACATCTTCTGCGTGGAACGCCACCGCGAGAGCTTCCGCCATCTCGTCGAGCACCATATCGACATCCTGTTCGCCAACGAACTGGAGATCATCGCGCTCTATCAGACGCACGACTTCGAAACCGCACTCGCAGCCGCGCGCGAAGTTTGCCCGATCGTGGCGGTGACGCGCTCGGAAAAGGGATCGGTGATCGCCGCCGGGTCCGAGACCCATGTCGTGAAGGCGGAGCCGGTGGCGAAGGTGATCGACACCACCGGCGCGGGCGACCAGTACGCGGCAGGCTTCCTCTTCGGCTACGCCACGGGCCGCGAACTTCCGGAATGCGGCCGCCTCGGCTCTGTTGCGGCGGCTGAAGTCATCTCGCACATGGGCCCGCGTCCGGAGACGAGCCTGAAAGAGCTGGCTCGGATTTAGTCCGGCGTCATCGGCGTATCATCGACGACGCGCTTCAGCGCGTTCACGCGTCGCATATCCTCGATATCCTCGAGGAGGATTTGCTGCGACGCTTCGAGATGACTGGCCTTCTGGTCGATCATTTCGAGTTTCGCCATGCGCTCGGCGAGGGAGAGATGCGCGTTGGCGATCTTCAGCCAGTGCGTGCAGTCCTTGTGATCGCCGCGGCGGCGCGCCTTGTCGGCGGCTTTCATCGCGCGGAAGAATTCGTGGTGAGAGGCGAACGCCATGTCGTGCTTCCTTGAATGAGGGCGTGCGTGCGCATTCGCACGCGCTTTCGCGCTGCGGGCACAAACGGGAGGGCTGGGGACGCGGACGAAATCCGCGAAAACCGGTTTGAGAGAAGAAGATGCGAACTGCGTCCGCGTCCCCGTGATCGTTTTCCACCGGGCTGGAATAGGGCGGTCTTTCACACCCCTGACCAGTTTCCCGACGGCGTGCAGGTCCGTGCTGTTCGACACGGAGCCCCGGATCCCTCACGCGTTCCCGGCATCAAGCGTGCAGCCGGCGCGCGAGCGTCCCACGCTCGATCACACCACGTCCGCGCCGACAGAACAGGGTACCGACTGCCCTCCCTGCGGAAGTGATGTCCTGGGTTTAGGAACAAAAACAGAACACGTCAACCCCTATCCCGCCCTACTGGTCACATTTGGCGCGGGAGTAGAGTCAGCGCAGTCCCGCATTGATCTTCGCGAGTGCAGCGGCGCCGGGGGAGAGCTCCCGCGTGCCGAGCCTGTTCAGCGCCACGTCGGTCGTGCCGAGGCGATCGTGCAGATCGGTCGCGTCGGGATCGACGTAGAGCAGCCCGGTCACGACCTCGCCTTTGGCGTGATGCATCTGCAGATAGTGCATGGCGCCGACGAGATCGGTTGCGTCGTAGCCGTCGTCCAGCTTGCGCAGGCGCAGCTTCGAGCCGTCGTGCTGCGTTACTTCGGTCACCGTCCCTGGCTCATAATCGGCGGTGATCGGCGTCCGGCCGAGGATGACGTCGAGCCGGTTCACGGCCTCGTTGTGGGCGCGGACATAGTCGAAGCTCTTCGTCGAGCCGGCGTGATTGTTGAACGCGACGCACGGGCTGACGATGTCGAGCACCGCCGGGCCATGATGCGAAAGCGCGCCCTTTATGAGCGGCACGAGCTGCGCCTTGTCCCCCGAGAAACTGCGTCCGACATAGGTGGCGCCGAGCTGCAGTGCGAGCGCAACGAGATCGATGCCGCTCTCGGTGTTCTCCACCCCGCGCTTCGATTTCGACCCCTTGTCCGACGTGGCGGAGAACTGCCCTTTCGTCAGGCCGTACACACCATTGTTCTCGACGATGTAGCACATGTTGACGCCGCGCCGGATGGAATGGGCGAACTGGCCGAGACCGATAGAGGCCGAGTCCCCGTCCCCCGAGACGCCCAGATAGATGAGATCACGATTGGCGAGATTGGCGCCCGTGAGCACGGACGGCATGCGCCCGTGTACGGAGTTGAAGCCGTGCGATTGCCCCAGGAAGTAGTCCGGCGTCTTCGATGAACACCCGATGCCCGACATCTTCGCCAGGCGATGCGGGGCGATGTCGAGTTCGAAGCAGGCCTGAACGATCGCGGCGCTGATGGAGTCATGGCCGCAGCCGGCGCACAGCGTCGATATCCGCCCCTCATAGTCGCGGCGCGTAAGGCCGAGCGCGTTGGTCGGCAATTCGGGGTGATGCAGTTTCGGCTTCA
The DNA here is from genome assembly GCA_016791445.1 of Hyphomonadaceae bacterium. GTDB lineage: Bacteria > Pseudomonadota > Alphaproteobacteria > Caulobacterales > Aquidulcibacteraceae > VFBF01. The sequence continues at coordinate 287,905 of JAEUMP010000016.1, read as the reverse complement.
AGATGTAGGTCATTCGGCGATCTCCCGGATCGCATTGGCCGCGCTCATGCGCGAACCGATGGAATCGATGAGGAAGCGCGCCGTGATCGGCGCGCCGTCATAGTGCAGGATCGGCGTCAGCACCGCAGGGTTGATGCCGCCTTCTGTGACGATGAGCGTGCGCAGTTGCGCATCGCGGTTCTGTTCGACGACGAACACCTCCTCGTGCGCGTGGATGAAGTCATAGACCTCCTGCGGGAACGGAAAGGCGCGCACGCGCATGGCGTCGACATGGTGTCCCTGCGCTTCGAGCGCCTCCAGCGCCTCGTGCATGGCGGGCGTTGTCGAGCCGAAATAGATGACGCCGGCCTTCGTCTTCTTCTTTGCCGCCCGGGTCACAGGCGCCGGCACGGCGCGCGCGGCCGTCGCGAACTTCGCGAGCAGGCGCTCCATGTTGTACTGGTAGTCGACGCCCTTCTCCGAATAGCCCGCCGCGCGGTTGCGCGAGGTGCCGCGCGTGAAGTAGGCGCCGCGCGTGGGGTGCGTGCCGGGATAGGTGCGGTACGGCACGCCGTCGTGGTCCACATCCATGTACCGGCCGAAATCCTTGCCGGCTTCGAGGTCCTCGAAGGTCATCACCTTGCCGCGGTCGATCTCGCGCGCGTCGTCCCATTTGAACGGCTCGACGAGCCATTCCTGCATGCCGATATCGAGATCGAGCATGACGAAGACGGTGGTCTGGAAGCGGTCCGCGAGGTCGAACGCCGTCGCGCCCATCTCGAAGCACTCGCCGGGATCGGCCGGCAGGAGCATGATGTGCTTGGTGTCGCCGTGCGATGCGTAGGCGGCGAGAAGGAGATCGGACTGCTGCGTGCGCGTGGGCATGCCCGTGGACGGCCCGCCGCGCTGCACGTCGAAGATCACCGCCGGGATTTCCGCGAAGTAGGACAGCCCGATGAACTCGTTCATCAGCGAGATGCCGGGGCCTGACGTGCAGGTGAAGGCGCGCGCGCCGTTCCACCCTGCCCCGACCACGATGCCGATGGAGGCGATCTCGTCCTCCGCCTGCACGATGGCATAGCGCTTGGATCCATCCTCGTTCGTGCGCAGCGCCTCGCAGTGCGCCATGAAGCCTTCGGCGAGCGAGGTGGACGGCGTGATCGGATACCAGGCGCAGACCGTGGCGCCGCCATAGACCGCGCCGAGGGCTGCGGCGTTGTTGCCTTCCACGAAGATACGATCGCCCACGGCGTCCGCGTGGCGCAGCTGCAGGCCGATGGGCTTGAGGTTTTCCTTCGCCCAGTTGCGGCCGAGATTGAACGCCTGGATGTTGGCGCCGATCAGCTTGGCCTTGGACGCGAACTCCTCCGCGAGCAGCTTTTCGACAACGTCAGTGTCGATGCCGATGAGCCAGGACAGTGCGCCGACATAGGCGATGTTCTTGAACAGCTGGCGTTCGCGCGGGATCTTGTAGGCTTCGTTGCAGATCGTCGTCAGCGGCACGCCGATGACGGTGATGTCGTCACGGAATTTCGACGCCGGCATCGGGCGCGTATTGTCGTAGAAGAGATAGCCGCCCGGCACGATCTCGGCGACATCGTCGTCCCAGGTCTGCGGATTGAGCGCAACCGCAATGTCCACGCCGCCGCGCCGCCCGAGATGCCCGGCCTCCGTGACGCGCACTTCGTACCACGTCGGCAGGCCCTGGATGTTCGACGGGAAGATGTTGCGCGCCGACACCGGCACGCCCATGCGGATGATCGCCTTCGCAAACAGCCCGTTCGCGCTCGCCGAGCCCGATCCGTTCACATTGGCGAACTTGACGACGAAGTCGTTGATGGCGCTCAGCGGCTCCGGCATGTCGATCCTGCGTGCGTGATGTTGATGATCGTCTTCTGCATGTCCCATGCGCCCGTCGGGCAGCGCTCGGCGCACAGGCCGCAGTGCAGGCAGACGTCCTCATCCTTGGCCATGATCCGCCCCGTCGGGAGCGTGTCGGACACATAGATGTCCTGCGACAGGTTGAGCGCCGGCGCCTTGAGCCGCTGGCGCAGATCCGACTCCTCCCCGTTTTCCGTGAAGGTGATGCAGTCCGTCGGACAGATATCGACGCAGGCATCGCACTCGATGCATGCGGGCGCGTTGAACACCGTCTGCACGTCGCAGTTGAGGCAGCGTTGCGCCTCCTTGAAGCCGAGTTCGGAATCGAAACCGAGCTCCACCTCCGTCTTCACGCTCTTCAGCGCGATCGACTTGTCCTGCAACGGCACCTTGTAGCGGAGGTCGTTGGCGATGTTGTTGTCATAACTCCACTCGTGGATGCCCATTTTCTGGCTGTCGATGTCGACATCCGGCGGGGGGCGATCCTCGACGTCGAGACCGCTGAGAAACTTCTCGATGGAGACGGCGGCTTCGTGGCCATGCGCCACCGCCCAGATGATGTTCTTCGGTCCGAACGCTGCGTCGCCGCCGAAGAAGACCTTCGGGTTCGTCGACTGCATCGTCTTTTCCGAGACGACCGGCATGTCCCACTTGTCGAAGTCGAGGCCCGCATCGCGTTCGATCCACGGGAACGCATTCTCCTGCCCCACCGCGACGAGGACGTCGTCGCAGGCGATGTGCTGGTCAGGCTCGCCCGTCGGGACGAGGCTGCGCCGGCCCTTGTCGTCGTATTTCGGCGCGACCTTCTCGAAAACGACGCCCGTGAGCTTGCCGTTCTTGTGCAGGAATTCCTTCGGCACGAGGAAATTGAGGATCGGGATGTCTTCGTGCATCGCGTCCTCCTTCTCCCAGGGAGACGCCTTCATCTCGTCGAAGCCCGAACGCACGACGACCTTCACATCCTGCCCGCCGAGGCGGCGCGCCGTGCGGCAGCAGTCCATCGCGGTGTTGCCGCCGCCGAGAACGATGACGCGCTTGCCGATCCTGGTGATGTGGCCGAACGAGACGTTCGAAAGCCAGTCGATTCCGATATGGATGTTGCCCGCGCCCTCCTGGCGACCGGGAATGTCGAGATCGCGCCCGCGCGGCGCGCCGCAACCGACGAAGATCGCGTCGTAGTCCTTGGCGAGCAGCCCCTTGAGGCTGTCCACCCTTTCGCCGAGCCGCATCACCGGCCCGAGCGCCGTGATGTAGCCCACCTCCTCGTCGATCACTTCCTCCGGCAGGCGGAAGCGAGGGATCTGCGTGCGGATGAAACCGCCCGCCTTCGCCTCGCCGTCATAGACATGCACTTCGTAGCCCAGCGGCGCGAGATCGCGCGCCACCGTCATCGATGCGGGCCCCGCCCCCACGCACGCGATCTTCTTGCCGTTGCGCGGCGCGATCGACGGAAGGCGGGCGGTGATGTCGCCCTTGTTGTCCGCCGCCACGCGCTTGAGGCGACAGATCGCGACCGGCTCTTCCTCTACGCGCCCGCGTCGGCACGCCGGTTCACACGGCCTGTCGCAGGTTCGCCCGAGCACGCCGGGAAACACATTCGACTTCCAGTTGATCATGTAGGCGTCGGCGTACTGCCCTGCCGCGATCTTGCGGATGTATTCCGGCACGGGCGTGTGCGCCGGACAGGCGTACTGGCAATCGACGACCTTATGGAAATAGTCCGGACTGCTGGTGTCCGTGGCCTTCAAGGCGCTTCCCCTCTGGTGAGCGCGTCTCGATGCCGGCGCGCATTATTATTGCGCACAATCTAGAACCCGCCCCGCGCGCGGGGCAACGGCTTTCAATGGGCCGTATTTGCGAGCGCCTCGCAAAATGCTCACGGCGCCTCATCCGGCAGCCGTCCCGCCAGAACCGCCTCGAGCAGCACGATCAGCCCCGGAAGATCGCCGCGCACGGTGTCGGCCACGATGGCCGGGCTTACCGCGCCATAGCCGTGGATTAGCCGATTGCGCATGTCTGCGGCCTAGCGAAACGGCATTGCGGCCAAAGCCGCCCTCACCTCTTCCGGAATCTGGCTGGCGGCCTCACCCACAATTTCGACTGCGCGCGTCACGGCGAGAAAGCGCATGCGGTCCGCCGCCAATTCCTCGCCCGTGCGACCGCCGACGAGATCGACCGCTTCTCTGGCGTAGGCGAGCATGTCTTCGAGACGTGGCCTCGCAGCGCGCTGTGGCATCAGACTTCAAGGAGCGTGGCGCGGATGTATGGCTCGATGCGCGGATTGAGGCAGGTATCGGGAACCGTATCGACGGTGACACCCAGCCGCTCCTCGATCAGAGCGTCCATGTCGGAGAGCGAGAAAAAGGGTCGGCCGAGCGTCGTCCTCGAAGCGAACAAGCAGATCGAGGTCGGAGGTCTCAACCGCGTCGCCTCGGGCATATGACCCGAAAACCGAGACGTCGCGCACGCCAAAGCGCGCACGCAACTCAGGCTTCAGCGCGCGCAATTCTTCCATCAATGCGACAAGCGGTCTGCTCATGGACCGAGAATAGCAACGATCCGGGCGCGGCGCCATCGCCCCACACGCGACCTTCAAAGAATATACCGGCTCAAGTCCGCGTTCTTCGCCAGATCGCCCACCTGCGCGCGCACGAAGTCGGCGGTGATCGTCACCGTCTCGCCGCCGCGATCGGGGGCGGTGAAGCTGATGTCGTCGAGCACACGTTCGAGGACCGTCATCAGGCGGCGCGCGCCGATGTTCTCGACCGAGGCATTCACGTCCGCCGCGAGCTCGGCGATGGCGTCGATGGCGCCGTCGTCGAAGACGAGCGTCACGCCTTCCGCGCCGAGCAGCGCGACATACTGCTTGATGAGGCTTGCTTCCGGCTCGGTGAGGATGCGGCGGAAATCTTCCCGCGTGAGCGGCTTCAGCTCCACGCGGATCGGCAGCCGGCCCTGCAGTTCGGGCAACAGGTCCGAGGGCTTGGCGACGTGGAATGCGCCCGACGCAATGAAGAGGATATGGTCGGTCTTCACCGGCCCATGCTTGGTCGCGACGGTGGTGCCTTCGATCAGCGGGAGGAGATCGCGCTGCACGCCTTCGCGGCTGACATCCGCCCCGCCCCGCTCGCTGCGCGAGGCGACCTTGTCGATCTCGTCGATGAAGACGATGCCGTCTTCCTCCGCCACGCGGACGGCTTCCTTGGTGACGGCGTCGTTGTCGAGAAGCTTGTCGCTCTCTTCCTGGATGAGCGGGGCGCGCGCCTCGCCGACAGTTGTCCGCACGCGCTTGGAGCGCGCGCCGAACGCCTTGCCGAACAGATCCCCGAGATTGACGGGGCCTGATCCCATCCCGCCCGCGCCGGGCGGCAGTTCGAGCATCGCGGCGGGCGCGGTCTCGGTGAGTTCGATCTCGATCTCGCTTGCTTCCATCTCGCCGTTCCGGAGTCTCCTGCGGAACGAGTCCTTCGTGGCGTCCGACGCGCCTGCGCCCACCATCGCCACCACCAGCCGGTCTTCCGCAGCGACTTCCGCCCGCGCGCGCACTTCGCGGCGGCGCTTCTCGCGCGTCATCGCGATGGAGGCTTCCACTAGATCGCGAACAATGGAATCCACATCACGGCCGACATAACCCACCTCCGTGAACTTGGTGGCCTCCACCTTCAGGAACGGCGCGCCGGCGAGTTTCGCGAGACGCCGCGAAATCTCCGTCTTCCCGACGCCCGTGGGCCCGATCATCAGGATGTTCTTCGGCGTGACTTCCTCGCGCAATCCTTCCGCCACACGGCGGCGACGCCAGCGATTGCGCAGCGCAATAGCCACTGCACGCTTCGCATCGGCCTGGCCGACGATGTAGCGATCGAGTTCGGAGACGATTTCACGGGGCGAGAAGTCGGTCATTTCTGTTCTTCTTTGAATTCAAATCTGCTGCGGTCCGATCAGCGTCAGCACGATGCCAATCGCCGCCAGCGCAATGTAGCCAAACAATGCCGCAAGGCTGCGGAGCCAACGACCGTCGTCGGCAGCCGACCATTGGTGGAAACTTCGAATTCCGCTGTAAGCCCCCCCGACGACAGCAATGACGCCGACGACCCAGCCCGCCAGCTGAATCCAGTACGCTACCGCTGGAGACATGCTTTCGAGGATCATCCCGTCAGGCGCTCAACGTTTCCACGGTGAGGTTGCGGTTCGTGTAGACGCAGATGTCCGCTGCAATGCCCATGGCGTCGCGGGCGATCTTTTCGGCGTCATCGAGATGGTCGTAGAGCGCGCGGGCCGCCGCAAGTGCGTAGTTGCCGCCGGAGCCTACCGCCACGACCGCGTGTTCGGGATCGAGCACGTCCCCCGCCCCGGTGATCACGAAGGTCTCGCGCGCATCGGCGACGATGATCATGGCTTCCAGCCGCCGCAGGAAGCGATCCGTGCGCCAGTCCTTGGCGAGATCGACGGCGGCGCGCGCGAGCTGGCCGGGAAAGCGTTCGAGCTTCTGCTCCAGGCGTTCAAACAGCGTCAGCGCGTCGGCGGTCGCGCCCGCAAAGCCCGCGATGACCTTGCCGTCGCCCAGCGGGCGCACCTTGCGCGCATTGCCCTTCATGATCGTCGGCCCGATGGACACCTGCCCGTCGCCCGCGATCACCACCTTGCCGCCCTTGCGCACCGCAAGGATCGTCGTGCCGTGCCATGTTTCGAGAGAACTCATGCGCCCTGAGGTGGCGCCTCACCGTGGCGGGATCAAGCCACCCCGCGCTGGCCACCCGAAATGGCGCCCGACCGCGCCGCGTTGAACTGCAGGAATTCCGTCGCGGGCATCGCCGCGCCCCAGAGGAAGCCCTGCCCGATCTGGCAGCCGCGGCGGCGCAGGAAGTCGGCCTCCTGCTCCGTCTCGATGCCTTCGGCGACGACCGTGTAGTCGAGCGAGGCGGCCATCGCGAGGATCATCTCGATGATCGCCGGCGCATGGCGATCCTTCGCCAACGCGCGCACGAACTGCTGGTCGATCTTGATGATGTCGAACGGAAGCCGCGTCAGCGACGCGAGCGAGGAGTGACCGCAGCCGAAGTCGTCCAGCGAAACCTTCACGCCGACCTCGCGCAGCGGCTCGAGCAGGCGCAACGCGCGCTCGGGATTTTCCAGCGCGACGGACTCCGTGATTTCAAGCTCGACGCGATCCGGAGAGAGGCCGGCCTCGGCCATCGATCGCAGGATCTTGTCGGTGAAGCGCTCGTCGGCGAACTGCAGCGGCGAGATGTTGATGGCGACGCTCAGCGGGAACCCTTCCCGCGCCCAGCTTGCCGCCTTCCAGCATGCGTCGCGGAGAATGACTTCCGAGATCGAGCCGATCAGGCCGTTCTCTTCCGCCGCCGGGATGAAGCGCCCGGGGCTCACCATCGTGCGATCCGGCTTCACCCAGCGCGCCAGCGCCTCCGCGCCGATCACGCGCCCGGAGAGAAGATCGACCTTCGGCTGGAAGAAGGCCTTGAACTCGTTGCGCTCGAGTGCTGCGCGCATTTCGCGCTCGAAGGCGAGCTGCGCGTTCGCTTCGCGATCCAGCGCCTTGGTGAAGAACTTCATCCGACCGTTGTCGGAGCGCGCCGCCGTGAGGGCGAGCATGGCGTGGCGGATCGCGGTGTCGGCGTCGGCGCCGTCCTGCGGCAACAGCGCCGCGCCGATGGCCGCGCCAAGGACGAGCTTGTGTTCGCGCCAGTCGAACGGCTGGTTGAGCGCGGACGCGAGAAGCTGGGCGAAGCGCGCGGCGTCTTCCTGGCCGCGGAATCGCGGCGTCAGCACGCCGAAATCGCCGCCGCGCAAGCGCGCGAGCTGGCTGGGCCGCGCCGTGCAATGCTCGGTGCGCACCATGCGGTCGATCGCGCGGACCGCTGAAGACAGACGCCCCACGATGCGCGTGAGCAATTCGTCGCCCGCATCCTGCCCGATGGCGTCGAAAATCCGGTCGAGGCGGTCCAGACGCACGACGAAGAGCGCGCCGACCTCATCGTGCCGGTTGGAGAGGAAGTCCGTCACGTCGCGCGTGAAGCGTTCGTGGTTGGGCAGGCCCGTGGCCGTGTCGCTGTAGGCCATGCGCTGCAGGCGGCGCATGTTGGCCTGGACCTTTTCGGCCATGGCGTTGAACGCGCGCGCGAGCGTTTCGAGTTCGTCGCCGGTCTTTAGGTCGAGCGGTTGCGCGGCGTTCTTGTCCCGCAGCATGTCGGCCATCGCCGTCAGCTTCCGCAGCGGCTGCGCGATGGAGCGCGCCATGAACCAGGCGATCAAGGCGGCGAGCGCGCCGAAGCCGAAGAAGACGCTTGCGATAAGGGCCGCTGACCCGTGGAAGCCCTGCCGCAGGGAGCGCGATGTCGCGGTCACGAAGACACGGCCCGAGGCGGACGACACGGTGGTCGCCGCGAGCCCCTTCTCCATGACGAACCGCTCGCCGCCTGTCGCCAGCCTGTCCATGATGCGTCGCGCATCGGGGTCCTCGCCGTCGGCGAGCAGTGAGCCGTCCCGCGCCACGAGCCGCACCGCCACCATGCCGTGCCGGCGTCCAAGGCCGTTCGCGGCCGTCTGCGCGCTCGCACCGTCCGACGCCGCAAGCGCCTCGTCCATCTGTTCGGCGAGCGTCAGGGCGCGATCGTCGAGCAGGAGCCGCGCGCGCGCCTCGGCGGCGCGCTGATCGCTCTCCCACACCGTGAACACCACCCCCGAGCCGAACACCAGGAAGAGACCGCAGAATGCGAGGACGAACCGGGCAGTCAGCCCGGGCCCTTTCCGCACCTTTGCGCTCGTCTCGACCTCTTCCGACATGACTGCGGCGTTTCCCGGATGCACTTTGACGCACTTCCGCCCCCGCATCCGAAGGACGGCGCCTTGCGTACCGTTGTGGTCTGCAAAGATTTAGGATGACCTAAATATTGCCGTCATCATTGCAACGGCGTATGTTTTACTGCTGCTGATCAGTTCAGCACTTGTTAGGGCGAATGAAGAAGATGCGAACGGCAAAGATTGCGCGGTCCACGAAGGAGACGACGATTTCGGTCTCCCTCAATCTCGACGGCGAAGGCGCCGGCAAGATCGCGACGGGCATCGGCTTCTTCGACCACATGCTCGAAAGCTTCGCCAAGCATGGCGCGTTCGATCTCGTCATCGAGGCGAAGGGCGATCTGCACGTCGACATGCACCACACGGTGGAAGACGTGGGCATCGTGATGGGCCAGGCGTTCAAGGAAGCGCTCGGCGATCACAAGGGCATCCGCCGTTTCGCGCACGCCTATATCCCGATGGACGAAACGCTCTCGCGCGCCGCCGTCGATTTCGCCAACCGCCCCTACCTGATCTGGCGCGTCGACCTTCCGCGCCCGAAGCTCGGCGACATGGACACCGAGCTCTTCAAGGAGTGGTTCCAGGCCTTCGCCATGCACTCCGGCGCCTGCGTGCACATCGAGAACCTCTACGGCGACAACACGCACCACATCGTCGAGAGCTGCTACAAGGCGCTGGCGCGCGCCGCGCGCGCGGCGACGGAGATTGATCCGAGACTGGCGGGCGCGACGCCTAGTACGAAGGGTGTGTTGTAGGGCTTTGCGGCCGCCGCCCCTCCCCACACGAGGAAGCGCGGCGACAGCGTTGCCCTCACTCGCCGACGTTTAGCGAACGACCCGCTACGGCTTTAGCGATGCAAGCCCCTCCTCCGCGATCGCCCGGCGCAGGCCCTGCGCGTCCTTCAGGATGGCTTCGAGCGCGAGGCGATGCGCGCGTTCAAGCGCCTGTTCCGGCGGGACCTCGACATCCGGCTTGACGCCGACGCCTTCCCAGTTGGCGCCCGTCACCGCGTTGCTGACGATCTGCATGGGGATGAACGCAACCATGCCCGCCGCGAGAGGACGATACCCGCCCGGGGTCGCGGCGCCGGATGTGGTCGTTCCCACGAGCGTCGCGCGCCGCATGGCCTTGAGATCATAGACGAACTCCTCAGCGCCAGAGCCGGTGTCGCCATCCATAAGCACATAGACCGGCTTACCGACATAGGCGGGTGTTCTCGGTTCAGCGTGAAAGGTACGGCTCAACGCCGGATTCACCGGATCCTCCACGCGCACGGTGGCAGCGCGCTCCGCGACGAGATGGCCGATCACCATGGCGACGCCAGCGGGCTCTCCACCGGGCGTACCGCGCACGTCAATGATCAGGGCTGAGGTGTCGGCGAGCATGCCCATGGCGGCGGCGAGCTTCTCCGCCGAAGGCGGGGCGTCGAAGAACATGTTGATGCGCAGATAGCCCACATTTCCCGCGAGCCAGCGTACATCCGGGATTTCGCCGCCGCGGAGACGGATCTCCTCATGAAAGGCAGCAACTTCCTCTGCGGACGCGGGCGCTTCGCTGAATCCGGCGAGCACGTGAGGCCCCACATATCGAACCCGGAAATGCCGATCGTTGACGAGCGGCGTGACCCGCGCATCGATCAGCGCCATGAGCTCCGCAGCGGTGCGCGCCTCTCTGAAAACGCCACGCCGCTCAAGGGACTCGATTTCGCGGGCCGCCGCCTCGCCTCGCGCTCGAAACGCAAAACGCTCACGCAGGACTTTTGCGAGGGAGAGCAGCACCTCCCTGTTTTCCGAAGCGCTGAGTGTGACCGTCGCCGGATCCGGCGCCTGAGCTGTCGCGACCGTCGGGGCGAACGTGAGTATGGCCGCGCAAATGCACGCCCTGAACTGTCCGATCATGGGCTCTCCCTGAGATGTTCCAGCTACCGGATGCATCCGCGACCCCATCCGGATGCAGGCTGCGACGTGCATGGGTCTCGGGGGATGGGAGACACCCCTGCCGAACCTTGATACCACCGCGCCCGTGCAACGCGTCGCCCTCATCGATTATGGCTCCGGCAATGTGCGCTCGGTGGAGCGGGCGCTGGCGGAGGCTGCGCAGCGGGCGGGTCTCGCGGCGGACGTGCGGCTGACGCGCGATCCCGGTTTCGTTGCGGAAGCGGATGCGATCGTGCTGCCGGGGCAAGGCGCCTTCGCCGCCTGCATGAGCGCGCTTTCGGCCGACGCCCCCCTTCTCGCCGCGATGACCGAAGCGGTGCGCGGGAAGCGAACGCCCTTTCTCGGCATCTGCGTTGGCATGCAGCTTTTGATGACGAAGGGGCTCGAACACGGCGAACATGCCGGCCTCGGCTGGATCGGCGGCGTCTGTCATGTCCTTCAGACGACGGAACGGCTTCCGCACATGGGATGGAATGCTGTGACGCCAACGCGCAGGCACGCCGTCCTCGACGGTCTGGTTCCTCAACGCCATATGGTGTTCATGCACTCCTATGTCGTTGAACCGGACTCCGCCGACGCCATCGTCGCGACCGCCGATTATGGCGCGTCGTTCGCCTGCGCCATCGCGCGCGACAACATGATCGGCGTGCAGTTCCACCCCGAAAAAAGCCAGGCCGCCGGGCTCGATCTCCTCGCGCGCTTCCTCGCCTGGAGGCCCGCATGATCCTCTACCCCGCCATCGACCTGAAGGACGGCCAGTGCGTGCGCCTGCGCGAAGGCCGCATGGACCGCGCGACGATCTTCAACCGCGACCCCGGCGCGCAGGCGAAGGCGTTCGAGGATCAGGGCTTCCACTGGATCCATGTCGTCGATCTCGACGGCGCCTTTGCGGGCAAGACCGCGAATGCCGGCGCCGTGGCGCGCATTCTCTCCGCCGTGCGCATTCCGGTGCAGATCGGCGGCGGCGTGCGCAATCTCGAATCCATCGCCTACTGGCTCGATGCGGGCGCGACGCGCGTGATCCTCGGCACCGCCGCCGTGAAGGACCCCGTCTTCGTGCGGGAAGCCGCCCGCCTCTACCCGGAACGCGTCGCGGTCGGGATAGACGCGCGCGAGGGCCGCGTCGCCGTGGCCGGCTGGGCGGAGCAGACGGAGATCGACGCCGTCGAACTCGCGAAGAAATTCGAAGGCGCGGGCATCGCCGCGCTCATCGTCACCGACATCGGCCGCGACGGCCTGAAGAAGGGCGTCAACGTCGATTTCACCGGCGCCATGGCCGACGCGGTCTCGATACCCGTCATCGCCTCCGGCGGCGTGCGCGACGTGAACGACATCCACGCGCTCCGCGAACGACGCGGCCGCCCCATCGCCGGCGCCATTCTCGGCCGCGCGCTCTACGACGGTGATATCGATCCTGCGGCCGCGCTGGATGCTGCTGCCGGATGACGCTCGCGGCGCGGATCATCCCCTGCCTCGACGTGAAGGACGGCAGGGTCGTGAAAGGCGTGAATTTCGTCGGCCTGCGCGATGCGGGCGATCCGGCGGAGCTGGCGGCGCTTTACGATTCCCAGGGCGCAGACGAGATCTGCTTTCTCGACATTTCCGCCTCCGTCGAAGGGCGCGGCGCCCTTCTCGACGCGGTCAAGCGGACGGCGGAACGCTGCTTCACACCGCTGACAGTCGGCGGGGGCGTGCGCACGCCGAATGATGTGAAGGCCCTGCTTGCGGCGGGCGCGGACAAGGTCTCCATCAACACCGCCGCCATCCAGACGCCGGAGGTGATCAACGAAGCTTCGGCGGCCTTCGGCGCGCAGTGCATCGTGGTCGCCATCGATGCGAAGCAGACCGCGCCGGGCCGCTGGGAGATCTTCACCCACGGGGGGCGTCGGGAAACCGGCATCGACGCCGTCGCCTTCGCGCAGGAGGCCGCAGAGCGCGGTGCGGGTGAACTCCTCGTCACGAGCATGGACCGGGACGGCGTGAAGAGCGGCTACGACCTCGACTTGCTGCGGCAAATCACCGAAAAGGTCCGTGTACCGATCATCGCCTCCGGCGGCGCGGGATCGCTGCAGCATCTGGTCGAAGCGATCACCATCGGGCGCGCGAGCGCCGCCTTGGCCGCCTCGATCTTCCATTTCGGAACGCACAGCCTCGGCGAAGCGCGCGCAGCGCTGGCGGCGGCGGGCGTTCCCGTCAGGACGGTCGCATAATGCAAGACGTAAAACCGCTGGATGCGCGTACGCTCGGCGCCGTGATCGACGATCTCGTCGGCATCATCGCCTCGCGCGTCGGCGGCGATCCGGTGACGTCCTATACCGCCTCCCTTCTCGCGGCGGGCCCGGGCAAGTGTGCGAAGAAGCTTGGCGAAGAAGGCGTCGAAGCCGCGCTTGCAGCCGTCTCCGGGGACAAGGCGGCCCTCGCGTCGGAAGCGGCGGATGTGCTTTTCCACCTGCTGGTGACGCTGCAGGTTTGCGGCGTGACGGCAGAAGAAGCCGCCGCCGCGCTTCATGCCCGCAAGGGCGTTTCGGGACATGACGAGAAGAAGCAGCGCCCCGCCGTTCCGGCGGCGACGGAAGGCTGACGACTGCGGCCAAATGCGCCCGCAACGCTCGTCGCATCTGCAATGATTGTGACACAAATCGCATGCTAGAGCGCGTCATGGACCCACGCTCGCTCGCGACCTTCCTGGCCGCCCTCGCCATCGCTCCCTCCGCCCTGGCGCAAGCCAATTCCCGCAACGAGGACGAGATCGTCGTCACCGTGGAGCGACCGCGCGGCAGCGTGCCGGGAGACGTAACCCCCGAAGCCACTTTCTCGGCGCAGGATGTGCGCTCCTACGGCGCGTCCAACATCTTCCAGATCCTCGGCGCCATCGCCCCGCAGACCGGATCGGCCTCGATCCGCGGCGGCGGCATGCCGATCGTGCTCGTCAACGGTCGCCGCATCAGCGGCTTTCAGGAAATCCGCGACCTGCCGCCAGACGTGATTTCGCGCGTGGAGGTGTTCGACGAGCAACTGTCGCTGCAGTACGGCTATTCGCCGGACCAGCGCGTCGTGAACCTGGTTCTGGAAAAGACGTTCACGGCGGCGGCGCTCGAAGCCGGCGGCGGCGTTGCAGACGGCGATGCGCGCGCCAATGCCCGCGCCGAAGGCAGCTATACCAACATCAACGACGGCGATCGGTTCGCCGGTGGTCTGAGCCTCAGCGACGCCAGCTCGGTGACCGAGCTGGAGCGCGACATCGCGCCACCGACCGCCGGGCCGGATGCGCGCAATGTGCGCACGCTCATTCCGGACTCGCAGGGCTGGCGCGCCAACGCCTCGTTCTCGCGCGCGCTTACCGAGCGCATCACCGGCAACGCCTCCCTGCGCGTCGAGGGCGGCGAACAACGTGACCTGCTGGGACTGAACGGCATCAGCGAAGTGCGCGTGCGCGATTCCGAAAGCCAGAGCGTGCGTGGCGCCGCCGGCTTCGACGGCGCCTATGCCGGTTGGCAGTGGACGGCGACGGCGACGGCGGATTCCACCCATCAGGAAAGCGAAACGAAGGACTCCCTCTCCCCTTCGCGCACAGAGTCCGACCAGACGCTCTACGACCTCACCGGCAATGTGAACGGCGCCTTCCTCGATGTGCCGGCGGGACGCATGCGCGCCGCGCTGCGTTTCGGCGTCGAGCATCGCAACATCGACAGTCTCTCGGAAAGCCTCGCGAGCGGCGTGCGCCGCGCCGAGCTTGAGCGCACGACGCCTTCGGGCCGGTTCACGCTGGCCGCGCCGCTGACCAGCCGCCGTTCGGAGTTCGGCAAGGCGCTGGGCGACATCTCGCTGAACGCCACCGCTTCGTGGGCCGACCCCAGCGATTTCGCGACGCTGACGAGCATCGGCTATGGCGGCAGCTGGTCGCCGATCCGCACGGTGCGGCTTTCGCTGCAGGCGGAGTCGAGCGAGGCGGCGCCGTCGCTCCAGCAACTCGGCGATCCGCTGCTGGTCACGCCGGATGTCGTGTTCTTCGATACCGCGACGGGACAGAACGTACGGATCACGCGCACCTCCGGCGGCAATCCTGCGCTCGCGGCGGAGAGCCGCGAAGATCTGACGTTCAACGCCAACTGGTCGCCGCAGAAAATCCAGGGCCTGCAACTCACCTTCAGCTGGGCGCACAACCGATCGGAAGACGTAGCGTCCGCCCTGCCGGTTGCGCTTGCGGAAACACAGGCCGCCTTCCCCACGCGCTTCACCCGCGACGGTCTCGGCGTGCTCACGGCCGTCGATGCGCGGCCGATCAGCATTGCGGAGCGCGACATCGAAAGCGTCCGCATCGGGTTCAATTTCTCGCGCCCCATCGGCGGCGCGCGCCCTGCGGCAGCGCCGGGAGGTCCGCCGCGTCAGCGACCGCCGGCGGCGGAGGGCGGCGCTCCGGGTGGCGGCGAAGGCCCCCCTCCCGCCGTCGCGCAACGCATGGGCCTCGGCGGCGGACAGCAGGCCGGCGGCCGCTGGAACATTTCTGTCGCGTACAAGATGCGCCTCGTCGATGACGTGACGCTTGCGCGCGGCCTCGCGCCGATCGACCTGCTCGACCGCGGCGGCCTGAACGGCGGCGGCGAAGCTGCGAGCGCCATCGAGTTCGAAGGCGGGCTGTTCAATCGCGGCGTCGGCCTGCGCTTCAGCGGCGGCTGGACCGACGGCTACGACCTGCCGGTCGCTTCGGGCGGCGCTTTGAGCTTTTCCGACCAGCTGACGCTCAACGCGCGGTTGTTCATGAACTTCGACTCCCGTCCCGGTCTTGTGCGCGCTGCGCCGTTGTTGAAGGGATCGCGGCTCGCGTTCGGCATCGACAACCTCACCGACAGCGTCGTCGAGGTGCGCGATGCGAGCGGCCTGACGCCGACCGCCTATCAGGAAGGCTATCTCAATCCGCTCGGGCGCGTGGTGCAGGCGAGCTTCCGCAAACAATTCTGATCGGTCAGTCGCCCGCTTTCAGAAAAACATAGTACGCGCCGCCGCCGCCGTGGCGCTGGTGCGCCTCCGCATACCCGGAAACGAGCGGCCTCAAGTCGGCGCCCGCGAGCCATTCGGGCAAGCGCTGCTTCAGCACGCCCGGCGCCGTTTCACCGGAGCGCAGTCGTCCGCCCTTCCCCGTCACCACCAGCGCAACACGCACATTGTCCGCACGCGCATGCAGCAGGAAGCGCATCAGCGCGCCCCGCGCCTCCTCCTGCGTGAAGCCGTGCAGATCGAGTTTCGCGCCCACATCGAGCTTGCCGCGCCGCACGCGCTTTTCCGGAGACCGATCGGCGAGCGTCCCCGGCGCCGGCTTCTTCGCCGTCGCAATTCCAGGCGTCGGGGCTGCGATCGGTGCGCGGATCGTGATCGGCTTGGATGGCGGCGTGACTTGCTGCTTGCGCACGACCGTCGCACTGCGCCGCGCAAGCGGGCGCACCATGCGCGTCACCTTGCGCCAGAGTTCCTCTTCTTCAGGAGAGAGGCCGCCCTTCTTCGGCGGGCGGCTCATCGCTCACGCTCAGGCTTGCGCGACGCCGGCGAGGCGCCAGTTCGGATCGCGCGAGCGGACGTCGCGCTCGAACGTCCAGCGCTCCTTCGTCTCGCGCAGGCCATAGGCGCCTTCCGCGAGTTCAGCTTCGAAGCGCACCGCCACGCGGGCGATGTTGTCCTCGACGCGGGCGTCGACGATTTCCGCCGTCTTGAGCCGCACGAGTTCGGGGCCGGCGCCGCCGCTCGCTTCACGATCATCGATCGCTTTCGAATAGGACTCGAACACGCGCGGGCTCAGCAGCGGGCCGAGCGTCGCGCGATCGCCGGAAGCGAATGCGGTGACGATCATCTCATAGGCCGCGCGCGCGCCGCCAACGAAGGAAGACGGGTCGAAGGACGGATCGACCGCCAGGATGGACGCGACGCCGACTGAAGCAGCGGGCGCAGTCTGCGCCGGCGTCGGCGGGGCGTAGGGCTGGGAGGCCGCGCCGGCGTCGACGGTCGCGGGGCGCGGCTCAGGCGGCGCAGCCGGGCGGTCCGAACCGCGGCGCTGGCCGAGCACGCTGAAGAATCGACCGATCACGATCACGGCGACGGCCGCGAGGATCAGGACTTCGATCAGCTCCCTGGACACCGGCTTTGCTCCAAATGCGTTGCAAGACACTCACAGATAGTGCGCACCGGGATGCGGCGCCAGTGTGTATGCGGCAATGGGGAAACGCCGCGACCATGCGCGCCATGGCGGCGCCCGGCCCCGGCGGCGACCGGGCCGCCACCCGCTGTTGCGACCCCCTCCGACGCATGTTAGCCCGCAGGCCCTCATCAGGTTCCAGCATTCGAGAGCAAGGCATGTCGAACCCGGGCGGCCCAGACAACGGTCAACCTGCGCAGGACACCCCGCATCTCCGCGTCCTCGCGCAGTATGTGAAAGACCTGTCATTCGAGAACCCGACCGCCGCCGCCGGCGTGCGCCAGGGCGAGGCCGCGCCCGCGATCGACATGGGAATCGACGTGAACGCCCGGCCTCTGCAGGACGGCGAGGCTTATGAGGTGGACCTCCGCATCGGCGCCAAGGCCATGCGCGGCGAGGACGTGATGTTCATCACGGAGCTCGTCTATTCGGGCGTCTTCCAGTTCGTGAACGTGCCGACGGAAGACGTGGAGCCGCTGCTGCTCATCGAGTGCCCGCGGCTCCTGTTCCCGTTCAGCCGTCGCCTGCTGGCGGAAGTGACGCGCGAAGGCGGCTACCCGCCCCTCTTGATCGACCCGATCGACTTCGCCGCCCTCTACCGCGCACAATTGCGTGACCGGCAGGGCAAGAACGGCGCGCCGCCCCCGGCTTGAGGCCTCCGCCGGGGTCAGCCGGCGATGTTTTTCCAGAGCGCCTTTTCCCCGATCTCGGCGATGAAGGCCTCGTGCGCAGCGAGCTCGTCAGCGCGGGCGACCCGCGCCAGCGGCGTCGGACGTTGCGGGCGGCGCTCGAACTGCGGCAGCGGCGCGCCGCTCGCATCCATGGTCGGTTTTTCGGCCTCGAAGGAAAGCTTGCGCTCCCGCCCGCCGCGCAGCTGGAGATAGACCTCCGCCAGCATCTTGGTGTCGATCAACGCGCCGTGGCCGCCGGCGCCTTTGCGCTTGGCGAGATCGAAACCCAGCTTGTCGAGCTGGAAGCGGCGGCTGAGCGCATCGAGCGAATTGGCGGCGCCGGGAAACAGCGCGCGCGCGATCTTCAGGCTGTCGATGTAGCGATCCATTTCCAGGATCGGACGGCCGAGGCGGATCAGCTCTGCATTCAGGAACTTGCGGTCGAACTCCGCATTGTGCGCGACGATCGGGCTGTCCTCGAAGAAATCGAACAGCGCATCGACAATGTCGGGGTCGCCGAAGACCTTCTTGTCGCTGAGAAAGCGCGTGGTGAGGCCGTGGACCTTCACCACTTCTTCCGGCACGTCGCGCTGCGGATTGATGTAGCGGTGGAACGTCTTGCCTGTGGGCAGATAGTTGATCAGCTCGACGCACGCGACTTCGACGATGCGGTCGCCGGTGTCGGGGTCTCGGCCGGTGGTTTCGGTATCGAAGACGACTTCGCGCATGGACCCCGCGTATTAAGATTTGCGCAGGGCGTCCAGCACCGAACGGACCTGCGCGCGGGCGTGGTCGAAGCCCTGCCCTGTCTCGATCACGTGGTGGGCGCGTTCGCGTTTTTCGGCGTCGGGCGTCTGTTTGGCGAGGATCGCCTCGAATTTCTCGGGAGACATGCCGGGCCGGGCGAGCACCCGCTCGCGCTGCACATCCGCCGGGGCGGAGACGACGACGATGGAATCCACCCGCTTGTCCCCGCCCTTCTCGAACAGCAGCGGAATATCGAGCACGACGAGATCGGCGCCGGCGGCGCGGGCTTCCGACAGGAAATTGAGCTGCAACTGCGCGATGAGAGGATGCACGATGCCTTCGAGCTTTTTCAGCGCCTCCGCATCATCGAGCACGGCCTTGGAGAGAAGCGTGCGGTCGATGGCGCCATTGACGACCACGCCCGGAAACGCCGCCTCCACCGGCGCGACCGCCGCCCCGCCCTTCTCGTAGATCGCGTGCACGGCGGCGTCGGCGTCATAGACGCGCACGCCTTCGTCCCGGAACATCTGCGCGGTGGCGCTCTTGCCCATGCCGATGGAGCCGGTGAGACCGATCAGTTTCATGCGCGCTCCGAGGATCGCCATCAGACGCTCGCGCGCCTTCTTGGTGTCAGGCGCAATCTCGAACCAGCGCTGGAACGAGAGCGCGCCCTGATGGATCAGCATGGCGAGGCCATCGACGACATCGAGCCCCCGCGCACGCGCCAGGCGCAGGAGATCGGTTTCGAGCGGCGCATAAACGGCGTCGGCGACGATGGCGCCGTCCTTCGCCTGATCCATCGGCCATTCAGCGCGATCCTTGCCGACCATGCCGAGCGTCGTCGCATTGACGATGAGGTCCGCTTCTGCGAACGCGGCGCCGAGTTCGCTCCACGGACGTGCGGCGACGGAGTGCGCGCTTGGCGCCACCGCAGTTGCAGTCTCCGCGCCGCGCGCGACGGAGCGGTTAACGATGTCGATGTGCGCCACGCCGGCTTTCGCGAGTCCGTACGCAATCGCCTTCGCCGCGCCGCCGGCGCCGATGACAAGCGCGCGTTTCACGCGGGCCTTCCAGTCCGGCGCCTGCTCATCGAGTGCGGCGACGAAACCGGGCGCGTCCGTATTCGCGGCGAAGAGATCGCCGTCATGCCATTGCAGCATGTTCGCCGCGCCGAGATCGAGGGCGGCTTCGTCCTGCCAGTCCGCCGCCGCCGCCGCCGCATCTTTGAACGGCACAGTGACATTGGCGCCGTGAAAGCCCACGCCCTTCAGCGCTTTCATGGTCGCGTCGGCTGTCTTCGCTTCCAGCGGCAGCGCTACATACACAGCATCGAGCTTGTGATCGGCGATCCAGCCCGCATGCATCTGCGGCGACAGCGAATGCGCGACGGGATTTCCGAAGAGCGCGAGGACTTTTGTGCGTCCGGTGATGATCATCGCGGCATCGCCCCCTGCTCCCGTAAATAAGCGAGCAATGGCAGCAGCGGCAGGCCGAGCACGGCGAAGAAATCGCCCTCCACGCTTTCGAAGAGCTGCGCGCCGAGGCCTTCAAGCTGATAAGCGCCCACGCTCTGCGTCGCCGCTTCGCCGACCTGCGCGAGATAATCGTCGATGAAGCCATCGCTCAGCACGCGCATCTTCAGACGCGGCGCCATGATGTGACGCCAGACCGGCGCGCCGTCCCGCGCCACCACCGCCGCAGAAATAAGCGTGTGCGTCTTCCCGCTCATCGCGCGCAGGTGTTCCTTCGCGGCGGCGAGCGTCGGCGGTTTGTCCAGCACCTCGTCACCCAGCGCGACCATCGAATCCGCGCCGATCACCAGCCCGCCGCGCCGCTGCGACACCGACAGCGCCTTCACCTGCGCCAGCATGTCGGCCTGGTCGCGTGGCTTCAGCTTCTCCGCGCGCAGCGAGAGCTTCACGGCATCCTCGTCCACGCGCGGTTTGTCGACCACGAAGCGCACGCCCGCATCGGTCAGCATTTTCGCGCGGATCGCGCTGCCTGAAGCCAGTACGATCTCAGACGTCACGACGACGCTCCGCGATGAGATTGAGCACGGCGGCGGCGGTCTCCTCGACGGAACGCCGCGTCACGTCGATCACCGGCCACCCTTCCCGCTCGAACACCTTCTGCGCATGCAGGATTTCCGCGCGCACCGCCGCCTCGTCCACATAGGACGTCTCGCGCGTCTCCTTCATCGTCGCGAGTCGATTGCGCCGCACATTGATGAGGCGATCCGCCGACACCATCAGCCCCACGATCAGCGGCGCATCCGGTTCGAAGAGCGATTGCGGCAATGGAATATGCGGCACGATCGGCACGTTCGCAGCTTTCACGCCGCGGTTCGCGAGATAGACGCAGGTCGGCGTTTTCGACGTCCGGCTGACGCCGACGAGCACGACGTCGCTGTCGTGGAATTCCCGCTGCAGCTGCCCGTCATCATGCGCCATCGCGTAGTTCAGCGCATCGATGCGGCGGAAATAGTCGGCATCCAGCACCCGGCCCGCGCCGATGCGATGGTTCAGTTCCTGCCCCAGATAGCGGCTGAGCGAATCAAGCACCGGGTCAAGCACGGCGACGCAGGCCATGCCAAGCTCCTTGCAGCGCACTTCCAGCCGCTCGCGCATTTCGTCGTTCGACAGGGTGAACATCACCACGCCGGGCGCGTTCTCGATCTCGCGCAGCACGCGCTCGAGCTGGCGGGTTGAGCGCACCAGATAGTAGGAGTGTTCGATGGGCAGGATGTTGTCGAACTGCGCGCACGAGGCCCGCATGACCCCTGCCAGCGTTTCGCCAGTGGAGTCGGAGACGAGGTGGACGTTGAAATAGGTACCGATCTTGGGCGTCATGTCAGGCGTACTTACACCAGTCGGCGGCTCTGCTCACAGAGGCTGTGGAAAAGGAGTCAGAAACCCGGTTGGAGGCGCGGCGCGGCGTGGGGAGGCCGGCTTTCTCCCCTTCTGTGCAACCCGCTCCCACACGCTGCTCACCACGCCGAATGTGAATGACCCGGCCGGGAAGAAAACCGCAAAAAACGCCGCGCGCCTTGCCCTTCATGCCACATTGCGCCATCGGGCCCTGAGCGCTCCATTGGACATCCTGTGGAAGAGGCGGTTCTCACGGTTACCGACTCCCTAACAACCATCATCTATCTTCTAGAGGATTCATGACGATTGATTCTTCCTTGGTCGGGACCAAACGACTCCTTCGCGTCCTGGCGGGGGAAAGGCTCGAGACGCCCCCGATCTGGATCATGCGTCAGGCCGGTCGCTATCTGCCGGAGTACCGGGAAATCAGGGCGCAGGCGAAGACCTTCCTCGATTTCTGTTACGCCCCGTCCCTGGCGGCTGAGGCGGTCCTGCAGCCCCTGCGCCGGTTCGATCTGGATGCGGCGATCCTCTTCTCGGACATCCTCGTCATTCCCGACGCGCTGGGCCGCAAGGTGGAGTTCCTCGAAGGCGAAGGCCCGAGGCTCCCGCCCCTGCTGGACGAGACCAACTGGCGCTTCGAGGACGTGGAGCGCGCCATCCAGCGTCTCGCCCCTGTCTACGAGACCGTGGACCGCCTCTCCAAGGCCCTGCCCGCCCCTGTCACGCTGATCGGTTTCGCCGGGTCGCCGTGGACGGTCGCGACCTACATGCTTCAGGGCCAGGGCGGCGAGAAGGACCGCTCCCGGCGCGGCGCCTATGAGCGACCGGAAGAAGTCGATGCCCTGCTCGAACTCCTCGTCGAGGCGACGGCGCGTCACCTCGAAGCGCAGGCCAAGGCGGGCGCAGAGGTGCTGCAGATCTTCGAAAGCTGGGCGGAGGGCCTCTCGGAGTCGCTGTTCGAACGGGTCGTCCTCAAACCGACCACGGCGCTCGTGAAGCGTTTGCGCGCGCTTGGCGTGACCCAGCCGGTTATCGGTTTCCCCAGGGGCGCAGGCCTCCACTATCCCCGTTATGCGGCGGAGACCGGCGTGAACGCCCTCGGCCTCGACACCAGCGTGCCGGTCTCGCGTTTGCGCGCCTTCGTGCCGAAGGAGATGGCGCTGCAAGGCAATCTGGACCCGCAGCTGCTTGTTCTCGGCGGACAGCCGCTCCGGGATGGCGTGGCCAAGGTGCTGGCGGCGTTCGAGGACCGGCCGCACATCTTCAATCTCGGGCACGGCATCACGCCCGAGGCCAAACCGGAGCACGTGGCGGAACTCGTGGCCGCGGTGAAGGCGAGCGCCGCATGAGCGCGCGCAAGGTTGCGGTCGTCCTGTTCAATCTCGGCGGGCCGGACGGGCCGGACGCCGTGCGTCCATTCCTGTTCAACCTCTTCGCCGACAAGCGGATCATCACGGCCCCGGCGCCGGTGCGTCTCGGCATTGCAACGCTGATCTCGGTGACGCGCGCGCCCGGCGCCCGAAAGAACTATGCGCTCATGGGCGGGGGCTCGCCGATCGTTCCGGAGACGCAGGCGCAGCTCGATGCGTTGCAGGCGCGCCTCGCGCCTACGACCACCCATTCGTTTCGCGTCTTCATGGCGATGCGCTATTGGAAGCCCTTCGCGAGGGACGCCGCCGATGCGGCGCGCGCCTGGGGCGCCGATGAGGCGCTGCTCCTGCCGCTCTATCCGCAGTTTTCGACGACGACGACCGCCTCCGCCGACGATGTCTGGCGCAAGGTCTTTCGCGGCCCGTCGCGCACGGTGTGCTGCTATCCAACCGCCGCCGGTGTCGCGCGTGCGCACGCCGACGCGATCCTCGCCGTCTGGAAACAGGGCGGCTCCCCCGCCAGGCCGCGCGTGCTCTTCTCCGCCCACGGCCTGCCGCAACGCGTGGTCGACGCCGGCGATCCCTATCAATGGCAGGTGGAACAGACAGTCGCCGCCGTGCGCGCGCTGTTGCCGCCGGACTGGGAGTTTCGCACCTGCTATCAGTCCCGCGTGGGCCCGCTGCAATGGATCGGACCGTCGACGGAAGACTCCATCGAGGAAGCAGGCCGCGACGGCGTCGGCGTGATCGTGTCGCCCATCGCCTTCGTGTCGGAGCACATCGAGACGCTGGTTGAACTCGACATCGAGTACGCGGAGAAGGCGCACGCGCTCTCGCTCCCCTTCTATCTTCGCGCACGCACGCCCGGCGTCGCCGACGCCTTCATCGACGGTCTCGCCGCCGCGGTGCGCCGCGCCCTTGATGATGCGCAAGGCGTGGCCAGCGATACGGGCGCACGTCTGTGTCCCGGCAAGTTCGGCGCGTGTCCGATGCATGCTCGCGAGGTTCAGGCATGAACGACTTCACCGCCCTGCTCGACTACGACTGGATGCGCGCCATCCATGTCATCGCCGTGCTCGCGCTGATGGCCGGCCTGCTGATGCTGCCGCGATTTTACGCCTACCAGACCGGCTCCGAACCCGGCGGCGAGCTGGAGCGGAAAATGATCGAGGCGTCGAAGAAGCTGAACGCCATCATCCTGACGCCGGCGCTGGCGCTCACCTGGATCTTCGGCCTCGCGACCTCCGCGGCGTCGAACTGGATCCAGTTCCAGATGGGCTGGATGCACGCCAAGCTCGCGCTCGTCGTCATCCTGACCGGGCTCTACGCCTACTACGTCGCCGAGGGCGCGCGTCTGGCGAAGGGCGAACGCCGCCGCAGCGAGAAGTTCTGGCGGATGATGAATGAAGTCCCGTTCCTGATCGCGATCGCCGTGGTGATCCTCGCCGTGGTCGAGCCCTTCTGACCGACCCGCCCCTTGCGACTTGACGACCTCGCGCCGATATGGTGTCCATCCGGGGTCGCGCTTCCAGCGCGCATGGCGTCTGGCGGCGCCCGAACTTCTCCTCCCGCCGGAAAATCAAACCTTTCTCAGAGCGGCGTCCATCGGCCCCCGGCCGGTCCGCGCCGCGCGATGGTACATCCATGACAAACGAACAGCTCCTCGAGGGGCTCACCCAACTCACGCTCCAGGACCTGAAGAAGAAGCCGCCGGCGGAACTGCTGGCCTTCGCCGAAGCGCTCGAGATCGAGAACGCCAACTCCCTGCGCTCGCAGGAGATCATGTTCGCGATCCTGAAGGCGCTCGCGGACCGCGGCGTCGAGATCGGCGGCGGCGGCGTTGTCGAGGTGCTGCCCGACGGGTTCGGCTTCCTGCGCTCGCCGCAGTCGAACTATCTCGCGGGCCCCGACGACATCTACATCTCGCCCCAGCAGATCCGCAAAGCGGGCCTCCGGACGGGTGACACCGTCGACGGCCAGATCCGCGCGCCGAAGGACGGCGAGCGCTACTTCGCCCTCGTCAAACTCAACAGCGTCAATTTCGAAGACCCGGACCGGGTGCGCCACAAGGTCCACTTCGACAACCTCACCCCGCTCTATCCGGACAAGCGCCTGACGATGGAGCTGCCCGATCCGACGGTGAAGGACCGTTCCGGCCGCATCATCGACATCGTTGCGCCGATCGGCAAAGGCCAGCGCGCGCTCATCGTCGCGCCGCCGCGCACGGGCAAGACCGTGCTGCTGCAGAACATCGCCAAGTCGATCGAAGCCAACCATCCGGAAGTCTTCCTCATCGTTCTGCTCATCGACGAGCGCCCGGAAGAAGTCACCGACATGCAGCGCACGGTGAAGGGCGAGGTCGTCTCCTCCACGTTCGACGAGCCGGCGACGCGTCACGTCGCGGTGGCGGAAATGGTGATCGAGAAATCGAAGCGCCTCGCCGAGCACGGCAAGGACGTCGTGATCCTGCTCGACTCCATCACGCGCCTTGGCCGCGCCTACAACACCGTCGTCCCCTCCTCCGGCAAAGTGCTGACGGGCGGTGTCGACGCGAACGCCCTGCAGCGCCCGAAGCGCTTCTTCGGCGCCGCGCGCAATCTCGAAGAAGGCGGCTCGCTCACCATCATCGCGACCGCGCTCATCGATACCGGCTCGCGGATGGACGAAGTCATCTTCGAAGAATTCAAGGGCACAGGTAACTCGGAAATCATCCTCGACCGGAAAGTCGCCGATAAGCGCATCTTCCCGTCGATGGACATCCTGAAGTCCGGCACCCGGAAGGAAGAGCTCATCACGCCGAAGGAGCATCTGCAGAAGATGTATGTGCTCCGCCGCATCCTGAACCCGATGGGTACGCAAGACGCGATCGAGTTCCTGATCGGCAAGCTCAAGGACTCGAAGACGAACGACGACTTCTTCCAGAGCATGAATACCTGAGCGTCAGCCGGCGCTCCCGACGGCAGAGGCGGTGTCCTGGTAGAGGCCGACCGCGCGCAGCATGCGCTCGGCGAGGTTCGCGTTGCGGTCCATGACGTCACGGCTCGGCGCCGGAACGCTGCGGCGGCCGATGAGTTGGCCGACGCTCCGCATGGCCTGCTGATAGACGGCGGGAGTCTGGGTCGACGCCGTGGATGCAGCCCGAAGTCTCGCAAGCTGCGGCTCCGCGCGGCGAACGGCGCGCCATTCGGGACTGGCGGCAAGCGATGAACGCGATACGCCCCGGGAAGCGCTCGCCGTCAGATCGAGCGCGACAGGTTCTATCTGCGCGATGAGCTGGTTCGCGTAGTCGAGAGCGACGAAGGTGCGCAAGCGATGCTCGTCATCGCCCATTTCGAGCTCCATGATCTCGAATGCCTTCGACGTGTTCTGGAGGGCGCGACTGATCGTGAACTGCTGGTAGTTGCGCACGCCGACGCCCACGCCGCCGACAATGCCGCCGACGACCACGCCCGCAAGTATGCTGACATCACCGGCGGCGAAAGCGATCGCGCCGCCCAGCACCGCGCCGATGGCTACGCCGCGCGCGACTTTTTCCGGAGACGGAAAGAGCACCGGATCCTGGCAGCCGAAGGTGGCTTCGAGAGAGTCGCATCCCGCCTTGCACGCGCCGACGGACGGATTGCCCCGGATGCGGCAGCGGTCAGCGAAGGCTTCCGGCGCGCCGACGCCCAATGTCGCAGCGGCGCCCGCCACCAGAAAGGCGCGCCTTCCCGTCATCGAACCTTCAAACAGCGGCGCATATTTCCCCATTGCGCACCCCTTCCTGCCGACGCTAGCGTCAAGGATAAGCACAAGTCAGTGACGTGGGGAAAGCCGCTGTGCGCAAGACCGTCATTTCAGGTTTGCTGTTTGCCTGCATATTCGCTGGCGCAGCCGGGGCGCAGCAAGCGTCGTCGCCGCGCGGCGGCCTGTCCGACGAGGACATACTGCGCCGCCAGCCCTACTACGGGTTGAACGAGCGCAGCTACGGACGCCTCAGTCCGGACTACCAGCTTCGCACGATGTGCGGCGGGAGCGATGCGGCCATCAGCGGACTGTCGCGCTCCATCGTGGATGGCACGCTCGGTCGCGTGCTGCGTCCCATGCAGAAGCGCGCGCATGAAGATCGCTGGTACGACCCCGCAATCGTGCGCGCGGATCTGCAAAATCACTTTCCGGTCGGCGCGGCGTGGACGGGACACAACGGTCTCGGGTCGCAAGGCTCGCCGGTGGCCCTGCTCGACCGCACGCGCGACAAGCTGACCTTCTGGTACGTCGCCGACGTGGTCAAAACAGATAAAGTGATGGCCGCCGCAACGGAATATTGCGGGCGTTCCGGCATGACCGCGCGCTACCTCGGCGGCGCGCAAGCGTGCGGGCAATCCCACGCCACGCCGGTCGTCATCGAGGGGCAAGGCGCGGTGCGCATTCAGGCGACCTACGTCATCGCCTCCTACGCCTGCGCTGCCGGCGGCTGAGGCGCGACGTTCAGAGCTGCGGGAGCGCGGCCATCGTCACGGCGGCGAACAGGACCACCGCCACCTGCACCAGAAACAGCCCGCCGGACAAAGCCGCGAGCGCTTTCGAGACAAATCCGGGCGAGTCGTTGACGTCACCCCAGAGGGTCGACAGCCAGAACAGCAATGCGGCGAGCAGGACGCCGGTCATGGGCAGGATGACCACCAGCGCCAGCGTGGCGGAGTCGGCATCGCTGACCTCCCGCGACCAGATCCGCTCGGGATTGAGAAAGGCGAAGATGAAAGCGCCGTGCCCGGCCGACAGGCCCGTAGCGAAAGTCGTGTACCTGCCCCGCGTCATGACCGCCCCCGATCGCTTCCCGAACACCTAGCCACACCTGTCGCTGGTTTCGCAACTCGGCCGCGCCGCATTCGCCATGAGCGCGAACATGACCTTTCAGTAGGGGGAAACACAAACGCCATTCCCCTCGCCGCAAGGACCGCCGGCGCCTCGCCGGCAAACCGCTTCCCCTTGGCGCACAAGGAAGCCGGCGAAGGCGCTGGCGGTCCTGACCAGAAAAATCAGCAAAACTATCCGACCGGGTAACGCGAGCCCTTACCGTCCTCCTCACGTCACGCCGGGATGGTCCCGTCGTCACGCGGAGGAGAGCACATGCAGATCGCGAGACCGCTTCGCCATCGCCGCGCCGTTTACGCCGCGCGCGCGCGCGCGCTGCATCTGTGGCTGCTCGAAGTGATGGCGTGGCTGATGGCGCGCGTGCGCCCGCCCCGCTTCATGCGCCTCGACTTCCAGGCTGAGATCCGCAAGGCGCGCCGTGACATCCGCACGCTGATTTTCCTCAGCATGTGCTCGCGCCTGACTTTCCGCGTGGACCGTCAGACGTTCACGTCGAGACCGCACGGCATGCGCGGCTACCGCCGCCGTCGCATCCGCCTTCTGCACGCCTACACGCGCGGAATCGCCCTGCACACGCCGCGCGAGATGCGCGATGCGCTGCGCGACTTCGACCGCACGGTGAAAGGCGCGCTCGCGCGTCTGCCGAAGAAAGGTGGCGTGCCCGGCGCCATCGTCACGGTGACTGCCGTGATGATCGCACTGTGCACATCGGCGCCCGCACTCGCTGCGGAAGCTGCGGATACATCATGAAAGTCGAAACAGGACCGCGCACCTCCCGGTGCGCAACCCCATCTCAAGACAACGCGAGATTCTTCGGAGTCTGGCGGCGCCGCTGCATGCGCACCGGGAGGTGCGCAGTCTGGCATGAATACCGGCGCGCCGCCTTTACGGAACAAGCACCAGACTTCCCGTCGTCTTGCGCGCCTCAAGATCGCGGTGCGCCTGCGCCGCGTCGGCCAGCGCATAGCGCGTCGGCGGCGCGATCTTCACGATCCCCTTCGCGATCCCCTCGAAGAGATCGTCCGCCGTTTCCTGCAAGAGCTCGGGCGTGCGCGTGTAGGTGAAGAGCGTCGGCCGCGTGAAGAACAGCGAACCCTTCTGCGCGAGGATGCCCGGATCGAACGGCGGCGCGGCGCCCGACGCATTGCCGAAGCTCACGAACATGCCGAGCGGACGCAGGGAATCGAGCGAGGCCTGGAACGTGTCCTTGCCGACGCTGTCGTAGGAAACGTGGGCGCCCTCGCCGTTCGTGATCTCGCGCACGCGCTTGACGATGTCTTCCTTCGACGTGTCGATAACGTGGTTAGCGCCGAGTGTACGTGCGATCTCGCCCTTCGCCGCCGAACCGACGACCGCGATCACCACCGCGCCGATATGCGCGGCCCACTGCACCGCGATCTGTCCGACGCCGCCGGCCGCCGCGTGCACGATGGCGAATTCGCCCGCTTTCAAAGGATAGGTGCGCTTCAGCAGATAGCGCGCCGTCATGCCCTTCAGCATCGACGCCGCCGCGATGTCGTCGCTGACGCCATCCGGAATCGTCACCGCGCGCGCCGCCGGCACGGCGTGCATCTCCGCATAGGCGCCGATGGGACCCGAGCAGAAGCCCGCGCGATCACCGACCTTGAATCGCGTGACGCCCGCGCCGACTTCAATCACCTCGCCCGCCCCTTCGAGTCCGAGGCCGCTCGGCGTGGGGATCGGATAGAGGCCCGTGCGGTGATAGGTGTCGATGAAGTTCACGCCGATCGCGCGCTGGCGGATGACGATCTCTCCCGCGCCCGCCTGCGGCGCGGCGACCTCTTCGAAGCGGATCACGTCCGGCCCGCCGGTCTGCGAAATGCGGACGGCCTTCATGGCGTCGTTCCCCGTGCGGTCAGGCACGCCAGCGCCGGCGCGCCCGGCCCATTGGCGTCATCGAGCGCGCGCATGGCTTCCAGCGGACGGTCGGAGGCGATCATCTGGATGCCGGTGTCGGCGAAGGCCGCATAGCCATGATCGCCCTCGCGCGCAAAGCGGTTGTCCCAGCTCGTCGGTCCGTTCCCGAGCGTGCCGAAGATCACTTCGATGCCCCTCTGCGCCATCTCCACATTGAGGGCGGAGTTCGGTTCGCGTGTGCCCGTCCAGGCGAGAACGCGCGTCATGTCGAAGCGCATGCTGGAGAGGCCCTCGAGCGCGGGGATCGAGGCGGCCGGAACCGACAGCATCATCTCCGGCGCGAGACGGTGCGCAGCGAGGGCCGCTTCCGTCGTATAGACGATCAGCACCACGCGCTGCTCGGCGCCGGCGGCGCGCACGGCGGCGACGACCTCCGCCATCGGCGCGCTGCGCTTCACGTCGAGCTGCAGGATGGCGCGGCCCTTCGACCAGTCGAGCGCCTGACGCAGTGTCGTCGGCCGCACCGCAGTCGGCTTTCCGGTTTCGTCTTCAAGCCGCAGCGCCGCAAACTGCGCCGCAGTGACGTTGGCGACCGGGCCCGTGCCGTTGGTCGTGCGATCAAGCGTTTCATCGTGCATGAGCACGAGGACGCCGTCCTTCGTGCGTTGCACATCGATCTCGAGCGCCACCGGCGCCGGCGCGCCGCCGACGGTGCGCTCGAATGTCGGCATCGCATTCTCGAACGGCGCATCGCCGCCGCGGTGCGCGGAGACAATGGTCAGCGAGCGTTCGCGCAGGCAATCGAAGAACGCGACGATATCCTTCGGCGTCCGGTCCGGCACGTCGCTCGGCGCGCTCACCGTTTCGCAGGCCGCGAGCGCGAGCGTCGCGGCGGCGATAAGCAGTCGCTTCAGCATCAGTACCTCAGGCCAGATGTTGCTTGAAGAAGCCGACGGTGCGCGCATCCGCCAGCTCCGCCGCGTGCGCGTCGTAGTGGGCGCCGCCGACGCGCGTGAAGGCGTGGTCCTGCTCTGCATAGGTGTGCAGCGTGACGAGCGGATTGTCCCTCAGTCCGGCGTTGATCGCGTCCTGCGCGTCCTTCGGCACGAACTGATCCTTGCCGGCGATGTGCAGCATCAGCGGCTTCTTCATGGCCTGCGCCTCGTCGAGCTTGGTCTCGATCGACACGCCGTAATAGCCAACCGACGCATCCGCGCTGGTGTGACAGGCCGTGAGATAGGCGAGCAGACCGCCGAGGCAGTAGCCGACCGCGCCGACCTTCGCCTGGCCCAGCTTGCGCGCCGCATCGATCGTGCGGGTGATGTCCTCGACGCCCTTCGCGGCGTCGAAGCGCTTCATGTAGTCGAAGGCCTTGGCCCATTCGGCCTCGGTCTTGTCGGTGAGCTGGACGCCTGGCTCCAGCCGCCAGAAGAGATCCGGCGCGATGGCGAGGAACCCTTCGCGGGCCAGCCAGTCGGCCTTGCCGCGCACGCCCTCGTTCACGCCGAAAATCTCCTGGATCACGACCACGGCGCCCTTCGGGGCTCCAGCGGGTTCCGAGACATAGGCTTTGAACGACCCGGCTTCTGCGGGGATGTCGATCCAGCGTGACGTCATGCGATGGGTTCTCCGAAACGGCGGCGGAGGCTTACGGGAAAGGGCCGCGAGGGTCTATGTTCCCTGAAGACTGATTTGGTCCCTTCCGCGCGAGGCCTGCCTGATGAAGATGACCCTGAATGTAGAGTGCACGCCCGAGGAGGCCAGACGCTTCGTCGGCTTGCCCGATGTGACGCCGCTCAACGAGATGCTCGTCCGCGAGATGACGAGCCGCGCCGAGGAGAACATGAAGCTCATGTCTCCCGACACAATGATGAAGTCCTGGATGAGCTTCGGCGGTCAGGCGCAGGACGCCTTCATGAAGCTGATGACCACCGCCGCGAGCGGCTCTACCCGCAGC
Source organism: Hyphomonadaceae bacterium (assembly GCA_016791445.1). GTDB lineage: Bacteria > Pseudomonadota > Alphaproteobacteria > Caulobacterales > Aquidulcibacteraceae > VFBF01. The sequence goes on along the minus strand of JAEUMP010000016.1, from coordinate 256,761 downwards.
GAATGATCGCCCCGGCGACGATCTTCGCCCTAGCCTCCGGGCCGGGGCGCGCAGGCGTCGCCGTCCTCCGGATCTCCGGCCCCGACGCCGGCCGCGCGGTTGCCGCGCTCACCGCCAGAGCCCTGCCCGAACCACGCCGCGCCGTGCGCCGCCGCTTCCATGACGCCGCCGGCGACATCATCGACGACGGCCTCCTGCTCTGGTTTCCCGCGCCTGCTAGCTTCACCGGCGAGGATGTCGCCGAGCTTCAGGTCCACGGCGGGACCGCCATCATCGCCGCTCTCTCGGAAGCGCTGTCAGCGCTCGGCCTCCGCCACGCCGGCCCCGGCGACTTCACGCGCCGCGCGTTCGAGAACGGCAAGCTCGACCTCACCGCCGCCGAAGCCATTGCGGACCTCGTCGACGCCGAGACCGAAGGCCAGCGCCGCCAGGCGCTGCGCCAGATGCAGGGCGAACTCGCCGCGCTCTACGATGGTTGGCGCGCGCAGCTGCTCGGCGCCCTCGCGCTCATCGAAGCCGAGATCGATTTCCCTGACGAGGATCTACCCGACGCGCTCGCCGCCCGTGCTGCGCCGGAGATCGCGACGCTTGTCGCGGCGATGGACGCACACCTCGCCGATCACGGCCGTGGCGAGCGCGTGCGCGATGGCTACCGCATCGCGATCCTCGGCGCGCCGAACGCCGGAAAGTCCAGCCTGCTCAATGCCTTGGCGCGGCGCGAGGCTGCCATCGTCTCCGATACGCCCGGCACGACGCGTGATGTCGTGGAAGTGCGGCTGGTGCTCGCGGGCTTCCCCGTCTGGATCGCCGACACGGCGGGCCTGCGCGAGGCGTCCGACGCAGTCGAGAGCGAAGGCGTCCGCCGCGCGCTGGCGCGGGCGCTCGACGCCGATCTGCGCCTGGCGGTCGTTGAAGCCGGCGCGACCACACTCACGCCCGAGCTGGCCTCACTCGTGGTTGGCGGCGATGTGTTGATCGTCTCGAAGTCCGATCTCGACACGCGGAGCGCTGACGCACTGGTCGGTGCGCTCGCCGACTCGCTCGAGATCGCGCCGCTGCATGTGTCGACGAAGACGGGCGAAGGCGTCGATGCGCTGATCGCTCAGATATCCGCGCGCGTGGCGGCGGACCTCACCCAGACAGAGGCGCCGGTCCTTACGCGACTGCGGCACCGCGAGGCGGTCACCGACGCGCGTGATCATCTCGTGCGCGCGGCGGCGGCGCTGAAGATCACCGGCGCCGAACTGGTCGCGGAAGACGTGCGGCTCGCCGCGCGCTCGCTCGGGCGGCTCACGGGACGCATCGACGTCGAAGACGTGCTCGGCGAAATCTTCTCGAGCTTCTGCATCGGCAAGTGACCCGCGCCGCCTGTTCCACGCGAAACAGGTTGAGGCCCGTTAAGCCCGGTAATTGCGAAGGAATTTGGCAACCTGTTTCGCGTGGAACTAAGCCGCGCGGGTCGCCTCGTATTCCAGAAGGCGTTTGCGGTCTCCATCGAAACGTACGGCCGCGATCCAGAAGCACGGGATCGCCAGCGCCGCCGCGATGTTCATCACGATCATCATGTCCGTGATCGGCCGTACGCTGCCGCCTGCGGCGAACCACTCCACCATGTAGCCGCCAAGCGTGATCGATACGCCCAGGCCGATGACGTTCAGCAGCATGATGAACATCGCGACCGCGGTCGCACGGATGCGGTCGGGCACCAGCTCCTGAATCGTGGAGAACGCCGGTCCGTACATCGCGCCGAGCTGGAATATCCCCGCCGCGATACCGATCCAGAACAGGATGCCGTCGCCGGTGCTGAAGCGATACCAGATGCCGATCGGCAGCATGATCAGCAGCATCCATACAAGAAGCATCGGACGGCCCTGGCCGGTCTTCTTCAGCCACCAGTCGCCGAGGGCGCCGCCGATCACATTTCCCGCGACACCGACGGTGGCGTAAAGCAGCGCGACCTTCATGAAGAGCGGGCCTGTATCGAGCTTGAGCTCTTCCTTCCACCACAGCGTATCGAATTGCGCGGCGCCGACCGCGAAGTGGATCGCCACGCCGCCGAGCATTGTCAGCAGCAGCGCCGGCGACCGCAGCACGCAGCGCCAGAGATCAGGAAGAATCGAGACCATCGCTTTTATCGACGCCGCAGACTGCGCCGCGTCGCGCTTGGGGCGCGTCTCCTTCATCGTTACGAGAAACAGCGCAAGCACGATGCCGAGGCCGCCGAGGAGGTAGAAGCAATTGCGCCAGCCGATCAGCGGCCCGAGCGTGCTGGCGACGAGAAATGCGAGGCCGGCCCCGAGCGGCACGCCCGCATAGTAGATGCCAGACGCCAAGCCGAGCTTCGATGCGGGAAACCGGTCGGCGATCATCGACAGCGCCGTCGGTGATAGCGTCGACTCCCCCACGCCGATGAAGATGCGCGGAATGGCGAGCCCCATGAACCCCTTCGCGGCGCCGGACGCGGCCGTCAGGGCGCTCCAGAGCGTCAGGCCCAGCGCCGCGAACCGCGGGCGATGCGTGGTGTCGGCGATCATGCCCATGAACGGGCTGAGCAGCCCGTAAAGCAGCACGAACAGGATTCCGCTCAACAGGCCGAACTCCGACTTGCTCAAAGAAAGATCGGCGACGATCTCGTTGGCGAATGTCGGGAGAAGTTGCCGGTCGAGAATGTTCATCACATTCAGCACGACCATGAAGCCGAGGAAGCCGTAGGCTCCGGTGGTCACAGTCTGGGGCGCTGACGGCGACTGCGTCAGCGGCGCGTTCGCACCGGCCATGGTCTCTCCCTCGTGCGGTCTGACGCCGCGCTGCGGGGAGCGTTGCATGGCGAGGGGCGATGTCCAAGGGCGCAGCAACATTTGCGAAACGTGTTTCGCGTGGAACGCCCGCATTGACGGGAAACCGCGTTGGTTCATCATCCTGCCTGGCGCACCCGCGCGCGCCCCGACGAGGTTCTGGCGATGCGATCGATCACCAATGCACTCGGCGCCGTACTGGCCCTGCTCGTGTTTGCAGCACCGGCCTGGGCGGGCCCGGACCTCACGGCGGTGATCAGCGGCAGGGCCGACCATCTCGGCGGCGACACCTATTTCCCCGCCGGCTCCGTGTTGATCGAATTCCGCGTGAGCAATATCGGCGACGCACCGGCGCCAGGCGCCGCGATCAGCAAGAAGCGCGGCTACACGGTGGACGTGGTGCTGTCACGCGATCCTACGGTGCGCGCAGGGCTCGCCCGATACCGCTCGAGCTTCGTCGATGATGTGCTGCTACGCGACGGACACTTCAGCGATACCCGCGATCTGGCGCCCGGGGCCGAGCAGGCATGGACCGGGCCGTCACGCGTGATGGGCTCGCCGCCGCGACCCTACTCCTATCTCAACTTTCCGCTGCCCACCGGGCTGGCGCCGGGCGCGTACTACGTCTGCGTCAACGTCGATCCGAACAACCGTGTGGCCGAGAATAACGAGCGCAACAACGCGCCGTGCCTGCCGATTCAAATCCGCTCGTACGAATTCCCGAAGGCGCGGAAGGCGCCCTAGAAGCACCCGTAAGACTTCGACAATCTGTTTCGCGTGGAACGCCCACAGATCACGTTAGGTCCTGCATATCGACGACATGGGCGTTCTCGGTTATGGGGAACGTCTCCCGAAACCAGCGTGGATTTTCTCGTGGCCAACGGCCCGACATACGACGTCATTGTCATCGGCGGCGGCCATGCGGGCTGTGACGCGGCCGCGGCCGCAGCGCGTCTGGGCGCGCGCACGCTACTGCTCACGCATCGTCGCGAGACGATCGGCGAAATGTCCTGCAACCCGGCGATCGGGGGGCTCGGCAAGGGGCACCTCGTCCGTGAGATCGATGCGCTGGATGGCGTGATGGGCCGCGTGGCGGACGCCGCCGGGATCCAGTTTCGCCTTCTGAACCGCTCCAAAGGCCCCGCGGTCCGTGGCCCGCGCGCGCAATCGGACCGCAAGCTCTACCGGCAAGCCATGCAGGCGGCGCTGGCGGAGCTCGCGGCGCTAACTATCCTTGAGGACGCCGTCGAAGATCTGATTGTCACGGACGGCCATGTCGCCGGCGTCGTTGGCGCTTCGGGCGAGACCTATGCCGCGTCGCGCGTGGTGCTGACGACAGGCACGTTTCTGAAGGGCGTGATCCATCTCGGCGCCGAACGGACACCAGCGGGTCGCTGGGGCGACAAGCCGGCGATCGGCCTTTCGGACCGGTTGTATGCCCTCGGCTTCACGATGGGCCGTCTGAAGACCGGAACCCCCGCGCGGCTCGACGGGACAACGATCGACTGGGCCAGCCTCGAAATGCAGTCCGGGGACGAAGATCCGTCGCCGTTCTCCTTCCTGACCGACAAGATCACCACGCCCCAGATCGCCTGTGGCATCACTTGGACCACGGCTGAAACCCACCGGATCATCAGCGAAAGCCTTGAGCAGTCAGCGGTTTATTCGGGGGCGATCTCGGGTCGGGGCCCGCGCTATTGCCCTTCGATCGAAGACAAGGTCGTCCGCTTCGCCGACAAGTCCGCCCACCAGATCTTCCTGGAGCCCGAGGGCCTCGACGACGACACCGTCTATCCGAACGGGATCTCCACCTCACTGCCGCCGGCCGTTCAGGAGAGTTTCCTGCGGACAATCCCCGGACTGGCGAAAGTTCACGTGAAACGTTGGGCCTACGCCATAGAGTACGACTACGTCGATCCCCGCGAGTTGCTGCCCACGTTGGAGACAAAGCGCCTGGCGGGCCTCTACCTGGCGGGCCAGATCAACGGCACGACCGGCTACGAGGAGGCCGCCGCCCAAGGGCTTATGGCCGGCCTCAACGCGGCGCTCGCCGCGGGCGGGGGCGGGCCGTTCGAGGTGAGCCGCGCTGAAGGCTACATCGGCGTGATGATCGACGACCTGGTGACCAAGGGCGTCACCGAGCCATACCGCATGTTCACGAGCCGCGCCGAGTACCGGCTGGCGCTTCGCGCCGACAACGCCGACCAGCGGCTGACGCCGAAAGGTCTGGCGTTGGGGTGTGTCCGTACCGAACGAGCCGAGCGCTTCGGCGCAAAGATGGCGGCGCTCGACGCCGGGCGTGCACTGGTCCGCGACCTGAGCTTGACTCCGAAGGAGGCCGCCGACCGGGGGCTGAAGGTCAATCAGGACGGCCAGCGCCGGAGCGCCTTTCAGCTGCTGAGCTATCCAACGATCAGCTTCGACGACCTGGCAGGCGTCTGGCCCCAGCTCGGCGGCTTCGACGCGGGCGTCCGCGAGCAGATCGAGATCGACGCGCTCTATGCCGGCTACCTAGAGCGGCAGGAGGCGGACGTTATCGCCTTCCGGCGGGACGAGAATCTGCGGCTTCCGGCGGATCTGGACTACGCCGCCGTGGGCGGGCTTTCGGCGGAGGTCCGCCAAAAGTTTGCAGCCGCGCGGCCCGTCACCCTCGGCCAGGCCGGCCGCATCGAGGGCGTTACGCCAGGCGCGCTGACGGCGCTTCTGGCGCACGTGAAGAAGCCCGGCTGAGACGCACATTGCTGTGACTACGGGAACCGAAATCGCGGGCGGATACGCTTATCAGGGGAATTGTCCCGGATGAGCTCGATGCAGAAGTACGGCCCCGAAGACTTCATGGAAGACCTCGCCGTTCCACGGGAAACCTGTGAACGGCTGGAAAGACATCGCCAGCTTCTGCAGCGCTGGTCGTCCCGTATCAACCTCATCGGGCCCCGCGAGCTCGACGCCTACTGGGGCCGGCACGCCCTCGACTGCGCCCAGCTCGTCCGCCATGCGCCGGGTGCGCTACGATGGATCGACATGGGCTCGGGGGCCGGCTTTCCCGGCATTGTGGTGGGGTGCGTGCTGGTGGATACGCCCGGCGTCCGGGTCGATCTGGTCGAGACAAACCCCAAGAAGGCGGCGTTTCTGCGCGAGGCGATCCGCGAGACGGGCGCTCCGTGCCGTGTACTGAACGAGTCCATCGACGACGTGGCAGTCGCAGATGAAACCTACGACATCGTCACCGCCCGCGCCTTCGCGCCCTTGCCGCGAATCATCAGTTCTGCGAAGCCGATTCTCGACCGCGGCGCCATCGGACTCTTCCTGAAAGGTGCGGAGTATCGCGCCGAGCTGGCGGTCGCCGCCGAGGAAGGATGGTCCATCCAGGTCGAGGCGCTCGATAGTCTGAGCGACCCCGACGGACGCATCCTTCGCATCGAAGGAGCAAGGCGTGTCGAGAAAAGCGACAGGGCTTAGAACATTCGCACTCGCCAACCAGAAGGGTGGCGTGGGCAAGACGACGACGGCGATCAATCTCGGCACCGCGCTCGCCGCGGCGGGCAAACGGGTCCTGATTTTTGACGTCGACCCGCAGGGCAACGCCGCGACCGGCCTCGACATCCGTCCCGAAGATCGCCGTCATTCGAGCTACGATGTGCTTGTGGGCGCGTGCTCGTTCGACGAGGCAGTGATGCCGACGCTCGTCCCGAACCTTTTCATCGTCGCGGGCTCGCAGGACCTTTCAGGCCTCGAGACCGAACTGATGCAGCAGGAGCGCCCGCAGTATCGCATGCGCGATGCGCTTGCCGCGGCGAAGATCGTCGGCGGCTATGACTATCTGCTGATCGACTGCCCGCCGTCGCTCAACATCCTGACCGTCAACGCGCTCACCGCGTCCGACGCCGTGCTCGTACCGTTGCAGTGCGAGTTCTTCGCGCTCGAGGGACTGAAGCAGCTGCTCGACACGGTGGGCCTCGTGCAGCGCAATCTCAATCCGCAGCTCGATATCCAGGGTATCGTCCTGACGATGCACGACAAGCGCACGTCGCTTTCCGATCAGGTCGCGCAGGACGTGCGCCACCATCTCGGCGACAAGGTCTACGACACGGTGATCCCGCGGAATGTGCGCCTCTCGGAAGCGCCGTCGTTCGGGAAACCCGCAATTATCTACGACATCAAGGCCCCAGGCAGTCAGGCATATCTTGCGCTCGCGCGCGAACTGCTTGCGCGTGAGGGCGTGGCGGCGGCGGCGTAAAGGAGCAGGGAATGAACGATCGGCCGAGAGGGTTGGGCAGAGGTTTGTCGGCGTTGCTGGGGGAAACGTCCTTCGGTCACGCGGCGCCGCGTGCGCCTGAGGCCCCGCCGCGCCAGGAGCCGCCTGCGCCGCAGCCGACGTCCTACGCGCCGGTCGAGCCTGCGTTCACGCCGGTCTCCACGCACACGCCGCCGGAGCCGGTCGCGCCGCCGACGACGGTGACGCAGTTCCCGACGCCGACTCCGAGTGTGCCGCCGGAGACCGCCGCCGCGCTGCCGCCGACGGTCGTCGCGCGCGCCATCGCCATCGACCTGATCCAGCGTAACCCCAACCAGCCGCGCAAGCGGTTCGACGAAGCCGATCTTGCCGAGCTTGCGGACTCCATCCGCTCGCGCGGCGTGCTGCAGCCGATCCTGGTGCGTCCCGCGCCGGGGGCGGCGGGCCGCTACGAGATCGTCGCCGGCGAACGTCGCTGGCGCGCCGCGCAGCGCGCAGGCCTGCACGAACTGCCCGCAGTGGTGCAGGATCTCGACGAAGTCGAAGTCCTCGAAATCGGCATCATCGAGAACGTCCAGCGCGCCGATCTCAACCCGCTCGAAGAAGCGCAGGGCTACCAGGCGCTGATCGACCGCTTCGGCCGCACGCAGCAGGAAATCGCGGAGGTAGTCGGCAAGAGCCGTCCGCACATCGCCAACATGCTGCGCCTCCTCGGCCTGCCGGAAGAGATTCAGGGCATGGTCCGCGACGGGCGCCTTTCGGCGGGCCATGCGCGCGCGATCCTCGTTGCGCCGAACCCCGTCGATCTGGCGCGGATGGCTATCGCGAACGGGCTCAATGTCCGTGAAGTCGAGAAGCTTGCGGCAAAGGCCAAGGAAGAGCGCGATGGCCCCCGCGTCCGCGCCGGCGGCGACAAGGACGCCGACACGCGTGCGTTGGAAACGCAAATCGCCAATGCGCTCGGTCTCGCGGTGACAATCACCCACAAGGGTGAGAACGGCGGCAAGCTGGAGATCAGCTATCGCACGCTCGAGCAGCTCGACGATCTCTGTCGGAAGCTTTCGGGCGGCTGAGCCGTTCATCTTTCGCAAACCATAAGGCGCGGATCGCAAGGTCCGCGCTTTTTGTTTGACCTGTTTTCCCGCACCGCCGCGCCTCTCAGTGCAGGGTGGGGGACGTGCGCGGGGTCGCAGCGATGTGGGGCTATGTCGCCGACGTGGTCGCCGACATGGATCGCGTTGTAAGCGTGATGCTGGCGTGCGGCGTCAGCGTCCGGACTTATGAAGATCCGCCTGACTGGGCGCTTTCCTATCACGGAGACGCCGTCGCCGCGCCCGAAGCGCAGGCGATGAAGGAACGGTTGCGGCTGCTGACCCGGGCGCGGCAAGCGGCGCCGCGGACAAGGTGGACGTTCGATTTCGACGGCCAGAGCCCGCCTTGGAGTGATGTCGACGGGTATCTCGGCGGCCTTTGACGCCGATCAATGCCGCGCCCGACAGGTGGCGCGATCCTCCGCACGCTTGTGTCGAGGAGAGGCCGATGATCGAGAACTTCTACACGTGGGGCGTCGCGGGGATCATGGCGCTCTTTCTCAGCGCGCTCGCGATTGCGGCGCTCATGTCGCGCAACAGCTAGCGACCCGCGCTCGCGATTTCCGCTACACGCCTGTAGGCGCCGGCCGCGATCGCCTCCTGCGGCGCGCCCGCTGTCTTCGCGCGAAGCTCCGCCGCCCAGAGCACGTCCAGCGCCGCGAGCACGCGCGCGGTCGTCCAAAGGCGCACCTGGCTCGCGAAGAGATCGCGCTCCTTCCAGAACACCTTGGGCTTAAGGCGATCGCCCGCATCGTTCGGCGCCACGCCGCCGTCCACGAGCGTGCGCGCCTCCAGAAGGCGCAGCATCTTGCGCTGCAGCGCCTTGAGCAGGGAAACGCCGTTGGCGGCGTCGAGCCTGTCCAGCATGTCGAGTGCGACGGCCACGCGACCGCTCGCGGCGGCGTTGGTAGCATCATCGAGTTCGCCTTCGGCCTCGACGGCGGCGAGCGCCCGCAGGTCCTCCGGTTCGACGTTGCGGCCCAGTCCGTGCGCAAACAGCGCGACCTTCTCAAGCTCACCGCGCACCAGACCACGGTCTGACGGCGCGTGCGCGATGAACGCCTCGCGCGCGTCCGCGCTCATCGGGATACGCTCGCTTCCAATCAGCGACTTGATGAAGGCGGCGCGGTCAGCCTCCGACTCCTCGTAGAAGGCGATGGATACAGCGCATTTCGCGGCGTCGAACGCGGAAACGATCTTGCCCTTGCTGTTGAGTTCACCACCCTCGACCAAGAGCCAGGCGGCGCCTTCACCGCCCTCGATAAGGCGCAGTGCGTCGAGGACTGTTTCGTGCTGAGCGTCGCCGTCGACACGCAGCCACACGACAGAGGGGCCGCCGAGCAGCGATTGCGCCGACAGCGCATCCGCGAGCCGGGCCTTGTCCTTGCGGATTTCATCTTCCGCAAGGCGCGTCAGGGAGAAGGGGTCGTCCGTGCCGGACAGGGCGTGGCTCACGAGAGTCTTCGCCGCTTCATCCACGAGTGCGCGGTTGGGTCCCCAGACCAGCGCGGCGCGCACGTTCTTGTCGGGCGCGGAGAGGAAGCGTCGCGCGCCGGCCGGCGCGATCTTCATGGCGTGGCGCGCGACTGACGCAGACGCAGCGCCAACTCTGTCCGCATGCGCTCAGCCAGCATCGCGCCCGCGCGCTCGCGCGCGTCGTTCTGCGCGGCGATTTCGCCGTAGGCTGACGACGAGATCTGGCCGGGCGTGCCGGTCGGGACGCTGGGGATATCGTAACTCGCGACCTGCGAGATCGCACCCCGGAACAGTTCGACGCCCGAAGCATCGAAGAACACATAGTCGGCTGTCAGCGTGAGATCGGCACGCGTCGCGGACTCGTCGATGCGCAGGCCGAGGGCGGCTATGCGTTCGGTGAGCACGACCTCAAGCCGGCGCGCCGTCGGCGACCCGCGCTCTGCGCCGAGAAGCTTGGCCAGCTCGGTCCGGAAGGCGTGGCCCGACTTGCCCGGAATCTCGTTGATCGCGACCGCGCCGATCACGGAGTCGCCGCCGGCGGGCGCATACATCGGCTTGAACCCGCAGGCCGTGAGCGCTGTAAGCGCCAGAGCAACCAGTGGGGCGATCGCCAGAAAACGCATGTTGTTCCCCTCGGTCCCGGCTCAGCCGGCGACCACGATATTCACGATCCGGTCGGGCACGACAACCACCTTGGACACGGTCTTGCCGTCGGTGAAAGGCCGCACCGTCTCGTGCGCGAGCGCGGCGGCGCGGACATCCGCCTCCGCCGAACCCTTCGCCACGACGATCTCGCCGCGCCGCTTGCCGTTCACCTGCACGGGCAGGGTGACGGTACTCTCGGCGACGAGCGCGGGATCCGCGACTGGCCACGACGCGGCGGCCAGCAGACCCTCCTGGCCGAGGGTCGCCCAGCACTCCTCGGCGAGGTGCGGCATGAAGGGCGAGATGATCTGCGCCAGCAGGCGCAACGCCTCGCCGCGCGCCCACACGACAGCGGCATCATTCGAACCATCCTGCTTGCGGATAGCGTTGACGAGTTCGTAGGCGCGCGCGACAGCGCGGTTGAAGCGGAAGCCCTCGATGTCGTCGCCCATCGCCGCGACCGTGCGGTGCGCGGTCTGGCGGAGTTCGAGCGCCGCGCCCGCATCGGCTCCCGCCGGCGCAGCGTCGCCCGGTTTCGGCGCGGGGCCGCCGTGGTTCTCCACGCCCGCCCAGACGCGGCCGACGAACCGCCATGCGCCTTCGACGCCCGAGGCCGTCCATTCGACGTCACGCTCCGGCGGCGAGTCCGAGAGCACAAACCAGCGCGCCACGTCGGCGCCGAAGTCCGTCACGAACGCATCGAGATCGACGACGTTCTTCTTGGACTTCGACATCTTCTCGATGGCGCCGATCTCGACGGGAGCCTTCGTCGCAACCTCGAATGCGCCGGTTGCGGTTCGCTCTACTTCTTCGGGAAGCAGCCATTTGCCCGCCGACGATTTGTATGTCTCGTGCGTGACCATGCCTTGCGTGAAGAGCCCGGCGAACGGCTCGCCGCTCTTCAGGTCGAGCAATCCGCAATCGCGCATCGCGCGAGTGAAGAAGCGCGCATAAAGCAAGTGCAGCACGGCGTGCTCGACGCCGCCGACATACTGATCGACGGGCAGCCAGTATTCGGCGATCTGCGGATCGAACGGCGCGCTTTCGTTCTTCGCATCGGCGAAACGCGCGAAGTACCACGACGAATCCACGAACGTGTCGAGCGTGTCGGTCTCGCGCTCCGCCGCCTTGCCGCACTTCGGGCAGGGGACATGCTTCCACGTCGGATGGTGTGCGAGTGGATTGCCCGGCTTGTCGAAGGTCGCGTCCTCCGGCAGCGTGACCGGCAGATCCTTCGCAGGAACGGGGACGATGCCGCACGCCGCGCAGTGGATCACCGGAATCGGGCAGCCCCAGTAGCGCTGTCGGGAAACGCCCCAGTCGCGCAGGCGATACTGGATCGTGCCCTTGCCGAGCTGCAGCTTCTCGAGCTCCTCGATGGCGCGTGCGATCGCCGCCTTCGTCGAAAGGCCGTCGAGAAACTTCGAATTGTAGATGACGCCGTCATCCACATAGGCGACGTCCTTCACATCGTAGGTGGCTGCATCTTCGCGCGGCGGCAGCACCACCGGCTTCACCGGAAGCCCGTATTTGCGGGCGAAATCGAGGTCGCGCTGGTCGCCTGCGGGCGAGCCGAAGATGGCGCCCGAACCGTAGGTCGAGAGAACGAAGTTTGCGGCGTACACCGGCAGCACCCAATCGGGATCGAACGGGTGGCGCACACGGACGCCGAGATCGATGCCTTCCTTATCCGCTTTTTCGATGTCGGCTTCGGACGTGCCGAGGCTCGCGCATTTCGCCATGAACGCCGCCACATCGGGGCGATGCTCGGCGATGGCTTTCGTCAACGGATGATCCGGCGCCAAGGCAAGGAAGCTCGCGCCGAACAGCGTGTCGGGCCGCGTGGTGAAGACCTCGATCGGATCGGTCGCATGGTTCGGTTCGCCCGGCGCCGATTTCGGCAGGAAGGCCGGCGCTTCCACGATCGGCCACCAGACCTGCGCGCCCTGGCTTCGGCCGATCCAGTTCGTCTGCATGAGACGCACTTTCTCCGGCCAGCGTTCCAGGTTCTTCAGCGCGTCATTGAGATCATCGGCGTAGGCGGTGACGCGGAACGCCCACTGCTCCAGCTCGCGCTGCTCGACGGGCGCACCGGAGCGCCAGCCCTTGCCATCCACCACCTGCTCGTTGGCGAGCACAGTGTTGTCGACCGGATCCCAGTTCACCTTCGCCTTCTTGCGGAAGACGAGACCCTTTTCGAGGAAGGCGAGGAAGAGCGCCTGCTGGTGCCTGTAGTAGTCGGGCTCGCAGGTCGCGATCTCGCGGTCCCAGTCGATGGCGAGGCCGAGCAGTTTCAGCTGGCCCTTCATCGCCTCGATGTTTTCGCGCGTCCACTTGCCGGGATGGATGCCGCGTTCGATCGCTGCGTTCTCCGCCGGCAGCCCGAAGGCGTCCCAGCCCATCGGATGCAGGACGTTGAAACCCTTCGCCCGTTTGTACCGCGCCACCACGTCGCCCATCGTGTAGTTGCGCGAGTGGCCGACATGGATGCGTCCCGACGGGTAGGGAAACATCTCGAGGACGTAATACTTCGGCTTGCCCTTCGCGTCCGCCGGCGAGAGCGCGCGATCGAGCCCGGCCTTTTCCCAGGCGGCGCGCCATTTGGGTTCGACTTCGCGGTGGTTGTAACGGGCCATCTGATGCTCGGCGGAAGGGGAAGGCGGCTTAGTAGCCAGAAAAGAAAAAGCGCGGAACCCGCTGGCTCCGCGCTTTCTCAAATGTCGCGATGCTGACGGGTCTAGTTTTCGCCGAGCGTCGAAAGTCGCAGCTGGCGCGCGCGCGTCAGGATGGCGTTCTCGATCTGCAGCGGGGTGTCGGGATCGACCTGCGCGTCGACCCAGCCGTTCACGCCGTTCACTTGCTTGAACACGTTCACCTTCACGCCGTCGGCGCGCAGGCGAGTGTCGAGGATATAGACGGTCATCTTGAAGCGCTCGGTCGGCGCGTTCGGGTCGATCCGCCAGTCGGTGATGATGACGCCGCCGAACGGGTCGTTCGAAGCCAGCGGCATGAAGGACAGCGTGTCCAGGGCCGCGCGCCACAGGAAGCTGTTCACACCGATCTGGTTCGGGCCGGCGTCGCCGCCACGCGAGACGAGCCGTTCGTCTTTCGACCGGTTGCCCTTGTCGCCGGATGCGCACGCGCCCAAAGAGGCCGCCGCCGCGAATGCGACCATGATCGGCCAGACTATGCGTCCGCGACGCGTCATGAGTGTCTCCCTGAAACCCGGCGCCCGCTGGGCGGGCCGGCAGCAATTAGGTCGTTTCGTTGACGTTCGGCAACCCTTCGCGGCGGTCTTTCGCACGCCCGCCGGGCCGATCGCGCCCAGAGCCTGCAGCCCTGTGCGAGCCGCAGGGAACACCGGATGAAGGCGAGAGTTTGGTCTGTGCGAAAAACCGGGGCGATCGGGGGGCGTTTCAGGGCGCCGCTGCGGCGGCTGTGTCGCGGGGAACACGCACGGCGGGTGAGTTGGCGCGGGGTCGCCCGGGGCCGGGCGTCTCGAATTTGACGAAGTCCATGGCCCCCTTGGGGTTGCTGGCTGCTGGAACCCGTCACGGCGCGGCTCGTTGGTCCTCGAATCGCCACGGTCGTAACCAGTTATTCATTCCTTTCGGAGCACGACTCGTCTATATGTAGCGAAAGGGTAAAGGGGTTTCCCGTGCGGGTCGGTCTCGCCATTGCTGTCATGGGTGCTGCGGTTGTCGCGACAAGCGGCGTCGCCAGCGCGCAGACCCGCGCCGACCGTACCGCGGTCGCAGCGGAAGTCCCTTGGTACGAGCGTTTCACCTACAGCTCTGGCGTTTCTGAGCCGCCGCCGTCCTGGAGCACGGCGAACCCGCGCGCCGCCGGCGCCCCGGTCGCGCCCTCGGCCCGGTGGGGGATGACCCTGAATTTGGGTGAGCAGGAACGCCTGTCGAGCGCGGAGGCCATTTCGCCGCGCGAAGAAGCCGCCGTCGGCGCGTTCTTTCGCGTGACGCCGAGCGTGCGCGTCGGCGGTCGGGTCAGCGTCGCCCCGCAGCCTGTCGCTCCGGGCGCCGCCCGTCGCGCCGAAGAAGAGCCTGCTGCCGGCGTGAAGCTGGAATCCGCATTCCGGTTCTGACCGGCCCTCAGTTTCTGAACAGATCGATGCCCGCAATGCCGGCGAAGCCAGCCGCCGCGAGCTCGCGCGCCTTTTCCAGGTTCACGCCGCCCAGCGCGATGCAGGGACGGTGCAAGCCCCGCGCGATCCGTCGCGCCACAGACAGTGTCAGCGGCGCGCCAGCCGAAGGACTCGACGACGGATAGACGGGAGACAGGACAATTGCGTCTGCACCGGCGGCTGCACTGGCCGCCCCGCGCGAGTGAGCCGCTACGGTGACCAGCCAGTCCGGACGGCGGGCCTTCAGGCGCGGCGCCTCGGCGGCGAGCCGTTCCGGCAGATGAACGCCGTCCGCCGCAATTTCCTCTGCAAGCCGCCAGTCGGCGCCGATCAGCAATGTCAGGTCGCGATCCGAACAAGTGCGCCGCAGCGCCAGCGCGTTCCATCGCCGATCGCGCGCGCCGAAGTGCCGAAAGACAACCGCCGTGCCGACGGGAAGGCGCGCCGCGATGCGGGCAGGGTCTGGCGTGCGTATCGGATCGGTGAAGAACCAGAGCCGGGGCAGGTGTGAAGGCCCCCGAAACAGCGCGGCGGCGCGACGCAGGTCTCTTGCCGAACCGCCCGCCATGCGCTCACTCGCTCCTCGTGACCAAAGCCCTCGACGACATCCGACTGCGGATCGCTGACGCCGCACGCGCCGCCGGACGCATTCCTGCGGACATCGACCTCGTCGCCATATCAAAGCAACAGCCTGAAGCGAGCGTCGAGGCCGTTCTTTTCGCGGGGCATCGGCATTTCGGCGAGAATCGCGTGCAGGAAGCCATGGCGCGCTGGACGCCTCTGCGCGCGCGCTTTCCGGATGTTCGCTTGCGTCTCGTGGGACCGCTTCAGTCGAACAAGGCGCGCGAGGCAGTTGCGTTCTTCGACGCCATCGACAGTCTCGACAGGCCCAGGCTCGCTGCAGCGCTCGCGGATGCGGCCGCGAAGGTAGGCGCGTGCCCCGAGATTCTCGTCCAGGTGAACACGGGTGAAGAACCACAGAAAGCAGGGATCGCGCCGCGCGATGCGGACGCCTTCATCGGCGAGGCGCAGCGCGTGTACGGACTGCGGGTGCTTGGCCTGATGTGCATACCGCCGGCGGACGAAGAAGCGGCGATGCATTTTGCGCTGCTGAAGAAGATCGCTGAACGCAATGGGCTCGAAGCGCTGTCCATGGGCATGAGCGGCGATTTTGAAACGGCGATCCGGTTCGGCGCGACGATGGTGCGTGTCGGATCCGCCGTGTTCGGCGCGCGCGGTTAGGCGAGATCGATTTCGACGGCGTCGCCGATGCGGGCGTGCCTGAGCGCCGCGCGCATGTCGCTTTCGGTGATCGCCACGCATCCTTCGGTCGCGCGCCAATCCGGTTGGGCGAGGTGCCAGAAGATCGCGCTGCCGGCGCCGGGAACCACCGGAGCATCGTTATAGCCGAGCACCACGACAATGTCGTAGGCGTGATCGTCCCGCCAGAGCCGCTCCGCGGACGCCGGGTAGGGGTGCTTCACGATCTTGTTATAGGCGGGGTCCTCCGGCGCGTCGCACCATCCGTCATCGCGCGCGATAGGCGCCACCGGCAGCGCCGTATCTGGGATTGGACCACGATCCGCCCGCCACAGAACCCGGCGTATGGGCCATGCGCCGAGAGGACTTGCGCCGTCGCCCTCGCGTTTTGCGCCGGCGGCGATCACGCCGCCCTTGCCGAGCGCGCAACGCGTATACATGTCCCCGAAGCGGAACCTGCCGTCAGATGTCGCTCGCAGGATCATCTGCGCTTCCTGTTTCGTTTGTCGCGTCCGAACGCTACTCTGAACCGGACTTTCGGAGAACCAATGTCGCACCGCAAGACGACCATCCTCGTTATCGACGACGATCCGGACCTTCGCGAGGAGCTCGTCGATCAGTTGTCCGCGCAGGATGACCTGCGGGCCGAGGGCGTCGCGGCGGGCCGTGACGGCATGGCGGCGGCGCTCGAGGGGCGCGCGGGCCTCATCCTGCTCGACGTCACGCTCCCCGATGCGGACGGGCGTCTTCTGTGCCGCGAGATGCGCGAGGCAGGCGTCAGCGCACCGATCGTGATGCTGACCGGCGAGCGCGACGATGCATCGACGATCACGGCCCTCGACGCCGGCGCGGTCGACTACGTCACCAAGCCGTTCAAGTTCAATGTCCTCCTCGCCCGCATCCGCGCACATCTGCGCACGCATCAATCGAGCGAGGACGCCGCCTTCCAGATCGGCCCCTATGAGTTTCGCCCCGGCGCGAAGACGCTCATCATCGCCGACGGGAAGAAGGTGCGACTAACCGAAAAGGAAACGTCGATCCTGCGCTATCTGTATCGCGCTGGTTTGAAGCCGGTGCCGCGCGAGGAGCTGCTGCGCGAAGTTTGGGGCTACAACTCCGGCGTGACGACGCACACGCTGGAGACGCACATCTACCGCCTGCGCCAGAAAATCGAGCCGGAGTCGACAGCGCCGAAGCTGCTGATCACCGAAACCGGCGGTTATCGCCTGCAGGTGTGATCACGCTTCCGGTCTGAGCACGCCGACCTGAACCACCTTGGTGCCGCTGAGGCGGTCGTGCAGGGAACGGCCCGGCCACACCAGAGTCGAGACGAACCAGACCAGCCCGAGCGCCAGCGCAGCAGCGAGAACGAGAAACGTGGTATCGCTCGGCGCGTCCAGGAACGGCGTTCCAAGCGACCACCACATCGCCGCATGCGCCATTTCCCAGGGCGCGAGCAACAATGCGTTACGCAGCATCGACCGTGGCAGCGAAGGGTAGTGACCCGTTGGATCCACTACGCGCAGGCCCAGCGCCGCTTTGCCAAGGGAATAGCCGAACCGCCATTCCATCAGGGAAAAGTAGAGCCAGACCGGAACGGTCAGCGTGAGCAGACCGATGCCGTGGCCGATCAACTTCGATGTCGCTTCGCCGTCCGGCGGCGCGGAGTCGCCGACGACGAAGAGGCGCACGCCGGTGATGAAACCGATCCATGCCAAGATGACGATGACGTTCAGGCCCCACGCAAATGCGCGCTGGAGGGCGGTCGCGTCTTCACAGTGGTGGTGCGGGCCGGGGTGTGGCACGCGGTCGTCGGGGTCGGCATTCATTCGGGATCTCCCGCGCGTTGCAGAACCCTAGACCCGTCCGCGCCCTGTGGGGAGGCGCGACCTCAAAGGGCGAAGCGGGCGATGACCGGAATGTGGTCGCTCGGGCGATCCCAGCCGCGCGGCGCAGCGACGAAGTCGAGGCGGTCGCATCGATCGGCAAGGCCGGGCGTCGCCCAGATATGATCGAGGCGCCGACCGCGGTTTGAGGTCTTCCAGTCCCCGCGGTAGCTCCACCAGGAGTAGAGCTTTTCCGGCGCGGGTTTTTGCGCGCGCGCGACATCGATGAAGCCGCCGGCGACGCGAACAGCCTCCAGCCCCTCCGTTTCCACCGGGGTATGGCTCACGACGTTGAGAAGCTGCTCGTGGCTCCAGACGTCGTGCTCTCCTGGGGCGATGTTGAGGTCACCGACGACGAGCGTCGCCTGATCCCGGGCGGCGGCGGCGTAGAAGCTGCGCATGCGGGCGAGCACTTCGAGCTTGTGCGCAAACTTGTCGTTGATGGCGGGATCGGGCTCGTCGCCGCCCGCCGGCACATAGAGATTGTGGATCGTCAGCCCTTTCACGCCAACCGCCGAGACGCGCGCCTCGGAGCGGGGACAGAAGCTCGGCGCCTGGATTGGCTGAAGCGGATGCTTCGAGACGACCGCCACGCCGTGCGAACCCTTCTGCCCGACGATGTGATGGTGCCGTAGCCCCATGGCGGAAAACGCCTTCAGGGGGAATTCCTCGTTCCGGCACTTGATCTCTTGGAGGCACAGGACGTCCGGCTGATGTTCGCTGACGAAGCGCGCGATGTGTTCGGTGCGAATCCGTACGGAGTTGATGTTCCAGGTCGCGACAGAAATGTGGGGCATGGCCGGGGTGTGGGCGAGCCGGGCGGGGTTGTCACCCCGAAAACGAGAGACGCCCGGCTGCGGGGGAAGCAGCCGGGCGTCCTTGGCGCCTTGGAAGGCGCGCGCGCCGGGAGGGGATCGATCCGGCGCAGCCGCCGCACTGGATCCGTCAGCGGGGGGACGACGCTGATCCAGGGGGATAAGCGGCGGCTTGCCAGTAACATATAAGCCACAGGGGTGAATAAAACAATGGTTGGGGTCGTAATATCGCTTGCCTGTGGATCGCACGAAACGGTGAAGGCGAATTCCGCCAACGATTACCGTCGCTTCTCTGGTTAACGGTTCTTCGGCCGCGCCATCACGTCATAGGCCGTGATGCGGAAGAGCTTGGGATCGAGACGGGTGGCTCCCTGCACGTCGGACAGGGTGATTCTCGTCGTCTGCCGCTGGCCGTCGGTAATCGACCATTGCTTCAGGTCCCGGCCGTCGCCGAGGAACGTGATGGTGATTTCGCCGTCCGCTTCACCTGACCGGTCGCGGGCGCTGACGTGCAGCGCATCCCCCTGCTGCACGACCCGAGTGATGCGGGCGTCGCGTTCGAGGTTCACCTGCGGTTTGAGAACGTAGAAGAGCGGCGTCGAGCGCAGCGGGATCCGCTGGACATCCCGCATGGACCGGTCTTCGACCGCCACGACCGATCCGTCGGACACGATGGTCAGCGGAGAAGGCGGATCATATTCGAAGCGCAGCTTGCCGGGGCGCTGCATGTAGATCCGGCCACGGGCGAGAGAGCCGTCCGGCGCGACCTGCGTGAAACGGCCTTGCATGGCGGCGATGCGATTGAGCGACGCCGACGCCTCCGTCAGAGCGGCGGCGCGTTGTGCGCCCGTGAGTTCCCCGGCGACCGGAGAGCGCGTCGCTGCCGGCGCGCCGCTCTGGGCGAGTGCGACGACCGGGAGGCCGACGAGGAGGGCGGACGCGGCGATGGCGCGGGCGAGCATTCTCATGCCGCCGGATATGGCCCGCCCATCGGGCCGAATAAAGAGCGCGATGGGGCAAAGTCCCGGCAAAGTCATTCAGCCCGGGTTCACGGGTGAATGGCGTCCGCCTCAGTCGTCGTTGGGCGCGGGGATGAGAATTTCACGCCGGCCCGCATGGTTCGCTCGGGAAATGACTCCGTCGATTTCCATGCGCTCAATGAGTTTCGCTGCGCGATTGTAGCCGAGACTGAGCTTGCGCTGCAGATAGCTGGTCGAGGCCTTGCGGTCCCGCGCGACGATGTCGACCGCGCGGTCGTAGAACTCGTCGTCGGCGCCGCCTGCGGCCTCCACGAGATCCGCCGGTGCGTCTTCGGGCGCGTCCGGATCTTCGGTGACGTCGGAGCGGTATTGCGGCACGCCTTGCGCGCGCAGCATCTCGACGATGCGCAGCACTTCGTCGTCTTCGACATAGGGGCCATGCAGGCGAACGATCCGACCGCCGCCGCCCATGAACAGACAATCGCCCTGGCCGACGAGTTGCTCCGCGCCGGACTCGCCGATGATGATGCGGCTGTCGGTCTTGGTGGCCACCTTGTAGGACAGGCGGGTCGGGAAGTTGGCGCGGATCACGCCGGTGATGACGTCGACTGACGGGCGTTGCGTGGCCATGATCACATGGATGCCGGCGGCGCGCGCCATCTGCGCAAGGCTTTGCACGGCCGCTTCCACTTCGCGACCCGCCGTCAGCATGAGGCTCGCGACTTCGTCGATCACGACGACGATGTGCGGCATCAGTTCGAGGGGCAGTTCCTGCGTCTCGTAGATCGGCTCGCCCGAGTCCGGGTTGAAGCCCGCGTGCACGGTGCGCGTCAGGGCTTCGCCGCTGTCCAGCGCGGCGCGCACGCGGTCATTGTAGCCCTGGATGTTCTTGACCGTGAATTTCTGCATGCGCCGGTAGCGCTCTTCCATCTCGCGCACGACCCACTTGAGCGCGACGACGGACTTCTTCGACTCCGTCACGACGGGCGTCAGAAGATGCGGAATCCCTTCGTAGATCGAGAGTTCGATCATCTTCGGGTCGATCATGATGAAGCGGCACTCCTCCGGCGTATGGCGGAAGAGCAGCGACAGGATCATCGCGTTGAGACCGACAGACTTTCCGGAGCCCGTGGTGCCCGCGATGAGCAGGTGAGGCATTTTCGCGAGGTCGGCGGCGAAGGGTTCGCCCTCGATGGTTTCGCCAAGCGCCAGCGGCAGCGCGCCTTGCGCGCCGACAAACGCCGTCGAGCCCATGAGCGTGCGCAGATAGACGGTTTCGCGCTTCGGGTTCGGCAGTTCGATGCCGATGGCGTTGCGGCCGGAAATGACAGCGACGCGGCAGCTTTCGGCGCTCATGGAGCGGGCGATGTCTTCGGCAAGGCCGATGACGCGCGAGGACTTCACGCCAGGCGCAGGCTCAAGCTCGAACAGCGTGACGACCGGGCCCGGCCGCGCGGAGACGATGTCGCCCTGCACGCCGTAGTCCGCGAGCACGGCGGCAAGAAGCTTCGCCTGTTGCTGCAGCGTGGCGCCGTCGGTCTGCGCGCCGCGCGGTTTGGGCGTGGCGAGCAATTCGAGACCGGGCAGGTCGAAGTCCGTGGACTGCGAGCGCATCTGCAGGTCGGATTTCTGTGGGCGTGCAGCCGATGGCGGCGCGGGACGTTGCGGTTGTTGCTGCGTCGGCGCGCGCTGCGGCGCGGGCTGTTCCACGCGCTTGCGGATCGGCGCGGCGGCGACGCGGCGGGGCGCTTCCTCTTCGGGCGCCTCCTCGGCGCTCTCGTCTTCGGCCGTCTGCCGGATCGTCACCACCCGCTTTTCGGGGCGTTGCGGGACGTCCCGCTCGTAGGTCTCCCACGGTTCGGGCGCGCGCTTGAATTTGCTCGAGATGCCTCCGAACAGGGACTGGACTAGGCCGCCCGCCTTGCCGACGGCTTCCGCAGTGGAATCCACCGCCGCCGCCATGTCGTCGCGCGTCACGCTGAACGCCCACGCGAGGGCGACGCCCCCGCCCACGGCCGCCGTCAGCCCGGCAAAGACCTGGGGCGCCGGGAGCCCCGGCAGGGAGAACAGCGCCGTCAGCAGTCCCGCGATGCCATCGCCGATCATGCCGCCGAAGCTGTCCAGGGGCCAAAAATTGGGTGTCGGCGCGGCGGAGGCCGCTCCGGCGAGAAGGATCACGCCGCCGGCGCCGGCCATGAGCCGCTCCCGGGACACGCTGTTGGTGATGCGCTTGCGGGCGATGCGGATGGCGCCGGCGGCGAAGATCGCGCTCAGCGCCACGGGGGCGGCCGCGCCAAGGGTCTGCATGAAGAAGTCGGCGAAGACGGCGCCGGGGCCGCCGAAAAGGTTGTGCGCCTTGTCGTTGGTGGCGACGTTGAGGCTCGGATCGTCCGGGCGATAGGTCAACACCGCGCCTAGGCCATAGACCCCGAAGAGCATCGCCCCGATCGAGATGCCGGCGCGCTTCAACGCCGTCTTCCCCGAAGCGGAGTTCACGTCCGGGGCGGTGGTCCCGGGGGTGTAGGAGAGATCGGTCATAGGTCCGGAGCAGCTCGTCTTCTGGAGCACGAAACGCACTCTTCGGGGGCCCCGGTAAATGAAGCGCTAACTTAGGGAAGGTGAATGTTGCGTTTGCGGAACCATCTGCAGGCCCCAAGGCGCAACCGGAAAAAAGAAGGCCGCGACCCGGGGGATCGCGGCTTCAGTCGAGGAGGATCCCACAAGGTGGGAAGGGATGCGCCTCCGGGCCCGGGGCCCGGAGGCGCAAACCGGTCGGTCAGTGGTGGTAGGCCCGCTCACCGTGCTCGATGATGTCGAGGCCTTCCTGTTCGGCTTCCTTCGAAGACCGCATGCCAATGACTTTCAGCAGCAGGAAGACGATAGCGCTGGCTACGAGCGACCACGCGAAGGCGGTGCCGACGGCGATCGCCTGGATGGTCGTCTGACCCACGATGCTGAAGTCCTCGCCGCCGGTGCCGCCCAGCGACGGCGCGGTGAGGATGCCCGTGCCGATGGCGCCGACGATGCCGCACACGCCGTGGATGCCGAAGACATCGAGGGAGTCGTCGTACTTCAGCAGGCCCTTCACAAAGGAGCAGAAGACGACTGCGATCGGCGAGGCGATCAGGCCTAGGATGATGGCGCCCATGGGACCGACGGTGCCGCAAGCCGGCGTGATCGCCACGAGGCCCGCGATGATCCCGGAGGCTAGGCCAAGCATGCTCGGCTTCCCGCGCGTGACCCACTCCGTGACGATCCACGACAGGCCGGCGGCGGCGGTGGCGAGAAGGGTGTTGAGCACCGGCAGGACGGCCCCGCTGGTCGCTTCGAGGTTTGAGCCTGCGTTGAAGCCGAACCAACCAACCCACAGCAGCGCAGCGCCGATATAGGTCATGGTCAGCGAATGCGGCGGGATGGGTTCCGCGCGATAGCCGGTGCGCGCGCCGAGGATCACCGCGCCGACGAGACCGGCCACCCCGGCATTGATGTGCACCACGGTGCCGCCCGCGAAATCGATGGCGCCCATGTCGAACAGGAAGCCGCCGCCCCACCAGACCATGTGTGCGATGGGATAGTAGGAAAGCAGGGGCCAGAGGATCGAGAAGATCACGACCGCCGAGAAGCGCATCCGCTCGGCCACCGAACCCAGCACCAGCGCGGCGGTGATCGCGGCGAAGGTCATCTGGAAGGCGACGAACAGGAACTCCGGAATGACGACGCCGTCCGTGAAGGTCGCGGCGGTGCTGTCTGTCGTTATGCCGGCGAGGAAGAAGCGATCGAACCCGCCGAGGAAGGGTGGCGCAATCGTGCCGTCCGTGAAGGACAGCGAATATCCCCACATCGCCCAGCAGAGCATGCCGATGAGCGCGCAGGTCGAGACCTGCATGAGCACCGAGAGCATGTTCTTGGCGCGGACGAGGCCGCCGTAGAACAGGGCGAGACCCGGCAGTATCATCGCCACGACAAGGATCGTCGCCATCATCATCCAGGCGACGTCGCCCTTGTCGACGGTCGGCGTGGCTTCTTCCGCCGGCGCTTCGACGGCTGCGGCCGCTTCGGCGGGCGCGGTTTCGGCGGTGACAGCAGGCGCTTCGACGACAGCGGGCGCCGTCGCGGGCGCCTGCGCTTCAGACGGGCCGCCGGCAAAGAGCACGAGGCCCAACGCTGCGGCCGCTGCGAAGGCGCGCACGGCGTGCATCACCCCCTTCGGCTTCTTGTCCAGTTCCAGGTTCA
The DNA here is from genome assembly GCA_016791445.1 of Hyphomonadaceae bacterium. GTDB lineage: Bacteria > Pseudomonadota > Alphaproteobacteria > Caulobacterales > Aquidulcibacteraceae > VFBF01. The sequence goes on along the minus strand of JAEUMP010000016.1, from coordinate 233,208 downwards.
TTCGATAACTCCCCGCGCGGTCGTGCGACGTCGGTCGCCGCCCCTTTGGCGGGTCGATTGGCCGGGGCGGCGCGGGCCGGGGCAAGCGCGCAACCTTGCGCCCCCGCAAGGCTTTGCCGCATTGCACAAAAAGACGGCGCCAGCGCTACGGCGCGCCGCATCGACGGGCGCCATCCCCAGCGATACCCTCCGCCGGACAGGTAAGTGATGGTGACCGAAGTGAACGACGCGGCGATACGCACGGAAGTTCTCATCGCCGGCGGCGGCATGACAGGGCTGACGCTGGGCCTTGCGCTTGCGCAGTCAGGTCTGGATGTGATCGTCGCCGACTCCGAGGTCGCGGCGACACAGCTAGCGCCGACCTATGACGGTCGTGCGTCGGCGATCGCCTATGCATCTTTCCGCATGTGGGAGGCGCTCGGCCTCGGGCCGGCGCTGCGTCCGCACGCGCAACGCATCGAAAAGATCCTCGTCACCGACGGTCGTGTGCGCGGCGGGCCATCGCTCCTGTCGCTTTCGTTCGATCGCAAGGAACTCGATGCGCGCGAGGACGGCGAGGCGCTCGGCTACATGCTGGAGAACCGTCACATCCGCGCGGCGCTCAACGCCGCCGCAACGGAGACCAGGCTACGCGTGCTCGCGCCGGTGGCGGTGACGGGGCACGCGCCGGACGCGGGCGGCGTCACGGTATCCCTGAAGGACGGCCGCAGCGTTCGCGCGTCGCTCGTTGTCGGCGCCGAGGGGCGTCGTTCGACGATCCGCATGGGCGCCGGCATCCGCACGACAGGATGGAAATACAAACAGACGGCGGTGGTCTGCACCGTTGCGCATGAAAAGCCGCATGACGGCATTGCGCATGAATACTTCCTGCCGTCGGGCCCGTTCGCGATGCTGCCGCTCACGGACAATCGCTGCAATATCGTCTGGACGGAAAAGCCTGCGATTTCCGATGCGCTGATGGCGATGTCGGAAGTCGATTTTCTTGCGGAGCTGCGGCTGCGCTTCGGCGGGCATCTCGGCGCGGTGACGATGGCTGGCCCGCGCTTTGCCTATCCACTGTCCCTGCAGATCGCGGAGAGACTGACGGCGCCGCGCGCCGTGCTGATCGGGGACGCCGCGCACGGCGTGCATCCGATTGCGGGGCAAGGACTGAATGTCGGCCTGCGCGATGTGGCGGCGCTCGCAGAGTGCATCGTGGATTCCGTCAGCGTCGGTCTCGAGGCGGGCGATGCGGAAGGTTTGAAGCGCTACGAGAAGTGGCGGCGCTTCGACTCCACGTCGATGGCCCTCGTGATGGATGCGTTCAACCGCATCTTTTCCAACGATTTCGCACCGCTGCGCCAATGGCGCGGACGCGGCATGGCGGCGGTCGATCTCGTACCGCCCGCGCGCCGCTTCTTCATGCGCGAAGCGGCGGGCGGCAGCGGCGCGCTGCCGAAGCTGCTGAAGGGCGAGGTGCTCGGCCTCTGACTATTTGCCGGCTTCCACAGGCTTCCAGTCGCGCACGAAACGCTCCAGCAATCGCACGCCATATCCGGCGGAGCCGTCGGGCTTGCGTTCGTTGGCGCCTCCGTAGGCTACACCGGCGATGTCGAGGTGGGCCCACGGAATGTCGCGGCTGATGAACTCACCGATGAAGTGGGCGCCCGTGCCCGCGCCTGCGCCGCCGTCGCCGCCGGAATTGCGGATGTCGGCGTAGGTGGAAGCCGTGTCCTTGGCGTAGCTTTCGTGCAGCGGCAGCCGCCAGAGATGTTCGCCCACGGCGTCGCCGGCGGCGGTGAGCTGCGCAGCAAGTGCATCATGACGCGAGAACAGCCCCGCGTACTCATCGCCCAGCGCGCCACGCACGGCGCCTGTCAGAGTCGCCACGTCGACAACCACAGCGGGGTTCAGCCGCGAATCCGCGTAGGAAAGCGCGTCGGCAAGAACGAGGCGGCCTTCGGCGTCTGTCGAAACGATTTCGATCGTCTTCCCGTTCATCGCCGTGAGGACATCGCCGGGCCTGATGGCGGCGCCGTCCGGCATGTTCTCCGCCAATGCGGCGATGGCGACGACGTGGACCGGGGCCTGCGTGCGCGCGAGGGCAAGGACCGCGCCGGTGACGCTGGCGGCGCCGGACATGTCCATGCGCATGTTGCCCATGTTTGGCGGGTCCTTCAGCGAGATGCCGCCCGTGTCGAAGGTGATGCCCTTGCCGGCGAGGACGATAGGGCCGCCCTCCGGCGCGCCGCGACCGCGATAGCGCACGATCAGCATTCGCGGCGGCCGCGCAGAGCCCTTTCCGACGCCTGTGATGGCGCCCATGCCGAGCCGCTCCATCGCCGGGACGTCGAGCACTTCGATGGTGACGCCCGCGAGACCTGCGAACTGGCGGCGCGCGCTGGCGACGAAGGATTCGGGATAGATGATGTTGGCGGGTTGGTTCGACACGTCGCGCGTCCACGCCATCGCATCGATCAGGGCGCGGCCGCGCGTGCGATATGTCTCCTCGGCTTGTGCCGGCGTGTCGACGACGACGGAGGTTCCGGCCAGCGCTCCCGCTTCGCGGCGCGACGCCTGGAAGGTATCCGAGCGATACTCGCCGATGCCCATGCCGGTGACGAACTCCGTGATCGCCGTCGTCGGCATTCCCTTGGCGGCGAGTGTGACGGGCGCCTTCTCGCCGAGAAGAGCGCGACCGGCGACGATGCCCGCATCCTGATAGGTCGCCGCTGTTGGCGCATCGCCCAGTCCGACGATGAGGATTCGGGTCCACGCGCCGATGCCCCGGAGCGACAGCGTCTTGGCGGCGGCGAACTTGAAGTTGTCCGCTGCAATGGCGCGACCGATCGCGTCACGCTCGGCGTCGCCCAGCATGCCTGCGCGGACGGCGATGTCGGCGGCGCCGGAGAGCGGAAGGACGAGCGCGTGCTCCTGCGCGCCGGTTTCCGCCACGAAGGTCACCGGCCGCTGCACCGCTGCGGCGATGGAAGTCGTGCGGCGGCTCTGCGCCTCGGCGCTGACCGATGTGAACAGGATGGCAAGGGCGCACGCAACCACGCGGACGTTCATGGATTGACCTCTATGGGGAATGGCTGGTCGCCAGTGGACCAGATCGCGCCCGCAAGCGCGACCCGTTGCACCGGACAATTGAAATCGGGCCGTCTATCGCGCCTGCTCCCCCAGCGAACGCAAATAGTCCCAGCTGAAGATGCCGGTGTCGTGACCGTCGTCGAAGATGATGCGCACGGCGTAACGGCCCACGGGTTTCGCGTCGACGACGCCGACATCGGCCTTGCCGGTGACGACCCGTTTGTTTCCGTGGCCCTGCACTTCGGCGGACGGGCTTTCGACGCGCAATGTTTCAAACGGGATTGATACGTCCGCGCCGTCTTCGAAGGTGATGTGCAGGCGCCGGGCTTCGCGCTGGAAGACGAGTTCGCGCGGCCAGTTTGCGTTCGCGGTCTGCCGGCTCATTCGTCCGGCCCCAGTTCGCGCGCTTCATCGATGCACAGGATCAGCACGCCATCCCGGATCGAGTAGGCGAGGCGGGCCGCATCGCTGATCAGTTCCTGTTTCTCTCGATCGTACCGCAGCGGCGTGCGCGACTGCGGACAGACGATGACTTCCAGCAGCTTTGGATCGATCTCGACGGGCGCGCTCACTGGATGGGCCCTCCGCCCGACGCCGAGGCGCCGAGTTCGAGCAGTGCGACGAGTGCATCGCTGCGATCCGCTAGCGTCACGGCCTCAAGCAGCATCTGCTTTTCTTCCGGCGAGAACGGACACGCAGCGCACACGGCGTTCACGAGCATTTCCGCCGGCGCGCCGGCGGCGGCTTCCCAGTCCACCTGGAAGCCCTTCGCCACCGAATAGTCGCGCAACGCGCGGGCAAGCATTTCCTGGTCGATCGCGGCGGCGTTGTCGCGTTCGGAGAGGTCGGTCGCGTAGGCGTACCAGTCCGCCGCCACCTTTCGGTACGGCGATGGCGCATCGATCTCGCGACCGACGCGGAAACGGCTGACGCCCGTCAGCGTGATGAGATAGCGGCCGTCATCGGTCTCCGAAAACGTCGTGATGCGCCCGACGCAACCGACATCTGCGAGCGCAGGCTTCACCGGGGCGCCGCCGTCAACCGGCTGGATCATGCCGATGAGTCGCTCCGCCGCGAGCGCATCGTCGATCATGTTCAGGTAGCGCGGCTCGAAGATGTTGAGCGGCAGGGCGCTGCGCGGAAAGAGCACGGCACCGGTCAGCGGGAACACCGGGATGATCGCAGGAAGATCGTCGGGCTTGCGGAATCCGAACGCGCTCATGTCGCGCCCTCAGGAGAAGAGGATCGCTGAAAGCCTGCGCCGTCCCGCCTTCGCAATATCGGAGCCGAGGCCCGCCGCCTCGAAGATCTTCAACACCTGCGCACGCGCGGCGCCTTCGTTCCAGTCGCGGTCCTTCTCGACAATGGTCAGAAGCTCGTTCACGGCGCCCTCCAGGTCTCCGCGCGCTGCGAGCACGCCGGCGAGGTCGTAACGCGCGGCATGGTCGTTCGGGTTCGCCTTCAGCGCAGCGTCGAACGTCGCTGTGTCGGATCCGCCCGCCGGTGCGGCGCTGGCAAGCTCAAGCGCGGCGCGCACGCTCTGGACCTCAGGGTCCTTGGCCTTGGCCTCCGGGACCATCGACAGCGTGTCCTGCGCCTGCTCGACCTCGCCGGCGGCGAGGTAGCAGCGCGCGAGGCCGGCGATGGCCTTCACGCTTTCCGGATCCGCCTGCAACACGGCGGCATAGACTTGCGCCGCGCCGCCGATGTCGCCCTGCGCGAGCGCTTCGCCCGCCTCCTTCAACGCGGCGGCGATGTCCTCTTCGGCCGCGTCGGGCCCTGCGAGGCCTGCGAGCTTGTCGATGAACATGCGGATCTGGCTTTCCGGCACCGCGCCCATGAAGCCGTCCACCGGGCGACCGCGATCGAACGCGAAGACCGCCGGAATCGAGCGGACGCCGAGCTGTCCCGCCACGCCCGGGTGCTCGTCGATGTTGATCTTGACGAGCTTCACCTTGCCCTTGGCCGCGATCACGGCCTTCTCGAGCGCCGGCGCCAGCGTCTTGCAGGGGCCGCACCAGGGCGCCCAGAAATCGACGATCACGGGCTGGGTCTTCGACGCCTCGATCACGTCGGCCATGAAGGCCTGGTCCGAGCCGTCCTTTACGAGATCGGCGGGCGGGGCTCCGATTGTGTCTGCCATCTGGTCCTCGAATGCTTCACCGGCAACATGGGCCGGGGGCGGGGTCTATTCAACGGCGGCGGGGGCGCCTGCGGCGTCGAAGGCGATGCGTAGCGGGGCGTGGCCGGTGGCTTCCAGAAAGGTCATGAGCCCGGCGGGCGAGACGGCCGTCGTGGCGTCGTTCGACAGCGGGTGGAAGTTCACCGGATCGATGTGCAGGAGCGCCTCGTCGAGCAGCAGGGCGACGCGGCCGAGGCGGTCATTGATCAGCGCGAAGACCGTCACTGACCCCGGCGTCACGCCAAGAGCTTCCAGCAGCAGCTCCGGCGATCCGAAGCTGAACCGCCCCGCCTTCAGGAGCTTCGCCAGCGCGTTCAGATTGATCTTCGTCTCCGCGAGCGCGCAGAGGAGGAAGAGGCGGCCCGCCTTGTCCTTCAGGAACAGGTTCTTGGTATGCCCGCCGGGCATGTCGAGCTTGATGGCCCCGCTCTCGGCGACGGTGAAGACGGGCGCGTGATCATGGGTGCGGTGGGCGACGCCCAGCCGGTCGAGGAAGGCGAGGAGGTCTTGTCGCGTGGACGCGGTCATGGGCGAGCGATACACCAGCCGGCGATGAAACTCATGTGCTACACGACCGAGGGCGACGAACATCTGCCGCCCCTCGTCCCCGGTTCCACGGATCGCCCGTGGATGGACAATTTCGGCGATCGCCATCCCTATCGCTGCCTGCCCATGGTGATCGCCAACACCACCGGCTGGGACATCCTCTCGCCGTTCAGCTTCACCACCTGGTGGACGGGCGGGGCCGGCATCGACGACATCCAGATCCGGTCCGACGACGGCACGTCGCAGGAGCTTCTCTCCCGTCTCGTCGTCTCGCATTTCACGCGCGGGATCCTGACGTTCCACACGGGCTATCTGTTCCGCACGGAGCCGGGCTGGGACATGTGGGTCGGCGGTTCGCCGAACCATGTGAAGGACGGCATCCAGCCGCTGTCGGGAATCGTCGAGACCGACTGGCTCCCATTTCCTTTCACGATGAACTGGCACTTCACGCGACCGGGCTATGTGTCCTTCAAGAAGGGCGATCCGATCGCGTTCGTGATGCCGGTGCCGCACAACGCCTATGAAGACGTGCAGCCGGTGATCAAGAAACTCGCCGACGAGCCCGAACTGCATCGCCAGTATCTGGCCTGGGGCGAGAGCCGCACGCAGTTTCTCGACAGACTGGCGAAGAACGATGCGGAGACGATCCAGCAGGGCTGGCAGCGCCACTATTTCAAGGGCGAAGTCGTCACCGGCGACGCCCGCCCCGAAGGCCACGCGCATGTGAACCGGCGTCGCCTGAAACAACCGCGCAAGGCCGAACCGGGGGAGTAGGCGCCCGCTGCGCAAGCGGTCGCGCCGCCAGACTCCGAAGAATCTCGCGTTGCAGGTGGCGCATGGGCGACCCCGCCCATGCCGATTGTCGAAAGTGGTACGCGGACGAGGTCGTCCGCGCTCCGAACCTATGACGTGTCTGCGGCTTCAGTTTCGGACGCGATGAAGAACGCGATCGGCGCTGGCTTCTGCGCATGCGTCATGACGAGCACGCCGCTGCGCCGCAAGCGCGGCAGGTTGGCGAGGGCGCGGTCAACGACGGCATCGAAATCATCCAGCGCGCGGCGCATGTCGGCGAGCGTGCGCAGACGAATGCCGCGGGTGATGCAGCCGATGGCGGGCGAGCGTCGTGCGGCCCAGCGGTAGCCGCGGGGCAATCTGCGCTTGTGCATCTGGACGCGCCGCCGCTTCACCTTGCGCATCCGGGAAATCACCGCGGCGGCGATCAGGAGGCGGATGTCGCTGCGCACGCGGCGCAGCTGGCATTGCATCCAGAGACGCGCGTCACGGGGCAGCGGCGCGTACTCCGCGACCCACGCTAGGATCTGCAGCACCCAGAGTCGAAGCGCCGCCAGCGCTTCGGCGACTTGCGCGGTGAAATCCGGCGTTCTCACGAACTGCATGGCGGTGCTCCTCTCCGTGGCGCCCGGACCATCCGGACGCGACGTGGGAGCAGCGTGACTCAGGTTTCGACCCGGTCGGATTGCGGAGGCGATTTTTCTGCAGCGGACCGCCGGCGCCCTCGCCGGCCTCCTTGAGCGCCAAGGGGAGACGCGTTGCCGGCGATGCGCCGGCGGTCCCTGCGGCGAGGGGAAAAGCCTTCGAGTTTCCCCCTATTCGGCTCTCCCGTCGGCATCCCGCTTGCGCTCGCGCGCCGCCTCTGCCATACCGCCGCCCTCTCGCGCGGGGCATCCCGTCGCGTACCCACGGATGCGGGCGTAGCTCAGGGGTAGAGCACAACCTTGCCAAGGTTGGGGTCGTGAGTTCGAATCTCATCGCCCGCTCCAGTTTTCATTGAGTTTTTTGTGGTAGCAAACGGTCTGAGCGGGCCGTCTTCCACAAGCGTGCTACCACTTTGCTACCACGCGCCAACGCGGTTCGCTGAGGCGGCCATTTCTGTGGATAACTAGCTTGGCAGGTTCGCGGGAATTTCGCTGCGCGCGATTGTGCTCCAAGCTGCGGTCGTAGTGATGTCCGCGTCGGGGCAGAAAGAGAAGTCGCCGATGGCGTTGGAGCACGCCAAAGCGGACGTTCGTGAGGATTTGGCGAGGCGGCGCTGATTGGCCCTTTTTTGTCGCTCGGGCGGTGCGACTTTAGCATCATGCTTTTCGCTGGTTTTCAGCGCGAAACTTGCGCTTCGGCTTCCTGCGGTACGTCTGGCATGTGGCCTTGAGAATCTTGCGGTGTGGCCTCGATAACCGGCTTGGGCGGTGCGCTCGTTCACGCAATCTAGGCACGCGGTTGAAACTGATCAAAGGCGCGCAGCGCGTCGGCGGCGTAGTTCACGCTTGGGCCGCCGCCCATTTGGATAGCCACCGCCAATGCTTCGGCGACCTCCTGACGGCTAGCCCCCGTACGTTGTGCGCCTCGCGCATGATAGCCGATGCATCCGTCGCAACGGATGGCGACGCCAATGGCAAGAGCGAGCAATTCCTTTGTTTTCTTGTCGAGAGCGCCAGCTGATTGAGCTGCCTTAGACAGCGCGCCGAACGCGGCGAGTGAGTCCGGAATTAGCGCGCGCAACTCGACGGCATATTCGTCAATTTCCGCAATGCGTGCCCGATAGTCGTTGGTCATGAATCGCTTTCAGCAAAGGTCAAAGACGCAAGCAGGCCGCGCCGTAACTGACGGAGCGGCCTGCCCGGCCTAGCGTTCCGCGCCCAACGGGTGCTGGCGGCCGGCCCACAGCGCCTCAGCGCTGTACAGAAAGCAAAGCACGCCATCCGCTGATTGCATTTGATGATGGTCAAGCGAGGTCGCGGTGGGATGACGCAGGCGAGCTGGTGGCGAAGCAGGCGCGGCCGTGCCGCGCGCTCAGGACTCGGGTCGACCTCATGCTGCACTCGCTTGGCGAGATCGCAGCAGCAGTGGCGCATAGACAATGACGAACCAGGCAAACGCACCGCTCCAGAGCACGGCTGATAGCGCCAAGAGCGCGGCGTAGTGCTCGGGGAAGAATGGCGCTGTGATGCGGACGAGCGCGCCAAGATTGACCAGCACGTATATGGCGTTGATGCGCGGCGTCGCCGCGAGTGGTTGCCCGGTGTGACCGAGGCTCGCCCGCGTCATCACGGCAAGCGTCATAACGCCGAAGGCGCCAGCGGTAAGCGCATGAAGGCCGGACGCGGCCGGCACTACAGAAGGGGCGAGGATCGCGAGGCCTTGCAGCGACAGTCCGAGCGCTAGCCAGAAATATCCAAGATGAAGCACAAGAACCAAAGGTTCGTCTGTGGTTTGCCAGCCCTGCCAACGAGCGAGCCGTGCAAAATGGAGTGCGCCAGCGAGTGTAAGCGCGAGCCCTGCAGCGTAAAGCGTGGGTGAAGCCGCCCACATGACGAGCCCAATCGCGCCCACTGCCAACGTGACTGCGTCGAAACGGCTTGGGGATGCAGGCTCTGGCGTCATCCGCCGCTTGGCCATCCAGTTTCGCGTGAAGCTGGGGACGATGCGCCCGCCGATTAACGCCACAAGTGTCGCGACAACGGCAACGCCGATGCGTTCGCCCAGCAATGCGAGGTCGGGATCCAAGCCGCGCAGATGAGAAACTACGTTCGCGCTGCCGAGAATAGTCAGCAGCGCGAGTACAGGCAGGTTCCGGACATTCCGGCCTGCGATAATCTCACGCCCGACCACTGCGGCGAAAACAAAGAGGAACGCGCTGTCAATGAAAGGCGCGCCGGTAAAGGAGGGAAGAAGCATCGCCGCGCGTCCAGCACACCACAGAAAGACAAGCCCCATGAGTGGCGCACCCGTCACCGGAAGCCGGCCTGTCCAGTTCGGCACTGCGGTCAAGAGGAAGCCGGCGATGACGCCGCTCAGATAGCCGAACAGCATTTCATGCGCGTGCCAGTCGCGGTTGAAATGCTCCGGCGGCAGCCAGCCCGCGAAGCTAGCGGCCCATACCGGCACGGCGAAGGCCGACCATAAAGCCGCCAACAAGAAGAACGGCCGAAAGCCCATGCTGAAGAGCGGAGGGCCACGATAGGTTCGATAACGTTCAGCTGTCGTAGCCGTCATGAGGCGAGGTCTCAGATGGCGCGCGAATGCGCCGGTTGGGAAGGCTGGGCGTATGCATCAAATGCTGCCGCTACCAGGCGCGAGAATTGTCGTGCCGAGTCTGGAATGCGAAGTTCGTCGTTCTCGATCATCACTAGCCCGGCTTCCGAGAGCGCTCTCAGGTCCGCGTATGCGTCAGGAAACATGTCCCAGCCGCCCCATGGTCCAAGGTCGACTTGATGGGTGCACATGATCGATTGGATGATCGCGTTGCGTCGGAGGTCCTCTGCTGTTTCAGCGTGGCCGCGCGCGATGGGTAGCGTGTCGGCTTCAACCGCATGACGCCAGGCGGTGACAGTGGTGATATTCTGAACGTAACCGCCGGGAAGATGGGAGATCGCGGATGGGCCCAATCCAATCAGGGCGGCGCTCTCTTGGGCGACATAGCCCTGGAAGTTTCGTTTCAGCGTAGCGTTTCGCGCCGAGATCGCGAGCGGATCATCTGGCCGCGCGAAATGATCCAAGCCCACGCTCTCATAGCCTAAGTCGTTCAGCATGCTGCGTGCGAGTTCGGCTTGGTCAAAACGCTCGCTGGCGCCGGGCAAGTCCTCAGCATTGATGAGTCTTTGCCGCCGCTTGAACCACGGAACGTGGGCGTATCCGAAAAGAGCGATGCGGTTTGGCTGGAGATCAGCTGCGAGGCGGATCGTTCGCGCCAGATCGTCCGCAGTTTGCCCTGATAAGCCGTACATCAGGTCGAAGCTCAGTTGCGTCAAACCAGCTCCGCGAAGCGTCTCGACTGCTTGGCGCACCTGTTCGATCGGCTGCACGCGTCCGATCGCCTTCTGCACATGCGGATTGAGATCCTGCACGCCCAATGATGCTCGTCCAACGCCCGCCGCGACGTATTCCTCCGCGAGTTCGCGCGTCACATAGCGTGGATCAAGCTCAACAGCGTGCGCGACATCGGACGCGACGTCGAACCAGAAGTGGATTTGGCGTACGAGGCGGCTGAACTGTTCGGGAGAGAGGACATTGGGTGTGCCGCCGCCCCAGTGAATTTCACCGACGCGATGTGAGCCAAGTTTCGACGCGACGAGATCAACCTCCATCATCAGCGCTGTGACAAAGTCACCGATGTCGCCGCCGCGTGTCAGGTAGGTATTGCAACCGCAATACCAGCAAAGCTCTCTGCAATACGGGACATGGAGATAAAGCGAGAGGCTGGTGTCGGGACTGAGGGCGCGCAGCCAGCTTCCATAGGTCTCAGCGTTTACCGACGCGTCGAAATGGTTGGCGCTCGGATAGGAAGTGTATCGCGGCGCCTGACGTTCCGCGAAGGGGAGGAGTTGCGGATCCATGGCTCAGAATTGCCCTGCGCTCCGCAACGGCGTTTGATATGAGTCAAATGACGATGCGGCCCAAGCGCACAGTTGCTAAAGGCTGAGCACATCAACTACGGCGCCCGTGGACACGGGAGGCGCATGCGGCGGGCGAAGAATGAGGGCCGGAGCGTGCGTTAGAACTGAGAGCAGAGACGAGTCTTGTTGCTGCGCGGCATTGGCCCAGACTTGACCAGTGTCGTCCGTCTCGATGGCGGCGCGAAGATAGGTCTCGCGAGATCCATTCTCGGCGAGGTTTGAGCGGAGGCGCGCTTGGCTCAATCGAGTTGAGCCCACGGGATTACGGCCGCACATCAGGTCCAGCAGTGGGCGCATGAAGAGGCGCGCGCATACGAAGCCCGAAGCGGGATTGCCGGGCAAACCAAGCACGATCCGATCGCCGATGCGAGCAAACCACGTCGGCTTCCCGGGCCGAAGCGCCACCTTCTCGAAGAGCAATGTGCCACTGAGACTGCGAACCGCGGGTCGTGCATGGTCATGGTCGCCGACCGACGCTCCACCAACGATGACGGTCAGATCGCTTTGAGAGACTGCGTTGCGAAGCGCGTCAGCGATCGTTTTCGCATCGTCGGGTAGGGGGCCGATCGCCGTGGCGGCAGCGCCCCATTGTTCGGCGAGCGCGGCGATACCTATGCTCATCGAATCGTAGATTTGATCCGCGGCGGGCTCTTGTTCCGGCCCGACAAGTTCATCGCCGCCACTCAAAACGGTAACGCGCGGTTTGCGTGTAACGGAAACCGACGCACGTCCGGCGGCCGCGGCAAGCGCAATGCTTGCGGCATTGAGAATCTGGCCAGTTTCAAGCAATCGTTCTCCCCGCGCGAAGTCCACGCCCGCCGATCGGACATGGCGGTTGGCTTTCACTGCGGGCGAGGTCACAAGCTCGCCGTCGCGCGCTGCGTCTTCTTGGATAAGCACCGCATCCGCGCCATCAGGAAGCGGAGCGCCGGTGAAAATGCGGGCGCATTCGCCAGGCATCAGCGCGCGGCCTAACGCGCGGCCGGCCCCCGCTTCACCGATCAGTCTCAACACGCCGGGCGTATCTGCCGCGCGCAGAGCATAGCCATCCATGGCGGACGCACGAAACGGCGGTTGATCGCGGTGTGAAACGATGTCTTCGCGCAGGGTTCGTCCAAGCGCTGCGTGCAGATCGAGTGTCTCAGCCGCGCACGCAGGCGCATTCTCCAGAATGACAGAGCGAGCCTCGGCGACGCTGATCATTCCTCGCTCCGGATGTAGGAGCCGCTGGCGCCGCCGTGCTTCTCCTGCAGTTGGATGGCTTCGATCGTCATGCTTCGATCGATCGCCTTGAGCATGTCGTAGAGGGTGAGGCACGCCACCGACGCGGCAGTCAGCGCTTCCATCTCGACCCCGGTTTGGCCAGTCACGCGCGCCCGGGCGGTAACGACGAAACCGGGCAGCTTTTCATCGGCCGTCACGTCGATCTTTAGGCTGCTCAACGATAGTGGATGGCAGAGCGGAATGAGTTCCGATGTACGCTTGCCGGCCATGACGCCCGCAATCTCAGCGATGGCGCGGACGTCGCCCTTCGGCAGATCGCCGCTTTGCGCCCGTTGCAACGTTTCCAGACGCATTCGGATGCGGCCGGTCGCGACAGCCTCGCGCTGTGTGATGTCTTTACTGCCGACATCCACCATGCGGGCGCGGCCACTCTCGTCCAGATGGGTGAGACGGTCGCTCATTCAGCGCTCCGTCAGTCGCGGCATGATTTCAACCAGGTTGCACGGCGTGTGGCGGCTATCGAGCTGCCAGCGGATGATCTTGTCCCACCCATCCTTGCACGCGCCATTCGAGCCGGGCAAGGCGAAGATGAACTTGCCGCGCACGACGCCGGCGCAAGCGCGCGATTGCAGCGTGGAGAGGCCAACGCTCTGGTAGCTCAGCATGTGCCAGACCACGGCGAAGCCTTCGATCTCTTTTTCGAAGATCGGCTTGAGCGCTTCTGGCGTCACGTCGCGGCCGGTTAACCCGGTGCCGCCCGTCGTAAGGACCACATCAATGTTAGGATCAGCGATCCAGTCATTGACCCGTGCACGGATGGCGCCGGTATCGTCGCGCACCAGCGCGCGCGTCGCGACGAGGTGCCCGTCGCGGGTGGCGCGATCGGCCAGAAGCGCCCCGGACGTGTCGCTCTCTTCGTCACGCGTATCGGAGACAGTCAGGATGGCGATCCGCACCGGCTTAAATGGCAGCGACTCGTCGATGCGGCAGAGCTGGGAGGCATCGGTCATTTGGCGTGCTCCGCGCGGCGCGCGTAGTCGGCCGCGGTGGGTTCGATCCAACGCGCTCCGTCCGGGCCGGATTCGCGCTTCCAGAAGGGGGCGTCGGTTTTGAGATAGTCCATCATTTCGGCAACGGCGGCGAAGGCCTCCGCGCGATGCTGATTTTGCGCCGCCACTAGTACGATGGGGTCGCGGGCGGGGATGAGGCCGACGCGATGGATCACCAGTAACGCGTCGAGGCTGTGGCGTTCGGCAATCTGGTCTGCCAGACGTGCGACTTCGCGTTCGGTGAAGACGGGATAGTGATCGAGTTCTAGGTGCTTCACAGTGCCCGCCGCCGACGACGTTCGGCAATAGCCGATGAAGCTCGCAATCGCGCCGATGTGGTCGCCTCGGCTTTCCATGAAGGCATTCAGCTCTGCTTCTGGCCGAAACGCCTCGGTGGTGATCGTTGTGCGGATCATGTGGCGAGCGCCACGGCTGCTAGACCTAAGACAACTCCAAGCACGCGCAGCACGCCCTTGCTTCCGAGACCCTTCAGACTCCACGTTGTGCCAATGATCGCGCCGATGATCGCGGCGGCCGCCAGCCAAGGCAGATAATTGGGGAGAAGCGCAAGCGACGACGTACGCCCGACAAGACCGGCGATCGAGTTGACCACGATGAAGCAGGCGGCGATGCCGGTCGCTTTTTTCGGAGCGCTCCAGCCGGCGAAGACCAGTAAGGGCGATAGATAGACGCCGCCGCCAATTCCCGTCAGGCCTGCAAGCGCGCCGAGTCCGAGGCCGACCGGCAGCGCGACGAGCTTCGACGGCGGCACACTTGGTTTCACGGCGTCGATCTGGGGCCACACCAGATAGCGAAGAGCCGCAGCCGCCAGCGCGAAAGCCAACAGCGGCCGGAAAACGTCTTCGGGGACGTCAATGCGTCCGGCCACGAACGCTGCCGGGATTGCTGTAATCGCAAACGGCCAGAACACATGCCAATCAAAGCGGCCAGCGCGGAGGAAGCGGAACGCGCCCAGACCGGCGACCAGGATGTTGAGCACCAGGGCCGCAGGCCTGATCTCTTCGGGCGCCAAGCCGACCAGCGCCATCAGTGCGATATAAGCCGAAGCGCCACCGTGTCCGACGGAAGAGTAGAGCGCTGCGGCAGCGGCGATGGCCAAGATGAGCAGCAGAATGGTCTGGTCCATCTCAGCCTCCGCTCATGGGCGGCATGAACGCTATTTCGGACGCGCCCCGCACGGATGTGGCCTCGCTCACGCAGATCGTGTGGTCCGCAGCGACTCGAATATCGCGCGCCATGAGAACGCTGCCGAGTTCCGGGTCGCGTTGATGAAGCCAGGACCGCAGCTCGGCTACTGTCTCCACGTTGGCGGGCAGGTCACAGATCATTTCGCTGCAGCCTGCCGCATCTCGGGCGCGGCCGAAGAAGAGAAGCTTTGTCATCCGCCGGTCACCGACATGTGCCGCTCGGTGGCAGGCTTGGAGAGGCGTTCGATCTGAAAGTCATGGCCCTTGGGGCGTAGAGCGATGGCGGCGTCGATTGCGGCTTGAATCGCATCCTCGTCACCGCCGGCGCGCAAGGGTGTGCGCAGATCGACCGAGGTCTCGTGACCAAGGCAGAGATAGAGCCGCCCTGTGCAGGTGAGACGCACGCGCGAGCAGCCTTCGCAGAAATTGTGTGTGAGCGGTGTGATGAAGCCCAACCGGCCACCAGTCTCTTCGACGCGTACATAGCGGGCGGGCCCGCCGGTGCGATCGGGCAGGTTTGTCAGGCGCCAATAGCTCTGCATGTCCTCGCGCACGCGCGTAAGCGAGAGAAACTGGTCGGTTCGATCTTCATCGATCTCGCCAAGCGGCATAGTCTCAATGAGCGTGATGTCGTGGCCGCGCGCGTGCGCCCATTTGACCAGCTCGGGAATTTCGTGGGCGTTGTCGTGTTTCAGCGCGACCGTGTTGATCTTGACCTTCAAGCCCGTCGCGACAGCGGCTTCGATGCCTTGAAGCACCTGTGGCAGGCGATCGCGGCGGGCGATCCTCGCGAACGTCTCGCGGTCGATAGAATCGACCGAGACATTTACCCGGCGGACGCCTGCCGCAAAGAGTGGCGCCGCGAATTCCGCAAGCTGAACGCCGTTGGTTGTGACGGTGATCTCATCCAGGCCTTCGCCGAGATGGCGGCGAACGCTATGGAGCAGATCGAGGAAACCTTTGCGCACAAGCGGCTCGCCGCCCGTAAAGCGCAATCGGCGCACGCCTCGCTGGATGAACGTGGTGCACAGGCGATCCAGTTCCTCGATGCTGAGCAATTCTGTGCGCGGCAGAAACCGCATCCGCTCGCTCATGCAATAGATGCAGCGCAAATCGCAGCGATCGGTGACGGAGACGCGCAGATAAGTGATGGCGCGGCCGAAGGGATCGATCAGCGGCTTCATAGCCGTGCCTCGATTGCCGCCAGTGCTTCTTTGGTGTTGGCGTTGGCGAAGGCCGTGGCATCAGCGAACCGGACGGCGGTTGAGCCCAGCTCCGCGTGAAAACGCTGAACCGATGGATGATGGTCCGCGAGTCGCGCCTGCAGGTCCGAGAGCACATCGGTGCGCCAAATGGCGCAAAGCGGGTTGGGCCCCTCTGATGTCGCCGCAAACGCAGCCGGCGCATCGACGAGTTGGCTTAGTAGGATTGGGAAGATTGCCAACGGCAGCAGCGGCGTATCGCAGGGCGCGGTCGCGACCCTGCGCAGGTTTCGACGTTTCGCCCAAACTAAGCCCGCCGCGACACCCGCGAGCGGCCCGGAAGGATAAGCTGGATCGTCGTGCAGAACGTCGAGCCCGCGCGCTAAAGCATGATGCTCCGCTGCTGAGCCGGGGCGAGCACTTACGGCAATCTGCGCGAGCGCAGTGAACCGCGCGCAGACCGCGTCCATCAGCACGCCGCCATGCCATTGCGCCATAGCTTTCTCGGCGCCGAAGCGCGTTGAAAGACCGCCGGCTAGAAGGACGCCTCCCGTTGCGGTGAGCAGCTCGTGCTCAACCATGTCGCTTACCTGCAGCTGAGGCATCCGATGGATTTGCGCGATACCATTCTGAGGACCACACTTCAGCGTCTGCCTCGGCAACGATCTCGCCGCCGCGCGGCGCGTGATTATCGATAAGTGGGTCGGGTTTGGCCAAGGCTTCCAGTGCGCCAATACTTCGAAGGGTGACGACTGCGCCTTCGACCGTCACGCCGTGTTGCTGCAATGCTGCGAACGCGCGCGACAGGTTTTCCGGTGTCATGCCCAAAAGCGAAGCAAGCACGCGCTTTTCATGATGAAGGCGCACGACCCCGCCCGAATTATCAGCGGCGCGTAGAGCCAGCAGATAGTTGGCGAGGCGCTCGGTGCTATTGCGCAGTTTGTGATTCTTTATCGTGCGAACCAGGCCGCGATAGCAGCCCGCCAAATCCCGCGAGACCGCCATCCCAAACCGGGGATCAAGGCGCATTGCCGTGCGAATGGCGTCGCCAGGGATCATCAGGATTTCGCACCTCTCAAGGGTGCGTGCCGACATCAGCGCCTCGGCGTCGAGAACGACAGCCGCAAGGATGAAGGTTGAGACCGGCCGCAAGATGGCGAGCACCGTCTCGCGATCATTCCAAGTGCCGTGCAGCTCAACCTGACCGTCGAGCAACACATAAAGGAAATCAACGGGATCGCCTTCAAGCAGTAGGACGGTGTTGCCGGGAAAGCGTTGAAGATGGGCGCCGGCCGTGGCGACACGAAAAGTGTCCGCCGCCACGTCTGTGAACAAGGGCAGCGATTTCACCCGTTCAAGATCGCTCGCTCGCAACGCCCGCCTCCTTGGGATGCGTGATGTTGTGGCGCCGATCCTGGCTACAAGAATTGATGGAAATCAAGTGGCCGAAGATTCGCACACAGGCGATTGTCTTGCCTTGATATTTTTCAAATGGCCAATCGCAATGCATCAAGAGGCTTGGTTGGGCAGGCCGGCGCGCAGGAAAAAACTGCAGCCTAGCTAGTCTCGCTTGATCTCTATCAAACGCACCAGCCCTCTTTTGGCGCTCCCTGCAAATGACCAGAGGGGCGGTTCATGCCAACACAAGACGCAGTCGTTGAACACCGTGGTGCGCCGGGCGCGCTTTGGTTCAGCACATTGGCGTTCACGGCGAGCTTTGCTGTTTGGACGATCTTCTCAATCATCGGCGTTCAGATTGAAGCGGACCTGGGGCTCACGGAAACGCAATTCGGATTGTTGATCGGCACGCCGATCCTGACGGGTTCGTTGATCCGGCTCTTCCTGGGTGTGTGGACCGATCAATACGGCGGAAGAGCTGTCTTCCCGCTTGTCATGTTGGCTGCAGCGCTCGCGACGTTTCTACTCTCTTACGCGGAGACGTATCCGCAATTCCTCTTTGCTGCGTTAGGTGTCGGAATCGCCGGCGGCACTTTCGCGGTGGGCGTCACCTACGTCTCCAAATTCTACGGTCCTGGCCAACAGGGAACGGCGCTCGGAATCTTTGGTGCGGGGAATGTCGGCGCCGCGGTAACGAAGTTCTTGGCCCCGTTTGTGTTGCTGGCGATGGGCTGGGAAGCAGTGGCGCAAATCTGGGCGGCTGCGCTTGCCATTATCGCCGTATTGTTCTTTTTGCTTACGAAAGACGACCCAGACCTGGCTGCGCGCCGCGCCAAGGGCGTGAAACCGCGCAGCATGGCGGAGCAATTTGCGCCGCTCAAGAACATCCAGGTCTGGCGCTTCTCGCTCTACTATTTCTTTGTGTTCGGCGCGTTTGTGGCGTTGGCGCTTTGGCTGCCGCGCTATTTGGTTGGCGTTTACGGTCTCGATCTCAAGACCGCCGGCATGGTTGCTGCGGCATTCTCGGTGCCTGCTTCGCTCTTCCGCATCTACGGCGGACATTTGTCGGACAAGGTTGGCGCGCGGCAGGTCATGTATTGGACCTTCCTTGTCGGCATCGCGACGACGTTTCTGCTCTCTTATCCGCCAACGAGCTATGTGATCGACGGCATTGAGGGCCCGATCGCGTTCCGCCTCGAGACCGGGCTCGTTGGTTTCACCGTTATCGTCTTTGTGCTGGGCTTCTTCATGAGCCTCGGCAAGGCGGCGGTGTTCAAACACATTCCCGTCTATTATCCGAAAGACGTTGGCTCTGTCGGCGGCTTGGTCGGCATGATCGGCGGCCTTGGCGGCTTTGTTCTGCCGATTGCGTTCGGTGTCCTCAACGATCTCACGGGCATATGGACCAGCTGCTTCATGCTGTTGTTCCTGATCGTGTCTGGCTCACTGCTGTGGATGCACTTTGCGATCCGCCAAATGGAGCGGGAGGCAGTCGGCACTGAGCTTGAGGCGTTGCCGCAGTTCCCGGAAATGAAGCCGATCCACGAACCGGCGAAGCACAAGCCTGCGCTCGCTGGCCTCATTGCGGACTGGCGTCCCGAAGATCCGGTCTTCTGGAACGAGGCCGGCAAGAAAGTGGCTACGCGTAATTTGTGGCTTTCAATTCCGGCACTGTTTCTTTCGTTCGCGGTGTGGATGGTTTGGTCGGTTGTCGTGGCCAAGCTGCCAAGCATCGGGTTCGCCTACACGACCGATCAGTTGTTCTGGCTGGCCGCGCTACCGGGCCTTTCTGGCGCAACGCTGCGCATCTTCTATTCTTTCATGGTGCCCGTTTTCGGCGGCCGCCTGTGGACGACGCTGACGACGTGGTCGCTTCTAGCGCCCGCGCTTGGCATCGGCTTCGCCGTGCAAAATCCAGAAACGCCATACTGGATCATGCTCGGTCTGGCGTTGTTGTGTGGTTTGGGCGGCGGCAATTTCGCGTCGTCGATGTCCAACATCGGTTTCTTCTTCCCGCGGGCCGAGAAGGGCAATGCGCTCGCGCTTAATGCCGGGCTTGGCAATCTCGGCGTCAGCGCCATGCAATTCCTGGTGCCGATCGCCATCACCATGGCGGTGTTCGGCGCTTTCGGTGGGCCGGGGCAGAGTACGCAGAGTGGCGACACGTTGTTCATGCAGAACGCAGGCTTCATCTGGGTCCCGCTCATCATCGTCGCCGCCTTCGTGGCGTGGTTCGGGATGAACGACCTCTCGACCGCACGCGCGTCCTTCACCGAGCAGTCGGTGATCTTTACGCGCACGCAAAACTGGATCATGTGCTGGCTCTATACTGGCACGTTCGGTTCGTTCATCGGCTTTTCCGCTGCGTTTCCGCTGCTGACGAGCACGCAGTTTCCAGACGTCAACGTGCTTCAAATCGCCTTCTTGGGTCCGCTTGTCGGCGCGCTGTCGCGCTCGCTGACGGGATGGGTCGCCGATCGCTACGGCGGTGCGCGTGTAACGCTCGTCGTATTCGCGCTGATGATGCTCGGCACGATCGGCGTGATCTACTTCCTTGGGGCAAAGGAAGCACCAGGCGCGTTTGCGGGGTTCTTTGCCTGCTTCATGCTCCTCTTCTTCGCCTCGGGCGTCGGCAACGCATCCACCTTCCAGATGATCCCCGCGATCATGCGCAAGGAAGTGGCGCGTTTGATGCCGGCGCTGCCCGGGCCTGATCAGCTGAAGCAGGCGGAGAGGGAAGCGGCCGCTATCACCGGCTTCACATCGGCCATCGCCGCTTTCGGCGCCTTCTTCATCCCGAAAAGCTTCGGCTTCTCGATCGAGGCAACGGGCGCCGCCACCGGCGCGCTGATCGGCTTCCTTATTTTCTACGTCTCATGCTTGGCCATCACCTGGTTCGTCTATGCGCGTCCGGGCGGCCTGCTGTTCGATATCGAAAACAAGCGCAACGCCCCCGCAGGCGCCGCCAAGGCGACGAACTGAAGGACGCACCTGATGAGCCATACACTCGACCGTCTCGCCTTCTTCACACGCAAGACCGAACTCTATTCCGGCGGTCATGGCGTGACGAACGACGAAGATCGTTCCTGGGAGGAGGCGTACCGTCGCCGCTGGCAGCACGACAAAATCGTGCGCTCGACCCACGGCGTGAATTGCACGGGCTCTTGCTCGTGGAAGATCTACGTCAAGGGCGGCATCGTCACCTGGGAGACGCAGCAGACCGATTATCCGCGCACGCGGCCGGACCTGCCAAACCACGAGCCGCGCGGGTGCGCGCGCGGCGCCAGCTATTCATGGTATCTCTATTCCGGCAACCGGGTGAAATATCCGCTCGTGCGCGGACGGCTCATCAAGCTCTGGCGCGAAGCGCGCAAGACGCTGCCGCCTGTGCAGGCGTGGAAGTCGATCGTCGAAGATCCGGTTAAGCGCAAGTCCTACACATCAATTCGCGGCGGCGGCGGCCTCGTGCGCTCGACCTGGGATGAGGTCACCGAGCTGATTGGCGCGGCGAACGCTTACACCGTGAAGCGTCACGGACCGGATCGCGTGTTCGGCTTCTCACCAATCCCGGCGATGTCGATGATCTCGTACGCAGCCGGCGCGCGCTATCTGCAGCTGCTCGGCGGCGCGTGCGGCTCCTTCTACGATTGGTATTGCGATCTGCCGCCGGCCAGCCCGCAGACGTGGGGCGAGCAGACTGACGTTCCCGAATCCGCCGACTGGTACAATTCCGGCTTCATTCTGGTCTGGGGCTCCAACGTCCCGCAGACGCGGACGCCGGACGCGCACTTCTACACTGAGGTGCGTTACAAGGGCGCCAAGTCCGTTGTCATCTGCCCGGACTATTCCGAAGCGTCGAAGTTTGCCGATCTCTGGATTTCGGTGAAGCAGGGTACGGACGCGGCGCTTGCGATGGCGATGGGCCATGTGGTGCTGACGGAATTCCACCGCGATCGCGAGGTGCCGTACTTCAAGGATTACGTCCGCCGTTACACGGACATGCCGCTCTTGGTACGGCTTGTGAAGCAGGGCGATCGCTACGTGCCCGATCGGCTGGTGCGCGCTGCGGACTTCGCCGATGGCCTCGGCCAAGCCAACAATCCGGACTGGAAGACGGTTGGTATCGACGAAGCCACCGGCAAGCCAGTCGTGCCGACGGGATCGATCGGATTCCGGTGGGGGGAGCAAGGCAAGTGGAATCTTGAAGAGAAGGATGCTGGCGGCGTCGATGTGAAGCTGCGCGTCGGGCTCAATGGCGCGCACGACGATGTGGTGGAAGTAAGCTTCCCTTACTTCGCTAACACGGCGTCTAACGGGTTCGCCTCGACAGACCATCCAGACACACTGATGCGGCGCGTGCCGACCAAGCGCTTGGCGCTCAAAGACGGCGAAGCGCTGGTGGCCTCTGTCTACGATCTCTTCATGGCCAATTATGGCGTCGACCAAGGCTTCGGCGGCGATCATATGCCATCGAGCTTCGACGACGTTGAGCCCTACACGCCCGCTTGGGCGGAGAAGGTAACGAGCGTGCCACGCGAGCAGATCATCGCGGTGGCGCGAGGGTTTGCATCGAACGCCGAGAAGACCAACGGCAAGTCAATGGTGATCATCGGCGCGGCGATGAACCATTGGTATCACATGGATATGAATTATCGCGGGGTAATCAATCTCCTCGCGATGTGCGGCTGCATTGGCCAGTCCGGTGGCGGTTGGTCACACTATGTCGGCCAGGAAAAATTGCGTCCGCAGACTGGCTGGGCGCCGCTGGCGTTCGCTCTCGACTGGATCAGGCCGCCCCGGCAGCAGAACTCGACGAGCTTTTTCTACGCGCACTCGGATCAGTGGCGTTACGAAACGCTGGACGTGAAGGAAATCCTCTCGCCCACCGCGCCGGAGGGCGATTGGGGCAAGACCTTCATCGATTACAACGCGAAGGCCGAGCGCATGGGCTGGTTGCCCTCCGCGCCGGCGCTCAAGACCAATCCGCTCGAGGTCGCAAAAGCCGCTGCGCGCGAGGGCGTCGATCCCAAGGAATATGCGACGCGCGAGATGGCGGCCAAGCGGCTCGAAATGAGCTGCATGGATCCTGATCACCCCGACAACTGGCCGCGCAACATGTTCGTGTGGCGCTCGAACCTGTTGGGGTCATCCGGCAAGGGTCACGAATACTTCCTGAAACATCTGCTCGGCACATCGAATGGCGTGCTTGGCAAGGATCTCGGTGAAACCGGGCGCCGCAAGCCGGTGGAAGTCACCTGGCGTGACGAAGCGCCAGAAGGAAAGCTCGATCTTCTCGTCACCATCGATTTCCGGATGTCGACGACGGCCGTCTACAGCGACATCGTTCTGCCGACCGCGACCTGGTACGAGAAAAACGACCTCAACACGTCCGACATGCATCCCTTCATTCACCCGCTCACCGCAGCGGTTGATCCGGTTTGGGAGTGCAAGTCGGATTGGGAAATCTTCAAAGCGATCGCCAAGGCGTTTTCCGAGGTTTGCCCGGAAGTGCTGGGCGTTGAGAAGGACGTCGTACTGACGCCGATCCAACACGACAGCGCCGGCGAGATGGCTCAGCCCTATGACGTGCAGGATTGGTGGAAGGGCGAGTGCGAGCTGATCCCGGGCAAGACGGGGCCGCAGATCACAATCGTTGAGCGCGACTATCCGAACCTCTATCGCCGCTTCACCTCACTCGGGCCGTTGATGACCAAGGTCGGCAATGGCGGGAAGGGACTTGGCTGGAACACTGAGCATGAAGTTGCGCTACTGAGGCAGCTCAATGGCGAAGTGCCGGATGGGCCGACGAAAGGCTTAGCGAAGATCGAGACCGAGATCGACGCGTGCGAAACCATTCTGATGCTGGCGCCGGAGACGAACGGCGAAGTGGCCGTCAAGTCGTGGGAGTCACTCACCAAGCAAACCGGGCGCGAGCACGCGCACCTGGCCTTGCCGAAGGAAGATGAGAAGATTCGCTTCCGCGATATCGTCGCGCAGCCGCGCAAGATTATCTCTTCGCCGATGTGGTCGGGTATCGAGAGTGAAAAGGTCTGCTACAACGCCGGCTATACGAATGTGCATGAGCTGATCCCGTGGCGCACGCTCACCGGCCGCCAGCAGCTCTACCAAGACCACTTGTGGATGCGGGCGTTCGGCGAGGCGCTCTGCGTCTACAAGCCGCCGGTTGATCTCAAGACCACTGCATCGACGCACAACTTCCAATCCAACGGCGAAAAGGAAATCGCGCTCAACTTCATTACGCCGCACCAGAAATGGGGCATCCACTCCACCTATTCTGACAACCTGCTGATGCTCACGCTCAATCGCGGCGGGCCCGTCGTTTGGTTGTCGGAGAAGGACGCCGCGCGTGCAGGGATAAAGGACAACGACTGGATCGAGGCGTTCAACGCAAACGGGGCATTGACCGCGCGTGCCGTCGTGTCGCAGCGCATCCGCGAGGGCACGGTGTTCATGTACCACGCGCAAGAGAAGATCGTGAACACGCCCGGTTCGGAGATGACCGGCCATCGCGGAGGCATCCACAACTCCGTTACGCGCACGGTGTTGAAGCCCACGCATATGATCGGGGGCTACGCCCAGCTGGCTTACGGCTTCAACTATTACGGCACCGTGGGCGCCAATCGCGACGAGTTCGTCATCGTCCGCAAAATGAAGAAGGTGGATTGGCTGGACCAACCGCTCAACAAGGCGGAGGCTGGCCAATGAAAGTCCGCGCTCAAATCGGCATGGTTCTCAATCTGGACAAGTGCATTGGCTGTCACACCTGCTCGGTGACCTGCAAGAACGTTTGGACCAGCCGCGAAGGCGTTGAGTACGCTTGGTTCAATAACGTCGAAACCAAACCTGGCGTCGGTTATCCGCGCGATTGGGAAAATCAGAAGCGCTGGAACGGCGGGTGGGAGCGCACGCGCGGCGGCAAGCTCCAGCCAAAGATGGGTCCGAAGTGGCGCATTCTCGCCAAGATATTTGCCAACCCCGATTTGCCGGAGATCGACGACTATTACGAGCCGTTCGACTTCGACTACCAGCACCTGCAAACCGCGCCGGAGATGCAAGCCTTCCCAACGGCGCGGCCGCGCTCACAGATCAGCGGTCAACGCATGGAGAAGATCGAGTGGGGTCCGAACTGGGAAGAGATTCTTGGCGGTGAGTTCGCCAAGCGCTCCAAGGACTACAATTTCGAGAACGTGCAGAAGGACATTTACGGGCAGTTCGAAAACACCTTCATGATGTACCTGCCGCGGCTGTGTGAGCACTGCCTCAATCCGACCTGCGTCGCGGCCTGTCCCTCTGGCGCCATCTATAAGCGCGAAGAGGACGGCATTGTTCTCATCGATCAGGATAAGTGCCGCGGCTGGCGCATGTGCGTTTCCGCCTGCCCGTACAAGAAGATTTATTACAACTGGTCGAGCGGCAAGTCCGAGAAGTGCACGTTCTGCTATCCGCGGATCGAGGTGGGTCAGCCGACGGTCTGCTCTGAGACGTGCGTCGGTCGCATCCGCTATCTGGGCGTCATTCTGTACGACGCCGATCGCATCGAGGCTGCGGCGAGCGCCGATGAGAAGGACCTCTATGAGGCCCAGCTCGGCGTGTTCCTTGATCCGAACGATCCGGCGGTAATCGCGCAGGCGCGAGCGGATGGCGTGCCTGACGCGTGGATCGAAGCGGCGCGCAAGAGCCCTGTCTACAAAATGGCGATGGAGTGGAAGGTCGCGTTTCCGCTTCACCCCGAATATCGCACGCTGCCGATGGTCTGGTACGTGCCGCCGCTTTCGCCGATTCAATCGGCGGCGGCGATGGGCGCGATCGAGCATGACGGCGTCATGCCGGACGTCCGCTCATTGCGTATCCCGGTGAAGTATCTCGCCAACATGTTGACGGCAGGCGAGGAGCCCCCGGTCGTTTATGCGCTTGAGCGCATGCTGGCGATGCGGTCCTACATGCGGGCCAAAACCATTGATGGCGTCATTGATCACGGCGTTGCCGAGCGCGTCGGGCTGAAGCCCGCGCAGATCGAAGACATGTATCAGATCATGGCGATCGCCAATTACGAAGATCGCTTCGTCATCCCCACGTCGCACCGTGAAGGGGCGGAGGACGCGTACCACGTTCGCGGCGAGTGCGGCTTCAGCTTCGGCAACCAAGCTTCCGGTGGCCGCACGGAGCTTGGGCTTTTCGGAGCGACCAAACGGCGCACCGCCAAAAACCCGATGGAGGCTTGAGATGGCGAACTCTTATCGCGCTCTTGCGGTGCTGCTGAGCTATCCGACGCCTGAGACCGCAGCATTGATGCCGGCGGTCGCAGCGGCTTTGAAGGGGGAGCGCCTCGTGCCGACGCCTCTGTTGCGGAAACTCATGCCCTTGTTGGATGAGCTCTCGGTGGCCGATCTGTACGACGCCCAATCGCGCTATGTCGACCTGTTCGACCGCACGCGTTCGCTTTCGCTCCAGCTCTACGAACACGTGCACGGCGAGAGCCGCGATCGCGGCCAGGCGATGGTGGAGTTGCTTAAGCTCTATTCGTCGCGCGGCCTGGAGCTGACCGCCAAGGAATTGCCCGATCACTTGCCGGTCTTCCTGGAATTCCTTTCCCAGCAACCTGCCGATGAAGCTGCAATGTTGCTCGGAGAGGCCGCGCACGTTCTGGAGGCGCTACGCGAGCGGCTTAAGAAGCGTGAGTCCGTGTACGCGCATGTGTTCGATGCTCTTCTCGCGCTTGCTGACGCCGAGCGTAACGGTGAGGCGTTGAAGGCGCTGATGCAGGAGCCTGATGACGATCCGAACGATCTCGAAGCGCTCGATAAGGCGTGGGCGGAGGAACAAGTGACGTTCGGGCCAGACAAGGTTGGCTGTCCCAAGGCGGAGGCGATGATCGCACAGATGAAGGACAGTGCGGCATGAACGCGTATGCATTGAGATCCTGCGCGTTCGCGCTCGGTGTCGTCATCTGTACGCCTGCCGCCTTGGCGCAGACGGCCGCGACGGAGGGTGATTGGATACTTGACACGAGGCTTCGCTACGAAAGCGTGAGTCAGGATGGTCTAGAGGACGCCGATGCTCTGACTGTTCGCGCGCGACTTGGTTATGAGACGCCGGCGTGGCGCGGTTTTCGAGCATTGGCTGAGCTTGAGGGCGTCGTTCAACTCACGGACGACTTCAATGACACGGTCAATGGCCATACGGCATATGCGGTCGTCCCCGATCCGGAGGCTTTCGAGCTAAACCGTCTGCAGCTCGCTTGGTCGGGTGCAGAGGGGCGCAGTGTGGTGCTGGGCCGCCAGCGTATTGTGCTCGGCAATGCGCGCTTTGTCGGCAATGTCGGCTTTCGGCAGAACGAGCAAACCTTCGACGCAGTGCGCGCCTCGTTCCGTCCGTTCGAGCAAACGACCTTGACGTACATCTATGTGGATCGCGTCCGCCGCATTTTCGGGGATAATAGTTCGCAAGGCGAGTGGGAGAGCGATAGTCACATCGTGCAGGCCGAAGTGACGACGCCCGTGGGCCGCCTCGCTGCTTACGGGCTGCTTCTGGATTTCCAGAATGCGCCGACGCAGTCGAGCCAGACGTATGGTCTGCGCTGGCAGAACGAGTGGGAGGTCGGCGCCTACAAGCCCCGGCTTGCGCTGGAAGTGGCGCAGCAGCGAGATTATGGCGGCGCCAGCGCAGACTTTGATCTGGGCTACCAGCATGCGGAGTTTGGCTTGCGCCGCGGGCCATGGAGCGTCACCGCCGGTGGCGAGCGCCTTGAAGGCGATGATGCGCGCGGCTTCTCGACACCGCTGGCGACGCTGCACGCCTTCCAAGGCTGGGCCGATGTCTTGATGACGACGCCGCCCGATGGCGTGCGCGATCTTTATGCGGGCGTCTCTTACTCGGCTACGCCTTGGCCCGACGCACAGCCAGTGACCTTTGCCGTGACCTATCACGATTTCGCGGATGACGGCGGCTCCACCGATTTTGGCAGCGAATGGGATGCGTCCGCGCGCTTCACCGTCAACGAACACGTCTCCATCGAAGCGAAGACGGCGCTGTTCGACGGAGAGGATCCACGTTTCGCGGACCGCAACAAGTTCTGGCTCGCTCTCGAATATCGGCTCTGAGGACACACCATGACGGAATGGCTCAATCAGGCCCTGTTTGGCTTCTATCCCTACATTGCTCTAGCCGTGCTCGCGATCGGATCGGTCCTGCGGTTCGACCGTGAGCAATACACCTGGCGCACAGGTTCATCGCAATTGCTACGCCGCAAGCAGCTCGTGTTGGGCTCAATACTCTTCCACGTCGGCATCCTGCTGATTTTTGTAGGCCATCTTGTCGGCCTACTGACGCCGATGATCGTGTGGGAGACGCTGGGTGTGACGCACGCGGCAAAGCAAATGCTCGCGATTATCGCGGGCGGCGTTGCAGGCGCCATGTGCTTGGTCGGCGGCTTGTTGCTGTTGCATCGGCGACTGTTCGACCCCCGCATCCGCGCAACATCCACTTTTGGAGACACTGCGATCCTCGTGCTGTTGATGGCGCAGCTCTGTCTCGGCCTCGCCACGATCCCGATCTCGCTGCAACACAGCGATGGCGGGGAGATGGTGAAGTTCATGATGTGGGCGCAAGGCATCTTCACCTTCCAAGCCGGCGCCGCGAACTACGTTGCGGATGCACATTGGATCTTCAAGGCGCATTTGACGCTCGGACTGACGATCTTCCTCGTCTTTCCGTTCACCCGCCTCGTGCACATGCTCTCTGCCCCGGTTTGGTATTTGAACCGTCGCGGCTGGCAGATCGTCCGTTCTAAGAAGCTCGCAGCGGGGTCGGGGCGATGAAGCATACGCTGATCAGCACAGTCCCTGAAGAGACACAGGCCGAGAGCTTCTCAGGGTGCGGGCATGGCCCGATGCCGGCAGCGCGCCGGCCGCTGAATGCGCCGCCGGTCTTCGTCAATGGCGTCGCTATCGATGAAGCCGCGATCGCCTCGGAGGCGCAGAACCACAGCGCGCGTTCTGGCGCGGAGGCGCGCGCCGCAGCGGCGCGTGCGCTGGTGATCCGTGAGCTGTTGCTGCAGCGCGCGAACGGTCTCGCCTTGACGCCGTCGCCTCTGCGAGACGAGCAGGGGCGCGAGGAGACCGAGGAAGAAGCGCTCATCCGTCAGGTGCTCCAAGCGGAGGCGATCGCTCTGGAGCCCACGGATATAGAGTGCCGTCGGGTTTACGATGCGGCGCCAAAGCGCTTCACGATGCCGGCGATCTATGAGGCGTCACATATTCTGATTGCGCCAGCGGAGCCAACGGAGGCGGCTTGGGCGGATGCAGAAGCGCGCGCCGCACACTTTGTCGCGGCGCTGCAGGGCGGCGCTGACTTTGCGGTGCTGGCGTCGGCGCATTCGGACTGCCCATCGTCGTCGGAGGGCGGCGCCCTGGGGCAGCTCCAGCGCGGCGACCTGGGATCGGAACTGGAGGAAGCACTGTTAGCGTTGGACGTTGGCGAGATTGCGCCGGCAGCCATACGCACGAAATTCGGGTGGCACATCGTCCGCTTGGATCGCCGCGGCGAAGCGCGCAGAGCGTCCTATGAGGCCGTGCGCGATGTCATTTCTTCGGCCTTGCGTGAGCGCGCCGGCGTCGCCGCCGCCGCGCGATATCTGCGCGAACTGGCCGCCAACGCCGAGATTGAAGGGCTGGTGCTGGAGTTTGGAGCGGCGCAATGAGACAGTCTCCCACACTGGGTGAGTTTCTTGCTTTCAACCGTAAGAGCAGCGCCGAGTTGCGCGCCTGGCTTCAGAGGCAGGATCCAGCGCTCATTGAGCGTTTGGCGAAAGAGGCGGATGTTCGCGGCGAATCGATTGCGCACTTCCTCCGCATCGCCACTGCCGACTTCATGGCGGAGGCGGACGAAGAGACCTGGGCGTCTCTAATCTCCGCGTTGCGCGACGGGGCCGATCCCGGAGCGGTCTGTGTCGCGCGCGTTATGGACTTCCGTGTGAGGCTTGAACAGCCAAGGCAACGAGCATGAACGCGATCGGCGATCGGGACGACGTTTCGCGCCGGCCAACGCCGCACGATCCGATTGAGTTCATTTTGGCGGAGCATCTAAACCACCGGCGCATGTGCCGCGCACTGGAAGCGCTGGCGGACGCCACGGACTTCGACGCGGCGCCAATTGCAGCCCTTGTCGATTTCATTCGCTTTGATCTGACCCTGCACGTCATTGACGAAGAGGAAGATTTCTTCCCGATGCTGCGTAAACGCTGTGCGCCGGATGACGAGATCAATGAGGTTCTGGACAGATTGTCGTCCGAACACGAGCAAGACAAAGCCTTGTCGGTGCGGGTGCGTGATGTCCTGAACGCTTGCCTCATCATCCGAAAGCCGCCGCATGCAATCGAGGACGGCGCCGAGGCGCTTCGATCATTTGCTCAGCACGAGATGCAGCACCTTGCGCTTGAGAATGCGGTCGTTGTGCCGCTCGCGCGCCGGCGTTTTGAACCAGCCGATCTTCAAGAGCTCTCGATGCGGCTCCTTGCCCGGCGCCGCCGCGTGACAGCGCCGGGCGGCTGAGGCTCACGAACACTTCGAGTAGCCGCACTCCACGCATTTGTCGCATCCCTCGCTGCGAATGAGCGCGCCAGCGCTGCACTTCGGGCAGAAGCGGGGGCGCGTCTTTTGAATTGCCGGCGCCGTCTCAGTGAGCGTGAGCGCCGAGATGGCGTCGCTATCGAGATGGCGCTGAATGACATCGCCTATCGCGGCCAGAAGTGAGGGGACATAGCGTCCATTCAGCCAAGAGCCACCCCGCGGGTCGAACACGGCCTTCAATTCCTCCGCGACAAAGGAAACATCGCCGCCGCGGCGGAAAACTGCGGAGATCATGCGAGTCAGCGCCAACGTCCAGGCGTAATGCTCCATGTTCTTCGAGTTGATAAATATCTCAAACGGCCGCCGCACGCCGTTTTCTTCAATGTCGTTGATGGTGACGTAGAGCGCATGTTCGCTTTCCGGCCATTTGATCTTGTAGGTGGAGCCGATCAGCGCCTCTGGCCGCGCCGTGAGCGCGGCCGTAGTCGGCGATTGCGTCTCGGCTTCCGCCGGCTTCTCGACCGAGAGGATCGAGCCAGTCACCGCATTGGGCCTGTACGTTGTGCAGCCTTTGCAACCAAGATCATACGCGCGCGCATAGATGTCGGAGAATTGTTCGAATGGGATATCCTCAGGGCAGTTCACCGTTTTTGAGATCGAGCTGTCGATGAACCGCTGCGCGGTCGCCTGCATGGCCAAATGATCGGCGGGCGTCAGGGTTTGAGCGCTAACGAAGCTGTGTTCTGGAGGAGGAGCTTCGCCGTGGAGGCGCCGCCACACGGTCAGCGCGTAATCCTGGACCGGCTCTTCGACAAAGCTGTTGTCCGGGTGACGAACGCGGCGCTGATACGAGAACGCAAAGACGGGCTCGATGCCGGAGGATGTGTTGCCGGCCAGCAGTGAGATCGTACCGGTCGGCGCGATCGTGGTCAGGCAACCATTGCGCAATCCATGTTCGCGAATGAGCGCGCGCGTTTCTTCATCAAGCGAAGCGAGGGCCGGGCGATCGAGGATGGCGGCGTCATATGCTGGGAAGGTGCCTTTTTCAGCCGCCAGCTGAGCTGACGCGCGATAGGCGGCCGTGCGGATCGTGCTGAGCCAGGTCTCAGTCAACGCCAGCCCGTCTGCGCCGCCGTAGCGCGCGTTGCAGAAGATCAAAGCGTCGGCCAGGCCGGTGACGCCCAGGCCGATACGGCGTTTTGACTTCGCTTCCTCCTCTTGTTCGCGCAGCGGATAGCGCGATACGTCGATGACGTTATCGAGAAAACGCACCGCGGTGGCGGTCAGCCGCTCCAATTCTTGGCGGTCTATACTGGCGTTGCTCTCGAACGGACGTGTGACCAGCCTGGACAGATTGATGGATCCCAGCAGACATGCGCCATAGGGCGGAAGCGGCTGCTCACCGCATGGATTGGTCGCCGCGATGCTCTCGCAATAAGCGAGGTTATTCTCGGCGTTGACGCGATCAATGAAGATAACGCCTGGCTCGGCCGCATCGTAGGTTGCCCGCATCAATCGGGCCCAGAGATCGCGGGCGCGGACGGTACGATCAACTTGACCACCGAATTCCAGCGGCCAGTCCTGGTCTGCGGCCAGCGCGGCCATGAAGGCGTTGGTCACCAAGACTGACACATTGAAGTTACGCAGCCGCGCCGGATCGCGCTTGGCGTCAATGAATTGTTCGATGTCTGGATGATCGATGCGCAGACATCCCATCATGGCGCCGCGTCGCTGGCCGGCAGACATCACGGTTCGACACATCGCGTCCCACGCGTCCATGAATGAGAGGGGTCCTGAAGCCTGCGCGCCGACACCGCGCACAGGTGCGCCAGCGGGACGGATCGTTGAGAAGTCCATTCCGACGCCGCCGCCTTGTTGCATCGTCAGCGCGGCTTCGCGAAGATGTTCGAAGATCCCGTCGAGATTGTCGGGGATCGTCCCCATGACGAAGCAATTGAACAACGTAACCGCGCGGCCCGTGCCGGCGCCGGCGATAATTCTTCCGGCGGGTAGGAACTTGAAATCGGAGAGCGCCGTTTCAAATTCAGAGCGCC
Source organism: Hyphomonadaceae bacterium (assembly GCA_016791445.1). Taxonomy (GTDB): domain Bacteria; phylum Pseudomonadota; class Alphaproteobacteria; order Caulobacterales; family Aquidulcibacteraceae; genus VFBF01. The sequence goes on along the minus strand of JAEUMP010000016.1, from coordinate 201,275 downwards.
AGTGCCGACGCGCGCGTGTGGGCTCCGCCGCGGCGATGGCGTTTGCGACGCGCGCCCATGTCGCTTCAACTGACTCGTCACCCAAGTCGCCCGATCGGAAGCGATACTTCGCATTCCAGATTTCGGCCGAGATAGGTGCGTCGAACGGCATGGCATGTGCTCCACTTTTTGATCTACGCCGGCCAGTCTCCATGAGTCGAAGGTAAGGCAGTGGTAAATTGCACGCATCAGCGACAACACAGCGCGCTTCTTGGCGAATGTTCATCCTGCGTTTGATTTGAATCAATCAAGCAAACGCGCAGCGGGTTTTCGCCGCACCTCTGCCTAGAGAAGCCCGGTGGATCAACGCTAGTACGACCCCTACCGGCGAGATGTACCCGGCGTTTGTCGGGACTAGCGTCCGTTATGCGGCACCAACGCGCCAATGACCGCTTCTGGGATACAGCGTCGCGAAGCGAATAGATCGGCGCGGGATTTTCCGCGTGAGTCCCGGTCAGTTCGTTGTTTCGCTCAACTGAAGCCGACAGCCGGTGACCCTAATGTGAATTGCGCCGCCGGATGCGGGAAGAGCGCCGTCCACTGATGTCGTGCAACCCGCGACGGAAACGCGGTAGGTCGGCGCCGGTTCGCCGATCGGCTGCCATATCGTCCAGGTCGGCAAGCCTGGAGGGACAGCGTCGTAGACATTGTCGCCGTTGATTTTCAACCGCACGGCGCGAACACCGAGAGCACCAGTGATGCTAAGCGTGATCGGCTGCGGTGCTTCGGCCTCGGGGACGTTTCGCCCTTCCGCATCAACCAAAATGAGGGGGGTGAGCGCGTTGGAAACCGTGCTCTGCTCCGCGATGGTGGGCGCCGATTCGAGGATGCGCATGATCTCACCTGCGCGCCAACGCGGCTCGCAGACATGCACGAACGTGCGTACTCGCGCCGCATGCTCGATCTGCAGAAAGAATGACGCGCCATCCATGCAGATGTCGAGATCGCCGCCGCGAAGCGGCAGCGCCGCCGGCGCCGCGTCGGGTTCGCGATCGAGGCAGGGATCCGAGAGGGCGTCTTCGAGTACTTCCGTGTAGGCAGGATCGAGCGGTCCCTCGCGCACGATGATGGGTGAGCGCGGGCGGCTTGAGCGCATGTCTATCCGGAAGGGATCGTATGGGGGTGGTCCGGCCGACGTCAGCGGGCGGTCTTCGCGCTGTACGCGCCATGCTCCAGCGACCCGTCGCGCCGTTGTCCAAGTCGAACTGGTTCCTCCGAACCCCGGTGGCGCGTGAAAGCGCAGTACGAGGTCGGCGTCGCCAAGCTGTGGACTGGCGTTTGCGCGCAGCATTCGGCGCACTTCGCTGCGCCAGTCATCGCCAGCGTCTGAGTTCAGGCGTGCGAAATCAACGTCGCGAAGGGCGGGGCAAAGACGTCGGGTTTCACGCCACTGGCGAGCGTCGGCATAGGCAACGCTGCCCTCGCTCCAAGTATTGGCGATCAAGGCGACAGCACAAGCAAGGCGGATCACACTATAGGACACTGGGCGTGAGAATAACCTTGGAGCTGGTTCTGTCTACAGAGCCGGCGCGTTCAGTGCGTGGCGATTGCGGGCTCGAACGTCCAGCTTTGCTCGATCGTCGCCGCGCAGCGGCTGATGCGCACGACCCAGCGTTCGTCTTCCAACATCGGTGCGGCGCATCGCGCCTCGCCGTTCGAAAGCAGGCTGTGGTCTTGCAACATCCATGTAGTCGTTGGTGAGACGGCGCAACGGCGCAACACGATGCTTTGCGTCATCGCACTGCTGGTGAGACAAGTGCCGCCAAAGCCGCGAAACTGGCCCGGGTCGCCGCGATCGAACGCGAACACTTGTTCGCTGCGCAGGTTTTCGCCGCATGGTTCGAGGCCGATGTACGAACCATCGCCGATATACGAGAGGCAAAGCTCAGGTCGCGCGCGCCAGCGCAATCGGCCGGAGACCTGGTCATAAATCTCCTGATCGACGGGCTTAGCCACCCACGCCTGCGGCTCAACGCGCGTGGGGCAAACGCTGGCATAGATACGCGTGCCGCTAATCGCGGAAAGCCCGAGCAATGACAGACAACGGCCGTCGCCATTGCGCACTGCGCCACCGGCGGAGATCGTCCATGTCTGCGCAGGAGAGCCATCACAGGTCTCGGGAAAGAGTTGCGGGTAATGGTTGGCGTTTCCACGTGGGGCCAGGCATAAGTCTCCGAAGCGGATCGGCCCCGGCGCGTCGCCTGGAAGCTCGAAGGTTTGCCCTGGCGATTTATCACAAGGACGGCTGACTGAGCCTTCCCCAGTGATGGTTAAGCATAGGCCAGGCAGTCGCGCGGGCTCCAACGTCTGCGCTTCCGCGGGCGCAGCAAGCGCCACGCAGACAATGATCCCGCAAAGCCATCCTTTAAACATGGCGCATCCTGCATCTGGAGCGAACTCGAAATCACTCTTGTGGCGTCAATGTGGTGGTCAGAGAGGAACGACGCGCTCAATGGACGCGCTGTTCGCGAGGGTCAGGCGTGTCCCATGAAGTAGCCCGGCGCTGTCTAATTGGCCGCCAGATGGAGTGCGGCGCGATAATCCGCTTCAGGCCAGCGCGGTGCGTCGCACGAACTGGTATGCAGCAACCGATCCTGTCCGACCCGCGCGACGACGAGCGCCGTTGTTGCGGGCTCATACCAGATCGCACAATGAGGTCCGTTTTGCGCAGATGCATGACGCACTTCAATCGTTTCCGGCGGTGCGTCCCATCCCGACGGCCACTTCAAGGGCGCGATGATTTGGAACGTGGTGATGGAAAAGAAGTCCGGACGGGCAGGATCTGGGATGCTTGCGATGACGCTGCCGCGAAAAATAGCGTCGCTATTGGCCGCATGCTCTGCCGCGTCCGCGAGAGGACGGCACGAACAGGCGAGGGCGATGCCGCTTAGGCTGAAAGCAAGTGCCGCAGCGATAACAAAAATCGTCGAGCGCATATCGCGAACCTAACAGCTGAGGCGCGCCGCGCAAGCGTGGGTCATATCGTCGTCGACAGCCGCTGGGCGGGATGGCTCTATTCGCGACAGAATGGACGCAGATCTTCGTCGTCCACGATCTCGCGACCTCCAATCGCCGCGCGCTTGACCATTGGAGGATGCCCCAGGTCTGACCAAGGTTGACTTTGGCGCGATCGGCGCATTTTTCGACCTTTGCGTTGGCGTGGATCCTGGTTTCGATCTCGGCGCTATCGGCGCGTGTATTCTCAAGATGGCGCCTCGCTCTCGCTGTGGTTGGATTCTTCGCCGCGCCGGGGCTTGGCGCCATCGGCGTTTGGGGAGTGGCCATCGGCAGTGTCATCATTGGGTCGGGCTGGTTTTCCCCTCGGGCGCAGCCGATCGCGAGAGGCAAAGTCTGATTTGCGTCACGGACGCGATCGTGGAATTTCCGTCGACGGCGCTTAGCAGGCGCAACGTCTGCTTTGCGGCGCTGAAGCGGGAATGGCCGCTATTGGGATACAGGCGACCTAAGCTACGTCTTGCCCCGTGGTCGACGCCGCCGGCCAGGCGCGTGGACGTTTGTTCGGGACGCCCCGCGGCCCGACGCCTGCAGCTCGGCCAACGCGCGCAGCGCGGGTCAAGGGACGCGCGAAGCGCGGCGTGTCAGCGCTTGCCCTTGAGGCGCGCGAGCGCGGTGGCATCAACCGTCTGTGCAGCCGCCATTCGCAGAAATGCGTTCGATCGTCTTCGCGATGAAGGCAACTGAGTAAAACTCGACCTTGCCGATTCTGCGTCGGCGCGGTTCGATGTGACCTTCGATGTGAACGTGATCGCCGGCGCGAAGGGCAGATGCGGACGCCAACGCTTGATCGCGTGCGACACAGACAACCCATGCAATGCGTTGAGGGGCGCTCGGCCGGTTGAGCGGAGAAGCGATAGCGACTGTCAGTTCATTTGGCGCCGTGGTCCGCGCGCAGCCGAGCGTACCGGAGACGGCAAATGTCAACGCGCCCCATCGGGGCGCTCGCGAGCGCGGAGACGTCATGACCTGTGCCGCAGCAGCCTCAGATCGTTGATTGTCGCCTTGAGCAGCCGGTGAGCGCTCGGAAATTCATCCGGTGCGATCGCGGCAGCAACGACAGCGAGCTTGCCAATCGCACCATCAATACTCGTTGAGTGAACGCGGCGTAGCTTTCGCATTGCTCGGGGACGCTCCTTGGCGAGCACCGCGAACCGCTCTTCAATGTCGTGCAGCTTGCGGCCAGCAGGGAGCGTGCGCTGCTGTGAATCTGTCAGCTTGAACCAGCCGTAATTGTCAGCGAGCCATTCTTCGACCGTTCCATAGCGCCGGTGCAGGCGCTCGTTCTCACGATGAAGCGCTAGACAATGGTTGGCTAGTTCGACCACCGGATCGTCAGAGCTAGCTGCCGACGTCGAGCAATCCTGTGAGGAGGTGCCTCGTTTTTCCGGAGGCGTGACGGCAGCGCCGAGCAATGGCGCGACGGCTGCTCCGGCGATCAATCCGCGCCGCGACAGACGGGAAGGGGCGCGAGCCGTCATACCTCGCTCGCGACAATTGCGATCAAGCGAAGAGGAAATAGGCATGCGGCGAACCTGAGAATTGCGAAGCGAGTCAGGGCGGCAACTGCCACCGCCACGGCGACGCCGGCGGACGTGCTCTCCAAGAGCTGGGCGGCGTACCAACCGCAAAGAATCCCGACGTAGCCGGATGGCACCCAGACCATCAGCGCCAACGCCAGCAACCACGCAACATGGAGCAGCGCACCTACGCAGAGCAGCACCAGAACCAAGGCAAGCAACGACATCATGCGGTGGCAGGCGTGATGGCTTTGAGATCGCGTAGGATCGATGCAATCAGGTGATGAGCTTCCTCATTCTCTTCGGGGCATACTTCGAAGGCTGCCACCGCGAGCTTTCCGGCTAGGCCAAGCGCGCTGGTGGCAGCGAGCGTCGGCAGAACCGCCAACAACGTCTTCTGCTGGTCGTGCAACTCTTCCAATTGATCGTCGATGTCGTCGAGTTCTCGCGCCTCGGGCAACGCCCGCTGTTGGCGCCGGGACAGTTTCAGATAGTTGTGCTCGCGCGCGAGCTTGGCTTCCAATCTTGACCATCGACGGGCCAAACGATCGTGCTCCGCGCGAAGAGCGAGCCAGTTCTCGCACGCGACGACCGATTGGTCGGCATCTGACGTCGACCCTTCCAAGATCAAGGGTGCGACTGCCGCTCCGCCAAGAAGTGCCCGCCGGGATGGACCGTCGGGGCGCGCGTCCGCTGGCGCCGCCGCAATTGGGCGTCGAGACATTTAGGTGTGCCTTAAGCTACAGATGTCACCTTTTAGGCCATGAGGCGCTTTTCGTCAAACGAAAAGTGACTTGTTGTACCAAAGGTGACTTTTGTTGACTGCGGGACAAATTCGGGCGGCACGCGGTCTCCTGGATTGGAGCCAAAAGCAACTTGCGGACGCGACGAAGCTATCCGTGCAGACGATCAAGCGCATGGAAGGCACACGCGGGCCTGAAGCAAGCACGTCCGCAAACGTGGACGCCGTCCGGCGCGCGCTTGAAGATTCCGGCATCGTCTTTCTCGATCCAAAGTCGAAGGCAGATGGCGGCGCGGGAGTCCGACTGAAGAAATGAGCCATCGAAATGATGGCGAACAGCGTCGCACCGTGTTGCCCGACGTTGCCGTGTGTGTCCCAGTTGTTTCCCGTTGTCTCCGGTGCCCATCACGACCTTGACCGCGCGCCATTGCGTCCTGAGCTTGTGGATAAGTTGTGGGGAACGCAGGAGCAGAACGCACCATGTTCGAGAACATCGCAGAACCGCATGATCCGCTTTATTCGCGCAAGGAAGCGGCGCGCTATCTCACGGAATTGGGACTAGAGACCGCACCGCAGACGCTGGCGCGCAAATTCCACGAAGGTACGGGGCCGCTTTGCACGCACGTTGCCGATCGCGCCATGTATCGGAAAAGTCATCTCGACGCGTATTTCAGCACCCAGGTCTCAGCGCCGCGTCGCTCGTCGAGCGAGCCGCGAAAGCCGGCCCGCGAGCAAGCAAGCGCATGAGTGCCTTGACGCGCCCGCGCTGCCTGCACCGTCGAAGTCAATAGGCACGATCGTGCCTATTGACTCTCTCACCGCCCACATGCGGCGCGCCCAGCGTTCGCGCGAAACTAGAACGGCATTCTCGCGCGCGCGATCGTGTGCTTCCATTTTCATGCGATGCCACAGCGTTCGACATTCGCTCGCGTCCGATCGCACAGTGTTGCACCGTGTTTCCTCACGTTGCATGGGGCCCGTATGCGGCCCGTCGCACCCCACTTGTGGGGTGTGGGCCCATGAAGGATTTGGTGCCCCAAAAACGCGTCGCTGCTGAGCTTGGTGTCAGCCGCTCAAGTCTGTGGCGCGCCAGTCGAAGCGCCATTCCAGGATTTCCGTCGCCGGTCGTGCTCCGCGCGCGCGTGTATTGGCTGCGCAGCGACCTACCGGCGCTCAGGGTCGCGATGGATCGTTTTCAAGGACGAAGTGCGTTTGAAGCAGAGCGGCGCCATGCGAAGGCGCGCGCGGCACTCGCGGAAGCGACTGGCCTCAAGCCGAAGCGCCGAAAACAGTCGAGCGCGATTCCACAGCCGGACCTGTTCGACGGTCCCGACACCGCCGGTCCCGGCGGCGCGGAGCGTGCTAACCGCGCCCGCCGATACTGAGCGCCTTGGCGATCTCTTTCTCGACGCCTTTTCCGTACTTGAAGTCGAAGTCGCGTCCGTTGACACGGCCTGAGACAAGCTGATTGAGCGCCCGGTCCATTTCAGGGCGCCACGGCACCAGCGTTGACGAGAAGCGGTGATCAGCGCGCTCGATGAGGGCGTAGCTTTGTTCGGCCATGTGAATGCGGCCCGTGTAGAGCCCTTGAACTGGATCGCCGTCGCGCGCGAAGTGCGGCACGCGCCCAGTCTCGCGCTCGATACGATCGCGCACAGCCTTCTCTTCCATCGTCAATAGGGCGCCGCGCCAGTCCTGTGCGGGATGGAAGCCGTCAGCGCGGCTTTCGCCAAGGCCAAGCTTCTCCAACGTCGTTTCCCGTCGTTTCCAGGCCTCGCTCACGTCCTTGCCGAAGCCTTCTTGTCGGAATTGGCTGCGATCCTCGATGCCTTCCGCCATCCGGTCGAGCCAAGTCGGCCCGCGATAGTCAGCTTGGCGCTCAAGCGAATGCGGATCGAGCAAGGTGACGCGTGCGCTCTCGCGCCCGCCCAATCCTTCGCGCGCCGCGACACGGGACTGGTAGTCGTCGGGGAGATGAAACGTCCCATAGGAATCTCGGGTGACAATGCCGTCGCGCCGGAGCGCCTCCAATCGACGCTCGTGCATGGTGATGTAGTTATCGCGATCCCCCGGACGCAGACTCCGGTGCAGCTCAGCTGAGTAGGTGAGGTCGTTCTTCTCGGCGATCTCCCAGATGGTGCGATCCGACGCGCGTATTTCCGGCGTGGCGCGATCAAGCTGGACAATGGCGCCGCGTTCGACGTCGGCTAGGCCACGGAGATCTTCCAGGCGTCCAACTCGCGCCGTCCAGAGCTTGCCGTCGACGCCTTCGACTCCCACAAGGTGCGGCCCGCGCGCGTCGTCGCCGAGTTGCTCCAATCCCACCAAACGTCCCGTCACGCGTTGGCTTGAATGCGCGGCTTCCAGTTCTCGGGTCCGCTCCGGCTGAAGACCACGGCCCTCTTGCGCCAAAAGGCGCGCCGTCGCGCGCTCGCGTTCGCGCCGAGCGGCGAGACGCGTGAGCTGGTCTTCCAGGTCGGCCTGCAGACGCCAAGCCCCGGGTCTTGATTGCTCGGCCAAGCCTAGTTCTTCCAGGCGATTGAGACGCTGTACTAGGCGGCTGGCGCGTTTGCCGTCGTCAGGTAAATAGGCGAGCGCGACCTCACCGCCACGCGCGTTACCCAAAAGATCACGGTCAAGTTCGGTGAAGCGTTCAAGCTTTACGGCGCGATCAAGCCGATCCGGCTCAAGGCGCGGGCCGAGTAGCTCGGTCGCCAATCCTTCGGCGCGCTCCCGGAAACCATGGGAAACATAAGGATGCGGGATCACCAGGTCGCGTCCGTCCTCGCGGCGCCCTCGCATCAGCAGGTGGACATGGGGTCGGCCGGTGTCGTGGTGCTCGGCGGCGATCCAGTCGATGCGCGTGCCGAGGTCGAGTTCGACCCGACGCACGAGATCGCGGGTATAGCCCTTCAAGTCGTCGATCTCCCCGCCGTGTTCGGGTGAGATGATGACCCGAAAATGGTGGCGGTCGTTCTCGCAACGCCCGACGAAGGCGGCGCCGTCAGCCCGGTCGAGCTCGCGGTCGAAGACCTGCACGGGATCGCCCTCGCGTCCAGCGCCGTCGCGCTCGACATAGAGGGCGTGACGCATTAGCGCTCCGCCGCCGCCGCCGCCGCCGGCGGCGGCGGCGTGGACGACCGGCTTCAGCTTGATGATGACACGCTGTTGGCCCGCCGGCCGCTCATGAGCCAGCTTTACGCTCGGCGCGCCGCGCGCGCGGTTGTACCAGGCGGCGCGCTGACGCTTGGCGACGCGCTTGGAGTTGACCGCTGAAGGCGGACGAAAGAGGGAGGCGTTGTTCTGTGATGAGCGTGGGCGACGTTTCCCGACATCGCCTTCAAACAGGTCTTCATCGTCTTTCGACGTCATAGCAGGCGCTCCAATCTGAGCGCATCAGCCGCTTATGTCAGCGCAGGCCGTGACGGCCCGTGGTTTACCGCACTTTGCCGCAACGCAGGTCGCGACGAGGTGGAAAAATAGATGTGCAGACAAGCCGCTGTGCGTTTCAGCACTGCGGCGCATTCTATCTTGCCATCAACCTTTCGTCCTTTTCTCCGCTATTCCGGCGCCTTCCGCACGCACCGATGCGCTTCAGCTTCGGCTCACGGCAATGCTCGTGAAGTAGTCGGGTTAGGCGTGAGCGCGTTTGGTTCGCTCAGACTTGTTTCGACCGACCAGAGACTTGGGTCGCTGCGTATCCGAGGCCGGTCAGGTCGCTAGAACCTGCAGTGTTGCGACATTGGTTTCGCGACTATGTCGTCGCGCAGCGTGTCCGAACGCGCGCCACGCTCGCGCGATTTTCGGTGTTTGACGCAAGGCGCTGAGCGCATCAATCCGGTCGGCGCGCACGGCCAACACGCAGCCAACGCCGTACATGCCGGTGTCTGGGTTCTCTGCGCGCAAGCCGCCATCACGCCACAAGAGGCTCTGTGCGACGGGCGCGCCGTGTTCATCCAGCGTGGTGAACACATTCTCCGCAGCCGGACGCCAACCAAGGCGCGCGGTGACGCGGGGGCACAACATGAGCCGCAATGGATGCGATTGGCCAGCATAGACATATTGCGGCCTCGCGACACCCCAGGGCGCCTCCGAATCGTAGAGCGTGATCAAAGTGTGGGCGGTCATGACACGCGGCAACTTCACGACCTGCTCTTCAAGGCCTTCGTCTGCTTCGCCGGTGTCGGGCCCCCAATATTGCTCGACGGTCCATTCGTCCGCGAAGGCCTTGCGCTGGAAAGACGCCGTTGCGGCCAAGATGATGTAGCCCGGAAGCTGCGGCGCAGGGATGTCGGCGGCAACGCCTTCGCGCCACGCGGCTTGCTCGTTGGTGTGGTGTGGAGAGGGCATGTTTGGCGTTGCAATACCCTCGGGCCGCGGCGAGGCGGCGATGGGACTGATAAGCGGCGTCGGCGCGCCGCACTCGAAGCTGATCGCGGTGGCGCTCTCGGCATCAAGTTCGTCGGCGGCGCGCAGTTCGCCGATCGCCTCACGCATCGCGCGGAACGCGACCTCGACGCCGAGCTTTCGGTGGAGCAGGCCAAGCTTAAGGCAGCCGAGCCGGATGCGTTGTGCGGTCTGCGCATCAGGCCCAAAGGCGTCTTTTCCACCCGCGCGGCCCATGAGCGATGCCGTTCGCCGGCGCAACGCGGCGAGTTCAACGCCCGCCGCATCGTTAGTCATGAGCATGGGCAGCTCAAGCGGCCATGTCCACGCCAGCGGATCGTCGGTCCAAAGCCCCGCCGATGATAACGAAGCGCCGGATGGCGGCTCAAATTTCCGGTCAGCCGGATTGACCGGATAGTGGAGCTGGTACGCCGTCGGCAGCGGCGCGCTCTTCTCCAAGAGTGGAACAGAGAGTGCTTCGGCCAACCGCGCGGCGATATCGCGGATGGCGATGTCGTCGGCCTCCACCATCTCCGGAAGCAAGCGGCGCGCGGCCGCCTCGACTTCGGCTGAGGTGCGGCGCTCCCATGCCAGCTGCGCGGCACGAAGCCGTTGCGCGGGCGTGCGCCAAAGGCGCTGGATAAGCTCGGCGACGATGGCGCCCCCATACGGGGCAGTCTCTAGGTCCCGCGCAGCGACGTGCACGAGGTCGCCAAGATCGGAGCATGTCGTCAGACATGCGCGCTCCAGCAGTTCGGCGATCGGGCAGGTGAATGCGCTCGCTATAGGCGGCTTGAAGTCGCCGCCTAGTCGGAACTCGCGCAGGACTTCAAGCTGTTCGGCGAGGCAATCCCACGCCATTTGCCACGACACCGTCGGAGATATGAGTCTCAAGACCTCGTCGAGCGCGGGCAGCATGGATTCGATCGACTCGCGCCCTTCCGCCAAGTCGCTTGCAAATTGATCGAACGCGGCCCGGCGTGCCGGTTCTCCGCCAAGCTTGACGGCGACGCGATGATACTTAAGCCGGGCGTCGCCGGACCATCCGCCCCACGAGCCGCGCTCGTCGGATTTGACCTTCAGCCGCTTGAGCATCTCGTCGGCGTCGGCGCGCGCGCCCTGATCGACGGCGCGCTCGGCCAGCACTTCAATCGGCCCGTATTCCGACAATGCGGCAGTGTTTTCGAAGATGCGTTTGGCGGTTGGGTAATCGCCCGTCGTGATCAGGCGCTCGAAGGCACGCCGGATGCGCCAATCGCTCGCGCCTTTGCGGTCCTTCAACGCCGATTCAAATTCGGCGAGCGTGTTCACGCCGGAAAACGGATCAAGATCATCGCCGCCTGCATCGTCGGTGGTGATGCTCATCCAGTGCTGTAGACGCGCTGGCGGGATTGCTAAGCCGCGTTTACGCGCCGCCCCTTCAACCTCCGCAAGCGCCGTGGCGCGCCAGAACGGGTGGGCGCCGGTCAAGGTGCATACGAGCAGCGTCTCGACCACCGCTGCCAAATCGTTGTCGGTAGCGGCCTCGACGAGAACCCGCCCGATGAAATCAGTGTCGCGTCCGGTGAAGGGAAGCGCCAAGTGACCATAGACGATGGCCGCTGCGCGAGCGAAGCCGGGGCGCGCCGCAACGATGCCTTTGACGACGCTGCGCACCAGGTCTGGCCATGCGGAGAGGTCGCTCCGCTCGGCGAGATTGCAGACCGTAGGGACGAGAATGCCGCCTTCGCGCCCGGCTTCAACGAACGCGGCGTCGATGATGCGCCCTCCGGCGTTGTCGCCAACGGTCTTGGACATGCCGTAAAGCAAACGAACGAAAAACTGTGTTCGCTCGACCCGACGTGCAGGGTCTTCGGCGCAAGCCCGCTCGTAACATTCGCGCCACCAAATATACTGCGGGTCCTTTTTGGCTGCCAGCGCGTAGCCAAAACCATCGAGGTGCATCGCTTCGATCGCCGCCGCGGCGCGCGCGTCATCTCCGAGTTCCAGATAGGCGGCGGCGGTTTCGGCGGCGTGCACTAGTTGTTCGGATGGCGTGCGTTCTTGGGTGCAATGATCGAACGAAATGCGCTCGATCGCTTTGGCGCCATCCGCATCCTTGGCAAACATGGCGCGCGCATAGGCGCGCCGCACCGCGGGGTCGCTCAGATGCTTCGCGCCTGCGGCCAGCTTCTGATCGAACGTCGTGGCGAAACTGGATAGACACTGAGGTCCAACCAGGTCTGCAATTCTCACCAAAGTGACGATGAGGTCCGGCATCGACAGATCAATCCGCGACCTGTCGTACATGTGGGTCGATGCTGCCGTGGCCAGTTCGAGAAAGGAGAGCATGTCGCGCAAGGCGACCGTCGCGCCCGCGCTATCGCTGCGACCCGCGCGGGCCGCGCCCAAGACCCGCCCGACGCGTTCCAGGTGGGTCTGGAAGTCGCGGAAGATCTGCGTCTTCGAAGCGGCAGCGGCAGGCAACGGTTGATCAAGAACGCCGCGCACCGCCGCGTGCACCAAGACACGCCGGGCAAAAATGGGAAAATCTGCGGCGCGGCTGGAATCGTCGGCGGCAGCCAGCGTCTGCGGCGTGACGTCGGCGATGAACACCGCGGCGGCCTGCATTTGATTGAGCTGCGCCGCGATCCACGCCAGTTCGCTGCGTAGCTCCCCAGGTAAAAGCTGCGGCGTCTGTGTAAGATCGGCTATCCTCTGTTTGGCCAGCGCCTCAAGATCGTGCTGGAAGGCTGCGGATGCGGCGAAGTAGAGAAGCAGCGCGCGATCTCTTGGCCGATTGAGGCTGATGCTTTGCGCCAGATCGTCGATAGTGATCGATGGATCGCGGTTGAGCTGGCCGCGCGCCGCGAGATGACGCAAGTGGCGCTTATAGGCGTCGAGGTCCCAGTCGTAGTGCGGGTCGGACCGCTTATAGAGACGGTCAATCGCGCGATTGAATTGCTCGGGTTCGTAGAAGATGAGCGCGCGTTCGGCCCAGGCCGTCAGGGCATCGTCGTTTGAGTGTCTTTCAATCGGTTTCGAGCCCAACAGCGCGTCGAGCGGTTCGGCGCGATGGAATACGTCCTTGGCTTCCGCGGTGCGTCCCGCGTCCATCAACGCGTCCACGAGATCGAAGCGTTTGTCTTTGGAAAGAACGCCAAGGTCGTGGGTGATGACACCCTTCGCGGTGTCGATCTGACCGGACGCGATCAAGGCGTCGATGACATCGTCATCGAACGCCCAAACCCGCCGGGTCAGTTCCTGGCGGGTGAGCACCATGCGTAACAAGAGGGTCGCGTCGCGCCGCGCGTGCGCCGCACGGAATGCAAAATCGATGTCGGCGCTGATCGCGCTTGGATCACGTCCGGCGACGAATTGCTGCCGGAACATCGCCAGGGTGGCCAACGCGGCGACCGCATCATGGTCGCCAGCGCGCGCGCGATATCGCAGTTCGAGCCACCGCTGCGGGCCACTGTCATCGCGCGCGGCGAAGTGCGCGAGTTCACGATAACGCTGCTGCACGGCAGCGCGATCTTCCACCCCATGACGTAAGCCTGTGCGCTCACGCAGAAACAACCGGAAGCTATTGTGAAAAATGGACCACGCGCCTGCGCGGTCGCGGGCGATCAAGTGCCGAGCGGCGGCATCAGCAGCGTCGGTCGCGGCGGCCCCGACCAACGCATCCATGCCGGAGGAGGCGATGGCGCCATCGATCAGGGCTAAATAGGCAAGCGCGGTGCGCGCATCAGCCTTGTCTTCAAGCTCGTGCCAAACGCTGGAATAATAGGTCTCGACGTCGCCGCCGAAGGCTGGACCGTTGCTGAGCCAGTCACGCCGCTCAGCTTCTGTCGAAAGCGCGGTCAGGCGCTCAACCGCGTAGCGCACCGACAACGGATGGCCGAGCGTCCGCTCAAAGAGTTTGACGCGGTCAACATCGGCGGGAACGCGCGCGGCGTTCGCCAGCTTAGCCACGGCCTCGGGCGGGAGAGCCGACATCTCCACGCGGCGATCATCGGTGCCTGCCTGATCGCGAACGGCGGGCGCCATACCATCCAAGTCGAGTTTTTGTGTGCCGAGCACAAACACAACGCCCTTCGGCACGGCATGGGGAAGCGGCAGCTCAGATAGGAACGAGCGCGCCGGCCGCTCTTCGCGCGGGACGTGGTCTAACCCATCGACGACGATCAGCGTCTTGACGCCATCCGCGGCGTAACGCTGAGCTGCTTGCTGGAGCAGGGTTGCGAACTGCTGCTGCAATTCGCTCAATTCGACCCCGGGAATGATCTGCTGGCCTAGGTCTTGTTGTTTGAGCTGCTTAACCACCTCTTGAAGAAAATTCTCCGCTTCCGCGCGCCCCAGCCCGTGGCCTTCATTGGGGAGGAAAGCGAGATAGCGCGCGATCAACGCGCGCGGCGCGGGCAAGAGCCCGGCCGCAAGCAGCGTGGACTTTCCGCTGCCCGGCGCGCCTACCAGCGCGCAATACCCGCTCTCGATGCGTCCGAGCGCCTCTAGTAACGCACGCTGCGTGCTTTGGTTGGATTGATAGAGCGCATCGACCGGAAACGCATGCTCGTGACGCAACGCGAATGCATCGCGCCAATTCAAGCGCGTCAGCAGTTCATCGAGCGCCCAACGATCCTGGTCGGCGCGGTCGGCTGCCAAGCGTGGCAACAGTGCCGCGATCTGGCCGATGCGCCGTTGATCTTGCGGCGAGTTCGCGCCGGGCGGTTGCACGCCGACGTTAAACTGCATTCCGCGCAAGAGCGCGGCGAAGGCCGCGTCGTCGAGCTGTGATGCGCTCTTTAGCGTTGTGATGAGTGGCGCGAACGCTGAGGCGAGCCAGTCATCGAGCGTCCAGCTCTCGCGGTGCGCTTCGAGCGCGCGTACAAAGGCCGCCGATGAGACGGGCTTGTCGGCGGTGCCCACATTGTCATCGAGGCGCGGATAATCGTCGGTGACGAAGATGGTCTCAATGACGCCACCGATCGGCGCCAGCTTGGCGCGCGCATCGATCATCCGCGCCAGGATTTTCGCGGCGCCGGTGAGCGCTGTGGAGACGGTGAATGGTTCAGGCGTGCCGCTCGACTTCACCTGATAGGCCTTGGTGCGATCGGCGAGACCCAGAACGATATCGTCGAACGAACCTGCGCCGCGATCAGCGACGCCAATCCAACGCAATCTTCCCGCCGCCATCGCGAAATAGATCAAGTGCGCGGCAAGATCGTATTGCGGCACGTACCCACGCTGGGCGCGCCGTTCGCCTTCGCCGGGCGGTATCGGTTTGGTCTGACCGGTCATCAAAAGCGCATTCGTAAGTAACGTGTGGTCTGCGGAATGTAGGTAGTGATCCTGGTCGCCTCGTCGTAGCGTTTGAATACCAGGAATGAGCCGTAGAGATTGCGGAACACATCCGAGGAGACGCCGACGGGCATGGTCATCTTGCGCGTCTCGTTGGTGGGGTTTGCCTTGAAGCGGCGCCAAGCGATGCGGTTGAGCGCCACGAACACGTGTCCGATCATCTCGACCAGATAGCTTGCATGATATTCCACACGATTGGTCGCCTCCTGGCGCAGGTCAGGCAAGATCGCGACGATGTCCGCCGGCGGCACGCTGACCCCGTTCGCGTTGAGCTTCCGCTCAAGCTTTTCCAACACCACGGAGAGACGCAACAACCCGTGCTTGGCGCAGTTCGCGGCAAACCAAATAATGTCGCGGCGGCTCAGCCGGAGCTTGATCTGAAGGCCAAGTTCGCCACACCAGAACTCGGCATCGGTTTCCTCGCCCGCCCAGCTTTGCAGGGTGGCGACCGTTTCGCCTAGGCCACAGTGCGCGGCTTCTGCCGGATGCGTTGCCGCCAACCACGCCAATCCTTCGATCAATTGGACGTTCCGCGTCTGACCTCCGATTGGCGCGCCCGCGGAAAACAATTCGACGAGCCGGACCAGGAAAAGTTCAAAATGCTCGGCGGTGTGGAAGGCAATCTGTTGGTCGCCCGCCGGTCCTGCGATTTTGTAGAGTTTTGGCGTGATGATGTCGGCGAGCGCTTCGTGCGCCTCGTGCAGCAGCGCGATTTCATAGTCCGCGTCCGTTTGAATTCGTCCGATCGAGGCGCTCATGGCTAATGCCCTTCGTGTAGGCACCTTTTACGCCGAGTCTGGCTATCGATATATTCCCGGCGGGAATGTTTCTGTATATTCCCAATGGGAATGTTGTAGATTATTCCTGTCAGGCATCTTGTAAGAAATTCCTGATAGGCATAAATTAGAAAATTCCTGATAGGAATGAGCCATGCAGGCCAAGAGCGTACGAGAATTGGGCGCTGTGCTGCGCGAGCGGCGCATCGCCCGCGGGCAGACTCAGCGTGGGCTGGCCGATGAGATCAACGTCACCCAGTCCGCGATCTCCAAGGTGGAAAAGGGTTATCCCGGCGCCAGCATTGGACTCATCTTCCAGATGCTTAAGGCGCTTGATTTGCCGCTGACGCTTGGCGGTGAGGCGCCGCCATCCCCGCCACCGCCCCAACGCAAGGCGGAAGATGATTTCGTCGATCTCGATGCCATCGCCAATACCGGATTGAAGCGCAAATGAGCGCCAACGGAAAAACCTTGCGCGTGCTGCTGACCGACAAGGATGTTGGTCAGCTGACACAGCGCCCCAATGGCAGCTACCGCTTCGAGTACCTCGCCGACTGGCAGCGCAACCCGCGTCACATTCCGCTGTCGCGCTCGATGCCGCTGCAGCAACAGCGCCATGGCGTGCGGCCGATCACAAATTTCATGTGGGGGTTGCTTCCGGATAATGAGCGGATCCTCGACGAATGGGCCAGGCGCTTTCAGGTGTCTGCGCGCAACCCGTTCGCGCTGCTGGCGGCGGTGGGGGAGGATTGCCCCGGTGCTGTGCAATTGGTGCCGCCCGATGTCGAACTCGCGGGCCGGGAAAATGTGAAACGGCTGACGCGCAAGGAGCTAGAGGCGCGTATGCTGGCGCTGAAGAACGACCCCGGCGCCGGGCGTTTGGCCGAAGACAATGGCCAGTTCAGTTTGGCCGGCGCCCAAGCGAAAACCGCGCTCTACAAGATCAAGAACAGCTGGGCGGTGCCGCAGGGCCGCACGCCCACTACGCACATCTTTAAGCCCGAGACCGGCCGCATTCGCCACATCGCATCAAATGAACACTTCTGCCTTGAACTTGCGCGCCGCCTCGATATGGCCGCCGCCATTTCCGTCGTCGAGATGATCGGCGATGTGCCGGTGATCATCGTCGAGCGCTATGACCGACTGCGGCGCACGCAAGGTGTCTTCCGTGTCCACCAGGAGGACATGTGCCAGGCGCTGGGCGTGAACCCATTGCGCAAATATCAGTCGGACGGTGGGCCTACCATCAAGCACATCATGGCGCTGTTGTTGGATTCCGCGAACCCAAATGTCGACCGCGACCGCTTCATGCGCGCGCAAGCGCTGAACTTTATTATCGCCGGGACCGATGCGCACGCGCGCAACTATTCTATCGTCTACGCCCCCGGCGGCGCCTTCCGCTTGGCGCCGCTCTACGATGTGATCAGCGATTTGCCATACGCGGCAGACCGCCGCGAATCGTCACTGGCGATGGGCATCGATGGCCATCGGGTCTTAAAAGAAATCATCCCGCGCCATTGGGAGGCCTTGTCCGCGGATGTCGGATTCAACGCCGATCGCGCGCTCGGTCACATTCGCGATATTATCGCGCGCGCGCCCGATGAAGCCCGTGTGCTCGTGGATGAATTGCGCGAGCAAGGCTTGCGCAACGAGACACTCGATCGCTTAGTCAAAGAACTGGCGGCGCGCTGCAAAGGCCTAGAAGCGATCTACGGCGCCGAACATGCCGCGGCCGCCAGCAACGCCTGATCGGCGCTAGGCCAGCCGGTAATCCGGCAGATCATCATAGCCTTGCCAATGATCATCGGGGAAAGACGGCGAGCCCGCCCCGCGCCCGATCGCCAACCAGAAATCATCAAGTACGGCGCGCAATTGAGTCGCGACCGGCGTTGCACCGAGCGTGATTATCGGACCGTTGAGCAGCACCGTCTGGCGCTGCACGCGGACCGATTTCAGTCGGCCCGGAAACACATCGATGTTGTCGATGCCTTCGCAGCCCACATCGATCACAGCCGGACCCGGCAGCCCCAGCGCTTCGGCGTCACGCAACAAGCGCTCCGCCATCCTCACGATCCACGCTTCAAGCTGGAGCCCCTCAACCGCGATCCTGGGGTCGTCGTCGATCAGCTTCCCCAGGCAGACCGCAAACTGCAGCACGCCGGGTCGCGCCACGGTGAAGAGCCAATCCACCTCTGGGTTAGGTTTTCCGGTGACCGGGCGCGGCGGATCGCTCGCCCACCACATGCGCTCGTCGGCGCCTTGGCGCGCCCGTTGATAGCGTGGCGGCAGGAAGGCTTCGACCACGGGCGCGACATTGCGCGGCGTCAGCGTCACGCCGCTGAAGGCCGCGAGCGGCGCGAGTTGCATCGAAAGACAAGGGCGGGTGACGATGGCGGGGGTATTGCCGCGCATGAACGCGGCACGATGCTCCATGGCGAGTTCGCGCGCGCGTGCTTCGGTGTCGGCGTTCGTGCGTTGCGCCATGGCGAGCGCCGCTGCGGCGACGGGGATGATCGCGTCGGCGAGTTTGCGGCCGAAGTCTCGCCGAAGCGCACGGCGCGGCGCATTCTGGATGTTGACCGCGGCGTCGTATTGAAGCGGGAAGCGCTGGTGTTTCAAATCAAATGGCAATTGCTCCGGCGGTCCGAACGCGGTGTTCATGGCCAGCAAGATGCGTTCGTGGCCGAGAGCCTTCAGCGCGTAGCCGTATTCACCCATCACGTTCGGATTGGGCGTGAGCTTGCCGCCCTCGGTGGCGGCGACGAATGTCATGTCTGCGAGGAAGACGTCGCAGGCCTCGATCTTCTTCAGGATGGTGGCGTTGATCGGCGGCGTGCCCGGTACGTTACGCGTGTCGGCGTCGATGGTGAGCGCGATGCCTTCGGAGGTCAGTAGCTCCATGGCGGTTTCCAGCGCTTTCTCGATGAAGTGGCGGCAGAGGTTTCCGTCTCGGTCGCTCTGCCACGAATAAAAGAGGGTGATCGGCTTCACGGAACCTGTCCTAGAATCGCGCCCATGACTGCGACGGGAGCGGACCTCGAACCTCGGAGCGAGGCAAGTGGCTCCAAGCCCAGGCAGCCACTATCCCCCAACGGTTCGGTGTTCCTTCGACGAGGTCGTAGGATCAAACGGAAGCTCGGCCTGAATATCGCGGGGGCAATCGCGGTCGTTTGCCGGCGGCGCCGCCGGCGGGACAAAGCGCGCCGCCACGTCCGTCGCAATGGCACGCGCGCCTGCATCGGTCGGGTGGGCATATCGTTCCGTAGAAACTGACTTCGCGTGCCCCAAGGCGCGACCAACCTGGAAGAGGGAAGCGCCGTTCTCGACGGCGAAGGTCGCGAAGCTGTGGCGGAGGTCATGCAGCCGCACGTCGGAGATGCCAGCGAGTGTGCGCACCTTTTCCCAGGCGCGATTGACACCCACGAGGGGCTTATCGCCCACGCTTGATGGGAAGACATGCTCACCGCGTCGCTTTGCCTTTTGCAGGATGTCGAGCGCCGGCGCCGACAGGACGATGTGCCGGGAGCGATTGAGTGCGCCCATCTTGGTCCGGACCGGCGGCAGCACAAGGCGGGCGCGGTCGAAATCTACTTCCGACCAACGCAGTGCCACGATTTCGGTCCGACGCGCGCCGGTGAGCATGATCAGGCGGAAGATGTCAGCGAAATCCCTGGTAATGACCCAGGCCTTCTCCGCTTCAGCCATCATCGTCCAAAGCCGAATGGCTTCCTCTTCGGTAAGCGCGCGTTCTCGCTGCTCATCACGATACTTCTGGATTTTGCCGCAAGGGTTATGATCGAGGATTTCGTGGCGGACGGCCCAAGACATCATCGCCGATAACGTGCGCATCGAGCGTGCCGCTGCGCCTGTCCCACCTGTGACAATGGCGCGGCCCTGCTTACGGGTCTTCACGTCCAGTGAGGTTTTCCCAGCAGCGACTTGTGCTTGCCATTGGGAAAGGTCCGAGAGCGTCAGTTCGCGCGCGATCCGTTTGCCGATCAGCGGCTCAATGTGGCGCGTGTAATTGGTGCGATCGACCTTCCAGGAGCTTTCGCGCTTGAGCGGTTTGTCGATGCGCCCTTCGACGAAATAGCGCTCGAACAGCTCCTTGATCGTCCCACTCTTGGCGCGAGTTTCCACCTTCACCGCTTGGGGGTCTTCGCCGTGGCTGGCTTGGTAGAGCGCTTCTTTCGCGCGGGCGCGCGCAGTGTCTGGCGTCCACGGCGAGCCATGCTCGCCGATGGTGAGCCAGCGCTGGCGGTTGCTGTAGCGATATTTGAGGCAATAGGTCTTGCGCCCGCTCTTGGCGATGCGGAGCATGAAGCCGCGCACGTCGGTGTCCCAGATACGAAGTTCGCCATCGCTCGGCGCCGACGTGGCGTCGATCAAGCGGATGGTGATGCGTGAGCGAATGCCGTCCATGAGTCGTCCCACCGGGTGACTCAAACTCAGTGCGCAGTGTTGAGTTTGCTACCAAGAGTTCGAGTCTGTTTTGCTACCATATTGCTACCACGAGAGCGGAATTCGCAGTAACGACGAGGCAAAAGTGTTTCTGCTACCAAGAGCGAAAACGCGCAATAACGCAGTGACTCGACACGAGAATTTGGAATGAAGCGGAAAGTGCTAGAATGTAGCGGAATCAGTACTTGCAACGATTGCCAAGGTTGGGGTCGGGCGTTCGAATCGCCTCGCCCGCTCCAGTTTTCCCGATATTGCCGGACACATCGCCCTTCGGGGCCTGCTGAGCTAGGCAAGACGCATGAACCTCCTGAAAGCCCTCGCGCTCTGCGCGGCCGTTGCGGCGTGCGCCGCCGGTCGGACCACATCTTCGCCGCCAAGCGGCGCGCAGGTCGACGCCTTCGTCGCGCGCGCCATGGCCGCAACCGGTGCGAAGGGCATTGCGGTCGCGGTGATCGAGGATGGCCGCGTCGTGCATGTGGGCGCCTATGGCGACCGCAACGCGAAGGGCGAGCCGCTCGAAGAACACACCGTGATGTACGGCGCGTCGCTGACGAAGGCGGTGTTCGGCTACACGGTCATGCAGCTGGCCGAGGAAGGGAAGATCGATCTCGACCGGTCGATCGCCGATTACCTCCCGCAACCGCTGCCGAGCTATGGCGATGCGCAGATCACGCGCGCCTACGCGCGCTGGAGCGATCTCGCGGGGGACGAGCGCTGGCGGAAGCTCACGCCGCGCATCCTGTTGAACCACGCGTCGGGATTCTCGAATTTCGGTTTCCTAGAGCCGGACGGGAAGCTGCGCTTCCATTTCGAACCCGGCGCCCGCTACGCCTATTCCGGCGACGGGCTGATCCTGCTGCAGTTCGTGATCGAGAAGGGCCTCGGCCTCGATCTCGGCGCGGAGATGCAGCGGCGCGTGTTCGACCGTTTCGGCATGACGCGCACGAGCATGATGTGGCGCGCGGATTTCGCGGCCAATCTCGCCGATGGCTGGAAGGAGGACGGTGCGGTGGAGCCGCATGACGAGCGCAGCCGCGTGCGCGCGGCGGGCTCGATGGACACCACGATCGCCGACATGGCGCGTTTCGCGGCGGCTTATGTGTCCGGCGCGGGGCTCTCGCCCGCCGCCCGGCGCGAGCTCACGCGGCCGCAGCTGCCGATCACCACGCGCACGCAATTCCCCTCGCTGCAGCCGGAGCTGCCGCCCGCCGAGCGCCGCCCCGATCTCGCGGCGGGCCTCGGCGTCGTCGTCTTCGAGGGCCCGCAGGGGCGCGGCTTCTACAAGGGCGGCCACAACGACTCGACAGGCAACACATGGGTGTGCGTCGAGCGGGGCAAACGTTGCGTGGTGATCCTCGCCAACGACGTCCGCGCCGAAGCGGCCTTCCCGGCCATCGTCGCGAAGGTCCTGGGCGAAACCGGGGTTCCGTGGACGTGGGAGTACGGGGACAAGGCGTTCTGGGCGCCTGCGCCCAGACTATGAAAAGATAAGTATTTTCAGTGCCCCAGCGGCGCCAAGGGCAACAATTCCGAGAAAGAAGGAAATTGCGAGAGCCCAGCCAGTTGGGGTTAGCCCGTCCTGAATTCGGCCTCCGATCGCAATCTTGAACATTAGATTGTTGAACGAGTCTTTGATGTTGATGAGGCCGACGTCGCCGTTTCGAACGTGATGGTGGATGGTTTTCTCAATGACGGTGGTCTGCTTCCCTTTGGACTGCGGCGCCATCTCAAGCCCCTTTCTCAAGAGCAGGTCGAGTACATCGTCCCGGGACTCGCCGGACTTCCGCACAATGGCGTCGATCTGGTCGGCCGTATTTCGCTTTACCCGCGCCCAAGCTGGTTTTTCCGGGGCAGATCCGGGCTCGTTGGGGGAGTTGTTTGGCCGGGACATGTGCCTGTGGATAACTGACTCGCCGCCGCGAGAATAGGTAAAGGAACTCCTAAACCAAGTGGTGGCGGCTAATCTGCCCTTCAACCCACCCGTTGCCCACGTTATCACCCCCGCCTCGCATTTTTCCGGAAGTCCCATGTCCAAGCGCGCCTTGCCCGTCACCCGGGCCGAGAATTTTCCCGAATGGTATCAGGCGGTCGTGCGCGACGCCGACATGGCGGAAGCCTCGCCCGTGCGCGGCTGCATGGTGATCAAGCCGTGGGGCTATGGCGTCTGGGAGCTGCTGCAGCGCCAGCTCGACGACCGCATCAAGGAGACGGGGCACGAGAACTGCTATTTCCCGCTCTTCATCCCCAAGAGCTTCATCGCCAAGGAGGCCGAGCACGTCGAAGGCTTCGCCAAGGAGATGGCGGTGGTCACGCACCACCGACTGAAGAATGTCGACGGCAAGCTCGAACTGGATCCCGATGCGGAGCTGGAGGAGCCCCTGATCGTCCGGCCCACGTCGGAGACGATCATCGGCGATGCGTTCAGCCGCTGGGTCCGCAGCTACCGGGACCTGCCGCTGCTCATCAATCAGTGGGCGAACGTGGTGCGCTGGGAAATGCGCACGCGGCTTTTCCTGCGCACGGCGGAGTTCCTCTGGCAGGAGGGCCATACCGCCCACGCCGACGAGGCCGAGGCGCGCGAGCACACGCTGCGCATGCTCGAAGTCTATCGCGAGTTCGCCGAGACGGTGCTCGCCATGCCGGTGATCGCCGGTGAAAAACCCGAGAACGAACGCTTCCCGGGCGCCGACAACACCTACTCCATCGAAGCGATGATGCAGGACGGCAAGGCGCTGCAGGCGGGCACCTCGCACTATCTCGGCACCCATTTCTCCAAGGCGCAGGACATCCGCTACCAGAACAGGGAAGGCGGCGAGTCGTACTGCCACACGACGAGCTGGGGCGTGTCCACACGCATGATCGGCGGCGTCATCATGACTCACGGCGACGACGACGGCCTGCGCCTGCCGCCCGCGATCGCGCCGCGCCAGATCGTCATCGTGCCCATGCTGCGCGACAAGCCCGAGGACGCCGAGGTGCTCGCCTATTGCGAGGCGCTGCAGAAAGAGCTGTCGAAGCGCGTCGCGCTCGGCGCCCCGGTGCGCGCCTTCGTGGACAAGAAGGCGACGAAGTCCGCCGACAAGCGGTGGAACTGGGTCCGCCGCGGCGCGCCCGTGATCCTCGAGATCGGCCCCCGTGACGCCGCCGGCGGGCAGGTGACGTTCATGCGCCGCGATCATCTGCGCGACGGCGACAAGATCATCTCGACGGCGTCCTCGCGCGAGGCCTTCATCGCCAGCGCCGCCGCGCTGCTGGAGGAAATCCAGGCCTCGCTGTTTGCCGAAGCGAAACTGCGTCTCGACGAGGCGATCACGCCGATCGCGTCCTTCGCCGATCTCGAAGCCTTTTTCGGCGCCGCTGCCGAGGACGACGAGGCGGGCGTCGCGTTCAAGGGCTGGGCGCGCGTCGCATGGTCGAAGCCGACGGGCGAGGCGCTGGAAACGGTCGCGACGCGGCTGAAGGCCCTGAAGCTGACCATCCGCAACGCGCCGATGGCGCAGCCGGCATCGGTGGGCGCATGCATCTTCACCGGCGCGCCGGGCGTGGAGGAAGTGCTCATCGCGCGGGCGTATTGAGGCGCAAGGCAGCCATGCGGGGCCGTGTCCCGGGGACAGCGCGCAGGTTTGCTTGATGCGACGCAGCGAACGCTCTACGTCCTCACGACGTGATGCGCGCAAACCCGGCTATCGTGATCTTCGGCGCCACGGGCGATCTGGCCCGGCGGATGTTGTTTCCCTCGCTCTATTTCCTCGATGCCGACGGCCTTCTACCGAAGGATTTGCGCATTGTCGGCGCTGCACGCTCGCCGCTGCGCGACAGCGACTTCCGCGCGGAGGTCGAAAAGGCGGTGCGCGAGCGCGCTGATGCGCCGCTCGATCCCGAGGTCTGGAAGCGGTTCGCCTCACGGCTGCGCTATTGCGGCGGCGATGCGACGAAGGCCGACACTTATGGCTGCCTCGCGGGGTTGCTGGAAGGTTGCGAGGAGCGCGTCTTCTATCTCTCCACCTCGCCGGCGCTTTACGGCGCCATCGTGCGCGGTCTGGCCGGCGCGAAACTCTCGGACGGCGAGAGCCGCATCATCGTCGAAAAGCCGATCGGCCGGGACCGCGCGTCGTGCGACGCCATCAATGGCGAACTCGCGCAGCATTTCTCCGAGAACCGGATTTTCCGGATCGACCACTATCTCGGCAAGGAGGCGGTGCAGAATCTCATCGCGCTGCGCTTCGCCAACACGCTGTTCGAACCGCTCTGGGACAAGGTCTCGATCGATCATGTGCAGATCACGGTGGCGGAGACGGTCGGCGTCGAGGGGCGCTTTGCCTACTACGACGAATACGGCGCGACGCGGGACATGGTGCAAAACCATATCCTGCAACTGCTCTGCCTCGTGGCGATGGAGCCGCCCGCCGATCTCGATCCCGAGAGCGTGCGCAACGAGAAGGTGAAGGTGCTGCGGTCGCTGAAACCGATCGCCGGCGCCGACATCGCGCGCCGCACGGTGCGGGGCCAGTACAAGCGCGGCGTCTCGGAAGGCGGTACCGCGCCGGGCTACACCGAGGAAGAGGGCGCAAGGCCGAGTGACACCGAAACCTTCGTCGCGCTGTGCGCGCACGTCGACAACTGGCGCTGGGCGGGCGTGCCGTTCTATCTGCGCACCGGAAAGCGCATGCCGGCGCGGGCCTCTCAGATCGTCATCCAGTTCCGTGAAGTGCCGCACTCCATTTTCGGGTCAAACGAGCTCATCGCCAATCGCCTCACGATCCGGCTGCAGCCGGAGGAAGGCATTGCCCTGACGCTGATGAACAAGACGCCGACGCTGGCGCAGGGCGGCGCGCGCGGCGGATTTGAGCTGAAACCGCTCTCGCTCAATCTTAGTCTCGACGATGCGTTCGCCAAGACGCGCCGGCGCATCGCTTACGAGCGCCTTCTGCTGGAAGCGCTGCAGAACAATTCCACGCTCTTCGTGCGTCGCGATGAATCCGAGGCCGCGTGGACGTGGGTGGACGGCATCATCAGGGGCTGGAACCAGCAGGGCCTCGCGCCCGCGCCCTACGCCGCAGGAACGTGGGGACCCTCCGGGGCGTTCGCGCTGACGGAGCGCAACGGACACACCTGGTTTGAATGAGATGACATCCCGCATCGAGACGCGTGTGTATCCCGACATGGCGACGCTCTCGGCGGCGGTCGCGCGCACTGTGGCGGGCGATCTCTCCTCTGCGCTCGGTGAGCGCGCGCGTGCATCGCTTGTCGTGCCGGGCGGCACGACGCCGGGGCCGTTCTTCGATGAGCTTTCCCGTCAGTCGCTGGACTGGCCGCGCGTGACGGTGACGGTATCCGACGAGCGCTGGGTCGGCGCGGACGATTCCGCGAGCAACGAATATCTCGTGCGGTCACGCCTGCTGAAGGATCGCGCCGCGCGTGCGGGATTCGTGTCGTGGCGCACGGCGGGAGAGACTCGCGAAGCAGCGTCGCGGACGCTGGAATCGAAGATCGCGGCGCTGTGGCCGTTCGACGTGTGCGTACTCGGCCTCGGCGCGGACGGGCATATCGCCTCCCTCATTCCGGGCGCGGAAGGTTTCAACAACGCCATGCATGGCGAAGGCTTGGTTGCGCCGGTGACGGCGTCGGGCGCTGCAGGGGCGGCGGAACGGCTGACACTCACATGGCGCGCCATCGAAAGGTCACGGCGCATCGTTGTCATCACCACGGGCGCGGCAAAGCGCGCGGTTTTTGAAGCCGCCATGAAAGGCGACGGCGCGCAGCCCGTCGTCGCGCTGCTCACGCAGACGGAGACGCCCGTGCTCGCCTGCTGGTGTCCGGAGCCGCTTCCATGACAGCTCGCCATCCCGTCATCGCCGAAGTCGCGCGTCGCATCGCGGAGCGCAGCGCCGCCGCGCGTGCCGACTACGAAGCGCGCATGGCCGCCGCGCGCGCGGCCGGTCGCGGGCGCACCAATCTCTCCTGCGGAAATCTCGCGCACGCCTTCGCGGCCTCGCCGCTCGGCGACAAGCTGACCATGCGCGGGGACGCGCCGAATATCGGCATCGTCACCGCCTACAACGACATGCTGTCCGCGCATCAGCCGCTGAAGGACTATCCGGATTTGATCAAGGACGCCGCGCGGAAGGCGGGCGGAACCGCGCAGGTGGCGGGCGGCGTGCCGGCCATGTGCGACGGCGTCACGCAGGGCCGCCCCGGCATGGAGCTGTCGCTCTTCTCGCGGGATGTCATCGCCATGGCGACGGCGGTGGCGTTGACGCACGACGCCTTCGACGCCGCGATCATGCTTGGCGTGTGCGACAAGATCGTGCCGGGGCTCATGATCGGCGCACTGTCCTTCGGACACCTGCCCGTCGTGTTCGCGCCCGCCGGTCCCATGCCGTCCGGCATTCCGAACAAGGAAAAGGCGAAGGTGCGCGAACGCTTCGCGCTCGGACTGGCGACGCGCGAAGAACTGTTGGCGGCGGAGAGCGCTTCGTATCACACAGCCGGCACCTGCACTTTCTACGGCACCGCGAACTCCAACCAGATGCTGATGGAAGTCATGGGCCTGCATCTGCCCGGCACGGCGTTCGTCAATCCGGGTACGCCGCTGCGCGATGCGCTGACGCGGCAATCGGCGATCCGCGCCATCGAGCTGGCGCGGGCGGGTGATGTCGGGCTCGCGGAGATCGTCACCGTGGCGTCCGTGGTCAACGGCATCGTCGGCCTGATGGCGACGGGCGGCTCGACGAACCATGCGCTGCACATCCCCGCGATCGCGCGCGCGGCGGGCGTCGTCGTCGACTGGACGGACTTCGACGACATTGCGCGCGTCACGCCGTTGCTTGCGCGCGTCTATCCGAACGGCGGCGCGGACGTGAACATGTTCCACGCAGCCGGCGGCATGGGTTTTCTCGTGCGGGAACTGCTCGATGCGGGATTGCTCGATGCGGACGTGAAGACCGTCGCTGGCGACGGCCTCGAACACTACGCGCGCGAACCGCATCTGGAGGGAGATGTTCTGGCATGGCGCGATGCGCCGCCGAAATCGCTCGCACCGGACATTTTGCGTCCTGCGTCCGATCCTTTCGACGCCGAAGGTGGTCTGCGCCTGCTCAAGGGCTCGCTCGGCCGCGCGGTGATCAAGGTCTCGTCGGTGCCGGCGGATCGTCACGTCATCGAGGCGCCGGCGGCGGTGTTCGACGACCAGGAGGACTTCCTTGCCGCCTTCAAGGCGGGTGCGCTGGACCGTGACCATGTCGCCGTCGTGCGCTTCCAGGGACCCGCTGCGAACGGCATGCCGGAGCTGCACAAGCTGACGCCCGCGCTCACCGCGCTGCAGAACAAGGGTTTTCGCGTCGCGCTCGTCACCGATGGGCGCATGTCGGGCGCCTCGGGCGCCGTGCCGGCGGCGATTCATGTCTCACCCGAAGCCGCGCTGGGCGGATCGCTGGGCCGTATCGTCGACGGCGACACCCTGCGCGTGGATGCGGTCAACGGCGTTCTCGACATCGTCGGCGATGCCGTCGCGCTGGCGGCGCGACCGCTTGCGGTGCGGCCACCGGAGAAGGCGGGTTGGGGGCGGGAGCTTTTCGCGCCGTTTCGCGCGGGCGCGTGCGCAGCGGAAGCGGGCGGCGGCGGCATTTTTCACAAGGGCCAGCCATGAACACCTCGATGCACGACGTGTCCGCCGTCATGAAACTGGCGCCGATCATTCCCGTGCTGACGGTGGCCCGCGTCGAGGACGCGCGACCGCTGGCGGAAGCGCTGGTGGCGGGCGGGCTCTACGCGCTCGAGGTCACGCTGCGGACGCCGGCCGCGCTCGATGTGGTCCGGGCGATGGCTGACGTGAAAGGCGCGGTGGTCGGCGCCGGCACCGTGCTCAACACGAAGGACTTCGCGGCGGCGCATGCGGCGGGCGCGAAATTCATCGTCACGCCCGGCCTCTCGGAGCGGGTGGTCGCGGACGCCGGCGCTGCGGGCGCGCCGATCCTGCCCGGCGTTGCGACGGCGAGCGAAGTGATGCGCGGGCTGGATCTGGGCCTGACGCATTTCAAGTTCTTCCCCGCCGAGCAGGCCGGCGGCGCGCCGATGCTGAAGGCGTTCTCGGGCCCGTTCCAGACGGCGCGCTTTTGCCCCACCGGCGGCGTCACACTGGAAAACGCCCGCACCTATCTCTCCCTGCCGAACGTGCTCTGCGCCGGGGGCAGCTGGATTGCGACGCCCGATCAGATCGCCGCCGGCGACTGGACGGGCATCACCGCGCGCGCCCGCGCCGCGGCTTCTTTGCGCTGAAGGCGCCCCTGTTCTCGGACGGCGACGCGTGCGACTGTCGGCGCTTCAATGGCCGCACCGCTTGATCTTTCATCCTTCCAGGAACCGCTGATCATCCTCGCGACGGCGGGCGTGGTCATCCCGCTGTTCCGGCGGCTCAAATTCAGCCCGATCATCGGTTTCATCCTCGTCGGGGTCCTCATCGGGCCCTATGCGCTCGGCGCGATGGCGCGAGAGATTCCGTGGTTGTCCCACGTGGTGATCACGGAGCCGGAGTCGATCGCCACGATCGCTGAACTCGGCGTCGTGCTGCTGATGTTCATGATCGGTCTCGAACTGTCATTCGAGCGCCTGAACATGATGCGACGCCTCGTCTTCGGCATGGGCTTCCTGCAGGTGATGTTGTCGGCGCTGGCCATCGGCGCTGCGGCGTACGCGATGAAGGTCGATCTGACGACGGCGATCGTGCTGGGGCTCGCGCTGTCGGTGTCGAGCACGGCGATCATCGTGCAGACGCTGTCGGAGAACCGACGCCTTGCGGCGCCTGTGGGACGCGCGACGTTTTCGGTGCTGCTGTTTCAGGATCTCGCCGTCGTGCCGATCCTGTTTGCGGTGAGCGTTCTCGGCGCGCAGGGCGAGGGGCCGGTCTTCAGGACGTTCGGCGTCGCCATGTTGCAGGCCGCAGTGGCGGTCGTGGCGATCGTGGTGCTGGGGCGCATCGTGTTGCGCCCGCTGTTCCGCATGGTCGCCGGCGCGGGCGCTTCGGAAAGTTTCATGGCCGCGTCGCTGCTGGTTATCCTCGGCGCGAGCATCGCGACGGCGACGGCGGGATTGTCGATGGCGATGGGTGCGCTGATCGCCGGCATCCTGCTCGCGGAAACCGAGTATCGCCGTCAGATCGAAATCACCATCGAGCCGTTCAAGGGGTTGCTGCTCGGTGTTTTCCTGATCTCCGTGGGGATGAGCATCGACCTGCCGCGGATCGCGGCGTCGCCGGTCGTGTTCATCGGCGTGGGCGTGGCGATGGTGGCGATCAAGGCGTTGATCGTGACCGGGCTCGGTCGCGCCTTCGGGCTGCCGTTGGGCGTGTCTTTGCAGTCCGGGCTGCTGCTCGGACCGGGCAGCGAGTTCACCTTCGTCATCATCGGCCTCGCAACGCACCTGGATCTCTTGAGCCCCGATCTCGCCGCTCTCGCCCTTGCCGTCGCAGCGACGACGATGAGTCTGGTGCCGGTGCTCGAACGTGTCGGCGCCTGGACGGAACGACGGCTCCCCGCGAAGGCGACTGCGGAAGGCGGTCTCGCGCCGTTGCCTGATCTCGCTCCCTCGCCGCCGCGCGTCATCGTGTGCGGCTACGGGCGGGTGGGACAGACAGTCGGCGCGATGCTTCAGGTCCACAACCTGCCGTTCCTCGCGGTCGACATGGACGCGCGCGAAGTCTCAAGGCACCGCTCGCGCGGCCATCCCGTCGCCTACGGCGATGCGACGCGTGTGGAGTTCCTGCGCCTGTGCGATATCGCCAACGCGCGGGCGCTGGTGGTCACGCTCGATTCACCGACCGCTGCGGCGCAGATCGTCGAGGCGGCGCGCGGCGAACGCCCGGATCTCATCATCGTCTGTCGCGCACGCGATGCGCGCGACGCCGCACGGCTTTACCGACTCGGCGCGACGGACGCCGTTCCGGAAACCACCGAAGCGAGCCTCGTGCTGTGCGAGCAACTGCTCGTCGATCTCGGCGTGCCGATGGGATATGTCATCGCGTCCGTGCACGATCGTCGCGCCGAGCAGCGCGCCGAGATCGAGGCCATGGCGCCGGACGCCACGGTGCGGCGCGCCAGGCTGACGCGCGTGCGCGACGATCCCGAGGACTAACGCAGCAGGCGCACCCATGCGCCGTCCGCGTCGGCGCCGACGCGCGCCTCCACGCCGAACACCGCCGAGATGGTCGCAGGCGTCAACGTGTTCTGC
Source organism: Hyphomonadaceae bacterium (assembly GCA_016791445.1). Classification (GTDB taxonomy): domain Bacteria; phylum Pseudomonadota; class Alphaproteobacteria; order Caulobacterales; family Aquidulcibacteraceae; genus VFBF01. The sequence continues at coordinate 170,772 of JAEUMP010000016.1, read as the reverse complement.
GGCGCGCCGTCCGACGCGACGCGCCCGTCGGAAAGCAAGGCGACCCGTGTGGCGAAGCGCGCGGCGAGGTCGATATCGTGCATGGCGATGACGATGGCGCGCCCGTCGTCGGCCATGCGGCGCAGTCGTGTGAGCGCATCGATCTGGTGACGCGGGTCGAGACCCGCCAGCGGTTCGTCGGCGATCAGCACGCGCGGCTTGCCGACGATCGCGCGCGCGAGCAGCACGCGCGCGAGTTCGCCGCCGCTGAGCGTCGTCGCGATGCGATTCTTCAGCGCGCGCGCGTCCATGGCGTCGAGCGCCTCGTCTATCGCAAGCGTTTCCGCCGCGCGCGCTTCGCCCCACAGGCCCTGCAGTGGCAGACGGCCGAGGGCGACGACCCGCTCCACCGTCAACGGCCAGCCGAGCGCGCCGTTCTGGGGCAGGTAGGCGCGTGCAGCGGCCATGTCGCGCGGCGCCCATGATTTCAGATCGCGTCCGTCGAGCGTCACGGCGCCGCTGGTTGGCGCTGCAATGCCCGCAAGGGCTGCCAGCAGCGTCGACTTTCCCGCGCCGTTCGGCCCGAGCACCGCCAGCATCTCGCCGGGCGCGACGGACACGCTGACCGCATCGAGCACTGTGTGCGCATCGATCGCCACCGTCAGGGCGTGAGCGGCGAGGGTCATGGCAACGCCTTTCGCGCCCGCAGGATCAGCAGGAAGAAGAACGGCGCACCCACGAGCGCCGTGACGACGCCGAGTTTCAGTTCCGGTCCGATCGGTACGAGTCGCACGCCGATGTCGGCGGCGAGCACGAGTGCTGCGCCTGCAAGCGCTGCCGCCGGCAAGGTCCGGCTGGGGGAGAAACCGACAAGCGGCCGCACGAGATGGCCCGCGATCAATCCGACGAATCCGATGGCGCCGGACACTGCGGTGACCGCACCTACCACAAGCGCCGCGCCGGCGACGACGGTGAGTCTGGCGCGTCCCATGCGGATGCCGAGGCTTTCTGCGGTCGCCTCTCCGAGAGAGAGCGCATCGAGTGCGCGGCCGCTTGCGAAGAGCAGCACGGCGCCGACCGACACGAACGGCGCGGCGAGCATCACGTGCGACCACGAACGATCCGCGAGCGATCCCATCAGCCAGACCATGATCTCCGTCGCCGCCCACGGCGATGGCGCGAGATTGAGCGCGAGGGCGACGAGCGCGCCGCCGAAACTCGAAACCGCCGCGCCGGACAGAATGAGCGCGATCGTGCCGCCGTTCCGCGCCAGCGCGACGACCAGGAGGGCGGTCAGCGCCGCGCCGATGAGTCCCGCGACCGGCAGCGCCAGCGGTATCGCTGCAGACAGGCCGTAGTAGAGCGAAAGCACCGCACCGAGAGAAGCGCCGGTGGAGATGCCGAGTACGCCGGGTTCGGCGAGCGGGTTGCGCAGCAGTCCCTGCAGCGCCGCGCCGGAGAGGCCCAGTCCCGCGCCGACGAGGATGGCGAGAACCGCACGCGGCGCACGCAGTTCGCGCACGATGACGCCGCCGAGATCGGGTGCGCCGCTCACCAGTGCGCGCCACGCGTCGGCGGGTGAGAACCAGATCTTGCCCGCCAGCAGCGACATCGCCGCAAGCGCGACCACCAGCGTCGCGAGACCGATCAGGCGCAGCGCGTACTGTCCCGGCGGCGTCATCGCGCGCGCCCGTTCGGCAGCGCCTTGTCGATTTCGGCGCGCAGCGCGACGACCGCATCGGCGGTGAATGGCCCGCCGCAGCTCGTGAGCGCTTCAGGCACGCTGATCATGCGATCGCGCCAGCGGTGGCGGATGGCGGGATGACGCGCGGCTTCGCTGCGCAAGGAGGGTTCCGGCGTCGCATGGGCGGTGATGAGGAGGTCCGGCGCCGCTGCGATGAGGCGCTCTGCGTCAAGCGTGCCGAAGCCGGTGATGCCGAGTTCGCGGGCAAGATTGCGGGCGCCCGCCGCCTGCACGACTGCGTCGGAAAGCGTGCCGGCGCCGGGCGCCATGCCGGGGCCGGACCAGAACGCGACGACCGGCTTGTACGCCGGCTGTTGCGCCGCGAGCCGGTTGAGCGTCGCGTCCATGCGCGCCAGCGCCGCTTCGGCCTTCGCGCGTTCGCCGAGCGCCTCGCCAACCTCACGCGTGATGCGGCGGATGTCGTTCCAGTTTTCTGCGGGCGGCGCCTCGACCAGCGGCGCGCCGAGCGCGCGCAGCGTCTCAACGGTCGTGCGTGTGGTGAAGGTTCCAGCGAGCACCATGTCGGGACGCGCGCGCAACACTTCCTCGGAGGCCCCGTGGTTGATCGGCACGCGGCGCGCGGCGTCCGCCATCGCCGACAGCGCGGGATCGCGCGCGAGCCACGATACTGACACGATGCGCTCCGGCGGCAGCAGCATGAGCGCGAGCTGGTCGGTGCACAGATTGATCGACATGACGCGCTGCGGCGGCTTCGCGGCGGCGGGCGCGACGCAAAGCGCAAGGGCGACGGCGATGAGGATGCGACGCATCGGGACTCCCACGAACGACCATGTGTCGTCGCGCGGTGACCCGCTGCCTTCGGCTCACCCGGCCGCGGGCATGACGACGATCACCGGCCGGTCTCCTGGCTTGCGGGTCATCACGATGGTTCTGGCCTTCCCGGGATCAGCTCCCAGTGGCGCGCAGTGAACCGTCGCTCGCCGCCTACAGTTGCGGGGACAGCCGCGGAATTGCACCGCGTTCCCGACACCGATGATGCGCAGATGTGGTGCACCGGCGATCCGCGCGATGCAAGCAGGCTCACCCCAGCGCGGTCGCGATCTCGCGGGCGAGGGCGTCGGCCACGGCGGTTTTCGCCATCTGCGGCCAGCGCGTGACGCCTTTGGCGCGGATGATCATGACCTCGTTCGCGTCGCCGCCCATCACATCGCCGCTGACGTCGTTGGCGACGATCCAGTCGCAGCCTTTCTTTGCGAGTTTCGTTTTCGCATGGGCTTCGACGTCGTTGGTTTCCGCCGCAAAGCCGACGACTAGGCGCGGGCGGTGGGGCTTGAGCTTCGACAGTGTCGCGAGAATGTCCGGGTTTTCGGTCAGCGCGATGGGCGGCGGCCCGTCGGCGCCTTTCTTGATCTTTTTCGACGCCGCGGATTGCGGCCGCCAGTCGGCGACCGCCGCCACGCACACCGCCGCGTCCGCCGGCAGCGCGGCTTCGCACGCGGCGAGCATTTCGCGCGCGCTTTCCACGCGCACGGTGTTCACGCCCGCCGGATCTGGCAGCGCCACCGGGCCGGACACCAGACGCACATCCGCGCCGAGCCGCGCCAGCGCTTCGGCGATCGCATAACCTTGCTTGCCCGACGAGCGATTGGAGATGAAGCGCACGGGATCGATCTGTTCGAGCGTCGGGCCTGCGGTGACGAGGACGCGCTTGCCCGCGAGCGGGCGGCCGGATTTCCGCTCGACGTAGAAGGAAAGGATCGCGTCGTGGATCGCCTGCGGTTCCGCCATGCGGCCGGGCCCGAACTCGCCGCAGGCCATCGCGCCCTCGTCCGGGCCGATGAAGCGCACGCCGTCCGCCTTGAGTTGCTTCAGATTGCGCTGCGTCGCCGCGTGCCGCCACATGCGCACATTCATCGCCGGCGCCATCAGCACCGGCTTGTCGGTGGCGAGCAGCGTCGTCGAGGCGAGATCGTTGGCGAGGCCGTTGGCGGCTTTCGCCATCAGGTCCGCCGTGGCCGGCGCCACGACCACCAGATCGGCGCTGCGCGAAAGCTGGATGTGGCCCATCTCTGCTTCGTCCGTGAGGTCGAAGAGCTCGCGATAGACCTTGTCTTCCGTCAGCGAGCCGACCGAGAGCGGGGTGACGAAGTGCGAAGCCGCATTGGTCAGGATCGCTCGCGTGCGCACGCCCGATTTCGCCAGCAGCCGGATCAGCTCCAGGCACTTATAGGCCGCTATCCCCCCGCCGATGACCAGCAGCACTCGCCGCTCGGTAGCGGGCTCGATGGCGTGAAGGGGGAAGGCTTCCGGCGCGAGCGCCGGCCCGGCCTCGGCCCCCTCCGCCATGACGACCACGGTCTCTTTCCGCCGCCGGACCCGCTGCGGGCCCTCGGTCAGCGCCCTGGTCATCAGTTCGGAGAAACGGTTTTTCGCCTCGGCCACCTGCCACTCGGCGGGGTCTTCGGGCGGCGGCGCGTTCTTTTTGTCCATATTGGACATATAACGCGCCTGTGTGGCCAAGACCAGTGCCGTCCAGGTCGGCGCGGCGTTACTTGGTGACGGTTTCGGTCGTCGCGGTCTTCGCCTCCACCGCTGCCGGCCGCATCGGCTCCGGCGTGCGCGGGGCGTTGGAGACCATAAGCATCAGCATGACGAGCACGCCCGTCAGCGCGCCCACCCAGAAGTGGCGCCACTGGAAGGGGATCCGCTCCTGTGGCGGGTTCGAGTTTTCCCGGATGGAGTTCGCCGCGCCTTCGAGCGCCGCGAGCGTCTGCGGCAGGCGGCGCAGCGCGCCGAAACCCGCGCCGGCCTCGTCGATGGCTCGGCGCGCAGTGGATTCCGCGCCGAGTTCGCGCCGCACCCAGCGCTCCACAATCGGACGCGCGGCCGCCCACATGTCGTGACGCGGGTCGAGCGTGCGCGACACGCCTTCGACCTGAACCATCGTCTTCTGCAGCAGAACGAGTTCGGGCCGCAGGCGCATGCCGAACATGTGCGTCACGTCGAAGAGCTGCAGCAGCAGCTTGGACATGGAGACTTCTTCCGCCGTCTTGCCGAAAATCGGCTCGCCGATGGCGCGGAGCGCCTGGGCGAATTCCTCGACAGTAAAGCGCTCCGGCACGTAGCCGGCCTCCGAGTGCACTTCGGCCACGCGCTTGTAGTCGCGGCGCAGGAAGCCATAGAGGATTTCCGCGAGGTAGCGGCGTTCCTTGTGGCCGATGCGGCCCATGATGCCGAAGTCGACGACCCAGAGCTTGCCGTCCTTGCCGTAGATGAGGTTTCCCTCGTGCATGTCGGCGTGGAAAAAGCCGTGGTCGAGCGCCGCCGCGAGAAAGCCGCGCGTCACTGAAATCGCCAGACCCGGAAGATCGGCGCCGGCGGCGGCCAGCGCGCGCTTGTCGGTCAGCGGCGTGCCTTCGATCCAGTCCAGCGTCATCACGCGCTTGCCGGAGCGCGACCAGTCAATGGCGGGAACAGCGAGAAAACCGTCCTTTTCCGCGACTTCCTTGAACTCAGCAGCTGCGCCCGCTTCGAGACGCAGATCGAGTTCGCGCTCCAGCGCGGTCGTCACCGTCTCCATGAACTGCACGGGTTCGAGACGTCGCGAGGCGGGAATGAACGTCTCGATGAGGCGCGCGCCGAAATGGAGCGCGCCCATTTCCTTCGCCATCTTCCGTTCGATGCGCGGGCGCAGGATCTTCACGGCGACGGGATGCGACCGTTCCGGCCGCGCCTGGTGCACCTGCGCAATCGAAGCGGCAGCCATGGCGTCGGAGAAGTGCTCGCCGAAGATGTCGACGGTGCCGCCGAACTCCGCGTTGATCGTGTCGAGCGCCTTTTCCCGTGAGAACGGCGCCATGCGGTCTTTCAGGCGCGCGAGATCCTGCGCCGCCGTCACGCCGATGAAATCGGGCCGCGTTGCGAGGAACTGGCCGAGTTTGACGTAAGCCGGGCCGAGCCGTTCGAGCGCGTCGCCGAGGCGTTCGCCGGGCGATTGTCCGCGTTTCGGGCGCGCGAAGATACGCAGCACCTTGGAAAGTCCCTGCGCCCACCACGGCATGCGGCTCTGGTATTCGGCGGGCAAAAGGGCGTCGTAGCGGAGCAGCGTCACCGCCACCCGCAACAGCCTCCAAGTATGCCCGATCCAGTCAAACATGCTTCAGACCACAAAGCCCCAATGCAGCGCCGTCGCTCCGCCTGCGAAGTTCCGGTAGCCGACGCGGGCGAATCCCGCGTCCCGAATCATGCCCGAAAAGGTTTCCTGATCCGGAAAACGCCGAATGGATTCCACGAGATAGCGGTAGGAGGCCTCGTCCTTGGCCACCAGCTTCCCGATTTTCGGGATGACGTTGAAGGAATAGGCGTCATAGGCCTCGGCCACGCCCCCAATCGCCATCCGGGAGAATTCGAGGCACAGAAAGCGCCCGCCGGGCTTCAGGACGCGGTGCGCCTCCTTGAGCGCCTTGGGGATGTCGGTGACGTTCCGGATTCCGAAACTGATGACGTAGGCGTTCGCGAAGCCGTCCGGGAAGGGCATGGCCTCGGCGTCCGCCTGCTTCCAGGTGAAGCCTTCCTCACCCCGGCGTCGGCCGGCCTCCAGCATTTCCTCGTTGATGTCGCACACATGGATGTCGGCCAGTTCCCCGCCGCGACGCCGCCGGATCGCCTCCACCCGCTTCTGAATCCGCCGGGCGATGTCGCCGGTGCCGCCCGCCACGTCGAGGATCACCTCTCCCGGACGGGGGTTGAGCCGCGCGACCGCGGCGTCCTTCCAGAGCCGGTGCATGCCTGCGGACATGAGGTCATTCATCAAGTCGTAACGACTGGCGACGCGGTCGAAGACCTCGCGCACCTTGCCGGCCTTCTCGGCGGCGGGGACGTCTTCGAAGCCGAACGAGGCGAGGTCGTCGGTGGGGGAGCTGGGATTGGAGGCCATGGGTGGAGATTAGGCGTAGAGGCCTGAAATCGCTACATGAGGACTGATGTCGCGCCGATCCGTCGCTGTTCCCGATGCCTGAGCTTCCCGAAGTCGAGACCGTCCGACGCGGGCTTGCGCCCGTGCTTGAGGGCCGTCGCCTGAAGCGTGCGGAGGCGCGGCGCCCGGATCTGCGCTTTGCGTTGCCGGAGCGTTTTGCGGAGCGGCTTGAAGGCGCGAAAGTCCTGCGGCTCGATCGTCGCGCGAAGTATCTCGTGGCGCCGCTCGACACGGGCGAGAGCCTCGTCGCGCATCTCGGCATGTCGGGGCGCTTCACCATCCTCGCGAAGAAAGGAACGGTCCGGCCCGGCGAGTTCTACTATGCCGATGCGCCCGACCCGGCGCACACGCACGTCGTGCTGGTGACCGATCGCGGCGATCGCGTCGAATACAACGACCCCCGCCGCTTCGGTTACATGACGCTCATCCCCACCGAAGACCTCGAAGCGCACGCGTACTTCGCGGGGCTCGGGCCGGAGCCGCTGGGAAACACGTTTCACGCCGAGCACCTTGCGCGTGCGTTCGCCGGCAAGAAGCAGAATGTGAAGGCGACGCTGCTGGATCAGCGCATCGTCGCGGGCCTCGGCAACATCTATGTCTGCGAGGCGCTCTTCCGTTCGAACATTTCGCCGAAGCGCGCGGCGGGCCGCATCGCGGCGGGGCGTCTGGAGCACTTGACCACGACCGTGCGTGACGTGCTCAACGAAGCCATCGAGGCCGGCGGCTCCACGCTGCGGGACTACGCCACTGTCGACGGCGCGCTCGGCTACTTCCAGCACCGGTTCAAGGTCTATGGCCGAGAAGGCGAGCCGTGTCCGAATTGCGCTGCGCCGATCTCGCGGATCGTGCAGGGCGGGCGCTCGACGTTTTATTGCGCGAAGTGTCAGCGCTGACGGGCGCATTCCTGCAAGTTTGAGCCGTCATTCCGGGGCGACCGGAGGTCGAACCCGGAACCCAGGGGTTCAAGCGAGCCGTCTCGTCCGGTCTGCTGGGTTCCGGATCAACGCTTCGCGTTGTCCGGAATGACGGAAGGACTTGGGGAGGGTGGAAAGCTCACCCGCCCCCGTGAACGCTGATCTTCTCGCCGCTCACATAAGTGTTCAGCGGGGAGACCAGAAACCGCACGACGTTCGCGATTTCCTGCGGGGAACAGACGTGGCCGAAGGGGGACGCCTTGTCGAGGTCGTGTATGGCCGCCGTGCCGCGCGCCTTCGCGAGACGTTGGCCCATGTCGGTATCCGTCAGCGGCGGCGCGACGATGTTCACGTAGATGCCGTGTTCGCGTTCTTCCTTGGCGAGGGTGAGCGCGAGGGATTCTCCGGCCGCCTTGCCCATGTTGTAGGGCGCGCCGCGCGCGGCGTGGTGCAGCGTGGCGATGGACGAGATGACGATGATGTCGCCGCGCGGCTGAGTGCGCATCTGCGGCAGGATCGCTTTCGAGGCATAGAAGGGGCCCAGCGCATGGACGCCCATCACGCGCATCATCTCGGCGGGATCGGTGTCGAAGACGCTGTTGCCGCGGCTCGCGATGCCGGCGTTGTTCACGAGGATCGAGACGGGCCCGAGCGTGTCCTCGACCAGCTTCGCCATCGTCACGCAGGCGTCGTAGTCGTCGACGGACGCGCCGACCGTGAACGCCCGGCGCCCCATGGCGCGGATATCGGCGGCGACTTTTTCGGCTTCCTCCGACTCCCGGCGGTAGTTCACCGCCACATCCGCCCCGTCCTCCGCGAGCGCGAGCGCGATGGCGCGCCCGATGCCGCGGCTGGCGCCGGTGACGAGGGCGACGCGACCTTGAAGCGACATGATTTCCTCCCCTTGTTTGGCGCGGACTGAAACGCCTCCCGCCTGCGCCCGCAAGGCGCCGCAGCGTAACGAAGGGACGGGCGCGGTCGTACTGCTGAGGGAGATGACGGAGCGACGGCCACGATCAACCAGACCCACACCTGCAACGCCGAAGACGCCGATATCGCGGACGCCGGATTCAGCCCGAAGGTCGTGATGTGCGTGATGCACCTGATCCTGGGCGTGGCGCTCGGCCTGATCGCGATCGCCGGAGCGGGGCTCTACCTCGCGCTCGCTTGACCGGTCCGGCCTGCCGGGGTCTATCGGCCCCGCCGGAGGACCCCATGATCGACGCCGCCCTCGCCCGCTGGAAGGACTACATGGTCACCCATGACGCGAGTGCGCTGTGGGACATGCTGCACCCGGACGCCGTGTTCGAAAGCCCCGTCGTGCATACGCCGCAGCGGGGCAGGGACATCACATTCAAATACCTCGCGAGCGCCGAGAAGGTGCTGGGCGGTCCGGGCTTCCGCTATGTGGGCGAATGGCGCAGCGCGAACGGCGTCGTGCTGGAGTTCACGAACGAGATCGAGGGCATCGCCATCAACGGCGTCGACATCATCACCTTCGACGACGCCGGCAAGATCATCCACTTCAAGGTGATGGTGCGGCCGCTCAAGGCCATCAACATGCTGCATCGCCTGATGGGCGAGATGCTCGCGAAGCTCGCGGGCTGACGTGACGCACCCGCCGCTCCGTTCCTACGGTCGCATCAAGGCGCGGGCGCTGAAGCCGAGGCAGGAGAAGCTCATCGAGACGCTGCTGCCGACACTGTCGGTGGACCTGTCGGCGCCGCTCGATCCGCGCGCGCTGTTCCCCGAACGCCGAACTTTCGTATTGGAAATCGGCTTCGGCGGCGGCGAGCATCTCGCCGCGCAGGCGGCCGCGCACCCAGATCACGGCTTTATCGGCGTCGAGCCGTTCCTCAACGGCGTGGGCTCGTGCCTGCGTCATATCGACGAGGCGGGGCTCTCGAACGTCCGCATCCACATGGGCGACGCGCGGGACGTCATCGCCGCCCTGCCGGACGCGAGCCTCGACCGCGTCGACATTCTCTTCCCCGATCCCTGGCCCAAGGCCCGCCATCACAAGCGCCGGCTGGTGCAGCCGGACTTCGTCTCAGCCCTCGCTCGCGTGGTGAAGCCGGGCGGGGAGGTGCGCTTCGCCACCGACTGGGCCAATTACGCCGCCACCGCGCTGGAACACGTCGTCCGCGACCCCCGCTTCCGGTGGACCGCCGAATGCGCCGCCGACTGGCGCAATGCGTGGCCCGGCCACGTCACCACCCGGTACGAGGAGAAGAAGCTGGGCGACTGCGCGCCGGTGTGGCTGCGGTTCGTTCGCGCGAGTCCTAATGACAAAGGCTGATGGCCTCGCTATATGAGCCTCAAGAACATCGCTGACTGCTCTCGATGAGGGCGCGGCGGCGGTCCCGGGAGGGGCCGCCGTTTTTCACATTCCGGGCCAGAAAGTCTCACGTTTGCGGGCATCCAACCCCCTCGAGGAAAAGGTCATCGCGCTGCTGGAACCGGCGGCGGCGGACGTCGGCTATGCGCTCGTGCGCGTCCGTTTGTCGGGCCTGCGCCGCAAGCGGCTGCAGATCATGGCCGAGCGCCTTAGCGACGGCACGATGAACATCGACGACTGCTCGAAGCTCTCGCGTGCGATCTCGCCGGTGCTGGATGCGGAAGATCCGATCAAGGGCTTCTACGACCTCGAGGTCTCCTCTCCCGGCATCGACCGGCCGCTGGTGCGGATCGAGGATTTCGCGCGCTTTACGGGTCACGAGGCGAAGATCGAATTGTCCGCGGGCGTCGACGGGCGTCGGCGCTATCGCGGGAACATCGCCGGCGTCAGCGGCGATCAGGTGACGATGACGGTGGACGGCGCTGACGTGTCGTTCCCGTTCGCGTGGATCAGCGAGGCCCGCCTCATGCTGACCGACAGATTGATCGAAGAGGATTTGCGCCGCGCCAAGGCCGCCGAAGCGGCGGACGCGCTGGCCAAGAGCAAAGGTGAGGTAGAGGAATCATGAGCACCGGCATCAGCGCCAACCGCGCCGAAATCCTGCAGATCGCCGAAGCGGTCGCCCGCGAAAAGGGCATCGAGAAGTCGCTCGTCATCGAGGCGATGAGCCACGCGCTTCAAAAGGCCGCGCGCTCGCGCTACGGCGCCGAGCACGACATCCGCGCCGAAATCGACCCGAAGACCGGCGAGATGACGCTGAAGCGCGTGATGACCGTCGTCGACGACGAAATGCTCGAAGCGCAGGCGCGACCGTTCAATCCCGCGACCGACATCGATCTCAAGGCCGCGCTCAAGACCGATGCGGACGCCTTCGTCGGCAAGACCTACGAAGACATCCTGCCGCCGATGGAGTTCGGTCGCGTCGCCGCGCAGACCGCCAAGCAGGTCATCAACCACGAAGTCCGCGAAGCCGAGCGCGACAACCAGTACGACCTCTACAAGGACCGCGTCGGCGAGATCGTGAACGGCGTCGTGAAGCGCGTCGAATACGGCAACATCGTCATCGATCTCGGCCAGGCCGAAGGCATCATTCGCCGCGCCGAAGCGATCCCGCGCGAAAACCTGCACCAGGGCGATCGCACCCGCGCGCTGATCTACGACGTGCGCCGCGAAGCCAAGGGCCCGCAGATCTTCCTTTCCCGCGCGCGGCCTGAATTCATGGCGAAGCTCTTCGCGCAGGAAGTGCCGGAAGTTTACGAAGGCATCATCGAGATCAAGTCCGGCGCCCGCGATCCGGGCTCGCGCGCGAAGATCGCCGTGATGAGCCACGATCACTCCATCGACCCCGTCGGCGCCTGCGTCGGCATGCGCGGCGCGCGCGTGCAGGCGGTGGTCGGCGAAATGCAGGGCGAGAAGATCGACATCATTCCGTGGTCCCCGGACCCGGCGACCTTCATCGTCAACGCGCTGCAGCCGGCGGAAGTGTCCAAGGTCGTGCTCGATCCCGAACAGGGGCGCGTCGAAGTCGTCGTTGGCGAAGCGCAGCTGTCGCTCGCCATCGGCCGTCGCGGCCAGAATGTGCGCCTCGCCTCGCAGCTCACCGGCTGGCAGATCGACATCATGACGGAGGCCGAGGAATCGGAGCGCCGTCAGAAGGAATTCGCCGAACGCACCGCGCTCTTCATGGAGGCGCTCGACGCCGACGAGATGATGGCGCAGCTGCTCGCCACCGAAGGCTTCGTCACCGTCGAAGACATCGCCTACATTGAGACCGGTGATCTCGCGAACCTCGAAGGCTTCTCCGACGAACTGGCGGAAGAACTGCAGTCGCGCGCGCGGTCTTGGCTCGAAGAGCAGGCCGAGAAGATGGATGCCGAGCGCCGTGAACTCGGCGTGCAGGACGATCTCTTCATGGCCCCGGGCGTGACGCCGCAAATGGCGATCCTGCTGGGCAAGGGCGATGTGAAATCGCTCGAAGACTTCGCCGGACTGGTGGCCGACGATCTGCGCGGCTGGTTCGAGACCAAGAACGGGGAGCGCATCCGCCACCCCGGCATTCTCGATTCTCTCTCACTGTCTCAGGAAGAGGCCGACGCCCTCATCCTCGGCGCGCGCGTCGCCGCCGGCTGGATCGAGGCGCCGCCCGAAGAGGAAGTCGCCGAGGAAACGGCGGACGGCGAAGAAACTGCGGAGAGCGTGTTCCGCTGAGCGACGCCCCGGCCGCACCCCCCAAGGAACGCGAACGCACCTGCGTGGCGTCCGGCGAGAACCTGCCGGAGAGCTTGCTCGTGCGCTTTGTGCGCGGGCCTGACGGCGCGCTCGTGCCCGATGTCGCGGCGAAGCTGCCGGGGCGCGGCGTGTGGGTGCGCGCGGACCGCGACTCCATCAATCTTGCGGTGAAGAAGAACGGTTTCGCGCGCGGCCTGAAGGGCGCGATCAAGCCGCCGGCGGATCTCGCGGACCAGACCCAGGCGCTCATCGAGCGCCGCTGTCTGGACTTTCTCGGCCTCGCCAAGCGCGCCGGCGCGCTCGCGATCGGCGTGGCGCAGGCCGAAGGGGCGATCCGCAAGCGCGCGCCGTTCGGCCTGATCGAGGCGTCGGACGGCGCCGACGATGGCCGGCTGAAGCTGCAACGCCTGATTTTCGGTCTCTGGGGGGAGGAAGTCCCGGTCACCGGCGCGTTCACGGCGGCGGAAATGGGATTGGCCTTGGGCCGCGATCATGTGGTACACGCTGTCCTGCTCACGGAGAGCATGGCGCGCCGCTGGTCGATCGAGATCGCCCGACTGGCAGGGTTCCGCGCCATCATACCCGCATCCTGGCCCCCCCCGTCTTTCTGAGGCGGCGATGGGCGGGACGGCGCGGTGGTCGGGTGGAAGCCCGTCCCCGGCGCCGCACTTGGCATTTGTTTGAAGTACGGATCTGAAGCGAACGCATGAGCGATACGACGGAACGCAAGGACGGCAAGCCGGAAGAGCCGGGTGGTCGCAAGCCGCTGACTCTCACCCGCACAACGAGCGGCGGCGCCGTGCGTCAGAGTTTCCCCCACGGCCGCACGAAGCAGGTCGCGGTCGAGGTGAAGCAGACCCGTGTCGTCACCCGCCCGGGTCAGGGCGCTGCGCCCGTGGCGCCGCGTCCGCTGCAGGGCGGCCTTGCGCCGCCGACGGCGCGTCCCGCCGCCGCGCCGAAGCCTGCCGCTCCCGAAGCGCCGGCGGCGCCGGCCGCGCGCCAGGGCGGTTTGTCCGCCGCCGAAATGGCGGCCCGTGAAAATGCACTGAAGGCCAAGCGCGAGCTCGACGAGACGCGCGCCGAACAGGCCAAGGCCGCCGACGCCCAGCGTCGCGCTTTGCTCGACGCGCAGGAGCGCGCGGCACAGAAGGCGCTTGCGGAAGCCGAGGAGGCCGAACGTCTCGCGCGCGAGCACGAGGAGCGTCTGGCCGCTGAAGCCGCCGCCGCCGCGGTCGCCGCCGAAGCGGCTGCGCGCGCGGAACGCCTCGCCAATCCGAGGATCGGCGATGTGGCGCCGATGCCGGCGCGCCGTGAAGGCACGCTGTCGACCGCGCGTCCCGCCGCTTCGAACGGCGCTGCAGCGCGTCCCGCCGCGACGCGCGCCCTGCGTGAACCGCCCCCGGCGCCGGCGCCGAAGGGCGTGAAGGCACCCAAGGGCGGCGAGCCGGGTCCGAAGCAACGCATGAAGCTCACGCTCGACATGGTCGAGCGTCTCGCCGAAGGCGATGACGAGAAGGGCCGCTCGCTGACGTCGGTGCGCCGCGCCCGTGAAAAGGAAAAGCAGCGCCGCGAACAGACGGGCGACCAGCAGCGCGTCTCGCGCGATGTCGTCATCCCGGAATCGATCACGGTGCAGGATCTCGCCGCGCGCATGGCGACGCGCGCCGCCGACATCATCAAGTACATGTTCCGGCAGGGCACGCCGGTGACGCTGGCGAGCGTGCTCGACGCCGACACCGCGCAGCTCATCGCCGAAGAGTACGGCCACACCGTGCGTCGCGTCTCGGAATCGGACGTCGAAGAGGGCCTCTCCGGCGCGACCGACAATCCTGAAGACCTGAAGCCGCGGCCGCCGGTCGTGACGGTCATGGGCCACGTCGACCACGGCAAGACCTCGCTGCTCGACGCGTTGCGTCAGACCGACGTCGTCGCCGGCGAGGCGGGCGGCATCACGCAGCATATCGGCGCCTACCAGGTGCGTCTGAAGGACGGCGCGCGCGTCACCTTCCTCGACACCCCCGGCCACGCAGCGTTCTCGTCGATGCGGTCGCGCGGCGCGCAGGTCACCGACATCGTGGTGCTGGTCGTGGCCGCCGATGACGGCGTCATGCCGCAGACCATCGAAGCCATCAATCACGCCAAGGCGGCGGGCGTCCCGATCATCGTGGCGGTCAACAAGATCGACAAGCACGAGGCCGATCCGCAGCGCGTCATCAACGAGCTGCTGCAGTACGAGATCGTCACCGAAGCCAACGGCGGCGACGTGCAGACAGTGAACGTGTCGGCGACGAAGAAGACGGGCCTCGACCAGCTGGTCGAAGCGATCGCGCTGCAGGCCGAAGTGCTCGAACTCAAGGCGAACCCGAACCGGCCCGCCGAGGCGGCGGTGATCGAATCGCGGCTCGACCGCGGGCGCGGCACCGTGGCCACCGTGCTCGTCAGCAACGGCACGCTGAAGCGTGGCGACATCGTCGTGGCCGGCGGCACCTGGGGGCGTGTCCGCGCGCTGTCCAACGAACGCGGCCAGACGCTGGGCGAAGCGGGTCCCGCCACGCCGGTGGAGATCATGGGCCTCGAGGGCGTGCCCGAACCGGGCGACACGCTGCAGGTCGTCGAGACGGAAGCGCGCGCGCGTGAAGTGGCGGAATTCCGCCAACGCCGCCGCCGCGAAAAGACCGCGCCGACGACGCGCGCATCCTTCGAACAGCTCATGGCGAAGAAGGAAAGCGGCGCCAAGGAACTGCCGATCGTCATCAAGGCGGACGTGCAGGGATCTGCGGAAGCCATCGCCTCCTCGCTCGAGAAGATGAACACCGACGAGGTGCGCGCGCGCGTGCTCCAGTCCACCGTCGGCGCCATCAGCGAAGCGGACATCACGCTGGCGAAGGCATCGGGCGCGCCGATCATCGGCTTCAACGTTCGCGCCTCCAAGGAAGCACGCGATCTCGCGGAGCGCGAAGGCGTCGAAATCCGGTACTACGCGATCATCTACAACGTCATCGACGACATCAAAGCCGTCATGTCGGGCATGCTCGCGCCGGATATCCGCGAGACGTTCCTCGGCAACGCGCAGGTGCTCGAGATCTTCCAGATCGCACGCATCGGTCGCGTCGCGGGCTGCCGCATCACCGACGGCAAGCTGCAGAAGGGCGCCCGCGTCCGTCTGATCCGCGACAACGTCGTGATCCACGAGGGCGGCAAGCTGAACACGCTGAAGCGCTTCAAGGACGACGTGAACGAAGTCCAGAACGGGCAGGAGTGCGGCGTGGGTCTGGAGAACTTCCAGGACATCAAGCCGGGCGACGTCATCGAATGCTATCTCCTCGAGTCGGTGCAGCGTTCGCTCTGATCGCGCTGGCGGGCCTTGCGCTCACGGCGTGCGGGAAGGGTGACTCCGGCCAGGAGTCGGCGCCGGAACCGGCGGCCGCACAGGGCGTGCTGTCGCCCGAGTGGCTCTACACGCCGGCGTCAGCGGAAACCGACAGCGCGACCGGCCTGCTCGTCGTCGAGGCGGGCGTGGATGCGGCGGGCCCCTCGCGCGGTCTCGTGGCGGCGCGCGGCGTTGCGGCGATGACTCATCTGAAAGGCGAAGTGGACCCCGCGCTCAAGGTGGGCGAGCGCACGCTCGGCGAGGTGATGGAACTGCGCGCGGGCGCGCGGCCGACGCTCTACGCGGTGGCGCATGACGAGGGCCTGTGCGGCCAGACGTCGGCGCAGTGGATCGTGTGGTACGAGCCCGAACTGATCGAGGGACGCGAGCTTGTGCTCGGGATCGTTCAGGGTGCGCGTCCGGGGGAGCAAGGGTCGACGGTGTGCCGCGTTCTCCGCTACACGCGGGAGCGGGGCGCGGCAAACAGCGAGGGAAGTCGATGAGTCTGCGCATGGCATGCGTCGCGCTGCTGATGATGACGGCGGCGGCGGGCTGTGATCGCGTCGGCGTGGGCGAAGCGCCGACCACCACCCAGCGTCCGAGCCGTTCCTCGCCCGTCACCGTTCCGGATACCGCCGTCGACACCGTGGCCACCGCAGAACCGGGTCTTGCGCGCAATCGCTGGGCGGCGGGCACCGATCTCGCGCGCACGGTCACGGGCAATCTCACGACGAGTCTCGAATCCGGCCGCGGCGGCCCGCTCATCATGGCGTTCGCGAACGGCCTCACCCTGCGGCTCGAACGCATTGCAGAGCATGTGGGCGCAGACCGCACGGGCTCCGGCGGCGCGACCTTCGCAGCCACGCTCGGCGCCGATCCGAATGCGGGCGTGTACATCTACCGCGTCGCCGACGAGCGCATCTATTCGACGGCGCCGCAGGGCGGCGTGTGCCAGCGCGACGCGGCGAAGTTTGTTGCGTTGAGCGAGTTCGTGAATCGCAACGGCGACTGGACCTTCGTCTTTGCGGCCTTCCGCGGCGAACAATCGCCCGGCCCGCAGTCCGATCGCGATCCGCAATTGTGCGGCGCATATGGCTATGTCGTGAACTGAAGCAGCAGGAACAAGGAGCCGCGACCGGTCCGAGTCCGGCGCGGGGCGCACATGGAAAAGATCAAGACGCGCGTCATCGCCGCGCAACTCAACAAGGCCGATTTCCTCACGCTTTCGGGCGCGCTCTACAAGCGCGGCGCGAAGTCGTCAGGCTGGTGGTCGCGGCTCGAGCCGTTCGTCGCGGCGGCTATCGGCATGGTTGGCGGTTATGCCGGAACGTTTGCGCTCGGCGCGCAGGTGCCTCTGGCGATCGCGATCGGCGTGTGCGCGGCGCTGCTGCTCACCTTCGCCGCGACATCGCGCGCGCGCCGGCGTCAGCTCAAGGGTCTGTTGCGGCCCGATGGGGCCTTCCTGCGCGCGTTTCACCTCTCGGCGGATCAGGATGGCGTGCTGGTGGAGTCGGACGTGTCTTCGCTGCGGGTGAAGTGGGCGGGCATTTTCGCCATCGAAGCCATCCCGGACATGATCCTCATCTTCATCGACAAGGCCAACGCCATCGCCATCCCCGTGCGCGCCTTCGCGGACGTGACCGCGATGAACGCCTTCGCCGACGAACTGCGCTTCCTGCGCCGCCGCGCCAACGAGGCCTGGTCGAAAGGAAAGGAGGCGGCGGCATGAGCAAGCGTGATCATGCGCCGCGCCATGCGGGGCCATCGCAGCGACAGTTGCGCGCCGCGGAACTCGTGCGCCATGCGCTCGTCGAGATTCTCCAGCGCGAGGATCTGCGCGATCCCGATCTCGTCGGCGTGTCGATCACCATCGGCGAAGTGCGCGCCTCGCCCGATCTGAAGCACATGACGGCGTTCGTCTCGCCGCTCGGCGCGGGCGATCCGCAGAAGATCGCAACCGCGCTCGGCCGGGCGCAGGGCTTCCTGCGCACGCGCCTCGGCAAGGCGGCCGATCTCAAGCATACGCCGCAGCTGCACTTCATTCCCGACGTGTCGTACGACACCGCCACCCACATCGATCGCCTGCTGAAGACGCCGGAAGTCGCGCGCGATCTGGACCCCAAGACCGACGAGACGAATTGATGGGACGCCGCAAGAAGGGTGTCGACGTGCACGGCTGGCTCGTGCTCGACAAGCCCGAAGACTTCACCTCCACGGATGCCGTCAGCGTCGTTCGACGGCTCTTCAACGCCAACAAGGCGGGCCACGCCGGCACGCTCGATCCGCTCGCCTCCGGCATCCTGCCGATCGCGCTGGGCGAGGCGACGAAGACCGTGCCGTGGCTGATGGAAGCCGAGAAGAGCTACAGCTTCACCATCCGATGGGGCGTCTCGACGGACAGCCAGGACCGCGAGGGCAAGATCACCGGCGAGAGCGCCGTGCGCCCGACGCCGGAAGCGGTGGCGGAGGCGCTGAAGGGTTTCCTCGGCGAGATCGAGCAGGTGCCGCCGCAATTCAGCGCCGTGAAGGTTGATGGCGAACGCGCCTACGACCTTGCCCGCGACGGCCAGACCGTGGAGCTGAAGGCCCGGCAGGTCGTGCTCCACGAGGCTGCGCTGGTGGAGACCCCGGACGCCGATCATTCCGTCATCACGGTGCGCAGCGGTAAGGGCTTCTACATCCGGGCGCTGGTGCGCGATCTGGCCCACAAACTGGGGGCGGAAGGGCATGTCTCCCGGTTGCGGCGCACCGCGGTGGGCGGATTCACCGAGTCAATGGCCGTCGGGCTCGACGAACTGAAAGAGTTGGTGCATAAGGCCGCCGCGTTCGAGGCCCTCAGACCCGTTGAGACCGCGCTGGCCGACATCCCGGCGGTGGCCGTCAATGGCGAAGATGCCTTCAAGCTCCGGCAAGGCCGGCCGATTGTTCTCCTTCCGCATGTGATCGAGGACCTGAAAGCACGCTTCCGACCCCGTACGATTGCTGGCGTTGACGCCAGCCGTGCGGCGTTTGCGGTTTTCGGCGGATCGGCGGTGGCGCTGGGCGACGTGCGGGCGGGGAAATTCTCTCCCACCCGCGTCTTTCACCTGGATCAGGAGTAGATCCGATGTCGATTACGGCAGAGCGCAAGGAAGCGCTCATCAAGGAACACGCCCGCGGCAAGGACGACACGGGCAGCCCCGAAGTGCAGTGCGCCATCCTCACGGAGCGCATCGTGAACCTCACGGAGCACTTCAAGACGCACAAGAAGGACAACCACTCGCGTCGCGGACTCCTGCAAATGGTGTCGCAGCGTCGCCGGTTGCTCGATTACCTGAAGGACCGCGACGCGGCCCGCTATCAGGCGATCATCGAAAAGCTCGGCCTGCGCAAGTAGGACGACTGAAACCCTCCCCCGCATGCGGGGGAGGGACAGACGTTGCTGCAAGCAACGTCAGGGTGAGGGCCCGTGGGACGCAGGGCCTCAGAAATTTCCTGCACCAGAACCCTCATCGACCCGCACTCACACGCGGGAATCCCCGTCGATCATCCGGATAGGCGGGACGCACGCGGCGACCGGGCATGGGGCTCGCTCGCCAGGAGTAGAGACCATGTTTGACACCAAATCCGTTTCCATCGACTGGGCCGGCAAGAAACTGACGCTGGAAACCGGCCGCATCGCGCGCCAGGCCGACGGCGCCGTGTTCGCGACGATGGGCGAAGCCGCCGTTCTCGCCACCTGCGTCTACGCACGCAGCGCAAAGCCGGGGCAGGACTTCTTCCCGCTCACCGTCGACTACCAGGAAAAGACCTTCGCGTCGGGACGCATTCCCGGCGGCTATTTCAAGCGCGAAGGCCGCCCGACCGAGCGTGAGACGCTCATCTCGCGCCTCATCGATCGCCCGATCCGCCCGCTCTTCGTCGACGGCTTCAAGAACGAAGTGCAGGTCATCGTCACCGTGCTGTCGTGGGACGGCGAGAACGAGACCGACATCCTCTCCCTCGTGGCCGCTTCCGCGGCGCTGACGATTTCCGGCGTGCCGTTCATGGGCCCGCTCGGCGCCGCGCGCGTCGGCTGGATCGACGGCAAGCCGGTGCTGAACCCGACCATCTCGCAGATGGCCTCATCCGATCTCGATCTCGTCGTTGCGGGCACCGCGGACGCGATCATGATGGTGGAATCGGAAGTGAAGGAGCTGACCGAGGAGCAGATGCTTCTCGCGCTCGACGCCGCGCACAAGGGCTTCCAGCCGGTGATCGACGCGATCATCCAGCTCGCTGAAAAGGCCGCGAAGGATCCCTTCGATTTCGAGCCGGTCGATCTCTCGCCGCAGAAGAAGCAGATCGCCGATCTCGTCGGCGCCGACATCGGCGAAGCCTACCGCATCACCAAGAAGGACGAGCGCTACAAGGCTGTGGGCGCCGCCCGCGACAAGGCGAAGGCCGCGCTGGTGAAGTCCGACGCGAACTCCGAGGGCCTCGACGAGAACGTTTTCAAGGAAGCCTTCAAGGGCGTGGAGAGCGACATCGTCCGCTCCCGCATCATCAAGGACAAGGCGCGCATCGACGGGCGCCCCGTCGACAAGGTCCGCCCGATCGTCTGCGAAGTGGGTCCGCTGCCGCGCACACACGGCTCGGCGCTCTTCACCCGCGGTGAAACGCAGGCGCTCGTCGTCGCCACGCTCGGCACCGCCGAAGACGAGCAGTACATCGACAGCCTGAACGGCACGACCAAGGCCAAGTTCATGCTGCACTACAACTTCCCGCCCTACAGCGTCGGCGAGACCGGCCGTCTCGGCGGCACGAAGCGTCGCGAAATCGGCCACGGCAAGCTCGCCTGGCGCGCCATGCAGGCCGTGCTGCCGAAGGAAGAGGACTTCCCCTACACCATCCGCCTCGTCTCCGAGATCACCGAGTCCAACGGCTCGTCCTCGATGGCGACGGTGTGCGGCTCCTCGCTCGCGCTGATGGACGCCGGCGCGCCGATCACGCGGCCGGTGGCGGGCGTCGCGATGGGCCTCGTGCTTGAGGACTACGGCTACGAAGTCCTCACCGACATCCTCGGCGACGAGGATCACCTCGGCGATATGGACTTCAAGGTCGCGGGCACCACGAAGGGCATCACGTCGCTGCAGATGGACATCAAGGTGGCCGGCATCACGCAGGACATCATGAAGGTGGCGCTCGCGCGCGCCTACGACGGCCGCATGCACATCCTCGATGAAATGGCGAAAGCCATGACCGCGCCGCGCACGCAGATGAACGAGCATGCGCCGAAGGTCACGCAGATCACCATCCCGGTCGACAAGATCCGCGATGTGATCGGTACGGGCGGCAAGGTTATCCGCGAGATCGTGGAAAAGACCGGCGCCAAGGTGAACGTGAACGATGACGGCACCGTCCGCGTCGCCTCGCCGAGCCAGGAGTCGATCGACGCCGCGGTGAAGTGGATCAAGTCGCTGACGAGTGAGCCGGAAGTCGGCGCGATCTACGAAGGCAAGGTCGTGAAGGTCGCCGAGTTCGGCGCGTTCGTGAACTTCTTCGGCGCCAAGGACGGCCTCGTCCACGTGTCGCAACTCAAGGCCGAACGCGTGAACAAGCCGTCCGACGTAGTCAAGGAAGGCGACATCGTGAAGGTGAAGCTCATCGGCTTCGACGATCGCGGCAAGACGAAGCTCTCGATGAAGGTCGTCGATCAGGCGACGGGCGAAGACCTCGAAAAAGCGGGCAAGGTGTCGGCCGGCAACGGCTGATCAATGCAGGCTTCTTGCTGAATATGGAAACGGCGGGCTCGCGAGGGCCCGCCGTTTTTATTGGCAGCTGTTTCTGTAGTCGCTCGGTGTCATGCCGACCGAAACGTGAAAGACCCTTGCGAAATGCGCGGCGCTCCCGAAACCCGCAAGCCGACTGATCTCGGAAATCGGCAGTCGCGTGCCCTCAAGCAACTCGCGCGCCTTCGCGATGCGTTTCGAGAGGACGAACTGGTGCGGCGAAAGCCCCGCGCTGGCCTTGAAGGCGCGCAGGAAGTGAAAGCGGGAAAGCCCGGCGATGTCGGCCAGCGATTGCAGCGCTAGGGGCGAGTCGAGACTGGACTCGATGGCGTCCGTCACTTGCTGCAGCTGCTTCCTAGAAAGTGTCGCGCCTGTCTTGCGGTGGTCGGTGTCGGCCGCAGCCGCGCGCCATAGCTCCACACTCAGCACGACCCCTAGCGCGTCCATGTAAAGCGTGTCTGTGGTTTCGGGATGGGTGAGGCAACGATGCAGCTTCTGCACCGTCTGCCGCACGATCTGGCTGCGGAAATAGAGTTTCGGTTTCAGCTCGACGGATGCGCTGACTTCGGCGAGGTCGCGGGTTATCGCGCCAGGGTCCAGATAGACCGCGACGAACCCGTTTCTGCGTTCGGCATTCTGGGACCAGCCGGAAACCTCGAGGCCGGCGGGAACGAGCGTCAAAGTGTCGACCAGATCATTCGCGCCCGTAGCGCGCAGGTCTCCCACGCGCGTTTCCCCGTCGATGATCTTGATGTCGTGAAGGGCAAGGAAGTGCTGGCCGCCTTGCCAGTTGAAATCGACGGCGTTTCCAGAGCCGGTTTCGGTCGCCTCGACCGTGATCGTAGGCCGCGCCGCAACCTGCCGCAGCGGAACAGGCGCGGCTGGAAGCCTTTGTTGTATCTGGATTTTCGAGTTGGCTTGTAGTGGCGACATCTCGGGTGGGCTGGTGTCTACGCTGCCTACTTATCCAAAAATCCAGCAGAGCAGACAAAGGAAAAACACGACCAACCTATCGTAAAATTGCCGCGATTATGCATATGTTGCGGAACGCTGGGCCGCGTGGGCCATTAGCTGCTGAGCGGCCACGATGCGTTCCAAAAATAATGAGCAGCTTGGGAAGCAAGCGCTCACGCTGTTCACGCAAGTCCTGTTGGATCATGCGGCGACAGCTGCGGTCGACGAGCCGATCGACACGCGTGTCGTGATCGAAGACTACCTCCTCTCCCTCCCGTCAGCCGAGGATGACGAGATGGCGTCGCGCCTTCGCGCACTCGCGGAAGCCGTGCGCGACATTTTTCTCGCCGGCACCGATCGGGACTGATGCGAGCGCTGTGGGCGGAGAACTGATGTCATGTTTGACGGTAGATCACATGGACCGCGAGCGCTGGAGATCATTGCGAAAACGTCACTTTACAAAAAGAACAAAACAAGAACATTGGTGGCAGGTTTTTGAGGAGTTTGAAAGTGACGGCGTTTCTTGTGGTTCTGGGTCTGGCGATGGGGGCGCTCCTGCTGATGCAGGTGGCGGCCCTGTTCGTGCGCCCGGATCGCGGGGAAGCGCGGGCCACTGAAGCTGGGGGCGCGTCCTTCGATGCGCGCCGCACTTCTCGAAACACCTCGCGCAGTGCGGCCGGTCCGCGCTCCCTCATTCATGCGCTGCGCGCGCCGGGTCTGTTGTGTGAGCAGGCCTTTGCATTCCCTTCGCGCCACGCGGCGCTGCGGACGCGTGCGTCCGCCGTGCATGCCGAAGGCGCGCGACCGCGTGTGAGGTCCATTCCCGCATCGGGCTGAACGCCCGCGTTCCACGTCCGTCGAAAATCGCCGCGGCGTCGTCTTTTCAGGGACGATTCCGGGGGCGC
This sequence comes from Hyphomonadaceae bacterium, assembly GCA_016791445.1. Classification (GTDB taxonomy): domain Bacteria; phylum Pseudomonadota; class Alphaproteobacteria; order Caulobacterales; family Aquidulcibacteraceae; genus VFBF01. Next base: position 147,593 of record JAEUMP010000016.1, on the reverse strand, counting down.
CGGCGCATGCCTGTCGCCCGCCTCATCCTTGGAGGCTCAGCTATCCGGGCCGTAGGTCACGTCCGGGCGCTGCCAGACCCGTTCCGGCTGCGCCGGCGGGGCCGGGGCGGGCCGGACGTTCTCGTCGCCGAAGTTCGCCCGGTCCACGGCGACGATGTCGGCGGGTTGGGGGGCTGCGCCGCCGATGGGCGGGAGTCGGACGTCGCGCTGCGGGCGGGCCGGCGCCGCCGTGCCGCCCGAGACGGGCGTGGCGGTCATGGTCGGCGTGCGGGTCGACGCGGCTTTCTGGGTGGCGGCGGGCGGCGTGCTCGGCAGCGTCGCCGTCCAGCCGGCGCCGCTCTGGACCGTGACCGGCGGCGTGGCGGCCGCCGCGACAGTCGGACCGGCGACCACCGTCTCGGCCGGGGCCGTGTAGCTGTTGGCGGCGACCTGGACGGTCTGCTCCTCAGCCGCGGTCGGGGCGGGCGCCTCGATCGGGGCCGAGGGGGCGGCGGTGAGGATCTCGGCGCCGCCGGGGGCGTCCGCCGTCGACGCGCCGCTCTGGCCGTCGCCGTAGTAGTTGAACGCGGCGACTGCGCCGCCGCCCATGACGGTCACCGCGATGGCGCCGAAGGCCATGCGGGCGACGCCGCCGCCGGCGGCCCGGCGGGGCTCCTCGGCGGTGCGGCGCTCCGGGCGGGCCGGGCGGTCGCGGTAGCTGGCGGGGGCGGGCGTCGCCTCGCGCGGCGGGGCGGCGTCACGCACCGCCGGCTGCGGGGCGGCGTCGCGGGGCGCGGGACGGGGAACTGGCGCGGGGGCCGGCGCGGCATAGGGATCGAACCCGTTGCCGCTGAAGCCCATGCCGCCATAGCCGCCGAAGCGGCCCGGGGCCTGCGACAGCGGCTGCTGCTGTTGCTGCGGCGTCGGCGGAGCCATCTTGGCCACGTGCGAGACCAGCGTCCGCAGCTCCGGCGCATCAAGCGACCCGGTCCAGCTCGAGAGGTCGTGCAACGTCACCAGCGCAAACGCCGCCGGCGGATCCGCAGGGCCCGCGCGGACCGAGACGAGCTTCTTCGAGAACGCCGCCTGCGAGGCGAAATTCTGCACCGGCTGCGAGTTGATCGAAGACGGCGACCAGAAGGCGAGGACCGCAGCGGCGCGATCCACCTTCTCCGGCGTCAGCGGTTGGGCGGCGACTTCATATCCGACGGCATTGAGGATGCGCGCGAGGGCGTCGGCGCGCGGTTTGTCGATGTTCGAGAATGCAAGTGCGACTTCGGTCATTAACCAGTCTGTCCCAGTACGGCGCCGCAAGCGGTCGCTGACGCTTCATCGCCAGTCGATCCGTGGGCAAGCGCACATTCTATCCACAAGTGGAGCGGAGCGCTACGCCTGCGCTGTGCCTGTCACACGCCTGAAGGGCGAAAAAGCGGCGTAACAGGCGAGCCGTGCAAGGAGTCGGTTCGGCGTGGCGCGGATGCAACGCCGTCTCGCGCGTGGCGCCGGAATTGCTGCCGTCGCTTCGACCGGATCATGACCGATCCAGAGAGGCGAACATGAACAAGGCATTTGCAGCGCTCGGCGCGATGGTTCTGGCGGCATGCGCGACGTCGCCTGCGCCGACCCCGCAGGCTGCGGCCGATCCGGTATTTCCGGATGACGTCGCATCCACGGCCGCGGGCAGCTGCATGGCCTGGGGCAGCGTGAAGGGCGATACCGCGCAATCCGCCTGGAACATCGTGCGCACCGTGCCGGGCGGCGGCGAACAGAACGGCAAGCTCGATCTCGTCATCGCACCGAACGGCGATGTGAGCGGGCAATGGGTCATCGGCGACGCGAAGGGCGATGTGTCCGGCAAAGGCGCGCGTCTCAACGGGCCGACGATCCGGGGCCGCTGGGGCGCTCCGACCGACGAAACCGCCAACGGCTTCCTGCTGCGGCGCTGGCCGACGATCTCCATCGGCGCGGACGACAAGTCCTACTGCTCGTTCGACGGCGAATACGTGATCAAGGGCGACCCGACCCGCTACGCGATCAAGGGCTGGCGTCTGGCTGAGTAATCATCCGGCGTCGACGCCTTCCGGCAGGCCGACGACGTGGAAGCCCGCGTCCACGTGGATGACTTCGCCGGTCGTCGACCGGCCCAGATCCGACAGGAGCCAGAGCGCGCATCCGGCGATGCCCTCCATGCTCGTGTCTTCCTTCATCAGGCTCCATTCGCGGCCCGTGCTGACGAGGCCGCGACCGCCCTGGATTCCGGCAAGCGCCAGCGTCCGCATCGGCCCCGCGCTGATGGCGTTCACCCGCAGACCTGACGGCCCGAGATCGCGCGCCATGTACCGGGTGCAGGCCTCGAGCGCGGCCTTGGCGACGCCCATGACGTTGTAGCTCGGCAGCACGCGCTCGGCGCCGAGATAGGTGAGCGTCACCATGGAGCCGCCCGGCTTCATCAGCGGCGCCGCGCGCTTTGCGCACGCGACCCAGGAGAACGCAGAGATATCCATCGTGCGCAGGAAGTTCTCGCGCGTCGTGTTCTCGACGAAGGATCCCTTGAGTTCATTCTTGTCGGAGAAGGCGATGGCGTGGACGAGGAAGTCGATGCCGCCCCATTGCTCCCCGAGCGCGCCGAACACGGCGTCGAGGTGAGCGTCGTTCGTCACATCGCACTCGAGCAGGATCTTCGAACCCACGCTTTCCGCCAGAGGCCGCACGCGCTTCTCCAGCGCCTCGCCCTGATAGGTGAAAGCAAGCTCCGCGCCTTGCGCGGCGAGCTGGCTGGCGATGCCCCACGCGATGGACTTGTCGTTGGCGACGCCCATGACGAGCCCGCGCTTGCCGCGCATGAGATCGCCTTTCGGCAGGGTCCAGTCCGACATGAGAGCGCTCCGGCGTCCGCGAATTCTGCAACGACCGCAGTTGGCAGGCCCGCTCCTGTCGGTCAACCCACTCGCTTGCGAGGCGCGGACCGGGGACGCTAAGCTCCTCTCCAGTGCATGAGGGGACAAGTTTTGGCGCGCAGCGACGGGGAAGACGAGGATCAGAGGGGCGGGGTCGGCGGGATTGCTCGGCGCGCCCTCTTCACGGGCGTCAATATGTGGCTGGCGGCCGGCGTCGCCGGCGCGCTGACATTCGCTGCAACCTTCGCCTTCGCGCCGGTCCGCAAAATGGTCGACGCCTACGTTACTTCCACAATGGCGGACGCGCTCGTCGGCGCATGGGCCCCGAACGTCGGCGACTGCGCGACCCCGCTGGTGATCGGTCGCGCGGAAGGCCGTCTTGAAATGTCTTCCGCCGGCGAGCGTGAAATCCTCGATCCATTAGAAAAGGCAGAGGGAGACTGGCTGTTGGCGCCCGCGACGGGAATAGAACTGCGTCGGAATGGCGGGAGGCTGGAGATGCGGCTGGCCAAGGATCCTCGAAGCGTCACGCCGTTCGAGAAATGCGCCGCATGAATCCGTTGATGTGCTTCCTCGCGGCGATAGCGGCCCTCGTTCTGGCGTCACCCCAGGCGTTTGCGCAGTCGCAGATCGATCCCGTGGCGCCGTGTGCAAACGCCCGGGCTCAATGGGCGCAGATCGCGCCGTCGCGCGATGCGGCCGCGTACAACGCCTTTCTCCCGCGAATTCCGAACCTCTGTCGCGGACTTCAGGGCGAAGTGCGCAACGCACTTGCGGTGTTGAACCGATCCGCGGGCGCCGCTCCTGGTGTTGTCTCCGCTGCACCGCGTGCGGGGGCAATCCTTCCTCTGGACTGCGCATTCTGCCCCGAACTTGCGGTCATCCCTGCAGGCGCCTTCCAGATGGGCGGAACACAGGATTCCGAGGCGCCCGTCCGCGCCGTCGCTGTGCGCAAGAGGTTCGCGATGGCGGTGCGGGAAACGACAGTCGATCAATGGTCAGCCTGCGTGAATGAGGGCTCCTGCAGAGCGCCCGCTTCGGCCGGCGCTGGCGGAGATCCGGTGACGGGCGTTTCCTATGACGAGGCGCGCGCCTATGCGCAGTGGTTGGCGCAGACGACCGGGCTGAAATACCGGCTGCCGACCGAAGCGGAATGGGAGTACGCAGCACGCGCGGGCGATCGCGCGCAGGCGCCATCAAACTTGTGTGCGGTAGCGCACATCGGAACGTGCGGCGCTTCGGGCGTCGCCGCGACCGGTGGGCTGCGCGCCAACGCGTGGGGACTCCGCGACATGCTCGGCAACGTCACGGAATGGGTCTTCGATTGCTACAATCCGAATTTCGCCGGCGCGCCGCGTGATCAGAGCGCATGGGTGACCGGCGCCTGCGCGCAACGCGTCGTACGCGGCGGGTCATGGTTCGACGGCCCGCAGCAGGCGCGCTACGCGGCGCGAGACGCGCAGCCGCCAGGACAGCGAGGCCCGACGATCGGCTTCCGCGTCGTTCGGGATATGGACTGATCGCCATGTCGCAGGGTGCGACGAGAGTAAGGGGACAAGCATGAGGGTTCTTGGAGTTGCGATGGTCGCCGTGGTCGCTGCGCTCACCTGCGCAGGGACTGCTCAGGCGCAGTATACCGGCGCCAAGCTGATTCAGGGTCCTGAGTACGGGACGGTGCGTGAAGTGCTCGGCATGCCTTTGCTCGTGGCGCAGCCCAAACCGAATTGTCCGACAGCGGCCCGATTGGCGCAGGACGGCCCCTGCTTCGATACGGTCACCGCCTACATGCGCGCACGGGGCGTCACCTCGGCGACTGTGTTCGGCGCCAGCCAGCAAGTCAGTGCGGGCGCGACGATCGGCGGCGAACCCGGATCGGGCTTCGACATTTTCACTGTGACCGCTGCCGGCGGACAGTTCTCCGCAACCCGGCAGGATGACGTCACGACCTCTGTGCGCGTGCCGCGGGAGTGCTTCAGCCTGCCAGGCGAGGGGGTGAAGTACAGTGTGGAAAGTCGTGATGGGCAGACGGTCGCGCAGGAGCGGCAACTCGTTGTCTGTGGCGGCGGCCCGCAGGGCAATGGTCCCTACCAGCCCGCGGGCCCTTCCATTCCCGCGAGCCCGCCTGCGATCAATCAGGCGCCGATGGCTTCCGGTCAAACCTGGGAGGTCGCGGGCTACCGCTCTGCCGTGGGCACGACGCGTCATCTCGCAGCGCCGTCGCCGACCTGTTCGGCGACAGGGGTGCTGCGCGACGGCATCTGCTTTGATGCGGCCATCGCGCTCATGAACGCTGATCAGTCGCTGCGTGAGCTGGACGTCGTCGCTGCGCGTCGGCCGGTCTCGGGCGGGGAATCGCTCAGCGCCGCCGAGACTGAGCAGTATGTTCTGAAGCGTCGGCGGAATGGCTACAAGGCGGACAAGCGCTGGAGTGATCGCACCACGGTTTCCGGTCCGTCTGGATGCAGTGCGGTGTCGCCCGTTCGATTCCACGTGACGGGACCGGCCTCCGTGCAGGAGCGGCAGCGCCTGCTCTGCGGCGCGCCGGCGGCGCCGGCGCCGATGGCGATCTACGAAGTGTACGGCAAGGTTGAACCGATCATCGAGCCCGGATCGTGCGCCCCGGAACAGCGCCTCCTCGGCGGCGGCATGTGCAGCTCCAACGTGATCGGCTACATGCGCGCCCACGGCATCGGGTCCATGCAGGCCATTGTCATCGGTCGCGCCCTCGTCGTCGGGTCGCGCGTGCACAAGAGCGGCTCGCAGATTTCCCTCGACTTCGCGCAGGTGAGAGCCAACCCGGACGGTCAGACCTTCAGTGCAGACCGGCAACTTCGCTACGAGAACGGCATCACCATCCCGAGCGGGTGCCGCATCCTGACAAGCGGGCCGTCAGAGCGGGAGGGCGTCATTGTCGTCGGCGGAGGCTGGCGCATGGCCCAGCACTATCAGTGGGTGCAGTGTCCGACCCAGTAGCGCACCGCCATCGCTGAAATCGCACCGCCTCCCGGGATGCCGGGAGGCGGCTTCTTTTCGGCGATGCGTCTACGCTTTCGCGAAGACAAGCGTCGCGTTGGTGCCGCCGAAGCCGAAGCTGTTGGACATGACGGTCTCGAGCGCGCCATCGAAGCGTTCGAGAAGGATCGGCAGGTCTGCAAAGAGCGGGTCGAGGTTGAAGATGTTGGCGCTCTTCGCCGCGAAGTCGGCGCCGAGCATCAGCAGCGAGTAGATCGCTTCCTGGACGCCGGCGGCGCCGAGGCTGTGGCCGGTGAGGGACTTGGTCGAGGAGATCATCGGCGGACGGTCGCCGAAGGTTTCGCGCACCGCCTGCATCTCGCGCTCGTCGCCGATCGGCGTCGAAGTGCCGTGCGGGTTGAGGTAGTCGATGCGACGTCCGCCAAGCGTGCTCATCGCGAGCTTCATGCAGCGCACGGCGCCTTCGCCGGAGGGCGCGACCATGTCGTGGCCATCGCTCGTTGCGCCATAGCCGACGAGTTCGCCGTAGATCTTCGCGCCGCGCGCTTTCGCGCGTTCGTATTCCTCGAGCACCACCATGCCGGCGCCGCCGGCGATGACGAACCCGTCGCGATCCTTGTCGTAGGCCCGGGAGGCGACTTCCGGCGTCTCGTTGAAGTTCGACGACATGGCGCCCATCGCGTCGAAGAGCACGGACATCGTCCAATCGAGTTCCTCGCAGCCGCCGGCGAAAACGACGTCCTGCTTGCCCCACTGGATCTGTTCGGCGGCGGCGCCGATGCAGTGCGCGCTCGTCGCGCAGGCGGAGCTGATCGAATAATTGATGCCGCGGATCTTGAACCAGGTGGACAGTGCCGCCGACGGGCCCGAAGCCATGGCCTTCGGCACCGCGAACGGACCGACCCGCTTGGGGCCTTTTTCTTTCGCCGTGGCCGCCGCCTGCACGATCGTGCGTGTGGAGGGGCCGCCCTCGCCGACGATCAGACCGGTGCGCTCGTTGGAGACTTCGCTTTCCTCGAGACCGGAGTCGCGAATGGCCTGCTCCATCGCCACGTGGCCCCAGCCGGTGCCCTGCGCGAGGAAGCGCGCGGCGCGTCGATCGACGGCGGCCTCCCAATCGAGTGTGGGGCTCGCATGGACGTGGCAGCGAAAACCCAGCTCCGCGTATTCGGGCGCACGCGTGACGCCGGGGCGCGCCTCCCGCAAGGACGCCATGACTTCGTTCGAGTTATTGCCGATCGACGAGACGATGCCGATCCCGGTAACCACTACTCGACGCAACGCGCACTCCTCCGACTGAATGGACGACGCCTTCTGGGGGCGTCTTCGTCCTACATGCCTGCCGACAATTGTTCGGGCGTGAAGAGCCCGACCTTGAGATCCTTCGCGGTGTAGATGGGCCGGTCATCGACATAGGTGGTGCCGTCGCCCAGACCCAGCACGAGTTTGCGCAGGATCACTTTCTTGAACTCGATCTCGTAGCGCAGCACGCGCGCGGCGGGCGTGACCTGACCCGAGAATTTCACCTCTCCGACGCCGAGTGCGCGACCTTTGCCGGGCGCGCCGAGCCAGCCGAGGTAGAAGCCGACGAGCTGCCACATGGCGTCGAGGCCAAGGCAGCCCGGCATGACGGGGTCGCCCTCGAAGTGGCACTTGAAGAACCAGAGGTCGGGATTGATGTCGAACTCGGCGACGAGCTTGCCCTTGCCGTACTGGCCGCCTGTCTGGTCGATGTCGACGATGCGGTCGATCATCAGCATGGGCGGGAGCGGAAGCTGTGCGTTGCCGGGGCCGAACAGGCGGCCGTGTCCGCTGTCGAGAAGCTGGGCGTGGGAAAGGGAGGTCGGGTAGGCGGACATGCGATCCTGAAGTCTTGAACACGCGACCGGGTCGGGCCGCGCGCGGGCGGCGCCCGGAAATGCCAAGACTTTTACATGCGCGGGACGGGCGGCGGACGCAAGCGGGGCGCTCGCGCGGGCGCGGTCAGTCCGGGACGCCCTGACAGTCGTCGCCGCCCCAGACCCCGGACTTGTCGACCCAGCCGGTCTGGGTCCCGGAGGGGGTCTCGACGGCCAACTTGCGCCAGCTCCCGACGCAGCCCGTGAGCTTGCCGATGACGCCCTTCGCGAGCACCGCGACGGTCCGGGATTCCGGGCGGGGGGCGGTGCGCAGCGCGAGGCCGGGGGAAAGATTGGTGCTCACATAGACGGTGCGGGCCGGCGAGAGCCGGTCTGCCCGAACCCACGCGCGATCGCCCGAAGGGTCGCGGACGCGGCGCCAGGATGCGCTTTCTTCCAGCACCTGAACCGGCAGGCCGGCGGTGTGGTAGATCCAGTCAATACGATGATCCATGCCCGGACCACGGCGCCCGTGCACCTTGGGGGCGGCCAGGCTCTCGAAGCGCGGCACGGGAAGCTGGGAATCCGGCCCGAGGCGCGGGGCGTCGGCCGCCGCGGCGGTCGCGACGAAGGCAAGGCAGAGGGCGGCGGCGCGCAGCATCGGCGGGTCTCTTCTGAGAGCCTTCGGGAATGCCTCTTAGGCAAGAGCCGGTGACATGACATCAGGCGCCGTGAAAACGGGCTTAACGGGGTGACATTTCCGCTTTTTGGCGAGGCCGGCCTTTGTTCGGCCCCGACGCCTGATATGTAGGGGCCATGCCGTCAAAGAAGCTCAAGGTCATCGTCACCCGCAAACTGCCTGATCCGGTGGAAACCCGGATGCGGGAGCTGTTCGATACCGAACTGAATATCGACGATACGCCGATGAGCGCCGACGCGCTCGTCGCGGCGGTGGCGCGGGCCGATGTGCTGGTGCCTACCGTGACGGACCGCATCGACGGTCGGCTGCTCTCGCGGGCGGGCGAACAATTGCGGCTCATCGCGCAGTTCGGCGCGGGCGTGGACAATATCGACGTCGCCACGGCCATCCAGCGCGGTATCGCGGTGACGAACACGCCCGGCGTGCTGACCGAAGACACCGCCGACATGACGATGGCGCTGATCCTTGCCGCGCCGCGGCGGATCGTGGAGGGGGTGAAGCTCGTCGAGGCGGACAATTTCACCGGCTGGAGCCCGACCCACATGCTCGGCCGCCGCATCTGGGGCAAGCGCCTCGGCATCGTCGGCATGGGCCGGATCGGACAGGCGGTGGCCCGGCGCGCAAAGGCGTTCGGCCTGCAGATCCACTATCACAACCGCCGCAAGGTCTCCGCGCACATCGAGCAGGAGCTGGAGGCGACGTACTGGGAGAGCCTCGACCAGATGCTCTCGCGGATGGACATCGTCTCGGTGAACTGCCCGCATACGCCGGCGACGTATCACCTGCTGTCGTCGCGTCGCCTCGCGCTGCTGAAGCCCCACGCCTATGTCGTGAACACCGCGCGCGGCGAAATCATCGACGAAGCTGCGCTCGCGCGGATGCTGGAGAGGGGCGAACTCGCGGGCGCGGGTCTCGACGTGTTCGAGCATGAGCCCGCCATCAACCCGAAGCTCAAGAAGCTCGCCAATGTCGTACTGCTGCCACATATGGGCTCAGCCACGCTTGAGGGCCGTATCGACATGGGCGAGAAGGTCATCATCAACATCAAGACCTTCGCCGATGGCCACAAGCCGCCGGATAGGGTGATACCCGCGATGCTCTGAGGAGACGCGCATGAAAGCGACGGGCGGATGCCATTGCGGCGCGATCCGTTACGAGATCGAGGGCGATCCCGTCGCGCATGCGCTGTGTCACTGCGGGGACTGTCGCAAACATGCGGGCGCGCCGGTCGTCGGCTGGCTCTTGCTTTCCGAAGCCGCGATGCGCGTCACAAAGGGCGCACCCACGGAATACGCCTCATCGGAGAATGGGCGCCGTTACTTTTGCGGTGCGTGCGGAACGGGCGTGTTCTACCGAAATGCCGTGACGCTCGCCGGCATCGTCGATGTGCAGAGCGCCACACTCGATGATCCGGACGCCGCCCCGGCGCCGGCTCACATCCAGACCGCCGAGCGCATTTCCTGGATGAAGGGCGCGGACGCGCTGCCGGCCTTCGACCGCTATCCGCCGATCGGCTGATCGCGCGCCGCCCTGACCCCAGTTCCCGCCGATCCCCGCCTTACCGATGGGCCAGTTCAAACTGTCGCGGTCATGCGCTAGGCTCGCGTCACAAAGGGATACGGAGGGGAATGATGAGCATGGATGCTGCGCCGCAGGCGCCGGGCGGGGCGGTGCGCCTCGATGTCAAGAACGACTCGAACATCGGGCAATTCCTTTGGATGGGGTTCTACACCGGCGTCCTCACGCTGCTCACCCTCACCATCTACCGCTTCTGGGCGCGCACCGTGGTGCGCCGGCGTCTGTGGGGTGAAACGACGATCGGCGAGGCGCCGCTCGAATATACTGGCAAGGGCTCGGAGCTCTTCTTCGGATTCCTGATCGCGATCTTCACGGTGATGCTGCCGATCGTCGGCGCGCTGGTCGGCGCACAATTGTTGTTGCCGCCTATGGGCGTGCTCGCGGTGTTCGTCGTCATCTATCTCGGTTTCTTCGTGCTCATCGGCGTCGCGATCTTTCTGGCGCGTCGCTATCAGTTGTCGCGCACTGTCTGGCGCGGCGTGCGGTTCGAACAGCGCGGCTCCGCACTGGGGTACGGCCTGATGGCGTTCGGCTACGGACTGCTGACAGTACTGACGCTCGGTTGGTTCGCACCCGCCATGCGGCTGCGGCTCGAAAAGCGCCTGTGGGGCAACGCTTACTTCGGCGACATGCCCTTCAGTTACGACAACTCGAAGGAAGGACGCACCGAGCCGGTCTACAAGAGCTTCATCCTGGCCTATCTCGGATCGATCCTCTTTTACGCCGTTTTCTTCGGCGCGATGCATGCGCTTGGCTTCTTCAACGAGATGACTGACCCGACGGCGATGCCGGACATCGCCAAGATCGGGATGCTCTACGCTGTCTTGTTCGGGGGAATTCTCCTGCTGGTGCTGTTTGTGGCATGGCACGAGGCGGTGATGATCCGGCAGATCACGAAGTCGATCTCGCTGGGCGATGTGAAGCTCTCGTCTCGGTTCCAGGCGTGGGACCTGATCGAACTCGCGATCACCAACACATTGCTCATCATCTTCACGCTCGGCATCGGAACGCTCGCGGCGCAGATGCGCGTCTGGCGGCGCATCTGCCGCACCATCGACGTCGAGGGAACGCTGGATCTGGCGCAGATCCATCAGGCCGCCTCGCGCGGTCCGAAATCCGGCGAGGGCATGGCGGACGCCTTCGATCTCTCCGGCGGGGTCTGAGGGGTGGCGCGTTTTCCGGCCCGCTTCCACGATGGCGTGACGGCGGCGGAGCACGCCGTCACCGTCACGGTCTCTGCGGACGGTCTGGAAATCGCCGCGCCCGGCGTTCACGCCTTCTGGCGGCGTCAGGATATCGAACGCCTGTCCACGGAGGCGGGGGTCTGGCGGTTCGCCTGCGGCGATGCACGTCTCGTGATCGACCGCACGCCGGAGGCGGAAGCGGCGCTGAAGGGCGCGCGCATTCTCGATCCGCGACGCGAGGCGATGAAGTCGTGGGGATTGATCGGCGGTCTCCTCGGTTTGAGCGCCGTGCTCGGGTTCATCGTGTTCGTCGCGATACCGATGGCTGCAGAACCTCTGGCGCACGCCACGCCGCGACACGTCGAAGAACAGCTCGGCGAAAACATCGCCAAGCAGGTCAATGTGGTCATGCGCCCCTGCGAGAACACCGAAGCCGCAGACGCCGCAATCGCGCCGATGCTGGAAGCGCTGATCGCCGCCGACGATCCGGGCTTTCCGATCACGCTCCAGTTCGTCTCGCAGAAGTCGCCGAACGCGCTGGCGCTGGCGGGCGGGCAGGTGATGGTCACCAGCGGATTGCTCGATACGCTCGAGAGTCCCGATGAGCTGGCGGCGGTGATCGCGCATGAGTTGGGGCATGTGAAGGCGCGCGACGGCATGGTGGCGCTTTATCGCAATGCGGGTCTGGGCATTCTGCTGGAGCTCATCACGGGCGGCTCCGGACTGGCGCAGCAGGCGATCCTGCTCGGCGGTCAGGTGACGGAACTCAGCTACACGCGCCGGCAGGAAGCGCGTGCGGATGAAACGGCGGTGGCGATGCTGCGCGGTGCGGGGCTCGATCCCGCCGCGCTGGCGCGTGCATTCGAGCGGCTGAAGGCATTCAGTGATTTCGAAGCGCGCGAAGAAACGAAGGGCCGGCCTTCCGCACTCGAACAATTTCGGGTTCCGGAGTGGCTGAAGTCTCACCCGGACCTGGAAGGCCGCATCACCCGCGCGCGGGCTCAGGGCGCGACGGCGACCGCTGAGGCGTTGTCGGATGCCGACTGGGCGATCGTGAAGGCCGCCTGCAGTTCAACCTGAACACGGCCTAGTTCGCGTGTGGAACGGCGGCGGCCAGCGGCACGCCGCCGACGGCTTCGGGTTCGATGCGTTTCAGGAAGGTCCGCAGATCCTGCGCGCTGCGCGCTGGGATTTCCTCCTGCGGGATGTGGCCGACATTTTCGTAGATGATCGCCTGCGCGCCGGGAATGGCGTCACGGAAGAGCGTGGCGCCGCCGACGGGCACGAGATTGTCCTGATCGCCGTGGAGGATGAGCGTCGGCGCGGTGATGCGGGCCAGCGCTTCCTTGGTGGCGAGGGCGCGTTCGTCACGGTTCAGCGTGATCGCCAGCAGCACCGCGCGGTGGTTCGGCGCGCGGGCCATGTCCACATAGCGCGCGACCATCGCGTCGTCGACGAGGCTCTTGTCCACGAACGAGGCTTCAAGGCCGCCGCGCACCAGTCGCGAATTGTCGAGGTTCATCAGCAACGGCCCGACGAGGGGCGTGCGCAGAAGCTTGAACACGAGCGGTTCTTCCTCCGCGCCCTCCTTGCTCTCTTCCCGCCAGCCGGAGGCGCCGACCAGCACGAGAGAGTCAACGCGTCGAGGGTGGCGCAAGGCGAGCATCCACGCCGTGTTGCCGCCCATGGAGGAGCCGACGACCATGGCATGTTCCAACCCGATCTTGCCCATGAAGGCGTCGATGAAATCAGCATAGCCCTCGATGGAAGGTCTGTATCCCTCCGGCGTGCGCGTCAGACCGTGGCCGGGCAGGTCGACGCTGACCATGCGGTATTCGCCGCCGAGTTCGCGCACCCAGGGCTCCCAGGTGTGCAGCGAAGCAGAGAAACCGTGGATGAGGAGAATGGGGCGGGCGTTCGGATTGCCCTCGTCGCGCCAGTGCGCCTCCACGCCGCCCCCCATGTCGATGAATTTGGACGCGGGGCTTGCATAGGTCTTGTCGAGCGTTGCGTGGGGGATGTCGCCGCGCCGCAGCGTGAAGTAACCGGCTACCGCCGCACCGATGATGAGGACGATCAGTCCCAGCAAGATCTTCCGCATCAACCCCTCCGTCATTTCAGCGTAGTATGCCCGAAAGCGGCGTGGAGCCTAGCGCCACCCGACCTTGCGGGCCCACGCTTCAAAGTCGACTTTGCGGGCGTCCATGTCTGCCGGCGGGGCGTCGCCTTCGTCTCTGGCGCGTCGGCGCAACATGGCGGCGACGTCCGCCAGCGGCGGCAGGCCCACAGCCGCGCGACGCTCCTCGACAAGCTCGGGCTCCACCATCGGGGCGGGCGAGAGTTCGCCGTCGAACCAGTCGAATTGTGTGCCGTAGAGTTGCGGCTTGCCTTCGAAAACGGCGATCCGATCCGAGAGATAAGCGGCGTCGATCATGCTCGCATCGCCGCGCGGGATCGCTTCAAGCATGAGCGCGAGACCGCGCCGTTGCAGGTCCGGACGGCTGATGGCGTGTTGCAGGATGAGAAATGCCGCCGCCGCGCCCTCGTCGCCAAGGCGTGTGCGATCGGGCCAGCCGAGCGCGTCGAACGCCTGCGCCAGGAGCGTCGCGTTCTCCAGATGCACGGCCTCCATGTCTGGGTGGTAGCCGTCGAAGAGCGTCCCTTCGCGGACGAGGCGCGCGCGGGTTTCCATGTCTCTTTCCGCCGCCTTCAGAAGGCTGTCGCGCCAGATCGGCTCCATCGTCATCGTGCGCACACCGGACAGGCGGGATCGGGCTTGAGGCGCACGGTGCGCGCTTCGGCCTTCAGCCCGTCGAAGAGGAAGACACGGCCCGCGAGCGTTTCGCCGGCGCGCGCGATGATCTTGATCGTCTCCAGCGCCATCATCGATCCGATGACGCCCGTCAATGCGCCGACGACGCCGACCTCCGAACAATGCTCCGCCTGCGGCGGTTCTTCCGGCACGAAGCATCGATAGCAGGGAAGGCGTTGATCGGCGGGCGCGTCTTTCGTTCTGCCGGAAGCGAACACGCCGACCTGCCCGTCCCAGCGGCCGACTGCGCCGGATACCAGCGGTATGCCGAGCGCGTGGCACGCGGCGTTCACGGCGAAGCGGGTATCGAAATCGTCGGTCCCGTCGAGCACGACATCGGCGCCGGCAAGCAGGCGCTCCGCCTTCATCGCATCCAGCTCGACAGCGAAGGGCGTGATTTCCACGCCGGGATTCAGGGCGGCAAGCGAATCGCGTCCGACCAGCGCCTTCAGTTGCTGCACATCCGTGGTGCGGTAGAGGATCTGCCGCTGCAGGTTGGAGAGCGACACGCCGTCATCGTCGATGAGCGTCAGTTTCCCGACGCCTGCCGCCGCGAGATACATCGCCGCTGGTGCGCCAAGTCCGCCGAGGCCGACGATCGCCACATGCGCCGCCTTCAGCCGCTGTTGCCCCGGCCCGCCGATTTCCTTCAGAAGGATGTGGCGCGAGAAGCGTTCGAGATCGTCTGGCGTGAGCGCGGTCATGAGAAAGCAGCCGTACGCTCAAACGCCAAACATCAAAAGCACGCCGAGCATGACGAGCGTCGCGAGGGCGGGTCCGAACGGGACTTCCCCCGATCGACGCCCCCTCAGGAGGAATCCGGGCAGGAACCCGAGCAAGATCAGCAGTGCTGAGTTCGCGAACGGCGCGCTTGAGAAACGCGTGTTCGCGATGGCCGGAGCCCACTCGTCCGGGCGCCACTGCAGCAAATCCCGCGCTGCCTCTCGATCCGCTTCGAGGCACCACAAACGATAGCCTATCGCGCCGCGCAGGTCCGGCTGAACGCCCAGAAAGTCGAACCCGAAAACGAAGGAGAGCACGCCCGCTGAGTCCAGCGAGGCCTGCGCAACGACGACCTCTTCGCGGTCAAAGTAGCATGCGAGTTCGACGAGGTGTCCCACCGTTGCATCGCTAGCCGTATGACCATCGCCGGATCAAGGGGCCGCCTGCCTCCGCCCGCCCGCCCGGAGGAAGCGCGCTACAGCCCCTCGAACAGCGCCGTAGAAAGGTAGCGCTCCGCGAAGCTCGGAATGATCGCGACGATGCGTTTCCCCGCATTCTCCGGGCGCTTACCGATCTTGATCGCCGCCGAGAGCGCTGCGCCTGTGGAGATGCCGCCCGGAAGGCCCTCCAGACGCGCGACTTCGCGCGAGACCGCAAAGCTCTCGTCGTTCGACACCTGCACCACTTCGTCGATGACGCTGCGGTCCAGAATGTCCGGCACGAAACCCGCGCCGATGCCCTGAATCTTGTGCGGACCCGGCGCGCCGCCCGAAAGGACGGGGGACGCCTCCGGCTCGACCGCGACGATCTTCAGGTTGGGCAGGCGCGGCTTCAGCACCTGGCCGACGCCGGTGATGGTGCCGCCGGTGCCGACGCCGGAGACGAAGAAGTCGAGCTTGCCGCCGGTGTCGGCCCAGATCTCTTCCGCCGTCGTGCGTTTGTGGATCGCGGGGTTGGCGGGGTTGGCGAATTGCTGCGGCATCACCGAGTTCGGCGTCGAGTCCACCAGTTCCTTCGCCTTCGCCACCGCGCCGCGCATGCCCTCGGGGCCGGGCGTCAACACCAGTTCCGCACCGAGCAGCGCCAGCATCTTGCGGCGCTCGATCGACATCGTCTCCGGCATCACGAGGATCAGGCGATAGCCGCGCTGCGCCGCGACGAACGCGAGCGCAATGCCGGTGTTGCCGCTCGTCGGTTCGATCAGCACCGTACCGGGGCCGACCTTGCCTTGCGCTTCGAGGTCCTCGATCAGCGACACGCCGATGCGGTCCTTCACAGAGGCGATCGGGTTGAAGAATTCGAGCTTGCCGATGATCTCGGCGTTCACGCCGTGCGCCTTGGCCAGCTTGTTGAGCCGCACGAGGGGCGTGTTGCCGATGGTCTCGGTGATGTTGTCGTAGATCAGCCCGTGGCCGATCCGGCGGTCGCCCCCGCCATTGTTGTTTGGGGTGGACATGGGAACTCCTTGGTATCTCGTGACCGGAAGATAGGCCGGAAGAGACCCGGGCGAAACGCCTCCGCCTGAATGGTGGGTTCAGACGGGCTTGCCGGTTGTACCCTCCCCCGCGCCTGAGCGGGGGAGGGACGATCGCGAAGCGATCTGGGTGAGGGCGCAGTGGCGCCGAACGAGACTCATTCTGAGCGGCCGGGCCCTCGCCCTGCTTCTCGCTTAACTCGGGCTGCCCCTCTCCCGCGGGCGGAAGAGTGGCTCACTTCTTCCTGCGCAGCAGATCCAGCGGGTTTAACGGGGCGGGTGTCGCGGCGGGATCTTCCGTCGCCGGCGTCGCGGTTTTCTGCTGGCCGCTGATGAGGCCGCCAAGCGCGCCCAGATTGTTGCGTTCCAGCGCGCGCTGCACTTCGCTCTGCACGACATTGCCGAGATCGGGCGCGAAAGCGGGCTTCGACCAAGGGCCCGTGGCCTTGAAGGGCACGCCGATACCCTGCGCACTCGCCGTCCCGCCTTGACCTTCGATGGAACGCACGGCGCGGGGGCTCAGTCGCATGTTGATGGTCTGCGCGCCGATGTCGATCATCCCGGCGCCGTCGAGGCGGACGAAGGGATTGAGCAGTCGCAGATCGTCAGTGACGGCGGCGCCGTCCTGCACCCTGAAGGTTGCGGCGAGTTCCGCGAAGTCAGTCTTGGCCGCTTCGCCCACTGCTGCGCCGGAGATGGTCGCCTGCACCGTGCGCGCAACCTGTGCGAGGTTCACGCCGCGCCATGCGCCGTCGTTGAAAGCGAACGACGCTGCCCCGCCGAGCGTGCGCATGATTTCCGCCTGCGAACGTCCCTGTCCCGCGAATTGCGCCTTGAGGCGGCCCTTGCCCTCGATCTTGTCGAAGCCGATGGCGGCGGAGAGCAGCGGCAGCGCCTCGATGCCCGAAACGTCAATCTGGCTCTGCAGCTTCGCGGCGGCGCCGCTGCCGTCGACGACGAGCCGCGCCGTGCCCGTTCCGCCATAGAGCGTCACGCGTTGCAGCCACGCATCCGCCACGCCGTTCGTGAGACGCAGCGCAAGTTGCGCGCCCGTGAACTGCATCTTCTGGAACCGCAGGTCGCTCACCGACAATGAGAGGTCGGCGTCCATCGCGCGCAGGCCCGCGAGGTCCATCGGCGTGGCGTCCCACGCGGCGGCGGTGTTGACCCCGCCGGGTGCGCCGGCGGCGGCGGCGGGCGGGGCGGGAAGGTAGAGATTGGTGTCGAGCGTCGGGATGGCGAGTCCGCCGGACACGGCGAGGCGGCCATTCTCCGCGACATCGACGGTGAGGTCCCCCGTCGCGGCGACGGAGTCGAGTTTGTAGGCGCCCTTCGAGAAGGTGTAGCGGGACTCAAGAACCGCGAGGTCCGACTTCACATCGAACGCGCCGAACCCCGGCCCCGGCGGAAGCGGCGACCCCAGCCACGCCATCAGGCCGCGCGCACTGGCGCCACTTGATTCGAGCTTGCCGGTGATGGCGCCGGTCGCGGTGTCCATTGCGCCGACGAGCGTCGCCCTCAATGCCGGCGCGTTGAGCGTCAGCCGCAGCGGCGTTTCGCCCTTTTCGAAGGTGGCGCGCGGGTTCGCGACAGTGGCGCCGATGTTCACCTGCTGACCGCGATAGGTGCACGACCCATCGATCTGCGCGGGCTCTTCGAGGGAAGTGACGGCCACGACCGCGTCGATGTCAGTCGCTTCCAGCGGCACGCCGTCTGCACCAATGAAGGTGAGCGTGCCGTCGATGATGCGCATGTCCTCGATACTGAGCGACTTCAGTTTCTGCGGTGCGCTTTGCGCGGCGGGCTGTTCAGGGAACACCCAGTTCGCCGCGCCATCCTTCTTCGCGAGGAGCGTGAAGGCGGGCGAATCGAGAATGAGGCGATGGACTTCGATATCGCCCTTCAGGAGCGGCAGCGGCGCAACGGCGAATACGATCTTCTTCGAGGCGAGAAGCGGTGCGCCGTCGAAGCCCGCAGGGTTGGACAGCGTCACGTCCGCCGCCGAAATGCCGAGCGCCGGCCAGAGCGTGAGGTCGACGGCCCCCGCAATCTCCAATGTCCGTCCGGTCGCCGCCTGTACCTGCTTCTTCATCTCGGCGACGGCGAGGTCTTTGGGAAAGAACACGAAGAACGAGACGATGCCCGCCGCGAGCAGGGCGAGGATGGCGACAATGACGATCAGGACGCGACGCATGGAACCCTCAACGGCCGTTGGCCCGGCGTGACCTCTAGCATGTGGCGCCAGCACGCGGCGCGACAAAGTTCGTGCCGCCATGAAACCGGTCCGGCGCAGCGGCGTTGACCTCTACGACCGCTCGACTGATGCCCCGGGCGGATGGGAGGACCGGCTCCATGGCGTTCGACGGCGAACTTCTTTCCCCTCAGTTCAGGCCGCCCCTGATCGACGTCGCCCCCAACCGGTTCGCGCGCGCGCCGGTGCTCGACGGCGACGTCAAGCTGCAGGACCGCCTCGCGCTCCTGTTCGGCTATGCGTGCGTGGGGGCCGGCTTGGGCTTCGTGTTCGCCATGGTCGCCGCCGGTGTGCACCTCGTGCTTGTTCCGGTCGTCGCGTTGGCGTTGGTCATCGGCGCGCTTTGTCTCGCGCGGTCCGGGCTGCGTGACCTGCACTGGGCCGCGATCGCGCTCGTCGTTGTCGTTCATCTCAGCGCCATGGGCGCGGTCGCAGCGGCGTTCATGCCGTCGATCAACGCGCAACTCGCACCGCTCGCGGCGACGTTCGCCGCAGCGCTCGTCGTGCTTGCCATCGGGTTTGGGCGTTGGTTTGCCCACGCCATCAACTTTGCGCTTCAGGCGCTGCTTCTCGCGGCGCCCTTCGGCGCAGCGCTCGTTGCAGGATTCTTCGACCGTTTCGCCGCCTGATCAGGATTTTCCTGTCGAGCCGAAACCGCCCGCGCCGCGCGCGGTCTCGTCGAGCGCCTCAACTTCAACGAACGATCCTTGCGTCACCGGCGCGATGACCATCTGCGCGATGCGTTCGCCGCGTTTGATGACGAACGGTTCCTGTCCGAGATTGATCAGGATGACGGCGAGCTCGCCGCGATAGTCCGCGTCCACCGTGCCTGGCGAGTTGAGGCAGGTAATGCCGTGCTTGAGCGCCAGACCGGACCGTGGCCGCACCTGCGCCTCGTATCCGGGCGGCAACGCGATCGCGAGCCCGGTGGGGACGAGCGCGCGCGCGCCGGGCGACAGGGTCACGGGCGCGTCCTCGGCGACGGCGGCGCGGAGGTCCATGCCGGCGGACTGTTCGGTCTCGTAGGCGGGCAGCGGCAGGTCCGCATTGTGCGGCAGGCGGCGGACTTTGATCGTGAGGGTCATGACGCCGCTTTACGCGATTCTCAGGCGAGAAAGGCCTTCGCCATCCGCTCCGCGACCGGCAGCACCTGCTCGCGCGTCCACAGGCCCATTTCCCGCGGCGCGAAGGGCGCCACCCAGTCGTCGAAGCGCTCCACGGGGTCGGGGAAGTTGAAGGGTGCGGCGAGGAGATCGATGGGGCGCGCGTCGCCGGTGTTGATGTCGCGGTTGGCGAACTTGCCGTCCTTCGGATCGATGTGCGTCG
Source organism: Hyphomonadaceae bacterium (assembly GCA_016791445.1). Lineage (GTDB taxonomy): Bacteria > Pseudomonadota > Alphaproteobacteria > Caulobacterales > Aquidulcibacteraceae > VFBF01. The sequence goes on along the minus strand of JAEUMP010000016.1, from coordinate 127,858 downwards.
TCACGAGAAAGAGCGGGATGTCCGCTTTTGCGAACTGCTGCAGCGCGCGGGCGATGTCGGCGTAGGAGAGGTGGAAGAAGCAGTCGCGGCACATCCACAGATCCGCCTTCGGCAGCGGCCCCTGCGTGATGTCGAGTTCGATGAAGGCGTGCGTCTCGTCGCCGTGCCTCGCCTTCGTCGCGGCGACCAGCGCGGGCACGATGTCGCCGCCGATGTAGCGCATGCCGGGCGGCGTCTTCACCGCCTGCATCCAGTGGAAGTCCCCGCACGGCGCATCGAGGAACACCTGCACGTTGCGCGCGGCCAGGAGCTTCTCCAGCGCTGCGCGGATGCCCGCCGTGTAGGCCATCGTCGAGCCCGCGCCGGACCGGCTTTCCACGTCGCTCCAGAGATTGTGCTCGTAGATTTCGGAAAAGACCTCTTGCTTGTCCTTCGCGGCGAGGCTCGCCTTGAGCGCGCGATACCGGGCGCGACGGCCCGATTTGCCCAGCGCGTGGGCGATACGGTCGAGGAGGGAGGGGGAAGAAGGCATGGCGGGGCGATAGCGGAGATGGGCTGCGATGACAAACCGGCGCCCTCCTTCTCCCCCTCGCGGGGGAGAAGGGTTCGTTTGTGGATAAACCACGACTCATGATTTCAGTGTGTTTCTTGGGGGGGCAGGAGCACGCCCAATGCACGTCAACAGGCCCAAATTTAACCACCGTCTCAAGTCCAAGGAGCGCTCCTTGCTACTTGAGGTATTCGCGGACGGGCGAACAGTTGGATCGTTCGATGGCGCTCCCGTAGTGGTTCAGCGCGCTGTCGATCAGCTAAACCTCAAGGGGTACATCCACAAAACGGATGCGGGGTGGAGCATTACGACACTTGGGCGACTGGCGATCAATCATCAACATGGGTTGGTTGCGACACGTCTGCTGAAGCGAACTGGGAAGCAATAGGGCGGTTGAACTCGGGTCTCACCCCACCCACCGCGCCAGCCCCTCCGCAATCGCCTCATCCACCTGGACATCGCTGGGCTTCAGCGGACGCGTCAGCCGCAGCCCCGCCATGCTCCGCGCGCGCGACAGCGCCACATAAGTCTGTCCCGCCGCGAACGCGCCGCGTCCGAGATCGACCTCGACCGCATCCAAAGTCATGCCCTGCGCCTTGTGGATCGTGATCGCCCATGCCGGTGCGAGCGGAAACTGCACATAGCGCCACTCCTCCTTCATGTTCATTTCCTGGGCTTTTTCGTCCCACTGCCAGCGCGTCTGCGGCCAGGTGGAGCGCGGCACGTCCACTTCGTCGTCGCCGTCGATGGCGACGCGCACGGTTTCCTCCTCGATGGCGACGACCTCGCCCAGCGTGCCGTTCACCCAGCGCCCGCCGGGGTCGTTCTGCGTGAAGATCACGCGCGCGCCGGGCTTCAGCGCCAGCGTCATCGGCGCGGGCAGGCGGTCGTTGGGGATTCCCGTCTTCGGCAGATCGCCCTTGAAGCCGCCCTCGAACACTTTCGCGGCGCCCGGCAGGCTTTCGAGACCGCGCAGATTGTACGCATCGGCTACAGCGTTCGTCGCGCACAGCAGCACGGGCCTCACCGGCAGCGGCGGCGCCCCGCAGCAGGCGTCGTTCAGTTCGTTCACCGCCTCGCGCACATTGGAATTGTCGCGGATGGATTGCAGCAGCGCGATGAAGTGCGCGTCGTTCTGCCGGCGCATGGCTGTCAATTCGAACGCCGACACCGGCGCATCGCGCAGCACATGCGCGGAGAAGGCGAAGGGGGAGGCGTAGCCCGCTTCTTCCATCATCCGCCCTTCGTCGCCGCGCACCACCGGCGGCAGCTGGTAGAAGTCCCCGACGAGCAGCATCTGCACGCCGCCGAACGGCTTCACGCTCTTGCGCGCGGCGCGCAGGTGCGCGTCCATGGCGTCGAGCGTGTCGGCGCGCAGCATCGAGATTTCATCGACGACGATGCGCGAGAGCCGCCGCACGTTCTGCGTGAAGAACCAGTTCGGCTTTTCCTTGAACCCCAGCAGCAGGCGCGGCGGCAGGCCGAAGAAGGAGTGCACCGTCTGGCCGCCGATGTTCATCGCCGCGAGACCCGTCGGCGCGAGCACCACCTGCGGGCGGTGCTGGTCTTCCTTCAGGAGCGTGCGGATGAAGTGGCTCTTGCCCGTGCCGGCGCGCCCGGTGAGGAACACCACGGGTTCGCGGTCGTCGAGGGCGGCGCGGGCCGCTTCTGCGGCGGGGTCGATCGGGAGACTCATTGTCGGTGTTCTAAAGGTGTTCGCGCCGAAATGCCCAACCTTGCCGCAACGCGGCCAAGCGCCTAACCCACGGCCATGACCGCCATCCAGACCCTCATCGACACGCTGTCCCTCGAGCCCATCGAGGTGAACCTCTTCCGGGGCCAGACCCCGCAGGACGAGATGAACCGCGACCGCATCTATGGGGGGCAGGTCATCGCGCAGGCGCTGATGGCCGCCTACCGCACCGTGGAGGGGCGCACCTGCCATTCCCTGCAGAGCTATTTCATCCGCCCGGGCGATCCCAAGGCGCCGGTGCTCTACGAGGTCGAGCGCTCGCGGGACGGGCGCTCCTTCACCACGCGGCGCGTGATCGCGATCCAGCACGGCGAGCAGATCTTCAACCTCGCGGCGTCTTTCCAGGTGCACGAGGAAGGCTTCGAGCACAGCGATCCCTTGCCCGCTGCGCCGGCGCCGGAAACCGTGCAGACCGACCGCGAGCGCTTTGCGCCGTTCGCCGCCACGATGCCCGCCGCATTCGCTGAATCCATGGCCCGCGACCGGGCCATCGAAGTGCGCCGCGTCGATCCGAACAACCCGATCAAGCCGAAGAAGATGCCGGCGCACCAGCAGGTGTGGTTCCGCGCGGCGGAAGACGTGGGCGATGGCGTCGCCATCAACCAGTGCATGCTTGCATACGCGACGGACATGAGCCTGCTCGACACCTGCGCGCGTCCGCATGGCGTGTCGTGGCTCTCCGGTGTGATGATGGCGAGTCTCGATCACATCATCTGGTTTCACCGGCCTTCACGCGCGCATGAATGGCACCTCTACGATCAGGACAGCCCGTCCGCATCCGGCGCGCGCGGCTTCAATCGCGGCGCCATCTATCTGCAGGACGGCACGCTGGTGGCCAGCGTCGCCCAGGAGGGCCTGATCCGGCCGCGCAAGCCAAAGTGATCCGCGACGGGGCAACCTTTGCCCTGTGTTCATCGTACTCATGTGACACTTGCAGCGCCGAACAGGGGAGACTGAACGCGTGCGCCCCGGCCTGAAGCGCATTCTGTATGTCGTTGTCGCTCTCGGGATCGTCCTGTGGGGCGTGCAATTCAGCTTGCGCGCGGCGCCCGCCCACCCGAAGGCGCCGCCGGAGATGCCCGATGTGCTGGGCGCGTTCGGCAGCGATGCGCCTGTGACCTCGGCGGACGAGTGGCTTTCCCGGCGCGCGCCGATCCTGCGCGGCGCGTTCGAGCGCCTGATTTATGGCGCCCAGCCCGAGACGGTGTCGCCGATCCTGACCAGCCGGCGCGTGATCGATGACGCCGCGTTCAAGGGTATTGCGGTGATCGAGGAATGGACGCTCGACGTCCCGCTGCGGGCAGGTCCGATCCGGTTCCACGCGCTGATGATCATGCCGCGCCAGGCGAAGGCGCCGCTGCCGGTGGTGATTGCGACGAACTTCTGCGGCAACCGCGCCGCGCTCGCCGGTCGCTATCGCGATGTCGACCGGCCCGCCTGGACACCCGGTCGCTGTCGTACGCCGATCCAGCAATGGGCGGCGGAAACGCTGCACGGCGCCGATATCATCGCGCCGCCCTTCGCCACGCTCGCCAAGGCGGGATACGCCGTGCTGACGTTCTTCCCCGGCGAGATCGTCGAGGATGATCCGCGCCTGTCGCAGGCGACGCTGGAGGCGCTCGCCGCCGACATGGATGAAAGTGCGCCCAAGGCCGGCGCACTCGCGGCGTGGGCGTGGGGCTATTCGCGGGCGATCGACGCGGTGAGTGCGGACAAGCGTCTGGATTCAAGCCGCATCGCCCTGTGGGGCCATTCGCGCTTCGGCAAGGCGGCGCTGCTGGCGGCGGCGTTCGACGAACGCGCCGCTCTCGTCGTCGCAAACCAGTCCGGCACTTTCGGCGCGACGCTGTCACAGACGACACGGGGGGAATCGATCCGCGCCATCACGAGGAAGTTTCCGCACTGGTTCTCGCCGGCCCTGCCGGAACGGATGGCGCGCCGCGAGGATCTGCCGCTCGACCAGCATCTCCTCATCGCCCTCATCGCGCCGCGTCCGATCCTGCTCGGCGGCGCGCGGATGGATCGCTGGTCCGATCCCGCCAACGCGTTCGCGGCGGCGGAAGCGGCCAACCCCGTCTATGCGCTCTTCGACCGGCAGGGGCTTGCCCAGACGTCGCCATCGCGCACGGATTTCTCCGGCGACATCGCCACCTTCATGCGCCCCGGCGGGCACGGCGTGCGTCCGCGTGACTGGCGCGAGACGATCGCCTTCCTCGACGCGCACTTCTGAGCGGCGTCACACCGCCCGCAGCGCCTGTTCGAGATCCGCAAGCAGATCGTCCGGATTCTCCACGCCCACGGAAATGCGGATGAGGGCCGGCGTGATCGAGAAGCGCTTCAACTCGTCTGCCGGCATGCCGGAGTGCGTCATCGACGCGGGATGCGACGCGAGCGTTTCGGTGCCGCCGAGGCTGACCGCGAGCTTGATGACCTGCAGATTGTCCAGCAGCCGGAACGCTTCCGCCTCTCCGCCCTTCACTTCGAACGAGAACGTCGAGCCCGCGCTCTTGTTCTGCCGCGCGTGGATGTCGCGATCCACATGGCCTTCCGGCAGGAAGTCGAGGAACCACACATTGTCGATCTTCGGGTGATCGCGCAGGAATTCGGCGACCTTCTTCGCGCCCGCCGCGCCCGCTTCCATGCGCAGCTTGAGTGTTTCCAGCGACCGCATCAGCAGCCACGCTGTGTGCGGGTCGCACATGGTGCCGATCGTGGAGCGCATCCGCCGCACGGGTTGCAGCATCAGCTTCGAACCCGAAGCGCCGCCGGCGATCAGATCGCTGTGCCCGCCGACATATTTCGTCAGCGACGTGACGACGATGTCGGCGCCATGCGCCAGCGGGGTCGAATAAATCGGGCCGAGCATGGTGTTGTCGACGATGACCGGGGGGCGGAAATCGCCGGTCAGCAGGGATTCGGAAATGCGGCGCGCCGCAGCGATGTCGACGAGGCCGCTCGTCGGATTGCCGGGCGTTTCGAGGAAGATCGCCGCGACGCGGCCCAGCGCCTTCGCTTTTGCCGCCGCCGCATGCATCGCTTCCGTGCCTCCTTCGACTTCGAAGCCGACTTGCTGAACGCCGAACTCCGGCAGAATCGAATGAATGAGCGTTTCGGTGCCGCCATAGATCGGCTGACACTGCAGGATCACGTCGCCCGGTCGCACATAGGCGAGCATGCACGTCGAGATCGCCGCCATGCCGGAGCCGAAGGCCAGCGAAGCTTCCGCTTCATCCCAGATGGCCAGTCGATCCTCGAGCACTTCGAGGTTCGGATTGTTGAAGCGCGAATAGACCAGCCCCGGCTCTTCACCCGGGCCCAGCTTTCGCCGGCCCTGCATGGTGGCGAAGAAGTTCTTTCCGTCCTCGGCGGAACGGAACACGAAGGTCGATGTGGAGAACTGTGGCGGCTTCAGCGAGCCTTCCGACAGCATCGGGTCGTAGCCGTAGCCCATCATCAGCGTCTCGGGGCTGAGCAGGCGGTTGCCGAGTTTGCGTTTACGCCAGGTCTTTTCGGTCATGGGTTTTCCCGGAAGTCATGGATTGACCCGGGGTATAGACCGCGCCGCGCAGCTTGTCGCGGCGTGAGGCTCAGACGAACAGGCGCAAATCGTCGTGCGGCGCGGGGGCGGTGGCGGGTCCGAGGGACCAGGCGCCGGCGTCATGCTCGAGACCGCCGATGCGCATCACGGGAAACTCGCGCGGTCCGTCCTCCGTCGCTTCCACGAGGCGCACCCGCGCGTAAGCGAGCGCGGAGCCGGAGAGATCGCCCGCAACGACGACCGCACGATCGTGCGAAACCGTCTGTTCGACACGCACCTGCGAAACGCCCGAAAGCGTGGCGACGCGCGTCCACGTCATCGCATCGATGTTGGACCAGGCATCCGTCGACCATGACACGACAACTTCGCCCATGCGCGTGCCGCGGCCCGTGCGCATGGAGTGGATCGCGCCGTCTTCGACGAGAACGACGCCTGCGTCGCCGCCGCCGATGAGGAACATGTCCGTTCCCTCGCCGTCGATGGCGAGATCAGCTTCGTCGCCGGGCAGCCAGAAATGTGTCGCGATGGGCGCTGAAACATCTTCGCGGACCTCGATGTCGCTCACCACAGGGGCGTCGGCGTCGTGCTGCACCGCTTCATGTCGGTACTCGTCGCCCTCCACAGTTTGCAGATAGGCGTCCACATCGTGCCAGAACGTCTCCTGCCAGACGGGACATTCCTGCCAGTCTTCGTCGAGTTCGTGGGAGTCGCGCGCGGCGGGCGTCGCGAGAAGGGCGTCGAGTTCCGCCTCGCTAAGAATCGGCAGCGGCCTGTCGGGCGCCGTGATGATCGTGGCGAGATCGTCCATGCCCCAGGTGGCGAGTTGCGTATCGGCATCAACCGTTTCGTCGCCCTCGCCGATCGGCGCCTCGACGGAAGGGAACCACGGCATGTGCGGGTCCAGCGCACACAACGCGCCGAAATTGACCTGCTCGGTGAAGGCGCGCGCGCGCAGCGTGTCGGCGCGGACGCGGAGGGCGCGGGTGATTTTCACGGCGATCTCGTGGTTGGGGTGGAGAATGAAGGCTTCGCCGCAGGGCACGATGCGCGGCAGGTTCCAGAGCGCGGTCTCGCACGCGGCGAGGTGCGCCGCGACGTCGCTCTCGCCGGCGAGGTGCGATGCGCCCCACGCGTAAAGCTCTGTCGGATCGAATGCGGCCGCGTAGAGCGCTTCGCAGGCGTCTGCGAGAAACGTATCGAGGGCCACCTCTTCGAGATCGACGACGGGCGGCGGTACGAATGTCGCTGCGGGCGGCGTGAGATCGAGAAGCGTGGCGACGCTCAGCGCGCCGCAGGCGAAGACTTCTTCCGTCTCGCCTTCCTGCTTCACCGCGCGCGCGGTCGTTTCCGCGCGCGCCAGCGCAGGCGTATCGAAGGCAAGGCAAGCCGCCACGGCGCCAACCGCCAGCGTGTCGACAAACTCTTCTTCGAGGACCGCCGGCGCGACAGGCGGAGCGTCGACCTTTGCTCCGGGCATCGGCGCGTCGATCCAGCCGAATGCGCCGACCGCGAGGATGTCATCAACAGGGTCATCGCCAGCCGCGGGAGGAACGACTGCGACTGACTTTGCGCCCCCGTCCATGTGTGCGAACGCGAACGCAACGGCGCCGGGTATGGCGCCGACGGCAAGGAATTCTTCGGCCTCGTCTTCGGCGGCGACGGGCGTTGCGTGCGGAGGGGTCGCCTTTGCCGGCGGTTCGGCCTCGAACGGGACCATGCCCGCAACCGCGCCGACGGCGAGCACCGGGGCATCGTCGTGTTCCGGATTCTCGACGGTGGCGGGACGGACCAGCACCTCAGGCGCCTTTGGCAGGTTGCGCACCAGATCGAGCAAGTAGGCGACCGGCGCGCCGGCGCCCGCGCCGATCTCGACGTCAGCGACGACGTCGGCGGGCGGCGGCATCTCTGCGAGGCAATCGAAGCGGCCCCGCAGTTCCGGCGGTCGCGGCGCCTCCATCGTGAAGGTCGGGTCGAACGTGAACGAGAGATCCGGCGCGTCCTGCTCGTACGCGCGCGCGCGCGACGGCGGGATCGGAACGGCGCCATCGACATTGGCGTGCGCGATGAGACTCGACGGGCCGTCGGACCAGTCGCGATAGATCGTGGCGCGGAGTTTCGCGAGGCGGTGAAGGGCGGCGGCCATGGCGGCGCCGTCGTCCCGCGGAGCGGGAACGTCGGGAGCGACCGCGTTCTGGACCTGCACGCGCTGCATCAGCGTTCCTGCCTTTCAGCAGGGTTTCATACACCTATAGCCCTAACACCCGATGAAATGCGTAAGTAACTGTGCGCTTACCAATATGAATAGATGTGTAAAACGGGCGTTATCCAAGTGTAAGCTTTATGGTCAACGTTTGATAACGCTGATGGCGCATATTTGTCGCCGCATGTTGGACTCTGGAAGACTTCTTTTGCACTGGCGTCAGGGGGCGGGTCGTTTGATCCGCGCGGCGTCGAGGCTTGAGTCCGCGATGGCGTTGCGCGTCGCCCGGGTGTTCGATCGCATGGCTCGCTCCGCCGTCCGCCAACGGTTCGAGCGCATTGCGATCGTGCTGCGCCTGGGTGCGCCGATTTCGTCGGGCGAATGGGGCGCGTCGATCGTCCTCGGCTTGTTCGGCCTGACCGTGCCGCTCGCGGCGATGTGGCTCTTCAACAATGTGATGCCGTTCGGCACCGGCTTCGAAGCGGCGCTGTTGCTCGTGGCGACGGTGGGGCTCGTCGTGGTCGAGGGCGGCTTGCGCTTTGCCCGCGCGACACTGGGCGACGGCGTCGAAACGCATCGCGAAGCCTTGAGGGCCGGCGCGCGCCTGGCGCGGCTCGCCGCTGCGCCGTTCGATGCGTCCGCGGAAGACGGCGCACCCGCGCGCGTCGCGCGTCTCGAAGCGGCGGCGGAACGTGCGGAACTGCAGGCGGGTCGCCTGAGGCGCGCCATTCTCGATCTGCCCTTCGTGCTCGTCGCGCTCGCGGCGATCGCGTGGTTCGGCGGCTGGCTCGCGCTGGCGCCGCTGGCGGTGATCGCCGCGGTCGTGGCGTTGTTCGTCACTTCGTCCATGGCCCTTTCGGAAGCGGCGCGGCTCCGCGACGCTCATGACGCACGCAGCGATGACTTCGTCGCCGAGTGCATCGCCAACATCGCCGCGCTGAAGGGTTCCGCGATGGAGCCATTCATGACACGGCGCATGGAACAGCTCCTCGGCAGCGGGCGAGACCTCGAACGCAAGCACTTCCACGCCAGCGATCGCGCCGAGGATCTCGAGCCGATGCTGGAGGCCGCCACCGTGTTTGCGGTCGCCGCGCTTGGCGGCATCATCGCCATCCAGGGCCACATGAGCGTCGGCGTGCTCACCGCCTGCGCGCTTCTTGCGGGTCGCGTGGTGGGTCCGGTGGCGCGCCTGTCGGCGGCCGCGCAACGGGCGGTCGCGCTGGGCGCCGAAACGGATGCGGCGGCCGAAGCGCCGGAAGAGCGTGTGCTCCGCGCAGAGACGGCGCCCGCCGACATGGACGTGAACGCGGAAGTGTTCGGCGGCGATGAACACTTTGCGTTCCATGCGCCGGCGGGTGCGATGGTGGCGTTTGCGGGGCGCGACGGCGCGCGGCTGTCCGCCGCCCTGCGCATGATCGGCGGCATGGAAGCGCCTTCCGACGGGCATGTGCGCTTCGCGGGCGTCGACATGGCGGCGTATCGCGCGGCGCACCCGGGCGCGATCGCGCTCGTGTCGCCGCAGTCGGAACTCGTCACCGGCACGATCCTGGAAAACCTGACCATGTTCGGGCACGGCGGGTCGGAAGCGGCGGCGCTTGCAGCCTGCAATGTGCTGGGCCTGCGGCCTGAAATCGAACGTCTGCCGCGCAAGCTCGACACGATGGTGGGGCAGGGCGACGCCGATGGCGTGTCCGCATCGCTCGCGCATCGCATCGCCATTGCACGCGCGATCGCGCTTTCGCCGCGCGTGCTGCTGCTGGACGAACCGCAATCGCAGCTCGATCCCGCGGCGGATCGCATGCTCATCGCAGGCCTTGCGGCGCTGAAGGGGCGGATGACGATCATCGTGTCGACGAGTCGTCCCTCTTACCTCGAGCTTGCGGATCAGGCGTTCGCGCTGAACGGCCGGCGCATCGTGCCGATGTCCGGCTTTGCCGAAACCCGTCGCGCAGGCGCGGCGTGAAGCGGGCAGTGTGATGGCCGACGGCTTTCTGCGCGACGCTCGCACCCTGCCGCCGGATACGCGGCGTGGCGGGACGAATGTCGTGCACGCGCGACTCGCACGCATTGCGGAAGGCCTTCGGGCGCGGAGCGAAGAGCGTTCGCGTGCGGCGACGACCTTGCGTGTCGGGCGCGGCCCTGTGGTGGCGCTGGTCAGTCTGACGCTTCTCGCGAACATGATCGCGCTGGCGACGCCGGTCATCGCACTCGCAGTCTTCGACTTTGTCGTGCGCGACGGGGCGCATCTGACGCTTGCAGCGCTCTGCGCATCGGGCGCGTTGGCGCTGGGATACGAACTCGCCGTCAGGCGCGAGCGTGCGTCCATCGCCGCCGACGCAGGCGCCCGGATCGTCGCGCGGCTGACTGCGGGGCTGTTCGAGGCGACGATGCGCGCCGGCGTCCGAGGGCGCAGCGACGGGATTTCAACACAGGTCGAGCGCTTCCGCAGTCTGCGGCGCTTGCGGGGTGCGCTGACGGGACCGCTTGTCGCGGCGCTCCTCGATGCACCGTTCACGATCATCTTCGTCACCGCATTGTTCATCTATGCGGGGCCGATGGGCTTCGTGCCGCTGGCGGCGTTCGCGGGCCACGCGCTGGCCTCCCACCTGCTTCGCCCCTGGGCGATGACGACGGCGCAGCACAGCGCGCGTGTGCGCCGTCAGCTTGCGGCGGCGCTCGCGGAGTCGGCGACAAAGCGCGAGACGCTGGAAGAACTCGGCATGCAGGAGGCCTGGTCCGCACGCGTGCAGGCGTTGGCCGTGGAGGCAGCGATGCGCCGGCGGCGCGAAGCGATCGCTGAAGCGGCGCGCGATGCGGCCTTCCATGCTGTGACCTCGCTCGGTGTGGTTGCAGCGCTCTGGATCGGCGCCGGGCAGATCATGTCGGGCGCGCTGACCATCGGCGGCGTCGTGGCGGCGTTGCTGGTCGTGTGGCGCGCCATCGCGCCGGTGGAGACGCTCTTCCGCGCGCGCGCGACGCTCGGCGAGGCGTCACGGACCTTCCGGAACGCCAAGCGTTTTGCGCGCCCTTCGAGAGGCGAGCGCGAATCGCGCGTGGCGCCGCACCAGCTGGAGGGCCGCATTGCCGTGCGTGGTCTCGTGGTGCGCCACGACAGCGCCGAGGCGCCTTCCTTGCGCGGCGTGAGCTTCGACGTGGCGCCCGGCGAGGTGGTCGCGATCTGCGGGCCGACGGGCGCAGGCAAGTCCACGCTGCTCATGGCGCTGCTGGGACTGCATCGAGCGGAGTCGGGAACGATCGCGTTCGATGGTCGTGATCTGCGCGGCCTGGACCGCGCGTCCCTGCGTGCGTCGGCGGCTTACGCGCCGCAGCGCGTCACGCTGTTTCACGGCACGGTCGCGCAGAACATCCGTCTCATGGCGCCGGCGGCGGATGACTCGCTCGTGGAGAAGGCGCTCGCCGAGGCTGGCGTCTCGCTGCCGGATCCGGCGCTGCCCCAGGGCGTGGACACGCGGCTGCGTCGCGGCGGTCAGGGTCAGGTCGATGAAAGCCTGCGCATCCGCCTCATGCTGGCCGGCGTCTTCGCGAAGCGCGCGCCCATCCTGCTGCTCGACGATCCCGGCGCCTTCCTCGACCGCGATGGCGACAGGGCCTTTCTGGAGCAGATCGAACGGCTGCGCGGCGTCGCTACCGTATTGCTCGTCACCAACCGTCCCAGCCACATGCGGGCGTGCGACCGCATCATCCGGCTGGAGCACGGCATGATCGTCACGGACGGTCCCGCTTCGCAGGTTCTCGCCGGCGCCCCGGCGACCTAGCTGCGCGGGCGTCCCGTGAAATCACATGCAAAGTCAGGTGCTTTCGGGGTACGGGACGTCTGTCCGCCGGTTCCGGCGTCTTGCGTCAGGCCCTTCATGATTTCGTCCGTGTACCGGCATGGCTGCCTCGCTGCCGCTTTGGCGCTGGGGCCGCTCGTCACGCCTGCGCACGCGGAGGAGCCGTGGCGGCTGCAAGAGGCCATCGGCGCGCCGGACTGGCTCACGCTGGAAGGAGACGCGCGCCAGCTCTACGAAACCGTGGACGGGCAGTTCCGCGCCGGCGGGTCGGGTGGCGATCAGGCGCTTTCCTTCCGGACGCTCCTGCGCGCGGAAGCGGATGCCGGTCGCGTCACGTTCGGCATGGAAGTGCAGGATTCGCGCATCTATCTCGACGACGCCGGCACGCCGCTCGGCGCGGGGTCGGTGAACGCCTTCGATGTGCTGCAAGCGTACGCAGACGTCGATTTCGAAGGCGCGTTCGGCATGACCAGCGCCAATCTGCGACTGGGACGCCAGACGCTCGGTTTCGGCAGTCAGCGCGTGGTGGAGCGCACCAACAGCTCAAACGTGATCGCGTCGTTCACCGGCGCCTACTGGTCCTCGAGGAATGCGCGCGGCGACGAGTGGCACGTCTTCCATGTCTCGCCCGTCGGCGTTCGGCCGAATGATCGCCCGTCCCTCGCGGACAACGTCGTCTCCGGCGACGAAGAAGAGTGGGGGCGGCGGTTCTGGGGCGTGCACTATCGTCGCGCCAACGCGTTCGGCGCCGCCTTCCCCTTGACCCACGCGGAGGTCTTCCTATACGGCTTGCATGAGCGCGATACCGCCGCGACGCCGACACCGAACCGCGACTATCTTCAGCCCGGCTTCCGTGTGCATCGTGAGCGCGCGCGTAGTGCCTGGGATTTCGATGTCGAGGCGTCGTATCGCACCGGCACGCGGCGCGCGACGTCGTCGGCGGCGGACATCGCGGATCTGGACGTCGAGGCTTGGACCGCGCACGCGCATCTTGGCTACACGTTCGACCATCCGTGGCGCTGGCGCGTTTCTGTCGATCACGACTACGCCACCGGCGACGAGACTCCGGGCGACAGCAATTTCGACCAGTATGAGCGTCTGTTCGGCGGGCGGCGCACCGATCTTGGGTACACCGGCATTTTCGGGCCGCTTTCACCGGCCAATCTGGACGCGCCCGGGTTTCGCGTCGAAGTGCGCCCGAGCGCGCGGCTGGACGCGGTCGTCGCCTACAAGGCGGCGCGGCTGGAGTCTCGGCGGGATGTCTGGGTCGGCGCCAATGTGCGCGACGCGAGCGGCGCTTCGGGGCATGCGATCGGTGATCTGATCGATGCCCGCGCGCGGTACTGGATCATCCCGCAGAGCGTGCGCGTGGAAGCGGGCGTTTCCTGGCTGTCGCTCGGCCGTTTCGCGCGCGAGGCCCCGAATGCGTCCCGCCAAGGCGACTCGCGCGTGGTCTATGTGCAGCTGACGCAGTCGTTCTAACGCCAAACGAAAACAGCCGCGGCGAACCGCGGCTGTCTCGTCGATCTACGGGTGAAGCAGCTTACGCCGCGCCCATCACGGCCTTCACTTCGAGGAAGTCCTCGAAGCCGAACTCGCCCCACTCGCGGCCGTTGCCGGACTGCTTGTAGCCGCCGAACGGGGCATTGAAGTCCGCGCCCGCGCCGTTGAGGTGGACGTTGCCGGTGCGCAGCTTGTTGGCGACGGCCTTGGCATGCGCCGGTTCGCCGGAGACGTAGCCGGAGAGGCCGTAGACGGTGTCATTGGCCTGACGGACTGCTTCTTCTTCCGTGTCATACGGCAGGATGCAGAGCACCGGCCCGAAGATTTCCTCGCGCGCGATGGTCATGTCGTTGGTGACGTTGGCGAAGACGGTCGGGCGGACATAGTAGCCGCGGTTCACGCCGGGCGGACGGCCGACGCCGCCGGTGACGAGGGTCGCGCCCTCGTCGATGCCCTTCTGGATGAGCGCCTGCACCTTCTGGAACTGGTTGGCGTTGGAGAGCGGGCCCATCGGGCGGCCTTCGCCGTCGACGCCGAAGGCGATCGACTCCGCCACGCCCTTGGCGATCTGCGCCGCCTGGTCATGCTTGGAGCGCGGCACGAACATGCGCGAGGGCGCATTGCAGGACTGGCCGCTGTTGACGGTCATCGACGCCATGCCGCCGGCGACGGCGGTGTTGAGGTCAGCGTCTTCCAGGATGATGTTGGCGCTCTTGCCGCCGAGTTCCTGCGCCACGCGCTTCACGGTGTCGGCCGCCGCCTTCGCGACGAGCACGCCCGCGCGCGTGGAGCCGGTGAAGCTCATCATGTCGATGCCCGGGTGACGGGCGAGCGCTTCACCGACGCCGGGGCCGTCGCCGTTGACGAGGTTGAACACGCCCTTGGGCACGCCGGCCTCATGCATGATTTCCGCGAAGATGATCGCGTTGAGCGGGGACAGCTCCGACGGCTTCAGCACCATCGTGCAACCCGCCGCGATCGCCGGCGCGACCTTGCAGGCGATCTGGTTGATCGGCCAGTTCCACGGCGTGATGAAGCCGCACACGCCGACGGGTTCGCGGCGGATGAGCGTGGACCCGCGCACTTCCTCGAATTCGTACTTCTTGAGCACTTCAAGCGTGTTGGCGAAGTGGCCGAGGCCGGCGGGCGCCTGCGCCGCCTTCGCGAGCCACAGCGGCGCGCCCATCTCCGAGGAGATCGCCTCCGCAATGTCGCCCATCCGCTTCTGGTAGGCGGCCATGATGGCGCCGAGCAGCGCCATGCGCTCTTCGCGGCTGGCGAACTGGAACGTCTCGAAGGCCTTCTGCGCGGCGGCGACCGCCTTGTCGACGTCGGCGGCGGAGCCGAGCGAGATCTTCGCGATCGGCTCTTCGGTGGCCGGGTTGATGACCTCGTGCGTGCGCGGCGTGGTCGGCGCGACCCACTGGCCGTCGATGTAGAAATTCAGATGCTCGCGCATGGTTTTCCTCCGGCTATGCCCGGTTCACATAGCGCTCGCGGGGGCTTTCGGGAAGCGCCCGTGACGCGAGCGTCACTTCACGCGGCGTAACCTTCCCGTGTCGCCCGGCATTTGCTACCGCACCGCAACAGCGGGGTTTTCAGACATGCAGTACCGTCCACTCGGCCGCACCGGCCTCCAGGTTTCCGCCGCGTGCCTCGGCACCATGATGTGGGGCGAACAGAACGACGAAGCCTTCGGCCACGCGCAGATGGACATGTCCCTCGATCGCGGGATCAACTTCTTCGACACGGCGGAAATGTACACGGTCCCGCCGAAGCCCGAGACGCAGGGCAACACCGAGCGGATCATCGGGACCTGGTTCAAGGCGCGGGGCAATCGCGACAAGGTGATCCTCGCCACCAAGATCGCCGGCCGCAGCCCGATGATCTGGACCCGGCAAGGCGGCGTCTCGGCGAATGACGGCCCGCTCGACGGCGGCATGACGCGCCAGACCCGCCAGCAGATCGACTATGCAATCACCGCGAGTCTCAAGCGCCTGCAGACGGACTATATCGATCTCTACCAGTTGCACTGGCCGGACCGCGGCTACGCCGGCTTCGGCTTCCAGACCTACCGGGACTACGCCGACGCGGGCGAGTGGGAGAAGTTCGAGACAATCCTTGAATCCCTCGATGCGCATGTGAAGGCCGGTCGCATCCGCCACATCGGCGTGTCGAACGAAAGCCCATGGGGCGTGATGCGCTTCATCGCGGAATCGGAGCGGCGCGGCCTGCCGCGCATGGCCTCGATCCAGAACGCCTACAATCTCGTCAACCGCACGTTCGAGACGGGCGGACTCGCGGAGATCGCGATGCGCGAGCAGGTCGGCCTGCTCGCCTACTCGCCGCTGGGGCAGGGGTATCTGACAGGCAAGTATCGCGACGGCGCGATGCCGGAAGGCTCACGCAAGAAGATGTTCCAGCGGCTCAATCGCTACGAAGGCGTGGGCGCGGATGCGGCGATCAACGCCTATCTCGATCTCGCCGCGGAGCTGAGCGTGTCGCCGACGGCGCTGGCGCTCAAATTCGTCGACACGCGCCCGTGGACCACCTCGACGATCTTCGGCGCCACCACAGTCGAACAGTTCGAGGCCGACATGGCGGCCTTCGACATCACCTGGACCGACGAGATGCAGAAGCGCGTGGACGACATCCACAAGGCGCGCCCGAATCCGTGCCCGTGAGCGGCCGCTTCAGGCCGTCGTGACGCGCTGCGCCTGCGCGGTGTCGGTGTATTGCTGGAATTGCGCGATCTTGCCGTCCTTGATGCGCCAGACGTGGGCGAGCTGGGCGTTCATCGCTTTCCCCGTTGTCTTGTAAACGCCGGAATAGCGACCGAGCGCGAGGATGGTTTCGCCCGCGTCGAGGATTTCGTCGATGGTCACGGTGAAGCCGTCCCACTCCGTGCCGCAGCGCATGAAGACGCCGTTCGCGACCGCCTCTGGCCCCACGTAGGGATTGCCGTCCGCGTAGGGGAAGTTCTCCGCCTCGTTCCAGACGATGGACGGGCTCATCGCGCCGAGCACACCCGGCACGTCGCCGACGGCGAAGGCGTCATAGAGCTTGCGGATGATCGCCACGTTCTCAGCGGACATGATTGCCTCCCCGGTTATGCGAGGAGCCTAGTCCGTCGGGGGCGCGCGGTCACGCGGCCCGTGCGACTTCTTCCGGTTCAATGGCGGCCGCCGCAACCGAGATCGTCAGCGTGAAGGTCGAGCCGACGCCGAGCGCGCTCGTCACCGTCACGTCCCCGCCGAGCAGGCGCGCGAGACGGCGCGTGATCGCAAGGCCGAGGCCGGTGCCGCCGAAACGGCGCGTCAGCGACGCGTCAGCCTGGACGAAGGGCTGGAAGAGGCCCGCCATCTGCTCTTCGCTCATGCCGATGCCGGTATCGACGACGACGAAGCGCACGACATCACCGTCGCGCGATACGGCGAGTCCCACGCGCCCGTCCTTCGTGAACTTGTTGGCGTTGGACAGGAGGTTCAGCAGGCATTGCTTCACGAGGACTTCGTCCGTCATCGCGACGCCCTCGAGCGAGCAGGCGACCTTGAGCGCATTGCCGTTGGCCTTGACGGCGGGCTCCATCGTCGCCGCCACGTCCTGGACGATCTGGCCGATGTCGCTCTCGCGCAGCGATACTTCGAAACGCCCGGCTTCGATCTTTGAGAGATCGAGAATGTCGTTGATCAGCGTCAGCAGGTGTCGCCCGGCGATGCGGATGCGCTGCGCGTCGCGGACGCCGGAGTCGCGGCCTTCGACGGCGAGTTCCTCTTCGAGGATCTCGGAATAGCCGATCACGGCGTTCAGCGGCGTCCGCAACTCATGGCTCATGGTGGCGAGGAATTCGGATTTCGCGGCGTTGGCCTTTTCCGCTTCCACGCGGCGCTCGTCGGCTTCCGCGCGCGCGGCGTGCACCTTCTCGGTCACCTTGCGCAGTTGCGTGTAGGACGCGACGAAGTTGGCGACAAAGCCCAGCGCCGCCATCAGGAGGCCCGCGCCGACCAGAGGCGGCAGCGCGCCGGAGAGCGTGCTGAGCAGAACCATCGGCCCGAGCAGCATCGCCACATACGGCGACAGGATCAGCCAGAACAGACGCGGCGAGTGGTAACAGGAAATGGCCACATGCAGCATCGATCCCGCGCAGGTGAGCGCCGCAGCGACCATGCCGTACGGACCGCCGAGCATCCACAACAGCAGGAAAGAAAGCGACCACGTCGTCGTCGCCACCGAAATCGACACCGTCAGCGCGCGCGCCATGACGGGCCTGGAGTCGGCGTCGGCGAGAAGGAAGCGCTGCACGACCGCGCGGTCGAGAACCTGCGTGCCGACGGCCAGGAGATACCAGCCGACCGACAGCACCGTATTGCCCGTGAACAGCAGGCAGAATGCGAGCAGGACGGTCGCCAGCACCAGCCGCTGCATCAGCGAATCCCGTCGCGACTCCGCAACGGCGATGAAGGTCTCGGCATTGTTTGAATGTTGGGCGTCGGCGGTCATGCGCGGCTCATGGCATGGCGCAGGTTCCCACTGGCTTAAGTGTTTGGGTTAACGACACTCTCAGTGCAGCGGGCGCGACCTACGGTGGGCCGGATCGCGCGTCGCGCGCGTCATGTTCCCGGATCGATGATCGGGGGCGGCGGTCCGGAGGGGCGGTAGCGTATGCCGTCCGGCGCCGCCACGCCCGCCGATACGATGAACTGGATCGCCTCGTTCGCGGACCAGTCGAGCCAGACGAGGCGCGCCGCGGGGACGATTTCCACATAGCCGGATGTCGGGTTCGGCGTCGTCGGCACATAGACGGCGGCGAGATCCTCGCCCGTGTCGGCGGCGGTGAAGCGGCGCGTCACGAAACCGATGGCCTTCATCTCCGGCGACGGAAACTCGATCAGCACGACCTTCTGCGCGTTCTCCGCAGGGGACTGGAAGCTCTCGATCAGTTTGCGCGCGGAGGAGAACACCGTGTTGGCGATGGGAATGCGGCCGATCACGCGCGCCGCCATCGCGCCGAAAGTGCGCCCCAGCATATTGCCGGCAAGGGCGCCGACCGTGGTCAGCAGCGCGAGCGCGAAGGCGATCTGGAGCGTGAATGAAATGACCGGATTGTCGAAGGCCTCGCCGATGCCCGGCGCGGTGCGCGCAATCCCGCTCATGAACGGGTGCGCGATGATGCCGCCGACGAACGCCGCCACCTGCATCACCAGCCACAGCACCCACAGCGCCAGTCCGAACGGCAGCAGCGTCAGCGCGCCGATCACGACCGTGCGCGTCCAGGTCGCAAACCATTCGCTTGCCGTACTCTTCATGGCGCCGCATCTCCTTTGCGCCGACCTCGCATGATCGGGGGTGGCGCTGCAATGCAACAGCGGGTCTCGTGTGGCGCCCCGGGAGAAGTCGTGTGTCCCTCCGTCTCTTCGCCGCTCTCGACGTCCCCGACGAGATCGCCGCGCGCGTGGCCCCGCTGCAGCGCGGCGTGCCCGGCGCGCGCTGGCGACCGCGCGAGAACCTGCATGTGACGCTCAGATTCTACGGAGAGATCGCCGAGAATGTGGCGGGGGATCTCGATGCGGAACTCGGCGAGGTGGCGCTGAAGCACGCGCGCTTCGAGCTGAAACTGAAAGGCGCCGGTTTCTTCGGGCGCGAGGCGCCGGGCGCGCTTTGGCTCGGCCTGGCGGAAAGCGCGGCGCTGGCGGCGCTGGCGGCGGACTGCGATCGCGCCGCACGGCGCTGCAGGATCGCGCCGTCCGAACACAAGTTCCGCCCGCACATGACGGTCGCCTATCTTGCGGGCACGACGCTCGATCGCGCCATCGCCTTCGAGAAGCGTCTCGCGCTCTACGAAAGCGAGAGCTGGACCGCGGACGCCTTCTTCCTCCTGTCGAGCCATGTCCGCCGCAACGCGCCGAGCCTTTATTCCGAAGAAGCGAGCTATCCGCTGGCGGGGTAGGGCCAACGAAAAAGCCCCGGTCTTGCGACCGGGGCTTTCCGTTTCAGCGGTGACGCTGGCGCTTACGACGTGCGTTGCGGCGCCGCTTGCTGGCCGCGCGGGGCCGGCGTCACTTCTTCCTTCGGGGCGGCGGCGGCGCCGACCATGCAGCAGCGCGCCTTGATCTCGAGGACCTTGGTCGCGAAGCGGCAGTGCGTGTCGTCGATTTCGCGCATGACCGTCGGGCCGCCCGAACGCGTCGTGTAGCGCGACTGCGCGCAACCCACGAGCGTGTAGCCGGCCGAGCAGGTGCCCGTGTCGGTGCGGTTCAGCGTGCGGGTTTCGCAGTAGACGCCGTCCTGACGCGCGAGCGCCTGGTCAGCCGTGGCTTGCGCGCGCGCGGCGTCCGCGACGCCCTTGTCGGCGACAGCGCGCGTGGCGTTGTCGCGGTTCACGGCGGCGGTGTTCACCTTGCAGATGTCGGTGTCGGTGTTGCCTTCGATGGCGCAGTACGCCTCGAGGGACTTGTTGCCGGTGCGGCCCGTGGCGCAGGCGGCGACGACGACGGCGATGCCGGCGACGATGAGGAGACGCGTGATCTTCATTAACCTTAACCCCTTCTGGATTTCGCGCCGGACGCTAGTTTCGCAACTGCAACGAAACAAACGCCCTCGCGCGAGAGGCGAATTCCCGCCATGGATGAAAACCGACAGTCCCCTCCCAGATCAGGCGAGTAAGCCTGATCAGCCTTTCCCCTCGGCCTGAGTAAATGCGTTGCAAATATTCCGGCGGCGGGAAAGTCCAGTTGATGATTCTGGACGACATTTCATTTGAACGGGCCTGTATACAACTTGCCAGGGGTGTTCGGTCGCCCGTGCGGACTTCGCGGCAGGCGAATACTCGGTTCTGCTCAACGGCGTCGTCTGTCAGGGCCGCGAGGTCTTGCGCGGCTTCCGCCCGCAACGCGGCCGCAGGCGAAAAAAGTTGCGTCGCGCGTGCAAACGCGGCGTCGTGGCGCGGTTTCGGCGCTCTGGCTTCACCGGTCGCGCGCCATAACTCCGCCTGCAATGGACCCCAAACGGGGCGTTCGACCCGATCGCCCGTACGGAGACGCAATCGCATGACCCGCATCCGCCTTGCCGCCGCCGCGCTTCTCGCCGCGAGTTTCTTCGGCGCCGGCCTGCTCGCCACGACCGCGACCGCGCAGGACAGCGGCGCCGTCATCGCGCTGCCGCCGAAGGAGCCCGAGCGCGACGACGGCTCCATCAACATTCCCGGCGCCATCGACCGCCCGGTCGTCGCGCCCGACGGCGATCCCCGCACGCCCGACCAGCGCCGTCGAGACGCGCGCGCCTATGATCGCTGCATCAATCGCGCGGCGGCCAAGCAATCGGAAATCGGCATCGCCAACCCGGTCGCGCAGGATCCCGAGGAATACTGCCGCTCGCGCATGGGCATGGCGAGCCGCAACGCGGTGCCGGACTCCCGGCTGAAGCGGCAGTAGTTCTCACCCGATCGCAAACCGCTCCGGGAATTTCGCGCGCGCGCCTTCATAGTGCGCGCGTATCCACGCGAAGTCGGCGTCGTAGTCGCCGCTCGTTTCCAGCACGCCGCTGAGCGTCACCGTTCGCGCGCCATAGTCGAGCACCGCGAGCACGATGGGCACGCCCGCGCCGTGGGCGATGTGGTAGTAGCCGCGCTTCCATTCCGTCACGCGGGAGCGTGAACCTTCCGGCGGAATTGCAAGCACGAGGCGGTCCTCGTTCGCGAAGGCGCGTTTCATCTGCGCGACCACGTCATGCGCGGCGGAGCGGTCGATGGGCACGCAGCCCAGCCAGCGCACAATGCCGCCGAACGGCCCGGCCACGAGGCTCTTCTTTCCCATCCAGCGCAGCTTGATGCGATAGGCGCCCGCTGTCGCGAGCATGTTGATGCCGTCCCAGTTCGACGTGTGCGGCGCGGCGAGCAGCACCGCCTTGTCCAGTCCCGGCCAGTCGCCCTGCAGCTTCCATCCGCCGAGCCGCAGATAGCCCCCGCACACAGCGCGCACGACATCCGAAAATGCGCCGCGCGACGCGCCGGGCTTCGCACTGCTGCGATCGAGATCGCGGCGCGCGCTCAATGTGCGCCTTCGAGGATGGCGTCCATGTGTTCGTCGGTCAGGCCGAAATGGTGGCCGATCTCGTGCACCAGCACATGCGTGATGAGATCGCCCAGCGAGACATCGCCGCGATCGGCCCACTCGTCGAGGATCGGTCGGCGATAGAGAAATACCATCGGCGCCTGCGCGTTCGGATCGGCGATGGATTGCTGCGTGAGATCGACACCGGAATAGAGGCCGGTGAGCTCGAACGGATCCTCGATGCCGAGATCGCCGAGCACGTCCTCCGTCGCGAAGTCCTCAATGCGGAAGATCACATCGCCCGCCATCCGCGTGAACAGCGACGGCAACGCCGCCCACGCCGCACGGGCGATGGCCTCGAAGTCGTCGAGCGAAGGCGCGGGCAGGGCGGCATGTTGCGACATGAGTCACCGTTAGCAGCGGCTTCGCGTTTGCGAAAGGATCGCCGGAAAGTGACCTCGGTCACAGCGCGGGAAGCGCGGCCCGATTGTGCGTCGCCGCATCGCGAGATTTCACTGAATGTTGATTGACGCTGCGCGGGCGTGGCCTAAGCTCCCGCGCGAAATTCGTTCGGGACGCGCAACAGGGGAGTGAGAACGATGCCGACGCCATTCAAGTGGATCTCGGATTTCATCGTGACGATGGGGATCAGCGGCAACAACGACAAAAACCCCTGGGCGGTGGCGCTGCCGAACGGTGGTTTCCAGATCGGCGCCGCCGCTGGTTGGACGGCAGACACCGATCCCTCCATCCGCGGATATTCCGCAGGGGGCACTCTCGTTGCAGCCTTCAGTCTTGAGTCATCTTCGAGCATCAACGGAGATCAACTTACCGCTGCAGTGCTGACGGACGGAAGACGTGTCTATGTTTGGACTCAGGCGCCCGCAGCCGGCGGCGGCGACGGTCAGGACGTGTATGCGCAGGTGCGCTACGCGGACTCAGCGAGTGGCACGATAGACGTTGCGACCTTTCTTGTTCGCGGCGGCGCCGGCGAACAGTTTGATCCCGTCGTGGCGGCCAACCCGGTCACCGGCGGCTTCGCGATCGCGGTGAACGACGGCAACATCGCCGGCGGGGCGGTCAGTCTGTACTTCTACGCTGTCAACGGCGATCTGCTCACATCATTGACCCCGGCGAACACGACAGCTGGCGTCTATGGCGCCCAGGGTCGCAACGTATCGCTCACCGCCCTGTCGAACGGTAATTACGTCGTGGCGTGGGCTGACAGCGGTCCGATAGAATCCCGCGCGCGCATCTTTTCGTCGACGGGTTCGCCGGTCGGAACCGAGTTCACCATGGCGGTGGGTGGCCAATCCGACGGACTTCCCGTCGTCACGGCGCTGGCAGACGGGCGTTTTGTCGTAACCTACGCCAACAACGACCTTACGATCCGCAGCGTGATCTACCGGGCGGACGGCGCCGAGGACGTCGCCGAGTTCACTGTCGGAACGGGCTGGGGGTCGTCATCTGGCGCGCCGTCGGTGGCCGCACTCTCCGACGGCCGATTCGTGGTCGTCTGGGGGAACACCGAGAATGGCGGCGACATCAAGGGACAGGTCGTTTTCGCGAACGGCACGCTAGATGGTGCGGCGTTTACGGTGAACACCGCGACTACCGGCGCGCAGATCTCACCGCACGTCGCTGCACTTGCGGATGGTCGCTTCGTCGTCACCTGGACGGATACCGATCCCGCCGACGACGTCATCATGGCGACGATCTTCGATCCGCGCGAAACCAACATCAACATGTCGGGCTCGTCCTTCGCGGACGATCTCTACGGCACCTCCTTCAATGACGCCGTCTATGCGGGCGCCGGCAATGACACCGTGCGCGGGCAGGGCGGCGCGGACTACATTCTCGGCGAAGCGGGCAATGACTCGCTGCTCGGCGGGGATGGCGCGGATCTCCTCTACGGGGGCGCCAACAACGACAACCTGCAGGGCGAAGTCGGCGATGACTTCCTCTACGGCGGCGTCGGCGACGACACCGTGTCCGGCGGCGCGGGCGCGGACATCGTCTATGGCGAGGACGGCAACGACTTCCTTGCGGGCGATGATGGCAACGACACCGTCATCGGCGGCGCGGGCAACGATCAGATGTACGGCTACGCCAATGACGACGCCATGGACGGAGGTCTCGGCGCCGACACGATGTATGGCGGCACGGGCAACGACTTCCTCCGTGGCGGCGCCGGCGCCGATGTGCTGATCGGCGAAGACGGCAACGACCAGCTCTACGGCGAGGACGGCGACGACAGCCTCGACGGCGGCGCGGGCGCTGACACGTTCTATGGCGGCGCGGGAGCCGACTTCGCCCAGGGCGGCGCTGGCGGCGACGTGCTGATCGGCGAAGCCGGCAACGATGACCTGCGCGGCGGCGACGACGACGACAGCATCGACGGCGGCGCCGACAACGACACGCTGCGCGGCGAAGCGGGCAACGACTTCATCCAGGGCGGCGACGGCGACGACTTCATCGACGGCGGCTCCGGCACGGACGATCTGCGCGGCGGCGCCGGCAACGACACCATCATCGGCGGCGCCGGCGGGGACACGATGTACGGCAACGCCGGCAGCGACGTCTTCCGCTTCGCGGTCGGCTCGGGCGCAGACGCCATCGTCGGCTGGGAAGACGGCCTCGACCGGATCGATATCTCCACCTATGCGGGCGCTACGTTTGCGAACACCGTCATCACGCAGGTGGGCGGCGACACGCGCGTGACCTTCGTCGGCGGCGACAGCGTGCTGCTCATCGGCATCAACGCCGCCACCATCACCATCGCCGACTTCATCACCTGAGCCGGCGCGACTTCTGAACGAGCGCCCGCGGCCCCACGGTCGCGGGCGTTTTCATTTGACGGCGCCTGCGTCACCTTCGTCACATGGCGCGGACGGAGGAAGACATGACCGCTGCGCCGCGCGCGATCGATCTGAAGGACAGCATCCAGTACGTGCCCGCCGTGCCGCACGAGGCGATGACGTGGCTGCGCGCCCACGATCCGGTGCACTGGAACGAAGAGGACGACGGGCCGGGCTTCTGGTCGGTCACGCGCCACGCCGACATCGTGCGCGTGTCCACGGATCCCGTGACGTTCTCCTCGGCGCGCGCCAACGGCGGCCACCGCATCTTCGACGAGGACGTGGCGAACGAGGCGGTCGAGACCTCGATGATCTCCATGGATCCGCCGGAGCATCTCCACTATCGCCGCATGGTGATGCCCGGCTTCACGGCCCCGCGCCTCGCCGCGATGGAGGCGGGCATCCGCGCGCGCGGCGTCGCGCTGATCGAGCGGCTCGTCGCGCAGTGGGAGGCGGGCGGAAAGCAGCCGGTGGATTTCGTCGATGGTTTCGCCGCGCCGTTCGCGATCCAGACGCTGGCGGAATTGTTCGGCGTGTCGATGGAGGACGGCGACAAGCTTTTCGAATGGTCGAACGCCATCGTCGCCGAGGAAGATCCCGAACTCAGGCCGAGCGAGGACTACGTCCAGCAGAAGATCGGCGAGATGATGATGTATTCCTTCGGCCTGCGCGAGGAGCGGCTGAAGGCGCCGGGCGACGATCTCATCTCCATGCTCGCGCACACGCAGGTCGACGGCGCGCCGATGGCGCCGGGCAAATTCCTCGCGACGTTCATCCTTCTCGTGGTCGCGGGCAACGAGACCACGCGCAATTCCATCACCGGCGGACTGAAGGCGCTGCACGAGTTTCCGTCCGAACGCGCGAAGGCGATGGCGAACCCCGCGCTCCTGAAAACCGGCGCCGGCGAGTTCGTGCGCTGGGTCAGCCCCGTGCATCACATGCGCCGCACCGCGACGAAGGACGTCGAACTCGGCGGCAAGACGATCCGCAAGGGTGACAAGGTCATCCTGTGGTACGCCTCCGGCAATCGCGACGAGAGCGTCTATGCCGATCCCTTCGTGTTCCGCATCGACCGCTTCGAAGATCCTTCAGTCCCCAAGCATCTCGGCTTCGGCACGGGCCAGCATGTGTGCCTCGGCCAGCGCCTCGCGGAGCTGCAGATCCGCATCGCCTTCGAGGAATTGTTCGCGCGCCTGCCGAACCTGAAGCCGGTGGGGGAGGGCCGCCGCGTGCGCTCGAACTTCATCAACGGCTGGAAGGACCTGCCGGTCGATTTGGGTGTTTGAGATTTCGCGAACTTTCCTCCCCCTGAAAGGGGGAGGCTGGAGGGGGGCCGGCGGTTCCGGTACGCCATGTTCTGCATATTGGGAGCGCTGCGCGACCAACCCCCTCTCGGTCTCCCCCTTACAGGGGGAGAAGGGCATACGCGCAGCGGGCGGAAGAAGGTGAGCAGCGTTTCCGAGTTTGGCAGGAGCGCTCGTTGACGAACGCTGGCGCGAATTAGAAATTCGACGTGTGAACAAGCATCCAAAGATAAGGCTTTCGCGGCTCCGAGACATCGGCTGGCGGTGCTGGGATCCTATCGGCCTCGCCGGAATGGATGGCGGTTGGGAGAACAGCTCCGCTGCCGATGAATATGACAGCTACCTGTTGAAAGCTGCGGGAATGGTTCGTCGGAACGAAGGCGATGCTGCTGCGGCTGAATATCTGGTCTGGGCCGAGAGCGAGAACATGGGCCTGGGTGTTGGCGCGAATACCAGGTTGCGCGCGGAAGCGACGGTTGCAGCGATCCGTGCCGACGACAAGCTTTGGAATGAGGGCTGAGAACGCTCACCCAACGCGCCGTCGCCGGTCTTGACGTGCCTCAAGGCGTCGTCGGCAGCGGACGCTACCTTGTTCAGAAAAATCGAGGGGGCGGCGCGATGGCGGGCGGGTTTTCGAGCATCAGGACGGTGGGCGTCGACGCGCCCTTTCGCTGGCTCGCCGGCGGCTGGCGCGATTTCGGCGCGGCGCCCTTGTCGTTCATGCTCTACGGACTGGCGCTCGGCCTTGTCAGTCTTGCGCTCTGCTGGGGCATCGTCGTCACCAACGGCGCCTTCTGGGTGCTCGCGCTCACCTGCGGCTTCGTCTTCCTCGCGCCGATGCTCGCGATGGGGCTCTACGAGGCGGGCCGTACCATCGAATCCGGCGGCGAGCCGACGCTCGGCCGCATGTTCTTCGTGCGCGACGCCCTGCGTCAGGACATCGCCTATCTCGGCCTCGCGCTGCTGCTGATCTACTTCCTCTGGAGCCGCTTCGCGCAGATCGTCTACGGCCTCTCGACATGGCGTCTGCACCGCACCGTCGAGGAATTCGTGACCTTCGCCGTGGCGACGAAGGAGGGCCACACGATGCTGATCAGCGGTTCCATCGTCGGCGGCGTGATGGCGTTCTTCACTTACTGCCTCGTAGTGGTGGCTGCGCCGATGTTGCTGGATCGACGGAGCAATGTCTTCCAGGCGGTGGCGACAAGTTTCGGCGCGGTGTCGCAGAACTTCGCGCCGCTGTTGCTGTGGGCGGTGTTGATCGTGTTCTTCCTCATCGCGGCGGCGATGACCGGCTTTCTCGGCTTCACGCTGATCTTCCCGTGGCTCGGCCTCGCCAGCTGGCGCGCCTACCGGGAGCTTGTCGACGAGCGGGTGGCGTAGAAACGCCGTCACCGGCGAACATTACAGTCTATTAGGGGGATTGCGGACTTGTTCGTCCCTCGCTGTTGCGCGCGCCCGCAAAATTCTTTTCATGGCGCGCAACGCTTTCACGCGCGCGCTGAAGAAAAATCACGAAAACAATCCGACCGGGTCAAAGCCTCGGCCACTCTCCCTTCGCCCGCACGAGAAGGAAAGGAGGGCGACATGGACTTGGACGGTTTCGACGGCCCGACTTTCAACATCCCGGATTTCTTCCGGCGTCAGATCGCGCTCTATCTGCGCACGGTGCGTGGTGCGTGGGGCGCGTTTCGCGATCGCCACGGCGATCCGCAGAAGGTGGCGCAGGCCAATCGCCTCGAAACGTGGGCGCCCTATGCGCTGGTGAAATTGCGTCGGCTGGAGAAGATCCTGCTGTGGGCGCTCGCGCTGGCGGCGAGTTTCGTGGAGACGATCGCGCCGCCGAAAGCGCGCGCGCCGCGTCCCACGGTCCCGCGCCCCGCGAAGCGCGAATTGCGCACCGATCCCGAAACCTGGCGCCTTGCGTTCGCACGCTTGCCGCATGTCGGTCTGCGCCGCGTCCGCGAGGGCGCGACCGCGCCGCCGCGCGGCGATCGCGACGTGATGCGCATGCTCGCGCGCAAGCTCGAGACGCTGCGCCGCGTCGTCGTCGCGCCGGAGCGCGCGGCCATGGTCATCGCCCGGCGCATGCAGCGCCGCTGGCTGCACACCGGCTGGAAGCCGCCGAAGCGGCCGCCCCGCGAAGGCCGCCGCGACTGGTGCGGGGACATGGCGGACGTGTGGGAGCTGGCGGACCGCGAAATCCGGCGGTGCGCAAGGCGGTTCATGGACCGGCACATCGACGCGCTGGATTCGTCATGAGGGGGTTTGGGAGCCCGGCGCCGGCCAACCCGCGATTCCGCGGGCGCTGAGTCATGCGCCGAAGGTCGGGCTGGACCGCGCACCTCCCGGTGCGCATGGGCGTATCGTGACGGACGCCGGCGTTTGGACGGTCAAGCGGATGCGCACCGGGAGGTGCGCGGTCCGGCCCGGATACCGGCTCTTTTCCCCCGGCCATCCCCCTCCCAAAATCGTTACCGCGAAAATATCTGACGCCCGCGTCATTTTTATTGATTGCTGAACGATCCCGTTCTAGTTTCCCCCATGAGAGGCGGTGGAAAGACCGCCCGAAGACGTTCGCGAACCGATTTCCCGGGAGGACTTCATGGCCGACGGCGCCCAAACCCCAATCCGCCAGATCACGAAGGACGAGGTCTACGACGCGGTCGCGCCGACCGATTTCGCGGCCATGCTCGAGATCGACCGGCACATGAATCGCTCGGGCGCCTTCGACAAGATCATCTCGGCGACCCACGACCATTTCTGGGACCCGATGGACAAGCGGTACATCGATTTCGACGCCGAGCCGTGGGATCTCGATACGCAGGACATGATGCCGGACGAACTCGTCCCGGCCATGCAGACCGACTACGTGCAGAACCATTTCGCCGACAAGCCGCGTGAGCGCACGCGCTTCAAGAACGAAATGATGCGCTGGCAGCTTTCGGCCATCCTGCACGGGGAGCAGGGCGCGCTGAACCTCTCCGCCTCGCTCTGCCACGTGCTGCGCGATCCCGGCGCGCAGGAATACGCCGCCAACCAGTGCCGCGAAGAGGGCCGTCACGTCACCGCCTTCGCGAAGTACATCAAGACGCGCTGGGGCTCGCCGCTGCCGTGCGGCCAGGTGCTGAAGGATCTCCTCGTCGAGATCGTCCACGCGCCGGAAGTCTACAAGAAGATCGTCGGCATGCAGATGCTGGTCGAGGGCCTCGCCATGGGCGCCTTCGCGACGTTCTATCAGCGCACCAACGATCCGCTCGCCAAGAAGCTGATGCAGCTGGTGATGACGGACGAAGCCTTCCACCACAAGTTCGGGAAGATCTGGGCGGACCGCACCATCCCGAAGCTGACGCCGGAAGAGCACGAGATCGTCGAGAACTGGGCCGCGCACTGCTTCCAGACGCTGCTCTTCAATCTCGTCGCCCCGCACCAGATGCGTGACATCTACGCCCGCTTCGGCCTCGATCCGGACAAGGTGATGGCCGCGTTCCAGGAGATCGCCACCGACGACGCCCGCCGCGAGCAGATGAAGGAATCGACCAACATCTTCCGCGTGCTCGTGAAGACGCTGCTCAATGCCGGCATCATCACCGATCGCACGAAGGCCTTCTACGCCATGTACGTCGATCTCGACGAGCTGAAGTCCGAAGGCGACCGCATGGTCGGCGACGACATCGCCGAGGACGGCATCAAGTACCTGCAGACGATCAATTTCGGCGTCGACACCAACTCGCTCGCGAAGATCGCGGCGGAGTAAGGCGCTTCGAAACCGGATGAAGAGCGGCCCCGGCGGAAACGTCGGGGCCGTTTGATTTCAGGCCTGGCCCCAGCCGCTCGTCGAACGGATGCGGACCTCGGCGCGGGCGCGGGCCGCACGCCGCAAGCTGAAATGGAACGGCCACAAGATCGCCGGCACGGCCAGCAGCATCAGGATCGCCAGCGCATCGTTGGTCTGGTCCGGCGGCTTGCTGAAGGAGCCGTACTGTATGATCGGATTGCCATCGACGCTGAGCATGTAGGCCTCGCTCGAGGCGCCCAGCGAGCGCGGCGAGACCATGCCCATGACATAGCCGCCCGGCTGGATGTAGGCGGGCTGGAGCATCGGCGCGGCGCGCGTGGTCGCCACCACCGGATCGTTGCTGCCGGCCACCCAGAAGCGGACGCCCGCGCCGCAGGTCCCGCCCATGCCGAGCACCGCGCCGGTCTTGTAGGCGCACATGTCCACTTCGGTCCGCGCGATCTGGCCGGCGATGGGCGCAAGCGTCGGCGTCTGCGCCAGCGGATTCGACTGCGCGCTCATGACATTGATCCCGCCGACGACGACGAGCACCGCACAGATGCCGGCGATCCAGGTGTGGACGGACAGGACGCGCTCGGCGCGGGCCTCGGAT
Organism: Hyphomonadaceae bacterium; assembly: GCA_016791445.1. Classification (GTDB taxonomy): domain Bacteria; phylum Pseudomonadota; class Alphaproteobacteria; order Caulobacterales; family Aquidulcibacteraceae; genus VFBF01. Next base: position 97,919 of record JAEUMP010000016.1, on the reverse strand, counting down.
GCGGAAACGGACTGAAGGCTCATCGCTCACCCCTCTGTCGGCGATAGGCGGGGCGGCGCGGGAAACCGGGTCACAAGCGCGTCCGGCGGTATAGGATGGGGCCATGTCCACCCCGCCGGATGCCCGCCGCCCCGAAATCACCCGCGCCCTCGCACGGGGCGTCCAGCGTCTCTGGATCGATCGGAACTACGCCCCGGTTCTCGAGCTTACGCTCGGCAACGGACGCCGTGCGGACGTGGCGGCCATCGGCCCGAAGGGCGACATCGTCATTGTGGAAACCAAATCCGGCGTCGAGGACTACGTCGTCGACTTCAAATGGCCCGAATACCGGGACTACTGCGACGCCTTCTACTTCGCGGTGACCGAGGACTTTCCCCGCGTGATGATCCCCGAGGAGGCGGGTCTCATCATCGCCGACGGTTTCGGCGGTGAAATCATCCGTGAGGCGCCGCGACTTCCGCTGGCCGGCGCGCGGCGCAAGGCGGTGACGCTGGCGTTCGCGCGGGCGGCGGCCTCGCGCCTGTTCGGCGCGCCGCTGCCGGAGACCATCACGCCCACATGAAATTCTTCATCAGGTCATGGACTTGGGGCCCGACTCAAACGATCCCGCGATGGCACGCGTGATGAAGGAGTGCGAGCCATGTCATCGTCGGAAGTCCGGACCGTCCTGCTTGTCACGAAGATCGACCGCGCAGCGGTCGACAAGGAGATCGCCGACCACGGCGCGGCGCTCATCGAGCCGCCCCAGACGGACGATTGCGAAGTGCGCGCCGTCGTGGGCGACTATGTCTACTGGGCGGCCGACATCGAAATCGAAGTCGAAGACGACTGAGCCTAGTCCCGCAACGCGGCCAGGAGCGCGGCCTTGAACGCCTCCTGCCGCTTTGCGTAGCGCGCCGCGCCCTGATCGAGGATTGCCTTCGGCGCGCGCTGCGGCGAGCCGCAGTCGAATGGCGGCGCGGGATCGTATTCGATCGCCAACTGAATGTTCTGCGCCACATCGGGACCGGCGATTTCCGCCGCCACCGTGAGCGCAAAATCGATACCCGCCGTCACGCCGCCGCCGGTGATCGTATGGCCGTCGCGCACGACGCGGGCCTTTTCGGGCGTCGCCCCCACCAGCGCCAGCATGTCGTGATACGCCCAGTGCGTCGTCGCCCGCTTGCCCTTGAGCAGCCCGGCCGCGCCAAGGATGAACGCGCCCGTGCAGACGCTGGTGACGTACGTCGCCGTCAGGCCCTGGCGACGCACGAAGTCCACCGTCTCGTCGTCGGCCATAGCCTGATCCACGCCGAACCCGCCGGGCACGCAGATCAGATCGAGCGGCGGGCAGTCGGCGAACGTCGTCGTCGGCACGAGCGACAACCCGCAGTCTGACGGCACGGGATCCATGGTCTTCGCGATGATGTGCGTGGTCGCGCCCGGAAGGCGGTGCAGCACCTGCAGCGGCCCGGTGAAGTCGAGCTGTGTGAGGTTCGGGAAGAGGACGAAACCGGAGTGGAACATGGGCCCACGATAGACCCGCCGCCGTCCCGCGAACAGCGCTCATGGATTTTCAGCGCGGCGTCCGAAAGCGGCCGGTGAGACGCGTCGCGAGATCGTATCTCCCTGCGCGACAGCCAGGGAGCTTCACCATGTCGTCGTTTCAGGTCCGTGCCCTCGATCCCAACCACGTCGCCGCAGCGGCGGCGCGTCTTCAGCGTTATGACCCGGACGTGCGTCTCGTCGACGTGACGGCGCCCGTCGGCTTTCCGTGCCGCGTCACGCTCGCCTGGGCGCAGCCGGGCGAGAAGGTGCTGCTGTTCAAGCACAATCCGTTCGACGCGGCGTCGCCCTACGCGGAGCAGGGGCCGGTCTTCGCGCGCGTGTCCGCAGAGGCGCGTGCGCTTGTGACGGACGAACTGCCTGCCTACATCCACGACGTCCCGGCGATCGCCATTCGCGGCTACGACTCCACGACATCCATCGTCCATGCCGAAGTTGCGCCCGGTCGCGATTGCGCACAGGCGGTCCGGCGTGCCTTCGCAAACGACGCCGTGCGCTACGCGCATATTCGCGCTGCGGCCTACGGCTGCTTCCAGTTTCGCGTCGACCGGGCGTAGGTCAGCGCGGTGCGCGCTTGGCCAGAATCCGCTGCAGCGTGCGGCGGTGCATGTTCAGGCGACGCGCCGTTTCGCTGACATTGTGCCCGCACAGTTCGTACACGCGCTGGATGTGCTCCCAGCGCACGCGGTCCGCGCTCATGGGATTTTCCGGCGGCGCGGGCTTGTCGTTCGGCAGCGCGAGCAGCGCCTTCACCACATCATCGGGATCGGCGGGCTTGGCGAGGTAGTCGAGCGCGCCCGCCTTCACCGCAGCCACCGCCGTTGCGATGTTGCCGTAGCCGGTGAGCATGACGACCTTGCAGTCCGCGCGGCGGCGGTGAAGCTCCTCGACCACCGAAAGCCCGGTGCCGTCTTCGAGACGCAGGTCGAGCACCGCGTATTGCGGCGGCTTCTGGCGGGCGATCTCGATGGCTTCGGTCACGCTGCCGACGGCCGTCACTTCAAAACCGCGCCCTTCAAGCGCGCGCGCGAGGCGCGTGCGGAACGGGGCGTCGTCGTCGAGAACGAGAAGCGTCTTCTCGCCGGGGATGTCGATGGTGGTCATTGCGGCTCACGTGGATCGTGAAAACTGTCGGTATCGACACGCTTCCTGCCACAGTTCGCCGACTCGAACCAACCGCTTACCCCTGCATTGGTGCAGCGCAGCCCTTACGCGCCCATGAGGGGCGGGGCCTCCAGCTGGATGCGTGACCAGGTTGCGCGGACGATGGCGCCCGTGCGCGGCAGGGTGCGGTTGTTGGCTTCCACCCGCGCGCCGGTGCGCTCCAGAAGCGTCTTGGCGATGAAGAAGCCCAGCCCCAGGCCGCCGCCGCGATCGCCGGACGCGCGTTCGCTCACATAGGGTTCGCCCAGACGGCTCAGCACGTGGGGCGGGAAGCCCGGCCCGTCATCGCGGATGACGATGGTGATTTCCTCGTGGGTCCATTTCGCCGCGACATCGACCTTCTCGGCCGCAAAGCCCACCGCGTTCTCGATCAGGTTGCCGATGCCGTGAATCATCTCCGGCAGACGCCGGATTTCCGGCGCGCGCGCGCCCTCCGGCGCATCGCCTTCCACGGTGATCGTCACCGTGCGTCCGAGATCGCTGTGCCGCCCAGCGGCGTCTTCGAGCAGCGTCTGCAAGGAGAGCCGCTCGTGGACCGCATCGCCCTGCTCCTTGCGGTTGGTGAGTTGCTTCAGGATCGCGCGGCAGCGCTCGCTCTGAGACACCAGAAGCTGGACGTCCTCCAGCAGCGGCGAGTCGCCGGCAAGCCCGCGCTCCATTTCCTTCGCCACGAGGTGGATCGTCGCCAGCGGCGTGCCGAGCTCGTGCGCCGCGGCCGCAGCGAGCCCGCCGAGCGCGGACAGTTTCTGTTCCCGCGCCAGCACGGTCTGCACTTCGGAGAGCGCCGCGCTCAGACGTTCTTCTTCCGCCGCCACGCGCCACGCATAGACGCTGGTGAAACCCAGTCCGATGAGCACGGCGGAAGCCAGCCCCAACTGATAGATCATCGGCGGCTCGTAGCTTTCTCCCGGACGCCACGGTAGCGGCAGGTGCCACAACGCAAGCAGGCCGATGCACACATAGGTCAGCCCCGCGAGCGCGATCGTCACCGTCGGGCGGAGCACGATGGCGGAAACCGCCACGGGGGCGATGAACAGCAGCAGGAACGGGTTGGCGACGCCGCCCGTCAGCGCCAGCAGAACGGCGAGCTGCAGCACGTCGTAGGCCAGTTGTGCGGCAGCCTCCCAGTCGCGCACGACGCCTTGCGACGGCCGCGCGATCATCAGGAAGATGTTCACCCAGGCGCTGACGGCGATGACGCCGAGGCAGGCCGCGAGCGGCGTGTCGAAGCCGAGCCCGAAATGGACATAGACCAGCGCCGCCGTCTGCCCCGCCACGGCCATCCAGCGCAGCAGGACCAGCGTGCGCAGCCGCACCCGCCCAGAGGCGCCGCCGCCGGCGATCGCGTTCGTCAGGAAGCCCGACACTACTGCGTTCTCCGCTTGCAAGCGGTCCGGGCAGGCGAAGTACTATGTCGGTTTGGCGTCATAGGGGGACGTTCCAATGGGATGCGATATCGATGAAATCGATACGATCGGCGAGAGCGCGAGGGAAGCTCTTGCCGCGAGAGGCGTGACGAACACCAACCACCTCCTCAAGCGCTGCGCGACGGCGCCGGGGCGCGCGGAGCTCGCCCGGATGACCCGGCTTCGGGAGGCGGACCTGCACGAATGGGTGCTGCTGGCGGAGCTGCTGCGCCTGCCGAACCTCAACAAGCGATCGTTGAATCTTCTCTGCGCGGCGGGCGTCAAATCGCTCGACCACCTGCGTGATCAGCAGCTCGAGCCCCTCATGGAGCGGTTGCAGCACGCCAAGAGCCGGACCCGCAATCCGCAGAAGGTGCGCCTGCCGTCGGTGGCGATGGTGGAGGGATGGCTGTCAAACGCGCCCGGGACGCATTCCGACGTGACCTGAGAGCCGCGACCAATGCGCCAATCGACTTCGGCGTGCGGCGGGGCATAGATCGCGCGATGAAAACCTCTCTCGCCGTCATGCGCGGCGTCGCTGTCGCGGCGCTTGTCTCCTTCTTTCCGGCGGCGTGCGCGCCCGCCGCGAAGGCGCCGCCGGCGCGCTGCGCGACGAACGGTATTGATCGCGTCGGCGGACCGATCTCGTTGGTCGACCAGAGCGGTCGCTCCGTGACGGAAGCAGACTTCGCCGATCGCCCGACGGTGCTCTATTTCGGCTTCGCGAACTGCCCTGACATCTGCCCGACGTCGCTGCAGACCCTGCGCGCGGCGTTCGATGCGCATGCCGGCGGCGCGCCGGACGTGAACGTGGCGCTCGTCAGCCTCGATCCCGAACGCGATACGCCGGAGGTCCTGTCGCGCTACGTCTCCAGCGGCGCCTTCCCGGAGGGCCTCGTCGGGCTGACGGGAACGCAGGCGCAGATCGACGCGGCGGCGTCGGCGTTCAAGGTGCTGCACCAGAAGCGTGAGGAGCCGGGGTCGGCGGTCGGCTACGTCATCGACCACTCATCGCTGTTTTACGTCATGGACCGCGCCTGGAAGCCCATCGCCATCTTCCCGAGCGAGATGTCCCCGGCGGACATCGGGGCCTGCCTCGACGCCGCCATGGCGGGCGCGAAGGCCTGATTCCGCGTCGCGGCGAAGATGACCCCCGGGGCGAGAAATCGCTTCCGGCCGCTCCATCTTGGCAGTTCACTTCGCCGGTCCCATGGCCGCCAAGGCCCTTGAGGCGGGTTCCCTGCGATGCTGGTTAACGGGATTGCAACGGACCCTGCTTGATGATGAACAATGGGTCGGCAATTGTGCAGCGCAACACGAACAGGCTCCGACGATGCTCTACTCGCTCTATGAGCTGACCCATTTCGCGGTGGCGCCTGTCAGGGCCGCCGCCATGGCGCAGGCGGCCTTCCTGCGGTCTCCGTTCAATCCGGCGAGCGACACCGAGTTCGTGCGGACCGTCACTGCGGCCACCGATGTGTTCGAGGCCGTGACCCGGCGCTATCGCAAGCCCGAGTGGAACCTGCCGACGACACGCGTGAACGCCGTGCCGGTCGATGTGACCCCGACGAGCGTGTGGTCCAGCACCTGGTGCAATCTCGTCCATTTCAAACGCGACCCCGCGCAACTCAAACGCGCGCGCGGCGACCGCAACGACCCGAAGATCCTGATCGTCGCGCCGCTTTCGGGCCACTACGCGACGCTGCTGCGCGGGACGGTGGAAGCCTTCCTGCCGGAGCATGAGGTTTACATCACCGACTGGTCGGACGCGCGCATGGCGCCGCTGTTCGCCGGGCGCTTCGATCTCAACGATTTCGTCGATCATGTGCTGGAGATGATCCGCGCCATCGGCCCTGGCGCGCATGTCGCGGCGGTGTGCCAGCCGGGGCCGGCCGTGCTCGCCGCGATCGCGTTGATGTCGGAAGCCAATGATCCCGCGCTGCCGGCGACGATGACGTTCATGGGCTCGCCCATCGACGCGCGCAAATCGCCTACGGTGCCGAACAAGCTCGCCGAAGAGCGCCCGTTCTCGTGGTTCGAGAACAACATGATCCATACCGTGCCGATGATCTATCCGGGCGCCTTCCGACGCGTCTATCCGGGGTTCATCCAGCTCGCGTCCTTCATGGGCATGAACCTGAACAAGCACGTCGACGCGCACTGGGAATACTTCTCGAACCTCACCAAGGGCGACGACGAGAGCACCGACAAGCACCGCGAATTCTATGACGAGTACCTCTCGGTGCTCGATCTCACGGAAGAGTTCTACCTGCAGACGATCCGCGACGTGTTCCAGGAACACCTGCTGCCGCGCGGTCTCTTCATGCACCACGGCAAGGCCGTGAAGCCCGGCGCGATCCGGAACGTGGCGCTGATGACCGTCGAAGGGGAGTTCGACGACATCTCCGGCATCGGCCAGACGCAGGCCGCGCACGACATCTGCGGCAATGTTCCCGCGGTCATGCGCATCGACCACCTGCAGGCGGGCGTCGGCCATTACGGCGTGTTCAATGGACGCCGCTTCCGTACCGAGATTTATCCGCGCATGCGGGAGTTCATCCGCACCCACCAGTCCCGCTCGCGCAAGTCGTTGCGCACGAGCGCCGACGCAGCCTAGGGTTCAGCCCATGCCCGCACGTCCCGCCAAGTCGCCGCAAAGAAAGCCGACCGGGACGTCCGCGAAGAAGCCTGCCAAAAAAGCTGCCGAAAAGAACGCCGTCCGCGCCATCATCGCGCGCGTGACGCAGCCGAAGAAGCTGCCTGAAAGCGTCGAGCTTCTCGATGGTCGCATCGTGCCGCTGCGCGTCGTGGTCAATCCGCGCGCCAAGCGCATCGGCTTGCGTCTCGATGCGGCGCGTCGTGAAGCGGTGGCTGTCGCGCCGACGCAGCGTCTCGCGCCGAAGGCCGCAGCTTTCGCCATAGACCGTGCGGGCTGGATCGCGATGCAGCTCAACAAGCTGCCGCGCACGGTGCATCTGACGCCGGGCGCGGTCATCCCGCTGCGTGGCGCGGCGCATCATCTCGTCATGGTTCCCGGTCGCGTCGCGCCGCACATCATTCCCGCGCGTGGCGAAGAGCCTGCGCGCATCGTCGCCGGTGCGCCGGATGCGGAAGCGTTCGCCGCGCGCGTGCGCCGATTCCTGGTGGCCGAGGCCAAGACGGACCTGCTCGCGCGCGTCACCGCGCATGCGAAGGTGCTGGGCGTTTCCTGGAAGACGCTGACGGTGAAGGACACCACGAGCCGCTGGGGCTCATGCACAGAGCACGGCGCGCTGTCGTTCTCGTGGCGCGTGGTGCTCGCGCCGCCGCACATCCTCGACTATCTCGCCGCCCACGAAACCGCGCACCTGCGCGAACTAAACCATTCGCGGCGGTACTGGGCGCAGGTGCGCAAGGTGTTTCCGGCCTATGACGTCGCCGAAGAATGGCTGCGCAAGCATGGCGCGGCGCTTCACGCCATCGCGCCGCGGGGCTGACGCTCAGCCTTCCGGGCCGTCGAGGCTCGGGCGATCCTCGATTTCCTGCTTCGGAGAGCCCGTCGGGATCAGCGGCGCGCCGGAGACGTCCACGGCGTTCGGATTGTGCGCCGCCATGTCCGCCGGCAGCGGCTCGGGCATATAGTCTTCCTGCTTGGGCATGGCGAGCGGCGTCGGCGGCGCATCGCGCAGCGCCACCACCATGTAGTCGCGCCAGATGGTGGCGGGGAGCGAGCCGCCCGTGACCTTCTTGGTCATAGCGTAGTTGTCGTTGCCGACCCACACCGCCGTCGTGATGCCTGACGTGAAGCCGACGAACCAGGCGTCGCGGTAGTCGTTGCCCGTGCCGGTCTTGCCGCCGATCTGGCGGCCCTGAATGCGCGCGCGCGTGCCGGTGCCGGCCTCCACGACGCGGTTCATCAGCAGGTTCATCGAACGCAGCGTGCGATCGTCGATCACGCGTTCGGTGTTCGCGGGTCGCCAGGACCAGATCACATTGCCGCTCGCGCGACGCACACGCGTTACGCCGTGCGGCTCGACGCGGAAGCCGCCGCTCGCCATCGCGGCATAAGCCTGCGCCATCTCGATCATCGGCAGTTCCTGCGCGCCGAGCGCAAGCGAACGATAGTTGTGCAGCCGCGTGCGCACGCCGAGGCGACGCGCGGTGTCGATGATGTTGTCGTGGCCGACCTCGTTCGCCACGGAAATCGCCACCATGTTCATCGACCGCGCAAAGGCCTGCGTCATGGTCACGGGGCCGTAGTACTCGTCCTCGTAATTGCCGGGCGACCAGTCGCCGATGGTGATGGGCGCATCGACGCGTACCGACCAAGGCGAAATCGTCGGGCGTTCCATGGCGGTCAGATAGATGAAGTACTTGAACGCCGAACCCGGCTGGCGCCGCGCCTGCGTGGTGCGGTTGAACTGACTGTCGGTATAGCCGCGGCCGCCGACCATGGCGCGCACGCCGCCCTGTGCATCAAGCGAGATCAGACCGCCCTGCGACACGCCCATGGTCTCGCCCTGCTCGTCGAGCGTCCTGTTGAGCGAGGCTTCGCCCGCGCGTTGCGCTTCCAGATCGAGCGTCGTCTCGACGATGAAGTCGTCGCGCTGGTCGCCGATGATGCTGTTCAGCGTGCGGTCGATCCAGTCGCGGAAATAGCCCAGATTGCCCGCCGGGTTGCGGCGGTTGATCGGCAGCTTGGAGTCGGCGGCGGCGTCGCGCTGCGCCGGCGTGATGAAGCCTTCCGCCACCATCTCGTTCAGCACCACCAGCGCGCGCGCCTTGGCGAGGGTGTCCTCGTTGGCGGGGTTCATGCGCGAGGGCGCCTTCAGCAGCCCGGCGAGAAGTGCTGACTCGCCGAGGGTGAGGTCGCGCGCAGGCTTGTCGAAGTAGCGTTCGGACGCCGCCTCGATGCCCCAGGCGCTCGCGCCGAAATAGACCCGGCTCAGATAGAGCGCGAGGATCTGCTTCTTGGTGAACTTGCTCTCGAGCCAGAGCGCCATCGCCACTTCCTGCAGCTTGCGCCGCAGGGTGCGTTCATTGGTCAGGAAGAGGTTCTTCGCGAGCTGCTGGGTGATCGTCGATCCGCCCTGGACCACGCGGCCCTGTTTGGCGTTCTGCATCACGGCGCGCGTGAGGCCTTCGAGGTCGACGCCCATGTGGTCGTAGAAGCGCTTGTCCTCGATCGCGATGACCGCCTGTCCGACGTGGGCGGGCAGCGTGTCGATGTTCACCGGCGGCGCGTTCTGGGCCTCTTCGCGCAGCAGAACCCGGCCGTAGCGGTCCTGGATGGTGATGGAGGGGCTGTCCTTGGCGGTCCAGAGATCATCCGTGGAGGGCATGCCCATGAAGATGAACATCAGGAACCCGACCACGGCGACGGACATGGCGCCCGCCGTCCAGCCGGCCCAGATCGCCGCCCGTCGCCAGGTGACGGGCCGGTTCCGGCCCTGACCGGGACGCCAGCTCAGGATGCCGCGGACGCCGCCGGCGATGCCCCGGCCGGTGCTGGCGAAAGCCGCCCGCAGGAGCCTCCATGCGTAGCCCAGGCAGTCCTGGATCACGCCGCCAGAGGCGAGGAAATAGCGCAGGAACGTACGCCATCCGTTGGCGGCCATGGCCTGCAGGTCAGCAAAGGTGGAATTGGACCGGCGGTCTTCAAGCCGCCAGTCGCCGTCGTCAGGCGCGGGGCCGCCACTGCGCGCAGGGTCCTGCGGCGGGGGGGCGGAAGCGTTCGGGTCGTGCGGGTCAGCCACCCGGGGTCCTCTCGAATCGTGCGATCCGACCTTAGAACTGTCCCTCCCCGGGGGAAAGAACGTCCTGCGGAGGCGGGGCCCCATGCGCCGTAAGGCTCCGGACGCCGCCGCCGCGTCCCGCCGCCGACCGCTCAAACCCTCGTGATCACGAGACCGGGAGCGCCGTGGGGCGCTTGCCGCCCAAGGCGACCATCTCCATATTCCCAGCGTCGTCCCGGGCCCTCGCGTGTGGGGGCCGCAGCGGGACCCAGGAGGTAATTCTGATGAACGACTTTTCGCGGCAACAGGCGGGATCGATCCCGGTCGGCCGCGCCGACATGGCGGTGGACGCCGGTCTGCGGTCCTTCATGCTGGGCGTCTATAACAAGATGGCGCTCGGCCTCGTGATCTCGGGCGCGCTGGCCTACATCTCGGCGACCGTCGAGCCGATCCGCAACGTCGTGCTCGCGCCGCCGATCGTCTATGCCGTGATGTTCGGCCCGCTCGCGCTGCTGCTCATCTCGATGTTCACGATGAAGAACCCGTCGCCGACGGGCGCGAACCTGCTGTACTGGTCCATCGTCGTCCTCATGGGCACGGGCCTCGGCGTCACGCTGATGGTCTATGGCGGCCAGCCGGGCGGCATGATGGACATCGCCAAGGCGTTCTTCATCACGGCGGCGGCGTTCGGCTCGCTCAGCCTGTGGGGCTACACCACGAAGAAGGACCTCAGCGGTTGGGGCTCGTTCCTGATCATGGGCGTCTTCGGCATGATCATAGCGTCGCTGGTGAACTTCGGCGTCGCGGCCTTCACGGGCGCGCCGATCGCGGGCTTCAGCTTCATCATCTCGATCGTGGGCGTGCTGCTCTTCTCGGCCATCACGGCCTGGGAAACCCAGCAGCTGAAGTACTCCTACTACCAGCTCGCGGGCGATGCGCGCGGTCTGGCGGTGGCGACGACCTACGGCGCGCTGAACCTCTACATCACCTTCATCAACCTCTTCCGGTTCATCCTGTCGCTCATCTCCTCGCGCGACTGAGAGAACTGGGCGAACTGCGAAACTTTGCAGTCGGCAATCCAGGCGCCCCGGGAAACCGGGGCGCCTTCGTTTTTGGCGCCGGCTTCAGGGCAGGGCGGCGATCCGCGCCGCGAGCGCCCGGTTGACCGCCTCGTAGGCGGGCGTGAAATCTCGGGCGATCCTTTCGGCGCTCCACGTCGCCGGCAGCAGGCCCGACAGCGTTTCGGTGTGCAGAACGTGTGTCCCGGCTCCCCGCGGCGTCAGCAAAAAGCCGTGCCGGCCTCTGAAGATCAGCGGGACGTGTCCCGCCCACGCCAATTCCCGGCCCGGCTCGGCGGCGACGATCGTCACGGTCTGGCGAATCACGGCGTCCGGCTTTCCGCTCGGCAGGTCGCGGAAGACCATCGGCACGCGCGCGCCGACTTTCGCCTCACCGATCGCTTCGAGGTTGAGCGGGTTCCAGTCCGGCCAGCGGGCGAAATCCGCCAGCACCGACCAGATCTTCGCCGGCGGCGCATCGATCAGGCACTCGGTGCGAATCGCGTGCGCCACGTCAGTCCGTCACCAGCGCGAATCGCTTGCGGTCGAAGAATTTGAGCAGCGTCTCGAGGTCGTGGCCGCGCTTGAGGATCATGCCCTGCGTGGAGAGGATCGCCCACGCGCCCTGCTTGCGCGCCAATTCCGGTCGCTTTTCAATCTGGTAGAGCGGCGCCTCGCTGGCGCGTTTGTAGATGGAGAAGAGCGCCCGGTCGCTCAGCGCGTCCATCGCGTAGTCCTTCCAGTCCCCTTGCGCGACGCCGCGACCGTAAGCGGAGAGGATGGTCATGAGCTCCCGGCGCTCGAAAAAAATGCGCCGGACACTGTGCTGGGCGGCAGAATCTGTCGGCGGAGATGGATCCAAGGACGCTTATCCCCCGGAGAACGGCCTGTTACTCACAGGCCGGCGCGCGTCAGGCGCCAACATTACAAAATAGCGCCTTGTAAGCGCCTCATATCCGGGTGACCTTAGCGACGGTCGGTTGGACAGGGAATGGCCTTGCGGGTCAGATCCATCAGCCCCCCCAGCCCCCTGATCAGCAGCGTTGATCTCTGGCCAGCCGACCACCACTCTCTCCCAAAATCGAAGCCCGACAGCAACGCGCCACCGGCGCGTTCTTTGTTGCGCGCGCGGCACTGTGGTTTTTCGCGCACGGTTGCCGCAACGTCCGCGTGGACGCGGGCGCACGCCGGCGCGAAAGTCCTCCGGAAAATCACATCGGAGGAAGAAATCATGGTCGGCAGGCTTGCATCCCGCGCAGCGATCGTCACAGGCGCGGCGTCCGGCATCGGCGAAGCGAGCGCGGCGCTTTTCGCGGCCGAAGGCGCGCGCGTGCTGGCGGTGGATCTGCCGGGCAAGTTCAAGGGCGGCGTCGCGGACGGCGTCGTCCCGTTCGAGATCGACATCTCGGGCGCCGACGCACCGGAGCGCATCGTCTCGTCCGCCGTCACGCAGTTCGGACAGCTCGACATTCTGTTCAACAACGCCGGCATTTCGAACAACGCCCTCGCCAAGGACATGACCGACGAGGCGTTCGATCGGGTTGTGGAGGTCAATCTCAGGTCCGTGTTCCGGCTCAGCCGCGCCGCGATTCCGCATCTCGTGAAGTCTGCCGCGGGGCGGATCATTAATACGGCCTCCGTCATGGCTGAAGGCACCGATTACGGCCTCGCCGCCTACTGCGCCGCGAAGGCAGGCGTCGCCGGCATCACGCGCAGCTTCGCCCTGGAACTCGGCAAGTACGGCATCACCGCCAACTACCTGATGCCCGGCGCCATCCGGACCGGCATGACCGGGCCTCTTTGGGATGCGCGGCCTGAAGTGGCCGACATCTGGGCCAAGAAGTCGGTGCTTCGGCGCCTAGGCGAGCCGATCGACCTCGCGCGCGCCGCGCTGTTTCTCGCATCGGAGGATGGCGGCTTCGTCACGGGCCAGGGCCTCGCGGTCGACGGCGGACTGACTCTGCGCGTGTAACGCGCGCCCGTCGCAGGATGACAACCCCCGCGACTGCCTTTAGACCCCGCCGCCAAACGGGTTTCCCCAACGGTTTCCTGAGGAACGGGCATGCTGCTGCAAGTCGAAGGCTTGCGGAAAAGTTTCGGTCGCCGGGTCGCTGTCGACGACGTCACCTTTTCCATTGATGTCGGTGAAGTGGTGGGCTTTCTCGGCCCCAACGGCGCCGGCAAGACCACGACCATGCGCATGATCGCGGGCTATCTCGAACCCGACGAGGGAACCGCGAAGATCTTCAACATAGATGTCGCGCAGGATCGTCGCCGCGCGCAGGAACGTGTCGGCTATCTCCCGGAGGGGGCGCCGCTCTACGGTGAGATGACGCCGTGGACGTTCCTGCGCTTCATTGCCGAGACCCGCGGCATGACCACGGACTCCGCGCGCCACGCCGTGATCCGCGCCGCGCATGACACGCAGCTCGGCGAAGCGATCGGACGCCCGATTGAAACGCTGTCCAAGGGCTATCGCCGCCGCGTCGGCCTCGCCGCCGCACTCGTCCACGACCCGATGCTGCTCATTCTCGATGAGCCGACCGACGGTCTCGATCCCAACCAGCGTCAGTCCGTGCGCGATCTCATCCGTCGACTGGGCGCCGAACGCGGCGTGATCCTGTCGACGCACAGCCTCGAGGAAGTCGAGGCGGTCTGCACGCGCGCCATCGTCATCAACAAGGGCAAGATGGTCGCCGACGCAAAACCCGCCGATCTCGTCGCGGAGCATGGCGACCTCGACGCTGCATTCCGAACGCTCACGGGCGGGGAGGAAGGCCTGTGAAAAGTCTCGTCGCCGTCTATCGCCGCGAAATCCTCTCGTATCTGACGACGCCGCTCGCCTATGTGTTCGTCGCGGTGTTTCTCATCGCGGTCGGCACGTTCACCTTTCAGGTGGGCGGGTTCTTCCAGCAGGGTCGGGCGGACCTAGCTGCATTCTTCGCGTTCCACCCGTGGCTCTTCATCGTCTTCATGCCGGCGATCGCCATGCGGCTCTGGTCGGACGAAGCGCGCTCCGGCGCGATCGAGTTGTTGCTGACATTGCCGGCGCCCACATGGTCGCTTGTGCTTGGCAAGTTTCTGGCGGCGTGGAGCGTTGCAGGCGCGGCGCTCGTGCTGACTTTCCCGCTCTGGATCACGGTCAACTATCTCGGCAGCCCGGACAATGCGGCGATCTTCGTCGGCTACGGCGCAAGCTTCCTCATGGCGGGCGCCTACATCGCCATCGGCGCCGCGCTCTCGGCGCTGACATCGACGCAGGTCGTGGCGTTCGTGCTGGCGGTGCTCGTCTGCTTCGTCGCCACGGCGGCGGGCCTGCCGCTTGTGCTTGATTTCCTGAAGGGCGCCATCGGCGGCGGCATGGCCGAGGGCATCGGGTCGCTTTCGATCCTCCACCACTTCGACGCCGCCCAGCGCGGCGTGATCGAGCTGCGCTCCCTAGTCTATTTCCTGTCGCTGATCGCGTTGGCGCTTGCGGGCTCCATGCTCGCGGTCGACGCGCGGCGCGGAGGCTGATCGCATGTCCGCCCGACGTTACGCCCTCATCGTCTTCGCCGCGCTCGCGGTGATCTTTCTCGCCGGCAACATCGTCGTCTCGAGCTGGCTCTCGGCTGCACGCCTCGATCTCACGGAGAACAGCCTCTACTCGCTGTCCAAAGGCACCAAGCGCACACTCAAGGAACTGAACGAGCCGATCACGCTCACCTTCTATTATTCCCGTGACGCCGCCGCCCGGTATCCGCAGGTCCGCACCTATGGCGCGCGCGTGCGGGAGCTCTTGCAGTCCTATGCGCGCGTTTCCAGCGGCAAGGTGCGCGTGCTGGAAGTCGATCCGGTGCGGTTCACCGAGGCGGAAGATGACGCCGTCGCCGCCGGCATCGAACCGCTGAATGTCGAGCGCGGGGCCGATCCGATCTATCTCGGCGTGTCCGGCGTCAACGCCGTCGATGAAAGCGTGGTCATCCCGCAGCTCGCATGGGATCGCGAGCCGTTCCTCGAATACGAGCTCACCCGGCTCATCGCCGAACTGCAGAACGCCGACCGCAAGAAAGTCGCGCTGATTACGGCGCTCCCGTGGGAGCCGGAACTCGCCACCGAGCAGGCCGGCGGCCGCAGCGGCCAGCCGTATGTGCTCGGCGAACTCGTGCGCATGGCCGACGTGCAGAAGCTTCAGCCCGACTTCACCGGCATCGACCCCGACATCGATCTCCTCGCCATCATCCAGCCGTGGGCGCTGAGCGAGCAGCAGCTCTATGTGATCGACCAGTTCCTGATGACGAAGGGGCGCGCCTTTATCGCCCTCGATCCGGCGGCGGTGATGGCGGCGCAGGCGCCGGGCCCATTCGGCATGCCCTCCGATCCTGCCGCGTCGCGTTCGAGCCTGCCGCTTTTCCTGCAGAAGTGGGGCGTGGCGATGAGCGACGAGGCGGTCATCGACCGCGCGCACGCCTTGCCGATCCAGACCATGGGCCCGTCCGGACAACCGTTGGTGATGCCGCAGCCGCTCTTCTTCGAAATCGGCGCGGATCGTCTGAACCGCGAAGATCTCGTCACCGCCAACCTGTCGCGCGGCATCAATGTCGGCGCGCCCGGCGCGCTCACCTGGACGGCGACGAACGGCGTCACGGTCACGCCGCTGGCGCGCACGTCGGGCGAGACCATGCGCATTCCCGCCGCTACCGCGCTTTCGCGGCCGGATGCGACGATGCTGCTCCAACAATACGTGCCCGCCGCGCGGCAGGAGACGGTTGCGCTGCGCATCTCCGGCAAACTGCCGTCCGCTTTCCCGACGCGCCCCGACACCGTCGCCGCCGCGCCCGATGCGCCGCATCTCGCCGCCGCGACAAACGATGTGATGATCGTCCTTGTCAGCGACGTCGATCTCTTCGACGACAACTTCTATCTCGACGGCCAACGCGGCCAGCCCTTGCTGGACAACGCCGCGCTCTTGCTCAACGCCATCGACCAGCTGGGCGGCAGCGACGCGCTCGTCTCGCTGCGTTCGCGCGCGCCGAGCCTGCGCCGCATGGACGTGGTCGAAGGCATCCGCAACACCGCGCAGGCGCGCATGGTGGAGACGCAGGAGCAGCTGCAGAACGAACTCGCGGAGACCGAGGCGGAGTTGCGCGCGCTTGAGGCGAGGGGGCAGGGCTCGGGGTTCTTCTCCGGCAATCTCGGCGCCGAGCTCACGAGCGAAGAGCGCGCGCAGATCGAACGGTTCCGCGCGCGGACGCTGGAGGTACGCAAGCAGTTGCGCGCGGTGGAGCGCGGTTACCGCACGGAGCTCGACAAGCTTGAAGGCTGGCTGATCCTGCTCAATGTCTGGCTCGCGCCGCTGCTGGTGGCGGCGGCCGGCGTCTACATGATGTGGCGCCGTCAGCGCCGGACCGCCGACGTGAAACTCGCCGATCTCGCTGCCGCGACGGGCGCCAAGGGAAGCACGCCATGACGACGGAACTCGCCACTGCGCGCGCGCGCCGCGCGAGCTGGATTGTCGGTCTCGCCGTGATTGTCGCGTCTGTCGCCGCCATCACCGTCGGCATCCAGTCGCGCTCGCGTGACGCCGAGGCCGCGACGGGCCTCGTGCTGCCGTCCTTCGCACAGAAGTCGAAGGACGCCACGCGCATCACCATCGTCTCGAAGGACGCGCGGTACGAAATCCAGCGCACCGAACAAGGCTGGGCGTTGCGGGATCGGGGGAATTACCCGGTGCGGCGCGAGCGGCTGGGGCAGTTCACCCGCGGGCTTGAATCCCTCGCCTATCTCCGGCCGATGACGCGCGATCCGGCACGCCACGACCGACTCGGCCTCGGCGATCCGACCAAAGGCGGCTCCGGCGTGCTGGTGCAAGTGGAGGATGCGCGCGGCGCGCGCTTCGCTGACCTGATCATCGGCGCCGAACCGGGCGGGGCGGTCTTCCTGCGCAAGCCGGACGAAGCGCAGACTTGGCAGGTGCGCGGCGATCTCCCGTCGCTGCGCAATCCGGCGGAATGGCTTGATCTCGTGCCGTTCGAACTCGATCGCGCGCGCATCAAGAGCGCGGATCTGACCTTCGCGATCGGCGGCGCCTACGGCATCACGCGTGCAAGCGAGGATCAGGGATTTTCGCTCGCGCCGCCGAACCACACACGCACCGTGCTTGCGCCGTCGACAATTTCGGCGGCGGCCTCGGGTCTCGCCCGGCTACAGCCCATCGACGTGCGGCAGGCGGCGGCGATCGGCGGCGCGGCGAAGGCGCGCGTCCTGACGCGCACGTTCGACGGCCTGCTCATCGAAGCCGATCTCTATGCCGAGCCCGACGAGACCTACTGGGTGAAGCTCATCGCGCGCGCCGAAGATCCGGCGCGCGAGCAGGAGGCGGCGCGCATCAATGCGCGCGCGGCGCCCTGGGCTTTCGGACTGCGTGCGGATGACTACGCCGATCTCGCGCCGCCGCTCTCCAGCCTGATCGAGCAGCCGCTGCCGCCGCGTCCGCCCCTTTCGCCGCCGTGATCTCCGGAAGGCGCTGAATTTCAGGGCAGGCCGAGCGCGGGCAGGATGCGGTCACGCATCACCTCTTCGGTGATCGGGCCGCGGTGCAGCGCGATGATCGTGCCATCGGCGTCGATGACGAATGTTTCGGGCACGCCTTCGATGCCGAGTTCAAGACCGAACCGGCCCGCAGGGTCCTGTCCTATCGCAGCGTAGGGGTCGCCATCGCGCGCGAGGAATGCCGATGTCTTTTCCGGCGCATCCTTGTAGGCGACGCCGAGCACCGGCACGCCGCGCGCTTTCAAGTCCATGAGTAGCGGATGCTCGTACCGGCACGGCACACACCATGACGCGAAGAAGTTCACGACGTGGCGACGCCCGGCGAAAGTCGCCTGTGTGACGGGCGCTTCACCAGACAGCGGCGCCAGCGCGTAGGCCGGCAGGACGCGCCCGACGAGGCCTTCGCTCGACTCCTTCCGCGCGCCGCCGGAAGCCAGCGTCAGCGCCACAATCGCCAGCAGCGCGGCGAATATCAGGATCGGCGCGAACGCCGCCATGCGCTTCGACGCTGTCGGGCGTTCAGCGGTCATCGTCGGCGCGCTTCTTCCAGTGGCTGAGCTGTGTTGCGGCGCGCACGGCAAGGCCCGCGAAAACCGCGAGACCAAGGACGTAGCAGGGCCAGATATAGGGCCAGTGCTCGCTGGCCATCATCTCGTTGAGCGCCGTCATGACGCGCGGGCCCGGCGCAGGGCGGCGGTGACGGCGCGGCGTCGGTAGACGTGCGCGCGCATGCCCGCGAACAGCAACGCGATGAACGCGAACAGGTACGCTAGCGCCATGACGAACAGCGGCTGCATCATGCTTGCGTCCATCGCCGAACCGCCGCTGCGCAGGATGCTCGCGGTCTGGTGCAGGCTGTTCCACCAATCGACGGAGAATTTCACGATCGGGATGTTCAAGAGCCCGCCAAGGCACAGGATCGCCGCCAGCCGCGCCGCGCGCTGCTCATCCTCGATCGCCGCCCACAGCGCGATGTAGCCGAGATAGGTGAGGAACAGGACGAGCATCGACGTCAGCCGCGCATCCCATTCCCACCACGTGCCCCACGTCGTCGCGCCCCAGAAAGACCCGGTGATCAGGCAGAGCGCGGCGTACGCTGCGCCGATGGGCGCGGCGGCGCGCGCGGCCACGTCCGCCAGGGCGTGTTTCCAGACGAGACCCATGAGGCTCGCTGCGCCCATAAAGACATAGATACCCAACGCCCACCACGCGGCCGGTACGTGGATGAACATGATCCGCACGCTTTCGCCCTGCCGGAAGTCCGGCGGCGCGAAGAGGAAGGACCACGGCAGGCCGATGGCGAACAATACCACGGCGAGCGCCGCCGCGATGGGGAGCGCCCATGCGCTCAGCCGCATGAAGCGGTCGGGATTGGCGAACCAGGCAAACACAGGCGCAGGGGTAGGACGCGTCCGTTGGCGACGCAATGCGTCACCCCGTCTGCTGGCGCAGCGCCGCGGCCGCCCCGATAGGGCCGAGCGCCACGCCCGCCAGCGCGCAGCCGCACAAGAGCAGGAATCCAGGCGCGCCGAGGCCCTCGCTCGCGGCCTTTGACGCAGCCGCCGCGCCGAAGATGATCGGTGGGGCGAAGAAGGGCAGGACGAGGATCGCGATCAGCACGCCGCCGCGCCGCACGCCCGCCGCCAGCGCCGCGCCGAAGAGTCCGAAGCCGATGAACGCGGCGAGGCCGATCAGGAGCCCGATGGCGACCGCGATGGTGGCATGCGGCGGCGTCTGCAGCGCGAGCGCCGCCGGCAGGGACGCGAGCGCGAGGGGCAGGCCGATGGCCGTCCACAGCGCCGCCCCTTTGGCGGCGACGATGAATTCGAGCGGCGCATCGACGAGATGGAGCTGGTCGAGGCTGCCGTCTTCGAGGTCCGCCTGGAACAGGCGCTCCAGGATCATCAGCGCCGCAAGCGCCACCGTCACCCACAGGAGCGAGGGACCGATCAGCGCGAGCGTCTTGAGGTCCGGGCCGACCGCGAGCGGCACGAGTGTCGTGGCGCCGGCGAAGAAGCCCAGCGGGGCTGCCGCGCCGCCGCCCGCCCACGCCAGTCGGAGATCGCGCCGGAAGACGGCCGAAACGCTGCGCCACATCGTCATGCGCCCAGCCGTACGTCGACGTCCGGCGCGCCGAGCGGTTCATGGACGGCGGCGATCACCACGCCGCCCGTCATCCGGTGCGCGGCGATGAGATCGGCGAGCAGCGCCTTGCCTGCGGTGTCGAGTCCGGCGGCGGGCTCATCGAGCAGCCACAGCGGACGTTCAGCGACAAGCAGGCGCGCCAACGAAAGCCGCCGGCTTTGCCCCGCCGACAGCGCGCGCGCCGGAAGGTCCGCCACGCGGGTCAGCCCGACGCGGGCCAAGGCTTCGGCTGGATCGTCTGCGCCGCCGAAAAGGTCGCGCCAGAACATGAGGTGTTCACGCACTTCGAGCGCGCCCTTCAGGCCGTCGCGGTGGCCGAGGAAATGGGTCTGCGCCGCGGGCTCCTCGATCGAAAATCGGATCGTGCCGGCGCTCGGCGCGAGAAATCCGGCGAGCGCGCGCAGCAGGCTCGTCTTGCCGGTCCCGTTGGCGCCGGTCAGCGCTACATGGGCGCCGGGCGCGGCGGTGAACGACAGGTTCTCGAAGAGGCGCAGCTCGCCCCGCTCGATTGCGAGGCTTTCGACATCGACGCGCATGGCCCGCTAGTCCTCTGCGCCGTCACTCGGAGTCAAGGCGCGCGGCGCATTCAGTTGCGAAACGCTTGCAACAAAGGCGATTTCCTCGCGATGCGGCGCGGCGCCCGATTGAACCGATGCCCGACGCGGCGTATCTCCAGTTTGCCGCGCGCAGCCGGTCCGATTCCGGCAATGGGGCGCCCCCCGACGCGCTTGCGATCCCGACACCTCCATTTGAAGGACGATCGCTCATGACCAGCGTCGACAGTTTCAAGGCACGCCGCGAACTCACCGCCGGCGGGAAAACCTACATCTACTATTCGCTCGAAGCGGCCTCGAAGAACGGCCTCGGCGACATTTCGCGCCTGCCGGTCTCGCTCAAGGTGCTCCTCGAAAACCTCCTGCGGAAGGAAGACGGCTGGGCGATCAAGAAGGAAGACATTCAGGCCGTCGCGAACTGGCTGACGGGCAAGGGCAAGGACGAACACGAGATCGGTTTCACGCCGGCGCGCGTGCTGATGCAGGACTTCACCGGCGTGCCCGCCGTCGTCGATCTTGCGGCGATGCGTGACGCCACGACGAAGCTCGGCGCCGATCCGAAGAAGGTCAATCCGCTGGTGCCCGTCGATCTCGTGATCGACCACTCGGTGATGGTGGACCACTTCGGTCGGGGCGACAGTTTCGAAAAGAACGTCGCGGTGGAGTACCAGCGCAATCTCGAGCGCTACCAGTTCCTGCGCTGGGGCGCGTCCGCGTTCGACAATTTCCGCGTCGTGCCGCCGGGCACGGGCATCTGCCACCAGGTGAATCTCGAATATCTCGCGCAGACCGTGTGGACCGCGAAGGACGGCGCCGACACCGTCGCCTATCCCGACACCGTCGTCGGCACCGACAGCCACACGACGATGATCAACGGTCTCGCCGTGCTCGGCTGGGGCGTGGGCGGCATCGAGGCGGAAGCGGCGATGCTCGGCCAGCCTATCTCGATGCTCATCCCGGAAGTCATCGGCTTCAAGCTGAACGGCAAGATTCCGGCGGGCGCCACCGCGACCGATCTCGTGCTCACCGTCACCCAGATGCTGCGCAAGAAGGGCGTCGTCGGCAAGTTCGTGGAATTCTACGGTCCCGGGCTCGACTCCATGTCGCTTGAGGATCGCGCGACGATCGCCAACATGGCGCCGGAATACGGCGCGACTTGTGGCTTCTTCCCGATCGACGGCGACACCATCGCCTATCTGAAAACCTCCGGCCGCGCAGCGGACCGCGTGGCGCTCGTGGAAGCCTACGCGAAGGCGAACATGATGTGGCGCCCCGATCTGCCGGAGCCCACCTTCACCGATACGCTCGAGCTTGATCTCGCCACCGTCGAGCCGTCACTTGCCGGCCCGAAGCGTCCGCAGGATCGCGTGCCGCTGGCGACAGCGGCCTCGGCGTTCACCGGCGGTCTCGAAAAGGAATTCGGCGTCACGGCCGACAAGGCGAACGACGTCGTCCCCGTCCAGAACCAGAACTTTTCGCTGAAGCACGGCTCCGTCGTGATCGCCGCGATCACGAGCTGCACCAACACCTCGAACCCGAGCGTGATGCTCGGCGCGGGGCTCCTTGCACGCAATGCGCGCAAGAAAGGCCTCACCACGAAGCCATGGGTGAAGACCTCGCTCGCGCCCGGTTCGCAGGTGGTGACGGATTATCTCGCGCGCGCCGGCGTGCAGGACGATCTCGATGCGCTCGGCTTCAATCTCGTCGGCTATGGCTGCACGACCTGCATCGGCAATTCCGGCCCCCTCGCGGAAGAAATCACCGCGGCGATCAAGTCGGGCAATCTAGTCGCGACGTCGGTGCTTTCCGGCAACCGCAACTTCGAGGGCCGCGTGAACCCCGATACGCGCGCGAACTATCTCGCATCGCCGCCGCTCGTCGTCGCCTACGCCATCGCCGGCGACATGAGCATCGACATCACGAAGGACCCGATCGGCACGGGCAGCGACGGCAAGCCCGTCTATCTCGCCGACATCTGGCCTTCGCCGCATGACATTGCGGAGGCGGTGCGCACCAGCGTTAACCCTGAAATGTTCGCCACGCGCTATGGCGACGTGTTCAAGGGCGACGAGCACTGGCAGGGCATTAAGACCAGCGGCGGCCAGACCTACGGTTGGGATTCAAAGAGCACCTATGTGCAGAACCCGCCTTATTTCGAAGCCATGTCGATGACGCCGACGCCGCCGACCGACATCAAGGAAGCGCGCGTCCTCGCGCTCTTCGGCGACTCGATCACCACCGACCACATCTCGCCCGCGGGCGACATCAAGGCGGCGTCGCCGGCGGGGGATTACCTCACCGAGCACGGCGTCACGAAGATCGACTTCAACTCCTACGGCGCGCGCCGCGGGAACCATGAAGTGATGATGCGCGGCACGTTCGCGAACATACGCATCAAGAACCACATGGTGCCGGGCGTCGAAGGCGGCGTGACGAAGCACTTCCCTGACGGGACGGTGCAGCCGATCTACGACGCGGCGATGAAGTACATCGCCGAAGGCCGTCCGCTCGTGATCTTCGCGGGCAAGGAATACGGCACCGGTTCCTCGCGCGACTGGGCGGCGAAGGGCACGCGTCTCCTCGGCGTGCGCGCGGTGATCGCGGAGAGCTTCGAGCGCATCCACCGCTCGAACCTGATCGGCATGGGCGTGGTGCCGCTGCAGCTGCAGGACGGCGTGACCTGGCAGTCGCTTGGTCTCAAAGGCGATGAAATCGTCGACATCCCGGGCATCACGACGATCAAGCCGCGTCAGCGCATGACGGTGTCGATCAAGGCCGCGGACGGTTCGACGAAGTCGGCCCCCGTCATGTGCCGCATCGATACCGAGAACGAGCTGGATTACTTCAGGAACGGCGGCATCCTGCACTACGTGCTGCGCAATCTCGCGAAGGCGGCGTGATCCTAACCCTCTCCCGCGTGCGGGAGAGGGAAAATGCGAACGAAGTGAGCGAAGGGTGAGGGCCCGACAGACTTCGGGACTCATCTTCTCACGCACCCTCACCCTGACTTCGCTCGCGCTCAGTCTGTCCCTCCCCCGCAAGCGGGGGAGGGCGAGGGGTTCACCGCTTCAGCTTCTTCCGCTCGTCCTTGCCGGACTTGCGGTCTTTGCGTGCCTTGTCCTTCGAAGCGGCGCGCGCTTCTGCTTCTGCGGCGGTTGTGTCGATGGTGACCACCAGCGCTTCCAGCGTGCCGAGAAAGGAGCGCCGCTTGTTCTTCGGCAGCGCGGCGAGGATGGCTGCATCCGCTGCTGCGGCATGCGGCGCGGCTTCTGCGAGGCGCGTGCGGCCCTTGCCGGTGAGACGCACGATTTTCGCGCGTTTGTCCGTGTCTGATTTCTCGCGCGCGACGAGGCCCTTCTTCTCCAGCCTGTCCATCATGTCGGCGAGCGTCGAGCGGTCGATCCCCGTGATGCGGACGAGTTCTGTCTGCGTGCGCCCGGCTTTCTCGGACACCGCCGCGAGCACGGCGAACTGGCGCAGCGTGACGTTGTCATCGCCCAGAGACGCGGCGAACACTTCCTCGGCGCGCTGCTGCGCGCGATGGAGGAGATGGCCCGGCGAGCGGGCGAGCGCGAACGGCTTCGGCGCTTCCGGATCGGTCATTGCCCAGCTCCTCCCCGCCGCCAGCCCGCGGCCCTGAAGACCGCCAGCGTACCAAGCCCGCTCGACGTGCGGCCACAGGGCAATGAACGCGTGGCGACTTTGACGCGGCAGTGTGTCCGGTTCACAGTTCTGTCATGACCGAAAGCCCCGCCACGCCCGCCTTCGTCCAGCGCATTCCCGACGGCGAGGACCGCCTGCGCGACGTCTGCGATACGTGCGGCTTCATCAACTACGTCAATCCGAAGATCGTCGGCGGCTCCGTGGTGACGTTCGGTGACCGCATCCTCTTCTGCAAACGCGCCATCGAACCGCGCAAGGGCTTCTGGACCTTGCCTGCCGGCTTCATGGAAGAGCGCGAGACTGCAGAGGAAGGCGCCATGCGCGAAGCGATGGAGGAAGCCTGCGCGAAGATCGAGATCGAAGGATTACTCGCCTGCTATTCGGTGCCGCGCATCAGTCAGGTGCAGCTCATGTATCGCGCGCGTCTCGTCGATCCCGCGATCGCGCCGGGGCCGGAGAGCACGGACGTCGCGCTGCTGACCTGGGACGAAATCCCGTGGAGCGAGCTGGCGTTTCCTTCCGTCAAATGGGCGCTTGAACACTTCGCGGCCTGGAAGCAGGGCGCGAGCGCGCCGTTCGCAAACCCGCCGGGAAGCATCTACCGCTAGGGCTTCGCCTCCTCGTCCTTCGGCATGTGCTTCATCAGGAGCGGCATGTTCGCGAGCATGAAGACGAAAGTCAGCGGCATCACGCCGAACACCTTGAAGTTCGCCCAGAACACTTCCGAAAAACTGCGCCAGATGAATTCGTTCAGGCCGGCGAGGAAGATGAAGAACAAGCCCCAGCGCAGCGCGAAGGTGGTCCATACCTTGTCGGGCAGCGCGGGGAACGCGCTCTGGAACAGCATCTTCCAGACGTTCTGCTTCACCGCGAGTCCGCCGAGAATCACCGACGCGTAGAGCAGGTTCACGATGGTGGGCTTCATCTTGATGAAGACGGGATCGTGGAGCGCCAGAGTCAGCCCGCCGAACACGCCGACGACAACCGCCGTGACGATCAGCATGGGCGGCAGACGCTTCTGCTTGAACCATGCGTAGGCGAGCGCCGCCGCGGTCGCGATGAGGAATACCGTCGTCGCCAGATAGATTTCCTCGCCCTCAGGCACGCGGCCGCGGGAGAGGTTGTAGGTCAGCATGAAGATGATGACCGGGCCGAGATCGACGAAGATTTGGCCGCCGCCGCGCTTGGCGGTTGCGGGCTTTGCCGGATCGGACCCGGCGACGGGGGGCGCGGTTTCACTCATGCCAACGGCTTACGACACCTGCAGCCGTCCGGACCAGCGTCTTATGCCGCCGCCTCGGCGGGTGGGGCCTTTTCGGCGGTGTATCGATCGGCCAGCGAGAAGAGGAAGGGGTTCAGCGTGATGGAGATCAGCGCGCCGCCGAGGATGAGATTGTAGGTCGCTTCCGACATCACATCGAGATCGCGGCCCATGCCGGCAAGGACGAAGGAGAACTCCCCGATCTGCGCCAGCGCCACCGCCACGAGCAGCCCGGATTTCAGCGGCAGCTTGAACAGGGAGGTGATCGCCAGCGCCGCCAGCCCCTTGCCGAGGATGATGATCGCCACCACCGCCAGCACGCCGAGCGGCTGCTCGATCAGCGTCATCGGGTTGAACAGCATGCCCACGGAAACGAAGAACAGCACCGCGAAGGTATCGCGCAGCGGCTGCGAGTCCTCCGCCACCTTGTGCGTGAACTTCGTGCCGTTCAGCATCACGCCGGCCAGGAAGGCGCCCAGCGCAAATGATGCGTCGAAGAAGGCGTATGCCGCGTACGCGACGCCCAGCGCGAGCGCGATGGTGCCGAGCGAAAGCAGCTCCCGCGACTTGGTGTGCGCCACCTGGACGATCAGCCACGGGAAGACGCGTGCGCCAACGATGAGCATCAGCGCGACGAAAATCCCGATCTTCACCAGCGTCATGCCCAGCGCGGAAGCCACGTGTGACGGCGCGAGGGTTCCGCCCTGCGCCACCGCAACCAGCGTCGGCAGGAGCACGATCGCCAACACGATGGCGATGTCCTCGATCACGAGCCAGCCCACGCTGATGCGCCCGTTCTCCGACTTGAGGATGTGGCGGTCTTCCAGCGCGCGCAGCAGCACGACGGTGCTGGCCACCGACAGGGAAAAGCCGAGCATGAGGCTCTCCGCCGCCGACATGCCCATCAGATGCCCGACGCCGTAGCCCAGCGCTGTGGCGGTCGCCATCTGCACGAGCGCGCCGGGCGCCGCCACGCCCTTCACCGCCCACAGGTCCTCCAGCGAGAACTTCATCCCCACGCCAAACATGAGCAGGATCACGCCGATTTCCGCGAGCTGCATCGCAAGACCCGCATCGCCCACGAAGCCCGGCGTGTAGGGCCCCACAGCCACGCCCGCGAGCAGGTAGCCCACGATCGGGGACAGCTTCAGCTTGCGCGCGGCGAACCCGAAAATGAAGGCGAGCACCAGCGCCGCACAGATCGTGGATATGAGGGCGTATTTTTCCATAGGTCCGCGAGGGCCGTCCGTGTGTGCATGGGTGGGGATGCCGCACACAGGACGTACGCGACTTTCACAACCTAGTGATCATCTGGTCGGTTTCAATGTCGGGTGCGTCGGCATCCGGGACGGCTGACGGAATTGTTATCGCTTGATGCGGCGCGCGCGGGTCACTGCGGCGTCAAGCGCGGAGAGAAACCGGGATCGATCCTGCGGCGAGAAGGGCTTTGGCCCGCCCTGGCCTTCGCCGAAGGAGCGCAGATGCTCCATCAATTCGCGCTGCGCCAGCGCCGCGCCGATGGAGGCGGTGGTGAAGGGCTTGCCGGACGGCGCCAGGACTTCAGCCTTGCTTTCAAGACAGCGCGCCGCGAGCGGTATGTCGTTCGTCACCACGATGTCGCCCGCGATGGCGCGCTCCGCGATCCAGTCGTCCGCCACGTCCGGCCCTGCGTCGACGACGTTTATCTTGATGAGCGGATGCTGCTGCACGCGCATGAAGCTGTTGGCGACGACGAAGACCGGCAGCATGCACCGAAGCGCGACGCGATAGATCTCGTCCTTCACCGGGCACGCGTCCGCGTCGACGTAGATGATCGGCGGCGCGGGCGTTTCGCTCACGCGCCCGCCTTCGCCGCTTCCAGCGCCTCGCTCGCCTCAAGCCAGCGTTCTTCCGCCGTCTGCAGGTGCTGCGCGAGCGCTGCGCGATCCTTGCTCAATGCCGCGCCTTTGGCCGGATCGCGCTCGAAGAGGCCCGGCTGTGCAATCGCCACGTCGATGCGCGCGATGTCGCGCTGGAAGGTGTCCATTTCCTTTTCGAGCTCGGCGACCCTGTGCTTCAGCGTGCTGAGGGACGGCCGCTTCGCGCCATCTGAAGAGGCAGGCGCCGGTTTCGTGCCCTGACCCTTCGCGGCGCCGCTTGTGGCCGGACGGTCGGCGCTCAGCACCAGTGCGCGATAGTCGGAGAGATCGCCGTCATATTGCCTCGCGCGACCGTTGTGGACGAGCCACAGCCGGTCGGCTGTCGCCTCGGCGAGATAGACGTCGTGGGTGATCAGCAGCACGGCGCCGGCGTAATCGTTCAGCGCGTGGATCAGCGCTTCGCGGCTGTCGATATCGAGGTGGCTCGTCGGTTCGTCGAGGATCAGCACATGCGGCTTTGTGTAGGCCATGAGGCCGAGCAGCAGGCGCACCTTCTCTCCGCCGGAGAGCTTCTCCACCGGCGTCTGGATCTTCTCGTGCCCGAAGCCCATCTGCGCGGCGATGGAGCGGTGCTGCGCGGGGTTCAGATTCGGCGCGAGATCGCGGATGTGATCGAGCGGCGTCTGCCCGGCGTGCAGCTCGTCGAGCTGGTCCTGGCTGAAATAGCCGATCTTCACCGCCTTCGATGCGCGGCGTTGGCCTTTGAGCAAAGCGAGCCGTGCACCGATGGATTTCACCAGCGTCGTCTTGCCCTGACCGTTCGGGCCGATGATGACGATGCGGTCGTCATGATCGAGGCGGAAATTCACGCCGCGCAGGATCGGCACGCCTTCGACATAGCCGAGATCGGCGTCTTCCAGCTGCAGCAGCGGATCGGCGAGCTCTTCCGGGTCCTCGAACTTGAACGGCGTCGTGCGATCCGCGAGCGGGACGGTGATCTCCGTCATCTTCTCGATCATCTTCACGCGGCTCTGCGCCTGCCGCGCCTTCGATGCCTTCGCGCGGAAGCGGTCTACAAAGGCCTGCAGGTGCGCGCGTTCGGCGTCCTGCTTAGCCTTCTGCGCGGCGAGCCCCGCCATGCGCTCCGCGCGCTTCTTGAGATAGGTGTCGTAGCCGCCCGGATGCACTTCGAGCTTGAGGTCCGCCAGCGCGAGGATGTGCGTCACCGAGCGGTTCAGCATCTCCCGGTCGTGGCTCACCACGACGACGGTGTTCGGGTATTTGCGCAGATAGGACTCAAGCCACGCCGCGCCTTCGAGATCGAGATAGTTCGTCGGTTCGTCGAGTATGAGGAGGTCCGGCGTCGAGAACAGCACGCCCGCCAGCGCCGCGCGCATGCGCCAACCGCCGGAGAATTCACGCGTCGCGCGCGTCAGGTCTTCCTGTTCGAAACCGAGGCCGACGAGAATTTCCGCCGCGCGCGCTTCGGCCGAATGCGCATCGATGTCGAAGAGGCGCATGTGGATTTCGGCGATGCGGTGCGGATCTTCCGCCGTCTCCGCTTCCTGCATCAGCGCGTGACGCTCCTCGTCCGCCGCCAGCACCACGTCGAGCAGCGCGTCATCCGTCGCCGCGACTTCCTGCGCGACGAAGCCCATGCGCGCGCCGCGCTTTATGCGGATGGAGCCGTCGCCTTTTCCTGCCTCTTCCCGGATGAGGCGCAGCAGTGTCGATTTGCCGGTGCCGTTGCGCCCGATCAGGCCGACCTTCCAGCCGTCCGCGATGAAGGCGCTCGCGCCATCGAACAGCGGCCGGCCGCCGATGCGGTAGGAGAGGTCGTCGAACTGCAGCATGGTCTCAGGTCTTCACGCCCGCGAGCGCACGGCCATAGGCGACGGCGTCGAAGGGCTGGAGGTCTTCGGCGCTTTCGCCGACGCCGATGAAATGGATCGGCAACGCGTGCAGATTGGCGATCGCGACGAGCACGCCGCCTTTTGCCGTGCCGTCCAGTTTCGTCATCACGAGACCCGTGATGTCGGCGGTGGTGCGGAAGGCTTCCAGCTGCGAGAGCGCGTTCTGGCCGACGGTCGCGTCCAGAACCAGCAGCGTCTCGTGCGGGAAGTCCTCATCGACCTTGCGGATCGCGCGCATGATCTTGTCGAGTTCGCCCATCAGCTCCGCGCGGTTCTGCAGGCGGCCCGCCGTGTCGATCAGCACGACGTCCGCACCCTGCGCCTTGCCGAGGGCCGCGGCTTCGTAGGCGACGCCCGCGGCGTCCGCGCCCTGACCCTTCGCAACGAAGGACGCGCCGGAACGCTCCGCCCACACGCCGAGTTGCCCGATCGCCGCCGCGCGGAACGTATCCGCGGCGCCGACGACGACCTTCGCGCCGCTCTGCGAGAGCAGCCAGCACAGCTTGCCGATCGTCGTCGTCTTGCCGGAACCGTTCACGCCGACGACGAGCACCACGCGCGGCCGGGCGCCATCGGTGAGATCGAGCGGCTTTTCGCGCGGCTTCATAACGTCGGCGATGGAGTCCGCGAGCGCGCGCCGCACCTCGTCGTCGCCCATTTCGCGATTGAAGCGGTCCTTTGCGATCATGCCGGTGATCTTCGCCGCCGCCTGCGGGCCCATGTCGGCGCGGATCAGCATCTCCTCGAGATCGTCGAGCGTCTGCTGGTCGAGCAGCTTCTTGGTGAAAACGCCGGTGACGTCATCGGTGAGCTTTGCAGACGATTTCGACAGCCCGTCGAAAAGCCGGCCGAAGAAGTCCTTCTTCTCCGGTTCCGCCGTTTGCGGCGCATCCTTCTTCTTTCCGAACCCGAGAAAGCCGCCCATCAGAGAACCGTGCCGATCAATGCTTCGCCGTCGTGCCCATGGGCGCGGACGCGGATGTAGGCGCCCGCCTGATCATCGCCAACCGCGAGGCGCACGCGCGTGAAGTCGGAAAGCCGCGCGCTGCCGTCTTCTTCCACGAGCGCCGTCACGTCCTGACCGACCCAGCGGTCGAGATGTCGCGCCATCACCTGCGCGCCGACTTCCCGTAACCGGGCCGCGCGCGCCTTGATCAGCGGACGCGGCAGTTGCGGCATCCGCGCGGCGGGCGTGCCCTCGCGCGGGCTGAAGGGGAAGACGTGCAGATAGGAGATGTCGCACGCCGCGACGAGATCGAGCGTGCCCTGGAAGTGCTCTTCCGTTTCCGTCGGGAAGCCCGCGATGAAATCGGCGCCCAGCGCAATCTCCGGTCGCGCCGCCTTCAGCCGCGCGCACAGGTCGATGGCCTGATCGCGACCGTGCCGGCGCTTCATGCGCTTCAGGATCAGATCGTCGCCGTGCTGCAGCGACAGATGCAGGTGAGGCGCGATGCGCGGCTCGGTCGTCACGAGGTCGAACAGCGCCTCGTCCATTTCGATCACGTCGAGCGAGGAGAGGCGCAACATCGGCAGGTCGGGAACGAGCTTCAGGATTCGCGCGACGAGATTGCCGAATTGCGGCGCGCCCGGCAGGTCTGCACCCCACGAGGTGAGATCGACGCCCGTCAGCACCACTTCCGGGCAGCCGCGCGCGACGAGCGCATTGATCTGCTCGATGACTGCGCCCGCCGGTACGCTGCGCGAATTCCCGCGGCCGTAGGGAATGATGCAGAAGGTGCAGCGATGGTCGCAGCCGTTCTGCACCTGCACATAGGCGCGCGTGCGCGAGGAATAGCCGTCCGCGAGATGCGGCGCGGTTTCCCGCACGGTCATGATGTCGGCGACCTGGACGCG
The DNA here is from genome assembly GCA_016791445.1 of Hyphomonadaceae bacterium. Taxonomy (GTDB): domain Bacteria; phylum Pseudomonadota; class Alphaproteobacteria; order Caulobacterales; family Aquidulcibacteraceae; genus VFBF01. The sequence goes on along the minus strand of JAEUMP010000016.1, from coordinate 67,252 downwards.
CTCATCCGCGTGTGGCGCGAAGGCGGCGGGCGACATCTTCTCGGAATTGCCGATCACGCGATCGACTTCCGGCATGTCCGCAAACGATGCGGGATCGATCTGCGCCGCGCAGCCGGTGACGATGATCATCGCGTCGGGGCGCTCGCGCCGCGCGCGGCGGATCTGCTGGCGCGCCTGGCGGACCGCTTCGGCGGTCACGGCGCAGGTGTTGAAGATCACCGCATCCGAAAGCCCGGCGGCGCCCGCGTGGGTGCGCATCGCGTCGCTCTCCGCCACGTTGAGGCGGCAGCCGAGCGTCACGATCTCGACGGACGTCGCGTCGGCGCGTGCGGGAGCGAGTGTTTCAGACACGAGCGGTGTTTGTCACAGATGCGGGTTGGCGGACAGGGGAAGTGATGATGAACCCTTCTCCCCCGCGAGGGGGAGAAGGGAAGTGGAAGAAAACACAAAGGCCCCGACTTGCGCCGGGGCCTTTGAAATCTCGAAACCCGATCCGATTACTCGGCGGCGGTTTCTTCCGGCGCTGCGGCTGCTTCACCTTCGTAGCCTTCGCCACGGGGGCCGCCCTTGCGCTCGGTGATCCGGGCCGATTTGCCGCGACGATCGCGCAGGTAATAGAGCTTCGCGCGGCGGACTTTGCCCTGACGCACGACCTCGATGGACTCCAGCGACGGCGAGAACAGCGGGAACACGCGCTCCACGCCTTCACCGAAAGAGATCTTGCGGACGGTGAAGCTCGCGTTCAGGTCCGAGCCCGAGCGCGCGATGCAGACGCCTTCATAGGCCTGGACCCGCTCGCGCTCGCCTTCTTTGATCTTCACGTTCACGCGGACGGTGTCGCCCGGCGAGAAGTGGGGGATTTTCTTGCCGACCGTGACGCGGGCGACTTCTTCTTTTTCGAGGGTCTGGATCAGGTTCATGGGCCACGCGAGCGCGCCGGCTTCCCGGCCGCTTCCGAAAGAGACTGCGTAAAGAGCGGGGCGTATAGGCGGGTGGGGGGCTTTTGTCCAGCGGCGGATGATCGGGAAACGGGAAAACCCTCTGCCGCTCAGGCGCGGGAGAGGGGCTACTCCTCCAGCAGATCCGGTCGCCGCAGCTTCGTGAGCCGCACCTGCTCCGCCTTGCGCCAGGCCGCGACCTTGGCGTGATCGCCGGACAGCAGCACCTCCGGCGTGTCGCGGCCCTCCCAGACGCGGGGCTTGGTGAATTGCGGGTGCTCAAGCAGGCCGTCCTCGAAGCTCTCTTCGGTCGCCGATTGCTCGTTCCCCAAAACGCCGGGCAGCAGCCGCACCGTGGCCTCGAGGATGAGCTGCGCCGCGACCTCCCCGCCCATCAGCACCGCATCGCCGACGCAGACTTCGACCATGTTCCGCGCTTCGATCACGCGCTCATCGAGGCCTTCGAAGCGCCCGCAGAAGATCACGAGGCCGGGGCCGGCGGCCCATTCCCGCGCCATGGCTTGCGTGAACGGCTTGCCGCGCGGGCTCGGGAAGAGGAGCGGGCGGTCGTTCAGCGCGACGCTGTCGATGGCCGCCGCCGCCACGTCGGGGCGCATGACGAGCCCCGCGCCGCCGCCGGCGGGCGCGTCATCGACCTTCCTGTGCGGACCGTCGCCGAAGTCGCGGATCTGCACCGTGTCGAGGGACCAACGCTTCTCGGCAAGCGCCTTGCCGAGAAGCGAAACGCCCAGCGCGCCGGGAAAGGCTTCGGGGTAGAGCGTCAGGACGGTGGCGGCGAAACTCATGCTGCGTCGTCCTCGGGCGACATCGGGGCGATGACGATGCGCCGCCCGGCGATGTCGACGTGAGGGGCCGCCTCGCGGGTGAACGCTACGAACAGCGTCTTGCCGCCAGCGCTGCGCACTTCCAGCAGATCGCCCGCGCCGAAATCCTGCACCGCGATCACCTCGCCGACCGGTTCGCCCGCCAGTGTCTCCACGCGGCAGCCGATGAGATCGACGTGGTAGAACTCGTCTTCTTCCGCCGGCGGAAGCACGCTGCGCGGGACGTGCAGGGCTGTGCCCTTGAGCGCCTCTGCGGCGTCGCGATCCTTGATCTCCGGCGCGGTGACGGCGAGCCCGTCCTTGATCTCGCGCCACCGCTTCGGCGTCATCACAATGCGGCCTTCGGCGTCAAAAAGCGGGCCGTAGGAAACCACGCCGTCGAACGCTGCAGTAAAGCTCCGCACCCGCACCTCGCCCCGCACGCCGAATGCGCTGGCGATGGCGCCGACGAGGACGAGGTCTTTGGGGGCCGTGGAGGCGGCGGGGTGCTTGTCGTCGAAAATGTAAGTGCTCCGCCGTGACGGCCTCCCCTTCTCCGACTTTGTCGGGGGAGGGGCTGGGGGTGGGGGGCCAGCCGATCGACCGGGCGCGGAAGTCGGCAGTCTTGAAAGCGCAAGAGTTCTCAACTGCGCCGCGACTTTAGCGGGATCGTGCAGGACCTCCTCATTGGAGAAGCGGACCACCGTGTGCCCGTGAGATTCAAGCTGCGCGGTGCGTTCCTGGTCTCTCAGCTTCGCCGCTGGATGATCGTGTGCACCACCGTCCACCTCGACAATGAGTTTCGCGCGAAGGCAGGCAAAGTCGGCGATTGCAGAACCGATCGGCGCCTGTCGACGCCAATGCACATCGGTCTGTGCACGCAAGACCTGCCACAAGGCTTTCTCGGCGGGCGTAGGTTCGCTGCGGAGTTGTCGTGCGCGATTGACGGATTGCGGGTCACGATTGGGCATCGGCGCCCCGTCGATCGGCCGGTCCCCCACCCCCGGCCCCTCCCCCGGCGAAGCCGGAGGAGGGGAGGGTCATCCGCCGGAGACTATGCATCACGACGACCCAGCAACTTCCGCAGCCAGTGCGATTTCAACAGCGCCGGCGCCGCCGCGAGCGCGCCCAGCGCGAACACGGTTTCGCCGCCGAGCCACAAGATCAGCGCAGCGCCCCAGCGGCGTCCCTCCAATTGCGGGAGGAACGGCACCGCCAGCAGCGCCAACCACATCAGTACGGCCACAGCCATGAGCGCCCAGCCAAGCAAGGTGAGCGCGCTCATGCGCAGATCAGCCTTCGCTGCCTTCGGCGGACGCCGCAGCGGCGTAGCGCTCCTGCATCTTCTTGCCGGGCTTGGCTTTTTCCGGGTTCGAACGCGCATCGCGCTTCTTGATGCCGGCGACGTCGAGCATGCGCGCGACGCGGTCGGTCGGGAGCGCGCCCTTGGCGAGCCATTCGGTAATGCGCTCAGCCTTCAGCACGACGCGCTTTTCGTCGGTCGACGGCAGCACGGGGTTATAGGTGCCGACCTTCTCGATGAACTTGCCGTCGCGCGGGCTGCGGCTGTCGGCGATGACGATCGAGTAGAACGGCTTCTTCTTGGCGCCGCCACGGGCCAGACGGATCTTCAGGGACATTTCTCTTCTCTCTCACTTTCTCGTGTCATCCCGGGTTCGGTTCGCTTGGCCGGGATGACGTGGGCCGAAGCGTCGTTCGTTGATCTCAGTTGTCCTTCTTCGTTCCGGGCAGGCCGGGAAGGCCCGGCAAACCCGGCAAGCCGCCGCCGGCCTTCTGCATCTGCGCCTGCATCGCCTTCATCTGCTCAGGGCTCGGCATGCGCATGCCGCCGCCGGGTTGCTGGCCGGCCATCTGCGCAAGCGCACCGGGCATCTTTCCCTTGCCGACGCTCTTCACCATGTCGGCCATGTTGCGGTGCATTTTCAGTAGGCGGTTCACCTCCGCCACATCGACGCCCGCGCCTTTCGCGATGCGCTTCCGCCGCGAGGCGTTGAGCAGGTCGGGCTTTTTCTTTTCCGCCTTGGTCATCGAGCGGATCACCGCGATCTGACGGCGGATTTGTTTGTCATCGATGTTCGCGGCGTCGAGCTGCTTCTTCACTTTCGCGACGCCGGGCAGCATGCCCATCAGGCCCTTCAGGCCGCCCATCTGCAGCATCTGGCCGAGCTGCTTTTCCAGATCGTCGAGATCGAACTGACCCTTGGCGAGTTTCTTCGCCATCTTCTCCGCGTCGTCGCGCTCGACATTCGCGGCGGCCTTTTCGACGAGGGAGACGATGTCCCCGGCGCCGAGAATGCGGCCCGCCACGCGGCGTGCATCGAAGGCTTCCAGCGCATCGAGCTTTTCGCCCGCGCCGAGGAACTTGATCGGCAGGCTCGTGACCGCGCGCATGGAGAGCGCAGCGCCCCCGCGCCCGTCGCCGTCCGCGCGCGTGAGCACGAGGCCGGTGAGGGGAAGGCGTTCGTTGAAGCGCTTGGCGGTTTCCACCGCGTCCTGGCCGGTGAGGCTGTCGGCGACGAGGAGCACTTCGCCGGGGTTCGCGATCTTCGCGATCTCGGCGGCTTCGCTCATCATCTGTTCGTCGAGCGTGGTGCGGCCGGCGGTGTCGAGGATGAGGACATCATGGCCGCCGAGCTTGGCGGCTTGAATCGCGCGCTTCGTGATTTCGGCGGGCGGCTGGCCGGCGACGATCGGCAGCACGTCGACGCCGATGGATTTGCCGAGGATCGCCAGCTGCTCCATCGCCGCCGGGCGGCGTACGTCGAGCGAGGCCATCAGCACGCGCTTCTTCTCGAGCGTCTTCAGACGGTTGGCGATCTTGCCCGAGGTGGTGGTTTTGCCGGAGCCCTGCAGGCCCGCCATCATGATCACGTTCGGCGGTTCGCCGTCGATGCGCAGGAGGCCGGGCAGGTCATTGCCGCCCAACGTGTCGACCAGCGCGTCGTGGACGATCTTGATGATCATCTGGCCCGGCGTGACCGAGCGGATCACCGCCTCGCCCACGGCCTCGGTGCGGACCTTGGCGATGAAGTCCTTCACCACCGGCAGCGCCACGTCCGCTTCCAAGAGCGCCACGCGGACTTCGCGGAGCGCCGCGTCCACGTCCGCTTCGGTCAGGGCGCCGCGGCCGGTGAGCCGGTCGAAAACCCCTGTCAGGCGTTCCTGCAACGTGTCGAACATGGTCACTCCCAACGCCCAAACGCAAAGCGCCCCGCCGGACGATCACGTCGGGCGGGGGACCTCGCCAGCCTCCGGTTCATCTGAACGTGGGCCGGTCGAAGCGCGCTTCAAGTCATGGCGCGATGGCGGGCTCCATACGGCAGGAGCCCGCGCGGGTCAAACGGGAGGGCTCAAAGTCACTCCCGCCGGAAGGAGGTGCGCCGGTCCGGATCGGTGCGCCACACCATCCAGCTGTGCACCGCCGAGACCGCGACCGTGAGCAGGATCGGCCCCATCATCGCGAAAACGATGTGTATGCCGTCGAACAGGAAGGCCGCCGCGATCGTCCACAGACCCGCGAGTACGAAGAGCCAGCCCGCGAGGCGGTGCGTCTTCTGCCAGGCGAGATCGCTCATCAGCGTCCACGGCGTGCGCACGCCGACGAAGAAGTTGGGACGCGTCTTGGGCAGGGCGTCGCCGAGGAAGACGAACAGCAGCCCCGTCCCGGCGATGATCCAGCGCACGAACTCATTGCCGTCGGCGTCGCCGCCCGCCGCGCGCACCGTCAACACCGCCGCGCCGATCGCCGCGAAGACGAGCAGCGCCTGCGCGCCGATCCACGCCGTGAGATAGGCGCGGGCGGACCGCTCGATATTGCCGCGGAAAGGGTCGATGGCGGGGATGATCGCCATTACGGCCGCCATCCCGAGAGAGACGCCGGGCAGGATCCAGAAGGTCTGCAGCGCCTCCGCGCGTGGCAGGAAGCGATCCGGCCGCCCATCGGGCCCCCAGTGGACCGGGAGCTGCGTCACGTCCGCCGGCACATTCTGCCCGAGCCACCAGATCGCGCCCGCCATCACCGCGAACGCCGCCGCCGAGAAGATGAGGCCCGTACGGATCATGACTTGTCTCCTTTGCCGTCCCGGTCTCCCGCGCCCATGAGCTCCATGAGCGCGGCGACCGCTTCCTCCATGACCGACGCATTCAGCCAGTAGCGGATGGTGGTCCCGTCCCGTTCGGCGGTGACGAGGCCGGCGTCCTTCAGCGCATTGAGGTGGGCGGTCATCGTCGGCCACGCGACGTCGAACGCCTGGGCGATTTCGCCCGAAGCCTTGGGGCCCTCCCGCAGCATGGCGAGCACCTTGCGGCGGGTCGGGTGGGAGAGCGCCTTGAACACGTCGTTCATAGGCCCCATCTAATTAGGGTATTCACTAATTACAAGCCTCTCGAAGTAGCGGCGCAGCCCGAAATCACCCGGAATGGGGGGATTTAGAACCCCTCCGTCCCTCGCCGCGAGGACCGCCGGCGCATCGCCGGCAACGCGTTTCCCCTTGGGACACAAGGAGGCCGGCGAGGGCGCCGGCGGTCCGCTGCAGAAAAATCGCCTCCGCAATCCGACCGGGTCGAAACCTGAGTCACGCTCCTCCCACGTCGCGTCCGGATGGTCCGGAAGCCACGGAGAGGAGCACCGCCATGCAGTTCGTGAGAACGCCGGATTTCACCGCGCAAGTCGCCGAAGCGCTGGCGGCGCTTCGACTCTGGGTGCTGCAGATTTTGGCGTGGGTCGCGGAGTACGCGCCCTTGCCGCGCGACGCCCGCCTCTGGATGCAGTGTCAGCTCCGCCGCGTGCGCAGCGACATCCGCCTCCTGATCGCCGCCGCCGTGATTTCGCGGATGCGGAAGGTCAAGCGGCGGCGCGTCCAGATGCACAGACGCAGATTGCCCCGCGGCTACCGCTGGGCCGCGCGGCGTTCGCCCGCCATCGGCTGCATCACGCGCGGCATCCGTCTCCGCACACTCGCCGACATGCGCCGCGTGCTCGATGATTTCGATGCCGTCGTTGACCGCGCCCTCGCCAACCTGCCGCGCTTGCGCCGCAGCGGCGTGCTGGTGCTGACGCACGCGCAGAAGGCCGCATGCGCGCCTTTCTTCATCGCACCCGCGACGCAAGCCGCAGACACGTCATGACCAGTCATGCCGGACCGCGCGGCTCCCGCCGCGCAACCCCATGTCAAAGCAACGCGAGATTCCCCGGAGTCTGGCGCCGCACCCGCACGCGCCCCGGAAGGTGCGCGGTCCGGCACGGATACCGGCGCCTCGTCCCGGACCTAGGCCACCGCGCCGCCATAGCCACGATAGGGTTGTTGCGGCGAGACCGCCGCGGCGCCGCTCACCGCGCCCATCTGCATCGCCGCAGGACGCGCCTGCTGGCGGTTCAGGATCGGCGTGTGGGACTTCCAGATGTCCTGCTCGATCAGCGCGCGCTTGGCCGGATCATGCACGACAAGCAGATGGATCTCCGCCGCGCCCAGCGATTGCGCCGCGCCCCAGGCGTCGTGGCGCGCGAGGCTTTCCGCGAAGCTCGCTGTTTGTGCGAGGTAGAGGCAGGTCGGCCCGCCGGCTTCCATCGTCGGCAGGTCGCCCGGCTTCACGAACATGTAGATGCCGCCGACCGGCTCCCACGCCCGCTTCGCCCGAGCCACTTCGAATTCGTACCAGCGCCCGCTCGCGCCCTGCCAAGAGAAACTCAAGAGCCCCGCTCCCTGCCATTATCGAGCCGGCAGGCTAAGGTGAGTCGGAAAGGGAGCCAGACCCGCGCCGCAACAGGTCGTGAACAGAGTGTCATCGCGCGGGGAAGCTCTGTGGATAAACCGGGAGAAACGAACGTGACCTCCATCGCCTTCATCGGGCTCGGCAATATGGGCGGCGGCATGGCCGCGAATCTCGTGAAGGCCGGGCACACGGTCGCCGCGTTCGATCTCAGCGCCGATGCGCTGAAGCGGGCGGGGGAGGCGGGGGCCTCGCCTGCGACTTCGGTCGCACTCGCGGTCAAGGACGCCGACGTTGTCGTCACGATGCTGCCCGCCGGACCGCATGTGCGCGCCGTCTACGGAGAACAGGTCGCGCCCGCGGCAAAGAAAGGCGCGCTGTTCATCGACTGTTCGACCATCGACGTGGAGTCCGCGCGCGCCGTCGGCAAGGACATGGAAGCGCAAGGCTTCCGCTTCGCCGATGCGCCGGTGAGCGGCGGGATCGCGGCGGCGAACGGCGGCACGCTGACCTTCATGGTCGGTTGCGCGGAGGCGCTCTTTCCCGAGGTGGAGAAAATTCTCGCCGGCATGGGCAAGGCGATCATACGCGCCGGCGATCACGGCGCGGGGCAGGCGGCGAAGATCTGCAACAACATGCTGCTCGGCATTTCGATGATCGGGACCTGCGAAGCGTTTGCGCTCGCCGAGAAACTCGGCCTCGACCCGCAGAAGTTCTTCGACATTTCCTCGAAGGCGTCGGGGCAGAGCTGGTCGATGACGAGCTATTGTCCGGTACCCGGTCCGGTGCCCACATCGCCCGCGAACCGCGACTACGCGCCGGGCTTTGCGACCGCGATGATGCTGAAGGACCTGAAGCTCGCGCAGGAAGCGGCGGCGAAGGCGGGCGCATCGACGCCGCTGGGCGCGCAGGCGGAGGCGCTTTATGCGCTTTACGCGGCCAACGGCGGATCGGAGAAGGACTTCTCCGGCATGATCAATTTTCTCCGGGGGTCGAAATGAGTATCCGCACCATCGTCATCGCCGCGACTTTCGCCATGCTCGCCGCGTGCGCGCCGAAGACGGACTCGTCGGAAGCGCTGCAACCGCCCGCCGATGCGCCGCTCACGGCCGAACAATGCGTCGCGAAGGGCGGAACCATGCGGCCTGCAGGTCGCATGCAGACCATGCGTTGCGCCATTCCCTACGCCGACGCCGGAAAAAGCTGTGACGACAAATCCGATTGCGATGGCCAGTGTCTCGCGGAGAACGCCGTCGCCCAAACGCCGCCGGGCGGCATAACCGGCAAATGCCAGGCGGACAATCTGCTGTTCGGCTGTCTCTCGGCGATCAATGGCGGTCGCGTGACGTCGACGATCTGTGTGGACTGAAGCGTTATTCGGTCCAGAGCACGTCAGGTGCGCCTGCGTCGTCGAAATAGGGCGTCCAGAAGTTCGCCCGCGCATTGTCCTGGATCGCCGCACGGTCGGCGCGCTCCAGCACGACGATGCGCACGGCGACGTCATCGAGACTTGGCGGCGAGCGCAGCGCCCCTTGCGATACGCGATAGCGCTCCCATGTCTGCTTCGGATCGTAGAGCGAGAATTTTCCCGGCGCATATTGCAGCAGGTCGCTGACCAGGATCAGGCGTCGTTCCTCGCCGGCGAAATCGGGATCGCTGACCGCGGCGTAGAGCCCTTCCACGATCGGTGAGCCGTCGGCGCTGCGCCCGCCCTTGGCGCCGGAAAGCGCCGCGTTCAACGGCGCGTCGAACTGGTCCGCGCGCTTGCGCTCGAGCGCGCCGACATTCTCCCAGATTGGGTTGGCGTCGCTGCGGTCGCCGGGCGTGCACGCGGAAAAGAGGAGTCGCGGCTCGCGCTCCGCATCGGGACGCAGGCTCATCAGCGTCAGCCGCCCCCAGCGCGGCAATCGCCCGGCTTCTTCGCGGGCGATCGCCTTCAGCCGCTTCTGGTGTCGCGCGTTCAGACGGTCCGTCGCATCGACGAGGATGAGCGTGTGCAGGGGTGGCGGCTTGTCCGTCAGGCAAAGCGTTTCGGGATCATGTGCGGGCGTACGCAGCTGCATCGCCGCAAGACCCAGCCCGCCGAGCGCCGCGAGCACGACCACGATGAGGCCCGCGCCCATCGCATCCTTGCGCCGCTTGCGCGCTTCCTTCTCGGCGCGACGGCTCATGCGCTCTCGCCGCGCAGACGTTGCTCGACTGCTTCGCGCTCGGCGATCAGCGCTTCGATCTCGCGGCGCGCCGTCGCTGCGAGAGCGGACTGCGCCGCCTCCGCCTCGGTGCGCAGCGCGCCCGCCCGTTCCAGCGCATCCGGCGGCGCGTCGGGTTGCGGCGGCGGCGACATGAACCCCTGCGGCGGCGGTGTCCGTCTCGCGGCCATGTTGGCGATGCGGTAGGTCTCGATCAGCATGGACTGCGCAGCGGCAAGATCGTCGAGACGCACGTCAATCGCATGCATCTTCGCTTCCGCCTCGTCGTACTGACCCCGCAGGGTCGCAAGCAGGGCGCGGCGCTCAGCGATCAGCGCATCGATTTTCGCGCGCGCTGCGGTGATCGGTTCGTCGAGGGCTTCGAGCGCATCTTCCTGCGCGTCCGCGAACTCTTCCTGCTGGCGTTCAGCGGCGCGGGTCAGGGCGCCATGGTCCGGCACCGGATCGTCGAAACCGGTGGCGCCTTTCACCAGCGCGCCGATGAGCACGACGACGCCGAGCACAAGCAGGATGAACGTTTCGCCGTGCCGCGTGTCGAACAAGAGGGAGATTGCGTCGCTCTGCCCGGCGAGAAGTTCGGCGTCGAACGGTTTGCCGCGTTGCATCGCGCGCAGCGCTTCCGCGCGTTCGAGATCCTCCACCGCGCGGGCGCGCCAGAGCGCGGCGAAGACGTTGAAGAAGAGCCCGAACGTGACCGCCGTCAGCGTGCAAAGCCCACCGAGACTCTTGAGCACCGCGCCTCGGCGCTGCAGGTAGCGAATGCCGAAATAGCCGCCGATGAGTCCGATGCTGGCGTTCAGCGCGCTCAGCGTGACAGCGACCATATAGCCCTGCGCGAGACCGCCGTTCATCGCGTCCGCGAAAATCGGCGCGCTCGCCACAGCCTCGATCGCCACCAGCGCTACGAGCATGCCCGTGGAGAGCGTGAGCGAATCCGGAGAGCGGGCGCGCCACTGCACCTGTTCGCGTCGCCTGAATGCCTCGAGATCGGTCTGCGCCTCTTCGGCGCGCGCGGCGGCGGTCTTCAACGACAGCCGCAGCCGCGCCTCCATCTGTCGGAGCGACAGGCGGGCGGCGCTCGCGTGCAGGCTGACTTCTTCTGCGCTGTCGGAGAGGCGCCGCCAGCCCTGTTCGAGAGAGGACGCGATGGACGCGCGGTCCCGGATGAGACGTGCACGCTCGGCGTCGATGGCTTCGATGATTTCCTGTTCCACCGGGATGGTGGCGCTGTCGGTATCGGGCCGTCCGGCCGCGCCGTCGGCTCGTGCGCGCCGCCTGATGGCGAGGCGCCTCTCCAGTGTGGCGGCCTCCGCCGCCGCGCCCGCGTGACTGCCGCCCATGTCCGTCCCCAGCCAGCCGCGCGCACTGAAGCAAACCCGGGCCGGATCGCCAAGCGTTGCGGCAGGGAAATCGTGCAAGCCGGCGTGCGCTCGTCTAGGAACGCCCGATGACCGACCAGGAACTTCTCGCCGTCGCCCAACACGCTGCCGCACGCGCCGCCGCCGCGCTCATGGATCACCGGGCCGCCTGGTCCGCCGTAGAGGCCGAAGAGGGGCGGGAAGTGAAGCTTCGCGCAGACAGTCACGCCGAGGCGCTCATCATTGAAACGCTGCGTGCGGCGACGCCCTATCGCATTCTGTCCGAAGAGATCGGCTGGGTAGACGGTGCTGCGGATGATGTCGTCTGGGCGGTCGATCCGCTCGATGGCAGCGTGAACTACGCGCAGGGCTTTCCGCACTGGGGCGTGTCGATTGCTCTGGTGCGCGCGGGGCGGCCGGTGCTCGGCATCGTCGACTGTCCGGCGCTCGGGGAGGTGTTCACCGGGATCGCGGGCGAAGGCGCCTGGCTCAACGGCGCGCCGATGAAGGTCTCTTCGGTCGACGATCCGGCGCGCGGCGTGTTGATGACGGGCATTCCTGCCCGCGCCGCCACGGATGCCGAGACCATGACCGCGTTCACCGCGCGCATCACCCGATGGCGCAAGGTGCGGATGATCGGCTCGGCGGCCTGCGCGCTGGCATACGTCGCGGCGGGAAGGGCCGACGCCTATCACGAAACCGGCGGCATGATGTGGGATGTGGCGGGGGGATGCGCGATCGTCTCGGGCGCCGGCGGACGCGTCGCGATCACAGGCGTGGACAGCAACGCCCTCGACTCCCGGCTCGACGTGAAGGCGCTGAACGGCCCAATCGCGACCATTTAGAAGAGGCCGCCCCGCTCCCGGGACGGCCCTCTCCATGTCAGCAATCGTCAGTGGGCGAGTGCGAGTCCGAGGATCACGCCCGTCGCGATGCCGACGAGCAGGTACTCGCCGCGATCGCTGCGGACCCAGTGGTGGCCACGCGGCGGCGCGCTGAGGCGGTGATAGCGATAGTCCACCGGCGCGTAGTACTGGCGATAATAGGCCGGCAGGCGGTCACCACGGCGCCACTGCCTGTAATCGACGCGGAAATCGCGCCGACCGTAGTAGGCCTGCGGGGGCGGCCCGTAGTGCCAGCGATTGCCGAGATAGTAGCCGTTGTGCCTGCGGGCATCCCAACGGCCGTCGCGATAGCCCTGGCGATAGTCGCGCCGGTCGTCGCGGCGATCGTGACGGTAGTCGTAGCCACGATCGTGGCGATCATAATTGCGGTGGTGTCCGCGCGGGTCCGCATGCGCGGCGCTTGAGAGCGCCAGGGGTGCGGCGAAGGACATCGCGGCCGCAGCGGCGACAAGGATTCGTTTCATCGCGTGCTCCTTTCTGACTGTCCGATCACCAACGCGAGCGTCGGACATTTGATCCCCCGATCTCGTCAGATCATTTCAGGAGCGTGCTGAACTGTCGCTGAATGTGTTCGCGTCGATCTTGAACGCGCCGTTCATCGGCGGTTCATGGCTCGCACGCTTGGCGCGTCACTTCAGCTTTTCGACCGCGTCCAGCCAGGTGCGGGCGCTCGCGTCGGAAGGCGCGCGCCAGTCGCCGCGCGGTGAGAGCGCGCCGCCGGGCGATAGCTTCGGTCCGTTCGGCATCGCCGACCGCTTGAACTGGCTCGTACCGAAGAAGCGCCGTGCGAATTCGCCAAGCCACCTGACGATCTCGGCGCGCGTGAAGGCGCGCTTGTCGCCGTCCGGCAGGCCCTCGGGCCAGGCGCCGGCCGTCGCGTCGCTCCAGGTGTTTTCGGCGAGGTAGGCGATTTTCGCGGGCGCAAAGCCGCGCAGGGTGTAGTGCAGGAAGAAGTCGTGCAGCGCATACGGACCGATCGTGTCCTGCGTGCTCTGCACTTTTCCATCGGCGCCGGGCGGAACGAGTTCCGGAGAAATTTCGCTGTCGAGAATGTCGAAGAGCACCTTCGAGACGTCGCCACCGAATGTCTCTCGACGCGCGTTCCAGCGAATGAGGTGCTGGATCAGCGTCTTCGGCGCCCCCGCATTGACGTTGTAGTGCGACATGTGATCGCCGACGCCGTAGGTGGCCCAGCCAAGCGCAAGTTCGGAAAGATCGCCCGTGCCCACGACGATGCCGGCGCGCTGGTTGGCAAGCCGGAAAAGGTAGTCCGTTCGAAGCCCGGCCTGCACGTTTTCGAAGGTAATGTCGTGGACCGCTTCACCTTTGGCGAAGGGATGCCCCATGTCGCCCAGCAATTGGCGCGCGGCGGGCCGGATGTCGATTTCCTCGAAAGTCGCGCCGAGCGCCCGCGCCAGCGCTTCGGCGTTCTTGCGCGTGCCGGGGCTGGTGGCGAAGCCGGGCATCGTGAAGGCGAGAATGTTCGCGCGGGGAAGCTCAAGCGTGTCCATCGCCTGCGCGCAAACGATCAGCGCCTGTGTTGAATCGAGGCCGCCGGAAACGCCTATCACGGCCTTCTTCACGCCGGTGGATTCAAGTCGCTGCGTCAGGCCGCGCACCTGGATGGTGTAGGCCTCGAAGCAGTCGGAATCGAGTTGGTCCGGATCGTCCGGTACGAAGGGGAAGCGCGCCAGCGGGCGCGCCAGCTTCAGCGCCTTCTTCGGCGGCGTGAAGTTGAAGGGGACGGCGCGGAAGGCCGCGTCCGACAGCGCCTGCGCATCGCGGAATGTGGAGAGTCGCATGCGCTCCTGACGCAGGAGATCAAGATCGACATCGGCGATGCAGAATTGCGACGCTTTCGGAAAGCGCTCCGAGGCGGCCAGCCGTTCGCCGTTCTCGTAGATCACCGCCTGTCCGTCCCACGCGAGATCGGTCGTCGATTCACCGGGGCCGGCGGCGGAAAACACATAGGCGGCGATGCATCGGCTCGACTGCGCCGCGCACAACATGTCGCGATGGCGCGCCTTGCCGATGTTCGAGGGCGAGGCGGACACGTTCACGAGCACCTTTGCGCCCGCCAGGGCGCCGGCGATGCTGGGCTGTTGCGGCGCCCAGAGGTCTTCGCAGATCTCTATGTGCACGACGAAGTCGCGGACGTCCTTCGCGGCGAACAGGAGATCGACGCCGAAGGGCGCTTGCCGGTCACCGATGCGGATCGCTTCTCCGGTCACACCCGCGCCGCTCGCGAAGTGCCGCTTCTCGTAGAATTCGCGATAGTTCGGGAGGAAGACCTTGGGCGTGACGCCGATCACCTCGCCGTCCTTGATCGCGACGGCGCAGTTGAAGAGGCGGTCGCCCCAGCGCAACGGCGCCCCCACCACGAGCAAGGCGCCGATGCCGACGCTAGACGCCGCGAGTTCGCCGATCGCCGCCTCGACGCGGTCGAGCAGGGCGTCCTGGAACAGCAAATCGTCGATCGCATAGCCCGTGAGGCCAAGCTCCGGGAACACGACGAGCGCAGCGCCCTCGGCGTCGCACGCGCGCGCCAGCGCCAGCGTTTCCGCCACGTTGCTCGCCGGGTCGGCGACCCGCACGCGCGGCGTCGCCGCCGCGACCCGGACGAAATTGTGCGCATAGGGCGTGCTCATGGACTCCATGTAGGCGTTTTTTCCGGCGGGACGCGAGGCTCAAGGTTAACACTGGCGTCACGCCGGTTAGTCTGGAGCTGCATGGCGAGCCTCTTTCCCCTCCTGCCGGCCTTCCTCGACCTGACCGGTCGGGCGGCGGTGCTGCTGTCGGGGGAGGATTCCCTCGCGCCGCTGGGGAGACGTCTCCTCGACTGCGGCGCCGGCGTCACCGTGTTCGACCGGGCGCCTTCCGAAGCCATGGCTGCACTCGGTCCGGCTGCGCGGTTCGTGGCGCGTCGCTGGCGGTCTCTCGATTTCGCCGGCGTCGCGCTGGTGGTCGCAGGCCCGGATGAACCGAGGCTTCCGCGCGCGCGTGCGGCGGCGCGTGCGGCCCGCGCCCTCTTCTATGCACCGCATGATCCCGCCGCTTCCGACATCGCCCTCGGCGAGGCCGTGGCTGGCGGCGCCATCGCCATCGGCGTCATTGCGCCCGGCTTGCCTGCGGAAGTCGGCATGGCTGTCGCACACCGGTTCGAACAGTCCGCCCTGGCGGACTTCGGCGGCTTCCTGCAGGCGGCAGTCCGCGCTGCGCCGCTAGTGGAGTCCCGTTTGGAGTCGGTTGATGCGCGCGCTGCCTTCTGGCGCGAGACGGCGCGAGTCGCATTCGAAACGATTTCCGTTGCGGCAACAGACTGGGACGCATGGATCGCCGCGCGACTTGAAGGCTTCACGCACTAGTTACGAGAAATTTACAGCATTGTTGCCTTTCGGACACAGCGCGCGTGCGGGCGCTGATATTCGCGTGAAAACACGCGCAAAACTGCCGTTCATGTCTCGACCCAAATCGACGGCGGCGATAAGCGGGGCACGAGGGCGATCAAGACGGCGATGCGCTCCCGGGCCGCTGGGCAGGGCGGTTAACCGAAAACAAACGTCGTCACCCGATACGCCACAACAATTCGATCGGGCGCACGTGCGCCCAGGGAGGCACTTTAGATGACCGGACAGGTTCGCAAGAAGTTTTGGCTGTTTGCCGCCAGTGCGGCGGCCGCGCTGGTGGCCAACGGCCAGGCGGCGGCGCAGGAAGACGGCGCGCAAGGCGACGAGATCATCGTCACCGCGACCAAGCGTGAGACTGCCCTGCAGGACGTTCCGATTGCGGTCACCCCGGTCACGGCCGCGCTGATCCAGAACTCCGGCATCCGCGACCTGCAGGACGTGCAGTCGGTCGCCCCGGCGCTGCAGTTCAACGTCTCGGAAAACGAAGCGTCCGCCACGGCCCGCCTGCGCGGCATCGGCACGCAAGGCTCCAACCCGGGTCTGGAATCGGCGGTCGGCATCTTCGTCGACGGCGTCTACCGCGCCCGCAACGGCGTTGCGCTGTCCGATCTCGGCCAGGTGTCGCAGATCGAAGTGCTCCGCGGCCCGCAAGGCACGCTGTTCGGCCGCAACACGTCGGCCGGCCTCATCAACGTGCGCACGGCCGGCCCGGATCTGGACGAATTCGGCGCCTCCGCCGAAGCGACGGCCGGCAATCTCGGCCATCAGCGCTACTCGGGCCACATCAATGTGCCGATCGTCAGCGAGCAACTCGCCGTGCGCCTCTTCGCGGCCATGGACGAGCGTGACGGCCTGCTCGACACGAACCGCGCGGGCGCCAATCCGGCGCTGCCCGCAGGCGCCGGCAATCTCGGCGCCGGAAAGAGCAACAATCGTGACATGTGGACGGTCCGCGGCCAGGTGGCCTGGGCGCCGACCAGCGACATCGATGTCCGCGTGATCGCCGACTACACGGAGCGGGACGAAGCATGCTGCGCCGCGAAGGTCTATAACCCGGCGCTGCTCAACGGCTATCCGGCGCTTCGATCCAACAATAACCTCATCGGCGTGACCGCCACGAGCGGCGTGGCGCAGGATCCCTTCCAGCCGGCGGTCGGGGGCGTGTCGTCGCCCGGTCAGGCGGCGGTCATCGCGGCGCTTGGCGGCTACGGCGCCGGCGGCCTCGCCAACCTGGGAACGGGCAATATCGGAGACCGCTTCGGCTTCGCCAACCGCTCCTATGACCAGAACCTCACCGACCAGGGCGTGTCGGCGGAAGTGAACTGGGATGTGGGCGGCGTGACGATCAGCTCGATCACGGCGTTCCGCAACTGGGACTACCGTCAGGGTCAGGACTCCGACTTCACGCAGGCGGACCTGTATTACCGCGTCAACGACGGCTTCAACGGCTTCAGCTTCGACGTCTTCACGCAGGAACTGCGTGCAGCGTTCTCGGTGGGCCCGGTGGATTCGATCGTCGGCGTCTTCTACTCGGACGAAGCGCTCACCCGCGGCGACAACATCCAGTTCGGCAGCCAGATCGGCGAGTATGTGAACGCGCTCAGCGCGCTCTACGCGGCGGTGAACGACAACGGCGCCGTCGAGGCGGCGTTCGAAAACGCGCCCGTCGCGGACCACTATGTGCAGGACAGCCGCTCGATCGCGCTGTTCACGCACAACATCTGGGCGATCGACGACAAGACCGACCTCACCGTGGGCCTGCGCTACACGGATGAAGAGAAGAACGTGACCGGTCGCTTCACGACCCGGTTCAACGCCCAGCCGCTGCTCAATGCAACCATCGCCGGCGCGACCGGCAGCGCTGCGCTCGGCAACCTCTACGGCAACTGCTACAACACCGATCTCACGACGGCAGGAGCCGGCGCGGCGGCGGTGATCGGTGCGCGGACGATCTACTGCATCTCGGGCGTCAACGCGTCGCTCGACGGCACGCCGCGTCGCCAGTCGCGTAGCGAGAAGGAATGGTCGGGCGTCATCTCGCTGCGTCGCGAGTTCACGGACGACATCAGCGGCTACACCTCGTATTCCCGCGGGTACAAGGGCGGCGGCTTCAACCTCGACCGCAACTTCGACCACATGCTCTCCACGTCGGCCACGCCGGCGCCGGGCAGCTGGAAGACGGACTTCGCGGCGGAAATGGTCGATGCGTTCGAAGTGGGTCTGAAGACCCGCCTTCTCGATAACGCGCTGACCGTGAACCTCGCGGCGTTCTTCAACGAGTACGAGAACTATCAGCTCAACACCTTCAACGGCACGGCCTTCCAGGTCTCGTCGGTTCCGGAGGTGACGTCGCAGGGCATCGAGATGGACGCCATCTGGCGGACGCCGGTCCCCGGCCTCTCCTACCAGGGCGGCTTTGCCTACACCGAAGCCGAGTACGGCAACGACACGGGCTGGGTCGTCAATTCCGCGAACCCGCTTAACCCGACGCAGCTGCCGGTTAACTTCCGACTGCCGGGCTCGCGTCTCACCAACGCACCGCTGTGGACGGTGACGAGCGCCTTCACCTACGAGAAGTCGATCACGGATGCGCTGAATGGCCTCGCCTATCTCGACTTCCGCTACGTGTCTGATCAAGTCACCGGTTCCGATCTTGAACCTACCAAGATCCAGCCCGGCTACTTCACGGTGAACGGTCGCGTCGGTGTTTCGACCTCGAACGATCGCGTCGCCGTCGAACTGTGGGGCCGCAACCTGCTCGACGAAGAGTACAAGCAGATCACCTTCAACGTGCCGCTGCAGGGCAACGCCCGCGGTGCGTTCCTCGGCGATCCGCGGACCTACGGTGTGACGCTCCGCGTCACCTACTGAGGTCGGTGAACCACTGAAGTCGGGACGCCCCGGTCGCGAGACCGGGGCGTTTCTGTTTCAGCGCTGCGGCGGACGCTGGCCGCCGCGCGGCGGCATGCCCTGCTGCGGCCCGCCCTCGCCGGGACGACGCATTTCGGGCAGGCGCTCCACCATCTCCGCGCGCGTCACGCGGCCGTCCTTGTCCTTGTCCCAGAACTCGAACTTGGCGAGCACCGCGTTGATGAATTCCGCTTCGGTGATCTCGTTGTTGACGTTGGAATCGAACGCGAGGCGATAGGGCCCGAGATTGGGGCCGCCCAGCGCCCGCGCGGACCACTCGTCGAACTGGATCGGCGTCAGCTTGTCGCCGCCGCCCGAAGCCCGCCCCCATTCCGCGCGTGCGCCGGCTTCGGCTTCGGCGCGGCTCGTGACGTAATCCTTGTCGGCGTCGAACTGCACGAAGAGGAGCGCCGCGCCGGAGAGGAACGCCGACTGCCGGTAGGCGGGGCCGCGCAGTTCGTCGGCCTCGGCGCGCGTATTGGCGCCGCCGCCGGCGCAGGCTGAAAGCGAGAGGGCGGTGAGGGCGGCGATCAGCGGGCCGAGGGGCCGGGCGAAGGAGGCGGTCATCATCAGGTTCTCCGAAGTCTCTTCCGAAAGGGTCGCGGCGCAGTATTGCACCTTCATGTCGGGAATGGGGGCGCCCACGCCTTCAGCGCCGGCCGCGCCCGGACAAGGCGGCGCATGGACAAGCCCCCCGGACCGCCGCATATCGCCCCCATGAGCAACGAACTCATCGTCGTCTTCGGCGGCTCCGGATTTGTCGGCCGCCATGTGGTCAAGCAGCTCGCGCGTCGAGGCTACCGTGTCCGCGTCCCCATGCGCCGTCCGCATCTCGGGCAGGATCTGCGCGTGCTCGGCGATGTCGGCCAGATCCATCTGATGCAGGCCAATGTCCGGTTTCCGGACTCGGTCGCGGCTGCGCTCGAAGGCGCCGATGGCGTCGTGAACCTCGTCGGCGTGCTGCGGGAGCAGGGGCGCCAGACCTTCCAGGCGATGCATGCGGACGCCGCAGCGGCGATCGCGAAGGCGGCCAGGGCGGCGGGCATCACGAAGTTCGTGCAGGTGTCGGCCATCGGCGCCGACGCGCGGGCGAAGGCGAAGTATGCGCGCTCCAAGGCGGCGGGCGAACGCGCCGTGCGCGAGGCCGTCCCCACGGCGGTGGTGCTGCGGCCATCCATCGTCTTCGGACCGGAGGACGATTTCTTCAACCGCTTCGCCGACATGGCGAAGTTCTCGCCGCTCCTGCCGCTGATCGGCGGCGGCAAGACGAAGTTCCAGCCGGTGCATGTGCAGGACGTCGCGGACGCGGTCGTCGCTTCGCTCACGCGCGCCGACGCGCAGGGGCGGACGTTCGAGCTCGGCGGGCCGAAGGTCTATTCCTTCCGACAGCTGCTCGATTTCGTGCAAGCCACGATCAACAGGAAGCGCGGCTATCTCGATCTGCCGATCTTCATCGCACGGCCGATCGGCATGCTCGCTTCGCTCGGCGCGAAGGTGATCCCGGTCGCGCCGCCGATCACGGGCGATCAGGTGGAGATGCTGAAGACCGACAACATCGTCGGCGCCTCGGGCGAGAAGGGCGTGGGAACGATCGCCGATCTCGGCGTCGCACCGCTGGAGACGGTGGAAGTCATCGTGCCGAATTATCTCTGGCGCTTCCGTCCTTACGGCCAGTTTCAGACGAAGCAGACGGCGTAACGTCGACCGGCGCATCCATTCATGCCGGATCACGCCGCTCCCGCTGCGCATGCGCGGGCGCCGCCAGACTCCGAAGAATCTCGCGTGACGCAAACATGGTTGTGCGCAGCAGGAGCTGCGCGGTCCGGCATGACTGGTCATGACGTGTCTGCGGCTTCTGTCGCGCGCGCGATGATCTGCACGCCGAGAGCGATCGTCACGGCGAGGACCGTGACGATGGCGCCGGGCGTTGCGCCGGATTCCGGCAGTCGCGCGAGGGCGCGCTTCACCACTTTGTCCAGGTCCGCGAGCGCGTCGCGCATGTCCGCGAGCGTGCGCAAGCGTATGCCGCGCGTGAAAGCGTGAATGATGCGAATCTTGCGGCGTTGGTAGCCCAGCATGCCGTGCGGATGATGCGTGAAGGAGGGCGGATCGCGCCGATAGGTCAGGCGCGAGCACATGCTGAGGAAGATCAGCTTGCGAATGTCGCGCCGCGCTTTGCGCACTTCCTGCTGGAAATCGAGACGCAACACGCGCGGCAGGCGCACGCGCGCGGCGACCCACGCGAGAACGTGGAGGAGCCACAGATGGATTTCGCGCGCAGCGGCGGCGTAAGCGGCGCGGCGGTGGCGTAGCGGTTTCGCGATCTGCATCTGGTGCTCTCCTCTTCGTGACGCCGGAACCATTCCGACGCGACGTGGGAGGAGTGTTTCATGGCTTCCGACCCGGTCGGATTGCGGAGGTGATTTTTCTTCAGCGGACCGCCGGCGCCCTCGCCGGCATCCTTGTGCGCCAAGGGGATGCGGTTTGCCGGCGGGGCGCCGGCGGTCCTTGCGGCGAGGGATAGCCTTCGCGTTTCCCCCTACTGGACGTTCATGCGCTGGAGCGGCTGTCTGGCCATCACGGTTCCGTGATTTTCTTGCGGGATCGCCGCGCTTGTGCTGGCTTCGCGTCGCGCCGTGGCGGCGGGAGAGATTTTGCATGGCGGAAGCTGAAGGCCAGAAGGGCATTCTCGGTTGGATCGAACGCGCGGGTAATCGTCTCCCCGATCCTGTCTTCATCTTCTTCGGCCTGATCGCGATCCTGATCGCCGGCAGCGCCATTGCGGCGCTGTTCGGTTACGCGGCGCCACATCCGACGCAACTCAACGAGGACGGCACGCCGAAGATCATCGAGGCGGTGAGCCTGCTCGCGCCGGAGAACATCGCCAAGCTCTGGGTCGACATGCCCAAGACGTTCACGCACTTCCATCCGCTCGGCTATGTGCTGGTGGTGATGCTGGGCGCCGGCGTCGCGGAACGCTCGGGCCTGTTCGCCACCGCCATGCGCGCCGGCGTGCGCGACGCGCCGAAATTCCTGCTGACGCCGGCGGTCGCCTTCGTCGGCATGATGGGCAATCTCGCGGCCGACGCGGCCTATGTCGTGCTCGTGCCGCTCGCGGGCGTGCTCTATGCAGCGGCGGGGCGTCACCCGATCGCGGGCATCGCCGCGGCGTTCGCGGGCGTCTCCGGCGGCTTTTCCGCAAACCTCCTGCCGGGCCAGCTCGATGCGCTCCTCTTCGGCATCACCGAAGCGTCGGTCGAGCAGATCGTGCCGGCGTGGGACGCCAACATCGCCGGCAACTGGTTCTTCATCGCTGCGCTGCTGGTGCTTTTCCTGCCGGTGATCTGGTTCGTCACCGACGTCATCATCGAGCCGCGCCTGAAGCGCTACAGCACGCCCGATGGCGAGGCGATGCAGAATCTCGGCGATGCGAACGCGCCGCTGACGGCTGCGGAAAAGAAGGGGCTCGGCCGCGCGGGCCTCGCCGTGCTCGCGGTGGTGGGCATGTGGCTCTTCTTCACCTTCGGGCCCGGCACGCCGCTGATCGACGAAGGCGCAGCGATTCCGGAAGCGCGGCTCACGCCGCTCTACCAGTCGCTCGTCGCGGGCTTCATGATTCTCTTTCTCGCAGCGGGCTGGGCGTACGGCGCGGCCGTCGGCACGGTGAAGAACCATCGCGACGCGGTGAAGATGATGGCCGGCGCGATGGGGGACCTCGCCTATTATCTCGTGCTTGCCTTCGCCGCCGCGCACTTCGTGGCGATGTTCAACTGGTCCAATCTCGGGCTCATCTTCGCGGTGCAGGGCGCCGGCGCCATCGAACACTCGGGCCTGCCGATGCCGGCGCTGCTGGCGCTCATCGTGCTGTTCACGGCGGGCATCAACCTGCTCGTCGGCTCGGCGAGCGCGAAGTGGGCGCTGCTCGCGCCCGTGCTCGTGCCGATGATGATGCTGCTGGGCGTCAGCCCGGAAATGACGACGGCGGCGTATCGCGTGGGCGATGGCGCGACGAACATCATCACGCCGCTGATGGTCTATTTCCCGCTGGTGCTCACCTTCTGCCAGCGCTGGCGGACGGATTTCGGGCTCGGCAGCCTGACGGCGACGATGTTGCCGTTCTCGCTGTGGCTGCTGATCGCCGGCATGGGCATGACGTTCGCGTGGGTCTATCTCGGCCTGCCGCTCGGGCCCGGCGCGGTGGTGGACTACACGCTGCCCGCGAACGCGACGCCGTAGCGCGGTTCAGCCGAGATGCGTCGCGGTGAATCCGTGGCGCTCGGCGAGCAGCTCGCACACGCGCGCGCGGTGGCAGACTTTCCAGTCGTGCTCGAGGCACAGGAGGCATGCGCGCTTCGCCCGCGCGAGGATCGCGGCCTGCTCGAGCGCGAGACCCGCTTCGGGCGTGGAGAGTGCGTCGTCGACGATGGGCCAGAAATTCTCCCAGTCGCCGCGCTTGTTGGCTTCGCGGCCGGCCTTCGGCGTGCCGAGCGCTTTCAGATGCACATACTCGACGCCGACCTTCGCGAGCCCCGCCTTCAGATTGCCCTTGGAAAAGCCGGCGCGGCGTGAGTTCGGCAATTCGCGCACGTCGATGACGGTCTCCACGCCCGCTTCCGCGAGGACGTCGAGAAAGTCGGGAAAGCCCAGCCGCTCATAGCCGATCGTGAGGATCGTGCGCGGCGGCGCGGCCATCACACGATCCCGAGGCCGACGAGCGCCAGCAGCAGCGCGCCGAGACCGATGCGGTACCAGGCGAAGGGCGCAAAGCCCACGCGGGTCACGAAGTCGAGGAACGGTTTCACCACGACGAGCGCCGAGAGGAACGCGAACACGAAGCCCACGGCGATTTCGGCCGCACGGTCGGTCGTGATGTGGTCCTTGATCTGGAGGAAGTCATAGACGAACGCCGCGATCATGGTCGGCATGGCGAGGAAGAAGGAGAACTCCGCCGCCGCGCGCCGGTCGAGGCCGAGCATGAGGCCGCCATAGATCGTCGCGCCGGAACGCGAGACGCCGGGGATCATCGCGATGCACTGCATGAAGCCGACGGCGATGGCGCGCGGGATCGGCGTCTGCGCGGCGTCGGTGACGGTAGGCTTCGGCGCGAAGCGTTCGAGCAGCAGCATGAGGATGCCGCCGATCAGCAGCGCCCACGCGATGACGATGACGCTTTCCTGCAGCACCGTCTTCACATAGTCCGCCGCGAAGAAGCCGATGCCGACCGCGGGCAGGAAGGCGAGGAAGAGCATCAGCGCAAAGCGCCGCGCTTCCGGCTTCGTCGGCAGGCCGGCGATCACGTCGAAGATGCGCTGCCTGTAGAGCCACATGACCGCCAGGATCGAGCCGAGCTGGATCATGATCACGAAGACGTTGTTGGGATCCTCGTAGCCGAGCAGGTCCGCGCCCAGCAGCAGGTGGGCGGTGGAGGAGATCGGCAGGAATTCGGTCAGGCCCTGGACGATGCCAAGAATGACGGCCTTGAGCAGGGCGACGAGGTCCATGGGCTTCCTTGTGCGGATCGGGTTCGGGGTCTTCTGCCACGCTGCAAGATTCGGCGCGACATCAGGCGCCCGGCGCCTGTCGGATCGGCACAGGAGGCCATATAGGACAGCATCACATACCAAAAGGGCGATTTTTGCCTTGCGGAGGGGGTGAAACCACGGTATCGGCCCGTTTCATTCGCCGAGGCGGCGATCGGAGGGCTGATCGTGGCCGAACGCATGCTGAAATTCGTCGCGCTCGACAAGGAGCCGCCGTCCAAGCGCGCGGCCATGGCGCGCAAGGCCGATTTCCACGAGATCTACGCTGAACTGGCGAAGGCCAAGGCGGCGGAGCAGGCGTCCCGCTGCTCCCAGTGCGGCGTGCCATTCTGCCAGTCTCACTGCCCTTTACAGAACAACATCCCGGACTGGCTGCGCCTCACGGCCGAGGGCCGGCTGCAGGAAGCGTACGAAACCTCCGCCGCCACGAACCTGATGCCCGAGATCTGCGGCCGCATCTGCCCGCAGGACCGTCTCTGCGAGGGCAACTGCGTCATCGAGCAGTCCGGCCACGGCACAGTGACCATCGGCGCCATCGAAAAGTACCTGACGGAGACGGCCTGGGCCGAAGGCTGGGTCGCGCCGGTCAAGGCGCTCCGCGAGCGCCCGGAGCATGTCGGCATCATCGGCGCGGGGCCGGCGGGCCTCGCGGCGGCGGAGGTGCTGCGTCGGAAGGGCTACAAGGTCACGGTCTATGACCGCTACGACCGCGCCGGCGGCCTGCTGATCTACGGCATCCCGAATTTCAAGCTCGAGAAGGACGTGGTCGCGCGCCGCGTCGCGCGGCTGGAAGAAGGCGGCGTGACGTTCGTGCTCAACTGCGAAGTCGGTCGTGACGTCACGTTCGATGCGCTGCGTTCGAAGCATGAGGCCGTGCTGATCGCCACCGGCGTCTACAAGGCGCGCGACCTCGGCGTGCCGCAGCCGGCGTCGAAGGGCGTGCTCGCGGCGATGGACTATCTGACGGCGTCGAACCGCGTCGGCCTCGGCGACGAGGTTGCGGAGTTCGCATCCGGGGCGCTCGATGCGAAGGGCAAGCGCGTTGTCGTCATCGGCGGCGGCGATACCGCGATGGACTGTGTGCGCACGGCGGTGCGCCAGGGCGCGAAGTCGGTGACGTGTCTCTATCGCCGCGACAAGGCGAACATGCCGGGCTCGCTCACCGAGGTGAAGAACGCCGAGGA
Source organism: Hyphomonadaceae bacterium (assembly GCA_016791445.1). Lineage (GTDB taxonomy): Bacteria > Pseudomonadota > Alphaproteobacteria > Caulobacterales > Aquidulcibacteraceae > VFBF01. The sequence goes on along the minus strand of JAEUMP010000016.1, from coordinate 42,246 downwards.
AGAGGGCGTGAAGTTCGAGTGGCTCGCCGCGCCCAAGGCGATCCTCGGCGACGCGAAGAAGCTGAAGGCCGTGCGCGCGGTGAAGATGCGCCTCGGCGCGGCGGATGCGAGCGGTCGTCAGGCGCCGGAAGAAGCGCCGGGCGCGGAGTTCGATCTGCCCGCCGATCTCGTGATCAAGGCGCTGGGCTTCGATCCTGAAGACCTGCCTGCGATTTGGGATGAGACGTATCTGAAGACCTCTCGCTGGGGGACGGTGCGCGTCAACGAGCGCAATTTCGAGACCTCGATCCCCGGCGTGTTCGCGGCAGGCGACATCGTACGTGGCGCCTCACTCGTCGTCTGGGCGATCCGCGAAGGTCGCGACGCGGCGGAAGGCATCCACGCATTTCTCAAGGAACGCGCGGCCTCTGCGGCCGTGGCGGCGGAGTAATGTCTCCGGTCGCAGAACATCTGGTTTCCTCCTCCGTGAGCGGAGCGAACGGGGGAGGTGGCAGTTGCGCAGCAACTGACGGAGGGGGCGCGCGGCGCCAGCCCCCATCCCCCGGCTTTGCCGGGTACTTCCCCCGCATGCGGGGGAAGAAAGGAGAGTGCAGAAGATGACCGAAGAAATCGCCCGCTACGAACGCGAACGCGCGAAGCTCGAAGCCGCTCATGCCTATGATCCGCGTGATGAGCGCGATGCGTGCGGCGTGGGCCTCGTCGTCGCCATCGACGGCAAGCCGCGCCGCGAGATCGTCACGATGGCGATCGGTGCGCTGAAGTCGCTGTGGCACCGCGGCGCCGTCGATGCCGACGGTAAGACCGGCGACGGCGCGGGCATCCTCCTCGATGCGCCGCAGGACTTCTTCCGCGAAGTGGTGGAGCGTACCGGCCACAAGGTGAAGGCGGGGCCGATTTTCGTCGGTCAGATTTTCCTGCCGCGCAATGATTTCGCCGCGCAGGAGCGTGCGCGCACCATCGTGGAATCGGAAATCATCCGCGCGGGCTTCGAACTTTATGGCTGGCGTCAGGTGCCGGTCGATATCGCCATGATCGGCGAGAAGGCCAACGCCACGCGGCCCGAGATCGAGCAGGTGCTGTTCCATGATCCGCAGGCGCGGGACGAACGGGCCTGCGACAAGGATCTCTTCATCGTGCGCCGCCGCATCGAAAAAAAGGCGCTCGCGAACAACATCGTCGAACTCTATGTCTGCTCGCTCTCGGCGCAGACGCTGATCTACAAGGGCATGTTCCTCGCCGAGCAGATCGACGCCTTCTATCCGGACCTGACGGACGAGCGCTTCGTCTCCTGCGTGGCGATCTATCACCAGCGCTATTCGACGAACACCTTCCCGCAGTGGCGGCTCGCCCAGCCTTTCCGCATGCTCGCGCACAACGGCGAGATCAACACGCTGAAGGGCAACATCAACTGGATGAAGAGCCACGAAATCCGGATGACGTCGGAAGCGTTCGGCGCGGCGGATGGCGACGTGAAGCCGATCATCCAGCCGGGCGGCTCGGATTCCGCGGCGCTCGACAATGTGTTCGAGGTGCTCGTGCGCGCAGGCCGCTCGGCGCCGATGGCCAAGGCGCTGCTCGTGCCGGAGGCGTGGGCGAAGTCGACGACGATGCCGCCTGCACATCGCGCGCTGTACTCGTACTGCAATTCCGTCATGGAGCCCTGGGACGGCCCCGCCGCCCTCGCCATGTTCGATGGCAAGTGGGCGGTGGCGGGCATGGACCGCAACGGCCTGCGTCCGATGCGCTATGCGCTGACGACGGACGGATTGCTCGTCACTGGTTCCGAAGCGGGCATGTGCGCCTTGCCGGATTCGCGCGTGGCGCGGCGCGGACGCGTGGGCGCCGGCAAGATGATCGCGGTCGATACGGAAGGCGGGCGTTTCTACGACGAGACGGAAATCATCGACAAGCTCGCCGCCAAGCATCCCTACGAGAAGTGGCTCGGCAACGTCATCGAACTCGAAAGCCGCATCGCGGGCGATGAACCACGCCTGTTCGGCGCGCGCGCGGAGCTGTTGCAGCGGCAGACAGCGGCGGGACTCACGCTCGAGGATCTCGAGCTCATCCTGCAGCCGATGATGGAAGAGGCGAAGGAAGCGGTCGGCTCCATGGGCGACGATGCGCCGCTCGCGGTGCTGTCGGATCGCTATCGCCCGCTCTCGCACTATTTCCGGCAGAACTTCAGCCAGGTGACCAATCCGCCGATCGATCCGTTGCGGGAAGATCGCGTGATGAGCCTCGCCACGCGGTTCAAGAACCTCGGCAACATCCTCGCGCAGGACGAAACGCAGACGGACGTGTTCGTTCTGTCGAGTCCGGTTCTCACCAACGGCATGTACCAGCGCATGATCGCTGAGCTCGGCGATGCCGTGGCGGTGATCGACTGCACCTTCGATGCGCCGGCGCGCGCCGAGGAGGCGGGCCCCGCCTTGCGCGCGGCGCTCGATCGCATCCGCGCGGAGGCAGAGGAGGCGGTGCTGTCGGGCCGCAGCCACGTCGTGCTGACGGACGAATTCCAGAGTGCGACCCGCGTCGCCGTGCCGATCATTCTCGCGACCGGCGCGGTGCAGACGCACCTCGTATCGCAGGGCTTGCGCTCCTACTGCTCAATCAGCGTGCGCAGCGCGGAGTGCCTCGACACACATTACTTCGCCGTTCTGATCGGCTGCGGCGCGACGACCGTGAACGCCTATCTCGCACTCGACTCCATCGCCGATCGCGTTCAGCGCGGTCTCGGCGGCGATCTCACGGTCGAGCAGGCGACCGCGAACTACAAGAAGGCCATCGAGGCGGGGTTGCTCAAGATCATCTCCAAGATGGGGATCGCGGTCATCTCGTCCTATCGCGGCGGGATGAATTTCGAGGCCATCGGTCTTTCACGCGCGCTGGCGGCGGAATATTTCCCCGGCCTCACGAGCCGCATCTCCGGCATCGGCCTCGGCGGTCTTGCACAGGAGGCGGCGGAGCTGAACGCGCGCGCGTTCGATGAGGATGTCATCGCGCTGCCTGTGGGCGGTCTCTATCGCTGGCGCGCGAGCGGGGAGCGCCACGCGCTCGAAGCAAAGCACATCCACCAATTGCAGAAGGCGGTGACGAGCGGCTCCTTCGACGAGTGGATGAAATACTCCAACGCAGTACGCGAACGACGCCTCATCGAGCCGATCCAGCTCCGTGACCTTCTGGAAATCCGCGAGAACGCGCGCCCGCCGATTCCGCTGGAACAAGTCGAAAGCGTCAATGAAATACGCAAGCGTTTCGTGACGCCCGGCATGTCGCTGGGCGCGCTGTCGCCGGAGGCGCACGGCGTACTTAACATCGCGATGAACCGGATCGGCGCGAAGTCGGTATCCGGCGAAGGCGGCGAGGATCGCGCGCGCTACACGGCGTTGCCGAATGGCGACAACATGAACTCCGCAGTGAAGCAGATCGCCTCCGGCCGCTTCGGCGTGACGGCGGAATATCTCAATCAGTGCAAGGAGATCGAGATCAAGGTCGCGCAGGGCGCCAAGCCCGGCGAGGGCGGCCAGCTCCCCGGCTTCAAGGTCACCGAATTGATCGCGCGGCTGCGGCACGCGACGCCCGGCGTGATGCTCATCTCGCCGCCGCCGCACCATGACATCTATTCCATCGAGGATCTCGCGCAGCTCATCTACGACCTGAAACAGGTGAGCCCGCACGCGAAGGTGGGCGTGAAGCTCGTCAGCCAGGCGGGCGTCGGCACGGTGGCGGCGGGCGTCGCGAAGGCGAAGGCCGATGTGATCCTGATCGCGGGCCATGTCGGCGGCACGGGCGCGAGCCCACAGACGTCGATCAAGTACGCGGGCGCGCCGTGGGAAATGGGCCTCGCCGAGGCGCATCAGGTGCTGACGCTGAACAATCTCCGCCATCGCGTGACGCTGCGCACGGACGGCGGCCTGCGCACCGGGCGCGACATCGTCATCGCCGCGATCCTCGGCGCAGAGGAGTACGGCATCGGCACCGCGAGCCTCGTGGCCATGGGCTGCATCATGGTGCGCCAGTGCCACTCAAACACCTGTCCCGTCGGGGTCTGCACGCAGGACGAGGCGCTCCGCGCGAAGTTCGACGGCACGCCCGAAAAGGTCATCAACCTGATGACGTTCATCGCCGAGGAAGTGCGCGAACTGCTGGCCGATCTCGGCTTCCGCTCGCTGAACGAGATCATCGGCCGCACGGATCTCATCGAACAGATCAGCCGCGGCGCCGAACATCTCGACGATCTCGATCTGAATCCGCTGCTCGTGCGTGTGGACAGCCCCTATCCGCCTTATCGCGAAGATCCCGCGCGCATCGAGGTCGCCGATACGCTCGACGTGCAGATCCTGCGCGACGCCGACTCTTTCTTCCGCCGCGGCGAAAAGCTCGATTTCAGTTACACGGTCCGCAACACGCAGCGCGCCATCGGCGCGCGCGCGTCCTCGGCGGTGGTGCAGCGTTATGGCATGCACGGACTGCCCGAAGGGCGGCTGACTGTGCGGCTGCGCGGCTCGGCCGGGCAATCTCTCGGCGCGTTCCTCGTGCAGGGCATCGCGATCGATGTGACGGGCGATGCGAACGACTATGTCGGGAAGGGTCTCTCGGGCGGACTTATCGCACTGCGGCCCGACGCGCACTTCGCGGCAAGTGCGTCGGAGAACGCCATCATCGGCAATACCTGCCTCTATGGTGCAACGAGCGGCAAGCTTTTCGCGGCGGGCCTCGCGGGGGAACGGTTCGCCGTGCGCAATTCCGGCGCGACGGCGGTGATCGAAGGCTGCGGCGCGAACGGCTGCGAATACATGACCGGCGGCGTGGTCGTCGTGCTCGGCGCCGTGGGCGAGAATTTCGGCGCCGGCATGACCGGCGGCATGGCGTTCGTCTACGATCCGGCGGCGCGCTTCGAGTTGATGGGCAATGCGGACACGATCATCTGGCGGCGCATCGCGACGGCGCACTGGAACGATACGCTGAAGGCGCTGATCGAGGAACATATCGAGCGGACGGGATCGCGGCGCGGGCAGGCCCTCCTGGCGGACTGGGCTGTTGAGTCGGAGCGGTTCTGGCAGGTCGTGCCGAAGGAGATGCTCTCGCGTCTCACGCACCCGCTCGAGGACGCCGACATGGCGGGCGTGGCGGCGGAGTAGCGGATCGCATGCGCCGCTGCCGCAGACGCCTTCGCGTTTGCACCGGCGCGCTCTATACCGGCGGGCAGTTTCCTGAACTCACCCGACGGTGCGCGTCTCGCCCGTCAAGGAGCACCGCTTCGTGGAGGAGCATTCGCATGGCGCCGGCGTCCCGGTAGACGGCGCACCGGGCGGGCTGGGGCGGATCGAGCCGCTCAAGGCCGCCGCCATCACGCGCCACGCCGCGCTCCTGTCCGTTTGCGTGGCGCTTGTGCTGATCGCGCTGAAAGGCTGGTCGTGGATGACGTCTGGGTCCGTGGCGATGCTGTCATCGCTCGCGGATTCGATGCTCGATCTCGTCGCGTCGCTGTTCACGTATTTCGCCGTGCGCTACGCCGCTGCGCCGCCCGACCGGGAGCATCGCTTCGGTCACGGCAAGGCGGAGTCCTTCGCCGGGCTCTTCCAGGCGGGGCTGGTCGCGGTCTCGGGCGGCCTGATCGCGGTGGAGGCGGTGCGACGTCTCGTCGATGGGCGCCCTGTCGAACACGGCGCCTCGGCGATCGCCGTCATGGTCATCTCGATCGCGATCACCGGCGCGCTGATCTGGCGCCAGACCGCAGCGATGCGCCAGACCGGTTCGGTAGCGACCGCAGGAGATCGCGCGCACTACGCCGCGGACCTGCTCTCCAATGCTGTGGTCATCGTCGGCATCGCCGCGAGCGCGTTTCTCGACTGGACATGGGCGGACGCGCTGGCGGGACTGTTCGTGGCGGCATGGCTTGCGTGGGGCGCGTGGAAGGTGGCGCGGCAGGCGGCCGATCACCTGATGGATCATGAGCTCTCCGACGAGCACCGTGAGCGCATTCGCATGCTGGCGCTGGAGGGCGGCGAGGTGCTCGGCGTGCACGATCTGCGGACGCGCGCCGCCGGTCCGTTCGTGCACATCCAGTTCCACGCCGATCTCGATCCCGATCTGCCGCTGCGGCGCGCCCATGAGATCATCGTGGCGGCGGAGGCCCGCATCCGGGCGGAGTTCCAGGCCGCCGACATCATCATTCATCCGGACCCGGTCGACTCCGCCGAACCGCACGGCCATGAATACTTCGCGGAGGGTCGCACGGCGGCCAAGGACTGAGGGGGCGGAAATGCGGCGCGTCGGAATTCTGCTTGCAGCCTTGCTCGTGGCTCTGTCGCCGATGGCCCTTGCGCCCGAGCAGGCGCGGGCGCAGGCGCAGAGCGCCGAGAGCGTCCAGAGCGAGCTCAGGGACGTTGCGGTCTGGAGTCTGAACGCCACGCAGGTTGTGCAGCGGGCGTTCTCGATCATCGAGACGATGCCGCCCGCGCCCGACGACATCAACAATCGCGGGGTGCGACGGGCGTGGATCGCGACATCGCGGACGTGGAGTGTGGGCGCCCGTGAGACGTTGCGGTCCGCGCGCGCCGCCTATGCCGCGCTCCCGCCGCCGCCAGTCATCACGTTCTCCGAGAGCCTCTCTGCGGCGCTGCGTCAGCAGTATCAGCGCATGCCGTCGGTGATAGACGGACTGGCGGCATACATCGACCGCTACGACGCCATGTTCACGGCATTCGAGCGCAACGATCCGAAGGCGATGACGGCATTCGCCGCGAATTCCATCGACGCTATCATCCTGCCGATCGCGCACATGCGCGACATCAACGATCTGACAGCGGCGACTGTCGGCGCGGCGCACCCGCAGTCGCACCTGCTGAGCAGCGTGGCGCGTTCTTACGACGGCATGATCGCGCTCACCAATCTGATGAAACAGGGCATCGAGATGGACAACCCGCCGCTGGGGTTTGCGGTGGAGGAACTGGACGCCGCTGTGACAGCCATGCGCCGGCACGTCGCAAGCGGTCGCTCGGCGACGACGACGATGCGCCAGGAGATGGCGATGGCGCGGGGCCAGACGCCCGAGGAAGTCGCGCTCATCGCGCAGGCGCGGCGCCTGATCGAAACCTATCCCGTCTCCTTCGATCGCGAAGAGGAGATGGCGCGCACGCTGGACGGAATCAGCCGCCATCTCGCCGCGCCGGGACGACGCTTCGATGCGGACGATCCCGTGGTGAAGGCGCTCTACGACAAGGTGGTGGATCTCGACGATGCGCGTGTCGCCGACCAGTCGGCGCGACAAGCGGCCGTCGCATCGGAATGACATCAGCCGCCGATCTGCGGCATCGTGCGCATGCGCTCGGATTCGACGCAGTCGGCATCGCCCGCGCCGACGCGCCATGGCCCAACGGCGACGCCTTGCGCGCGTTCGTCGCCCTCGGCCGGCATGCGGACATGGACTGGATGGCGCGCGAGGTGGATCGTCGCGAACACCCGCGTGCGCTCTGGCCCGAGGCGCAAAGCGCCATCGTCGTCGGCGTGAGCTACGGGCCTGACTCCGATCCGCTCGAACTGCTCGCGCGGAAATCGCACGCGGCGGTGGCCAGCTATGCGACGCGGCGGGACTATCACGATGTGATCAAGGGGCGTTTGAAGCAGCTCGCGCAGTGGCTGGCGACGGCGTCGGGCGCGGGCGTGAAGGTGTTCGTGGACACCGCGCCGCTGCTGGAAAAGCCGCTCGCACAGCGCGCCGGACTCGGCTGGCAGGGCAAGCACACCAATCTCGTGTCGCGCGAGCACGGCTCCTGGCTCTTGCTCGGCGTCATTCTCAGCGCGGCGGCGCTCGAACCCGATGCGGCGGCGGAAGATCACTGCGGCAGCTGCCGCGCCTGTCTCGATATCTGCCCCACCGACGCGTTTCCCGCGCCCTACCAACTCGATGCCCGCCGCTGCATCGCCTACCTCACCATCGAGCACGCGGGGCCGATACCGGAGACGTTTCGCGCGGCCATCGGCAATCGCGTGTTCGGGTGCGACGACTGTCTTGCCGTGTGTCCCTGGAACAAATTCGCCGGCGCGGCCCGGGATGCAAAGCTTGCCGTTCGCGCCGACATCACGGCGCCGCCGCTGGCGGAACTCGCGGCGCTCGACGACGCGGCCTTCCGCGCGCGGTTTGCCGGCACGCCGGTCAAGCGCACGGGCCGCAACCGCGTCCTGCGCAATGTGCTGATCGCGATCGGCAATTCCGGCGATGCAGCGCTCGTCGCCAGCGCGACGCCGCATCTGGAGGATGCCGATCCCGTCGTGCGCGGCGCGGCGGTCTGGGCGTTGCGTCGCTTGCTTGACCCGGCGCAGTTTTCGAGGCTCAGGGAAGCGCGCGCGGCGCACGAGGTCGATCCCGGCGTCAGGGAGGAATGGGCTTGAGCATGGAGGACGATCCGCCGGTCGCGCCGCCGCCGCCGCCGCCGCGCCCCGCGCGCAAGCCGCGACGCAAGCTCGGCCTGCTGGCCCGCCTCGCCGTGCTCGGCTTCATCGCCACGGTGGTCGTGCCTGTGCTCTGGGTGCTCATCTATGGCGTCATCGAGGCGCCGGGCACATTGCTGATGGCGCAGCGCGCCGCGCAAGGCGAAGAGGTGCGCCGGCATGCCGTTCCGCTCAAGCGCATCAGCCCGCATCTCGTGCGCGCGGTGATCGCCGCAGAGGACGCCAAGTTCTGCGCGCATCAGGGCTTCGATGTCGAAGCGATCCAGCAGGCCGCGAAATACAATGAGCGCGCGGAGAAGCGCGGCTCCTCGAGACGTCGCGGCGCCTCCACCATCAGCCAGCAGACCGCCAAGAATCTCTTTCTGTGGCCGCAGCGCTCCTGGCTACGCAAGGGCCTCGAAGTCTATTTCACCGCACTCATCGAGATGTTCTGGTCGAAGCGGCGGATCATGGAGGCCTACCTCAACGCCGCCGAATGGGGTGATGGCGTTTTCGGCGCGGAAGCGGCGGCGCGCGCGCGTTTCGGCAAGTCGGCCTCAGAGCTGACCGCCAACGAGGCGGCGCGACTCGCGGCTGTGCTGCCCAGCCCGAACAAGTGGAACCCGGTCCGCCCCGGTCGGTATGTCAGTCGCCGCGTCGGCGCCATCCAGGCGAACATGAGCATCATTCGCGCGGAGTCGCTCGCGTCCTGCGTGCTCGGGGAGGAAAAAGGGGCGCCGCGCCCGGCGAAGCGCCGCCAGACCGCGCCTGTCGAGTTGCCTGAACTGCCGCCGCCGCCTCCGGAACTCGCGCCGCCGGAGGAAGGTGCGCCGCTCGATGCGACGGCGCCTCCGCCGGAAGGCGAAACGACGGACACATCGCCGCTCGACGATCCAGTGTTTGAGGATGTGACGCCGGAGACTGCGCAGCCGCCGGTCGGCGATCCGTCGGTCGCCGATTCCCCGCCGGTCCAGACGCCGCCGACCTGAGCGCTACGGCGCGACGCCCGTGCGTTTCGCCTCGCGCGCCTGTCCGACGACGACGAGCACATCCACATTGCGCGGGTCGAGGCGCGCAGCGTCCTCGGCGTCTTTCAGCGCGAGGTCGAAGGCGCTGCGGTGCATCCGCACCGTCGCGCGCAACATGAGCGCCAGCGGATCGTCGGCGCGCGCGTCCAGCGCGGTGGAAAGATCTTCCTCGGCGCGCGGCCAGTCCCGCAGCATCGCATAGGCGCGCGCGCGGTCGATGAGCGCATCGGGATGACTTTCGGACATGCGCACCGCGTGATCGAAGGAGGCCTTCGCCTTCGCGCCATTGTTGGCGAGCAGCCAGGTGTTGCCGGCCTGGGAGTAGGCGTCGAGGCGGTTGTCCTCGCTCCAGCCGCGATCGGCGCCGAGCGCATCGAAGCGGCGCGCGGCCTCTTCGAGTCTTTCCAGCTTCACCAACGCCTGCGCCGCGCACCAGCGCGCTTCGCGCGCGCGCTCGTCCCGCGCCCACGCCATCGCGCTCTCGTAGGCGGCAGAGGCGTCGGTCTCGATGGAGGCGATGCACGCGTCGAGGCGGGACTGGTCCTGGGCGCCGGCCGCTGCAGGCGTGGTGGCGGCGAGGGTCTGGACGATGGCGATGGTGAGAAGCATGGTCGCTCGATCTGCTGGAGGGCGCTCGCGCCTTGGCCGAGGGAGAAGGCGAAACCATGGCGAGGACGCTGCTCTGCCTCGGACATGGCTATGTGGCGCAGGCGTTGTCGAGGCTGCTCGCGCCGCACGGGTGGCGGGTCGTCGGCACGCGGCGCGCGATCACGGCGGACCCGGTCGCTGAAATCCTGGCTTTCAACGGCACTCCTGACGAGACGCTCGCCGGTCATGTGCAATCGGCGGATGCGGTGCTCGTCTCCATACCGCCGGACGAGGCGGGCGATCTTTCGGTGCGTATCTTCGAGGCGGCGTTCCGCGCGCGCGCAGGCTGGACGGGCTATTTGTCGACGACCGGCGTCTATGGCGATCATGCTGGCGCGTGGGTCGATGAAGAGACGCCGTGCGCCCCGTCGAGCGCGCCGCCAGCGCGCCGGTTGATTGCGGAACGGCAGTATCTGGAATTGCCGACGCCGGCGCATGTCTTTCGCCTGCCGGGTATCTACGGCCCCGGCCGCAGCGCGCTTGATCGCGTGCGCGCCGGCGATGCGCGGCGCGTCGTGAAGCCGGGGCTCGTGCTGTCCCGCGCACATGTGGAGGACATCGCCGCAGCGCTCGCGGCCTCCATCGCCAGACCGAATCCAGGGCGAATCTACAATGTCTGCGACGATGAACCCGCGCCGCCGCAGGACGTGACGCTGTTCGCCGCGCAATTGCTCGGGATCGAGCCGCCGCCGGAAACGCCGTTCGATCCCGCGACAATGCCGCCCGCTGCTGCGCGCTTCTATCTCGATAGCCGACGCGTTTCGAACGCGCGCCTCAAGGCGGAATTCGGCTGGCGCCCGGCCTATCCGAATTATCGCGCGGGGTTGCGGGCCATACTGGCGGCGTGGCCGGGTCCGAACGGCTAGCTGTCGTCGACGACAGGCGCGGCGGAAGGACGTCAGCGAGAATTCAACGTCTCGCAGAGATCGTCGAGCACCGCTCCGAGCAAATCGAGATCGCGCGGTGTCGACAGGCGATGATTGCCGGACTTTACGAACGTGAGCTGCACGTCGGCGCTCGTCAGACGCTCGGCGATCTCGAGGGAGAGCTTCCACGGTACATCGGGATCGGCCTGGCCGTGCACGATGCGCACCGGGCCGGCGAATGGAATGGGCGCATCCATCAGCAGATGCGCGCGACCGTCCTCGAACAGCGCGCGCGTGATCGGCGTGGGCGTCTCGTCATAGGCCGAGGGTCGCAGCCACACGCCGCGCTCAAGCACCTCGGCGCGCGCCGCCTCCGTCATTTCCGGCCACATGAGGCGTTCGGTGAAGTCCGGCGCCGGAGCGATGAGCATGAGCCCTTTCACCCGCTCAGGACGCGCCCGCGCGATCAGCAGCGCCAGCCATCCGCCCATCGACGAGCCCACCAGCACCAGTGGTCCTTCGCTCGCGGTATCGATCACATGCAGCGCATCCGCGAGCCACACGCCGATGGTTCCGTCCTCGAACGTCCCGCCGGACTGGCCGCAACCGGTCACGTCGAAGCGCAGGAAGGCGCGACCCGCTGCATCCGCGCGTTCGTGAAGCCACGCCGCCTTCGTTCCGCCCATGTCCGAACGGAAACCGCAGATCCAGACGAGCGTCGGCCCCCGACCGGCCGAGCGCTGGAAGGCGAGGCGGACGCCGCGGTCGTTGAGCGAGGATTCGATGACGCCGATGGGCACGATCCATCCCTTCATGACACACGCAGGCGAGCGCGCTGGACTTGCCGCGCGAAATGCGTCAACCGCCGGGCGCGTGCAAGCAAAAGCAACCTACACCGTCCTGCAGGTCACGCCCGCGCTCGATGCGGGCGGCGTGGAGCGGACGACGATCGAAGTGGCGGAGGCGCTGACCCGTCACGGATCGCGCGCGCTCGTCGCCAGCCGTGGCGGGCGGCTGGAGGGCGAACTCGTGGCGGCGGGCGGGCAGTTCTTTCCGATGGCGCTCGAAACCAAGAACCCGCTCGAGATATATGCGAACGCGGCGAAGCTTGCGACATTGGCGCGCGAACAGCGCGTCGACATCATCCATGCCCGATCGCGTGCGCCGGCCTGGAGCGCGCTGTGGGCCGCACGACGTCTCAAGCTGCCCTTCGTGACCACCTATCACGGCGTCTACAACGCGAATTCCGCGCCCAAGCGCTGGTACAACAGCGTGATGGCGCGCGGCGATGTCGTCATCGCGAATTCCGATTTCACCCGCGCGCATGTGATGCGCGAGCACAAAGTGAGCGCCGACCGGATCGTGTCGATTCCGCGCGGCGTCGATCTTGCGCGCTTCGATCCTGCAGCGATCGATCCGTCGCGGGTGGCGACGATGCGCCAGCTCTGGGGCCTCGCGCCATTCGACACGCGCCCCGTGGTGCTGCTGCCGGCGCGTCTGACGCACTGGAAAGGGCAGACCGTGCTCATCGAGGCGGCGGCGATCCTGGAAAAGGAGCGTTCCGGTTCGGCCGTGTATGTGCTCGCCGGCGACTCGCAGGGCCGCCAGCAATATGTCGCCGATCTGCATGAACTCGCCCGCAAGCGCGGCGTCGAGCATGCGGTAAAGATCGTCGGCCACCTGGTGGACATGCCCGCAGCGCTGGCGGCGGCGACGGTGGCGGTGTTCCCCTCCACGGACGCCGAAGCCTTCGGGCGGGCGGCGGTGGAGGCGCAGGCCATGGGCGTTCCGGTGGTGGCGTCGAACATGGGCGGCCTTGCTGAGACCATAGTCGACGGCGATTCAGGCTTCCTCACGCCCCCCGGCGACGCGCGGCGATTGGCGTTTGCTGTGGATCGGGTGCTGGCGCTTTCGCCCGAACAGCGGAAGAACATGGGAGAGCGTGGCGCCGCGCGGGTCCGTGCGCGTTACTCCGTCGGGGCGCTGCAGACGGCGACGCTCCAGGTGTATGAGAGGCTCTTGAAGGGAAGGCGATGATCGGGCTCAGCCGCAAGCGCGAGACAGGGACCAAGGCGCCCTCGCGGGAGGCGCGGCGGGTGCTTGTCATCAAGCTCGGCGCGCTCGGGGACTTCATCCAGTCGCTCGCGGCGGCGCGGATCATCCGCGAGTACCATGTGGGTGCGCGCATCACCTTGCTGACGACGCCCGTCTTCGAGGCCTTCGCGAAGGCGTCTCCCTATTTCGATGTCGTCGAGACGGACGGGCGCGAACGCGAAACGCCGGCCGTGGCGGCGATGCTGCAGCGGCTGCGTTCGACCAAGTACGACATGGTCTACGACCTGCAGACCAACGGACGCACGAGCAACTATTTCCAGGGCCTGCGTCCCTGGCCGCCCAATTGGTCCGGCGTCGCGCCGGGCTGTTCGCACCCGCAGACCAATCCCGAGCGCGAGACCATGCACACGCTCGATCGGCTGGCGGACCAGCTGTTCGAAGCCGGCATCGCCGACGCGTTCCCCATCGGCGCCGCGCCGCTGCCGGATCTTTCCTGGGTGCGCATGTCGCAGAAGGACCCGCCGCGTCTGCAGCCGGCGTACTTCGGGCTGAAGCAGCCTTACGGGCTCATCATTCCCGGCGCGTCCGCGCATCGCCCGGAGAAGCGCTGGCCGGCGGAACGGTACGGCGAGCTGGCGCGGCGGATCATCGAACGCGGCGTGACGCCGGCCATCCTCGGACATCACGACGAAAAGGAGGCCGCGGCGGCGATCCTGCGGGTGGAGCCCCGGGCCAAGAACCTCGTCTCGCGAACCGATTTCTTCCAGCTCGCGGCGCTCGCGGAGCGCGCGGCCTTCTGCGTCGGCAACGACACCGGCCCCATGCACATCGCGGCTGCGGCGGGGTCGCCGTGCGTGGTGCTCTTCTCGGCGGAGTCAGATCCCGACCGCGTCTGCCCCCGGGGCGTGGGCGGGGTAATGGCGATCCGGGCCGCAACGCTGCCGGAAATGACGGTCCAGCAGGTCGAGCAGGCCATCGGCAATGTGGGCGGGTTCAGGGCGCTGGCTTCGGCCTCGTAAGCCGACTTCCGATGGCGTCGGAACCAGATTCGATGTAAGCACGCTTCCGGAACGGGGTTTCGGTCCCCATATCCGCCCGCCCAGAGGCGCGAACCGCCTCAGCAACATCAGGAGGAACTTATAGTCCGTCGTCCCATGGCCGCGCCGCCCCCGTCGAAAGACGGCCCGCGCGTGAACGAAGAGATCCGCGCCTACCGTGTGCTGCTGATCGATGAAGAAGGCGAGAAGCAGGGGGAGATGCCGACAACGGCCGCCCTTGAAGCCGCCAAGGAAGCCGGTCTCGACCTTGTCGAGGTCGCGCCGAATGCCGAACCGCCCGTGGTCAAGATCATGGACTACGGCAAGTTCCGCTTCGAGGAACAGAAGAAGAAGGCCGCCGCGCGCAAGAACGCGAAGGCCGTCGAAATCAAGGAAATCAAGGTGCGCCCCGGGATCGACGACCACGATCTCGAAGTGAAGACCAAGGCGATGGAGCGCTTCTTCGCGGAAGGCGACAAGGTGAAGATCACGCTGCGCTTCCGCGGTCGCGAACTCGCCCACACCCATCTCGGCATGGAAGTGCTGGACCGCGTGCGCCAGAAATTCGAAGGCGTCGCGAAGGTCGAGTACGAGCCGCGCATGGAAGGCAAGCAGGTCATTATGGTGATGGCCCCGCGCTAGGCGCGGTCGTCTACGTCGTGGGCCTTACTGCGAGACTGGCGCGAACCTGCCAGGACCAAGCGGGCAGCGAGGTGGGGCGCATGACTGACGTCTTCGTATCCTATTCCAGCAAGGACCGGGATCGCGTCGCCGAGATCGTCGCCGGTCTGGTGAATGAGGGCTTCGACGTATTCTGGGATCAGGAGATCCCTGCCGGTCACGATTGGGACACTTGGATCGCCAAGCATCTGGAGGCGGCGCGCGTTGTTGTTGTCCTTTGGTCACAGGAGTCGATCAACTCCCGGAACGTCCGCCACGAGGCGAAGGTCGCACTCGATTGCAACAAGGTCATTCCTGTTCTGCTGCAGGAAGGACTCAGGCTACCCCTCGGGTTCTATGAGGTTCAGTCCATAGACTTTTCGGACGAAAGACTCGACCCTGCGAATACCATGACGCTGGCAACGGCCGTCCGCGGTCATTTGAGTCTGGACGTTGGGGAACGCGCGAGTCGCGAGCACCTGGAAAAACGCGTTGCAGAGCTTGAGTCCATTCTTGGCAACTATGTGCCTGGCGGGCGTCAAGCGGAGCGCAGCGTACTTGTGCGTCTCATGGCTGACAAATTGCCCGTCACCATCTTCTTGGTGAACGGCGTAAAGGTGATGGGCAAAATCAATGCGATCGATCCGTTCACGCTCTACCTGACCCGCGAAGGTCAGTCGCAGACTGTCTATCTGCATACGATTTCGACCATCATGCCCGGTGGGCCGCTCGATTGATCTCCGCCAGCTATTCCAAAACCCCGCTTCTAAAGAAGCTCGGCTACAAGGCCGGGCAGAAGGCGCTGTTGATCGGCGCGCAGGCGGGGCCGGAAGAGCTGCTGGCGTTCGAGGATTTCGGGAGCGTCGCCGTGCTGGCGAAGCCCGGGCGGCTCCCGAAAGGCCCGTTCGATCTCGTCCACATTTTCGAGAAGGACATCGCGGCGCTGGAAAAGGCGCTGGCGGCGGCGGTCGAGAAACTTGAGCCTGCCGGCATGATCTGGGTGTCGTGGCCGAAGAAGGCGTCGAAAGTCCCCACCACCGTCACCGAGGACGTCATCCGGTCTGCGGCGTTCAAGGCCGGGCTGGTGGATGTGAAGGTCTGCGCGGTGGACGAGGTGTGGTCCGGCCTGAAACTGGTGATCCCGGTGGCGCGCCGCTGATCCTCGGCCGCTAGGCCATCTTCCGCTGGCCGGCCAGGAGATAGACACCCCACAGCGTCGCGGCGGTGGACGCTGCGAGCCCGATATAGTTCCCCGCGACCACCGCCCCCGGATTGGCCGCGAAATAGGCCTTCACCTTGGCGTCCTGCTCCGCGAGCCACGCCTGAACGTAGGGCAGCCCGGCCTGCTTGGCGCCCTGCACAGCGTCCCGCGCCACCTCCCCGGCGCGCCCGTCGAGGCTGGGCAGCTCCGGCGCGGGCGGCAGGGGCGGCAGGATGCCCATGGTCTGAAAATTGATGATCGCGAACTGTGGGAAGCTCGACGGATTGGTGAGAACGTGGGCGAGGAAAGCCGTCAGGCACAGCCCCGAGACGCCCACGAAGAAGCGCGAACCGATCAGCGTCCGGACCGCCGTACCGACCCGGCCGGCGTATCCCTTGTTGTTGGGCAGGCGCATGGGGTGTCTCCGTCCTTCCTGTTTACCTTTCCGGGAGGCTGCGCGTCCATCGCCGATCCCCATCCGGGCGACTTGCGGGCGCGGTCCCCCGTTGCTATACGCCCCGTCCTTCAAGGGCGCGCCCGGCCAAAAGCCATGCCGTGGCGCGTTTTCATGCTTTGGCCCCCCGGTTTCCGGAGATGGGCCTCAGGAGAGCGAAATGGCCAAACAGAAGCTCAAGACCAAGAGCGGCGTGAAGAAGCGCTTCAAGCTCACGGCGACGGGCAAGGTGAAGGCCGGCGTCGCCGGCAAGCGCCACCGTCTCATCAGCCACTCCGGCAAGTACATCCGCCAGAACCGCGGAACTGCAGAGATCGCGAAGCCCGATGCGGATCGCGTGAAGCTCTGGATTCCCTACGGCCTCAACTGAGCGGAGACTGACCGATGGCACGCGTCAAACGGGGCGTCACCGCGCACGCCCGTCACAAGAAGATTCTTTCCGAAGCGCGCGGCTATTTTGGCCGCCGCAAGAACACGTTCCGCGCGGCGAACGCGGCGGTCGAGAAGGCCGGCAAGTACGCCTACCGCGACCGCAAGGCCAAGAAGCGCACGTTCCGTGGGCTCTGGATCCAGCGCATCAACGCCGCCGTGCGTTTCCATGACGACAAGCTGACGTACTCGCGATTTATCGACGGGCTCACGAAGGCCGGCGTTGTGGTGGACCGCAAGGTGATGGCGGATCTCGCCATGAACCAGCCGGAAGCCTTCAAGGGCCTCGTGGACAAGGCGCGCGCGGCTCTCGCCTGATCGCCGTCGCGCGCTGTTCGATCCCGGCATGCCGGGACCACTGAAAACAGCCGGCGCCCGATCTCGCAACGATCAAGGAAATGGGCTCCGGCGAAGGCCGGGGCCCATTTTCGCATGAACGCAAAGACCAACGATCTCGCCGCGCTCGAGGCTGATCTTTCTGCTCGTATCGCAAGCGCTTCCGACGAAGCCGCGCTCGACGCCGTGCGCGTGGACGCACTGGGCAAGCAGGGCGCGATCTCGGCGCTGATGAAGACGCTCGGCGCGATGTCGCCGGATGAGCGTCAGGCGATGGGACCGAAGCTCAACGGCTTGAAGGATCGCGTCGGCGAGGCGATCGTCGCCAAGCGTGCGGCGCTCGCGGAGGCGGCGCTCGAAGCCAGGCTCGCAAGCGAAATGGTCGATGTTTCGCTGCCGGCCCGCCCGGTGCGCGTCGGCGCGATCCATCCGGTCAGCCAGGTGCAGGAAGAACTCGCGCGCATCTTCGGCGAGATGGGCTTCGCTCTCGAAGAAGGTCCGGACATCGAGACCGACTTCAACAATTTCACCGCGCTGAACTTCCCGCCCAAGCATCCGGCGCGGGAAATGCACGACACTTTCTTCCTCAAGCCTGACGAGAAGGGCGAGCGGAAGGTGCTGCGCACGCACACGAGCCCCGTGCAGGTGCGCACGATGCTGAAGCAGAAGCCGCCGATCCGCATGATCTGCATGGGCCGCACGTATCGCAAGGACAGCGACGCCACGCACACGCCCATGTTCCACCAGATCGAAGGCCTCGTCATCGACGAGAAGACCACGATGGCGGACCTCAAGGGCACGCTGATGGCGTTCATCAAGGCCTATTTCGAGGTCGACGATGTCGACGTGCGGTTTCGCCCGCACCATTTCCCCTTCACCGAGCCGAGCGCGGAGATGGACGTGCGCTGCGACCGCAGCGGCGGTCAGGTGCGCATCGGGCAGGGCGATGACTGGCTCGAAATTCTCGGCTGCGGGATGGTGCATCCCAACGTGCTGAAGAATTGCGGCGTCGATCCCGAGAAGTATCAGGGATACGCGTTCGGCATGGGCGTCGACCGCCTCGCCATCCTGAAGTACGGCATGCCGGACCTGCGCGATTTCTTCGGCAGCGATGCGCGCTGGCTGAAGCACTACGGCTTCTCGCCCTATCTCACGGCAGGTCTGGCGGGAGGCATCGCATGACCGACGCGCCTAAACCGCCCGCCACGCCCGATCCGCTCGGCCTGTCGTCGAGCGTTCGCTACCAGATCACCGGCTGCAACGACACGCCGGCGCTCGTCGAAGCGCGTCCGAAGAACGTCTCCGACGCGCAGTGGATGTTCCAGCGTCTCGCGCAGGCGATCGTGGCGTTCGAAAAGCAGCTCGACGCCGAACACGAAGTGGGATTCCGCCTCGTTTCGTTCAGCGAAGCGCAGGTTTTCCACGCGCTCGACATCGGATTCTGGGCGCCCGATCTCATCCTCTTCTTCGGTCGCGGGCCCGACGGCGCGCCGATGCAGCTGATCCAGCACGTCAGTCAGGTCAGCATGTTGCTGGTCGCCGCGAAAAAGCAGACGCCCGAGGCGCCGCCCAATCGCATCGGCTTCGAAATTCTCCGCAAGGTCGAGGACCCCGCGACGCCAACGCCCACCACCAAGATTCCGGCGGACCAACCATGAAGTTCACGCTGTCCTGGCTGAAGGACCACCTCGAAACGAATGCGACGATCGAACAGGTCGTGGACGCGATGACAATGGCCGGCCTCGAAGTCGAGCACGTTGAAAATCCCGGCGAGAAGCTGAAGGTGTTCTCCGTCGCGAAGATCGTCGAAGCCGTACAGCACCCGAACGCCGATCGTCTGCGCGTCTGCCAGGTCGATACGAAAGACGGGCGCAAGGAAATCGTCTGCGGTGCGCCGAATGCGCGGCCGGGTCTGGTGACGATCTACGCGCCGCTCGGGACGTACATTCCCGGCAGCGGCATCACGCTCGAAGCGCGGCCCGTGCGCGGTGTGGTGTCGAACGGCATGCTGTGCTCCGGCGCGGAGCTTGAAGTCGATTCCGACGGCGACGGCATTCTCGAACTCGATGCGAAACTTGCGGTCGGCACGCCCGCCGCCGATGCACTCGGTCTTTCCGATGCGGTGATCGACTTCGAAGTCACGCCGAACCGGCCCGACTGGCTGGGCGTCGACGGCATCGCGCGCGATCTCGCGGCCGCAGGCGTCGGCAAGTTCATCGCCAGGCCCGTGAAGCCGGTGAAGGGCGCGTTCGTGTCGCCGACGCCGGTGGCGACGGACGATGCGTCCGCATGCCCCGCGTTCGCGGCGCGCTATTTTCGCGGCGTAAAGAACGTGGCCTCGCCGCCATGGCTGCAGCAGAAGCTCAAGGCCATCGGCCTGAAGCCGCGCTCGGCGCTCGTCGACATCACCAACTATCTCTGCTTCGACCGTGCGCGGCCACTGCACGTCTATGACGCGGCGAAACTCACCGGCACGGTGCGCGCGCGCCTCGGCAAGGCGGGAGAAAAATTCGTCGCGCTCGATGGCGAGACCTACGACATCACGCCGGACATGTGCGTCATCGCCGATGACGCTCAGGTGTTGGGTCTCGGCGGCGTCATGGGCGGAGAGACGTCGGGCGTCAGTGACGCGACCACGGACGTGCTGCTGGAAAGCGCGTGGTTCGATCCGCTGCGCACCGCGCAGACGGGCCGCGCGACGAGCATCAATTCCGATGCGAAGTACCGCTTCGAACGCGGCGTCGACCCGGGCTTCGTACTCGGCGGCCTCGAACTGGCGACGCAACTGATCCTCGACATCTGCGGCGGCGAAGCGTCCGAGCCGATGCTTGCGGGCGCGATCCCGGCGCCGCCGAAGGCGGTGCCGTTCGACACCGCGCGCGTGAGGGGGCTCGCCGGGCTCGATGTGAAGCCGGATCGGGCCAAGGAAATCCTCACGGCCCTCGGCTTCGTGCTCAATGGCGATGCGAAGAGGCTCACCGTGCAGCCGCCGACATGGCGTCGCGACGTGGAGGGCCCTGCCGATCTCGTCGAGGAAATCGCGCGCATCGAAGGCTTCGACAAACTGCCCGCCAACGAGCCGCCGCGCGCCAGCGGGTATCGCGCCCCGCCGGCCAGCGTCGGCGAAAGCCGCACGCGTCTCGTGCGCCGTGCGCTTGCTGGCGCAGGTTATTTCGAGTGCGTCACGTGGAGCTTCTGCGAACGCAAGCACGCCGCACTCTTTGGCGGCGGCGCGGAAAAGCTCGTGCTCGCCAATCCTATCGCGTCGGATCTCGACTGCATGCGGCCGTCGGCGCTGCCGAACCTGCTGCGCGCCGCGCAGCGCAATCTCGATCGCGGGCGCGGCGATCTCATGCTGTTCGAAGCGGGTCCGGCATGGTCCGATGATACTGATGCCGGGCAGGCGCGCACGGTTGCCGCTGTTCGTCAGCCTCGGCCGAAGCGCTCCTGGCAGGGTGCGGAGACACCGGACCTCTTCGAGATGAAGCGCGATTGCCTGATGGCGCTCGAAGCGATGGGCGCGCCGGTGTCGTCGTTGCAGACGGGCGCAGCCGATGCGCCATGGCAACATCCCGGTCGCGGCGGCGCGTTGAAGCTCGGTAACAAGGTCATCGCGCGTTTCGGCGATGTGCATCCGCGCATTCTCAATGCGCTGGAGGTGGAAGGCCCTGCGCTCGCGTTCGAGATCATGGTCGACCATATCCCTGCGCCGCGCGCGAAGCAGACGCACGCGAAGCCCGCGCTGGAGAAACTCGACCTCATGCCGTTCACGCGCGATTTCGCGTTCGTGGTGGAAGAGAAAGTCGCCGCCGCCGATCTCGTGCGCGCCGCCTATGGCGCCGACAAGCAGCTGGTGACGGACGTGAGCCTGTTCGATGTCTATCGCGGCAAGGGTGTCGATGAGGGCAAGAAGTCGCTCGCTATCGAGGTGACGCTGCAGCCGCGCGAAAAGACGCTGGATGCGGCGGAGATCGAAGAGATCGCGAAAAAGATCATCGCGGCGGTGGCGAAGGCGACGGGCGGCGTGCTGCGGGCCTAACCCGCGAGCACTTTCGCCGCGATCTCGCGATCGACGTTCGCGCCGCTGAGGATCACGGCGGCCTTGCCTTTCACGCGCTCTTTCAGCGCGGCCGCCAGCGCTGCAGCGCCCGCGCCTTCGGCCATGTTGTGCGTGTCTTCGTGCAGGATGCGCATGGCGGCGGCGATCTCGGCGTCGCTGACGCGCACGATGCGGTCGACGCCGGCCTTGATGATCCCGAAAGCGTCCGCGTTCGGCACGCGCACGGCGAGCCCGTCGGCGAAAGTGTCCGCGCTCGGCGTTTCGACGGGCGCGCCGGATTCAAACGACAGCGCATAGCAATCCGCTTTTTCGGAAACCACGCCGACGATCTTCGCCGGCAGGCCGAAGAGATCGCGCACCATCGTCACGGCGCACACGCCCGAGCCGAGGCCGACCGGCACATAGACCGTTTCCACATCCGGGTGCGCGCCGAAGAGTTCGACGGCATACGTCGCGACGCCCGCGACGAGATCGGGATGGAAGGACGGCGCATAGACGAGGCCACGTTCGAGCCCGAGACGCGCCGCGTGCACGCGCGCTTCGTCGAAGTCGCGACCGTGCTCGATCAGATCGGCGCCGAAGGCGCGCATGGCGGCGTTCTTCTCGCGGGAATTGCCGTGCGGCACGACGATGGTGAGCGGCACGCCGGTGCGCGATGCGGCGAAGGCGATGGACTGGCCGTGATTGCCGCGCGTGGCGGTGACGAGACCCGGGCATGCCGGCATCCGCTCGCGCAGGCGCGCAAGAAAGACGAGCCCACCCCGCACCTTGAACGCGCCGGTCGGGCAGTGGTTTTCGTGCTTGACCACGATCGTGTGGCCCGCGCGTTCGGCGAGCAGCGGCCAGGCATAGGCGGGCGTCGGTCCGAACACGCCGCGCACGACTTTCCAGGCCTCGTCGAGATCGTCGCGGGTGATCATTCCTCCGACTCCGCTTTCTTTGCCCAAGGCGGCGTCTTCCGCTTGAAGCCGGAGCGCCTCGGCTCCTTGCCGTTCGCCTGGTCCTTGGCCTTCTTCTCGATTTCCTTGAGCTTCTGCGCCTGCAGCCGCGAGAGCGCTTCGTCGGGCGCGCCTTTGCCGAGATCGGCGAAAGCCGAGCCATATTTGTCGAGACGCGCCTCGACCTCGCTGAGGAATTCCTTCTCCCAGCCCGAATAGTCAGGCGGCGGCGCGCCTTCCGGCGCGTCCTGCAGCGCCGTCAAGCGACGCACCTGCCGGAGCGCCTTGCGCGTGCGTTTGGGATCGACGTCGCGGGGCATGACGCCCCGCTATAGCACTTTTGCTCAGATTTCGCCGAGCGCCGCGAGATAGAGGTCCATGACCATTTCCATCTCGGCGCGCTCGTTGCGGTCCTGCTTCCGCAGCGCGATGACCTTGCGCATCACCTTGGTGTCGAAGCCGGTCGACTTCGCTTCGCCATAGACTTCCTTGATGTCGGCGGCGACGCTCGCCTTTTCCTCTTCGAGCTTTTCGATGCGCGCGATGAGCTGGCGCAGGCGCTCCTGCGCGGATTGCGTCAGCGTCTGCGGCGCAGCGTCGGCGGCGATGAAGGAACCTGCGTCGTCGGCCATGGAGAACCCCTTTGTTTTCGTTTCCGGAACGCTAGAGCGATTCGCGGCGGGGTTTGCGGCGAGGAGCCGGCGGTTCACAGGTGAAAGCGCCACAGGTGTGAACCTTTCCTCCTCCGTGAGCGTGAGCGAAACGGGGGAGGTGGATCGCGCGGCAAGCGCGAGACGGAGGGGGCGCGGCGCCCGCCCCCATCCCCCGGCTTTGCCGGGTACTTCCCCCGCAAGCGGGGGAAGAAAACGCGCCTTACAAATCCTGCCCGTCCACCTTCGGTTCCAGCCGCGCGACGCCCTGCTTGGCGGTCTCGAGGAACGGGTGAATTTCCAGCGCGCGACGATAGGCTTCGAGCGCGGCCTTCTCCTGGCCCATGTCCTCGTAGATGAGGCCGAGGCCCGCAAGCGCGCCGAAATGGCGGGGCTCGCGCTTCAGCGTTTCCTGGATGTCGGCGATGGCGCCGGCGCGGTCGTCGGCGTCGTAACGCAGGATGGAGCGGCGGTACCATGCGCCCGCATAGCTGGGCGTCAGCGACGTCGCCTGATCGACGAAGGAAAGGGCAAGCGCCTTGTCGCCCGCCGCTTCAGCGGCGTCGGCGCGCTCGATGAGGACGTCGACCGTCGCGCTGCCGGACTGGCCCCACGTCTGCCACACCTGTTCTTCCAGCGCAGAAGCTTCCGCAGCCGTGGGGGCGGTAAGCAGCGACTTGAACAATTCGTCGAGCGCGGGATCGGCGGTCGTTTGGTCAGCGGGCGGCGGCGCGCCGCAAGCGGCGAGCGGGGCGCTGATCAGGAAGAGGGCGGTGAGGATGCGGCGCATGGGGTCTCGTGACGCGACTTTACGCCAGAAATCCGGCCTTGCGCAGGGCCTCGCCGAAGGCGTCGGGCGCCCTGAACAGATGCGACGCGATCCCCAGCGCCTCCGCCGCCGCGACGTTCTTCGGACTGTCGTCGACGAAAAAGACCTCGTGCGCTTCCCGGTCGAGCGCGTGCAGCGCCAGCCGGAACACATCCGCGCCGGGCTTCGCCATCTTCACGAAGCCGGAGACGATAATGGTGTCGAGCGCCGCCCAGCGGGAGAAGTTGCGGAAGCATACCCACGCCTGATCCGCGGGCATGTTGGTGAGCACGCCCACCTTCAGCCCCTGCGCCTTGACCTCATCGAGAAGGGCGACGGAGCCCGCGATCTCGGGGCCGATCATGTCGCAGAAGCGCGTGTCCCAAGCGCGGATCGCGTCGGCGTATTTCGGGTGCTTCTTCGCCAGTTCGGCGGTGGTCACGGTCATCGGCTCCCCGGAATCGTGCCGGAGATGCCAGTCCATCGTGCATACGTTCTCAAGGAACCAGTCCATCTCCGCAGGATCCGCGAAGAGCTGGCGGTACAGGTGGCGCGGGTCCCAATTTACGAGGACGTTGCCATAGTCGAACAGGACGGCTTTCGCACGTCCGGCAGCCATCAGCCTTGCTTGGCCTTATAGCGCGGGTCGACCTTGTTGATGATGTACACCCGGCCCTTGCGGCGCACGATCTTGCAGTCCCGATGGCGGGTCTTGAGCGACTTGAGGGAGCTGCGGACTTTCATGGCCTTCGCCTAAACCTTCTACGGGCGCTGTCAGCGCCGGAATTCGGAAGTCGCGCGTTCTAGGCGCCCGACCCTTAGCTGTCAAGGAATTGGGAGCGCCCGGCGCCGCCGGCCGTGGCCTGGGGAGGGTAAACCGCTGGTCACATTCTGTTTGGCAACAAAGCTGTAAGGGTCATCCGCCATAGCTTCGCCTTCAGAATCGGGGACCACTCATGTCCATGGCGCGCATTTCACTCATCCTTTCGGCGGCCGTGGCAGGGCTGACGATGGCAGGATCGCAGTCGAGCCTCGCCCAGGCGCCGACGGCGCCGGCCCCGACCGCCACCCCGCTCGTCGCGCCGCCCAGCCAGATCGTCCTCGAATTCGCGTCCTCCGGCGACATGGCCTTCGATGCCTGGCGCGGCGGGTTCGCGCAGCGGGCGGTCGCGGCGGGTCGCTCTCCGGCGGTTGTGGTGCGGATCCTGTCCGGTTTGCGCCCGGACCCGCGCATCATCACGCAGGACCAGAACCAGGCGGAATTCGTCCGCCCCGTGTGGGACTACATCAACCGCGCCGTGACGCCGCAGAAGATCGCCGACGGCATCGCCCGCCGGCAGCAGCATGCGCAGCTCTTCACCGACATCGAACGCCGCTTCGGCGTCGATGCCGACATCATCGCAGCCATCTGGGGCGTGGAAACGAATTTCGGGACTTTCCCGTTGAGTTACGATGCGCCGCTGGCGCTCGCGACGCTCGCGGCGGACGGTCGTCGTCGCGCGCAGTTCGAGACGTACCTCATCGCGCTGATGGAAATGGTCGAGCGTGGCTTCGCCGGGCCCGAGCAGCTGAAGAGTTCGTGGGCCGGCGCGCTCGGCCAACCGCAATTCATGCCCGACGTCTATCTCTCGACGGCGGTGGACTGGGACGGCGACGGCCGCAAGGACATCTGGACCAACAATGGCGACGTCTTCGCCTCGATCGCCAATTATCTGGCGTCACGCGGCTGGAAGCGCGGCGAGCCCGTCTATGACGAAGTGCTGATGCCGGCCGACTTCGACTACGCGCTCGCGGACGGAACCTCGCGCCCGATCTCGCAGTGGGTGCAACTCGGCATTCGGTCGGCAAGCGGCTACGAATACGGCGCGCCGATCCAGGCGATGAATGCGCAGCTGTATCTGCCCGCGGGCGCGCGGGGGCCCGCGCTGCTGCTGTTCCACAATTTCAGCGTCATCCGCACCTACAACCCGTCCGACCGCTACGCGATGATTGTCTCGCTGCTCGCGCGCGGCTTCGAGGGCGGGGCGGGCCTGCAGACGCCGTGGCCCGTGCAGATCGGTTCGCTGCAGCGCAACGAACTCATCGAGTTGCAGGAAGGGCTGAACAAGCTGGGCTTCAGCGCCGGCGCGCCGGACGGCATGTTCGGCAACAACACGCGCGCCGCCGTTCGCCGCTTCCAGCAGGCCGAGAACATGCCCGCCGACGGCTACCCCACGCCGGCGCTTCTGAACCGCGTGAAGGCCAAGGTCACGGGTGTCGATCGCGCGGCGGCGCAGGCCTCCGCTGCGCTGTTGCGCACCCAAACAAGCATCAAGGAAGTGCAGCGGGGCTTGATCCGCCTAGGCCGTCTCAACGGTGCGGCGGACGGCGAAGTCGGCCCGGCGACCCGCCGCGCGGTGGAGTCCTTCGAACGGTCGCTCGGTCTTGAGCCGACCGGCCGCATGACGACGTTCATTCTCTCGGAAGTGCGTACGGCGGTCAGCCGCCTTCCGGCCCCGAGGCCGGCGAAGAAGAAGAAACGCCGCCGGTAGCGCGCAGCCGACGGCTGAACACCGCAAACAGCGTCATCGACGTGAGAATGCCGACCGCCAGCCAGAGCGGCGCGTGCATGCCGGCGGCCTCGTAAAGCGTCACGCCTGCAAGCGGTGAAATCACGAAGCCCGCGCCGTTCACCGCGACAGTGAGCCCCGCAAGTCCGCCCTGTTCCTCCGGTCGAACCGACAGCGAGGCGCCGCCCGAGAATCCCGGTCGCGCGAGACCGAAACCAACGCCCTGCATGAATTGCGCGACGAGCAGGAAATTCAGCGTCTCTGCGGAGATCTGCAGCAGCACGCCGCAGACAATGACCGCGCCGCCCAGCACCATGAGCGATCGCCCCTGCAGCTTCAGCATGCGCAGGAGCCCGAGTTGCGTCGCCAGCAACGCCAGCGCCCCGACCATCAGGCCGTTCGACGCGTAGACGATGGTCGTCGCCTCGTCGAGCTTTAGGCGGTCCATGGTGTAGAAGGTGAAGGTCTGTTGCAGCATCCCGGTGACGACGGAGATGCCGAGACCGTAGAGCAGAAAGCCCGACACGCGCGGATCAAGGGCGAGCTTCCACGTTGTTTCCCGTTTGCCGCGTTGCAGCGGAAGCTCCGGCGTCTTCGACTCCGGCAGGAAGCGCATGATCGCGAAAGAGGCGGTCGCCGCCATCGCCGCGACGAGGAACAGCGGCGGGATCGGGCCCACCTGCGCCGCAAGCACGCCCGACAGCGCCGGCCCGAGCGTGGCGCCGAGCGCGAAGGCTGCGCCGAGTGAGGCGAGTTCTTCGGTGCGTTCCTGCGGAGACGTGCGGTCCGCGACATAGGCCTGACCGGCGGGGCTGGATGCGGAACCGATCGCGCCGAAGATCGCGCGCGAGAGCAGCAGTCCGACGAATATCGCCGCCGGCGGCGCCCAGTGGTTTACGCCGGCGATGCAGATCAGCGCAAACAGCGTCATCGACACGCAATAGGCGGCGAGGCCCAGCGCAATGATCGGCTTGCGGCCCTTGCGGTCGCTCATGCGCCCCCAGAACGAGGAAGCGAACACCCAGATGAGCGCCGACAGCGAAAAGATCCAGCCGACGCTTGTGTCGGCGAGGCCCATGCGCCGCGCCAGCGGCGGCAGGAGCGCCAGCAGCATCGTGTTGCCGAAGCCCACGACGAGCAGCGTCGAGAACAGCAGCAGGAAACTGCGCCGCCGGTTGTCGTCTTCAGCGGGGGCGGGGGGATCAGGTTCAGCGGCGCTCATGGAGCGCGGAGGCGTAGCGCAAACCGGCGCGCGTTACACCACGGCGAAAAAGCAGGGCGGTCAGCGCATTCGTGCGCGCCTCAGCGGCAGCCGCCGACGAGCGGCCCACGGGCGTCTTCGTAGGCAAGGCACATGCGGATGAAGCGCTCATGCGTTTCGGCGCGTTCGCGACTCGCCAGTTCATGAGCCAGGCCAGCGGCGCGCAGGCGGTCGTCCATCGGCGCGCCGGTCGCGAACAGCGTGCGCATGCGCGCTTCGATGTCGGCGTCGAGGCAGGCCAGATTGGCGTCGGCGGCGGCGAAGTAGGTGTCGCGGGCGTAGCGCGCCTGGTCGATTTCGCCGGGCTGCATGGCGGCGGCGGCGGACGGGGCCGGGAAGACCGGGGGCTGGGGTCGGACGCAGGCGGCCGCGACCGTCGTCGGCGTCTGGGCGGGCGCGGCGGCGACGGCGGCCAGGACGAAACCACAGGCGGCGGCGAGGGCGGCAAGGATCTTCATGCTTCCCGATTAGCAGCAACACGCGCGCTGCGCGCCCGCCCTCTCCGGAAGGGCGAAGGTCATCCACGGGAACGGCCCATTAAGGCCCTGTAGGCCATAACTCACGGAACGGCTTCAGGATTTCCTTTAACCATGTTCCTCGGCATCGGCCTCCTTGTGGTCTTCGGGATGGTGTTCGGCGGCTTCGCGCTCGCCGGCGGCCACTTCGACGTCATCATCAAGGCGGCGCCGCTTGAGTTCATGATGATCATGGGCGCCGCCGTGGGCGCGCTCATCATCTCGCAGGACATGCCCACCCTGAAAGCCCTCGGCCCCGGGCTCGGCAAGGCGGCGGGCGGCTCCAAGTGGAGCAAGAAGGACTATTCCGACCTGCTGGCGCTCCTCTTCCAGCTGACCAAGCTGATGAAGACCAAGGGCGTGGTCGCGCTTGAGCCGCACATCGAGAAGCCGGACGAAAGCGCCATCTTCCAGAAGTATCCGCGCATCACGAAGGACCACTTCGCGACGGACTTCATCTGCGACACCCTGCGGATGATGACGATGAACCTCGACGATGCCCACCAGGTCGAGGACGCGATGGACAAGCAGCTCGAGAAGCACCACCACGAGGCGCTGAAGCCCGCCGGCGCGATGCAGAACATGGCCGACGGCCTGCCGGCGCTGGGCATCGTCGCGGCGGTGCTCGGTATCGTGAAGACCATGGGCGCCATCAACGAGCCGCCCGAAGTCCTCGGCCTCATGATCGGCAAGGCGCTGGTCGGCACCTTTCTCGGCGTGTTCCTGGCCTACGGCATCGTGGGACCGATTGCCGCGCGGATGCAGTCTGCCATCGATGAAGAGGGCCAGTTCTACAAGATCATCAAGGACGTGCTGGTGGCCCACCTGCACGGAAACGCGGCGCAAATCTCCGTCGAGATCGGTCGCGGACAGGTTCCAAGTTCCCTCCAGCCGACATTTGCGCAGTTGGAAGAGGCGATCAACGAGGCGACCGCCGCCTGATCTTGGGCGCTGCTTGGCGATGACATGGCCGAGGCCTAGTCCGTTGAACAATCTCTACATTTTCAGTCGGGATTGCTGCAACGCACCTGCAAAAACCCGCTTTTCGGCCTTGCAAAAAGGCATGACTTGGATTCAAAAAGGCCGTCTAATGACGGAATAGTTAGTGCTTCGTGTCTGAGGCGCTTGCATCCCCTATTGAGAGTTCATAATGCTCCCCCGCGGCGACGAAGCATTCGCGCCGGGACGAGGGGTATTGACCTATGACGAAGACGAAACTGGCTCTGGCCACCACGATCGCGGCGGTTCTGGCGTTCGGCGTCGCTGCGTGCGGCCCGCAAGCGGAAACCACCACCACGGAAGAAACCACCACGGTGACGGAACCGGCGGCGGCCCCGGAAGCGCCGGCGGTTGACCCGGCGGCGGTCCCGGCGACGGACCCGGCGGCGGCCCCGGCGGCTCCGACCACCACCACGACGACGACCGAGACGACGACCGAGAAGAAGTAATTCTTCCGGCTGTCTTGGACAGTTAGCGCGGGCCGCCCCTCGGGGCGGCCCGTTTGCTTTCGGGGGGCCGAACGAGAGATGCCTGCTGCATGACGCGCCTGCCCCCGCGCCCCGATCTCGACTGGACGCCCGACGGCGCCCCGCGGTCGCGCGCGAGCGACGACGTCTACTATTCCCGCCATGGCGGCCTCGATGAGACCCGCGCCGTTTTCCTCGGCGGCTGCGGCTTGCCGGAAGGATGGCGAGACCGCACACGCTTCGCCATCGGCGAACTCGGCTTCGGCACCGGCCTGAATGCGCTCGCCACATGGGATGTCTGGCGACGGACGCGCGCACCGGACGCCGTGCTGCACTACGTCTCCGTCGAAGGCTTCCCGCTCGAGCGCAACGAAGCGGCGCGGGCGCATGCGGCGTTTCCGGAAGTGGCGGCGCTTTCCGCGAAGGTGCTTGCGCAATGGCCTGTCCGCGCGCGCGGCGCGCAGCGACTCTGGTTTCCCGAAGACGGTTTCGCGCTGACCGTGATCCATGAGGACGCAGAGCTCGCGCTCGACGGTCTCGCCGGCGTCTTCGACGCCTGGTTTCTCGACGGCTTCGCACCGTCGCGGAATGAAAGCATGTGGAGCGCGACGCTGATGCACCGCATCGCCGCGCTGTCGGCGCCGGGCGCGCAGCTCGCGAGCTACAGCGTTGCAGGCGCCGTGCGCCGCGCGCTGACGGCGGCGGGGTTTCGGGTCGGGAAGGCGACGGGTTTCGCCGGCAAGCGCGAACGTCTCGAAGCGCGCCTCGATCGCGCGCAGGGCGCGTCTACCCTTGTGTCGCCGGCATCCGGCACGGTCGCCGTCATCGGCGCCGGTGTCGCGGGCGCAGCGACGGCGGCGGCGCTCGTGCGTCGCGGCATGGACGTGGTGGTGCTTGAAGCGGGGGAGGCGCTCGGCGCCGGCGCGAGCGGCAATGCCGCCGGGCTCGTCATGCCGCGTCTCGATCGCGGGGACACGCCCGTCGCACGGTTGCACCTCGTCGCCTACCTCGAAGCGCTGCGCACTTACGAAGCGCTCGGCGTCATCGATGCGGCGGGCGTTGTAGAGGTGATCGTGGATCCTGCGGTGCGGGACGATCTCATCGCCGATCCGCCGCTGCCGCCGTCGCACTTTCAGGCGCATGAGAGCGGCTTCATCCATCCGCGCGCGGGCGTCGTGCGCCCCGTCGCGACCGTCGAGGCGTTGCTGCGCGGCGCGCGCGTGCGCTTCGGCGCGAAAGTGGCGCGCCTGTCCCGTGAAGGGGACCGGTGGGTTCTTCTCGACGCAGATGGCGATGTGATCGAGACGGCGTCGGCGGTCGTGATCGCCGGCGGCGCGGCGCTCGCGCGCTTTGACGAAACGCGCTGGCTGCCGCTGGAATATTCGCGCGGGCAGACGGAGACGGGGCTGCTCGACGGCGCGCCGCTGCCGCATGCGCTGTCCGGCGACGGCTATGTCGCGCCGCTGGATGATGGCGTCGTCTTCGGCGCCACGTTCGATCGAACCGATGCTCTTTCCGCGATACCCGATGCGGACTCTCGCGTGCGCAATCTGGAGAAGCTGGCGCGCCTGTCGCCTTCACTTGCGGCGCGCGTGCGCGTCGACGCGCTGACATCGCGCGCCGGGGTCCGCGCCGCCACCGCCGATCGCGGGCCGCTCGTCGGACTGCTGCCGGATGCGGCGGCGTTCAATGTCCGCCACGCCGGGCTGATGCACGGGCGCGTCGATGCCTCGGGCGCGCCGTCGCCTGTGCACGAGGGACTTTATGTGCTGGGCGCGCTCGGCTCACGCGGCTTCACGTTGGCGCCGTTGTTGGGGGAGACCGTTGCGGCGCAGATCTGCGGTGAACCGCAGGTGCTGGATCGCGCGGCGCTCGATGCCGTGAATCCCGCGCGCTACCTCGTGCGTGCGCTCAAGCGTGGCAAACCGATTCCTGCGTGATCACCGCGCGCCCTCGCGGGCGGCGATCTCTGCGCGCAGCTCCGCCTGCCGCTTTGCATCGAGCGGATAGTCGCGCACCCACCACGCGGCCAGCATGTTCAGCACGAAGGGCAGGCCCGTGAACAGCAGCACCAGCGCCGTCATCGCCGTGGGCGTGTTCGCCGCGCCGAGCGCCTGCTCGAAGCCGAACATGTCGAGCACCACATAGGCCAGCGGCCCCACCGCCAGACCGATCTTGCTCGTCGTCAGCATGAGGCCGAAGAACAAGCCCGAGCGTTGCCCGCCGGTCTTTGCGGTGTCCTCGTCGACCACATCCGCCATCATCGCGCGGATGAGCATGGTGCCGGCGCTCTGCGAGAATCCCGCAATGGCGAGCGCCACGAGGCCGATGACGAGTTCACCTTTCGGGATCAGTGGCGTCAGCGCGAGTGCGATGCCCGCATGGATGCAGCCCCACTGCAGCGCACGGTGCTTGCCGACCGTGCGGCCAAGCCAGACCCAGAACGGGATCCCGATCAGGCCGGAGACGAAGTACACGAGCAGCAGCAGTTCGGAGTTCGCGGTGAATCCCAGATAGTGCCGGAAGAGAAACAGGAAGAGCCCGCCGGTCACGCCGTAGCCGACGCCGATCAGGAAGTCCGGCACCAGAACGAAGCGCAGCGACTTGTTCTCCATCAGCGTCTTCACGGTATCGCGGAAGCTGACGTGCGGCTGCGGCGGCAGCGGTTCCTCCTTCACGAAGAACACGCAGATCGCCACGAGCACCGGCAAGGAGAGAAGTGCGGCCCAGCCCATCGAATGCACGGAAGCCACGGAGTCGCCGCCGTTTGCGCGCACCAGCGCCGGCAGGAACAGCATGAGCACATAGCCGATCATGCCCGCCACCTGCACCGCGCCCAGCGTGCGCGTGCGGCCGTGATAGTCAGGCAGAAGTTCGCCGGCCCAGCTCAGGTGCGCGATCGTCATCGCCGCATAGAGTGCGTACATGACGAGCACCGCGATCGCCACGAGCGCCGCCGGCGATCCCGGCGGCAATCCGATGAACACCAGCCAGATGATCGCCATGAAGAATGGCGTGGTGGCCGCGAGCCAGAAACGTCGTCTGCCCATCTTGGGCGTCGAACGGTCCTGGAAATTGCCGATCAGCGGATCGACGATGATGTCGAGCAGGCGCGCGCTGAGGAAGACCAGCGAGACGGTCGTCAGCGACAGGCCGAGATGTTCGTTGAAGTAGGGCGCGAGGAAGATCAGCGACGGCAGCGAAAGCGCGAGCAGCGGCGCGGAGGGCGCGGCGAAGGCCGCCATCGTCCAGCCGCCGACTTTCCGGGTGGAAGTCTGCGGTTCGCTCGTCGTCTCGGCCATGGGGGCTCCCGTTCGCTGTCGCCGGCACTGTGCGCGATCAGCGGCGCAGCGTCATCAGCCCCGGCGCATGACGGCGCTCAATACCTCGTGCGCCGGGGTCTCAGCCCTTCACGACCTTGGTCAGGAAAGGCAGCAGGCGCTCATTGGACGCCACGATGTTGCCGGTGTGCATGAAGTCGCCGCCGTCGATCTCCCGGGCGAAGCCGCCGGCTTCGCGAACAAGGAGCGCGCCGGCCGCGATGTCCCACGGCGCGAGGCTGCGCTCCCAATAGGCGTCGAACCGCCCCGCCGCGACCCAGGCAAGATCCAGCGCCGCCGATCCGAAGCGGTGCACGCCCGCCGTCGCATCGACCACGCGGTCATACTCGGCCATGAACTGGCCCTTGCCGGGGTTCACGCGGTTCTTGTGCGCAATGCCGGTGACGACGAGCGCATCGGCGAGATTGGTGCGCGCCGCCACGCGGATGCGGCGGTCGTTCAGGAAGGCGCCGCGGCCCTTTTCCGCCGTGAACAGCTCGTTCGAGACAGGATTGTAGACGACGCCGGCCACCAGCTCGCCTTCGCGCTCGAGCGCCATGGAGATCGCAAAATGCGGCAGGCCGTGCAGAAAGTTCAGCGTGCCGTCGAGCGGATCGACGATCCAGCGGTGCGTCTTGTCGGTGCCCTTCACCTCGCCGCGCTCTTCCATCAGGAAACCGTAGCCGGGCCGCGCCTTCGAGAGCTCCTCGAAGATCACCTGCTCGGCCTTGTGGTCGGCGTTCGAGACGAAGTCCGCCGGGCCCTTGCGCGAGACCTGCAGGTTCTCGACCTCCCCGAAATCGCGATTGAGTCCGCGCCCCGCTTTCCGCGCGGCGGCGATCATGATGGTCATGAGAGGGGACTGGGCGGGCATGGAGGTGCTCCGATCGGGGGTGGGCGCGGCGATGGCAAAGAACGGCGCGGTGGGTAGGGGGAAACGCGGCGCAGGGCAAGGGAGCGCGCGGGAAGGGCGAGGCCCAACCCACGGATGCGTGAGGAACCTTACTGCGCCGGCGGCGTATCTGGAGTGTGGTTTCGGATCGCGATGCGCCCGAACGTGCGTCGCCCGCTTTTCAAGGAGACGAACATGAGTGACCAGACGCCTCCCGACAGCAAGCACGACGACAAGCGCATCCATCATGCACAGCCGACCTATGTCCGCGACAGTCGCGCCGCTACGGTCGGCAAGTGGCTTGCCGGCGCCGCCGTCGTCGCGCTGGTGCTGGGCGGCGGCTACTACGCGATGACGAATTTGCCGTCCGATGACGCGGAGCTGTTCGAGACGGCGTCGTATCGCTCGACTTCCGACGCGGTCACGCCGTACACCGCCGCGCCGCTGGATGCTTCCTCGACGGCGCCGGATGTCGCGCCTGCTTCTGCTTCCCAAAGCGCTGCGCCCGCCGCCACGAGCCCCACGACCGCCGCGCGGGCGCGCAAGACGCAGTATGCGGCAGTCGTGCCTGAAATGGTTGTCGGCGTTTCGCCGGCGAGTCTGACGACGGACAGTAACGAACTCGTCATCACCGGTGAACGCCGCCCCGTCTGGGCGAAGACGCCGACCGCGCGTCGCCTTTCTGCGATGTATCCGGCGCGCGCGCTGGAGCGTGAGCGGGAAGGCGAGGCGTCGCTCCGTTGCATCGTGCAGGACGGCGGCTCGCTGGATTGCGAGCGCGTCTCCGAAACGCCGACGCGCGCGGGCTTCGGCAACGCCGCCCTCCGCGTCGCGCGCACCTTCAAGCACGCGCCCACCCGCTACGACGGCGCCAGCGCCACGGGCACGCCGGTCAACCTCCGCGTGATGTTCCGCATCGCGGACGAGGATCAGCGCCGCACGTAAGTGATAGCTCCATCGAACGAACGCGGCCGCGCAGAGAGATCTGCGCGGCTGTTTTCGTTAGGGCCGCTCAAGTCCTGCGCGCAACAGGCGCTCGGTGCGCTGCGCGTGCTCTGAGAACAAAAAGCAGGCGGCGACCCACGTTGTGACGGCAACGGCGAGGAGAGTGATGGCGCTGGCCGATGATCCGTGCGTGGGTGCTGAAAGAAGGTATAGGGAAACGCCAATCGCGCTCGCCATTAACAAGAGAAGTGCTGCCAAGATGCTCTCCCCGAGCTGAATACGAGCGTGGACGACTGATCCTTTCACGGCGGGCTTGATGGTGCATCGAGTTTCAGCATCGAACAGATCCGAAATCCTGCGCCCGCCATCTGATGTTAAGCGGAAATTCGATCTGAATCGCGCACCGTCCGGGGAAGGCGTGCCGTAGAAGTCCGCTGCTTCCTCCTGTTCCGTGGTGATTATGGCTGCTGATGGCGGCAAAGCGGGCGCCAGCATGAACAGCTTCGGGCGCGCCACCTCCGCATGCAGCCGCGCAAGCGCCTCCTCCTTAGACAAGGTCGTCGTGAAGGAGACGTTGCGGGCCGGCCAGAGCATTACGCCACCGCAGCCTTCGCGCGCACCGCCTCATCCGCCACACGGCCCTCCGCGATGAGCCGCGTCGTGTGTCCCTCCACCGCGCGCTCCAGCCGCTCGAGGAATTCCGCTTTCGGCAGTCCCGGCGGGATCGGGTCGAGGAATTCGATCACGGCGACGCCGGGCGTCTTCTCCCAGTCCTCGCACTGCCAGCGCAGGCCGAGATTGGTCGCGACCGGCACCACCGGCCATTGCGACGTCTCCTGCATGTGCCACACGCCCGAGCGGTAGCGGTGCTTCTCGCCGACGCGCGCGAGATGGCCTTCGGGATAGATCAGCACCGGGCGGCCCTCATCCGCCGCGCGCATGAAGGACTCGGAGAGATCCTTGCGCGCTTCCGGGCCGCCGCAATTGTCGACGACGATCGCGCCGAGCTTGGCAAGCACGCGGCCCACGAACGGGAAGCGTTCCAGATGGTCGCCGGTGACGAAGGCGATCTCGTCGAACTGGTCGTACATCAGGAAGCCGTCGCCATAGGACGAGT
Organism: Hyphomonadaceae bacterium; assembly: GCA_016791445.1. Classification (GTDB taxonomy): domain Bacteria; phylum Pseudomonadota; class Alphaproteobacteria; order Caulobacterales; family Aquidulcibacteraceae; genus VFBF01. The sequence goes on along the minus strand of JAEUMP010000016.1, from coordinate 6,578 downwards.
GCTTGGCGGCGATGATGAAGGGGCCCTTCGGCAGACGCTCGCGACCCCGCGCTTCCGGCTTGATGCCGCCGACGGTCCGCATCAGCCAGACCATGCGCTTCACATAGCGCCGCACGCCCCAGCGCACCGCGCCCTTGCCCGGCACGAGCGCCAGCACCGCGCACATCAGGACGTAGAGCCCCGAGATCAGCCAGAACATCACGTTGAACACGAGCGAACGCATGTTGTTCCCAGACCCTTCGGGGTCCCTCCACACGGCGGATCATCCCGCCTTCCGGGAAGATAGTCGACGGCCGCCGGAAATGCAAGTGAACGCTCACTTATGGCCGGCGGGCCCGCCGCGGCGTGACCCCCGTCACAGCGCCCGGGGGCGGCAGGCGCGATGGTGCGGACGTCGGATCCGTTCGATCCCTCATCCGTGCTTCCCTCGCGGCGCTTCTCCGGAAGCGCCGCTTTTTTTCAGGTCTCGAGCTGGGTCAGGACATCGCGCCGCCGGCGCGGGTCGACGTGGAGGAAGACTTCCGAAACGAAGTCGCGCTTGTGCTCGACGATGGCGAGCACGGCCTCGCGCGGTGTCGGACCGCCGGGACGCGTCACGTCGCTCACGGTGCGATAGGCGGCGTAGATCGCGTTCAGCGCCTTCTGGCGCTTGCCCTGGAAGGCGGCGGCTTTGCCCTCCTCCTGCTGGTCCACGACGTTCGGAAAGAAGACGCGGCCACGGTCGAGCAGGGCGGAGATGCGCGTGCGCGCTTCACTCCGGCGGGTGAGCAGTTCGGATTCTGGGATCAGTCCGTCATCCATGTCGCGGCACATCATCTGCGCATCGGCGAGACGTTCGATGACTTCGCCCGCCCAGGCGATGAGATCGGTGTCGCGCGCGGCGCGCAGCGATTCCAGCGCCATGCGTTCCTGACGCTTTACCGTGCCGCGATTGAGCAGGAAGGAAAAGAACGCAGCGATCGCGGAGCCTGCGGCGAGCCATTCGGCGAAGCCAAGCGTCGAGAACGCGTTTTGCGCGGCGGCGAGTAAATCCATGATCGTCAGTCCAGGGCGAGATCGGCGGCGGCGTCGAGGATGGCGTCGGCGTCGAGACGCATTTCGCGATAGAGATCGGGCAGATCGCCGGTCTGGCCGAATTTTTCCACGCCAAGCGCGCGCACGCGATGGCCATGGACGCCGCCGAGCCATGACAGCGTCGAAGGCGAACCGTCGATCAGCGTGACGATGCCGGCGTGGCGGGCGAGGGGTGCGAGCAGATTTGCGATATGCGCCCGATGGGGACCGCCGTCGGTCCTTTCGATCCACCTTTGTCTTCCCGCCGCCGTCCAGTCGCGGTGCAACAGATCCGCACTCGTGATCGCGAGCAGTCCGGCGCCCGGATGATCCTCGAGCAGACGCGCGTGCGCCTCCAGCGCTTCGGGCGCGAGCGCGCCCTGATAGGCGATGACGAGATCGCAATTCGGGCCGGGTGGCACGAGCCAGTAGGCGCCTTTCAGCGCATCCGCTTCCCACGCATCGCTCTCGCGCTTCGGCTGCGTCAGCGCGCGGGTCGACAGACGGAAATAGCTGCTCTCGCCGTCGTCCGCCTGCATGTGTTCGAGCGCGTGGCGCATCAGCACGGCGAGTTCGTCCGCGAACGCGGGCTCCCACGACGAAAGCCCCGCCTGTCCCATACCGATGAGCGGCGTGGAGATGGATTGGTGCGCGCCGCCTTCGGGGCCGAGCGTGACGCCCGATGGTGTGGCGACAAGCAGGAAGCGCGCGTCCTGGTAGCAGGCATAGTTCAGCGCATCGAGACCGCGCGCGATGAACGGATCGTAGAGCGTGCCGATCGGCAGAAGGCGCTCGCCGAAATGCGGCGCCGACAGGCCGAACGCCGCGAGGTTCAGGAAAAGATTGTGCTCGGCGATACCGAGTTCGATGTGCTGGCCCTGCGGCGTCTCCGTCCAGATCTGCGCGGAGGCGATCTTGCGCTTGCGGAAGACGTCTTCGTCCGTCTTGCGGCTGAAGAGTCCGCGCCGGTTCACCCACGCGCCGAGATTGGTGGAAACGGAAACATCCGGCGATGTCGTTACGATGGCGTCCGCGAGCGGGCCGCCCGCACGGGCGATGTCGTTGAGAATCCTCCCGAAGGCCGCCTGCGTGGAAATTTCCGCATCCTCGACACGCGGGAATTCCGCGCGCGACGGGATCGGCACGCGCTGCGCCTCGAAGCGCCGCTGGACCTTCTCACTCCACGGCGCGGCCGCGAGTGCGGCCTTGCACTGCGTCTCGATCTCGACGGGCAGTCCCGCGAAGGGCTCCCACTCGCGGCCTTCCGGCACGCCCATCTTCGCACGGAAGGCGTCCATCTGCGTCGGGTTCATGAGGCCCGAATGATTGTCCTTGTGGCCCTGGAAGGGCAGGCGCCAGCCCTTCACGGTGTAGGCGAGCATGAAGATCGGCGTTTCGGACGAAGCCGCGCGGTCGAACGCCTCGATCATCGTCTCGAGGCAATGCCCGCCGAGCGACGTCATCAGTTTCGCGAGCCCGTCGTCATCATAGGCCGCGAGCAGTTTCTGCGCGGGGCCCTTCAGGTCCGCATCGAGACGTTCGCGCCACGACGCGCCGCCTTCGAAGCAGAGCGCGGCGTAGAGATCGTTGGGGCAGGCGTCGATCCACTCGCGCAGTTGCGCGCCGCCCGGCGCCTTGAACGCATCACGCAGCGCGCGGCCGTACTTCAGCGTCTCCACGCGCCAGCCGGCTGCGGCGAAGATGTCGTCGAAACGGTCGAACATGCGGTCCGGCGTCACTGCGTCGAGCGACTGGCGATTGTAGTCGACGATCCACCAGATGTTGCGGAGGTCGTGCTTGCAGGCCTCGATCAGCGCTTCGTAGACATTGCCTTCGTCGAGTTCGGCATCGCCCACCGTGGCGATGAAGCGGCCCATGTCCTCCGGCGCCACCTTGCCGCGCGCGGCGAGATAATCCTGCACGAGACTGCCGAACGCGGTGACAGCGACGCCAAGACCCACCGACCCCGTGGAATAATCCACGTCATCCTTGTCCTTCGTGCGCGACGGATAGGATTGCGCGCCTCCGAGCGCGCGGAAGCCTTCGAGTTGCTCGCGCGTCTGTCGGCCGAGCATGTACTGGATGGCGTGAAACAGCGGCGAGGCGTGCGGCTTCACCGCTATGCGATCGCGGGGGCGCAGGGCGTGGAAGAACAGCGCCGTCATGATCGTCGTCATCGACGCGCACGACGCCTGGTGGCCGCCCACCTTCAGCCCGTCGCGGTTCTCACGGATGTGGTTTGCATGATGGATCGTCCACGCCGCGAGCCAGAGCATCCTCTCCTCGATCTTCGCGAGGGCGGCGAGGTCAGGCGCGGCGCGCGCGGGCGCGAGGTCGGCGAGAGTGCGTGCGGTCATGGCGCGAGGCTATAGCCGCGAGCGAAAGGGGCGCCGATCCCTTTCTTCCCCCGCTTGCGGGGGAAGTACCGCCGAAGGCGGGGATGGGGGCGGGCGCCCGCCCCCTCCGTCTCGCGGCTGCGCCGCGATCCACCTCCCCCATTTCGCTTCGCTCTACGGAGGAGGAAACGCTCAAGCCTTCTCCACCGCATCCGCCGCCGCGTCGATCGCGGCGACGAGCACCGGGATGTCCTGTTCGCTCACGCCCTCGGCGAACTTCGCGCGCACGGCGTTGACGAGGCGGCCCATGGCGCGGCGCACTTCGCTGCGGTGGGCGCGGCCTTCGCCGGCCATGCCGCTCCTCGGCCCCCACTGCGGGCCGTCGCCGCCGAAGCGTTCCTCGAAAGCTTCGATGATGCGCTTGTTCGCGTCGAGTTGCGCACGGCCTTCCTCGGTGATCTCGAAGACCTTCTTGCCGTCGACCTCCGTGGCGCGGATCTGGCCGGATTCCTCCAGCAGGTTGAGCGTCGGGTAGACGACGCCCGGGCTCGGCTCGTAGGCGCCGTGCGTGCGCTCGCCGACTTCCTTGATGATCTCGTAGCCGTTGCGCGGCTTCTCCGCGATGAGCGCGAGCGCGATGATCTTCAGCGCGCCGTGCTCGAAATAGCGCCGCCCGCCGCCGCGCCCGCCCTCGTGGCGTCCGCCCCAGCGTCCATGATGGCCTTCCGCGAAGTGGCCGCCCCAGCGGCGGCGGTGATGTCCAAATCCGTACATTGTTCTCCTCCGTCCGCCCGCCCCCCTCGGGGCGTCGACTTCGATATATCTATTATTTCGATATATCGATTCAAGAGGGCGATTGACACGGCATGGATCCCGATCCATAACCAAAGGGCGATATAACTATAGAGTTATTGATGACCGAGACGGACCGCCTCGACGCCACCTTCGCCGCGCTGGCCGATCCCACGCGGCGCGCGATCCTCGCGCGGCTGGCGACAGGGGAGGCGTCGGTCGCGGAGCTGTCCGAGCCGTTCGCCATGTCGCAGCCGGCGATCTCGAAACATCTGAAAGTGCTCGAGCGCGCGGGCCTCATTTCCATCGGCCAGGACGGCCCGAAGCGCCCGCGCCGCATCGAGGCCGCCGCACTCGCCGAGGCCAACGCCTTTCTCGAGCAATACCGCGCGCTCTGGGAGCTAAACTTCGTCCGTCTCGATGCGCTGCTCGATCAACTGCAGGGCAAACCGCCCAAAGGGAACAACTGAGGGAGACGCACGATGACGAAAATCAAACCGTGCCTGTGGGTGAACGTCCCGCCAGCGGATGTCGTCGACTACTACAAGGGCATCTTTCCGGACGTTGAGGTCGCCGACGTCAATCCGATGATGGCGCATGTCGTCATCGCGGGGCAGCCGCTGATGATCCTCGGCGGCAATCGCGAATTCGCCTTCAACGAGTCCGTTTCCTTCGTCATCGATTGCGAGGATCAGGCGGAAGTCGACCACTTCTGGTCGAAGCTCACCGCGGATGGCGGCGCGGAAAGCATGTGCGCGTGGTGCAAGGACAAGTACGGCGTGTCCTGGCAGGTCGTGCCGAAGGCGCTCGGCCGGTTGCTCGGCCATCCCGACAGGGCCGGCGTCGAACGTGCGATGCAGGCGATGTTCACGATGCGCAAGATCATCGTCGCCGATCTCGAAAAGGCCTTCCACGGCTAGTGTTTTGAACGACCGTACCGATCCGGACAGGAGTACCTGCATGCCCGCCCTCTATGAAAGCGCCGTCGCGAGTCTGCCGACCGACACGACCGTCGAGGTGCGCCGCTCCTTCAGGGCGCCGCGCGAACTCGTGTGGCGCGCGCATACGGAGCCGGCGCTGCTTCAACGCTGGTGCCAGGGCATGCCGGGCTGGACGATGCCGGTCTGCGACATGGATGTGCGCGTCGGCGGCAAATATCTCTGGCGCTGGCGCAGCGACGCCGACGGCAGCGAGTTCGGCTTTCACGGCGCGTTCACCGCCGTCGATGGTCCGGCGCTTCTCGAGCACACGCAATTCTTCGATCCCGGCGATGTCGGCGGCGACATGGGCGACGGCGCCTTGATCCGCAACACCTTCGTGGAACATGACGGCGTGACGACGATGACCGTGCTGATGGATTTCCACACGAAGGAGTCGCGCGATGCGGCGGTCGCCACCGGCATGACCGACGGCATGGAAATGAGCTATGGCCGTCTCGACGCGATCTGCGCAGCGGCCTGACGCATGGCGAAGACACTGACTGCAGGCGGCGGGCGGAAGGATCCTGCGGTCGCCGCCTTCCTCGACGCGCTCGATCATCCGCTGAAAAAGGAGATCCTCGCTGCGCGCACGCTCATTCTCGGCGTCGATCCCGCGATCGGCGAAGGCGTGAAGTGGAATGCGCCGAGCTTTCGCACGGTGGATTATTTCGCGACGATGCATCTGCGCTCGAGGGATGCGCTGCAGATCGTCTTTCATCGCGACGCCAAGGCGAAGGCCGCGCGCACGATGGATGTTCCCGATCCCGCCGGCATCGTGAAATGGCTCGCGCCGGACCGCTGTCTTGTCACCGTCGGGGCGGGGAAGACCTTCACCGCCAACCGCGCCGCGCTGAAGGACATCGTCCGCGCGTGGATCGATCAGCTCTGATCGCGACCATGACTTTTCAGTAGGGGGAAACGCAAACCCTATTCCCCTCGCCGCATGGACCGCCGGCGCCTCGCCGGCAAACCGTTTTCCCTTGGCGCACAAGGAGGCCGGCGAGGGCGCCGGCGGTCCTGACCAGAAGAATCAGCAAAAATATCCGACCGGGTCGAGGCCTGAGTCACACTCCTCCCACGTCGCGTCCGGATGGTCCGGGCGCCACGGAGAGGAGCACCGCCATGCAGTTCGTGAGAACGCCGGATTTCACCGCGCAAGTCGCCGAAGCGCTGGCGGCGCTGCGCCTGTGGTTTCTTGAGATCATCGCCTGGATCGCGGAGTTCGCGCCGCTGCCGCGCGATGCGCGGCTCTGGCTGCAAAGCCAGATGCTCCGCCTCCGCAGCGACATCCGCTTCCTGATCGCCGCCGCCGTCGTGTCGCGGCTGCGGCGGGTGAAGCGTCGGCGGCTGCCCGTTCACAGACGAAAAATGCCGCGCGGCTTCCGCTGGTCGGCGCGCCGCGCGCCGGCGATCCGCT
>JAEUMP010000003.1 GCA_016791445.1 Hyphomonadaceae bacterium | reverse complement strand
CGTGCAGACCATCGCACCCGCCGCAGAAGCTGCCGACACATCATGACCAGTCATGCCGGACCGCGCAGCGCCTGCTGCGCATACCCATGTTCAGTTCACGCGAGATTCCCCGGAGTCTGGCGGCGCCGACGCATGCGCAGCAGACGCCTAGTCGCTCGCGCCTCGCGCGCCCTTGCGGAATTCCTTCTCGCCGAACCAGCTGCCGCGCGCGCCGCAGAAATGGAGCCCCGTTCCTTCAAGCACCCTGAGTTTCGCAACCTGGCCCGTTATGTTGATCGCCAGCGTGAAGGGGCCGCCTTCGTCCGGATCGGCGACGCGGAAGACGAGTCCCGCCGGCGTCACCGCCGCGCTCTGCTCCTGCAGCGAACACATATGCGCGTTGTCGAACATCATGTTGATCGAGAAAATCGCGCGCCCATCCTTCGTCGGGCCGATCTCAAGCGTGTCCATCATTTCCGCGTCGGGATCGCCGTTGAACATGCGCACGACATGGGTGCGGGAATAGTCGCCGGAAAAATCCGGCGAGGCGGGTGTCGTCGCGCAACCCGCCAGCGCGAGCGCTGCAAGCAGAGCCAGCCGCATGAAAAGCCCTCAGGCCGCGAGCAGAGCGCCCGCCTCGTCAGCCACCTGCGCGTGCGCGATGGGCTTTTTCAGGGCATGCACCGTGCGGCCCTGCAGGCCGGCGATCGACTGGTCGACTTCATAGCCGCTCATCAGCAGCACGCGCGCCGCGCCGAGCCCTTTGCCCGCCGCCTTCAGCATGGCGAGCCCGTCGAGCACCGGCATCGCCACATCGCAGATCACGAGCGCATAGCCGCCCTTCGCCGCCTTTATCCGCTCGAGGCCCTCTTCGCCGTCGCACGCCTCGTCCACATCGTAGCCGCGTTCGCGCAGCGTCTTCGCGATGGCGCCGCGCAGCGGGTCTTCGTCTTCCACCAGGAGGATCTTCGTCGTCATGCCGCGATCAGCTCCTTCACACGCTGCGCCAGCTGTTGCACGCCGACGGGCTTGGCCATGTAGCTGACCTCGTAGTCGTCGAGCACCTTGCCGAAGCTCTCCGGCGCGTAGCCCGAAAGGAAGAGGATCTTGGCCCCGCCGATCATCTCGTTCGTCGCGGCCTTCAGCATTTCGGGGCCCGTCATGAAGGGCATCGTGACGTCGGAGATCACGAGGTCGTAGCCGCCGGGATTGGCTTCGAGTTTCGCGAGACCATCCTCGCCGTCCTCCGCCTCGTCGATCTCGTAGCCGCACTTCACGAGATTGCGCGCGATCGAACTGCGGAGCTTGTCTTCGTCCTCGACCAGCAGGATGCGCCCGCGACCGGACAGATCCATCGGCGCCCGGCGCGCCGAGTCCCGCTCACGGCGCGCCATGTCCTCCAGCTCTTCGGCCGTCGGCTCATACACCGGCAGATAGATGCGGAACGTGGTCCCGCGACCGACGACGCTGTCGAAAAAGATGAAGCCTTCCGACTGCTTGATGATGCCGTAGCTCGTCGCAAGGCCGAGGCCGGTGCCGAGCCCCGCTTCCTTGGTGGAGAAGAACGGCCGGAAAATGCGCGCCTGATCCTCCGGCTTGATGCCGTGGCCCGTGTCGCTGACCTCAAGCAGCACATAATTGCCGTCGTTCAGCGGATTGTGGCCGAGCGCGCGCGCCTCCTCCGCCGTCGACATGGACGTGGTGATCGTCAGCTTGCCGCGCTTGCCGCCGTCGAACATGGCGTCGCGCGCATTCGTCGCGAGGTTCACGAGCACGCGTTCGAGCTGCGACTTGTCAGCCTTGATAAACGGCAGGTCGCGCCCATGTTTGACTTCGAACTGGATCGTCTCGCCCAGAAGCCGCCGCACGAGATCGTGCATGTGCGCCACGAAGCCCGACACCTCGATGACTTCGCGCTTGAACGTCTGCTGCCGCGCATAGGCGCGCAGACGCTCGCTGAGTTCCTTGGCCCGCAGCGCGTGGTGGTTGATCTCGCAGAGGTCCATGTAGTCGGGATCCCCGACAGGATGGCGCGACAGGAGGTAGTCGCAGTTCTGCATCATCGCCATGAGCAGGTTGTTGAAGTCGTGCGCGACGCCGCCGGCGAGCATGCCGATCTCGCGCATCTTCTCCGCCTGGCTCAGACGTTGCTCGAGTTCGCGCTGCTCGGTGACGTTGATGACGTAGGCGAGGCCGCGCCCGTCGTCGGCCGGTGCGAGATAGACGTGCGCCGATGTCGGCGGCGTGGTGGCGAGTTGCAGTTCGACCGGCTCGCGCGACGCCTGACGCAGTCGCTGCGCGAGAACGAGCGGGCCTTCCGAGGCGTCGAACAGGTCCTTGAACGCAACGCCCGGCGCCGCCCGGCCCTGCGCGATGTCCATCAACGCTGCATTGGAATCGAGCACCGCAGAGAGCGCAGGGTCCGACCCATCGAGCAGCGCTGCGCCGAACGGCGCGTTGGCAAAGAAACTGTCGACTGCGCCCGCGGCCGCAGGCGCGCGCACTTCCTGGGTCGCCGTAGCGTCGAAGAAAATGAAGGTGCGCGTTGCGCCGTCGGCATCGCCGGCCGGCCAGATCGACATCGCGCTCGCACGCACTTCGCGACCGTCTCGGGTCTTCAGGGTCACCGGCGCGCGTTGCGCTTCGTCGGACTTGCGGTCTCGACGCAGCACGCGGCCCGCATCTTCCTTGAGGATGTCGCGCACCTTGAGGATCTCGCCGTCCTCGACGCCGAGGGCGGCGCGCAAGGCGCGGTTCATGTAGACGATCGCGCCATCGGGCTTGGCCGCGAAGAAACCGATGGGGCTGTCCTCGATGAAGAGCGCGCGCGCGTCGACGTCCGTTCCCGTCGCCTCCTCGACCACCTCGCGCAGGCGCCAGAGCACCCTGCCGTTCGACGCCGGCGTCACCTGCGCTTCAAACCGCACGAGATCGGCGCGCGCGCCGATGCGCGTCGGCGGCAATGTCTCACGGCGCGGCTGCCGTCCCGATGCGGCGCGCGACAGACGGAACATCGCCGGATTGAGCACGGGATCGTGACCGAACACGCGATCCATCAACGGCGGACGTTCGCTCTCGCCGAGCGCGCCGGTGGCTTCGGCGAGCGCCTTATAGGCTGCGTTCGCGACGAGCGGCGCGCCGGCGCGATCGGTGATGAGCGCGGGTTCTTCAAGTGCGTCCAGAAGGGCGTGCTCTCCACGCGCGCCCTGCAGCGCCGCCGCTTCCGCGACGCCCTTGCCGGGGAAGAGCCCCACCGACTTGCCGTTGCCGCGCAGGAGCCAGACGATGAAGACCATGCCTGCGGCGGCCATGGAGATCAGCAGCAGCGCACCGGCCCGGCCGACCGACTCGCCCGCCGCCACCACGACGCCAACCGAAGCGACCCCCAACATCAGCGCCGCCCAGAAGAGCAGCCTGGGCGCATCGAAACCGTGCCGTCCGTGCCCGCCTGCGCGGCCATCGGCTTCTGGGCCGGGGCTGGTGATTTCTGTCATCGATGAACCTGTGCGAACGCAAAGCCAGTCTGGACCGATTCGTCCCACGCATGATGAACAAGGGCTTACCTGCGGCGGCGGTCCGCCAGCCTCAGGACGTAGCCTATGACCTTGGCCACCGCCTCGTAGTGCTCCCGGGGTATCGGCTCATCGATGTCGGCGGTGGCGTAGAGCGCGCGCGCGAGCGGCGGGTCCTCGACGATGGCGACGCCGTTTTGCTCGGCGGTCTCGCGGATGCGGAGCGCGACTTCGTTCACGCCCTTGGCGACGCAGGTCGGCGCGGGGCTCTCTTCCCGGTCGTACTTGAGCGCGACGGCGTAGTGCGTCGGGTTGGTGATCACGACCGTGGCGTCCGGCACCGCCGACATCATGCGCCGCTTCGCGCGCTCCTGCCGGATCTGGCGGAGCTTCGCCTTGATCTGCGGATCGCCTTCACTCTGGCGGAACTCTTCTTTCAATTCATGACGCGTCATGCGCAGGCGTTTGAAGTGGGCCTGTCGCACGAAGATGTAGTCGATCGCAGCGATCACCGCCGCCGCGCAGGTGCAGGCGATGAGCAGGCTCAGCGCCCGCTCCTGCATCAACGGCCCGAGCGCAGCGATATCGAGGGTCGGCAGGATGGAAAGCGTTCCGTCGCGGGGCCACAGAGCCCAGCCGACCGCGACGCCGACCACCGCAAACTTCGCCACCGTCTTGGCGAAGTTTCCGGCCGCCTGCTTGCCGAAGATGCGCTTGGCGCCCTCGATCGGATTGAGACGCGAGAGCTTCGGCTCCAGCCGCTTTGCGGACCACACCGGCTGGTCCTGCACGAAGCGCGATGCGACGCCCGCCGCAATGAGAGCGAGTCCGACCAGCCCCACAGCCGCGAGAATCTTGCCGCCCAGCGCCATGTAGAGCGACATCAGAGCACGACCGTCCGTCGGCAGCTCGTGGGCGTTCGAAAGCGCGCCGCGCAGCGCATGACCTATGGCGCCGGCGGCAGGCCCCGCCATGAAGGCGACGATGAAAGTGACAGCCAGCAGCGAAAACGCCGCACCCACCTCCGAACTGTAGACGATCTCACCGCGCTTGCGCGCATCGTCGATGCGCTTCTGTGTCGGCTCTTCTGTCTTGTCGTCTTCTTCCGCGCCCTCTGCCATGATCTAGCGCCATCCCGCCGCGCCGAAGGCCTGCAGCCGGTCGAGCCAGACGAGCATGCCTGCCGACAGCCCGAGCGTGAGCACGATGAAGCCGCCCATGATGTTGAGCGGCATGGCGACGAAATAGACCTGGATCGACGGGGCCAGACGCGCGAGGACGCCGAGCCCCAGCCTGAACACCAGTCCGGCCACCACGACAGGCGCAGCGATCTGCAGGCCGATGCGGAAGGCATCGCTGAACGCCTCGACCGCGAAGTCCGCCGCATCGCCCATCGGAAACGGCTTGCCCACCGCAAACACTTCGTAGCTGTCGACGACGCCGCGGATGAACACGTGGTGCAGATTGGTCGCAAATATGAGCGCGAGCCCCATGAGTCCGAGAAACACGCCGACCGCCTGACCGGACCCCGTCTGCGTCGGGTCGGCGATCTGCGCGAACGAAAGCCCCGTCTCCAGTCCGAAAATCTGTCCCGCCGTCGCCAGCCCCGTCATCAGGATCCGCGCGACCCCGCCAAGCACGATGCCCACGGCGATCTCGCCGATCACGATGCCCGATGCGCCCCACACATCGTCCGGGGCCGGCGCCACTTCAGGCGCGAGCATGATCGACAGCAGCAATGCAAACCCGAGCCTCGCCCGCGCCGGAACCGCCGCCTCGCCCAGCCCCGGCATCAGCATCACCAGCGAGCCGATACGGGCGAAGGCCAGTGTCATGGCCCAGAGATTGAAGCCCCAGAGTTCCATGACGGAGCGCTAGTACGCCGCGATCCTGACGAAGATCTCCTGCGTGAAACGTCCCAGCAGCCCGCCCATGATCGGCAGGAAGAGCAGCAGCGCCACGAAGATCGACAGAATCTTGGGCACAAAGACGAGCGTTTGCTCCTGGATCTGCGTCAGGGTCTGGAGCAGCGACACGCCGAAGCCCACCGCGAGTCCGACGAGCATGCACGGCGCCGAGATGATGACGGTCAGCCAGATCGCCTCCCGCCCGATATCGAGCACTTCCGCGCCACTCATCGTTCCGTCTCCGCAATGAAGGGCCGCCGTCGACGGGACCGCAGCGCCATGGTTAATGAAACGCCAAGACGGACCACTGGCAGGAGTCGGGGATGACGACGAGGCGGAATGTGCTTCTGGCGGGCGCGGGACTCATGGCGAGCTCTGCGTCTGGTTGCGCCAGCATCGGGTCCCGGCCCCGCCGCGAGGACCGGATCGCCCACACCGCCCGCCTCGACGCCTTCTTCGAAGAAGTGTTCGAGGAACGCATCGCCCGGTCGCCGCAATTGGCCACCAGCCTCGGCGACCGACGCGGATATGATCTCTGGGACGATGTTTCGGAGACGCGCGCCTCGGAGGACCTCGCCCTCGGCGCGGCGCGGCTCGCCGAAATGCGCCGTCGCTTCACGCCCGCATTCCTCACCGAGGACGGCCAGCTCTCCTTTCGTCTCTTCGAGGCCGAACACGCCCGCGCCGAGGAGGTGTTCAGATGGCGGCGGTGGCGCTACCGCTTCGACCAGATGGGCGGCGTGCACCAGGGCGCGGTCACGTTCCTGCTGAACCAGCACAAGGTGCAGAGCGTCGCGGACGCGGAAGCCTATGTGAAGCGACTGGAGGGGCTCGGCCCCTATCTGCTTCAGCAGGTCGCCGAGAACGAAGCCTCCGCCGCAGCAGGCGTGCTGATGCCGCAGTTCGTGTACGACTACGCCATCCCCGGCGCGCGCAACATTGTCACCGGCGCGCCGTTCGGCGACCCCGGCGTCGCCGACACGCAGTTCGCCGCGCTGGTTGCGCCGGGCGCGGTTCCGTCAGGCGCGCAAAGTCCGTTGTGGGGCGACTTCGTTAAGAAGGTCGCCGCGCTCGACGCGCCCGCCACACAGAAAACGGCACTCTTGCAAGCGGGGCACGCGGCGTTGCGCAACAGCGTCGCGCCGGCCTACGCCGCCGTCATCGCGATGCTGGAACAGCACAAGGCGCGCGCGGGAACAGACGACGGCGTGTGGCGCCTGCCTGACGGCGCGGCCTATTACAAGAGCCTTCTGGAACGTCAGACGACGACGAAACTCAGCGCCGACGAAATCCACGACATCGGCCTCGCTCAGGTGGCGCGCATCCACGGCGAGATGCAGGCGATCATGACGCGGGTGAACTTCCGCGGCGACCTGCGCGCCTTCTTCACTTTCATGGAAACAGATCCGCGCTTCTACGAGCCGGACACGCCGGAAGGAAAAGCGCGCTACATCGCCAAGGCCGCCGCCGCAATCACTGCAATGAGCGAGAAGCTGCCGGCCTATTTCGGACGCCTGCCGAAAGCCGCGCTCGAGGTGCGCGCCGTCGAGACCTGGCGCGAACAATCGGCGGGGCTCGCCTTCTACAATCGGCCTGCGGCCGATGGATCGCGCCCGGGCATCTACTACGCCAACACCGTGAACATGAAGGCGCTGCCGCTCTATCAGCTCGAGGCGCTCGCCTACCACGAAGGCGTCCCCGGCCATCACATGCAGATCGCCATTGCGCAGGAGCTTGAGGGCGTGCCGCGTTTCCGCCGCTTCGGCGGCTACACGGCGTACTCGGAAGGCTGGGGTCTATACTGCGAGCGTCTCGCCAAGGAGATGGGCGCCTACGAGGATCCGTATTCGGACTTCGGCAGGCTTGTTCTTGAACTGCGCCGTGCGATCCGTCTCGTCGTGGACACGGGGCTCCACCACAAGCGCTGGCCGCGCCAGCAGGCGATCGACTACATCCTCGCCAACCAGCCCGGCGACGAAGCGCAGGCGCGCAAGGACATCGACCGCTACATCGTCATGCCCGGCCAGGCGACGGCCTACATGATCGGACAGATGGAAATCCTGCGGCTGCGGGAGGAAGCGCGGCTCGCGCGCGGCGACCGCTTCGACATCCGCGGCTTTCACGACACGGTGCTGGGCGCGGGCGCGGTGCCGCTCGACATTCTCGGCGAGCGCGTGAAGGCGTGGCAGTCCCTGCCGCTGACGCCGGTGACCCCGGCGCTGTTGCCAAGGCAGCGGTGACCTTTTCCCTCTCCCGCGCCTGAGCGGGAGAGGGACCGCTTCGAGCCATGCGAGAAGCAGGGTGAGGGCCGGTTTCTCAGGATGAGACACGTTCTGCGCCACCGCGCCCTCACCCTGATCGCTTCGCGATCTTCCCTCTCCCGCTCCGGCGCGGGAGAGGGGCTGACGCTGCATCACAACAGGTCGATTTTCGCGTCCGGACGTGCATCGGCGCCTCGCCCATCGCCCAAACGCAGCGCCCCCTTTGCAAACGTCGCGGCGCACCCTACCTTCGTCTTGGCTTCAACTTTTGAAAGGAGGTGATCCAGTGTCTCATCGTCGTTCGCCGTTAGCGGCCCGCCTGACCTGGACCTCCATGAACGGGGTTCGCGCCTAAGCGCATCTGGTCAGGGATCGCTCAGCGGTCCGACAATGGCGCCGCTCCGGGGAAACCCGGGGCGGCGTTTTGTTTTCAAGACTAGCTACCACCAAGAGATGGATCGGTATGGAGCCAGATAGGGATCCCGACGGCGAAATCGTCAAAGAGGTCTACGCGCGCTTCGGCTTAGCAGTTTACTTCGCCCAATGCTGCGAAACGAGTCTCATTGGACTTCTCGCTGACATAGAGACCGCGTCCTGCGCGCAGCCATCGCAAGCCAAGTTCGACGAGTTTTATCTGAAGAACGAGAAACTTACCTTCGGAAATCTCCTACGAAAGTTTGAGAAGCTCTTCTCACCAGATGGCCACCTGCTTGCGCGGCTGCACGCATTCAAGCTTGAGAGAGATGAACTCTCACATCGCTTCTTCCGAAAGCATTCGCTCCGACTGACGACAGTTGGCGGCTGCACGGAATTGATCTCAATGCTTGAGACAGTCGCGGCTTCATACGAGAGCATTGATGCGGACTTAGCCAAGCTCGCGGCGTCGCGCGCGACGCAACGCGGAATGCCGGAAAGTGAATACCTGCTAAAACTAGCCGAGATCGAAAGGGAGTTGTTCGACAAAGCTAGCCATGGGCAGTTCGACTAGCATCACTCCCCCATCATCTCCCGCCCGATCAGGAAGCGGCGGATTTCGCTCGTCCCCGCGCCGATCTCGTAGAGCTTGGCATCGCGCAGCAGACGGCCCGTCGGATAATCGTTGATGTAGCCATTGCCGCCGAGCGCCTGGATGGCTTCGAGCGCGACCTTCGTCGCCTGCTCCGCCGCGTAGAGAATGGCGCCTGCCGCATCCTTGCGCGTGGTCTTGCCGGCGTCGCACGCCTTCGCCACCGCATAGACGTAGGCGCGTGACGTGCTCAGCGCGACATACATGTCCGCGAGCTTGCCCTGCATCAGCTGGAAGTCGCCGATCGGACGGCCGAACTGCTTCCTCTCCTTCACATAGGGCACGACCACGTCGAGCGCGGCCTGCATGATGCCGAGCGGGCCCGCCGCCAGCACCGCGCGTTCGTAATCGAGGCCGCTCATCAGCACGCGCACGCCTTCATTGAGCGGGCCCATGATGTTCTCGGCGGGCACTTCGCAGTCCTCGAACACGAGCTCCGCCGTGTCGCTGCCGCGCATGCCGATCTTGTCGAGCTTCGGCGCGACGGAGAAACCCTTCATGCCCTTCTCGACGAGGAACGCCGTGATGCCGCGCGCGCCCGCGTCGGGATCGGTCTTCGCATAGACGACGAGCGTGTCGGCATGCGGGGAATTGGTGATCCAGAACTTCGTGCCGTTCAGCACGTAACGATCGCCCTTCTTCTCCGCGCGCAGGCGCATTGAGACGACGTCGCTGCCCGCGCCCGCTTCGCTCATCGCCAGCGAGCCGACATGTTCGCCGCTGATGAGCTTCGGCAGATACTTCGACTTCTGCGCGTCATTTCCCCAGCGCCGCAATTGATTGATGCAGAGATTGGAGTGCGCGCCGTAACTCAGGCCCACGCTCGCCGAGGCGCGGCTGATTTCTTCCATCGCCACGACGTGTTCGAGATAGCCGAGACCCGCGCCGCCCCACTCCTCTTCGACGGTGATGCCGTGCAGGCCAAGCTCGCCGATCTTCGGCCAGAGATGGCGCGGAAATTCGTTGGTCTTGTCGATCTGGTCGGCGATGGGCGCGATCTCGTTGTCGGCGAAGCGGGCCGTGAGATCGCGGATCATCTCGGCGTTGTCGCCGAGGTCGAAATCGAGTTGGGGAGCGTTGCGCAGCATGCGCAAGGCTTAGCGTCGCCCCTTGGGGCGAACAAGTCAGCCGCGCAACGCGTCCTTTGGCCAGAACTGACCGAGACGGTCGCGCAGCAGTTGCCAGCCGGCGCCGACCATCATCACCGCGCCTGGCGCCGTGAGCAACAGAAAGAGGCCGTTCTTGCCCTGATTGAGCCCCACGAGGCCTGCCGCGAAAAGTCCTGCCCCGGCAATGCCAAAGAGCGCGAGGCCCGTGATGTCGTGCGGCGTGTTGACGGCGGCGGGAACGACACGCGTCAGCATGAGCGGCTCCTCCTCGTCATCCGGCTCCGGTGCAGGCGGCGCTTTCAATGCATGCGCCGTGGACGGATCGCGCGCGAGGATTTCGGCGAGCTTGCGGGTTTCTTCGTCGGCGGTCTGCGGCGCGGAAACAGGCTGCGGCAGGGCCGCAACCTTCGAGGCGCCGAGCAGGTTCGCCGCGTGATCGAGTTCGGGACGCACATACGCCGACGCGGCGGCGACGGGCGCCTCGAGGCTGAGGAACATGGCGCGCTCATCCGACCGGCGGCGCACCAGCGCGTCGAGCACTTGCGGTTCGCCGTTCACGCGGCTCTTTCGCCAGGCGTCCATCGCGAAAGCCGCCGCGATCGGCTCGCCAGCATTGAGACGACGGAGCACGTCACTCTTCACAAACGCGTCGATTCCGATCGAAAAGGCGAAGGAGACGAGCGCATCGAACTGGGCCTGCGTCAGCGGCGCGAGCACGCGCGCGCCGATGGCGGTTTCTACGGCGGCGATGTCCTGCTTCAAGAGTGCTTCGGCCTCGGCTTCGGTGATCGGCGCCGGGGGCGCGACCGCCTGAACGTGGCCGTGACCGACAACGACGCGGCCGTCGGCGAGCATGAGCGGTTCGGCGCGGAAACCTTCGTGACGCTTGATCAGCGCGAGGCCATCGGCGGAGAGTTTGGTCGGCATGGTCCGGACTTTCGCTCAAAACGGGACAGTCCCGCGAGCTCTTGCCCATGGGACGCATCCCGCCACGCAAGTCCGGGGCCGTGGGCGCCCTTCTGAAGGGAATTCGGCGCTGTCCGACTAGAGCAGGATCACCGTCGCGAGGCCGAGAAAGGCCAGAAACCCGGTGAAATCGGTGATGAAGGTCACGAACACCGAGGACGACACGGCCGGATCCGCCCCGAAGCGGCGCAGCGTGAGCGGCACAAGGATTCCGGCGAGACCGGCGGCGGTAAGGTTGATGATCACCGCCAGTCCCACGGCGAGACTGATGCCCGCCGAGTGGAACCAGACGCCCGCCGCGCCAGCGAGGATCGCGGCCATCATCAGTCCGTTGCTGAAGCCCGTGAACAGCTCGCGCCAGACATGGCGCAGGGCGTTTGTCGATGTCAGGTCCCGCGAGGCGATGGCGCGGACGGCGACCGCGAGCGCCTGCGTCCCGGCATTGCCGCCGACCGAGGCGACGATCGGCATGAGCACCGCGAGCGCGACCACCTTCTCGATCGACGCCCCGTAGAACGCGATGACGCTCGCCGACGCGATGCCGGTGAAGAGGTTGAGCCCGAGCCACGGCGCGCGCGCGCGGATTGATTTGGCGACCGTGTCGGACTGGTTGGCGTCGCTGACGCCGGAGAGTTTCAGAAGGTCTTCCTCGTTCTCGTCGGCGATGACGTGGACGATGTCGTCGATGGTCACGACGCCGGTGAGCCTCCCAGCCTCGTCGACGACGGGCGCCGAAGCGAGGTGATATTTCTGGAAGACGAACGCGACCTCTTCCTGGTCCATCGCCGGTTCGATCAGCGCCTGCGGGGCGCGCATGATCTCGGTGAGTTTCGTTTCCCGACCCGCCCGCAGCAGCGTCGAGAGCGGAACCGCGCCGATGGGGCGAAAGCCCGGGTCCACCACATAGAGTTCGAAGAAGGTCTCCGGCAGCTCGGTCTCTCCGGCGCGCATGTAGTCGATGGCGTCGCCCACGCTCCAGAACTCCGGCGCGGCCACCAGCTCGCGCTGCATGAGGCGACCGGCGGTGTCCTCTTCGGCGGCGAGGCCCTGCTCGACGGCGAGGCGCGTCTCGTCGTCGGCGGCGGCGAGGGCCTGTTCGAGTTTGTCCTCGTCGAGGTCGGCGGCGACGGCGGCGGCGTCGTCGGTATCCAGTTCGCCAAGCGCCCGGCCCACATAGTCGGCGGGCAAGAGCTCGAGGACCTTTTCCCGGATTTCCCATTCGACGTCGGCGAGGAAGGCCGAGGGCAGTTCGGGGCCGACGAGGCGGAAGAGCCGTTTCAGCGCTTCTTCGGGCAGCTGTTCGACGACGTCGGCGAGGTCGGCCGGGTGCAGATCGCGCAGCAGGCGGCGAAGTTCCGGGGCGTCACGGTCATAGGCGGCGCCGGTGACCAGGGTGACGAAATGCGGATCGACTTCGAACCGGCGCTGTTCGTCCGCGGCGGCGGCGTCGCGCTCCTGATTGTCCGCCATGGCCGTCTCCGCGGGAGGTTCGACCCGGAAAACGCCGCGTCGGGCTTCAGGTCAACCGTCGGAACGGAAATTTGGTGCGCTCGAGAGGACTCGAACCTCCACGGGTCTCCCCGCTACCACCTCAAGGTAGTGCGTCTACCAATTCCGCCACGAGCGCATCCGGGAGGAAGGCGGGGGTGTTAGCGGAGGACGGGCCCGGGGGCAAGTGCCGCTTGCCGGCGCGGCGACAGCTGGGCGACTGGGGGGCGACGGGGCCGGAACACGCGCAGTCGCATAAAGGGAGCGCCAATACCCATGCCGGACCACGCAGCGCCCGCTGCGCATGCGCGGGCGCCGCCAGACTCCGTGGAATCTCGCGTGTACCGAACATGGGTATGCGCAGCAGGCGCTGCGCGGTCCGGCATGACTGGTCATGATGTGTCTGCGGCGTCGGTCGCGGGTGCGATGATCTGCACGCCGAGAGCGATCGTCACGGCGAGGACCGTGACGATGGCGCCGGGCGTTGCGCCGTTTTTCGGCAACCGCAATGTGGCGCACTTCACCACTTTGTCGAAATTCGTCAGCGCATCGCGCATGTCAGCGAGCGTGCGTAGCGGAATCCCGCGCGTGAAGGCGTGAATGATGCGGATGTTGCGGCGCTTGTAGCCAAGGATTCCGTGCGGATGGTGCGTGAAGGTCGGGTGATCGCGCCGAAAGGTCAGGCGCGAGCACATGCTGAGGAAGATCAGCCGGCGAATGTCGCGTCGCGCCTTTCTCACTTCGTCCTGGAAATCGAGACGCAACACGCGCGGCAGGCGCACGCGCGCCGCGACCCAGGCGAGGACTTGCAGCAGCCACAGATGGATCTCGCTTGCAGCGGCGGCGTAGGCGGCGCGGCGGTGGCGTAGCGGCTTTGCGATCTGCATCTGTGGCTCTCCTCTTCGCGGCGCAGGAACCATGCCGACGCGACGTGGGAGGAGTGTTTCATGGCTTGCGACCCGGTCGGATTGCGGAGGCGATTTTTCTGCAGCGGACCGCCGGCGCCCTCGCCGGCCTCCTTGTGCGCCAAGGGGATGCGGTTTGCCGGCGGGGCGCCGGCGGTCCTTGCGGCGAGGGGAATAGCCTTCGCGTTTCCCCCTACTGCAAAGTCATGTTCGCGTACGTCGCGACCCTCACATCTTCTCGCCGGGCAGCTTGCTCGCCGCCTTCACCCACTTCACGAACTGCTTTTCGTCGAGCACGCCTTCGTGGATGTCGAGATAGCGCACGTTCTTCTGCTTCGATGTCCCCGGCGGCATGGGATCAAGCGCCGCGCCCTGGAAGAACGAGACTTTCACGTAATTCTTGAAGCAGTGATAGCCGATGAAGAAGACGTCCTTCTCCAGACCGTAGAGCGGCGTGTTCCACTTCACCGCCTTCTGCACCTCAGGCACGGCCTCGGTTATGAGCGCGTCCACCGTGCGGCACACGTCCTGCTTCCACCCGGGGACCGCGTCGATGTAGGCCTGCACCGGCGCGTCGCCATAGCCTTTCGGAATTTGCGGATTGTCGCCGGAAAGAAGCGACGGTTTCGACGTCACGACGGCGCCTTCGGCGTGAGCTTCAGGATGCGCCCGTCGTCCACCGCCACGTAGAGCGCGCCGTCGATGCCTTCCGCCACATCGCGCACGCGGCCGTCGATGTCGATGCGCTCCTCGTTCACCACACGGTCGCCGCGGAAGACGAGACGCGTCACCGACCGGCTGGCGAGGCCGCCGATCAGCGCATCGCCGCGCCATGCCGTGAAGAGCTTGCCGGAATGGAAGATCATGCCCGACGGCGCGATCACCGGATCCCAGTAATAGACCGGCTGCTCGAGCCCCGTCTGCGCGGTGAGACCGTCGCCGATGGGGCGGCCATTGTAGTCGACGCCGTAAGTCGTGACGGGCCAGCCGTAATTCTTTCCGGCCTCGGGACGGTTCAGTTCATCGCCGCCCTTCGGCCCGTGCTCGACGGCCCAGAGCGCGCCGGTCTCGCTGCGCCACGCGGCGGCCTGCACGTTGCGGTGACCGAGGGACCAGACGTACTGCGCCTCCCCGCCCCGCGACGCGAACGGATTGTCGCGCGGGGCCGAGCCGTCCGGCGCAAGCCGCACGATCTTGCCGATCGTGTTTTCCGGCGATTGCGCATTGCCGCGCGCCTCCGCGCGCTGGCGATCGCCGAGCGTGACGAAGAGATTGCCGTCCGGCGTGAAGACGATGCGCGCGCCGAAATGGCCCATCGAGCGCCACGATGGCTGCTGGCGGAACACCACGCGCAAAGGTTCGAGGCGGATATTGTCGGCGCCGCTGGCGCGCGCGCACGCGAGCGCCGTGCCGTTCTCGCCGTCGCCGCGCGGTTCGGCGAAGGTGAGACATACGGTGAAGGAGCCGTCCGGGTTCGGACGCGCCGCGACATCGAGCAGCCCGCCCTGCCCGCGCGCATCCACCTCCGGCATGCCGTCGATGGGCCCAAGGACGCGACCGTCCGCCGTCACGACGCGCAGACGCCCCGCCTTCTCGGTGACGAGGAATCGCCCGTCCGGCAGCGCCTCAAGCCCCCACGGCTGGGTGAGACCATCGGCGAAGACGGCGGCGGTCACGGCGGTCAGCACATCGGGTTGCGGCGCGCGCGTCTGGCCCGCGAATGCAGGCCGCTGGCCCTCGCCGTTCGGCGCGCGTGTCTCCACCGGGCCGCGGGCGGCCTCGTTGTTCTCGGCAGTCGAGCGCGCGCTGCAGGCGGGCAGAGCGAGCGCCAGCACGAGGAGCGGCAGGTGACGCAGCAGCATGAAGGACCTTCGGCGAAAGAAACGGACCCAGGATGTAACGCGCGACCGGCGCCGGCGGTTCAACGCGCGCAGACTTTAAAGACCCGCGCCTTCGTCGATGCCGAGGGCGAGGTTCATGTTCTGCACCGCCGCGCCGGACGCGCCCTTGCCGAGATTGTCGAGCAGCGCGACGAGCCGCGCCTGACCGGTCTCCGCATTGGCGAAGACATATAGCGTCATCCGGTTCGTGCCGTTCAAGCCTTCAGGGTCGAGCGTCTTCACATTGGCGGCATCGGCGAGGCCGGCGACCGTGATGAAGCGCTCGTCTGCGTAGGCCGCGGCCAGCGCGGCGTGGAGGGCGGCGGGCGTCGGCTTCTGCGGCAGCGCGAAGAGTTGCAGGGGAACCTCCACGATCATGCCTTGCGCGTAGCGGCCCACCGCCGGCGCAAAGAGCGGCGGGTGGGTGAGGCCCGCGTGCTTCTGCATTTCCGGAACGTGCTTGTGCGCGAGGTTCATCGCATAAATACGAAACGGCGCGCGCGTGAAGGACGGCGACGCCTCGTCCTCGAACTCCGCGATCATCGCCTTGCCGCCGCCGCTGTAGCCGCTGACGGCGTTGAGCGTGAGCGGCCAGTCCGCCGGGACGAGCCCCGCATCGACGAGCGGCCGCACGAGTGCGAGAAAGCCTGTCGGGTAGCAGCCTGGATTGGAGATGCGCTTCGATGAAGCGATCAAACCGCGCTGCGTCTTCGACAGCTCCGGAAACCCATACGCCCATCCCGGCGCCACGCGATGCGCGGTGGAGGCGTCGATGAGCACCGTCCTGGGATTGGCGACGAGCGATGCGGCTTCGCGCGCGGCGTCGTCCGGCAGGCACAGGATCGCGGCGTCCGCGCTGTTGAGCGCCTCCGCGCGCGCGGCGGGATCCTTGCGGCGCGCGGGATCGATCTGCAGCAGCGTGATGTCGGCGCGCTTTTCGAGCCGCTCGCGGATTTGCAGGCCTGTGGTGCCGGCTTCGCCGTCGATGAAGACAGTGTGGGTCATGTCGGCCCTCATTACGCAAAACGGGCGCTCCGGTCTCCCGAAGCGCCCGCGTCTGCATGCAGACTCTGGTTCGATCTAGCGCTTCGAGAACTGGAAGCTGCGGCGGGCCTTCGCCTTGCCGTACTTCTTGCGTTCGACCACGCGCGGGTCGCGCGTGAGGAAGCCGGCGCGACGCATGATCGGGCGCAGCGCCGGTTCGAAGTCCGAGAGCGCCTTCGAGATGCCGTGACGCACCGCGCCCGCCTGCCCCGACAGGCCCGAACCCGTCACCGTGCAGATCACGTCGAACTGGCCTTCGCGATCCGACAGCTGGAACGGCTGGGCGAGCATCATGCGCAGCACGGGGCGCGCGAAATACACCGACTGGTCGCGACCATTGATCGTAATCACGCCCTTGCCGGGCTTCACCCAGACGCGGGCGATGGCGTTCTTGCGCTTGCCGGTGGCGTAGGCGCGGCCTTGCGCGTCGACCTTGCGCTCGCGCAGCGGCGCGGGCTCGTTGCGCGACCCTTCCTGACCGGGGACGCCGCCGCCCACTTCGAGATCGCGGAGACCTTCAAATCCTTGCATCGACATTGTGATCAGCCGTTCCGTGAATTCTTGCGGTTGCGGGATTTGAAGTCGACGACTTCGGGGCTTTGCGCTTCGTGCGGGTGCGCCGGGCCGGCATAGACGCGCAGCTTCGCGAACTGGCTGCGCGCGAGCGGCGACTCTTTCGGGAGCATGCGCTCCACGGCCTTCTCGAGGACGCGCTCCGGGAACTTGCCGGCGAGGACCTGGCCCGCGACGCGCTCCTTGATGCCGCCCGGGTGGCCGGTGTGGCGGTAATAGACCTTGTCGGTCAGCTTGCGGCCCGTCAGCGCCACCTTCTCGGCGTTGATGACGACGACATAGTCGCCGACGTCCGCGTGGGGCGTGAAGTCCGGGCGGTGCTTGCCGCGCAGGCGCATGGCGATGAACGTGGCGAGGCGGCCGACGACGACCCCTTCCGCGTCCACCACGATCCATTTGTTCGTCGTCTCGGCGGCCTTCGCCGGACGGGTCACGGTGGTGAGCATGGTTTGACCTTTTGCCGTGGCGCCGAGGAGCCGGCGCACGGGAGAGGCGGGTTGCTAGCGGGGCGTCATTCCGGTGTCAAACGGAAACGGCAAACGCTTGGCGGCCATGCGGTTGCGGCGTGCGGTAATATATTACGCAGGCTTCAGCGGACCGTCTGCGCCCGCATCCACGCCCCGGTCGCCAGCCAGATGGCCACCGCGCCGAACTGGTGGGCGAGGCTGATCCAGAGCGGCGCGCCGATCAGGATGGTGGCGATGCCCAATACGGCCTGCCCGACGCAGAGCGCGGCGATGGCGAGGGTGAGCTTCCGGGTCGCGCCGTTCGCGCCGCGCAGGGCCCAAAGCAGCGCCAGCGCCGCAACGATCACCAGATAGCCCAGCACCCGGTGCGTGAACTGGACGGAGGCGAGGTCTTCCAGCGTGAAGGGGTTGTAGCCGACCGGAATCCAGCTGCCGCCGATGGTCGGCCAGTCGCCGAAGGCGCGGCCCGCATCGGTGCCGGCGACCAGCGCGCCGACCGCGATCTGCAGGAAGACGAGACCGAGGAACGCCCACCGCCATGTGGGGGCCAGCGCCCCGCCGCCCGCTTGGCCGGGCCAGCCGAACGCCCCGAGCATCAGCCGCCAGCCGAGCGCGAGGATCGCGAACGCCATGCACAGATGGACCGCCAGCCGCACCGCGCTCACATCGAGCGCGCCGTAAAGCCCGCTCGTGACCATCCACCAGCCGATGGCCCCCTGGAGGCCGCCCATCAGACCGAGGATCGTCACCGGCAGGAGGCGGCCCTTGAGCCGCCCGAACGCGAGGAAGGCGAAGTACGGCAACGCGAACACGACGCCTACGCACTGTCCGAGGAAGCGGTGCCCCCACTCCCAGAGATAGATGAACTGGAACTCGTCGAGGCCCATGCCCCGGTTCTGCTCCTGATACTCGGTGGTGCGGCGGTAGAGATCGAACTCGGTCGCCCAGCCCTCTTCGGTCAGCGGCGGGACGAAGTGCTTGGCGAAATCCCACTCGGTGATGGACAACCCGCTGTCGGTCAGACGCGTGGCGCCCCCGATCACGATCATGGCGATGACCAGCACGCAGATCGCCGCGAGCCAGAGGCCGACGAGACGGTCATGCGGCGCAGCAGCGCGGGCGGGTTGATCGGCGGTCACAAGGCGCGAGATAGAAGGCGCGGGGGTCCGAGGAAAGCGCCGCATGGACGCACCTCCGCCGGAGAAACCGAACGATCATGTCCAAGCCCCTGCCCTCCGGCGCCCGCAAGGCCCTCGGATCGCTGGCGATCCTGACCTGGCTGACCGTCTACATCGTCGTGGCGGTGATGATCGGCGAGCGGCTGCACGGCCTGCCGGACATCCTGCCGCTGCTGTACTACGCGGTGGCCGGCGTGGCGTGGGTGCTCCCGCTGCGCGGGCTGTTCAGGTGGATGAACGCGTAGGGCGGAATTCGCGACGCGCAATCCGGCGCACGGCACATGACGCCGTTCACCACACTTCGACACATCTGACATGAAACTGTTCCGGGATTTCGCCTGCGGCGGCTCCGGGAAACGGTACAGCCAATTCCTTATCCCGACCCTAGGTTGTCGAAATATCGAGTCGGGCGAGCCGCGCGCGCCGCGCCGCATAACGCTCGCCGAGCGCTGCCGTCTCGAGGAATGTCTTGAGAATGTCCTCGGCGGCGGCGCCGTCGATGGTGTCGGCGCCCAGCACCAGAATGTTGGCGTCGCCATGTTCGCGCGCGGGTGCGCTCTCCGCTTCGGTGTGAAGCAAGGCGGCGCGAATGAATGGAAAGCGGTTTGCTGTGATCGCCATCATCTGACCGCTGCCGCAAATGCCGATGGCGAAATCGGAACGACCCTCTTTGATTTCTGTCACGATCCGCAGCGCATAATCCATTGCATCGACGCGCGCGGCCTCGTCATCGACGCCACAATCCGTCGACGCGTACCCATGGGCGCCCAGCCACCCGCTCAACCGCCTCTTCAGGGCGACGCCGCGATGATCGGACGCGATCGCGACAGGCTTCTCGGTGAGCTTCCGACTCATGACGCAAACTCAGCCTGCGGGCTTTTCCAGCCGCTTGTGGATCGCGGGCGTTTCCATCAGCGCGGCGGAGCCGTACCAGGGCGTCGCTTCGATGCTGAAAATGCCCGCCGCGACCGCCGGGTCGGTACGGGTCAGTTCTTCGGCTTCGGCGACGGTCTTCACATCGAACAGGAAGAGGCCGCGCCACTGGCGATCGTTCGTCCCGAACGGGCCGGCGGCGACCAGCTTTCCCGCCTCGGCGAGGCGCGCCATGTTCGAGAAGTGCCCTTCGAAGAGCGGCCGTTTCTCGGCGTCGGTGAGCGTCGTGTTGGGGCCAGTCTTCAGGATGACGAGCACATACATCTTCATGCCGCGCTCATCGGCGCCGAGGCGCTGCGCGAGCGCGGGATCGTAACCGGTTGCGGGCGGCGCAGGCGCGGTGGCGCAGGCGGCAAGCGCGAGCGAGAGCGCGGCGATCCACAGCTTCATGACGACCTCCCCGTCAGCGCCCCTACTGGACGCCGTCCTGCCATGGACGTAGCAAATGCCGGAGGATGGGAGAACCGCTTTGTGGTCACTGGGGAAGCGACGCCGCAGCGCCTTGCTCGTCGATTTCGACAACCTCATCGGCGTCTACAAGCGTCCGTTCCTCGACAATATCGACGCCTGGCTGCGCTGGCTCGAAACCGGGCAGTTCGACCCCAAACGCCTGCGGCGGAAATTCGTCGCCCGGCGCGTCTACTGGAACACCGAGAACGACGCGCACCGCCAGACATTCCTGCGCCACGGCTTCGAGGTGAAGCTGTGCCGCGCCATCCGCAAGGAAAAGGCTAGCAGCGCCGACTTCGACATCACGATCGACGCCATCGAACTCAGCCATCAGCGCGGGCGGCTGGACGAGGTGATCATCCTTTCCTTCGACACCGATTTTTCCAGCGTGCTGCTGCACCTGCAACTCGACGGCCGCACGGGCGTGGCGATGATCGACGGCGACACGCTCGATCTCATGCGGGATACGCCGACCGCGAAATACATGCGCATTCTCGATCTCTCGATCGGCAAGCGTGAATTCGGCGCGGTGTTCGGCGCGACATTCGGCGAGGCGCCGCTGCGTCCTGCGGCGCCGCCCCCCGCGCCCGTCAAGCCGGCGCCGATCAGGCAAAAGCCATCTGCGGTCGCGCAGGCGTTCGACTTCGTGGCGGCCGCCGGCAAGATCGCTTCCGCCGCCGCACACGGCGGGCTGGTCTATATCGGCAAGGAGCGCGTGCGCGGGATCGTCAACAAGCTGGCGGGTTTCAAGGACGGACGCGGCTGGCCGTGGGCGGGACACTCCTACGAGAAATTTCTCGACGAAGTCGTGCGCGCCCGCCCGCAGCAGTTCGAGATCGGCAAGACCAACAATGGCGGCGTCCTGCTCGTGTTCAAGGGCGCAGCGTCGTCCGAGTAATACGACGCGCCGCCTATTTCTCCGCCGGCTGCGGCTTCACGCCCCACAGGATCGCAAAGCCCGCGATCAGCAGCACGACGATGGAGCCGAAGCCAAGCTGCAACGCCCAGTCGGGCATGTTGCGCTGTCCCCAGCGGGTGAGCGTGTCGACGAGCAGCGGCCCCATCCACACGGTCGCTGTGCCGGCGAGCGCATAGATGCCGAACAGCTCCCCGATCATCGCCTTCGGCGAGATCTGCGTGAGGAAGGTGCGGCTTGAGGCGTAGGCGGCGGTTATGAAGATGGCGATGACGGAAACGACCGCGAGATAGGCGAGTTCGGGAATGGTGCTGAAGTACGGGAACGACCACACCGGCGTCATGTCGGGCTTGATGACCCAGAAGATCGTGTCCTTCCGGAACGACGCCATGCAGATGAGCGACAGCGCGGTCATCGCGATCTCGATCTGGATCGCACGCTTCGCGCCGACCTTGTCATCGAGCCACGCGCCCACGAAGCCGCCGAACACCGCGATCACCGACAGCGTGATGCCGTAGATGACCATCTCGATGAAGCCCCAGCCCATCATGCCCGCCGCATAGACGCCGCCGGAGATGAGGATCGCGGTCTTGCCGTCGGCATAGAGCATCCGCGCGATGAGGAAGCGCACGATGTCGGGGCGGTCCTTCCAGATCGAGCGCAAGGTCGCGACCACCCCGCCGACGCCCTCGCGCGCCGCCTGCACCCAGCCCATGCCGCGCTCGGTATCGGCGGTCCACAGCAACATGGGCACGGTGAAGATCAACAGCCACGCCGCGCACATGATGGCGACGAAGCGCTGCGGTTCGAACGTCGCGGGATCGAGGCCGAAGGCGGGCGCCGCAGGTATCCACGACCAGTCGATATTGCCGGGGAAGGCGAGAAAGACGAGCGTGAACGCAAGGATGAGCACGCTCGCCGCATTGCCGAGCGCGAGACCCAGTCCTGACACATGCGGCACGAGGCGCGGCGTGGTCGCGCCCGAAAGCATGGCGTTGTGCAGCGCCTCGGTCAGCGGGAACGACATCCCGATGATGAGCAGCAGCGGAAACCAGATCCACTCCGGAAACAGCGCGCTGCCGCCCGGCTGCACGAACCAGAGCATGGCGATGCACAGCGCCATGAAGCCGGTGAGCACGCCGAGCGGAATCTTGCGTCGACCGGCGCGGTCGGCCGCTGCGCCGACGAACGGCGCGAAGCATGCGATAGCGAGACCGGCCCACTTGTTCAGACTGGCGATCTGCGCCTGCCCTTCGACGGGATCGCCGATCACCTGCGCGGCGAGATACGGCGCGAAGACATAGATGGTGCAGATGATGACGTAGGGATTGCGGCCCCATTCGTAGAGCGCCCAGCTGATCGCGCCGAGGCTCATTTTCTCGTGCGCCTGCCCGGCTGCGCCCGCAGCCCCCGGCGCCGTCACATCCGCCATGTATCGCCTCCCGGCCGCCCTCTGCCGGGGCAAGTTGGGGCCACCATGGGACAAGTTCGTTTCGCTGGCGAGCGGATTTGGCTGCCCCTACGTCCGCCGCGCCGCCGCGCGTTAAGGCCGTTTTAAATGGTTAAGCGGATACCCGTGGGGTCACGCTTCCGGCGCCCGTGCGCGCAGGGGCCGAACCATATTGAGGGATCCCCATGGCCGTACACCGTATTTTGTTGACCACTGCGAGCGCCTGTCTCGCCGTCGGCGCGGTCGCGGGAACGGCCGAGGCGCAGATCGCCTACGACCGTGACCACAATGTTTCGGTCCAGGAGCGTGCGAGCGGCGAACACGCCCCGCTCGGCATCGGTCTCGGCGGCTTCATGCTGTTCCCCGAGCTCACGCTGGGCATGCAGTACAACGACAACATCTACGCCGCCACGACGGGCGAGACGTCGGACTGGATCGGCCACGCCGACTCCTCGGTGCGCCTTGCCTCGCAATGGTCGCGCCACGCGCTGAACTTCTTCGGCGGCATCACGACGCGCACCTACATCGACAACAGCGACGACACGACGTTCGACTGGCGTCTCGGCGCGGACGGCCGTTTCGACATCATCCGCGATCTCTACATCACCGGCGGCGCGGAGTTCGGCCAGGCTTCCGAGTCCCGCTTCTCCGGCAACGGCCCGGCGGCGCTGACTGGTCCGATCGACTACGACTACACGCAAGCCAACGCCCAGCTCGTGCGCGACGTGAACCGCATCCGCGCCAGCATCGGCTTCAACTACGGCAAGTACGACTTCAAGGACGGTCGTCTCAACCCGACGATCATCACGCCGAACCCGGTGTTCGAACAGGACGACCGTGACAGCGAATCCCTCGACATCACGGGCCGCCTCGACTTCGGCATCAGCCCGGACACCGCCGTTTTCGGCCAGGTCACGCACCACACGCGCGACTACGATCTCGACGGCGGCTTCACCAACAACGATCCCGTAAACGGCGTGCCGATCCTAGATCGCGACGCGAAGGGCTGGCGCTATCTCGTCGGCGCGAACTTCGACCTCACCTCCGTGGTGCGCGGCGAAGTGGCGGTCGGCTACCAGACGACCGAGTACGACAGCCCGGCCTTCTCCGACGTCGATGGCTTCTCCGCCTACGGCCAGGTGGACTGGTTCGTGACGCAGCTCACGACGGCGACGTTCAACGCGGCCCGCGAAACCGTTGAATCAGGCGTCACCGGCGCGGCGGGCGTGGAACGCACGTCCTTCGGCGCGCGCGTCGATCACGAACTGCGCCGCGACCTCATCCTCACCGGCGGCCTCACCTACGCGCAGGACGACTATGTCTCGCTGAACCGCAATGACGACCGCACGGTCTTCGACGCGGGCGTGGACTGGTACACCAACCGCATGCTGACGATCGGCGCGCGCTACGAGCGGTTCGAACAGGACTCCTCCGGCCTCAACGCCGACCGGGACTTCACCGGCAACGTCTTCACTGTCCGCGCCACGCTGCGGCGCTAGACGAACGCCATCTGCTCCAGAGTGCGAGACGGCCCCGATGCAGATCGGGGCCGTTTTGCTGTCAGGCCCAAGTAGTTCAGGCCTCGCCCCAGCGTTTCACGACGCCGACATCGATGTCGAAGAGATCGAGCAGCCGCCCCACGCCGTGGTCGACGACTTCGTCGAGGCTTTGCGGATTTATATAGAAGGCCGGCATCGGCGGCGCGACGATGGCGCCCATTTCCGTCACCGCCACCATGTTGCGCAGATGTCCCAGATGCAGCGGTGTTTCGCGCGGCACGAGCACGAGCCGGCGTCGCTCCTTGAGGGTCACGTCCGCCGCACGCGAAATGAGCGCCTGCGCCGCCCCGCTTGCGATCTCGCCCAGCGTCTTCATCGAACACGGCGCGATGATCATGCCGTCCGTGCGGAACGAGCCCGACGCGATCGACGCGGTGACGTCCTCGTTCGCATAGACCTTCGCGGCGCGCTTCTTCACGTCGGCCCACTTGAGCGGCGTCTCGTAGGCGAGCGTCACCAGCGCCGACTTCGACGCCACGAGATGCGTCTCCACGCCCGCTTCGGCGCAGAGATCGAGCAGGCGCACCCCGTAGACGATCCCCGAGGCGCCGGAGATCGCGATCACCAACCGTTTTGTCATGAGGCCCGTCGCGTCATTGGGGTGCTGTTGTCCGTCACTCGCCTCTGCGGCGCAACCTTTGCGCTTTCGGGCGCGTCTGCGTAACACATCCCGGGAGAAGCGCCGCCGCGTCGGCGCGACGCAAGGGTTCACGTCTTGGCGGAGCAGAAACCAGTCGCGCTCGATCCCAGATCGCTTTCCGCGCGATTGTGGACCTATCAGGCGGCGCGCTTCCCGGTGGCCTCGCAAGGGGCGCTGATCGTGCTTTTCGCGCTGGCGTGCGTGTGCTTCGGCGCACTGACGCGGGCCGCGCCCGGCGCGCCGCCGACGCCGACGCTCTTCGTCGTGCTCGTGGTCGTTTTCCTGCTCTTCTTCCAGCTGCGCGTCGCCGACGAACACCGCGACTATGACGAGGACCTCGCCGCGCGCCCTGAACTGCCGGTGCCGAGCGGCGTGATCACGCTGCCGGAGCTCGACATCTTCTTCACCGGGGCGCTGGCGATCCAGGTGGTGTTGACGGCGGCGCTGCATCCCCCGCTTCTCGCGCTGCTCGTGCTGCCGTGGCTCTGGATCTTTCTTGTTCGCAACGACTTCTTCGACCGCGCACTTCTGAAACGCCGCCCGCTGCTCTCGCTGGCGCTGCATCTCGTCTTCTTCCCGCTCGTGGCGCTCTATGCGGCGGCGGCGGGGCAACTCCCCGAGACCGGCTTGCTGAGCCCAGCGCTGCCGGTGTTTCTCGGACTCTCCGCCGCCGCTGCAATGGCGATGGAGTTTGCGCGCAAGTGCCGTGCGAAGGGCGACGAGCGTGAGGGCGTCGTCACGTATTCGGGCCTCTGGGGAACTGTGCGTGCGGGCATGGCGACGGCAAGCGCCGTCGCCGCCATCGTCGTCTTCGGCGCGCTTTCCTTTGTCGCCACCGGCGTTGCGGGGTGGTGGTATCTGCCGGCGACGCTTGCGGGGTTCGGCGCCTTTCTCGGCGCCGCAGGCTACGCAGACAAACCGACGCCCGCGCGCGCCAACGCGCTGCTCGGCTGGGTCGCGGGCGCGACGGCGCTGACGTATTTCAGCGTCGGCGTGCTGCCCTATCTCGTGCGCGAGTTCTTTAGCGCGGCTGTGTAAGCGCGCCCGTCGCGGCGAGGAGCCGACGCTCGGCGATCGCCAGCTCCCGCTCCGCCGCCGCGAGCGCGAGACGCGCGGCGAGCAGATCTGCTTCCTGATCGAGCACTTCCACCGTGGCGCGCAGTCCCACTTCCTGCTCCAGCGTCACGCCGCGATAGGCAAGCTCTGCGGCTTCGAGCTGCTCGCGCGCTGACGCGTAGGCGGCGCGCGCGGTGTCCACGGACGTCCATGCCGTCGTCACCGTTTCGCGGATCTGGCGCTCGGCCGCAGCGACCTCGAGCCCCGCCGCATCGCGCAGCGCCCGCGCCTGACGCGTCCGCGAGGACGCCGCGCCGCCGCTGAACAGCGGTATCGATACGCGCACGCCGACACTGTCGGAAGTCGAATTGCTGAGGCTCGACCCAAAGTCGTTGCCGAGCGATGAACCCGCCTCCAGCGATACCCGCGGCCCGCGCGCTGCGAAGCTCGCCGCCACCGCCGCATCTGCAGACAGTGCCGCCGCGCGCGCGCTCACCAGCGTCGGACTCTGTTCCGCGCCGGCGCGCAGCGCTTCGTCGAGCGACGCCGGCAGACCCGCCGCCGCCGGCACGGGTTCGAGCGTCGCCGCAGGACGCCCCACAAGACGCATATAGGTTTCGTTGGCGCCGGCGAGCGCGCCTTGCGACTGGATGAGTTGCGTGCGCGCCTGCGCAAGCCGCGCCTGCGCCTGTGCGAGATCGGTGCGCGTAGCGACGCCGGCGTTGAAGCGCGCTTCCGCGAAGCGTCGCTGCGTTTCGAGATTCTCGAGCGTGCGCTGACGCGCCGCCACGATCGCCTGCGCCTCGCGCAGCCCGGCATAAGCCGTCGTCACGTCGAGCAGCAGCGTCTGCACCGCGCCGTTGTAGTCCGCCTCCGCGCCGGCGATCCCCGCACGCGCCTGCCGCGTCGACGCCGCCACCGCCCCGCTGCCGAAGAGGAGCTGCGACGCCGACGCCGAACCTGACCAGCTCTCGTTGCTCGATCCGGGCGCGCCGCCGCCGTCGCGCTGCGACGCGCTCGCGCCGGCGGAAACCGACAGCGACGGCAACGCCGCCGCGCGCGCCTGCGGCAGCGTCTCGCGCGTGGCCTCGAGCCGGGAGCGCCGCGCCTCGATGGACGGATTGGACTCCAGCGCCGCCGTCATCGCTTCGGTGAGCGTGTCCGCGGCGACGGGGCCGGCGAAGGCGGCCCACGCGGCCGCAGCAAGGAGAAGTTTGCGCATGGCTTTACTCGGTCATTCGCGCCGCAGCGCTTCGATGGGATCAAGGCGCGCGGCGCGCCAGGCAGGATAGGCGCCGAAGGCGACGCCCACGAGTGCGGAAAATCCGAGCGCCGTCGCCGCCGTCGTCACGCCGAGCACGAGCGGCACCTGCATCAGCGTCGTCACGCCCCAGGCCACAAGCGAACCCAGCAGAAGGCCGACCGCGCCGCCGGCGATGGAGAGCACAACGGCCTCGAGCCCGAACTGCCACAAGATGTCCTGCCGCCGCGCACCGAGCGCCTTGCGCAGCCCGATTTCGCGCGTGCGCTCGGTCACCGAGACGAGCATGATGTTCATGATGCCGATGCCGCCGACAACGAGCGATACCGCCGAAATTGCCGCGAGCAGTGCGGTAAAGGCCGCTGTCGTCTGCTTCATCGTGTCGGCGATGGAAGAGAGATTCTGCACGGTGAAATCGTCGCTCGCGCCGGGCGCGATGCGATGGCGCTGGCGCAGGAGCGCTTCGACATCTTCCTGCAATTGCGTGAGCGCGGCTTCGCTCTCTGCTTTCACGGAAATCTGGCTGACGGTGTCAGCGCGCCCCTGCCGCCCGGAAACGCGGCGCTTCACCGTCTGCAGCGGTGCGAGCACGATGTCGTCCTGATCCTGTCCGAAGCCCGATTGCCCCTTCGGCTCCAGCACGCCGATGACTTCGTACTGGCCGCCGGAAATGCGGATGCGCTGGTTGACCGGATCGCTGTTGGGGAAGAGTTCGCGCGCGACAGTGGCGCCGAGCACGGCGACCTTGCGCGCCTGCCGTGTCTCGCTGTCCTCGAAGAAGCGCCCGCTGGCCACGGCCCAGTCGCGGGCTTCGAGGTAGGGCGGGGTAACGCCTTCGATGCGCGTGTTCCAGTTGGCGCCGTCGGCGACGATCTGCGCATTGCCGCGCTGCGACGGCGCGACGGCGACAGCACCCGGCACGTCGCGCTCGATCGCCTCCGCGTCGGAGACGGTGAGGGAGTTGAACGATCCCGGCGCCATCGCCACCCCGCCCTGACGCTGCGCGCCGGGAACGATGATCAGAAGGTTCGATCCGAGGCTCGATATGCTCGACTGCACGCGCTGCTGCGCGCCTTCGCCGAGCGCCACCATCGCCACCACCGACGCAACGCCGATGATGACGCCGAGCGCCGTCAGCGCGCTCCGCAGCGGGTTCACACGCAGCGCACGCGCCGATGTGGCGACGAGATCGCGGGGCGTCATCATGAGACGGGCCTGTCAGAAACGATGCGCCCGTCGCGCATTTCGATGATGCGCTTCGTCGCCTGCGCGACTTCGTGCTCGTGGGTGACGATGATGATCGTCGCGCCTTCGCGGTTCAGCTCCCTGAACAGGGCGAGAATTTCATTGGTCGTGCTGGTGTCGAGCGCGCCGGTCGGCTCGTCGGCGAGGATCACCGCCGGCTGGCACGCGAGCGCGCGCGCGATCGCGACGCGCTGCTGCTGGCCGCCGGAAAGTTGCGTGGGACGATGCGTCTTGCGCTGGCCGAGTCCGACGCGATCGAGCAGCGCCGCTGCGCGATCCTGCCGCTCCGAGGGCGGCGTACCCGCATAGAGCATGGGCAGTTCGACATTCTGCAGTGCGGTGAGGCGCGGCAGCAGGTTGAAGGACTGGAACACGAAGCCGATCGTGCGATTGCGGAACCCCGCCAGGCCCTCGTCGTCGAGCGTACCGAGATCTGCGCCATTGATGATCAGCGTCCCCGCGCTCGGCGTATCGAGACCGCCGATGACATTCATCAATGTCGATTTGCCCGAACCCGACGGACCGATCACGGCGCAATAGTCGCCGCGCGGCACCGCGAAGGAGACCTTGTCGAGCGCGTGCACGACTTCATCGCCCATGCGGTAGGTCTTTTCGAGACTTCTGGCTTCGATGAGCGCCATGGTCAGCCCCGGATGCGGACGCCGCCGCCCGGCCCCATCGGTCCGCCCTGCTGGCGCTTTTCCTTCGACGCGGGGCCGCCGCCGGTGATGATGAGATCGCCCGGCTGAAGTCCGGCGACGACTTCTGTGTAGGCATCGGCGGCGACGCCGAGTTGCACCTGCACCGGCGCGGGCTTGTTGTCGCGGAGCACCCAGACGACGGCGTTGCGCACGCGCGTCTCACGGCCCGCGCCGGTCTCGCGCAGGCTGGCGAGTTTCGCCTTCTGTTCGGCGGTGAGGATCGGTTCGAGCGCCCGCATCGACGCCTCGCGCGTCTTGCGCATATAGGCACGCCGTTCCTGCGGCGTGGCTTCACCGCGCGGCGGCGATCCGGCGCTGGCGCGCGCGTTCTGCATCGCGACGCGCGCCTGCTCTCTTTGCGCCGGCGTCAGTGACAATTCCTCGGCGAGGCGGTCCAGTTGCATGGCGCCGCCGCCTTGGTTTCCGGCCCCGTCGCCGCCGCGCCGGCCGCCGCCGTGCTCACCGCGCCGCGCCGGAGTCGCTGCGTTGGCGGCGCCGCTCGGCGATGTCAGCGCGCGTCCCTTCGCGGCGAGCGCGGGATCGGCCGGCGCGAAACGCAGCGCGCTGTTGGCGACTCGCAATACGTCACGCTTTTCCTCAACCACGATTTCCGCATTGGCCGTCATGCCGGGCAGCAGACGTCCGCCGCGATTTTCCGCGCGCACGATGACCGTGTAGGAGACGACGCCCGACGTCTGCACGCCCTGCTTGCGCACCTGCGTGACGCGCCCCTCGAACGTCTCGTCGGGGAACGCGTCGACGGTGAAGCGAACGGCCATGCCTTCCTGCACTTCGCCGATGTCGGCCTCGTCGACGATGATCGCCGCTTCGAGCTGCGCGAGATCCTGTGCGATGACGAAAAGCGTAGCGGCCTGGAAACTCGCCGCGACCGTCTGACCCGGATCGACCTGGCGATCGACGACGACGCCGTCCACCGGCGAACGGATCACCGTGCGGTCGAGGTCGATGCGCGCGCTGGCGAGCTGCGCGCTGGCGTTGCTGACGGAGGCGTTCGCGCGCTCTGCGGCGGTGCGGTTCTGCAGCAGCATCTGGTCGGACGCGAAACCCTCCTTCGCAAGGCGTTCATAACGACCGAAATCCGCGCGCGCGGCGTTTGCTTCCGCGCGCGCCTGCGCGACGCTCGCTTCCGCCTGCCGCACGCGCTGGAGGAAAGTCTCGGGATCGATACGCGCGAGCACCTGCCCCTTTTTTACGATGTCGTTGAAA
The DNA here is from genome assembly GCA_016791445.1 of Hyphomonadaceae bacterium. Lineage (GTDB taxonomy): Bacteria > Pseudomonadota > Alphaproteobacteria > Caulobacterales > Aquidulcibacteraceae > VFBF01. The sequence continues at coordinate 35,058 of JAEUMP010000003.1, read as the reverse complement.
TCCACTTCGACGGACTTGATCGGCCCCGACACGGTGGAACCCACATCGACGGAAATCAGCGGCTGCAACTGTCCGGTGGCGCTCACCGCGCGCACGATCTCGCCGCGATCGACCGCTGTGGTGCGATAAGGGTTTGCGTCGGACTTGCCGCGTCCGAACAGGAGAAACAGACCCACGAGCACGGCTCCGCCGATGGCGACCCAGAGCCACGGAATCGGGCGGCGCGGCTTGGTGATGGCGTCTTCGGAGTCAGTCATGGGCCTCAATCTCGCACACGCGCGATGAACGCCGCTCAACCGGCGCTCCGTCGACGTCCCGCGCGAGAGCTATCGCCCGCACGAAGGGAATGCGACGCGATGATCGTCACGCGCGAGCGTTTCGCCCGCATGTCGGATTGTTGCGGGGTGCGACTAACGTGTTGGAGACGCGAAAGTTCCCGGTTCCCGCCGAGGCGCAGGAACCGGGACGACGATCACTTTTTCGGCGCCGCGCGGGCCGCAGCCGCATCCAGGCCCTGCTGACGGCGGGCCTCCGTGATGAGGAAGGCGCGAATGTCCTCAGCCTGGGCGGCATTCAGATAGCGGTCGAAACCGACCATGCCGTTCGCCGCGAGCGCGCCGTCGATCACGATCGAGCGGAACGCCGTCGCATCGCGCAGGTTCGCCGAACGCCGCAGGTCCGGCAGGTAGCCGCCGCTGGCGTTGGGGCTGTGGCAGACGAGGCAGTTCGCGTTGAACGCGCTGCGCCCCGCCGCGACATTGCCGCGGCTCGACACGCCGGCGAGATCGATCACGGGCTTCGGCGGAATGTCATAGGGCGTGGCCTGCGCCGTGGCGCCGAGCTTGAACACCATGATGCGGCCTGGCAGGCGCGGACGATCCGGCAACAACGGCGCCGCCGACAGCGCGCCTGCGCCGCCATAGCCGACCATCACCGCCACATACTGTTCGCCGTCGAGCGCGTAGGTCATCGGCGCGGCGATGATCCCGTTCGTTGTCTCATAGGACCAGAGCTTCTTGCCGTCGGTGGCGTCGTAGGCGTGCAGCGCGCCTTCGGCCGCGCCCTGGAACACGAGACCGCCGGCGGTCGCGAGCACGCCCGCATTCCAGAAGGACGGCAGCTCCACCGACCAGCGCGGCTTGCGCGCCGCCGGATCCCACGCCACGAGCCGTCCGCGCAGCATCGCCTTCAGCGCGACGCGCTGGGCTTCATCGCTCGGCAGGTCGCCGAGGTTGAAATTGATGCCGGTGTTCCAGCCGCCGTCGCGATACTTGAACGCCGGATCGTCGGCATAGACCTGCGCGAGCGCGCCCGCGGTCGTCACCGGAATGAAGACGAGGCCTTCGTTCGGATTGAACGCCATCGGCTGCCAGTTGTGCGCGCCGAACGGCGCGGGACTGACGAGCGCGGCGCTCTTGGCGTAGCGCGCACTCGGATTTTCGACCGGACGCCCGTCCTTCACCTCGCCCGTGGACCACGACACCGGCATGCCGGCCGGCGTCGCCGATTCCGGCGCCATGGGAATGTAGGCGTCGGCGCTGAGGAGTTCGCCCGTGGTGCGATCGAGGACGTAGAAGAAGCCGTTTTTCGGCGCCTGCAGCAGCACCTTCCGCACCGAGCCGCCGATATTCATGTCCGCGAGCATGATGTGCTGCGTGGCGGTGTAGTCCCACGTCTCTCCGGGCGTCGTCTGGTAGTGCCACTTGTAGGCGCCCGTCGTCGCGTCGAGCGCGAGGATCGAGGACAGGAAGAGGTTGTCGCCCTGCCCGCCGGAGCGCACGCGGTGGTTCCACGGCGCGCCGTTGCCGACGCCGACATAGACCGTGTTCAGCGCCGGGTCGTACGCGAGCGCATCCCACACCGTGCCGCCGCCGCCGGAATGCTTCCAGGCGCCGTCGCTCCACGTCGCATTGGCCTTTTCGGCGAAGATGGCGTCGGAGACTTCGTTGTCGGGCAGGCCTTGCGGGTTCGGCGTCGTGTAGAAGCGCCAGACCTTGTCGCCGGTTTCGGCGTCATAGGCGGTGAGATAGCCGCGCACGCCGTACTCGGCGCCGCTGTTGCCGATCAGCACGCGTCCCTGAACCACGCGCGGCGCCATGGTGATCGTGTAGGGCTTGGACTGGTCGACCGTGACGACAGACCACTTCTCCTCGCCCGTCGCCGCATCGAGCGCGACCAGCCGGCCGTCGAGCGTGCCGACATAGACCTTGCCGCCCCAGACCGCGACGCCGCGATTGACCACGTCGCAGCACGCGCTGAAGCCGCGCTCGCCGGGCACCTTCGGGTCGTAGGACCATTTCTGCGCGCCGGTGCGCGCGTCGAATGCATAGACCTTGCTCCACGCGGTCGTCGTGTAGAGCACGCCGTCCACCATCAGCGGCGTCGCTTCCTGGCCGCGATCGGTGTCGAACTCGGCGTACCAGGCGAGACCAAGTTGCGCGACGTTGCCGCGATTGATCTTGTCGAGCGGGCTGAAGCGCTGCTCGTCATAGGTGCGCCCGTAGTTGAGCCACTCTTCCGCCGCGCCGCGTTCGATGCGCGTCGCGTCGACGCCCTTCTGCTGATTGCAGCCGACCAGCAATGTCGCGGCGATCAACGCCGCCAGTGCGCCCACGCGCTTCATGCCGTTTTCTCCCAGATGTGCCGGTCGCTTCTCACGCGACGCTTTGTTGCGCTCACCATAGCGTGAGGCGCGCCGACCGGAAGGCCTGCCGATGGGGCAAGGAGGAAATCACTTTCCTCCTCCGTGAGCGAAGCGAAACGGGGGAGGTGGCGCGCGCGAAGCGCGTGACGGAGGGGGCGCGTGCGGAACGATCGAGCCCGCCCCCATCCCCCGGCTTCGCCGGGTACTTCCCCGCAGGCGGGGAAGAGATGGGGCCCCGGAAAGGACGAAGGCCGCAGCGCTTTCACGCTACGGCCCAGTTTTTTGTGTGTTGAGTGCGTCCGGCCGTCTGATGCGGCTGGAGGCGTCTCCTCCCCGAAACGCGCACAAGGAGTGCCGGGATTGCGCCGTGGCGTCAATCCCCATGTGACTGTTTTGTGAGCTTGGGCGCCTTCAAACGGGTCAGTGTGACCCGATCGCCTCGGCAAAGCGGGCGCTGAGTGTCCCCACCCTCTCGAAAACATAGTCCGAGCCGAACACCCCGACCGGGCCCGCCCCAAGGGCTGCAGCGGCGGCGGAGGCCTCGGGGGCCCGCTCGGCAGGGCAATAGAAGGCGATGAGGCCCGGCTCCGATTCCGACGCCAACCTGCCTCCCATTCGGGCGACGAGGGCGTTGAGGGCATCCGGGCTGGCCCCGCCAATGGCGGCGCGGACGAGCTTCAGGGACCTGCCCTGCTCGCGGGCTTCGATCTGGTCGAGGATGGCGGCGAAGGTCGCGCGCGCGGCGGGCGTCCACGACGCGGCCCGGCTCGCGGCAAGCTGCGCCTGGCTCCTGAGGATGAGGCCGTCGGTGAGCGTCTTGAGGTGGTTGGCGGCGAGCGTCTGGCCCGTGGTGGTGATGTCGACGATCACGTCCGCCACCCCTGCCGCGGGCGCGCCTTCGGTCGCGCCGAGGCTTTCCACGATGCGGTAGTCGTCGACGCCGCGGCCATCGAGGAAGGCGTGCGTCTGCTTCAGATACTTGGTGGCCACGCGCAGACGCTTGCCGGTGCGCGCGCGCATGGCGGCGCTGACTTCATCGAGATCGGCCATGGTCGTCACGTCGAGCCATGCCGCTGGCGCCGCCACCACGAGGTCGGCGCGCCCGAAGCCGAGCGGCTTCACCATGACGATGCGCTCGAACGCCGTGCCGAGTTCGCGCAGCAGATCTTCTCCTGTGACGCCCACATGCACGTCGCCATCGCGCAGCGCCGCCGTGATGTCGCCCGCCGACAGCAAGCGCACTTCGACGTCCGCCTGCCCGGCCATGCGCGCGACATAGCCGCGCTTGCCGCCGTCCTGCGAGATCGCGAGGCCGCAGTCGGCGAAGAAGGCGAGCGTCTGCTCCTGCAGGCGCCCCTTGGAGGGCACGGCGATGGTGAGCGCGCTCATCGTGCGGCCTCCGCGAGACGCGCGGGCCGCATCGCGAAGCCTGCCGCGCCCCACGACGCCGCTTGCGCAAATCCGCCGCCTTGCGAAGACGCGATGCGTTGCAGCAGGCCGTCGTAGCGGCCGCCGCCGCCGAGGCTGGCGCGCACGCCGAGTTGCGGCGCTTCGAGTTCGAAGACGAACCCGTCGTAATAGGCGAGCCCGCGACCGAAGCCGGCGGAGAAGGTCGCGTCCGGCGCGCTGTCGCGTTTCACCGCATCCCAGCGGGCGCTCGCACCTTCGACGGCGGCGATGAGCGCCGCGGTGTTCTTCGCAGCGGGCCGCGCTGCGACGGCGCGCAATTGTGCGAAGGCGTCATCCGGCGCGGCTTCGATGGCGGTGGCTTCGGCGATGAGATCGAGCGCCGCGGCGTCCGCGCGTGGCGCATGCATGGCGCGCCCCTTCTCACGCAGACGCGATGCGATGTCCGCGACCGTGCGCCCGCCCACCAGCACGATCCGCGCATCGGCGAGAAGTTCTTCGACCACCGCTTCCGCGCGATCATCCGGCAGCGCGGCGAGCGCTTCGCCGAGGATGCTCTCTTCTGGCGCCGGCGGCGCTGCGGCTTCGCGCAGGACGGTCGCGAGCCCCCCGGGCCGCGCAAAGGCGCGCTTCACGCGGCGCGCCCAGCTTTCCGGCAGCGCGCAGGCATCGACGATCGCTTCAAACACCGCGACATCGCCGAGGCGCATGCGCGGCTCCACACCGAGCGTGCGGCACGCATCGAGCGCGGCGATGGTGATGTCGGCCTCGCGCGCGGCGATCTCTGCGACCGGCGCGAACACTTCCGCGCCGATCTGGCGGAATTCGCTTTCCTTGGCGCTGTCTGTCTGCCGCCGGAAGACGAGGCCATCGTAAGCGAGGCCGAACGCCGCGCTCCAGTCATTGCGCTTCAGCGCCTCGCGCACGGCGGGCGCCGTCATGTCGGGGCGCAGGCACAGCGCGGCGTCGTCGTCGCCGGCGAGCATGTAGGCGCGGGCGCGGATGTCCTCGCCGGTGAGTTCGAGATAGAGGTTCGCCGGCTGCAGCACGGGCGGCTCTATCCACACGGAGGCAAGAGCGCCTGCGGCCTCGCGCAGGCGCGTCGCGGCGTCGGTCATGGCGCGAGCATTTTGAGGACGGTGGCGGCCATCTCGGCGCGCGGCACGGTGACCTGCACGTTCTCGCGCGCCTTGTTCCACGCTTCGCGGTCTTCCGCGTTCGCAGCGATCTCCGCGCCGAGACGAAGATTCTTGATCGAGACGGTGTTGTCGCGCACCTCGTCGCCGCCGACGATCACCGCGACGGGCGATCCGCGCTTGTCGGCGTATTTCAGCTGCGCCTTCGGGCCGGAGCCGCCGAGATAGACTTCCGCCGCGCGCCTGACGCTCGCTCTCGCGAACGCGCCGCGAAGTTCCGCCGCCAGCGCCATGCACGCGCCCATCGCCGAGGCGTCGAACGGCAGAACGACCACAGGGCCATCGGCGGCGCGCGCTTCTTCCTGCGCCGTCAAAGCCGCCGCGAGACGCGACACGCCGACGGAGAAGCCCGTCGCCGGAATGGGCTGCCCCTTGAAGCGCGAGACGAGATCGTCGTACCGCCCGCCGCCGCCGACGGAGCCGAAGCGCACGAGGTTTCCGTTTTCGTCCTTCGTCTCACCGAGCAGTTCGGCTTCGAACACCGCGCCGGTGTAGTATTCGAGGCCGCGCACGACCGAAATATCAAACCTGGCTTTTCTGTCGTCCACACCGAGTGCGTCGAGTGTTTCGGAAATCGTGCTCAACTCGGCGTGGACCGAAGAAAGGTTCTCCGCTCCGCCGCTCTCCCACACTGTCTCCAAGAACTTCTTTCTCGAACCAGCCACGACATCGGTGCTCGTCGCAAAGATAAGCAATCCCATGACTGCGCGAATGGCTTCATCAGAAAGCTTCGCTCCGACTGTGTAGTCGCCGGACTCATCCATTCGTCCGGCGCCAAGCAGTTGCTCCACACCTGCCCAACTCAACCGGTCGACTTTATCTACGGCTCGCAATGCGGCCATTCGCTGGCTCGCGTCTGTCACACCGGCTTGAGTCAGTATGCCATCCAGCAATCCACGGCTGCTGATCTTGATAACCGTGTTGGACGCGCCCGCCGCCTCCAGCGCCGCGCAAGCCATCGCGATCATTTCCGCGTCCGCTGCCGGGCTCGGCGCGCCGACGCTATCCGCGTCGCACTGCCAGAATTCGCGGAAGCGGCCCGGCCCCGGCTTTTCGTTGCGCCAGACGGGGCCCGCCGCGCAGCGGCGATAGGGCTTCGGCAGCGCGTCGTAGTTTTCGGCCACGAAGCGCGCTAGCGGCGCGGTGAGATCGTAGCGCAGCGCCATCCACTGGTCGTCGTCGTCGGTGAGCGCGAAGACGCCTTCGTTCGGGCGGTCCTGGTCCGGCAGGAATTTGCCGAGCGCGTCGGCGTATTCGAACGCGGAGGTCTCCAAGCGCTCGAAACCCCACGCCTCATAGACGCCGAGCACTTTCTCCACGATCGCGCGTTCGCGGGCGAGCGTTGCGCCGCGACGGTCGGCGAATCCGCGGGGGCGGCGGGCTTTGGGTCTGAATTCGGTCATGAAGTCGCCTCGGTAGCCGACGCGGCCCCGTGCGGCAATGCGACGGCTTTGCGGCGCGCCGTCAGCGCGGCGGATGACCGCCCAGGAGGCGCAGGAGGCCGAGCGCGCTGCGCACGGTGAACCAGACCATGACCACGAAGCCCGCCATGGCGATTGCCCACAGGAGCGGTATGCCGATCAGCACGATGGTCAGCAGCCAGGCCGGTATGGAGAGCGCGAAGAGCGCAACCGCCCAGATGGCGGCGATGAGGAACAGCCGCAATTGCTCGTCGAGGTGCGCCCGGGCGAGCGGGCCGGCGTTCGCCCGCGCGAACCATGCGACCGCCGCCCCCACCGGGGCGAAGATCGCAAGGCTCGGGATCGACAACAGATAGAAGCCATAGCCGGCCGCCGCCGGCAGGCGCCCGGCGTCGTCGAGATCTTGATGGTCGGCGGCGTTGAAGGTCATGGCGGGGGTCCGGAGCTTGGCCGCCGGGTCAACGGATGAGGTCTGCGGAAGTTCCGTTGCCGCCGCCGCACCTAGCCCGCGTACTTGATGCTGCAGCCGTAGGGCGGCGCGGCGGCGACTTCGGGGGCCCGGCCGGCGCGGACGGCGGTCAGCGCCTCGCGGACATAATTGCGCGCGCCCTCCAGCGACGCGGCGCTGGCGGAGTTGCGATCATCGATGCCGCCCTGGAAGACGAGCTTCCGGTCCGGACCGATGACGTACATGTGCGGGGTGGTGCGCGCGGCGTAGAGACGACCCACGGCCCCGGATTCATCGAGGAGCACCGCCGTCGGCGCGGCGCTGCGGCTGGTGGTGAGCTGGTTGGCGGCGGCGCCGGTCACATGGCCCTGCTTGCCGGGCGCGGAGGAAATCACCGTCAGCCATACCGCGCCGCCCGACGTCGCTTCGCGCTGCAGCGCCTGCATGTTCCCGGCGTTATAGTGCTTCTTCACATAGGGGCAGTCGTGGTTGGTCCATTCGAGCACGACCGTCTTGCCGGCGAACTCGTCGAGCGTGCGCGTGCGACCGTTGGAGTCGACGACGCTGAATCCCGGTGCGGTCGCGCCGTTCTGCACGGCGGCTTCGGCGTTCGGCGCACGAAGCGCGATGGCGGCCCCGCCGATGGCGACGGCGGCGGCGGCGAGCGCGATGACCAGCGTACGACGGTTCTTCATGTGGTCTCCCCTTTTTGCGGCGCCGCCTCGACGGCGTTGCGGACGATGTCCTCGGTGAGGATCTGCGGCAGAATGACGGGCGCGTCGGCCCCGGGCGGGTAATAGAGATAGAGCGGGACGCCGGAACGTCCATGCGCGGCGAGTTCACGGGCGATCACATCATCGCGCGCGGTCCAGTCGCCCTTGAGGTAGACGACGCCGCGTTCGGCGAAAAACTTGCGCACGCCGGGGCGCGAGAGCGCGGCGCCTTCGTTGAACTTGCAGCTCACGCACCATGCGGCGGTGAAATTGACGAAGACGGGCGTACCCGCCGCGCGCAGTTCCGCCACGCGTTCGGGGCTCCAGGTCTCGCCATCGACCGAGACGCTCTTTGCGGGAGCGCCGGCGTCAGCGGCAGTCGCCACGGTGGTCATCGGCGACCATGCGCCGGCGAGGACGCCGATCAGCGCCAGTCCCGCGATCACGCGCCACGCCACGCCCTGCCGCCATGCCCACACCGCGAAGGCGAAGGCGACGAACACGGCGAGCAAGGCGAGCGTGCCCATGGCACCGGTCTGCACCGAGAGCACCCACACCAGCCAAACGGCAGCCGCGAACATCGGAAAAGCCAGAAACTGTTTTGTCCGCTCCATCCACGGGCCAGGTTTCGGCAGCAGCCTCTGCAGGCCCGGCGCGAAGGCGATGAGCGTGAACGGGGCTGCGAAACCGAGTCCGAGTCCGGCGAACACCGCAAGCGATGCGGCCGGCGGCGCTGTGGCGGCCCATCCGAGCGCGCCGGCCATGAAGGGCGCCGTACACGGCGTCGCGGCGACGACAGCGAGCGCGCCCGTCGCGAAGGCGCCGACGTCGCCGCCTTTTCCGGCGACGTTCCCGCCCACATTCTGCAATGACCCGCCGATCTCGAACGCGCCGATCAGGTTGAGACCGATGGCGAAGAACAGGAGCGCGAGCGCGCCGATAAGCGCCGGCTCCTGCAGCTGAAAGCCCCATCCCGCCGCCGATCCCGCCGCGCGCAGCGCGAGCAGCACGACCGCGAGCGCCATGAACGTCGTCATGACGCCAGCGAAAAACAGGAGTCCGTGTCGGCGCGCCGTTCCGGCCTGCGCCCCGCCCGCCAGCGACAGCGCCTTGATCGACAACACCGGAAACACGCAGGGCATGATGTTGAGGATGAGCCCGCCGACGAAGGCCGCGAGGATGTAACCAAGCACCTCAAGCGCACCGGCGCTCGCGACGAGCTGCGGCGGCGCGCTGGCAAGGGGCGCCTCGCCTGCCCATGCAGCGGCGACGGGCGTCGGCAGCAGCGTCGTCTCTGGCGGATTGCCGAACATGAAGGCGCGTTTTGTCCAGCGCCCGCCCTCGTTGATCTCGACGACGAGAAGCCCATCGCCTCGCGCGTCTTCCTTGATGAAGGAGAGCGACAGCGGACTATCGATAAGGATCTGGCCGTCGCGCAGCACGACCTTCTGTTCCCCCGCATGGTCGATAAGCGCCTGCGAGTAGGGAAAATACTGCGCATTGCGCAGGCCGTTGGCGGCGATCGCCGCCGAGAGCGGATTGTCCGGCGCGTCCGCGCGCGGAAAGCCGACGGAGATGCCGTCACCTGCCTTGAAATCAAAACCGAGCGTGGTCGCCGATTGCGGTAGCGCAGCGATCGCCTGTTCGGCAAGCCGCATGCCGCGCGCATCGTCGCGGCCCTCCGCGCGGATCGGCAGCGACAGCGAGAATGCGCCCTCCTCCGGCACGCAGATGTCGGCGCAGATCAGCCACGTCGCATTGAGCGCGATGCGCGCATCGGCGCCGGCGCGTGCATCGTCAGGGATCTTGAGCGCGATGGGATAGAGCGTCTCGTCGTCGTGGACGTAGGTCGTGATCGGCCCGAGGCGTTCGATGCGCGGCGCAGGAAAGAGCGGCTGGCCCGCTTCGAAGCCGTCCGGCAGCGTCCATGTCAGGCGCGGCGGCTCGCCGCTGTCGCCGGGATTGATCCAGTAGGTGTGCCAGCCCGCGCGCTTCTTCTGGCGCAGGACGAGCGTGACGGTTTCTCCCGGCGCGGCGGCGGCGCGGGCGGAGAGGAGTTCCGTCTCCGCGTTCGGGGTGCGCACGGTCTGGGCGTGGGCGGGGACCGCGAACGCCGCGAGAAGAAGGAACAGGAAAGCGCGCAGGATCATCGCAGCCGACATAGGCGGTCGCAGCCGCCCCCGCCAACCCTTACGCTGGAAGAGGCTGGTCAGTTGCGCGTGAGCGGCCGCTTTGCGAAGGTTCCCTCAAAACAGGGAGACGACGCACGATGGCGCGCATGAACCGGCAGTGGCTGCTCCAACGACGCCCCGAGGGCGACATCCGCCAGGGCGACCTTGCCTTCGTGGAGACGCCCCTGCCCGAGACGCCGGACGGCCACGTCCTGGTGCGCACGCTCTACCTCTCGCTCGATCCGACGAACCGCATCTGGATGAGCGACATGGACCAGTACATGCCGCCGGTGGAGATCGGCGACGTGATGCGCGGCGGCGCGGTGGGTGTGGTCGAGGAGTCGAAGGATCCCAACATCAAGGTCGGCGCGATCGTCGCCCCCATGATGGGCGGCTGGCAGGACTGGCACCTCACGCCCGGCGGCATGGTGCGGCCGATCCCCACGGTCCCCGGCCTGCCGGTGACGGCGTTCATGTCGGTCGTCGGCCTCACGGGCTGGACCGCCTATTTCGGCCTGCTCGACATCGGCAAGCCCAAGCCCGGCGAAACCGTCGTGGTCTCCGCGGCGGCGGGCGCGGTGGGCTCCATCGTCGGCCAGATCGCCAAGCTGAAAGGCGCGCGCGTGGTCGGCATTGCGGGCGGCGCGGAGAAGTGCCGGTGGATACGCGAGGACCTCGGTTTCGATGCGGCCATCGACTACAAGAACGAGGATGTCGGCGCCGCGCTCGATCGGCATTGCCCGAACGGCATCGACGTGAACTTCGAGAATGTCGGCGGCGAGATCATGGACGCGGTGCTCGCGCGGATGAACAACTTCTCGCGCATGCCGCTCTGCGGCTTGATCTCGACCTACAACGACACCGGCGAACGCAAGGGGCCGTCGAACTTCCAGCAGATCCTGATGAAGCGCATCCTCGTGAAGGGCTTCATTGTCATCGACTACATGGTGGAGTTCGAGAAGGCGTCGATGGAGCTCGCGCAGTGGGTGCTCGAGGGCAAGATCAAGTACAAGGTCCATGTCGAACAGGGACTGGAGAACGCCGCCGAGGCGGTGAAGCTCCTGTTCAACGGGCGCCATGACGGCAAGCTGCTGGTGCAGGTCTCGCCGGAACCGAAGGCTTGAGGGGCGGACGATGAATCGCTTGCGGGGGCAAAGCTGGTATTTCGACGATATCCCGGTGGGGTACGTTCACCAGTTCGGGGCGGCGAAGGTCGACGCTGACGATCTCGCGCTCTTCAAGGAGCGCTTTGCGCCCTATTTGCCGCTGAAGGCCGACGGCGATCCCACGACCACGCCCCCCGCCGCGCAGGCGCATGTCTTTGCGCTGTGGTCGCGGATGCTGTGGGAGGAAACGAAGGACTGGCCGGTCCTCGCCCGCCTCGGACAGGACGCCGTGCGCTGGTACCGCACCGCCCATGCCGGCGACGTCCTGAGCATGAAGATCACCTTCCTGTCGAAGCAGCCCGTGAACGAAAGTCGCGGCATCCTGATCACGCAGCACGATGTGCTGAACCAGTCGGGCGAGCTGGTGATGACGCTGATGACGCGGACGGTGATGGCGCGGGTGTGAGTGGGTAGGTCAAATCCCTGCCCCAAAACTATATCTGGACATCGCGTCTCTATTGATTTTAGCTCACAATGCCTTTGGTGGGGCGACAGATGCATCCTTGGCATCACTTTAAACCGCAACTTTGCGCGATAGCGACCGCTATCGACGCGCCGGTTTTCTGCCGACTGGTCGATGAGGGCCGTCCCGCGAGCGCGATGCGTTCAGGCTCGTTGGCCCGACCAAAGGAAGAAGCCCCGCGTAACGGAGTGACCCAGCCCGAATGGGAACACGCTACCGAACTGAGCCTGCCTTGCCGCAGCTTGATCAACCCTTTCAACATCAACCCTGCTTTAAAACTTACGACGCCCAGAAAACTTTCCAAAACAGAGCAGGCCCTGATCCAATCCTTAGTTGAGGGTGGCGCCGCGAACGCCGTTCGAACCTTTCGCACGGAATTGGCGAACGAGATTAGGTCCCGTCTTCAGGAAGACGTGCGACGCGCGACTTTGCTGTCGAGAGTTCTGTCCGATCGACTACGCCTGACCCTCGCCTTTGCTCAGTGTCAACTGATTCATTCGTTGAACGACAGTGGCCAAGCAGAGCTGCTATTTCACTCAGATAAGCCCGACGTCTCTTTTGAAAAACCGCAGGTCATTCGACTTGATGGACCGCTGAACGCAGCGCTGTCACAACAACAGCACGCTGCCGGACTACTACCATCAGGAGTTCGAACATCAGCTTCGGACGGCGGCGCCCCGTTCATTGCAACACCAATATCCACGCGCAATGCTCCAGCGTCGGACGCGCAAGACAAGTATCTACTCGTTCTTTCCAGCCCAGTTGCATTTCCTGCTGACACCACCTCCAAAGGTCATCGGAATCTCAGCTTTCTTGACTACGCGATGATCCAAGAACTGAGAGGTTTAGTCCAAACTGTAATGACCGACTTCCGGATGCAGCAGGACCTATCTTACAACTATGAAATGGCTTTTCATGGGACGGGCCGCACCGTCGACAGCATCACCGGCGGTTTTGCCTATTTGATGGAGGCGCTGTACGGCTTCGATCCCGAGCAGGAAACGAATGCGCCGCCTGTGTTCTCGGTAGCGGCCACCCATGAAGGCGCAGATCCAAAGTTTCTGGAACGCGTCATAGTCGCCAACTACGCCAACGCACTAACGCTTGCCAACCAGATCCATCGCTTCGAACTAAGTAACCCTCGCATGTACCGCTTCTCGGTCGAGGTTGTCGAAAAGCCAATCAAGGAATGCTTGAGTCCGGTTCTGCGAAACCTGCCGCAAATGGACTTGGTGCACTCTAGCGGCAGAAGTACGCGTGTTAATCGAGTGACAAGCGCTAGAGAGTTTCCCGAGCCGATATTAGCTGACCGCAGGGCGCTTCAGATCGTATTCTCGAACCTCGTCGAGAACGCCATCAAATATCGAAAACGGGGAGCAACCGCGGAGATCGAGATCAGCTGGATCAACTCCGAGAAATTCGTTGAATTCATCTTTCGGGACCGCGGCCTCGGAATTCGCCCAGGCGAAGAAGCCTCCATTTTTCACCCTTACTATCGTGGCACAAACGCCAAACAATACGCCATTCCGGGGTCCGGACTCGGCCTTACTACCGTGCGCGAACTGCTGAAGGGCATGTCTGCCCAAATCGCCGTTGAAAGTCTTTCTGACGGGGCCGCGTTCAAAGTGAAACTACCGCGCGCTACTCCGTCCTTCACCTCTCGGCCACGCTAATCACCCTCGCCCTCTACTCAACATCGCGAACATGGAGCGCATATGACAGTATTCTGGCTAGAAGACGACTGGCATAATTGCACCGCCGAACTCGCGCATTGCAATATCAAACGCATACAAGTTGCGCAGTACGATTCGCTTCGAAAAGCCCATTCCGCTTTGAGCAATATTAGCTATGTGACCTCAATCCGTCGTTTCGTATTTGACGTAAATCTGCAAATTTTCGACTCCGAAGACCTCGCGATATTTGACCGGCCCACATCACCCGAAAAGGACCTCATCGGCCCCGCCTTCTTTGATCTTTTGGCACGCACAATTCCTGACTTGTTTACCAAAGTGATACGTCCGAAATCGGTTTTTTATACCAAGCTTGTTGCTCCTGCTCGCCTCGACGCTGCCGAAAAATTTGCCCGAATGCATTCAGTAAAAATAGTCAGGAAGCAGGACGGAATAAACGCGCGCAAGTTTATCACCGCACTCGACCTTGAGCCGGAGGAGTGATCAATGGAATACGCCGATTTTTCCAATTGGATCGCCACGGTCATCGGAGCAGTGGCGCTAGCTGTCACGCTGTATCTCACGATGGTTGCCAGCAACTACAACGGCCAACTTAGAGACCAACGGATGGCAATCGAGGCGCTTCACAGAAAAGTCGGCGGCGGCTCCGAAGAACTCCGTGGAATGCAGGAAGCGATCCGCGCAATTGGTGAAACAATGGAACACCAGCTCATTCTCACCGACAACATTCTGGCGGCGCTCGATGCGTCGCTGATGTCAGCATCGCCAGAAGAGCGAGCCCATATTTCCGAAGTTCTCGCGACCGGGACGAATTCCAGCCGCGCCGAGATCGCGCGAGGTCTAGTGCTTCTGGACGGAGTTTCGGTCGAAGATATTCATCAGTTCAAGACTTGGCTCGGGCGCGCCTTGGGCACGATGGAGGGACACATTGTGTTTGAGTTCGCGCGCAAAATTCTTCCACTTTTACCGGACTCACAATCATTAGAAGCTACCAAATATTTGGAAAAGATGTCTCGCCGGAAGCGATTTGCTCTGCAGAGCTAGCAATCCTCCCAGAAGCCTCACCCCTTCAACAGCCCCAGCTTCACCATGCTCTCCGCTGTCGCGACCACCGCGTCTTCGTTCGAGCGCGGGGCCCAGCCGAGCACGCGTTTCGCCTTGGCGTTCGACGCATTCTTCATCTTGCCGAGTTCGGGCAGGATCTGTTTCACCGCTTCGTCGTTCATCGCCGCGATCCGCACGAGCCAGTTGGGCAGCTCCGTCGTCGGCACGCGTTTCGCTGCCGCGCCCATGCGCGCTTTCAGGATGAGTGCGATCTGCTTGATGGTGAGGAAATCGCCGGCGACGGCGAGGAAGCGTTCGCCCTTGGCGGCGGGGTCGGTCATCGCGCGGATGTGGAGATCGGCGACGTCGCGCACGTCGACGATGCCGAACGACAAGCGAGGCGCGCCGGGCATGGCGCCGTCCATCAGCCGCTGCACGAGCAAAATGGACGTCGAATAATCCGGACCGAGCACGGGGCCGAACACGCCGACGGGCAGCACCGTCGAAAGCTCAAGCGCGCCGCCCTCTTTCGCAATGAAGTCCCATGCCGCGCGTTCGGCGAGCGTCTTGGACTTCACATAGGCGCGCACGTCATCGCCGTCGGGGTTGGTCCAGTTGGTTTCGTCGAACGGCGCCTTTTGCGGTTTCTGCCCGTAGCCGCAGGCCGCGAAGGAAGACGTCAGCACCACGCGCTTCACGCCCGCATCGCGCGACGCCCGCAGCACGCGCAAGGCGCCCTCCCGCGCGGGCACGATCAGTTCATCCTCGTGTTTGGGCACGCCCGGCGGGAACGGCGAGGCGACATGCAGGACATAGTCACAGCCCGCGACCGCTTCAGCCCAGCCCGCATCGCCTTCGAGATCGGCCGCGAAGAACTGCAGCGGTACGTCGCCCGCCGCGCCGCCCTCTTTCAGCATGGCGCGCACATCCGCTTCGCGCTTCAGGTTGCGCACCGTCGTGCGCACGTCGTGCCCCGCCGCCAGCAATTGCAGGATGCAGTGCGCGGCGATGAAGCCCGAACCGCCCGTGACCAGAACTTTCGCCATCGTCCGCGCTCTCCCGTTTTCGGGAGCTTACACCGGCGTGGCTTCCCGCGTCACTTGCCCTGGATCCGGCCCTGTATCCGGCGCCGTGACCTGCGCGAGCGCCTTTTCGACGACCGCGATCCCCGCCCCCGCGCGCACGCCCTCTTCCGACAGCACGCGCCGCCAGAGCCTGCCGCCCGGCTTGCCGTGGAAGAGCCCGAGCATGTGCCGCGTCATCGCATGCAGGTGCACGCCCTCCGCCAGCCGCGCTTCGATATACGGCAGATAGGCGATCACCGCGTCCGCCGCCGTCGCGAGCGGATCGGCTTGCCCGAAGAACACGGAGTCCACGCGCAGCAATTCAGCCGGCGTCTTGTACGCCGCGCGACCAAGCATCACGCCGTCCGCGCCCGCCATTTCCGCGCGCGCGTGCTCGAGACTCTCAAGGCCGCCGTTCAGCACGATGGTGAGCGCCGGCCGCTCCGCCTTCAGCCGGCGCACGAGCGCGTAATCAAGCGGCGGAATCTCGCGGTTTTCCTTCGGCGACAATCCTTCGAGCCACGCCTTGCGCGCATGTATGATGAACGTCGTGCAGCCCCGCGCCGCGACGCGGTCGACGAGATCGAAGAGCGCGTCTTGCGGCTCCTGCTCGTCGACGCCGATGCGGCACTTGATCGTCACGGGAATGTCCGGCGCCGCGTCCCGCATGGCCGCATAGAGATCGGCGACGAGCGCAGGCTCGCGCATCAGGCACGCGCCGAAGCGTCCGCTCTGCACCCGGTCCGAAGGACACCCCACGTTGAGATTGATCTCGTCGTATCCGAACACCGCGCCGATCCGCGCCGCCGCCGCCAGCTTGTCCGGCTCGCTCCCGCCGAGCTGCAGCGCGACCGGATGCTCGCCCGGCGAAAACCCGATCAACGCCTCGCGCTTCCCATGGATCACCGCATCCGCCGTGACCATCTCCGTGTAAAGCAACGCACGCCGCGTCATGACGCGATGAAACGACCGGCAATGCCGATCGGTCCAGTCCATCATAGGTGCAATACAGAATCTATGCATTTGATAATTGGACGTTTTTTCGTTATGAGTCATGGGTCAAAGCACGAACGTGTGCACTCTGTGTGCACTCATGTTCCCGGAACGTCCCGCGTCTTCCCGGGCTGAGTGCACACGGATCGCACACGAAGCGGTCATCTCAGTGACCGGCATTGCCAGCACTGAATCCGACTTTTCCGGATTGGACCGACTGGCATTGGCGCGACTGAAAACGGGGTTTCGGGAAGGACGGGTCATGGCGAGTTTCACATTATTGAGGTCCGGCGCCTGGCGCGTTCAGGTTCGCCGCAAGGGTGCGTATGTCGCCGAGACCTTCCTGCGCAAGACAGAGGCTCAGGATTGGGCGCGCGAAGCCGAGATCGCCATCGACCGGGGCCTCAAGCCGCCTCGCCGTGGTCAGACCACGCCCAAGAAGGGCCAGACTACGCTCGGACACCTGATCGACCTCCACATCGCCGACATGAACGATGTCGGGCGCGAGCTCGCCCGCTCCAAGAAGTTCGTGCTCGCGACGCTCAAAGATCGGCTTGGGCGACTCTCTTTCGAGGCGCTGACGCGCGAACGGCTCGTCGAGTATGGCCGTGAACGCGCGCGTGAAGGCGCCGGACCTCCTACGCTCGCGATCGATTTCGCCTATCTCAACACCATCATCACCCACGCAGCGGCCGTGCATGGCGTTCTCGTATCGGTCGAACAAGTGAAGCTTGCGCGAGCGGCGCTGGTGCGACTTGGGCTGATCGGCAAGGCCGACGAGCGTGACCGCAGGCCAACAGAGGATGAACTCGACCATCTCACAGCGTTTCTCGACGGCAATCCAAAGCAACAACTTCCTGTCGGGCGCATCGTGCGTTTCGCAGTCGCCACTGCCATGCGGATTGAAGAGATCACGCGCATTCGCTGGAACGACATCGATGAACGAAAGCGCACGGTGATCGTGCGTGACCGCAAAGACCCGCGCCATAAGGACGGCAACCACCAGCCTGTGCCGCTGCTCGCGGCCACCGGCTTCGACGCTTGGGCTATCCTCAAGGATCAAGGCGCCATCACTGGCCACCTTGACCGCATCTTTCCGTACGATCCGCGTTCGATCAGCGCCGCCTTTCGACGCGCCTGCCGTGAACTTGAGATTGAGGATTTGCGGTTTCACGATTTGCGCCACGAAGGCACCAGCCGCTTGTTCGAGGCGGGCTTCACCATCGAACAGGTCGCACTGGTCACGGGCCACAAAGATTGGAAGATGCTGCGGCGTTACACCAATCTGCGACCGGAAAAGCTGCACGAGACCGCGCGCGAATTGCGTGAACGCGCTGAAGAAAACGCCAAGCGTCGCGCGGGTCAGTCTCGCCCGCGCCGACGCACTGACGTGCTGATGGAGGAAGTTGACGAGAGCGAGGATAGAGACAGCTTGCGCGTGGGGCGTAGCGCCAAGTTGCGGGAGCGCGCACGCAGCGCAGCAATCGAAGGCCGTGAGGATCAGTCGAAACCGGCGAAGCGAAGGAAGAGCGACCGCTAGGCCTGGAGGCGCTCTTCCACGAACCGATCGAGATCTTCAACGCGATAGACGATCGCGCGGCCGAGCCGGCTGAAGCGCGGCCCCCTGCCCGCGGAGCGCCAATTGGCCAGCGTTTTCGGCGCAACGCCGATATGAAGCGCCGCCTCGCGTTCTCTCAAATTTGCCCGCTTCATTGGCGTCATGACTTGATGCGGCTCCTGGTTCTCCAAGCTCACGTCCTGCTCCTTCACTACATTCGATACGGCCTCAACTGAATATCGCGCGTGACCAGCACCCGCACCGAAGCGCCGGCGCGTACACGAAGGGTCGGACGCACCTGTAGTTCGCGATCGATGATGCGCCCCCCGGTGCGCGCGGCTTCCGCGGCTGCGGCGTCGCCGACGCTTTGGCTGAAGTTATTTTCATCGTCATCCTCAGCGTTGTCGGCGACAACACTGACGATGGCCGAGAGTGCAACAGCACCCGCTAGCCGCCCCAGATGATTGTCCGTGCGGTCGCGCACGCCTGAGGCGCCGGACGGATCGGCGCCTTGCATGCCGCGCAGGCTGATCGACCAGCCATTGGGAAAAATGAGCCTGTTCCAGACGAGCAGCAGGCGCCGATCACCATAGGACGGCGCCGCGCGATACTCGCCGATCAGCCGCGATCCTTGCGGAATGAGCAGATAGTCGCCGCTGACGCTGTCATACACATTCGACGTGACCTGCGCGATGACGGCGCCCGGCAGATCGGAATTGAGCGCCGTCACCAAAGCGGCCGGGATCACAGAGCCAGAAATGAGTTCATAGCGAGAGCGCGGCGGCACGAGCCGCGCGTCCAAGCGCGCTTCGTCTTCCCGCGCGGCGTCGCGCGCCTCATCGCGGCTTGCGAAAATGATCGGCGACCCACGCGCCAGTGTTTGCGCATCGGGCGCGGCGGGACCGGCACCAGCGCCCGCGCCGCCGCCGCGCCAGCTTGCGTCTTGCGGCGGTGCGAGTTCAGCCGCTGGCGGCGGATGATCGCCCCAGAGCATGTCTTGCGGCGGATCGAGCCGTCCTTCCGGCAGATCGCCTGCTTCGTACTGACTTGCTGCGTTGCGAATGGATTCCGGCGGACCGCCAGCAGCCGCGACAGCCTCCGCCTCTGCCGCGTTGCGGCGCGGCCGCTCGCTCAACCCATAGAACAGCGCCAGCGTCACAACGGACGCGGCTGCAATCGCGCCGGCAAGCAACACTTTGCGCGAGAGACGGCGCGGACTTGGCGCACGCGCGCGAATAGAGAGGTCCGGCCCTGGCGTCTGCGGCGCTGATGCGAGTGTGCTCATCAGGGCCTCCCGATACGGCGCGGTCTTGATGCTTCATCCGTCTCGCGCTCGATCCGCACAGTCACCGGCGAACGCGTACCGAGGCGCAACTCCGCAACATCGAAGACGCGATCGACCATGTAGCGATCGCCCTGCAGCCGGTAATTCACCAACTCAACGCCTTCGCCGGTGATGACGAAGAGCGGCGGCAGGTCGGTTGAGGCGGCCTGGGGCGGCATCTCGATCCAGGTGCGCCGTCCGTCGTCGAAGACGCGCGTCGGAAGCCAGGCTGGTTGTCGACCGCGCGTCGTACGAACGCGGTAGCTGAAACTGAGATCGCCTACATTCGCGCTCGGCGCCGCCCGCTCCGGGTAACACCATGCGATTTCGGTCGAATAGGCCTGACCTAATTGCGCGATCGCTTCGATCGTATAGGTGCGGCGGCTGGTGACGAGCACGATGTTCGTCCGCAGGTTCGCGGTTTGCGGCTTCACCAAGACGATGGTGCGCCCATCGACTTCGGCTTCCGCCTGCGCCTCCGTCACCATCCAACGCGCCGTATCGCCCGCCGCGACATCGTTCAGCGTCTCACCCGGCTCAAGCAGGATCGCGGAGATGAAGTTTGGATTGGCGTAGAGTTCGTAGATTGCGCCCGGCGCATAAGTGTAGATTTGACGCGCTTGCGCAAAACTCCGCGCGTCGGGCCTCTGGCGCGCTGCGCCATTGGCCGCCGCAAGCATCTCGACCGAGGTCTGGGCGCGCCCGCGACGTGACACGGCGGCTTGCGGCGCGGCCACGCTGAGTGCCGGACACTGGCGTTGGGTTTCTTGCGCCCGGGCCGGCGGCGCAACGCTGAGCGTAGCGGCGACAGTCGCCGCAGCGAGCAGTAAGGCGGCTTTCATCGCACGCGGCTCCAGGAGAATTCGGAAATCAAAAGACCGAGGGGGTTAGTCGCGATCTCGTCTGCGGTTCTTGGCCGGCGGGTCGTGACAGTGAAGACGCCCGAATACGCCTGCCCGTCCGGCGAGCCGGTCGCGTTGGTCTCGCGTTCGATCCAAGACACTTCCCAGGAATGATCCGAGCGCTGAATGATCGAACGAATGTGTATTGTGCGTCCGACGCGGCCGAGGCTCAGGAACGGGTCATCTTCGCGAGCGATTTCGGTCAATTGCGCCGCCGCCTGCGGCGTCAGAAACTTGTACGCCTCAAGCCAATTCTCGCGCAGCACCACGCCGTCTGTCGGCAGTCCACGAACAAGGCGCACGAAGCGACCTAAATGGTAGGCGATCTGCGCATCGTTGGCGCGCCACTCGCCGCTCGCGGCGCGCACATTCATGACCTGCCCTTCCGGGCTGACTTCGACGACGTGAACGAAGGTACGCTGCTGCAGAGCGACGATAGTCAGCGCCAGTGCGAGCCCCGCCGAGAGCGCCAAGCCCGCGATCGCCATCATGCGCCAGGCGCGCGCCGAAATGACTGCGGCGCCCATGCGCCGGTCCCACTCCTGGCGCGCCCGCTTATAGGGCGTGTCGCCTTCTTCTCCCGCATAGGACTGCGCGGGCGCCGTGAATGGCGTCTTCATGGATTGCTTCCCCCAGACGATGGCGATGACGGCGGTGGTGGTGGTGCAGGTTTTGGCTGCATGTCGGCATAATTGATGGCGGGACGCGCGCCGCTACCGCCGCCGCCCTTGCCGCCGCCGCGATTGGACATTGCGGTTTTGGTGGCCCCGCCAGCGCGGCCCATGAGACGGGCGCCGCCGATCGCCATGCGCGTCGCCACCACGCCGCCGGCAAGCGCAGCGCCGCCACCGATGACGGTCGCGCCAAGGCCAGCACGAAAGGCGTCGGCGCCGGACAGGTGCGGCTGGCCCTGCACCACTTCGCTGGCGAGCACCGGCCCGAACCATGCGAGCGCCATCACGGTCAGGCCGAACAGCAGCACATTGAGCGCGCCGCCCGCATCAAGCGTCAGCGTCGCCGGCAACGAGTCGACAAAGCTGATCGAAATGGAGGCGACGAAGCCCAGCACGAAGAGCCGAACGGCGGACCCGACCACCCACCCCAGCGGCCGTTCGGCAATCCAGGCCGTGCCGCTGAACACGCCCCACGGCAACGCCACGAAGGCCGCGAGGCTGCCGAGCTTGAAAGCGATGAGCATCACAAAGAGCTGCAGCGCCAACAGGAAGAAACCGATCATGACGAAGAACGCCGCGACGTAGGTCGTAATGAGCGGCACGAAATCGGTGATGATGTTCATGCCCTCGCTGAGCGCGACCGTGCGTCCGAACAATTCCGTGCCGATACCGGCGATGCGCCCCGGATTGTGCAGATCAGCGAGTGTCAAGGAGGAGCCGCCGGCGCGCAGCCCGAGCAAGGCGCCGGAATGATTGATGGCGGTGGCGATCGCGTTCCAATTATTGATGAGGAACGCGAAGAAACCGATGAACAGCACCTTCCGAAAGAAGGGCGCGAGCGGCGCTTCCTGCATCAGCACCCATTGCACGCCCGCCAGTACGATCGAGATGGCGATGAGCGCGTTCAGCACATAGGTCACGTCGCCCTGGATCAGTCCAAAGCCGTTCGAGGCCATCGCCAGGAACTGATCCAGAAAGGAATTGACCTGTGTGGGGTCCATGAAGCGCGCTCCCTCAGAACGCTGTGCGTGCTGGCGTCAGGTCGCCGCCGCGCTCTGTGGGAAATGCGCGCCGTTGGATCTCGGTAGCGCGTTGCTCGCGCGCGAGACGCTCCATACGTTCGGTCTCAAGCGCACGGCCCTGGGCAATGAGGAGTGCGTGTATCTCCGCTAATTGACCGGCCTGAATGCCGAGGAGCTGGTTCGACGCCTGAATGGCGCCGGTTTGACCTTCAGCGTTGCTGGACGATTGCATCGCGCGGTCAATGCGTCCCCGCGTCTGCTGGATACGCTCAGCGGCGCGGGCTTCGGCCTCCATCGCGCGCTGCAAGCTCGCCCTGCTCTCGCGCATCCAAAGGTCTGACTGACCGAGGACGCGCTCAAGATCGTAGTCTTCCCAGGTATCGGGATAGAGAGTCCGAATCTCCTCCCCCAGTTGGTTCGCTTCGAAAGCAATGCCTTGCACGCTTTCGAACAACGACCGCGCTTCACCAATGGATTGTGAAATCTCCGGCGAAAGCTGAAGCGGATTTTGCCGCAGCATGGCGGTCGCCTGTTCGATCTGGCGCACCTGGTTGCGTATCTGCTCGACCATGTGCGTGACCTGCATGATCGACTGCGCCAGGTTGGACGGGTCAATCACCGGAATTTGCGCCGACGCAGGCGGCGCCGGCTGCACGGCAAGGCTCAGAGCGAGAGCCAAAGCTGCTATCCTTGCGATCCATTTCTGTTTCATGCTCGCCTCCTATTCCGCTGCGACGGCAACTTGCCTGAGTGCGTTGGTCTTGCCGGTGGACGCATGGGTCTCGAAGCGCCGAACCGCGTCGGCGGCGTCGCGCTGACCGCGCAGATCGAGCCACGCCGCTGCAAAGCCATCCCGGCCATGCTCAGCGAGCACACGGTCAATCAGGGCATGGTCTTCGGGCCGAGAAGCGCCGACAAACGCCAGCGCTGCAGGGCCAAGGCCCAGTTCGAACAGACGCCGACCGTCGCGGCTCACCAGGTAATAATCACGCTTCGGCGTCGCGCTCGCGATCAGCTCTATCTGGCGCGCATTCAGCCCAAGCGCGCGGTAGAAATCCTGCGAGTGCGGTTCGCGCGCGCGGTCGTTTGGCAGAAAGATGCGTGTGGCGCAGGCCTCGATGATCGTGGATGCAATTGGCGATTGCTCGACATCGGCCAATTCCTGGCTCGCGAACACCACGGCCACATTGCGTTTGCGCAGCGTCTTCAACCAATCCTGGATCTGGTTGGCGAAGAAAGCATCTTTTAGGAAGAGCCATGCTTCATCGAGGATGAGCATAGTCGGGCGTCCGTCGAAACGCCGCTCCAGCGCGTGGAACAGCACGCCCAAGACAGCGCCTGCCGCATGACGCTGGCGCAGCAACTCGTCCATCTCGAACGCTTGCACGGCGCCGTGCGTCAGCGAGGATGCATCGTGATCAACAAGCCGTCCAAACGGTCCCGCCTGCGTATAGGGCTGGAGCGCGGCGCGCGCGCTCGCATCCTGCACCAGCGCCGCGACCAGTGTGATGGTGCGATCCTCGCGCGGGCGCTCACTCAGGAGTTCGACAACGCGCCAGACTTCGGCGCGCAATTCAGGCGTGACGCTCACATTGGCCGACGCGATGACACCCGTCAGCCAGTCGAGCGCCCACGCTTTGTCGTCCACGCTTTCGAGATATTCGAGCGGCTGGAGCCCTAGAGCGTCTTCCTCGCCAAGGTCGAAGAAATCGCCCTTGAGACCCAGCACTGTCGCCCGAGCCGAACGGCCCTTGTCGAACAGATAGAGTTGCGCGCCGGGATAACGCAGCCATTGGGCGGCCAGCGTCGCCAGCAACACCGATTTGCCGCTGCCGGTCGGGCCGACGATCATGGTGTGACCGACATCCCCAACATGTAGATCAAGCCGGAAGGGAGTCGCGCCATCCGTCGCGGTCAGCATGAGCGGCGGAGCATTGAGATGGGCGTTGCGTTCGGGGCCTGCCCAGATTGCGCTCAACGGCAGCAGATGCGCGAGACTTGGGCTAAGCAGAACCGGCCGGCGCGCGTCGGCGTAAGCTTGTCCGGGGAGCGATCCCAGCCAAGCCTCAACCGCATTGACGCTCTCGACCTGGGTGACGAAACCAAGGCTGTCGGTGACTTGCTGAATTTGACGAACCGATTCATTGGCCAACTCTTCATCGGCATCAGCGACGATGATGGTGAGCGTGGCGAATCCTGCGCTGACAGCATCGGCCCCCAATTCTTGCAAAGCCAGATCGGCGTCTTCGGCCTGATTGGAGGCGTCGTTGTCAACGAGCAGCGCCTCTTCGCGGAAGAGCGCTTCACGGAGCAGCGTCAGCAATCCTTTGCGCTTCGAGAACCAGCGTTTGCGGATGCGCTCCAATTCGCGGCGCGCATCTTCGCGATCAAGCGGAATGAAGCGGCTCACCCACCGATAGGAGAGCGGCAGTCGGTTCAGCGCATCCAGAAGGCCTGGTTCGGTCTCTGTGACGAAGCTTCTAACAGAGATGACCTTGAGGTGATGCGCGCCGAGCTTCGGCGACAGGCCGCCAAGCAGAGGCGCATCGCCGAGCAGCGCGTCGAGGTGAAAAGGCGTTTGCGGCTTGGCGACACGGTGGGGCCGATCCGAAATGCAATCGTGCAGATAGGTCAGCGCCTCTTCATCGCTCAGCCAACGCGCTTCGGGACAGAAGGTCTCCAGCAGAGCCAGCAAAGAATCCGTTTCCTGACAATAGCGCTCAAGGTGATGCCGATAGTCGATGCTCGCGCTGGCTTCGGCGCCGCCCTCGAACAGAAAGCCTTCCATCTTCGTCTGCCGCTCGGCAGGCGGCAGCCAGGTGAGCGTGAAGAAATAGCGGCTTTCAAATCGGGCGCCCGCCGCCTCGAAGACGGCGCGCCGCTCTTCGTCAATCAGCCAGGACAGCGCATTCGGCCACGCGCCATCGGGATAGCCCGGCGCCGGCGAGCGGCGCGCCTCTACATGCAGACACCATCCAGAACCGAAGCGCCTGAGCGCATTGTTGAGACGCGCGCTCACGCCCATCAGCTCAGAGGGTGTCGAGGAATCAAGATCGGGTCCGCGAAACATCGCGGTTCGCTGGAAGGCGCCATCCTTGTTCAGCACCACGCCTGGCGCCACCAGCGCCGCCCACGGCAGATAATCTGCCAGCTTCGCGCCCCTGTCGCGATAAGG
This sequence comes from Hyphomonadaceae bacterium, assembly GCA_016791445.1. Taxonomy (GTDB): domain Bacteria; phylum Pseudomonadota; class Alphaproteobacteria; order Caulobacterales; family Aquidulcibacteraceae; genus VFBF01. The sequence goes on along the minus strand of JAEUMP010000003.1, from coordinate 9,982 downwards.
ACGGAGATCCATCATCGCTCAGGCTCCCAGATAGACGGGCTTGGCCAGATGACGCGGCCAGGTATCGAGGAACCACGGGTCGCGCGCAGCGGCCCACGCGGCAGCGCCCTGCAGCAATGCCCACAAGGGAAACGCTATGAACGGCTGTTGCAGACCAAACCCGATCGCGGCGCCCACGGTCGCGTTGAGAATAGCGAATGCGCGCGGCACGCCGCCCATCAGGATCGGGCGCGTCAGCGATGCGCGTAGCGGAATGCGATAGCCTTCGGGTTCGAGGTCGGCGCTCATCAAATCACCGCGCCGCCGGCAAATCCGAAGAAGTCGAGAAAGAACGAGACCGCGGCGAACATGATGGCGATGCCAAGACCGACGAACGCCAATTTGCGAACGCCGCCGCCGCCTTCCGAGAAAATGATGGTGACACCCGCAATCACGATTGCGATGACCGCTGCGGCGCGAGCGACGGGCCCGGTGATCGAATCCACAATCTGTTCCAGCGGTCCTTCCCATGGCATACCCGACCCCGCCGCATAGGCCGGCCCCGCCAACGCCAATATCGCCAGCGCCGTCGCGCCGATCCTGACAACCTGTTTCCTACTCATGCGCCGCCCCTTCGCTTGCTGCGGGTTCAAGAATTTCGGTTATGATCCGGCCGCCTTCGCGTCTTGCGATGAAGACGACCATGTCGACGGCCTGCGCGATCAGGCGCTTTGGCGGCGTCGCGCGCGCCTCCATGCAGAGGTCTTCCAGACGCGACAGCGCATCGGCGGCGGCGTTCGCATGCACTGTCAGCAGTCCGCCGGGATGGCCTGTGTTCCACGCCTTAAGGACTTCGAGGGCCGCGCCATCGCGCACCTCGCCGACTACGATGCGATCGGGCCGGAGGCGCAGCGTCATCTGCACGAGATCGCGCATCGTGACCGGCGGCTCCGTGCGCTTGGCAAGAAGCTGCACGGCGTTCGCGCTGGCGCATTGCAGTTCCGCGGTGTCTTCAAGAATCACCACGCGCGCGTCTCGAAAGACAGGTTCAGCCAGAAGCGCGTTGAGCAGCGTCGTCTTGCCCGAGCCCGTGCCGCCGGCGACGACGATATTGCGCTTTTCACGCAGCGCCTCGCTGAGCCGCCTTGCCTGTTCGGCCGTGGCGATTCCGTCGCGCACATAGTCGGCCAGCGTGAAGATCGCAGCAGGCCGCTTGCGGATGGCAAGAATAGGCGCCTCCACGAGTGGAGGCAGCAGCGCCTGCACCCGTGCAGCGCTGTCGGGCAGAATGGTCTGCAGCGAGGGGCGATGCTCGCCAACGGTCTCGCCCGCCTCGTGTGCGATGAGCCGGATCGCCGCTTCACGGTCCTGCGGCGACAATCGATATTCCGTTTCGACCAGCCCGGCGCCAATTCGGTCCAGCCATAATCTGCCATCGGCGTTGACCAGCGCTTCGACCACATCTGGCGCTTCCAACGCCGCCGCAATCGCCGGTCCCAGCGCACGCGCCAATGCCGAGCGGCGGCGCGCCGCGCCAACGGAGACGCCAAGGGGAACGAGAGAAGCGTTCATGCGCTCACCTCGCCGGCGGTCAGGTCCACGTTCCGGTCGTTGCCGGCTAGCGCGGACGCAACACCCAAGGACTTGCCTGGTCCGAGCGCCTGGGTGACGAAATCGAGAAACCGCTCAAAGCGCGCTTCCGCGCTCGCCGCCGCGCTTTCCTCCATCTCTTCGTCGATCGGCGGATTGTGTTCGAGCCACACCCGCACGAAGAGCAGCAATATCTCCTTGATGATCAGGCTTTCGCCGATCGCCTTGTCGAGACGGATATCCACTCTGTTAAGGCGGCGATCCGCACTCTCTTCCTTGGCACCGCCATCGCCGCGCTCGAAACGGGCTTTGACCGCCTCCGCCACCACGCTGGATTCCGAGCGATGCTGATCGCGCGCAATCCTGCGAATGCGCGTTTCAAGATCGCGCGGCAGATAAACGGTGATGCCCCCGCGCGCCATGTCAGAGCCTTGTCGTTTTGGCGACGTGTTCGTCGCCAGCCTGCGCCTGGCTGACCACGGCGCCCTGAGAAGGATGCGGAAGCGGTGCGCCGCTCTCGTCGATGAAGCCCGCAAGCGCGCGCTGCGAGATCGATGCGGCGCCCTTGGAGAAGAGATCCGGTTGTGCCGCCGACGCGGCAGCCAGCACGGGCTTTGAGCGCGCTCGCTTTGACGGCTGCGGCATGACGGCGATGGCGCGTACATTCGACCAATCGTGCGTTGTCGTCAGCTTTCTGCTGTTTCGCGCCGGCGCCGCGAGACGCTCCATGAAGACCGGCTCCCGATCGAACTTCAGCTTCTTGGTCTTGAGCGGCTTGGCGCCGGCCACGAAGATGAGCTGCTCATCGCGCGGCAACGCGCGCACGTCGCCCGGCAGGAGGAGTGCGCGGCGTTCCTCGCGTATGGTTGTCGAGCCATGCGCCCACAGCAGGGGTCGCGGTCGCTTCAGCGTTTCGCTTTCGCGCAGCTCCCACACCTCGCCTGCCATTTCGGCGATACGCTTCGCGGTTTCCGTATCAGCGGCAGCGAAGGAGGTGACGATGTGGCAATTGTCGAGAATGACATTGTCTCGGCCGTAGGCCTTGGTCAGGTGATTGAGGCTCTGCGTCACAAGGAACGCCTTGAGGCCGTACCCCGCCATCGCGCCCATCATGGTCTCGAAGAAGGGCATGCGCCCGAGCATCGGGAATTCATCCAGCACGAGGATGAGGCGATGCCGCTTCGGGCGCCCAAGCGCATCCGCGCTCTGGTCTTCCATCAGAGCGCGCGCGATCTGGTTCACGAGCAGTCGCAGCAGCGGCGTCAACCGTATCGCGTCAGATGGCGGCGGCTGCAGATAGAGCGTAACCGGCCGGTCGGCGCACATGAGATCGCCGATACGGAAATCCGACGTGGCCGTGTTGCGCGCGACGATCTCGTCGGCAAAGAGACCGAAAAAGCTCTCGGCCGTTGCTTTCACGCCAGCCTTGAGACGATCCTCGCCCGCCAGAAATGACTCTGCTGCATGGAAGACTTCGGGATGCACCTCGGGCTTTCCCGTCAACGGGCTTAGCCGGTGCAGCGTCGCCTTCATGGCCAAGGCGGTTGCATCGAGGTCGCGCAGCTTCTCCCGAACGACCGCGAGCGTCTTGCGCTCTTCCGCCTCTGCGTAGAGCACATGCAGGATGACGCCGATCAGGATCGCCTTTGCCGAGCGGTCCCAGAAATCCTGATTGCGGCCGTCGCCATGGGGATCGACCAGAATCTCGACGAGGTTCTGCACGTCGCGAATTTCGTTGGCGCCTTTGCGCACTTCGAAGAGCGGATTGAATGCCGCAGAATCGAGCCGCGTCGGTGCAAACCGCAGCACAGGCCCCAATGTCTCTCGAAAGCCGGAGGTGCCGGGAAACCCGTGCCCTGGATCGCCGTCGGCAAGTTCGCCCTTTACGTCGAGAACCAGCGCCGAGTGCGGCCAGGCGAGGAGAGTCGGGACGACATGCCCACGCCCTTTGCCGGATCGCGAGGCGCCGATGAGCAATTGATGTTCGGGACCGGAGAAACATAGAATCTCGCGATCAAGTTTGCCGAGCACTGCCCCGGTATCTGCGAAGAGGCCAGCCGCCTTTGCATCGGCGGCGACGCCCCACGCCTTCGCGCCGAATGGTTTGACGCCCAGCTTTCCGCGCCCTGCGACGAAGATTGGGAGCGAAGCAACAACGAAGGCGCCAAACACGATGAGACGCGCGACGGCAAACGGCCTTGGGAAAGCCTCTGCATGCACACTGGTCCAGGCGAAGATGGCCCAAGGCGCATAGATCGGCGCGCCACCAGCGACCACGAGCGGGGCGCCAAGGCCTGCTTGATGGGCGAATACGTCCGCTATGAAGGCGGTGGCGAACCAGAGCCCCGACAGCGCGATCAGCGCCGAACATAGCAATGCGACCGCGTACTGCCGCACCTAAATGCCCCCGTGGCTCCCGCAGGCTCGTTCCTGCGCCTCCACGAAGGCTCACGCGGAAATCGCGCTCCTCTGAACACGATGCGCGTAGCGCGTGCATCGGATCGGCGATGCATAAACGAACAATTGCGCAGCGGATTCGACAATGCGTCTGATCGCGCGCACTCGATTCTCAGTACATGAGCGTCACGCGCACTGGCTTTCGCATCCGCGGCGCCTGCGCGCAGATGCTGCATGCACCCCGCTTGTAAGGTGGAATTAGCGCGTGCGGTGAATTGCACAATCGCGCGGGGCGCTCAAGTTAACATTGAAGCGAGACGCTACGCTTGCCCGAGTGCGCGAAGTCGCTACTTGAGTTCGCCTGACGCGAGCAACGGGTGCGGACTCTTTCGCTTCGCGGTACGCACGCCCGCCATGACATCGACCGACTTGATGAACACATCGTCCGGATCAAGCCGTGCGCGCAACGCGCTCCAGGCGGCGACAGAGGGCAAAGCGGCCTTCAGAAAATAATCGAAGCGGCCCGCGACTTCGTGCGCTTCCATCACCTCGGGCGCATCCCGAAGAGCGGCTTCAAATTCCGCCCGCCGCTTCTGCGCGCGTCCACGCAACTTCACTTTGATCCAGAGCACCGACCAGGATGCGAACACGCTCTCTTCAGCGATGGCGATGTAACCGCGAATAACGCCGCCCTCTTCCAGCCGACGCACGCGCTGCAGGCACCCGCTGGGCGATAGCCCCACCTCACGCGCGAGTGTCTGATTCTGGATGCGTGCGTTCGTCTGCAAGCGGCGGAGCAGCTCCAGATCGGTTGGATCAAGGCGCGCCCCATTCGGGGCGTACAGCGGCGGTGTGTGAGCCCGCCGTCCCGTCACGCTTCTACCCTGCCCGCTTGTCCCAACAGCGTGCGCGCCATCGCCAGTCCCCCAACACGCCCACTTTCGGTTGAGTCTGCGCGGACGGCCACCGCGCCCCGCAGTGACGCCCGCGCGAATCAGCCGGGGAAGCGCGCCGCGACCCGCGTGTTGTGCCCGCGCAGCCGGCCGCGTCGAGGGACGCTGCGCTCTAAAGCCCTCGACCCGGCCAGCTTCAGGCGCGGGCCCGGAGGAAGTGGTCGCGACGCGCGACCCCGGCGGACCTACCGCCGCTCACCTCTGGAGGTATCCCATGACCACTGAAATTCTCGACACCGGCGCCGAGGAGCAACGCACCTGCTTCGTCCCGGTGAGCAAGCTCGTCGTGCATGAAGATAATGTCCGGCGCACCGACAAGCGCGCTGACATCGAGACGCTTGCGGCGTCAATCGGCGCTCATGGCCTGCTGCAGAACCTTTCCGTCGTGCGCGTGGAAGACGGCCGCTACGCCGTTGTCGCCGGCGCCCGCCGGCTGGCGGCGTTACGGCTGCTAATCAAACAGGGGCGCCTTGCCCGTGACTTCGCGGCGCCGTGCACGATCGTCGAGCCCGAACTCAGCGCGGAGGCCTCGCTCGCCGAAAATGTCCAACGCGTGGCGATGAACGCTATGGACGAGATGGAAGCCTTCGCGCGCCTTGTCGATGACGGCATGAGCGCGGAGACGGTCGCCGAGCGGTTTGGCGCCAGCGTGCGACACGTCGAACAGCGCCTTGCTCTGGGACGCCTTTCGCCAAAGATCCGCGCCGCTTATCGCAAGGGCGATCTCACGCTCGATGTCGCGCGGGCTTTCTGCCTCACCGACGATCACGGCGCCCAGGAGCGTCTGTTCAAGCAAGTCCCCAAACCCATCACCCACGCGGCCAGCATCCGCAACGCGCTTTCAGGCGGGCGCGCGCCTGCCACAGACCGGCTGGCCCGGTTTGTTGGGTCGGAGGCTTATGAAGCAGCCGGTGGCCGCATCGTCCGCGACCTGTTTGAGGATGAGGTCGCCTTCCTTGAAGATGGCGAACTCCTGCAGCGTCTGGCGGCCGAGCGCATCGAAGGGATGCGCGAAACTCTAGCCGCCGAAGGCTGGGCGTGGGTCGAGGCGCAATTGCATCACGGGCAAATCGAGGGCTGCGCGAGCGAGCGCGTGCGCCCGCGCACGCGTCCGCTGACGCAAGAAGAGAGCGAGGCGATCGCGGGCCTCGAAGCCGAAATCGAAACGCTCGACAATGAGCTTGAGTCCGATTCCGATAATGAGGTGCTGTGGACGACGCGCGACGCGGCGGAGACGCGGCTCGATGCGTTGCGAGCATCGCACCAGAGCTGGGACAAGGCCGAGATGGCGCACGCCGGCGCTGTCGTCACCATCGACCGCAATGGCGAACCCATCATCACCCGCGGCCTCATCAGGCGCGGCGATCTCAAGGCAATCCGCAAGCTGCGCTCCGTCGGCCCCGACGTTGCGGCCGACGCAAACGATGCCTCGGTTGAAACAGAGACGAAATCGCCGGCCCTGCCCAAATCGCTGGTAGAAAAATTGACCACGGCCCGTACGCGCGCACTGCGCGCTGAACTCTCCGCCCGTCCGCATATCGCGCTCGCCTTGTCGGTGCTGGCGCTCATCCGGCGCAGCACAGCGCGCACCGACGTGCCGGGACTGGCGATCGCAATCTCGCCTGTCGGCTTCGATGACGAGGATCGCTTCGAACAAGCGCGCACGGAAGCATCCACCGCTTATGCGGACGCGGACCTCGCCCAGCTTGCAAGCGAGCCAGCCGAAAAGCTGATCGAACTGCTCGCCCTCTTCGTCGCAGAGGCCGTCGATGTCACGCACGATGGCGCTTCACCTGCGGCGGACCGCACGCAAACGACCGCGGACGACCTCGCGGCCGTGCTCGATCTCGACATGAGCCGCTATTGGGAGGCGTCCAGCGAGTTTTGGGAGAAGGCGCCCAAAGCATACACACTTGAAGCGCTTTCAAACGCGCCGGCCATGGCCAAGCTCTCGGAGCGAGCGCGCAAGCCCAAGATCGCCGCGTTCACCAAGATGAAACGCGCCGACCTCGCCCGGGTGGCGCTTCGCCAACTCAAAGACTGGCTACCCGATGTTTTGATTACGCCGCCGCGCTCCGGCGCGTTGGCCGTCACGTCAGCCGGGCAAGAGGCGCTCGCCGAAGCCGACGCCGCCTGATTCTCACCGCCTCTCTCAATCCTCATGCGCCGCCGGACCACCGGCGGCGCTCTTGTTTTCGGAGCATGCGACTCATGACCCTTCATACAAACGTCGCCGGCCAACGCCGCGACATCGCATTGGAAATCACCACGAAGATCCTCGCCGAACTCGAGCGCGGCGTCATGCCATGGCGCAAGCCCTGGGATGGCGCGCGCACGGGCTTGACGTTGCCGCGCCGCGCAACCGGGGAAAATTATCGCGGCGTGAACGTCATCATGTTGTGGAGCGCCGCCGTCGCGCAGGGTTACGCCTCGCCCTATTGGATCACGCTGCGCCAGGCGAACCAGATCGGCGCTCATGTTCGCAAGGGCGAGCGCGGCGAAATGGTGGTGTTTTACGGCCAGGCCAAGAAGACGCGCGATAACGGCGCCGGCGAGAAGGTGGAGGATAGCTTCCGGTTCTTGAAGTTCTTCACTGCGTTCAACGCCGAGCAAATTGAAGGATTGCCAGAGCGGTTTTTCCCAGCGCCCTCCGCGGCTGACATTCTTCCAATCGCCGAGCATGAAGCCTGGTTCGCAAAGCTCGACATCAAACGCATCCTGACCCAGGACATCGCCTGTTACATTCCGTCCAAGGATGTGATCGGTATGCCGCCGCTGGCGGCGTTCGATTCAGCGGACCATTACGCCGCCACTTTGAATCATGAGGCCGTGCATGCTACCGGCGCAGAGCATCGCGTCGGACGCGATATGTCCAAGCGCTTCAACGCGCATGCGCTCGCGGCGGAAGAACTTGTCGCCGAGATTGGCGCTTCGATCCTCGGTGCGCATCTCGGGCTGCCACCAGATCATCTGAGCGATCACGCCTCCTACGTCAGCCATTGGATGAAGCTGCTGAAGGACGACAAGCGCGCGTTCCTGTCAGCAGCCGCACAGGCACAGACCGCAGTGGACTGGCTCTTGGACAAAGCGGGCGCACCTGTGAGCAGCACGTCTCATCAGGACAACAAAGCCGACAATCGGGCATGCTCGGCTTGAGCAGCTATCTCCGCTCACTCCGACAGCCAGCGCCGCGAAGCTCGCCCACGCCGTCGCCATGACCGCCCGGCCGGCGGAACGCGCAAGGAGAAAATCGTCTCCCCGCCCCGTGGTCACGGGCTTCGGTCCGCGCGTGCCGCGCGGACGCGGGCCCCACCATTTTCACCTTGCGCGTCCCGCCTCAATGGCCGGGCGCTTTAAGCGCCGTCGCGGGCGAGCCCCGCGGCTCCGGGATCAGCCGGAAACGCTTACGGAGCTCTTCTCATGACCAACCGCGTCACTCTCATCGGCAAACTCGTCGACGCCCCCAAGATCCGCACCATCGAAGCGCGCGGCGGAACCATCGAAATCGTCTCACTCTGGATCGAGGCGCCAAGCGGCGAACGCGCCGATCGCTTCACCGTCGAGATCAACTGTCCAAAGGCGGCAGCCTCAGCCAAGGCGATGCGCGCCGGCGTCATCGCCGACATCTCCGGGCAGCTCCGTCACGACCGCTGGAAGGACAAGGCGTCCGGCAAATGGACCGGCAAGGTCTTCGTCGCAATCGATCCCGGCGAAGGCCATGTGCGCTCGAAGGGCATGGCCGACACCGCTGAGGCGGCATGAGGGCCGATCGCTGGCGTCGCTTCGGCGCCGCCAGCGATCATACCCGGTAACATCCACTCTTTATTAACCGATAGCGTCCTCCATCGAGTCGGAGGAGTTTGGGATGACTGCGCGCAACATTGTAGACCAAATGATCGACGATGGTGGTGCTGATGGTGCCTTTCTGGAAAGCGATTTGTGGTCCGCCTTCTTGAATGAGACCGGCTTGACGCCAACACCATGCGCGATCCGTGCGGACGACGCATTTGTCGTCTACCGCGGATGGGAACTGCGCAAGAGCGGCGTCTGCTAAGGCCCAGATGGCAGACTTTCCCGAGCATCTAGCGCTGCGCAAGCGGTACGAATCCCTTCTGACCGACAAAGGGCACACCATCGGTCGCTGGAACGGCGTGCTGGACGATAAGACGGCATATTGCCAGACGTGCCGATCACGAGTTCGTATCTACGGCACTCTTCGTTCCAACCCGAACACGGCGAGCGGAAGAATTTTTGCCACGAACAAACGCGACTATGTTTTTGTCGCAGAGGGATCGCTTCTGAGCCCGCGCGCTTGCCCACATCGACGCTAGGCAAGCCCCCGCGCTCGACCACTCTTCAGTCTTCGAGCATCTTTCCATTGTTAATCTGCAACAGGGTAAGCGTCTCCTGGGCGCTCATCCGTATCGTTTGCTCGAACACCTCAAAGCGATCTGCATCGCGGCGATCAAACCAAGCATCAGCGCCGATTTTGTGCGGCGTCGCATCATCCGAGCTGTTTCCGAACTGAATCCCGAAGGCATAGCTGTCGCTGTGCAAGCTATCCTGCGGAAACCATTTCTTCGGCACGCTCTGTGCCCGCGTGAACCACTTACGGCCATTCGACCCATGACAAACAAGAATGGTTGGCGCCTGATTGCTCTCCACCAGCCGAATGGCTGTCGCGACTTTGCTTGCTTTGAATATTTCGGCCAGCGCCGCTACGGTTTTGAAGTTCGGCTTCCCGATCTCTCGGGCCAGCGGCCGAAATAGATAGTACGGCATCAACAAATCGGCGGCGTAGCCGTCAGCGACCCGCTCCGGCGAGCGCGTTTCACTGGGACGGTAGTCCTCCAAGCGGCACGCAAGGCACTTCCCACGGTCATGGTGCCAATGGCCCAATTCGTGGGCAATGGAAAATCTTTGGCGCCGCGCCGAACTGGCAGAGTTTACAGTAATGATCGCCTCGCGCTCATTGCCGACAATTCGCGCCTCGCATCCTTCCAGCGCGCGGTAGCGGACCCGTGCTTTGACGTGGAATGCTATCGCCTCCAAATCGATTTCCT
>JAEUMP010000004.1 GCA_016791445.1 Hyphomonadaceae bacterium | reverse complement strand
CCGACGGCATGGCACGGGGTGTTTTCTCGCACCCTTGTCCAGTTGGCCATCGGTGAGCGGGCCGGTGCTGTTCATCACCGGTCCCCGGGATCCCTCCGCCTTTCACCAACCCGAGCTGGATAAATCCGGGGCCGGAACGGAAGCTCGCCTCACTCGATCACACCACCGCCGCGCCGACAGAACAGGGTACCGACTGCCCTCCCCGCGGAAGTGATGCCGCAAGATAGGAACAAAAACGGAACACGTCAACCCTTCTCCCGCCAGCGGGAGAGGGATATGCGAGCGCAGCGAGCGAGGGTGAGGGCCCGGTCTCTCAGGATGAGACTTGTTCTGCACCACCGTGCCCTCACCCTGATCGCTTCGCGATCTTTCCCTCTCCCGCTCAGGCGCGGGAGAGGGATCAGAAGCACGGCTCGGCGCGCAGAACGCGCCTGGTGGACGCCGGATACTTCGCCAGCAGCACAGCCGACCGCGACGGACGCGCCATCAGCGCGCCGCCGCAATTCGGGCATGTGCCGGCAAGCTTTTCTCCGCACCCTGCGCAGAACGTGCATTCGAATGAGCAGATCATCGCGCCGGATTCCTCCGGCGCGAGATCGGCGTCGCAGCACTCGCAGTTGGGCCGCAGCTCAAGCATCGGCGTTACGCCGCTTGCGGCATCGACAGGTTGGTGAAGCGCTTCACATGGTGATCGACATTGCCGAACTGGGCGTCGATCATCGTCGCACGCTTGAAGTAATGGCCGACGCGCATTTCCTCGGTGACGCCCATGCCGCCGTGAATCTGCACCGCCGCCTGACCGATGAAACGGCCCGACTTGCCGATCTGCACCTTTGCGGCGCTCACGGCCTTCGCGCGCTCCTCGGCGCTCTCGCCGAGTTTCAGCGTCGCCATATAGGCCATCGAGATCGATTGCTCGGTGGCCATGAACATGTCGACCATGCGGTGCTGCAGCACCTGGAAGGAGCTGATCGCCACGCCGAACTGCTTGCGCTGGCGGGCGTATTCGAGCGTGAGCGAATGCATGAGGCGGAAGGCGCCGACGGCTTCCGCGCAGAGCGCCGCGATCCCCTCGTCCGTCACCTGCTCCACGAGCGGCAGGCCGTTGTCGGCCGCGCCGATCAGCGCATCGGCGCCCACCGAGACGTTCTCGAAATAGACTTCCGACGCGCGGAAACCGTCGACCGTCGCATAGTCGCGCGTCGTCACGCCCTTCGCGGCCTTCGGCACGATGAAGACAGAGACGCCCTTCGCATCGCGCTGGCCGCCGGCCGTGCGTGCGGTGACGATGAAGTGGTCGGCCTGCGGGCCGCCGATGACGACAGCCTTGTGACCGTTGATCACGTAGCCGGCGCCGTCCTTCTTCGCCGTCGTCGCGAGGTCGGCGAGATTGTAGCGGCCCTTCGGCTCGGCATAGGCGAGCGCGAAAATGCTTTCGCCGCCGGCGATGGCGGTGAGGTGCTGCTGCTTTTGCGCTTCGGTGCCGCCATGCTTCAGGAAGCCGCCGCCGAGCACGACGGTCTGCATCCACGGCTCGACCACGAGGCCCTTGCCGAATTCTTCCATGATGACGAGCGTGTCCACCGGACCGCCGCCGAGGCCGCCATACTCTTCCGGCAGCGGCGCGGCCATCAGGCCGAGCTCTGCGAACGTCGACCACGCCTTTTTCGACCAGCCGTCCGCAGACGTCAGGATCGCCTTCCGCTTGTCGAAGTCATATTCGGCGGCGACGAACTTCGCGATCGAGTCGCGGAGCATCGTCTGCTCGTCGGTGAAGTTGAAATCCATGTAGTCCTCCCGGTGTGCTGTGTGCGTGGTGCAGCCTCAGAGGCCGAGCACCATCTTCGCGATGATGTTGCGCTGGATTTCGTTCGATCCGCCGTAGATCGAGGTCTTGCGCATGTTGAAGTATTGCGGCGCGGCGAGTTTCGCGTAGTCGGGGCCCGCCGGATATTCGTTGCCTTCCGGCATCGAGCGGAAATACGGCGCGGCATAATTGCCGACCGCTTCCATCGTCAGCTCCGTGAGGCGCTGCTGGATCTCGGTGCCCTTCACCTTCAGGAGCGAGCTCTCGACGCCCGGGCCCTTGCCCGCGGATTCGTTCGCGAGCACGCGCAGCTCCGTGTATTCGAGCGCGGAGAGATCGATCTCCAGTTCTGCGATCTTCTTGCGGAAATCGTCGTCCTTGATCAGCGGCTTGCCGTCGTCGGCGAGTTCGGCGCGCGCGAGATCCTTCAGGCGCTCCACGCCGCGCTTGGAACGCGCGACGCCCGCAATGCCGGAACGCTCGTGCGCAAGCAGGAATTTCGCGCAGGTCCAGCCCTGGTTTTCCTGGCCGACCAGATTCTCGACCGGCACCTCGACATTGTCGAGATAGACGTCGTTCACCTCATGGCCGCCGTCGAGCATGATGATCGGACGCACGGTGACGCCCGGCGACTTCATGTCGATGAGGATGAAGGAGATGCCTTCCTGCTTCTTCGCGTCCGGATTGGTGCGGCACAGGAAGAAGCCCCAGTCGGCGTATTGCGCGAGCGTGGTCCACGTCTTCTGGCCGTTGACGATGTACTTGTCGCCCTTGCGTACGGCGGTGGTGCGCAGTCCCGCGAGATCGGAGCCGGCGCCGGGTTCGGAATAGCCCTGGCACCACCAGTCATCGCCATTGAGGATGCGCGGCAGGAATTTCGCTTTCTGCTCGGGCGTGCCGAAGGTGTAGATCACCGGCCCGACCATCGAGAGGCCGAACGGCAGGAGCGGCGTCGTCTCGGCGAGCGCGTTTTCTTCGCCCCAGATGTAGCGTTGCGTGGAGGTCCAGCCGGTGCCGCCGTACTCGACGGGCCAAGCGGGCGCGGACCAGCCCTTCTTCGCGAGGATCTTGTGCCATGCGAGGAAATCCTCGCGGTTCATCTTGTCGCGGGATTCGATGTCGCGGAGATGTTTGGGGTAGTTGTCGCGGATGAAAGCCCGGACTTCGTCGCGAAACGCGGTTTCTTCCTTCGAGTATTCCAGGTTCATCTGATCCAGGCCCCTGATCGTCGGCAGGCGGGCGCCTCGCCGTGCCGCGACTATGGTGGCCTAACCGCGTCGCATCAAGTTGACGCGCGGGTCATGGATCGCCTCACCTTTCGGCAACGGTGAGACCGTCAGTGAAGACAGCGCACGCCTGATCCCGTCGGGCCTTGAGGCGTTCGACGCGAGCCGGGGTCGTCGCCATGCGGCCGGCGGCCCGGATTTCACGCGCTTCCATCTCCGCTTCGGTCCGGGCGTCCGGGAAGACCTGCGTCCGCGCGGCGTCGAAACGGGCCTGAAGGACAGAGAGATCCAGCGGATCGTCCGCCAGCGCGTCGATGCCGGCGTAGGCGAGGCACCGGTTGGCGCGCTGGAAGTCGGCGTTCGAAAGACGCGTCGCGTCGGCGAAGGCCGGGCCCGCGAGGATTGCCGCAAGTGCTGCGGCGGCGATGGACTTCATCATGGGTGTCTCCCTTCAATGAATGGGTGGGGCGGCGAGGCTGAGCCGGAAACCGGCTCAGCTCGACGGATTTGCGACAGCCCGCTTTGCGATCACGACGATCTCGTCGGCGACGTTCTCGGCGACCGCGGCGGGGGCCTCGATCTTGATCGCGGCCGGAGCGGGTTGCTCTGCAGGGCCGGCGATCGCCGACACGATGAGAGCGGCGACGACCGGAATGCTGACGACCGCCGTGACGATTTCGGCCGGTTTCATGATGAGACTTCCTTCTGCTTCGGGCCGGACCGCGCCCATCGCGACCGCCCTTCCATGTCCATTCGATGCACCGGAGCCCGGGATTGGATGCAGGCCGTTTCATCGAATTTCGATGTTATCGATATACGATATGGTTCATCGATTGTCAATATGAACTTATCGAAAAACAATATGGCCAATTGTGGCGGACTTGAGCGACGGACGGTTGGGGCCTAGCGACGGACGCCATGGACAATCCGTCTGCCGCCCCCATCGAAACGCCCTGCCTGAAGGTCTGCGCCGTCAACGGCATGACCAACCAGTGCATCGGCTGCGGGCGGACGCTCGCCGAGATCGGCGGCTGGACGCGGTTCACGCCCGCCGAGCGGCGCGCCATCATGGACGCCCTGCCCGAGCGGCTGCGGCGCGCAGGGTTGACGCCGCCCTAACCCCGTTTGTGAACGCGACCCTAACCGGGCCTGTGTTCATTGGGGCCATGCGCGCCCTCCTCGCCGTCCTTCTCCTCGCTTCAACTGTCGGCGACGCTTTCGCCGGCTCCGCAGCTATCGAGCGCGCAGCCGACGGACATTGGCGCGCGGAAGCGCGGATCAACGGCCGCAAGCTCGACGTGCTGGTGGATACCGGCGCCACGCTCGTGGCGCTCACGCAGGACGATGCGCGCGCCATCGGCATCGACGTGCGACACCTGCGCTACGACGCGCGCGTGCGCACCGCGAGTGGTACGGCGCGCGCCGCGACGATCACGCTGGAGCGGATCCAGATCGGCAATGTACGCGTGCGCGACGTGGAGGCGATGGTGATCGAGCGCGGGCTCGACGTCTCTCTGCTCGGCATGAGCTTCCTCTCGCGCCTCGAGGAATTCTCCGTGCGCGGGCAGACGCTGCGTCTCAGCGACTGAGCGCTTCCCAGAGTATGTTGCCCGCCGTCACGGCGAGGAAGATCGCGAAGAACTGCTTCAGCCGCACGCGATCAAGCCGATGCGCGAGGCGCGCGCCGATCGGCGCTGTGATTGAGGTGAGCAGCGCGAGGATCACGAAGCCCGGCAGGTTCACATAGCCGAGCGAATACGGCGGCAGGCCGTCGGCGTTCCAGCCCGTGGCCATGTTCGCGAGCGCCGCCGGTATCGCGATCGCCGCGCCGAAACCCGACGCCGTCGCCACCGCCTGGTGGATCGGACGCCCGCACAGCGTCATCACGGTGACGCCGAAAGCGCCCCCGCCGATGCCCATCATCGCCGAGAGCGCGCCGATGACGCCTGCGACGCCCGCGCGCGAAGCGCCCGTCGGCAGGTCGGACGCGATGCGCCAGCTCTCCCGGCCGAACGCCATGTTCGCCGCGATCAGCAAGAGCCCCGCGCCGAACACGATGAGCAGCACCCGGCCCTCCACCGCGCCCGCGACGATCGCGCCGATCGCTGCGCCGAGCGCGATCCACGGCGTCCAGCTTTTCAGCACCGCGAAGTCCACCGCACCCGCCTTCGCGTGCGTCGAGAGCGACCGCCAAGACGTCGCGACGATGGTGGAGAGAGAGGTCGCCACCGCCACGTGGCTGCGCACCGCGTCATCGACGCCCAGCACGCCCATCACATGATAGAGCGCCGGCACGATCACGATGCCGCCGCCCACCCCGAACAGCCCCCCGATCAGCCCGGCGAAGAGCCCGGCGCCGGCGAGCGCGAGAAGGAAGAGCGGAAGATCGGCGTGCATCGTCGCGGTGGTTCACATGCGTCGACGGGTTTGTCGATGGTAGACGCGTCGGGGATTGACGAAGGCGCGGCGGTGACCACCGTGTGGGACACTTGATCCGGCAGGTAAGTTTTGGAGGCGAAGATGCGGCCGTTCAAATGCGAGAGGTTTGGCGCCGCCGCGCTCGCGACGCTCGTGCTCACAGCTTGCCAGCCGCCATCACAACCTACGCAGCCGGAGACGGTGGTGGAAGCGCCCGCACCGGCGCCCGTCATTGACTATAACGGGATCACGATCGGCTGGTCGCATGATGAGGTGCTCGCCGCGTTCGGTCCGCCGCCAAAGGTGCTGGAAATGCCCATGCCGGGCGGTGAAACGACGGCCATCGCCGTGACCCCCTCGATCAACACACGCGACTACCCGGGCTGGATCTATGCGATGACAGGCGCCGTCACGACGCTGCACTTCAAGGACAATGCGGTCGAACGCATCGTCTGCATCGCCGAGCGCGGCGCAGCAGCGTCCTGCCCGTCAATCATGGGCGTCGCCATCGGTGACGACGAGCAGCGCATCGCAGCCGCGCTCGGGCCACCGCCTCTCCCCGGCGCCCTGCCCGATGAACGGGCCGCGCTCTGGTATGAAGCGAAGGGCGTGGCGCTGTACCTCACCGACAGCCGCGTCGACGGCATCGCCGTCTTCCGCCCGACGCCCGCGCCACAATAGCCTTCAGTGCGGCGCGCCTTGCATCCCATGGCCGCCCCCCTATCCTCCCGGCCAACAGGAGGAAACACGCATGTCCGCACTTTTCGATCTCACCGGCCAGAACGCGATCATCACCGGCTCGTCCAAGGGCATCGGCAAGGCGATCGCGCATCAGCTGGCCGCGCATGGCGCGAACGTCGTCATCTCCTCGCGCAAGGCCGACGTGTGCGACGCCGCGCGCGACGAGATCAACAAGGCCGTGGGCCGCGAGGCCGCGATCACCATTCCCGCCAACATCGCCGACAAGGGCGCGCTGCAGAACCTCGTCGACGAAACGCACAAGAAACTCGGCCAGGTGGACATCCTCGTCTGCAACGCGGCGTCCAACCCCTATTTCGGTCCGATGTCGGGGATGAGCGACGACCAGTTCCAGAAGATCCTCTCGAACAACATCATCTCCAACCACTGGCTCATTCAAATGGTCGCGCCGGAGATGGTCGCGCGGAAGAACGGCTCGATCATCATCATCTCCTCCATCGGCGGCCTGCGGGGATCGCCGGTGCTCGGCGCCTACTGCATCTCGAAGACCGCCGACATGCAGCTCGCGCGCAATCTCGCGGTGGAGCTGGGCGAGGCGAATGTGCGCGTGAACACGATCGCGCCGGGCCTCGTGAAGACGGATTTCGCGAAGGCGCTGTGGGACAATCCCGAAATCCTCAAGCGCTCGACCGCGGGCTCCGCGCTCAAGCGCATCGGCGAACCGGAGGAAATCGCCGGCATGGCGGTGTTCCTCGCCTCCAAAGCCGGCGCGTTCACGACGGGTCAGACCTTCGTCATCGACGGCGGCGCCACCGCCATGTGAGGTCGCAGGGTTGACCTCCGCGCCGTTCGCGCGAATTTGCCCCATCGTTTTCCGGAGACAATTCCATGCGTTCCATCCTTCTCGCTGCGGGCGCCGCACTCGCGCTCGCCGCGTGCGGCACGACGGCTACGACGCCCGTCGAACCCGAGCCGCCCCGCGGCTCCATCACCGCCCAGGAAGTCGCGGGGCCGCCGCTGTCCACGGCCGCGCTGGCGCAGCATATCCGCGTGCTTTCCTCCGACGCCTTCGAAGGCCGCGAGCCCTCCTCGCGCGGCGAGAAGCTGACGACGGACTACATCACCGCGCAGTTCAGGGCCGCAGGCCTGCAGCCGGGGTGGAACGGTTCGTTCCTGCAGCCGGTGCCACTCGTCGAGGCGAGCGTGCGCGGCGAACCGCTTCTCTCGATCAGCGGCGCCGACGGCGCGAAGACCTACACCTTCCGCAACCAGCATGTGATCTGGACGAAGCGCCCTGCGCCCGTCGTCGAGGTCGCGAACGCGCCGCTCGTCTTCGTGGGCTATGGCGTGAACGCGCCGGAGCTTGGCTGGAACGATTACGCCGGCGTCGACATGCGCGGGAAGATCGCGGTCATCCTCGTCAACGATCCCGATTTCGAAACGCCCGAAGGCCATCCCACGTCCGGCAAGTTCGGCGGCAAGGCGATGACGTATTACGGCCGCTGGACCTACAAGTACGAAGAGGCCGGACGACAAGGCGCGATCGGCGCGCTTATCATCCACGAAACGGCGCCGGCGGCGTATCCGTGGGCGGTGGTGCAGTCGTCGTGGACGGGGCCGCAATTCGATCTGAAGCGTGGCGCCGGCGCCGATCGCGCGCAGTTCGAAGGCTGGATCCACACCTCGACCGCCGCCGATCTCTTCCAGCGCGCGGGATTGAATTTCGCCGAACTGAAAGCGGTGG
This sequence comes from Hyphomonadaceae bacterium, assembly GCA_016791445.1. Lineage (GTDB taxonomy): Bacteria > Pseudomonadota > Alphaproteobacteria > Caulobacterales > Aquidulcibacteraceae > VFBF01. The sequence goes on along the minus strand of JAEUMP010000004.1, from coordinate 39,137 downwards.
CGCAGCGTCAGGGTTTCCGGTCGCGGCCGATGAACCTCTCCGGCGGCGTGCGGCTCGAAACGGATGTGAAGGAGACGATTTCGAACAATGTCGTCGGTATCCTGCCGGGACGCAGTGCGCCGGGCGAAGCGGTGCTCTACGGCGCGCACTGGGATCACCTCGGCCGCTGCACGCCGGTGAACGGCGACGACATCTGCAACGGCGCGCTCGACAACGCGACCGGCACGGCGGGTCTCATCGAGCTTGCGCGCCACTACGGCGCCGAAGGCCCCGCGCGGCGCAGCGTTGTGTTCGTCGCTTTCACCGCTGAGGAACAGGGCCTGCTCGGTTCGGAATTCTACGCCCAGAACCCCGCCGTGCCCGCCAACAAGACTGTCGCGGCCGTCAACATGGACGGCGCACTGATCTACGGGCCGACGCGCGATGTCATCGTCGTCGGCTACGGCAAATCAGAGCTTGAAGACATGCTCGTGCTCGCCGCGCAGGGGCAGAACCGCGTGGTGCGCGGCGAGGCGCATCCCGAGCGCGGCTCCTTCTATCGCTCGGACCACTTCAATCTCGCCAAGGTCGGCATTCCGGTGCTCTACGCGCAAGGCGGTCAGGATCTGGTCAACGGCGGCGTCGAGCGCGGACGCGCGCTGGGCGACGCCTTCATCGCCGACCGCTACCACAAGCCGACCGACGAATACGATCCGTCCTGGGATCTCTCCGGACAGAAGCAGGATCTGGAGCTTTTCTATCAGGTCGGCCGCACGGTGGCGGACGGGTCGCAATGGCCGAACTGGAAACCCACGGCGGAGTTCTACCCGATCCGGCAACGCTCACTCGGACGGTGATGTCGCGAAAGGCCCCGGCATGGTCCGGGGCCTTTCTGCTTCAGCGGCGATCTGCGCCGATGGCGTCCGTGACCGACGTGAATCCTTCCGCCGCCAGCAACGCCGACAGCTCGCGTGCGATGCGCGCGATCAGCCCGGGCCCTTCGAGCGCCATGGCGCTGTAGAGTTGCACCGCGCCTGCGCCGGCCTTGATCTTCGCAAGCGCTGTCGCGCCGCTGTCTACGCCGCCCGCGCCGATGAGCGCGACTGCGCCGTCGAGCGCGTCCGCGAAGGCGCGCAGGATCCGCGTCGAGGCTTCAAAGAGCGGCCGCCCCGAAAGTCCGCCCGTCTCGGACCTGTTCGGCGATCTCAGAAAGTCCGGCCGTGCGATCGTCGTGTTCGACACGATCAGCGCATCGAGACGATACGCGCGTGCAAGTTCCGCGATGTCGCGCACCGCCACATCATCGAGATCGGGCGCCACCTTCAGAAACAGCGGTCGGCGACCATGCGATAGCATCAACGCATCGCGCGCCTCGTTCAGACGGCCGAGCAATTCCTCCAGCGCGCCGCGCTCCTGCAGGCCGCGCAACCCCGGCGTGTTCGGCGACGAGATGTTTGCGGTGATGTAGGACGCATCGCGCCAGACGCGTCGCATGCCGGCGACATAGTCGCCGATGCGGTCGGCGCTGTCCTTGTTGGCGCCGACATTGGCGCCGACGACGCCCTCGCCCTTCCGCTTTGCAAGACGCGCCGCAAACGCATCGAGCCCGTCATTGTTGAACCCCATGCGGTTGATCACGCCGTGATCTTCGGGAAGACGGAACAGGCGCGGGCGCGGATTGCCTGCTTGCGGCAGCGGCGTGACCGTTCCCGCCTCCACAAATCCGAAGCCCGCCGCAAGGAGCGCATCGATCGCTTCGGCGTTCTTGTCGAAGCCTGCCGCGAGACCGATCGGGTTCGGCAGTTCGAGACCGGCGAGCGTGGCGCCCAGATTGGCGAACCGGTCGGACTGCGCGCGCGGCCCGAGTCCGAGCGCAAGTCCGCGAATGGCGAAACGGTGCGCGTCCTCCGCGTCGATGGCGCGCAGCGCGCGGGTGGCGACGTCATGCAGCGTCATGTCATGTCATCCGGCAGGATGTGTGCGCCATCGGCGCCGAGCGACAACGGCGCACTCCAGAGCGCATCGGCGAGGGAAAGCGCGCCGAAGTAATGCGGAAAGAGGTCGCCGCCGCGAGACGGCTCCCACTTCAGCGCCGCACCGAGGCGGTCGCCGTCGAACGCCACCAGCACCAGCCCCTCCTCCCCCGCGAAATGGAGCGCGAGCGTCTGCGCGGTCTGCGCGCCGCTCGAGAGGTGGATGAAGCCATCGGCCCGATCGAGCGGGGAGCCTTCGATCGCGCCGGCGCGGCGGGCCTCCGCCCAGTCGGGCGCACGCAAAATCTTGTAGACATTCGCAGAATTCAAGGACGGATCGCCTATTTGTAGGTTGTATATCCTTGATTGGGAGTATAGGTTGCGCGCGATTCAGGTCCAGCGGGACCTTGCGGAAAGTTGCGAAAGCCGACCATGCAGGACAGCGCTCAGCACCGGGCTCTCTGGGCCGCCCTCGACACCCTTGCCGCCAACCACGGCCTGTCGACTTCGGGCCTCGCCCGCGCGTCGGGCCTCGACGCGACCACGTTCAACAAGTCCAAGCGCATCGGCCCTGACGGCCGCCTGCGCTGGCCGTCCACGGAGAGCCTCGCGCGCGCACTCGCCGCCGTGGGCTCCACGTTCGAGGAATTCGCGGCGCTGGTCGCCGGCAACGATCGCGGCGGGCGCACCATTCCCATCGTCGGCATGGCGCGCGCGGGCGTCGATGGTTTCTTCGACGATCAGGGCTTTCCCGTCGGCGCGGAGGAAACCGTGCGTTTCCCCGACACCGGCATCAACAAGGTCTACGCGCTCGAGATTTCCGGCGACTCCATGGAGCCGCTCTACCGCAAGGGCGATGTGGTGATCGTGCAGCCGCGCACGCCGGTGCGTCGCGGCGACCGCGTGGTGGTGCGCACCAAAGCCGGGGAAGTCATGGCCAAGGAACTGGGCCGGCGCACCGAGACGACAATCGAGCTGCTCTCCGTCAATCCGGCCCACGCCATGCGCAAGATGGCGACCGACGACATCGACTGGATCGCGCGCATCGTCTGGGCGAGCCAGTAGGCGCGCGTCACGCGCCGCGTGAAAAACGCCCTGTCGCGCTGCGGATCGCCGCAGCAGCCCCCTGATTGCGCAACAGCGTGGCGACGTCGTGCGCCTTCGCCTGCACGCGACGTTCGAAGGCGTCGCTGGCGCGACACGCGCGCGCTGCATCGAGAAGCGCGAGCGCCTCGGCGCCGTATCGCGACGGATCGAGTTCCAGCAGCGCCACGGCGTACTGGTAGGCGATGAGCGGATCGTCCGGCGCGAGGTCTCGCGCGCGTTCGAACGCCGCGCGTCCCGCAGCGACGCTGGCGCCGAGATAGGTCGCGCCGACCGGCCCGCCCCGGCGCACCACTTCGAGATTCCAGCCGCCCTCCAGCGCGTGCGCCCACGCCTCGCGCGGCGCGTCCCGCATGGCGGCGCGTACAAGGGCGCGGCCCTCGTGCGCATAGCCGCGCTGCAGGGCTTCCGTGATCGTCGCCCGCCGCCCCTTCATGCCAAGCGCAACGGCGAGTTGCAGGCGCGCTTCGGTGTTGTCGGCATCGACATCGAGGGCGCGCCGCGCATTCGCCTCCGCACGGGAGATGAGGCCGTCGAGATCGGTCGCGCCGCCCGTCACCGCCTCCGCCAGCAGGGCGCGCGCGGCGAGGGCGTGGTCGTCCGCCCCGCCGTCGGCCTCCGCGAGGGATGCAGCGGTCAGAAACGCGCCGCCCTCGTAAGCCTCGCGCGCCGTCTGCGCGGCCGCAGGCGCGCCGGCAAGGCACAGGACGAGAAAGACGAAGGAGAGACGGCGCATCACGTAACCCGATCGGCACGCGCCGAGCATGCAACCGCCGCCCGCACGCGTAAAGCCGCTTTTGAGGAACGTCAGGCGGCCTTCGCGAGTTCCCCGGCCAAGCCCTTGCGGATGAGCGCCGCCGCCTCCCGCACGCCGAAGATCGCCGCGAAGGAGCCGAACCGCGGCCCCTGCTCCTGGCCGAACAGCACCTCGTAGAGCGCCTTGAACCAGTCGCGCAGCGGCTCGAAGCCGTGCTCCTTGCCGACGGCATAGACCTCGTTCTGGATGGCCTCGCCGTCCGTAATGTCCTCCGGGAGCGCATCGAAGCGGCGGGCGAGGTCCTCGAAGGCGGCCCGCTCCTTGTCGCTGGCGGCGCGGAAGACCTTCTTCGGCTTCACGAAGTCCTCGTAGTAGGCGAGTGCGCAGCCGACGAGCGTGTCGAGAAGCGGGTTGTTCTCCGGCGAAACGCCGGGCGCGTACTTCGAGATGAAGCTCCAGAGCTGGGCCTTCGTTTCCGCATTCGCCGCGCTGACGAGATTAAGGAGGAGCGCGAACGAGACGCCCGCCCCCCACTGCGGCGGACGCCCGGCGTGAATGTGCCAGACAGGATTTTCTATCTGCTGTTCCGGCGTCTGCGTGGGGAAGGCGTCGAGGAACGCGATGTACTCGTCCACCGCCTTGGGGATCACGTCGAAATAGAGACGCTTGGCCGTCTTCGGCTTCTGGAACATGTAGAGCGAGAGGCTCTCCGGGTTCGCGTACTTCAGCCACTCATCGATGGTGAGGCCGTTGCCCTTGGACTTCGAAATCTTCTCGCCGTTCTCGTCGAGGAAGAGCTCGTAGTTGAAGCCCTCCGGCGGCGTCCCGCCCAACGCGCGACAGATTTGCGACGACACCTTCACGCTGTCGATCAGATCCTTGCCGGCCATTTCGTAATCGACGCCGAGCGCCGTCCAGCGCAGCGCCCAGTCGGGCTTCCACTGGATCTTCACGCGCCCGCCGGTGACGGGCGTCTCGATGCGTTCGCCGTCTTCGTCCTCGAAGACGATCGTACCGGCGCCGAGATCGCGCGCCAGCGTGGGGACCTGCAACACGCGACCGGTCTTCGGGCTGATCGGCAGGAACGGCGAATACGTCGCGCGGCGCTCGGGGCCGAGCGTGGGCAGCATGATCGCCATGATCTTGTCGTAGCGCTCGAGCATCCGCAGCAGCGTCTCGTCGAAGGCGCCGGACTGGTACTGCTCGGTCGAGGACATGAATTCGTAGTCGAACCCGAAGCTGTCGAGGAACGACCGCAGCATCGCATTGTTGTGGTGGGCGAAGCTTTCGAACTTGCCGAACGGATCGGGCACCTTCGTCAGCGGCAGGTGCAGCGCGCCCGCCAGCATTTCCTGGTTCGGCAGATTGGCCGGGACCTTGCGGAAACCGTCCATGTCGTCGCTGAAGGCGATGAGGCGCGTGGGGATCTTGTCGTCGGTGAGGATGCGGAAGGCGTGGCGCACCATCGACGTGCGCGCGACTTCGCCGAAGGTGCCGATGTGCGGCAGCCCCGAAGGCCCGTAGCCGGTCTCGAAGATCACCGGACCTTCCTTCGGCGTCTTCTTCAGCCGCTCCACGACCATGCGGGCCTGTTCGAAGGTCCAGGCCTTCGCGCTCTGGCTGAGGGCGTATTCGGCGGGGGCGGTCAGGGCGGCGTCAGACATCGACTCATTCATCCGGCGGGCAATTCAGCACAAACGCCGAAGCCGCCAATCATTGCAAGAGTGACGGTCCGATCTGCGAAAATGCAATCGCGCGCGCATTGGGCGCATGGCGCCTTTGCATGCGGCGCCGCATGGCGTCTTACCGCACACCAAATGGCCATCTGACAAGGAATTCACCTCAACTGTCCGGCGCTCCTTGGCGATCGCTGCGGCCTTCCTAACTGTGCGCGTGATCGCGCGGTCGCCCCGCTCCCGCTGAACACTTTCTCCGAACGATCCCAGAAGAGGATGACTTCCATGGTCGTGCCGTCGCCCGCGACAGCGCGTTTTGACAGGACCGGGTTCGAGCGCCTGCCGCCGGAGTCGCCGCTGGCGATGCCGACGCAGTCGCTGTTCGGCAGGCATACGCGGCCGGCGTCCGACGACGGACGCATGGCGCTGCGCCGTCTGGTCTTCTTCAGCGCGACGGTCGGCCTCATCCTGGTTGCAGCGCCGACGCCGCTCCTGCGGTTCGCCGAGGACGGTTGGACCCTGTTCGAGATCGCGGCGGCGGCGATCTTCGCGCCGCTGTTCATCGGCATCGCCCTCTGGTTCTGCAACGCGCTGGCAGGTTTCATCTGGCTGAACGGTCCGTGGGCGCCGAAGCCGTTGCCGCTGCGCCGCCCCCGTTCGCGCACCGCACTGCTCGCGCCGATCCACTGCGAGGCGCCGGACGCGGTGTTCGCGCGCCTCGGCGCCATCGAACGCAGCCTCGCTGAGCGCGGCGTGTCGGACTTGTTCGACATATTCGTCCTCAGCGACACCGACATCCCCGCCATCCTCGACGCCGAAGAGACGGCGTTCCGCAGCTTCGAGCGGCACGCGACGTCCGCTGTCTATTACCGCCGGCGCGCGAACAAGCACGGCCGCAAGGCCGGCAATGTCGGCGATTGGGTTCGCCGCTTCGGTGGCGCGTACGAGAACATGGTCATCCTCGACGCCGACAGCGTGATGACCGCAGAGTCCCTGGTCGCGCTCGCCAACCGCATGGACGACGAGCCCGACCTCGGCATCGTGCAGACCACGCCGCGCATCGTCGGCGGGCGAACGCTGTTTGCGCGCTACCTGCAGTTCGGCGTTTCGCTCTACGGCCCTGTTTCCTCGGCGGGTCTCGCCTGGTGGTCCGGCGGCGAAGGCGGCTACTGGGGCCACAACGCGATCCTGCGGGTGCGTGCGTTCGCCTCGTGTGCGGGCTTGCCGGCCATGCGCGGCGCGCCGCCCTTCAACGGCGACATCCTGAGCCATGACGCCATCGAGGCCGCGCTCATGCGGCGCGCCGGATGGCGCGTGGTCATCGCTCCGGAGATCGATGGCAGCTACGAAGAGGCGCCTCCGACGCTTGTCGAATTCGCCAAGCGCGACCGCCGCTGGTGCCGCGGCAACATCCAGCACCTGCCGATCCTGTTCGCGCCCGGTCTGCACTGGGTGAGCCGGATGCACATCATCGTCGGCATCATGGCGTACGCCTCCTCGCCGCTGTGGTTGTTGTTCCTGCTCTTCGGCGCCGCCATCGGCGTCGAGGCCGGCCCGCCCGTGCGCGACCTGCTGGAAAAACCCGACGCCGACGCCATGGCGACCGTCGTGTCGATCGCGATGATCACGACGACCTTGCTGTTCGGGCCGAAGCTCCTTGGTGCGGCGCATATCCTGGTGCGCCCCGATCTCCGGCGCGCGTACGGTGGCGCAGCGCGCGTCGTCGGCGGCGCGGGTCTGGAGATGGTCATGTCGGCGCTGCTGGCGCCGGTGCTGATGATGGCGCACTCGCGCACGGTGTTCGAAGTCCTGCGCGGCAAGGACAGCGGCTGGAACGTGCAAACACGCGACGCGGACGGCCTTTCGCTCGGCGAAGCGGCGCAGTGGTGCGGCTGGCAGACGACGGCGGCGGTGGTGTTCGTCTTCGCCTGCGTCACGCACTGGTGGGTGCCGGCGGCGGGCTGGCCGATCCTGCTCAGCCTGTTGCTTGCGGCGCCGCTGGCGAGCCTGACGGCGCAGGCCGATCTCGGCGCCATCGCGCGGCAACTCGGTTTCCTGACGACGCCCGAGGAGATCGCGCCGTCCGACGTGCTGCGCCGTGCCGGCGTGGCGGTCGAGCAGCCGACGTTCGAGGTCGCCGTCGTGGACGCGCTGCCTGCGCCCGCGCCGCCTCAGTCTGGCGCGTAGGCGCGCAGGAATCGGCGCGCGCATGACGCCGCGCGCGCCGCGATCATCGCCGGGCGCCGCTCCACCGGCGCGTCGAGCATGACGCGCAGAACGACCGAGCCCGCCGCCATGCCGAAGAGAAAGTCGGCGGCCTCTTCCGCGTTGTCGATGGCGAGACGACCGGACGCCGCCTCCGCCGCCAGGAATGCAGCGAGCTTCTCGCGACCGAGACGGGGCCCCGCGTCATAGACCATCGCGCCGATTTCCGGGCGTGTCGCAGCCGCCGCAATGGCCGCGCGCAGGACGCTGCGCTGGCCGACGCCCAGATACGCCTCCACGATGCGCACCACATAGGCCGTGAGGCGCTGTTCCAGCGGTTCGCCGTCGTGGCTGTGGTCGAGCGGCTCCATCACCAGTTCGCGGCGGCGATCAAACAGCGCACGCAGCAATTCGTCCTTCGAGCCGTAATGGTTGTAGACTGTCTGCTTCGACACGCCCGCGCGTCGCGCAATCTCTTCCATCGGCGCATCGAGCCCGCGTTCGGCGAAGGCTTCCGCCGCGGCGTTGAGAATGTCTTCGGATTTGCGCAGATCGATCTGGCCGGACTGGCGGGGCATCAGTGGGACTCCGCTGGCGCTTGGGCGGCGCCGCCGCGCGGCGGCGGCCGGGTGATGAGGGCGAAGAGCCCGGTGATGAGCGTGACCACCGCAAGAAACGCGAACGCTTCGCCGAAAGCGATGGTCATGGCCTGCTTCTCGATGAGGAAGGCCATGGACTTGAGCGCCGCACCCTCAGGATCGGCGACGCCCATGTCGGTCATGCGCTGGATGAGCCCCGCCAACATCGCCTGCGCGTTGGGATCGGCCTCGCTCATGCGCGCACGCATGTCGTTCTGATGCACGAGCGTGCCGGCGCCGATGAGCGTGCTCAGCACGGCAAGGCCCACCGCGCCGCCGACATTGCGCGCAAGGTTCACGATGCCCGAGGCGTTCTTCACATACTGTGGCGCAAGCGTGGACATCGACAATTGCTGGCTGGCGATCATCGCCGTCATCATGCCGAAGGCGCGCACGACCTGGAGCACCGCGAACTCCGCAAAACCCCACTCCGGCGTCAGCGCATGCGCGGTCCACAGGCCGCCCGCCGACATCGCCATGCCGCCGACCATGAGGATGCGCGGATCGAAGAGCTGGACGATGCGCCCGATCAACGGACCGGCGAAGAACATCGCGAGACCGCCGATGCCCATGATCGCGCCGATGTCGCCCGCCGACATGCCGCCCACGCGTCCGAGAAAGAGCGGCAGGATGAAACTCGCGCCGAAGAGGTTCATGCCCATCACGAAGGTGAACATCGTGCCGGCGAAGAAGTTGCGGTTCTGGAAGGCGCGGAACTCGATGATCGGATTGTGATAGGCGAAGGACCGCCACAGGAAGGCGCATCCCGCGACCACTGTGGTCACGGTGAGGATCACGATGCGGTCGTCGGAGAACCAGTTCTCGCTTGCGCCCTCCTCGAGCACATAGGTCATGCTCATCAGGAAGACGGCCATCGTGGCGAGGCCGAACCAGTCGAAGCCCTTCGCGAGCGACGGATCGCCCTTGTCGAAATCGCCATAGCGCCAGACGAGGCCGAGCACGGCGAGCCCCGGCGCGACGTTGACGAAGAACAGCCAGCGCCAATCGAGGTTCTCCGTGATCCAGCCGCCGAGCGTCGGCCCGACCGTCGGCGCCAGCGTGACGATCATGCCGATGATGGTTGACGCAAGAATACGCCGGTCGCCCGGAAACGCCGTGAACGCGACCGCAAAAACCGTCGGGATCATCGCGCCGCCGAGGAAGCCCTGCAGCGCGCGGGTGACGATCATCATCTCCATCGACGTGGAGAGTCCCGCGAGCACGCTCGCGATCACGAACCCGCCGCACGACAGCATGTAGACGAGCCGCGTACCCCACAGCCGCGAGAGATACGCCGACAGCGGGATCATCACCACTTCGGGGATGATGTAGGCGGTCTGCACCCAGCTGATCTCGTCGGCGCTGGCGCCCACGCCCGCCTGGATCTGCTGCAGCGAGGCGGCGACGATCTGGATGTCGAGGATGGCCATGAACTGGCCCACGACCATGGCGCCGAAACCCAGATAGAGCGGCAGGCCGACCTTCGCGACGGGCGTCGCCGGCGCGGACCGCGCCGCATCGGCCGCGATGTCGCTCACTCGGCGGCCTCTGGCGCCTGCCGCTGCACGAGGCGCGCGTCGCCGGCGGCGCTTTCGGCGAAGGTGGCCCCGCCCTGCGACTGCAGATCGACCTTCACCGATATCGAGAGCCCTGGACGCAGCGCCGCGGCGAGCGCATCCGCACGATCCACCGCGATCTTCACCGGGACGCGCTGCACGATCTTGGTGAAATTGCCGGTCGCGTTTTCCACCGGGATCAGCGCGAATTCCGAGCCGGTCGCCGGCGAGAAACTGGCGATGCGTCCGGTCACGCGCGTATCGCCGAACGCGTCCGCCCGGATCGACACGCGCTGGCCGATGCGCATCCGCGCGACCTGCGTCTCCTTGAAGTTCGCCACCACATAGGTCTCGCCCAGCGGCACGATCGACATGAGATTGGCGCCGGGACGCACATACTGGCCGGCGCGCACGCCGCGTGCGCCGACGACGCCGGCGACCGGCGCGCGGATCACCGCGCGATCCACGTCGATGCGCGCCTGCGTGAGGGCGGCTTCCGCCTGCCGGGCGGCGGCGGCGGCCTGCGCGCCCTCGGCGCCCATGGCGGCGGCTTCGCGCTGTTGCGAGGCGAGCGATGCGCGCGCCTGGCGCACGCCGGCGGCGGCCTGATCGGCCTGCGCGCGCGCCGTCTGCAGACGCTGGGTTGCAACCCATCCGCCTTCCGAGAGGCGCGTATAGCGCTCCAGTTCCGACTGCGCGATCCGCGATGCAGCCTCAGCGCTCGCGATCGAAGCCTGACGCTCGACGATCTGGCTGCGGCCTGCTTCGGCCCGGGCGCTGGCGAAGCGGGCGCCGGCGCGCAGCGCGGCGACATTCGCCTCCGCCTGCGCGAGCCGCGCAGCCACCTCGGCGGGATCAAGTTCGACGAGCACCTGCCCGGCCTGCACCGCCTCGTTGTCCTCCACGAGCACGCGGGCGACGAGGCCCTCGATCTGCGGGCTGACGATGACGGTGTCGGCCTTCACATAGGCGTTGTCGGTGGCCTGGTAGCGATGCTTGTCGGCGAGCCAGAAACCGCCGGCGACCAGCAGGACCAAGCCCGCGCCGGCGGCGACGATATGGGGCAGGCGCTTGCGGATTTCCGGCCGCTGGAGGACGGCGCCGAGGCGGGCGATGGGAGACATGGACGCGGCGAATCCTGGAGGCGGAAAACTGGGTCGCCCCGTATAATGGACCCACGCGTCCATAAAACAAGGCGCCTCACCGCAGCGGGGCGTCGCACCCGTCGGGGCGAACTAGGAGGCCGGCGGGATGCTCTTCTCGCGCATCAGCACCAGTTCCTCCGCCGCCGACGGATGGAGGGCGACGGTGTCGTCCCACTGCGCCTTGGTGAGCCCCGCCTTCACGGCGACCGCAGCGAGCTGGATCATCTCCGGCGCGTCAGGGCCGGCGATGTGGACGCCAACCACGACATCGTCGCTGGCGCGCACGACGAGCTTCATCAGCATCCGCTCTTCGTTCTTCGCGATGATGTGCTTCATGGGCCGGAAGCTCGTCTTGTAGATGTCGACCGGACCGAAACGGATACGCGCCTCGGTCTCGGTCAGCCCCACCACGCCCACCTGCGGCAGGCCGAAGACCGCTGTCGGGATCTGGGTGTGGTCCATCGCTGTGGGGATGCCCTGATAGACGGTGCGGTGGAACGCGACCGCCTCGCGGATCGCCACGGGCGTGAGGTTCACCCGGTTGGTCACGTCGCCGATGGCGAAGATGGACGGCACGCTCGTCTGCGACCACGGATCGACGGCGATGGCGCCGACATCGGTGCGCCGCACGCCGACTTCCTCAAGACCAAGTCCGTCGGCGTTCGGCGCGCGGCCGATGGCGAACATGACGAGTCCCGTCTCGAGCACCTGACCGTCGGAGAGCTTCACGAGGTAGCCGTCGCCGGCCGGCGTGATCTCGGTGACCATCGTTTCCGTCAGCACGTCGATGCCGGCGCGCTTCATCTCCGCCTGCACGTGGCCGCGCACGTCGTCGTCGAAGCCGCGCAGCACCATCTGGCCGCGATGGACGAGCGTGGCATGCACGCCGAGACCATGGAAAACATGCGCGAATTCGAGCGCGATGTAACCGCCGCCGACGACGACGACGCGCTCCGGCAGCCGGTCCAGATGAAACGCCTCGTTCGAGGTGATCGCGTATTCCGCGCCCTTGATGTCGGGCCGCACCACCGCGCCGCCGGTGGCGATGAGGATGCGTTCGGCGGTGAGCGTACGGCCGCTGGCGGCGAGACGCACCGTGTGCGGCCCGACGATCTCGGCGCGATCCGGAATGATCTCCACGCCCGCCTTTTCGAGATTGGCGCTGTAGATGCCGGAGAGCCGCGAGACTTCCGCCTGCACATTGTCGCGCAGTGTCGACCAGTCGAAGCGCGCCCATTCCACCGTCCAGCCGAAGCCCACGGCGTCCCTGAAGCCCTGCGCGTATTCGGACGCATAGACGAAGAGCTTCTTGGGGATGCAGCCGCGGATCACGCAGGTGCCGCCGATGCGGTCCTCCTCGGCGATGGCGACCCGCGCGCCGCCCATCGCGGTCAGCCGCGAGGCGCGCACCCCGCCCGAGCCCGCGCCGATGGTGAAGAGGTCGTAGTCGTATCTGGACATGGGACGAACTTAGGGGGTTCGGGGCGCCGGCGCACCTGCCTGTGACCACGGCGCAGGGTTTAGCGGCACTCAAGTCCTGCTAACTGGCGTCCAGCGTCCGAAGCCCTAGCTATGGGCGACATCGAATTCTGAGGGATCCATGACCGCCGCACCGCTCTTCACCCCCTTCGCCCACAAGGGCCTCACGCTCAAGAACCGCGTCGTGATGGCGCCGATGACGCGTTCCTTCTCCCCCGGCCACATCCCCGGCGAGAACGTCGCGGGCTACTACCGCCGCCGCGCGGAGGGCGATGTGGGCCTCATCATCACCGAAGGCGTGGGGGTCGCGCGGCCTGCCTCGATCAACGATCCCAACGTCCCCCACTTTCACAGCGAAGGCCCGCTCGCCGGCTGGAAGCGCGCCATCGATGAAGTGCACGCGGCCGGCGGCAAGATGGCGCCGCAGCTCTGGCATGTCGGCGTCGTGCGCAACCGGCAGTCGACCTGGCAGCCGCCCGGACCGATCGACAGCCCCTCCGGCCTTTCCTCTCCCGGCAAGAAGGCCGCCGAACCCATGTCGCTCGAAGACATCGCCGACGCCATCGACGCGTTCGGCCGCGCCGCGCGCGATGCAAAGACGCTGGGTTTCGACGCCGTCGAGATCCACGGCGCGCACGGCTATCTCATCGACCAGTTCTTCTGGGGCGGCGTGAACGAACGCACCGACCAATATGGCGGCAAGACGCTGAAGGAGCGTGCGCGCTTCGGCGCGGAGGTTGTCGCTGCGATCCGCAAGGCCGTGGGTCCGGACGTCGTGATCATCCAGCGCCTCTCGCAGTGGAAGCAGCAGGACTACACGGTGAAACTCGCCGCGACGCCGCAGGAGCTCGAAGAGTGGGTGGCGCCGCTCTCCGACGCGGGCGTCGATATCTTCCACGGCTCGCAACGCCGGTTCTGGGAGCCGGAATTCGACGGCAGCGATCTCAATTTCGCGGGCTGGCTGAAGAAGGTGACAGGCAAGCCGTCGATCACCGTCGGCAGCGTCGGTCTATCGGGTGAGTTCATCGCGGCGTTCGGCGGCGAAAGCTCGAAGCCTGCCTCACTCGGAAACCTGCTGGAGCGGCTCGACAAGGGCGAGTTTGATCTCGTGGCCGTCGGGCGCGCGCTGCTCGTCGATCCGCACTGGGCGGCAAAAATCCGCGACGGTCGGGAAAGCGAACTGCAGAGCTTCACGCCGGAGGCGTTGCGCTCCCTGAGCTAGGGGGCGTCACGCCGCTTGAAGACAGGTCAGGTCGGCGCGTCGTTCGGCATCGACGGCGCGCGCGTCGACACTCACGCTCAGCCGGAAGGTGGAGCCCGCGCCGGGACGACTTGAAACCTGGAGATCGCCGCCGAGCCGCCGCGCATAGCGTCGCGCCAGCGCAAGACCGAGACCCGCGCCGCCGTGCGCGCGCGTTTCGGACTGATCGAGCTGGTGAAACGCCTCGAACAGCCGGGCCTGATGTTCGGGCGCGATCCCCGGCCCGCTGTCCTCTACCTCGAAGACCAGCATGTCGTGCGCATTCTCCGCGCGCGCGGTCACGGTCAGGATGACCTCGCCGCCGCCCGAGAACTGCACCGCGTTGTCGAGCAGGTGTGCAAGGCATCCCTTGAGGCGCGCCGCGTCCGTCCAAGCCCTGCCGACGTCCGACGCAATGCGCAGCTTGAGCCGGACGTCGTTCGCCGCGGCGGCCTCACGCACCTCAGCCATCGCGCGTCGCGCGAGCATCGCCGCGTCGAACTCCGCCACCGCGAGCGCGAGCCGCCCGCTCTCGAGCGCCGACATTTCAAGCACATCATCCACCAGGGCGAGGAGACGTCGCGCGGAGTCCAGAACGCGCTTGTGATCAGCGACGTCATGGGCGCGACCATCGTCCTCGGCGCCCTCCTTGAGCATTTCCGAGTAGCCGATAATCGCGTTCAGCGGCGTGCGCAGCTCATGGCTCATCGTCGCGAGGAACCGTGACTTTTCGGCGCTCTGCGTTTCCGCCGCGTCGCGCGCCGCCAGCGTCGCCGTGAGATCATCGCGCGCCGCCTTCAACGCCAGGTTCTGACCGATGATGAACCACCACGAGGGCGCGGCAATCAGACCCGCCGTCACCACGGTGCCCCACGGCGTGTACGGCGTCACCCCCGGCATCAGCACGACATTGATCAGGTAATCGAGCAGCACGGCCGCGACGACGCTCACGGCGAGCATGACGCCCGTCCGTCGCGTCTGCTCCCGGCGCAGCACTCCCGCACGACTCGACATGGCGGCAGGATCGCGCCCGATCGATAACGGAATGTTGACGGGATCGCGGGACGGCGACCCATTCCCGGGCGCTCTCAACGCTCGCGGACTTCCGCGCCCTTTTCGCGCCCGACGATCACCGTGCGCGCCATACCGAGGAAGAGGCCGTGCTCGACGACGCCGGTGATGCGCTTGAGCGCGTCGGCGAGGCCTTCGGCGTCGGGGATCGCCGCGCACTTGCAGTCGATGATGTAATTGCCGCCGTCGGTCACGACGGGTTTGCCGTCGCGCTCCCGCAAACCCGCTTCGGTGCCGTGACAGCCGTGCGCCTTGAGCGCCGAGTAGATGCGCTGGGCGGTGAGCGTGAAGCCGAAAGCCGTGACTTCCACCGGCAGCGGGAATGCGCCAAGCGTGTCGACCATCTTGGACTCATCGGCGATGACGACGAAGTGCTTGGCCGCACCGGCGATGATCTTTTCACGCAGGAGCGCTGCACCCCCGCCCTTGATCAGCCGGAACGCGCCGTCGACTTCATCGGCGCCGTCCACCGCCAGATCGAGCGAACCCACGCGGTCCACCGGTACGATCGGCACGCCCACGTCCCGCGCGAGCTTGTCCGTCGCTTCCGACGTCGGCACGCCGCGCACGTTCAGTCCCTTCTTCACGCGCTCGCCGAGCAAGCGCACGAAATGCGCCGCCGTCGAGCCGGTGCCGAGCCCGAGAAGCATGCCGTCTTCGACGAAGTCGAGCGCGGCGGCGGCGGCGTTGATCTTGGCGAGGTCGGCGCTCATTCCGCTTCCTTCCGCTTGCCGCCGCGCGCGGCGCGCTCGGCGAGCTTCTTCTCGCGGAACGCCTTCGCCCAACCGGGGATGTCCTTCTGCCGTCCGCGCGCCACCGCGAGCGCGTCATCCGGCACGTCCTTGGTGATCACCGAGCCTGAGCCCGTGAACGCGCGCGCGCCGATGCGCACCGGCGCCACGAGCGCAGTGTCGGAGCCGATGAAGGCGTCCTCGCCGATGATGGTCTTGTACTTGTCGAAACCATCGTAATTGCAGGTGATCGTGCCGCAGCCGAGATTGGCGCGCGCGCCGACTTCCGCATCGCCGACATACGTCAGATGGCTCGCCTGCGCCGCTTCGCCGAAGGTCGCGTTCTTCACCTCGACGAAATTGCCGATCTTCACCTTCGCCGAAAGCTTGGCGCCCGGCCGCAGGCGCACGAACGGGCCAATGCTTGCGTCACTGCCCACATGTGCGCCTTCAAGATGGCTCCACGCTTTCACGGTTGCGCCGCTCTCCACCGTCACGCCGGGGCCGAAGAAAACGCCGGGCTCAATGGTCACGTCACTGCCGATGACGGTGTCATGACTGAAGTAGACGCTCCACGGATCGATCATGGTGACGCCCTGCGTCATGAAATGATGACGGCGACGCGCCTGGAATTCGTGCTCGGCTTCCGCAAGTTCGACACGCGAATTGACGCCCATCATCTCCTCTTCGTCGGCGACCACCACCTCCGTGCGGAAGCCCGAAGAGCGCGCGAGGCCGACGATGTCGGTAAGATAGTATTCGCCCTTGGCGTTCTCGTTCTTCACCATGGAGAGCAGCGAAAAGAGCACCGCTGCATCGCAGACGAGCACGCCGGAATTGCACAGCGTCACCAGGCGCTCGTCTTCGCTGGCGTCTTTCTCCTCGACGATCCGCGCCAGCGCGCCGGTGTCATCGAGGATGAGACGGCCATAGCCGAACGGGTCTTCCGCCTCGAAGCCGAGCACGACGAGATTGGCGCCCTTCGCACGCGCCTGAAACAGGCTGGAGACCGACTCCGGCCGCGTCAGCGGCGTGTCGCCATAGAGAATGACCACATCGCCCGCAAAGCCGGCCAGCGCATCCTCCGCCGCGCGGACCGCGTGCGCGGTGCCTTGCGGCGGATCCTGCACGGCGACCGCGCTCGCGCCGAGCCGCGCGGCGACATGCTGACCCACCACCGGCGAATGCGCGCCGACGACCACCACCGTGCGCTGGCAATCGAGCGCGCCGGCCAAATCGATCGCCCAGTCCACCATCGCCTTGCCGCCGACCTTGTGCAGCACCTTGGGCGTCGCGGATTTCATGCGCGTGCCCTGCCCGGCGGCAAGGATCACGGCGGCGCGAGAGGTGGGCATGGGTGAAATCGTCCGTTCTGTGACCGCAGGATTCGTCCGGTTCTTACACCGCCAGGCCTTTCGTGGCGATGGCGGCTCGCGTTTGACCGCGCCCGTTTGACGTCGCAGGCCTGCTCGCCTTTAACTGCGGGAACAGCCTTGGGAGGGGTCCATGCGCTTTCGTCTCACCATGCCGTTCCTGCTCGCTTTCGGGCTTATGGCGACTGACGCCGCAGCGCAGGACATCTCCATTCGTCATCGTGGCGGCGACGTCGCGCGCGAGGAGCGCGAGACTGCGGATGTTTCAGGCGCGCCGAACTGCGCGTCCCCCACCTTCCGCGTGCGCCGAAGCTACGCGACCGCACCCGAGCGTGGGGTGGTGACCGCGAGCAGCCAACTGGACGCGTTGATGAAGGCGCTCGGATACGCACTCGCAAGTTGTCGGTCGATCGGCCCCATCGTCCGTGTCATTGACGTGAGCGAGCGTCCGATGATGGAGCGACGCGAACTTCCGGACGAGATCGACCGCTACCGCACCAGCGAAGTATCAGCGTGGCTTGCCGGTCAGAACGCGGTACAACCCGGCGCGCGGCGTCCGCGCCGCCCGCAGGCGATCCGCGACACTGGGATACGTCCAGAGTATCTGACCACCATCGCTGCTCCGGCGACGGCGCTGCGCGAGACGCCGATGAGCGATGCCCGTGCGTGGCGCTCACGCGTGAGCAAGCTCGCGCGCGCGCTCAAGGGCGCAGAACCGTTTGCAGCCGCCACCTGCGATGTCTCGACTTTCACGGAGGCGTCCCTCGACACCTATTTCCGCGTCGTCAGCTTGCAGAAGACATGCGCGCAGATGGCCGAGGCTTTTGGCATACCCGCGCCGGCGACGGTCACCGATCCGCGTCTGCGTCGCGAGTTCGACAACAAGCTCGGCCGTATCGCCTCGCACCTCTTCGCGCCCGTGCAGTGGATCGAGAGCAACACGCCGGCGGTTGCAGCGCAGATGGACGCGTATGTCGCCAAGCCAAACGTCCAGAGCATGCATGTGCGCAACATCGTGGAAGCGCTCGCAACCGCGCAATCCTCTCCCGCGGTCGCTGCGCTTTCACAAACGCTCGCCGCCCGCGCGGACACGATGGCCGCGGCGGAGCGCGTCGCAGCGGCCGAGGCCGCGCAAGCCAATCGCATCCGGCGCGAGGCGGAAGCGCGCGCTCAGCGCGAGCGTCAGGCCGCTGCTGCGCTTGCCGCCGCCGCTGCAAAGGCAGCTGCAGAAGCCGACAAGACGGCGCGCCTGCGTGCGCTTCGCGGGGGCGCAGGCCCCAGCGGCTACGACGTCATCGCCGCGATCCGCGCCGAGCACTTCCGCTATTCCAACTACCAACCGGCCGGCGCATTCGGCCTGATGCAAACGACACCGCTTCTGCCCTCGCTGGCCTCCGCCGCGCGCGAGTACGACATCACGAGGCTGGCCTGCACTTCGGCGCGCGCAGGCTATTCGTGCACTTACGATCTGAAACGGCGCTGGACGACGGATCAGTACGACAGCTCCGGATTCATGGCGGGGCTTGAAGCGCTGGCCAACGCCTTCGGTCAGGGCCTGACGGGGCGCAATATGCAGGACCAGACCTTCACCCGCACCGACACCTTCCAGCGCGTCGGCGGCGCGTGGCGCTCCGCGACATGGGCGGAGGGGCTTGCGGAAGCGGAGCGCGCGGCGCGCGAAGCCCGCAATTGCACGACGACGAGAGAACGCTCGGGAACGGGCTTTGCCGTTCGCGGCAACAGAATGCTCGGCGCCTGGCCGGAGTATCGCGTCGTGACGCGCTGCTGAGCACCCCGAAGCGCCCGGTTCAGATCTCCACCATGTCGAACTCGCCTTTGGCCGTGCCGCAGGACGGGCAGATCCAGTCGTCGGGCACGTCGCGCCAGCGCGTGCCGGGTGCGAGGCCTTCCAGGGGGTCTCCCTGCGCTTCCTCGTAGATGTAGCCGCAGGTGCGGCACTGCCAGACGAGGAAGGGTTCGGCTTCGGACATGACTCTTGCGCCTCAGTGCATCTTGTAGCGGATCGGCACCGACTTCGGGCCGCACACGAAGTTCGACTGCATCAGGCGCGCCTCGCCGTCGAGTTCCACGAATTCAAGCCGCGGCAGCAACTCTTCCCACAAAGCGCGCATCTCCAGACGCCCCAGATGCTGGCCGAGGCACACATGGGCGCCGTAGCCGAAGGCCACATGCTTGTTCGGCGCGCGCGTGATGTCGAAGTCGAAGGGGCGCGCGAAGGCGTCGGCGTCGCGGTTGCCGGAGGGATAGCTGAGCATGAGCCAATCGCCTTTCGCGACCTTGCGGCCGCGCACTTCGGCGTCGGCGGTGGCCGAGCGCATGAAATGCTTCACCGGCGTCACCCAGCGGATCGACTCTTCAAGGAAGCCCGGAATGAGCGATGGATCGGCCTTCAGCTTCGCGAACTGGTCGGGATTTTCCGCGAGCGCCCACATGCCGCCGGCGGTGGTGTTGGATGTGGTGTCATGCCCGGCGGTCGCGGCGATGATGTAGTAGGACATGGCCTCGAAGAAGCCGAGCGGCGCGCCGTCGATCTTTCCGTTGGCGATGACGCTGGCGAGATCGTCGCGCGGATTGGCGCGGCGGTCCTCGGTGACGGCGTTGAAGTAGGCGACGAAATCCCCGACCACCTCCTGGATGGCCTTCAGGCCCTCATCGAGATCGGCGACCGCGCGGGCGTTGCGGTTCAGCTCCGGATCGGCGCTGCCGAACAATTCCTGCGTCAGCTTCAGCATGCGCGGCTCGTCGGCCTCCGGCACGCCCATCACTTCCATGATCACGTGCAGCGGATAGAGGAACGAGATGTCGCGCGCGAAGTCGCAGCGATCGCCGAGCGAGGCCATCTTGTCGACGAAAGTCTTGGCGATTTCGCGGATGCGCGCTTCGCGCGAGCGCAGGTTCTGCGGCAGGAACCAGCCTTGCGTCAGACGCCGGTAGTTCATGTGGTCGGGGTTGTCCATCTGGACGAGCGAACGCACGAGGTGCGGCGAACCGCCCATCGTGGCGCGCACTTTCTTCTCCATCTCGATCGGCATCAGCGTCGTGGGCCGATCACCATTGTGGAAGAGATCGCTCTGCCTTTCGACTTCCAGGATGTCTGCATGCTTCGACACCACCCAGAAGGGATCGAAGCCTTGCGGCTGCGCCTGCCCGAAGGGCGCGTTCTCGCGAATCCACTGGAAGGCGCCGTCGATGCGCGCCTGATCGGCGTAGGCCTTGGGATCGACGATGGCGTCAGCGATATCCTGCGGGATCATCCGGCGTCTCCATGTGCGGCGCTCGTGCCTGTGCACGCCCAGAGCAAGCGCGTCACGCGCACGATGGCTTGAGGCAGATCAATTTCCGCAAAGACAGTGGACGACGTGTCGCGCCCTTCCGCCGCGCGCGGCGCATGGCTAAGACCCGGCGGCGCCGGTGTGCGGCGGGAGCAGGCCATGCGTGACCTCGACGGCGCGACCATCGTTTTCGATCTGGACGGCACGCTGGTCGACACCGCGCCCGATCTCTACCGCGCGCTTGCGGTGGTGATGGCGGATGAGGGTTTGCCCACACCCCCTGCGGATACGGTGCGGCTTCTCGTCGGTCAGGGCGCGCGGGTGCTGATCGAGCGCGCGGCGGGGCGCGCCGGGGTGGTCTTCGACGCACGCAAACTCGACAGCCTTACGGAGCGATTCGTGGAGGTCTACGCCGCCGACATCGCCCGCGAGAGCCGGCCCTTCCCGTACGTCGAGGCGACCCTCGACGCATTGAGCGCCGCGGGCGCGCGCCTTTCGGTCTGCACCAACAAACGTACGGGGCTGTCGCAGATGCTGCTGGATGCGGTGGGTCTCAGCGCCCGGTTCGCCGCGATCGTGGGCGCGGACGCGGTTCAGGCGCGCAAACCCGATGCGGGGCATTTTCTTGCCGCAGTGGCGGCGGCCGGCGGTATGCCCGGACGCGCCGTGATGGTGGGCGACAGCGCCGCCGATGTGGGGACCGCCAGGGCCGCCGGGGCGCCCGTGGTGGCGGTGACGTTCGGCTATTGCGAAGAGGGCGTCGACGCGCTCGGCGCCGACGCCCTCATCTCCGATTACCGGGATCTCGCCGCAGCGGTGCGGCGGCTCCTTTAGCCGTTGTCGCGGAACCGCGAGCTGTTGTCGTTTTCCGAGCGCGACTTGCGCGGGAAGCCGTTGACCATGTCGCTGCGGACATCGGTCCGCGCCGAGCGCATGGCGGCGACGAAGGGGGCTTCGACGAGCTTCACGTCGACGTTGTAGCCCTTGTCCTTCCAGTACTCTTCGATCCGCTGCTTCAGGCGCCGCGCGCCATCGACGTTGCAGAAGTCGGTGTCCATTGTTCCAGTCCTCCGTGCATGCCGCGCATGCATCGCGGTTTCGCAGAAGCGCGCAGGAAAGCCCCTGCGCTGGCTTCAGCCCCAAACCCAGACGATCGAAGCGCCTTGCCGCTCACGACCAACGAGACGCGGCAGATGATGGTTTCATCGCCGGAGTGCAACCGCCTTCTTGAAATGACCTCCAACTCGCCGTTTTCGTCGCAGGCGCCCGTTGAAAAACGGGTCACCCTCGACGCGCACGTCTGTTGCGCCGTCACAGGTCGACCATGTTCATTGAACGTGTTCATCGAACTGTCTTTGCTCCAGATGAGCAATATTTTTGCAACATCAGCGGTCGGGCATGTCCAAAGTTGGACAACGCCCGTCCCGCAAACGCATGTTAGCCATGCATTATGGCATTGAAACGACGCCCCTCTGGCGTATTCAGCGGACGAACGCCCCGTGGAAACCGAGCGGCGCGGCGTGGGCGCTCCGCCAGCTCGCCACCGGCCCGCGCGACAGACGCCGGGCGTCCAGGACGTGCAGCTCCGTGGCGCGCGCCTTCAGGTTCAGGCTCGTGCCGACGAGCCAGCAATCGCGCTCTTCGGGGCCGTACGGTACCATCAGCATTTCCTCGACCATGTGGTGGGTCCCGAAGTCGTAGCTCTCGCCACGCCCCCGCTCCCAGTCCCAGAGCGTCACGGCGGTTTCGCCGGGATGATCCGCCGCCGGCTGCGCGAGGAGCGCGGTCAGCGCGCGGCGTTTGCCCTGGCGACGGCGATCGGTCTGCGGAAACTCGCCCCGCACGCCCGTGCGCTGCACTTCGGTGCGCCCGTCCGGATAGAGCGTGAGGCCCACGAGTTCAGGGCCATGCACGTCGCGACGGTGCACGCCGCGCAGGACATCGCGCGCCGACGTCATCGTCCACGACGGATCGGGCGATGCGCACAAGTCGACGCGAATCGCGCCGCTACCATCCTCCCACGCATCGCCGGTGTGGAAGAACGACATCGCGGGCGCTTCGAAGACGCGTCGCCGCGAGAGATCGTCCTTGTCCAGCACGAGCACGAGGAACGGTGCATCGCCGCGCCATTTCAGCTTGTCGACGAAGGGCGGACGACCTTCGCCCATCGTCCATGGTTGCAGCAGGACGAGCAGATGGCGTTCGGTCATCGCCCAGTCGTGCACATAGTCCGCGCGCGGCAGGTCGATGACCTGCGCGTGTTCGACGGCGCCCTCCGCAGACAGACGCCACACGATCGCGCGGCTGCCCGCGACGCCGAGATTCCAGATGCGCCCGGACGGTTCGACCTTCGGATGCGCGAGGAACGGCATGTGCGCGAGATCGGCGCGCAGCGTCTTGAGCCCCGCCGTCTCGAGGCTCGTCGCGTCGACCGCGATGGGCGAGCCCGCTTCCCATAGCGCCCAGATCTGGCCGTTCACCGGCAGCACCGCCGTGTTCGCGGCGTTGGTGCTGTCAGCGTGAGCGACGACGGCGTCCGCACGTCCCGGCGTGCCGAAGCCCGCCATCACCACGCCGTTTGCGGCCTGTTCGACCTTGCGCTTGTTGGTGTCGACGAAGCGCGCGGTATGGCGCACCGCGCCGTCCTCGAAGGCGAAGCGGCGGATAAGGCCGTCGCCATCGAACCAGTGCGTGACCGCGCTGTCGGGATAGCGGAACCACGCCGGGCCGTTGCGATAGAGCGCGCCGGCGAGTCCGCGCGGCGCGGCGCCGTGGATGAGCCGCAGGCGTTCGGGGCCATAGCCCCCCGCCGGCGCGTTGGCGTAGCCGAGCGTCCAGGCGGGAGCGGATTGCGCGCCGGCGATGCCGGGCGCCAGTGCGGCGGCGCCCAGACCGGCCAGACCGAAAAGCGCCTCGCGACGGGAAAGCTTGGTCATGGCGCTCACTCCGGCAGGGTGATCGAGTGGGCGACGACGCCGGGCGCGACGGTGAACTGCGCCGCCTGCCAGTTCGGCGGGCCGAAACGCACGGGCGCGTCATTGGAGAAGGCGTAGGGCTCGGTCGGCACGCCGAAGGGATTGGCGCCCATGCGGCCGTCGCCGTCGATGTCCTGGAAGAGCTTCACGCCGTAAACGCCCGGCTTCAGGCCGGTGAAGGTCACGGCGACCTCGGCGCCGGCGGCGTCGATGTTCTCGCCGCGCACGGGGCGGGCCTCGCCCTTCCAGCCGCCTTCGCTGTCGAACAGCACCACGCGCACCGGCCCCGCCCCGGGGCGGACATTGCGCACGGTCAGTGCGATCGAAGACGCCGGCGCTTCGGCGACGACCGGCGCTGCGGCCTCGGCGGTCGCCGGGCGGGGCGCGGCGAGCGCGAGCGCCGCGATCACCGTGATCGAGAGAACGCCGCGCAGGGCGATGCGGTCGGGGGTGGAGAAAGGCATGGGTCGGTTCCTCGTCTGACGCGGAGGGCGGGGATCGCCGTCCGGCCTGACTGGAATGCCCTCGCCGCCGTCGCCGCGCCGCAGCGCCTGCGCCGATCGTCGCCCCGACTTCGTGAACCGACATCATGGGGCGCATGGCGACGGTTCGCGAAGCGCCAACGGCGCCCGCCTTCGCGAACGGTCATTGTGGAATGATGGGCAGGACGCAGCGCTCAGGCCGCGCCGAGCACGCCGCGCAGCTGTTGCAGGGTCTGGGCGTCCTGGCTCTGGATCGAACCGGAGCGCTCCAGCGTCTCGAACAGCTGGCGCGCCTGCTCGTAGTGGGCGCGGCTGTCGGGATCGTTGAGATTGCCCAGCATGATGTGGACGACCGCCTTGAAGCGGACCCAAGAGAGATCGGAGGTCTCCTGCACCGCCATCGCGCCGGCGATGCGCAGTTCTTCCTCGAACGCCTGACGCGCGCTGACGCGGTCGCCGTGGGCGGCGGCGGACGCGCCGAGACGCTCCAGCGTCACCGCGAGTTCGCGTGCGACGCCCGCGTCGCGGGTGTTGTTGCTGTAGACCCGGCGCAGAAGCACCAGCGCCTGCTCGTGATGCTGGCGCGCGACCTGGCCGTCGCCGGCGCGAGCGCTGGCGTCGCCGACCTTGTGGAGCGCCTTGGCCACCATGCGCTGGGCATCCACGGCGTCCGGTTGCGAAAACGCGATCTGACGCGCGAAGTCGAGCGCCTGCCGGTAGGTGTTGGCGGCAGCCGCGTGATCGTTGGCCTGGGCAAGTTTGTCGCCGCGGGCGATCGCGTCGTCATAGCGGGCGCGGGGATCGCCGCCGGCGGCGGGCGCGACGGGCTGAGGCGCACGGGGCGGATCGGCGCGCGGGCTGTCAGTGCGCTGCGGCGCGGGGTCCCGAACCGGTTCCGGCGACCGCTCGAAACGGCTCTCGGGAATGTAGTCGTCCTGGTCCTCGGCCTCATCGCGGCGCTTCTTGCCGCCGAAGACCGCACCGAGCAGCGAAAAGATGATCCACAGCAGCAGCAGGCCCACGACCGCGACCGCGCCGAGCACGCCCTCCGGCGGCAGGCCCTCCACGAGGGCGCGGACGCTGTCGGGCGCAAGCGCAAGAATCTGGGCGCGGATGTTCTCCGCGATGGTGATCAACTGCTCAGGCATCCGGCCCCGTCCTGCAAGAAACGCGCAAGCATTACCATCCCTTCATGGGACGGTCACGTCTGGCGGGTGTGCAGGGCGCGTGTGAGACCCCGGCGCGGCGGTTTTGCGGCGCCCGGCGCCTTTCAGTTGAGCTTGCGGGGCGGGGTCGGCGCGAGCGCGGCGGGCAGCGGCGCGACGGGCAACCCCTCTTCGGCCATTTCTCGCGCCTGCTCGGGGGTGGCTTCGCCCCAGATCGGACGATCGGGCGCCTCCCCGTCGTGGATGGCGCGGGCCTCATCGGCGAAGCCGTCCCCGACATAGTCGAAGCTGTCCCGGATGTGATTGCGCACGCGCGCAGCGATCTCAGCGGCGCCTTCGCGGGAGCGGGCCACCGCCGGCGCCATCGGCGCCTTGCGAATTTCGCGGGACCCACAGACCGGGCACTCGATCTTGCCGCCCGCCTCCTGCGCGTCGTAGTCGGCGCTTGAGGCGAACCAGCCTTCGAACGCGTCCTCGTTGGGACAGGTGAGTGCATAGCGGATCATGTGGCGGTCACGGCGCTGCAAAATCCGCGTCGGTCATCCACGCCGGCACCTTCGCGCGCGCGTCGGCGACCTTGTCGAGATCGAGATCGGCCACCAGGAGCCCCGGCTCGTCGTGATCGAGCTTGCCGACGATATCGCCCCACGGCCCGACGATCACCGAATGTCCCCACGTGGAGCGCCCGTCGGCGTGGATTCCGCCCTGTGCGGGGGCGATGACGAAGCAGCCGGTCTCGATGGCGCGGGCGCGGATGAGGGTCTCCCAATGCGCCTGCCCCGTGGGCACGGTGAAGGCGGCGGGAATGGCGACGATGTCGGCGCCGGCGCGCGCGAGCTGGCGATAGAGATGGGGGAAGCGCAGGTCGTAGCAGATCGTCAGCCCGATCTTCGCGCCCATCGGCCCTTCGACGAGAACCGCCTGCCTGCCCGCTTCGACGCCGGCGGATTCGCGATAGGTCTCGCCCGCGCCGAGATCGACGTCGAACATGTGGATCTTGTCGTAGGTCGCGACGCGCTTGCCGTCGGGCGAAAAGAACAGGCTGCGATTGTAGACCTTGTTCGGCCCTGCGGGGATCGCCACCGACCCGACCAGCAGCCAGACGCCATGCTCCTCCGCGAGACGGCCCCAGCTGCGCTCCTCGGCGACGAGATCGGCCTTCGACAGATTGTCGAGCAGGCGCGGACGGTCACGATCGAGACGCCCGGTATTTTCCGGCGTCGCCACAAGACGCGCGCCCGCGCTGGCGGCTTCCCGGATGAACGGCGCGGCCTCGGCGCGATTGGCGGCGGCGTCGGGCCCTGATCGGAGCTGGATGGCGGCGACGCGGAGGGTGCGCGCCATCAGGCGCCCGCCAACAGGGGATCAAGCCGCCCCTTCTCGTCGAGGGCGTAGAGATCGTCGCACCCGCCGACATGAAGATCGCCGATGAAGATCTGCGGGAACGTCGATCGTCCGCCGGAGCGCTCGATCATTTCGGCGCGCTTCTTCGAATCCATCGCGGCGGGGATCTCCGTCACGTCGGCGCCCTTCTCCGCGAGCAGCGACAGCGCGCGGTCGCAGAAGGGGCAGAACATCTTTGTGTAGACGGTGACGGCGACCATGAAGCGCTACTCCTTCGGTTCGTCATATAACCACGTCCACGGGCCGCACAACGCGCGCGAGCGTCAACACATGCACCCGCGCGGCCTTCGCCCGCAGGAGCGCCTTCGCGCACGCCTCGGCGGTCGCGCCCGTGGTGAAGACATCGTCGATCAGCACCACCGTCCGCCCCGCGACCCGGCCCTCCGACCACGGCGCGGCGCGGAACACCCCCTCCACATTGCGCCGCCGCTGGCTGGCGGTGAGCCCGCCCTGACTGCGCCCGCGCCGGCGACGCACCAGCGCGTCGACGAGCACCGCCCGCCCGCTCGCCCGCCCGACCGCCTGCGCCAGCCACGCCGACTGGTTGAACCGCCGCTCCAAAAGGCGCGTCCAGTGCAGCGGCGTGGGCGTGATAAAGTCCGCCTCGGCGAGCGCCTCGGCGCCGGCGCGCGCCATCCAGCCGCCGAAGGCGTTCAGCCCGTCGCGACGGCCGCCGCGTTTCAAGTCGAGCACCATCTTGCGTGCGACATCGTCATAGGCGAGCGCGGCGCGCGCGCTCGCGAAGGCCGGCGCATCGGCAAGGCACGCGCCGCACAGCGCCGCCGCGTCGGTCTGCACCTCGAAAGGAAATCCGCAGCACGCGCAGCATGGCGGTCCCAGAAAGGTGAGCGACGTCCACTTCGCCGCCTCGATCGAACCGGGCCGATCGACGATGGCGTCCGACGCCAGCGAACGCGGCGGCCAGACGATGTCTGCGGCGCGCGTGAGCCAGGAGCGACGGCGCGGCGCGCGCGTCACGGGCCGTTCCTTCACCATCGTCCCCCCGCTATAGTCCCCCGATGACCGCGCCCCGCATGTTCGACGCGCGGCGCGTGCGTCGCCACCGCGCCCGCGCCGCCGCTTCCGCGCACGACGCCGCCTTTCTCCGCGAGGCAGTCGCCGACGATCTTGCCGAGCGTCTCGAGGCGGTCAACCGCAGCTTCGCGCGCGTACTGGTCATCGGCGGCGCAGACGCGTTCCGGGCGGCGGTCGCGATGCGTCCTGCGCTGCGCGAAAAGGTTGGCGCCATCGTCGCCGCCGACTGGCATGGCGCCGGCGATGGCGTCGAGATCGATCCCGAACACCTGCCCTTCGCGGCGGGCGCATTCGACGCGGTCATCTCGATCCTTGCGCTGCACTGGGTCAACGACCTGCCCGGCGCGCTCATCCAGATAAGGCGCGCGCTGAAACCCGACGGGCTCTTTCTCGGCGCCATGTTCGGCGGCAGGACGCTGCACGAGCTGCGTGCGGCGCTGCTTGCCGCAGAGAGCGACATTCGCGGGGGCGCGGCGCTGCGCGTGGCGCCGTTCGCGGACGCGCTCGATCTCGCGGGACTGCTGCAGCGCGCGGGGTTCGCGCTGCCGGTGGCCGATCGCGACACCACGACCGTGCGCTATGGCGATCCGCTGCATCTCCTGCGCGATCTGCGCGCGATGGGAGAGACGAGTGCGCTCGCCGATCGTGCGCCGCCGCTGACGCGCGCCATCCTCTTTCGCGCCATGGCCGTCTATGCGGAGACGTTCGCCGTCGACGGTCGCACGCCGGCGACGTTCGAGATCATCACCGCCACAGGCTGGAGCCCGCACGAGAGCCAGCAAAAACCGCTCGCGCCCGGCAGCGCAAAGATGCGGCTCGCGGATGCGCTGGGCGTGAAGGAAGAAAGCGCCGGCGAGAAGCCCGGCGAAAGCTGACCGCTATTCCGGCCGCGTCACGTGCAGGCGGCGCCGTTCGAGACGACGCGTGGCCAGGAGGCG
This sequence comes from Hyphomonadaceae bacterium, assembly GCA_016791445.1. GTDB lineage: Bacteria > Pseudomonadota > Alphaproteobacteria > Caulobacterales > Aquidulcibacteraceae > VFBF01. The sequence continues at coordinate 10,917 of JAEUMP010000004.1, read as the reverse complement.
CATGCGCACGCGCCACGCTTCCGCTTCCCACGCGAGTTCGCGGCCCGCGCCCGGCGCCAGCGCCGGCCCCGCCGCAAGCGCCTCGGCCAGACGCTTGAAGCCGGCACGCGCGTTCGCGAGGTGCTCGTCGGTGACGTCGTCGTGGGCGACGATGGTTAACCCCGTCTCTGCGAGCATCGTCTCGATGTCGCCGCTTGCGCGCAGGTGCGGTTCGCTGAACGCCGTCGCGAAGGCCGGCGAGAGATCGCCGCCCGGCAGCGCCGCATAGGTTTCGATGATCGCCGACGCCTTTGGTTTCAGCGCCTTGGTGATCTGCTGTGCGAGACGCGCGCCGTTGTCGGCGAACGTGAAGTCATCGAACGAGATCAGCCCCTCGAAGCTGCCGACCGGCGCCGCAAACGTCTCCAGATCGATCGCGGCCACAGCGACACGCTTGTCCAGCCCCGCCTTCGCGACGCCGAACTTCAGATGCGCGCGCGTTTCGTCACGCCACTCGGAGACCTTCATCTCTCCGAGATGGGTCTGGGCGAGCGCGGCGACCGGCGCATGCAGCCCGGGGCCGAAGACGGCAAGCTGCGCGGTGGTGGATAGCTCCAGCCGGGTCGGGAACGTGGCCTCGACGGCGGCGTCGCCGGGCATGAGCCGCCCTTCGCCCCAGAGTCGTTGCAGCGCCTCGAGTCGCAGGTCCACGGGCGGCGCCTCGGGCGCGGCGGGCGCGCCCTCTTCGCCTGAGTCATTGGCCGCCGCCTGCGCCAGAAAGGCCGCTTCCGCCGCAGCCGGATCGAAATCGGCGCCGTCCCACCATGCCGCAAAGCGCGCGCGCGCCATCGCGACGCCGCGTTTGTCGAGCTTCGGCAGGGGCAGCTTCAACGCCATGACGCCGGTAAGGCTAGCGGCGATTTGTTAACGATCTGTCGGCGGCAGCAGCGGGGCGGCGCCCGACGGCAGGGGTGCGGCGGGATCGCGCAGGAAGGCGGCCACGTCGCGGAACACCACCTCGGCCTGCCGGTCGCGGAGCAGCATGTGGTAGCCGTCGGGGTAGAGCGCAGTGCGCGCGGTCTTGGGCAGCTTGCCGGCGGCCTTCACGGCGGACGCCTTCGGGATGATCTGGTCCTTGGCGCCGTAGAGAAAGAGCGTCGGCGGATCGAGGGCTTCCGCGCCGTCCGAGGCGCGCTCCATGAGCCGGACAAGACCGTACACGGCGTCGATCCGCGTGGTGAAGATCATGTTCGGGTCCCGCCCGATCTTGCGCAGCATCTCGATATTGTCGGACGGCGTGATGCGCCGTTGCACGCCCCGGGGCGGCGTCACCGCACGGTAGGGAAAGGTGTGCGCGCCGACCCAGAGGGTCGCAGCATAGGAGCGCGGCATCGTCGACCAGCCCCACACCGCCGGCGCCACGAGGACGAGACGATCCACGCGCGGCGCGTCGTCCCCCGCGAACGTGGCGATCGCGGTCGCAGCGCCCATGCTTTCGCCGACGACGGCGATGACCGCTTCCGGATGCATCCGCCGCGCGAGCGCGACGGCGGTGCGCAGGTCTTCCGTCATCAGCCGCGCGCCGCCCCAGACGCCGCGCTGCGGCGAACGACCCTGCCCGCGCGCGTCATAGGCGTAGGTCGCGATACCCTCCTTCGCCCACCACGGCCCCGCGAGGTAAAACGTCTCTGCGTAGTCGTTCATGCCATGCAGGCCGATCACGACAGCCCAGGGCTCGCGATCTTCCGGCCGCCACACGGTGAGGCCGAGCGGCGCGCCGTCGAACGAATAGAAGCGGTGACGCTCAGCGTCGAAACGCGGCCCCTCGAACGCAACAGGCGGGGCGAGCGCCTGTTGCACGGTCGGCGCGCACGCGGCGACAGCGAGGACCACGACAACGGCGACGGCGCGCAGGAAACCTGTCATGGACGCATCATAGCGACTATTTCCGCCAGTCCAGCGCCGCACGCACGCGCGCGCGCAGCACGGGCACAAGTTCCGCCTCGAACCATGGTTCGCGCTTCAGCCACCCGGTATTGCGCCAGGAGGGATGCGGCAGCGGGATCATGTCTTCGCCGTAGTCGCGCCAGGCGCGGACCGTTTCCGTCAGCGTCGCCTTCGCGCGGTCGCGCAGATGCCACTTCTGCGCGTAGCCGCCGACAAGCAGCGTCAGTCTGACATCCTTGAGGTGCGGCAACAGCCGCGCCCGCCACAAGGGCGCGCATTCCTTGCGCGGCGGCAGATCGGCGCCGTTCACCGTCCCCGGAAAGCAGAACCCCATCGCCGCCACACCGACATTGCGCTCGTCGTAGAACGCTTCACGATCGAGCCCCATCCAGTCGCGCAGGCGATCGCCGGAGGGATCGTTCCACGGCAATCCCGTTTCGTGCACGAGCCGCCCGGGCGCCTGCCCTGCGATCAGGATGCGCGCCTCTTTCCGCACGCGAACGACGGGGCGTGGCTCATGCGGCAGAGCGCAGACGCGACACGCGCGGATTTCCGCGAGCAGCCCGTCGAGCGTGTCAGCTTTGCCCATCGACGATGCGCAGGCGGATCACGCCCTTGAAATTCTCGGGATCGACGGGCTTGCCCTTCCGGAGGATGACGATGCGGCCTTCCTTCGCGAGCCGCACCGCCGCGCCCCGCACCTCGCCCATATGGGTGCGCCACTTTTCGGGATCGACGGCGCGCGCGGCGTCTTCCGGCGTTATGGAGCTCGACGCGCCCTTTTCGGCGGCGAGTGTGAGGATCGCTTCGTCGATGGTCACGCGGCGCCGTCTTCGATGCCGAATTCCGCAAGCACGTCCGCCGTGTCGGCCCCGAGTTGCGGCGGATCGCGGCGTATGGCGACAGGCGATTTCGCGAAGCGCAGGCCCGGCTTCATCGCGCGATACGCGCCTTCACCCGGGAGGTCGCGCGTTTCGAAGAGCGTCTGCTTCAGTTGCGGGTCGTCGACGATCTGGCTCACCTCATTCGCGCGCATCGCCGGGATCGAGTTTTCCGCGCAGATCAGCATCCACTCATCCGTCGTGTAGCGGAGCGCCGCTTCATCCATCATCGCGTAGTATGTATCGACGCGCGATCCTTTCGGCGCGGAGAGAAAGCGCTCCGTCTCGTAGGCGTTCGGAATGCCGCCGAGTTCGAGAAACTTGAGCGACTGCGCCTGGCTCGCCGGCAGCACGGAAAGCCAGCCGTCCTTCGTCTTGTAAGGTTTGCGATGCGGCGTGATCGTCGTAACGTGGCCGTACTTGCCCGTCGGCGGGATGTAGGTCTGGTTGTAGAGATGCTCGGCCATCAGGAAGCCGGTGAAGGTTTCCAGCATCGGCACGCAGACGAATTGCCCCTCGCCGGTCTGCTCCTTGTGGCGGAGTGCGGCCATCGCCGCGATCGCCGCGAAGAGGCCGCAGGTCTTGTCGGCGATCACGCTCGGCAACGGCTTCAGCGGCGCATCCTTGTCGGTCAGCGCGCCGAGACCGCACGCGCCGCTCGCGGACTGGATGAGATCGTCGAACGCCTGACGTCCCGCATAGGGCCCCGCGGGATCGTAGCCGACCGCCTCGACATAGATGATGTCCGGCTTTTCCGCCGCGACCGCCTCATAGGAAAAGCCGAGCCGCGCGATCGCTTCGGGGCGCATGTTGTGGATGAAGATGTCGCCGTGGCGCACGAGCTTCTTCAGCGCACGCTTGCCGGGTTCGGTCTTCAGGTCGATCGCGACGGAGCGCTTGTTGCGGTTGAGCGCCACATAGACAGGCCCCATCGACGGATTGACCGGGGGCTTGCCCTGATTGCGCTGACGGTCCCCGCCGCCCGGGTCCTCGATCTTGATCACATCCGCGCCGAGATCGCCCAGCGTCTGCGTCGCATAGGGGCCGAGGACGAACTGCGTGAGATCGATCACGCGCACGCCGTTGAGGGGGCCTCTATTCATGGAACTACTCATCACTGCCCATACCTGTTCCCGATGAGGCGATCTGCCAAATAGCAGCACCTTCAGGCGCACGCGCCGCCTTGGCCTCAACTGCTGCAGCTTCCCCGCGCGCATCGCTAATGTGGAAGCAATGGCCCGCACGAGCGCCAACAAATCTGCGCGACCAAGAGATACCCCAACAATCTATTGCGTTGAGCCGCAGACCGCGCCCACCATTCTCAAGTAGAGGCTTGGTGCGCCACTCTTTTGCAACGAGTTCTATCGCCTTTTTGATTGCTTCTTTATCTGACCCTGCCGAGACACACCGTGTCGCAAAGAAGCCGTCTTTGTCGCGGCGCGGTGGCTCCCAACTCCCCTCGATGATGCACCTGAAAAGCAACGTTTATGAACCCGCCTTCATCATCTCGCGCGCGATGATGGTGCGCTGGATCTCGCTGGTGCCTTCATAGATGCGGAAGATGCGCACGTCGCGGTAGAGCCGTTCGATGCCGTAGTCCGCCACATAGCCCGCGCCGCCGAAGATCTGCACCGCGCGATCCGCCACGCGGCCCACCATTTCGGACGCAAAGAGCTTCGCGCAGGACGCCAGCATGGTGACGTTCTCGCCCGCATCGCGCCGGCGCGCGGCGTCGATCACCATGCACTTGGCGGCATAGGCTTCGGTCTTGCAGTCGGCGAGTTGCGCCTGGATCATCTGGAAACTCGCGAGCGTCTGGCCGAACTGCTTGCGCTCGCCGGCATAGGCCACGCAGTCGGCGATCAGCCGCTCCGCCACGCCGACGCACACGGACGCGATGTGCAACCGCCCGCGATCGAGCACCTGCATCGCCACCTTGAAGCCTTCGCCTTCCTTGCCGAGCAAGGCTTCAGGCGGCACCCGCACATTGTCGAAATTCACGTCGCAGATGTGCGCGCCCTGCTGGCCCATCTTCTTTTCCGGCTTGCCGATGGAAATGCCCGCGAGTTCGCGCGACACGAGGAAGGCGGAGACGCCGGAGCCCCCCTTCTTCTCCGGATCGGTGCGCGCCATCACCGTGAAGAGTTGCGCCTTGTTGGCGTTGGTGATGTAGCGCTTGGAGCCCTTCATCACATAGGCCTGCCCGTCCCAGATCGCGGTCGTGCGCACGGCGGCGGAGTCCGAGCCCGCTTCCGGTTCGGTCAGCGCGAAGCTGGTGACGATTTCTCCGGAGGCGATACCGGGGAGATACTTCGCCTTCTGCTCAGGCGTGCCGAACATGACGAGGCCCTGACTCCCGATGCCGACATTGGTGCCGAACGCCGAGCGGAACGCCGGTGAGACACGACCGAGTTCGAAGCCGACGGTGACCTCGTCCTCCATCGAGCAGCCGAGACCGCCGAACTCCTCCGGAATGGAAAGGCCGTAAAGGCCGAGCGCCTTCATGTCGGCGATGACGTCCTCGGGTACGGCGTCGTTCTCCGCAACAAGCGCCTCGATCGGGCGCAAGCGCTCCTCGGCGAAGCGGCGGACCTGGGCGGCGAATTCGGCGCGCGTGGCGGCGTCGAGCGGCATGGGCGTCTCCTTTCGGGCGGACCCTAGCGGAGCACAGCGCTCAGGAAAGCCCCCTCACGCGCCGGCAGCGGGCGAATTCACCTTTTGAGAGACCCGTGACGCCAAGAGAACGAGGGCCGCCGTCAGGGCCAAAATCCAGAACAGTGCGGGCCAGCCACTACGGCCAATAACCGAGAAGAGCACGATGGAAACGACGTTATAGCCCACATGAACGCCGTAACCCGACAGCCACGATCTAATGAGACCCGCTCCCCGCTGCATACGATGCGCCACTATGTATGTAGCGAGCACATGCAGACCCACAGCTGGAACGACATTAAGGACCGAAACCCACGCATCGATAGAACTCGGCCAGGACAAGTTGTGATGCGTGACAGTCCAATCGCGAAGCGGATCACGCACGAACCGGTTGGCCGCTTTCCAGACGACTTCTGCTCCTGCCCACACGAGCCCAAACGCAAGAAGCGCTGAGCGAGTTGTGAGGCTGGACGTACCCAGTGTCCGCAGCCCCCAATATCTCCCCAGTTCTTCAATGGCGGGGCCACCTGCCACAAAGAACAATGCCGCCATCAAGACGCCCGCTTTTTCGGAAGACAGCGGCATGGCCAGAACTACCGCACACGCTCCGGCGACAATGGCGAGCGCCACGGACCTGATAGCTGCGTGCGCAGACAATCTCGCGCCGCCGATGCAAAGCGACAAGCCGAACGCTAGAATTAGAAAGGCCATTCCCGCGCCCGTTCAAACGACTCACAGATTTTCATGCATGTGGGGGGCCGACTGGGTCAAGGAACGTCGCTAGTCCCCGTTCGGTTGTATTGAAACCCTTGGACTGACATCCAATGCTTGGCACAGAAGCAACTCTGCACGAGCGGGAAGGACAGTGCAGTTCTGTTCAGGGGGATCTGTCCGATATTCAAGTACTCGTGATCTGCGTATTCAGCACTTCAGCAGAAGCTGTTCGATGGAGTCGCGTTTCGGCAGCGAGGGCTGGGCGCCGGGCCGGGTCGCCGCGAGCGCGCCCGCCGCACAGGCAAAGCGCAGGGCCCGCTCAGGCGGCTGCTTTTCGGCGAGCGCCACGACCAGCGCGCCGACGAACGCATCGCCCGCCCCCGTGGTGTCCACCGGCGTCACCGGCGGCGGCGCGGCGCGGTGGATCTCGCGTCCGTGCTGGAACAGTGCAGCGCCCCTCGCCCCGTAGGTGATCGCCACGAGGCCGCGCGTCGCATTCAGGCGATCGCCCATGAACGCCGCCTCGCCCTCGTTGACCACCACGAGATCGGCGCGCGCGAAGATTGCGTCCGGCGTCGGCGCCGCGGGCGCGAGATTGATGCAGAAGAGCCCTTGCGTCGCCATGGCGGCTTCAACGGTCTCCATCGGCGTTTCGAGTTGGCAGATGACGGCGTCCGCCGGTGTGAGCGCCACGTGCGCGCGCGCGAACGTCCCGTTGGCGCCGGACGCGACGATGATCTGGTTCTCGCCATCTGCGGAAACCGCGATGAGCGCCACGCCCGTCGATGCGTCCTCATCGACACTGACGCCCGAGAGATCGACGCCCTCCGCGCGCAGCAAAGCCAGCGCTTCATCCGCCATCGCATCGCGCCCGACGCGCGCCGCGAGCGCCACCTCCGCGCCGAGCCGCCGCGCCGCCAAAGCCTGGTTGGCGCCCTTCCCGCCGGGATGGCGGGCGAGCACGGCGCCCGTCACGGTTTCACCCGGTGCAGGCAGCTTCGCTGCGGTCGCCACGAAATCGAGATTGACCGAGCCGACGACGAGGATGCGCGGGGCGGTCATCGCGAGAGCCTGTCGATCAGAAGGGAGAAGACGCCGTCGCCGTCCGCCCTGGTCGCCCAGCGCGTCCTCGACGCCGCCGGATCCCTGAATTCAACGGCTGTGTGACCGAGCGCGACACGCCCTTCCGTCTCGACCTCGATGCGGCACGGCAGAAAGTCGAAGAGATCGGGCTGAAGGAGATAGGCGATGGTGCAGGGATCGTGCAGCGGCGCGCCGTGCAGGCCGGGAATGTTGCGCTCCACGTCAGCCGAGAATTGCAGCAGCTCCGCGCATGCGCGCGCCTGCGGCGTGCCGATCGCGCGCAAGGCCGCGATCCGCGCCGGCGTCGAGCGCACCTGGTGGGTCGCATCAAGACCGAAGACGGTGATCGGCGCGCCCGAGGCGAACACGATCTGCGCGGCGTGCGGATCGGCGTAGATATTGTATTCCGCCGACGCCGTGATGTTGCCGCCTTCGGAACGCGCCCCGCCCATGACGACGATCTCGCGGAGACGCCCCGCCGCGTCGGGCGCGATCTCGAACGCGGACGCGACGTTGGTCATCGGGCCCGTCACCGCAAGGGTGATCGTCCCGGCCGGCGCGTTGAGGATCGCGTCGACCAAATACGGAACCGCATAATCGCTCACGATGGACGTCGCCGGCTCGAAGATCGGCAACGGACCGAGCCCCGTCGCGCCGTGGAATTCGCCAGCGTCGACAGGCTCCCGCACCAGCGGGCCGTCGGCCCCGCGGAACACGGGCGCATCCTCGCGGCCCGCCATTTCCCGGATGATGCACGCATTGCGCGCCGTCAGCGCGCCGCCGACATTGCCCGCCACCGTCGTGATCGCGCGCACGTCGAGTTCATCGGGGCACGCGAACGCGAGGAAAAGCGCGATGGCGTCGTCGACGCCCGGATCGCAATCGATGATGAGCGGCTTCGGCGCCATGCGTTTACTCAAGGCTGGATGATGAGGCCCGCGAGCGCGGCGCTCATGAGATTGGACAGCGAACCCGCCAGCACGACGTGGAAACCGTACTTCGCGATCTGCGGCATGCGTTCGGGCGCGAGCGTCCCCAGCGCGCCGAGCTGGATCGCGATCGAGCTGATGTTGGCGAAGCCGCACAGGGCAAAGGTGAGGATCGCCGCCGTTCGCGGGCTCAGATTTTCCTGCGCCTGCCCGAGGCTCGCAAACGCCACGAATTCGTTCAGCACCAGCTTCTCGCCGAAGATGCCGCCGGCCGCCTGCGCCTCCGCCCACGGAATGTTCAGGAGGAACATCACGGGCGCGAACACGAAGCCGAGGATGCGCTGCATCGTCAGCCCTTCCACGCCCGCCGCCCCGCCGATGGCGCCGAGAATGCCGTTCACCAGCGCGATGAGGGACACGAACGCGATGAGCATCGCTGCGATGGAGACCGCGAGCTTCAGGCCGTCCTGCGCGCCGACGGCGGCGGCCTCGATGACGTTGGTTTTCCGCGCCTCGGTTTCATCCACCACGACGACGTCTTTCGGCGCGCCGGGCTCTGCCTTGTCGTCAGGCATGATGAGCTTGGCCATCAGCAGGCCGCCCGGCGCGGCCATGAAACATGCGGCCAGCAGGTACTCGATGCTGATGCCCATCTGCGCATAGGCCGCCAGCACGCTGCCCGACACCGACGCCATGCCCGTGGTCATCACGGTGAAAAGCTGGGGCATGGTGAGCCCGCGGATATAGGGCTTCACGACCAGCGGCGCCTCGGTCTGGCCGAGAAAGACGTTCGCCGCCGCGACAAGCGACTCCACCCGCCCCGTGCCGATCACGAAGCGCAGCGCGCCGCCGGCCCACGCCACGATCCGCTGCATCACACCGACATGATAGAGCACCGACATCAGAGCCGAGAAGAAGATGATGATCGGCAGCACATTGATGGCGAAGCTGAAGCCGATCTTGTCCACGTCCGCGAGCGGCCCGAATACCATCGCGATGCCGGCGGACGAGTAGTTGATCACCGCCTGGACGCCGCCTGACATCGCCGAAAGTACCGCGCGACCTGCGGGCAGCATCAGCACCAGCACCGCCATCAACGCCTGCAATGCAAACGCCGCCGCCACGACACGCAGGCGGATCGCCTTGCGGTTGGTCGAGAACACGATCGCGATGAACAGGATCGCAACGATTCCCGCGACGCCCATATACTGTGCCGGCATGTGTTCCCCGATGCGGCCGCGCTGCGGCGCGGTTCTGTTTCGGCGGCTTTAGCAGGCCCCTTCCGGGGGGTCCATTGACGCGGGCGCCGGCGCGCGGCGCAATGCCCGTCCGCCCACCGCCGTCGGAAGACAAGCATGAACACACCCGCATCCGCCTGGTCCAGCCTGCCGCACGCGCCCTTGTGCATCGCGGAATTCGAAGTGGCGGGCGGCATCCTGCCGCTCGGCGCCTCGCCCTTCGGCGAACGGCGCGTGGGCTACATCACCGGCGGGCGCTTCAAGGGCGATCGCCTGCGGGGCGAAATCCTGCCGGGCGGGGGCAACTGGTCGACGACCGGCGAGATCCCGGGCGGCGTCGCCGGCACGTTCGACGCGCGCTCGGTGTGGCGCACGCATGACGGCGCGCTGATTTCGGTCAGCTATGCCGGGCGCAGCGTGATCCCGCCCGACGTCGCCGCCGCCTTCCGCGATCCCGCGCAACCGCACGTCGATCCGTCGCGCTATTACTTGCGCATCGCGCCGGTCTTCGAGACCAACGATGCGCGCTATGCGTGGCTCAACGGCGTGCTCGCGGTGAGTTGCGGCGAACGACTGACGACGGGCGTGCGGCACACCATGTTCGAGGTGCGATAGCCTCGCGACGCGTTTGCACTCCATAAACCTCGCGCGGGCATTGATGGCGGCCTCTGTGGAGGCGAGCGGTCGGACGTGGCGGCATCAACAACGACGCGCATCGCCTTTCCCGACACGCGCAAACGCGACCGCGCGGCTGAACGCCGACGCGCGGCGCGAGAGATCGACCAGCGACAGATCGACCTCGAAGACTGGATCGCCGCCGCCAAGGCGCGCGAGGCCGCGCATTAGTCAGACGCGCCGCCGCCTAGTCGCATGAACTTCCATTAGGGGGAAACGCGAAGGCCATTCCCCTCGCCGCAAGGACCGCCGGCGCCCCGCCGGCAAACCGCATCCCCTTGGCGCACAAGGAGGCCGGCGAGGGCGCCGGCGGTCCGCTGTAGAAAAATCCTCTCCGCAATCCGACCGGGTCCAGACCCGGTTCACACTCCTCCCACATCGCGCCGGAATGGTTCCGGCGCCGCGAAGAGGAGAGCCACAGATGCAGATCGCGAAACCGCTACGTCACCGCCGCGAAGCCTACGCCGCCGCTGCGCGCGAGATTCATCTGTGGCTGCTCCACGTTCTCGCCTGGGTCGCGGCGCGCGTGCGCCTGCCGCGCATTCTGCGTCTCGATTTCCAGGACGAAGTGAGAAAGGCGCGGCGCGACATTCGCAAGCTGATCTTCCTCAGCATGTGTTCGCGCCTGACCTTCCGGCGCGATCCGCCTGTCTTCACGCACCATCCGCACGGAATCCTTGGCTACCAACGCCGCAAGATCCGCATCATTCACGCCTTCACGCGCGGGATTCCGCTACGCACGCTCGCTGACATGCGCGATGCGCTCGCGAATTTCGACAAAGTGGTGAAGTGCGCCACATTGCGGTTGCCGAAAAACGG